>NZ_CP172713.1:0-1588389 GCF_057073705.1 Labrys sp. E2SS-1L | reverse complement strand
TGCAAACAAATTCCTGCCGCGGGGTGGAGCAGCCCGGTAGCTCGTCAGGCTCATAACCTGAAGGCCGCAGGTTCAAATCCTGCCCCCGCAACCAATTCTGTCATAAATCAATTACCGTCCTGATTTGACCATCAGGGCTTTTTTGCGTTTCTGACCACGGCGGCGGAAACTGGACCCTCTGCGAGGCCCCGTCCGCTGTCATCCTCTCGGATGCCACCGGCGAGGCGATGCGGGTTGGCGACACCCACTCACCCCGGTTTGAAAGCCGACGGTGCTTGATGCCGTCTATTCCCCGTTGCGCAGATTTTCGATCCGGATCGGCGACAATCTCACATCTGACATCACTACGCGCGTGCCCTCTCCGGTCGGGGATTGCGCCCCGAGACCGATGCGGACCGGCCTTTGCCGGATGCCTGGTAGGGTGAAGACGCGCAGGAAGTGCCAATACCGTCCGTTTTCGGAGAAGTGGGCAGCGACGATTTTCCCGTCGCAATAAAGGCGAAGCCAGACATGGTCCCCATGATAGCTCGGGCCATCGGCGTCATCCGACGTTCCTCGGGTCACGACGCTGACGATCGTCGGCTTGCGGTTGGCGGAATATTCAAAGGCAACCTTCGCCCAGTTTTCCTCGTCGCATTGGATGAAGAGTGCACCAGCGTCATAGGGCGAGGCAAAGTCGACGGAAATTCTGGCAGAAAGAGAGAAGGCCTCGTGGGCGACCTCTTGTGTCAAGCGGATGACATTCGACAGGCGCGAGCCGTCCGACGGGTTGAAGAACCAATCCGTTTTGCCATCGGCAATAAGCTCGACAGTATCGTGACTGATCTCGGTGCGGCCATGCTGGCTGCCTTCCAGAAGCAGTGTCTCGAGCTTCATGTGTTTGTTCCTTCATTCTTCATCTGAGAACTGTCTGGTTGATCCAGAATCAGCCGCTCCATCAGGATTTTCAGGTCCCGAGCGACGGCATAGCTGTTGTCCTGATGCTGGCGCCTGCAGAAGAGCTCGCAGCTCCACCAGCCCGTATATCCGGTGGCCTTAACTGCATCGACCCAGCTTTTTAGATCGAGAGTGCCGCTTCCTGTGGGGACATCGCGCAAAGCGGCTTCATTCGGGATGCCGCCCAGATAGGGCAGGGAATCGCATAGATGCACGCCGTAGATGAGATTCTTGTCCAGCCGGGCGATCCGATCAGGGGTGTCGCCTGCGGTATAGGCATGCCAGAAATCGACGACCAGGCGAACGTTGTCACGCCCGCATCTGTCGATGACGCGCAACTGCGCGTCCATGCTGTTCAGCGGGGTCCAGGATAGAGCCTCGAGATAGACGATGAGCCCATGGTCTGCGGCAATATCGGCGACAGCACCGAGGTTCGCGGCGGTCAGGGTCGTCTGTTCCTCTTCGGGCAAGTCGATGAGACCCCGGTAGAGCTGCGGATAGCACCTGGCCGCTCCAGGCTCGAAAGCGCGTAGATCCAGAGGACCGGTAATCGCCTCGATCCCTCTCGCTCCCGCAGAGACCGCCAATTGACAGAGTTCTTCTGCCTCGCGCAGCATGTCGCCCCGACGCTTGCCCTGTCGTTCCAGATCGATCAGGAAGCCGATGCCGGGCACGCAGAGATCCGCGAGACGGTCGCGCAGATCGGTTTTGCTGAAGCCGGCGTCGAGAAAGGCGGCAATCTTGGCTCCGGAGCTTTCGAGGCCATCGAAGCCGAGGCTGCGTGCGATATCGATGTCGATGGCCAGCGTATTCCACCGCGAAGCCATCGAATGAAAGATCAACTGATTGGGTTTGGTTTCCATGTCTTGGAGGTCTCGGCTGTTGCAGGTGTGGGGGGGACGCCTTCACATGGTGATGGTGCGGCGTTTTCTGTCCGACGCCGCAAGCGCTTCGACCGTTCGCAGGGCCATGATGCAATCCTCGCCGCGGCATAACCACGGCGTGGGCTTGTGGATCGATGCGACAAAGCCTTCGACGGTGGTGCAATGGGCGTCCCGGTCTCTAACGGGGATCAGCTCGTTGCGTGCACCAAGGCGCCGCACCAGCGTGCCCGATGCTTTGCCGTTAAGGGTGCCGTGGGCGATCAACGCGCCCTGATCGCCGGCGAGCATGACCATGCTATCGAACTCGGCCGTGGTGACGCTCTCATAAGCCTGGAAAACGACATCACCGGCTAGGCGCATCGCATAGGCCATCTGCTGCCGGCGGCCGTCGCCGGGCGTTGTCGGCAGGGCAGAAACCTCGATTGGGTCCCGGCCCGTCAGGAAGCGGGCGAGATCGACGTCCTGCACGGACATGTCGAGAAGCAGGTCGGCGGGTTCTTCCAATGCCTCGCTTCTGCGGTTCGGCGACTGAGACGGTGCGCCGCGCATGATCAGGAGCGAGCGCAAGGCACCGATCTCGCCCTCGATCACCAGTCTGCCCATGGTTTGATGGATGTTGGAGGCACGTAGCGGTTGGTTCATGGCGAGGGCCACGCCCGAATGCGCGCAGCGCTCGACGAGAGCCCGCACAACGCGGCTCGTATCGGCAAGCGGGCCGTCGCACAGAACGTGCTTACCGGCTGCCGCTGCGGCCGAAACATAGTGTCCTCGTCGGCTACGGGCCGCACTGACATAGACGAAGCTCACTGCCGGATCGCTCAGCGCCTGCTGCGCCTCGGTCGACGTTCTCGGAATGCCCAGGTCTTCCGAGAAGGACTTGGCATAATCGTTGTTCCGGCTGACGACCCACAATGGTTCATGGCCAACCGAGCGGATTGCCGAAACCATATGTTCGGTGGCGATCGTGCCGGTTCCCATCACAGACCAGCCCGCTATTTGCATTGAATTCACAGCCAGAACCTCTTTCAGCCCGCGGTCAGGAGAGAGTGGCGGGGTTCAGGCCGGACCACAATTTCGCAGGCCGTTGAAGTCATTCTCACTATGACGTAGAATCTGCGTCAGGTCGCGTCAGATTGGGAGAGCAAGTGGTGGAACATCTGGGCAGGGATGGCGGCGCTCTTGCAGCCAATCTGAGGACATTGTGCGACCGGCACGGGTCCGTGGCAGCCGTCTGCCGCAAGATCAATGTTAACCGGCAGCAATTCAATAAATATCTGTCGGGTGCGCATGTTCCTTCCGCCACCAATTTGCGCATCATCGCCAATTATTTCGGCCTGAGCGTAGCGATACTTTTCACGGATCCGGATGAATTCCGCACGCTTGTCGATGGAAACTTTTTCCATGCCATGGCCACGGCTCGCCAGCTGCCGGAGTTCTCCCGCTTCGTCTCCAGCATGATCGTCGAAAACAATGCCGATCATAACGATATTGTCGGTGTTTATGATCGCTATCAGTTTTCTTCGATCTATAAGGGCTTCGTCCTTAAATCCGCCTTCTGTATCTATAGAAACAAGGAATTTCTTCAACATTATTATGTGGAGAGGTTTCCGAGCTTCGACGATCCGTCCAAGATCGAATATGTCTTCAAATATTACGGTTTCTGCTTCCCAGTTGCCGACCGTCTGTTCACCGCCGATTTCGAAGGCATTCAGTCCAATGAAATGACGTTCGGCGTCTACGCCCAGGTGAAACGCAACTCGAAGAAGTTCATGTTCGGCATTGCGAGCGGCGTTGCGGCGAATGTCTTTCGCCAGCCTTATTCGACCAAGGTTGCGCTGCATTATCGCGGGCCCGGCCTGCTGCGCCGCGAGCATCTGAAGGCCCTTACCGTCATGGATCGCAATGATCCGGCGATTCCGCGTGAGGCGCTTCAATATCTCGGCGATGGATCGGACATGATCCAGATGAGTTGAAGTTGCCTATCGCCGTTCGACGCTCAGGGGTGGAGTTCGATGGCGAGCCAGATGCTGTCTGTCTCGGCGTAATAGCGATGCCACGGATAGGTCCATTGATTAGGGCCGGTGACGCGGCAGAACGGATCGTGCGAATAGCCGATCGGCATCACGACGTCCTCGTAGATCGTCGACGGATCACGCTCCTTGAATTTCTGCATACGGCCGATGCCGTGGATCTGCGTGTGGGTCTCGAGAAAGGGATGCTCGTTGTGGATGAAGCAGTCCGTATCGCCCGGTGACCACCACAGGTTCAGCTTCAAGGTGAAATCCTGTGCGACCTGTGCGGCCGCTAACTCGTTGGTGAAGACGCGGGGATCGACGGTTACGCGGCCGACCTCATCCTGTGCCGAGATGAAGAGCGGCGTGTCGCGCGGAAAACTGCGAATGCGGTTGCCGAGCCAGTCCCAGCCACGGAACATGCAGCCGCCCAGATTTGTCGGCCTGACCACCTTGATGAGAACAGCGCGGTTGGCCGACCGGATGCAGCCGCCCTTGAGCCAGGTCGACTTCCAGGCCGGCACGATGGCAGGGTGATCGTCCCCTGTCACCATGGCAGAAGGGCTGATATTGACGACGACGGCGTCCGAGACTTCGTAGTCGGCCACATTCTCCACCAGCTTGGCGATGATGAAATCATCGGCAAAGGCCAGGTCTCTCGTCTGGTTCTGCATGGCGCAGTCTCTCCTCGTCCATGACGTCTTGCCTTGCAGAAAGCCACACCGCGCGCGTGCACAAAATTGCGCGCATCGATTTTATTCGACGCATTATGAAGCAAACAGAGGTGCTTGTTGCGAAGGGAGAGGGCACGATCGAGGTACTTTTCGGCGGGGGCCGCCGCCATTGCTGGCGGGCAAGACAGGTGCCCGTCCTGGCAATGACGAGAGGGACCCCAGCCGCCATCACCATAAGCGAGCGACGCAAAGCGAACCCAGCTACGCGTCATCCTGCGTCAGTGAATCGTTGCCTGCGAACTTGTAAGCATTGCTGCTCCGCCAAAGAATAAGCCATCGTTGGAGGGCAGGGTGTTTGCAGACAACCCTCCAGCTCGAAATCACAACGAGCAGTGAGGGATGGTCCAATGAAGTTGACGGGCGGGCAGGTTGTTGCCAGGGCGCTGAAGGAGTATGGCGTAAGCTATGTGGCCGGTGTGCCCGGCCATGGTATCTGGTCCTTGTTCGACGCCTTTCTGGAGGAAGGTTCGCAGCTTCCCTTCATCCAGGTCATGCATGAGCAGAGTGCCGTCCACATGGCCGACGGTTATTTCCGGGCCAGCGGTCGCCCGATGGCATGCTCGACCTCGGTCGGCCCAGGTGCCGCCAACACCATCATCGGCCTGGCGACGGCCTATTGCGACTCCACCTCGCTGTTCTATGTCTCGGGTTCGCCGCAGACCTATATGCATGGTCATGGCACCATGCAGGAATTGGAGCGCCAGCAGGACAACGCCTTTGCCCGCATCACCGAGCAGGTCACCAAGCGCGCCTGGCAGGCCCATTCCGTTCAGGTGCTGCCGAGCATCATGCACCGCGCCTTCAATGCCATGCTGACCGGCCGGCCCGGTCCTGTCCATGTCGAAGTGCCGATGGACGTGCAGGTCGAAGCGGCCGAGGTGACCATCCATCCCTTGGACAAGCGCCTGCCGATCGGCATCGCCTATCCCGACCCCAAAGCGATCGAGGCTGCCGTCAAGCTGCTATTGACGGCCGAGCGGCCGGTGATCGTCGCCGGTGGCGGCGCCATTACCGCCAATGCGTCGGCTGAATTGACGCGCTTGGCCGAAAAGCTTGGCGCGGCCGTTTCCATCACCTGGAACGGCAAGGGCGCCATTTCGGAAGACCACGCTCTGTTCATCGGCGCCGTTGGCCAGACCGGCACGACCTGCGGCAACGCGATCACGGCCTCCGCCGACGTCGTCGTCTCCGTCGGCTGCCGCTTCACCGACTGGTCGGCCTCCTCCTATGCCAAGGGCGTGTCTTTTTCGATCCCGTCGGCAAAGCTGATCCATATCGATCTCGATCCGCGCGAGATCGGCAAGAATTACGAGACAGAAGTCGGGATCGTCGCCGATGCGAGGGTCACGCTCGAGGCGCTCCTGTCGCTGATCTCCGAGGCCGAGTCGTCCAGGATGCTGGCGCGCCGCGAAACATTCCTGGCCGATGTGCAGAAGGCCAAGGCCGACTGGGAGGCGCAGGTTGCTCCGCGCATCAACAGCCGCGAAACCCCCTTTACCTCCCAGCGTCCGCTGGCCGCCTTGCGCAAGGTTCTCGATCGCAACGGCGTCGTCGTGGTCGGTTCGGGTAATACGCAGGGCTCGGTCAAGCAGAGCTTCCCGGTCTATGAACCGCGCACGCATCTGACATCCGGATCGTATTCGCCGATGGGTTGGGCGGTACCGGCCGCACTCGGCGCCAAGCTCGCCTGTCCCGACCGCCAGGTCGTGGCGATCGTCGGCGATGGCGATTTCATGATGTCCCTGCCGGAAATGGGGACGGCGGTGATGAACGGTATCAACACTGTCTTCCTCGTGCTCAACAACAGTGGCTACATGTCGATCCGCGGCGGACAACGGAAATTCATGGGCCGCCATGTCGCCTCTGAATTCAATCACCATTCCGGCAATGGCGAGCCTTATTCCGCGGATATCGCCGCCTCGGCCCGCGCTTTCGGCCTGCAGGCCTGGAAGGTCGAGAAGGACGAAGATCTGGAAAGCAGCCTGAAGGCGGCGCTGGAATGCGGCGGACCGGCCCTGGTCGAGGTCATCGTGTCGCGCGATGCGGCGGGGCCCTTTGCCACGGGCTGGTGGGATTTTCCCTCGCCGGCCTATTACGAGAAAGAACAGGCCGCCTATGCCGAGATGCGTGCCCGTGAACAGCATCTCTAGATGACCCGGGGGGCGTAGCACCCCCGATTCCATCCTCTCTCATCCCTTTGCAGTGCGGAACGCCTCGTTTCCGCAAACCAAGGTTCATTGCCATGATACGGCACATCAAAACGGCGCAAGCCACCGTCGCCGGAGAGACCGACGGCGGCATCACAGAGGCCGTGCAGGCACTGCTTGCCCAGGTGGAAGCCGGCGGCGACGCGGCCGTCCGCGACCTTTCCATCCGGTTCGACAAGTTCGACCGAGTCTCCTACCGCCTTACCAAGACGGAAATCGACAGCTGCATCAATGCGCTGAGCCGGCGCGAACGCGAGGATCTCGATTTCGCGCAGGACCAGATCCGCACCTTTGCGCAGGCCCAGAAAGATGCCCTGAAGGACCTGGAAGTCGAGACGCTTCCGGGGGTTGTTCTCGGTCATCGCAACATACCGATCGAGAATGTCGGCTGTTATGTCCCGGGCGGCAAATATCCGCTGCTGGCCTCGGCGCATATGACGGTGCTGACTGCACGGGTTGCCGGCTGCGAACGGATCGTCACGTGTGCCCCTCCGTTCCAGGGCAAGATCTCCGCCAAGATCGTGGCAGCGCAGGCGCTGGCCGGCGCGGACGAAATCTACTGCCTCGGCGGCGTTCAGGCCATTGCGGCGATGGCCTATGGTACGGAGACGATCGACCGGGTCGATATGCTGGCCGGGCCCGGCAATGCCTATGTCGCCGAGGCAAAACGCCTGTTGTTCGGCAAGGTCGGGATCGACCTCTTCGCCGGTCCCACCGAGACCCTGGTCATCGCCGATGACAGTGTCGACGGCGAACTGGTGGCGACCGATCTCCTGGGCCAGGCCGAGCACGGCGTCAATTCGCCGGCTGTTCTGATCACCAATTCCGAAAATCTGGCGCGGGATACGCTGGCCGAGATCGAGCGCCTGCTGAAGATCCTGCCGACGGCGGCAATTGCCGCAAAGGCTTGGGAAGATTTCGGCGAGATCATCCTGTGCGACACGCTCGAGGAGATGGTCGCGCAGGCCGATTTCGTGGCGTCCGAACATGTCCAGGTCATGACCCGCGACTCCGAATACTTCCTGAACAATATGAAGAATTATGGTGCGCTGTTCCTCGGTGCCCGGACCAACGTTGCCTTCGGCGACAAGGTCATCGGCACCAATCACACGCTGCCGACCAACAAGGCCGCTCGCTATACAGGGGGCCTATGGGTTGGCAAGTTCCTGAAGACTTGCACCTATCAACGCATCGAAACCGATGAGGCGTCCGCTCTGATCGGCGCCTATGGCTCACGGCTGTGCCTGATGGAAGGTTTTGCCGGCCATGCCGAGCAGGCCAACATCCGTGTCCGCCGCTATGGCGGGCGCAACGTGCCTTACGCGGCCGCGGTCGAGCCGGCCGACATCTAGCCGAAGGCGGATCCGACAGACGCAGAAGCCAGCGGATCTGCCGACTTGTCTCGACTTTAAAAATGAAAAAAGGGGAACTGACATGAAATGGACCACGCTTCTCGCTGCTTCGATTTTGCTCATACCGGCCGCCGCCATGGCGCAGAGTAAGGGCACCGTCGAGGGCATTCATCATTGGGTGTCCGAGAGCGAGGTGAAGGCCCTCAAGGTCATCACCGACAAGCTCGCCTCCAAGGGATATCAGTGGCAGGACAGTGCTGTGGGAGGTCTGTCCGGGGCCAATGCCCTGCAGGCGCTTCGTACGCGCCTGGCCGCAGGCAATCCGCCGGCGACCATGCAGTTTCTCGGATATGAGGGGCTCGATTGGGCCAAGGAGGGCGTGCTCCGCTCGCTTAACGACCTCTATACCAAGAATGGCTGGGACAAGGCGCTCGCCCCTCAATTGCTGGCCTTCGTGAAGAGCGGAGACGACTATATTTCGCTGCCGATCAATATGCATCGCCAGAACTGGGTCTGGGCGAACAAGGCTGTCTTCGACAAGGCCGGCATCTCCGAACCCAAGAGCTGGGACGAACTGATCGGTTCCGGGGACAAGCTCAAGAAAGCGGGCGTGATACCGCTCGCCATCGGCGATGAGCCTTGGCAGATTCTCGAGGTGTTCGAAGCCATTCTCGTCGATGTCAACGGCCCCGATTTCTATAAGAAGGCCGTTATCGATCTCGATGAGGGAGCTCTTTCCAGCGACAAGATGGTCGACGCCTTCGATAAACTGCGCAAGGTTCGTGGGCTCGTCGATGACGGCTTTACCGGTCGGGACTGGGCCGTCGCTACCGGTATGGTCGCCAGCGGCAAGGCCGCGATGCAGGTCATGGGCGATTGGGCCAAGGGCGAGTTTCTGGCCAAGGGTATGAAGCCCGGCGTCGATTTCCTTTGCTTTCCGACACCGACCGCCACCCCAAACTACAAGTTCGTCATCGACGCGTTCGGTCTCTTCAAGATAAACGACGCCAAGACAACCGAAGGGCAGGACGCTTGGGCAGAGTCCATCATGGATCCCGAAGTTCAAAAGAACTTTAACAAAATCAAAGGTTCCATCCCGGCACGGTCTGATGTGTCGGTTGATGACTTCGATGCTTGCGCCCAGCGCAGCTTCGCCGATCGCAAAGCCTCCGTCGAGAACGGCACCATGCTCGGCGGTCTAACCGAAGGATTTGCCGCGCAGCCTCAGTTCACTGGTGTTTTCAGTGACGTCGTCAGCAAGTTTTTCGTCTCCGACATGTCATCGAAAGATGCCGTCCAGGCGCTCGTGTCCGGGATCAACAACGCGCGCTAACGCCAATCAATCCGCCGACAGCGGGCCTGTTGGCGGTTGTCAAATTGGCGTATTCGCGGGAACAGCGGGAGCGCGGACTTATGCGCAGCACGATTTCGTTGAAAGACCGATTTACTTTATGGCTCCCTAGGTTGGTACTTTCTCCCAGCCTGGTCGTCGTTTTCGTCGGGGTTTATCTCTTTATTGTGTGGACGGGCTGGATCTCTCTCTCCTCGTCCCAGATGGTCCCCCGATATGACTTTGTCGGCCTTGAGCAATATCTGCGCCTTTGGTCTACCCCGCGTTGGGAAACCGCGGTCGCCAATCTGTTCATCTTCACCATCTTGTTCCTGGCCATCACGATCGCTATCGGCCTGCTGATCGCCATCCTGCTCGATCAGAGTATCCGCGCCGAAGGGGTCTTGCGCGCCGTCTATCTCTATCCGATGGCACTGTCCTTCATCGTGACGGGGACGGCCTGGAAATGGATCCTCAATCCGGATCTGGGAATTCAGAAGGTCGTCAACGGGTTGGGTTGGACCAGCTTTGTCTTCGACTGGATCACGCGGCCCGAATACGCAATCTACTGCGTGGTTATCGCCGCTGTCTGGCAGTCGACCGGCTTTGCGATGGCGATCTTCCTCGCCGGCCTTCGCGGCATCGACAATTCGATCATCAAGGCCGCACAGATCGAAGGCGCAAGCCTGCCACGCACCTATGTGAGCATCATCATCCCGATGCTGCGGCCGGCCTTTCTGAGCGTGATCGTTCTGCTCAGCTACATCTCGATCAAGAGCTTCGACCTCGTGCTGGCTCTGACCAATGGCGGACCTGGAAGCGCGACGGAAATGCCGTCGACCTTCATGTTCTCGGCCACGTTTCGCCGCAACCAGATGGGCGTGGGCGCCGCCAGTGCCATGATGATGCTGATGACGGTCGCCGCCATCATCGTCCCTTACCTCTATTCGGAATTAAGGGAGAACCGCAATGAGCACTGAGGTTGCGGCAATGAGCACTGAAGCTGCATCGGCGCGCCGCTCGCACAGGCTTGGACGGCTGTTCATCTACGGATCCCTGCTGGCACTCGCGACCTTTTATCTGATGCCGCTGTGGGTCATGATCGTGACATCATTGAAGTCGCTGGACGAAATCTATGCCGGCTCCTTCATCGGTCCACCGCAGGTGCTGACCTTCGAGGCCTGGCAGAAGGCTTGGGGGCAGGCATGCATAGGCACAGCCTGCAACGGGCTACGCCCCTATTTCGTAAACTCACTGCTGATGGTG
The DNA here is from genome assembly GCF_057073705.1 of Labrys sp. E2SS-1L. Lineage (NCBI taxonomy): Bacteria > Pseudomonadati > Pseudomonadota > Alphaproteobacteria > Hyphomicrobiales > Xanthobacteraceae > Labrys > Labrys sp. E2SS-1L. The sequence continues at coordinate 1,577,668 of NZ_CP172713.1, read as the reverse complement.
ATCCCGGCGGTGGTCCTCTCGACGGGCATCGGGGCCATCAACGGCTATATCCTGACCAAATGGCGCTTCCGAGGATCGAATTTCGTCTTCGGCATGTTGCTGTTCGGCTGCTTCCTGCCGTTCCAGGCTGTCATCCTGCCCATGGCGCAGGTGCTCGGCAAATTGGGGTTGTCGGGCAGCATTCCAGGATTGGTTCTGGTCCATACCGTCTATGGCATCAGCTTCACGACCCTGTTCTTCCGGAATTATTTCATCACCATCCCGGATGAACTGACGCGAGCGGCGCAGATCGACGGCGCTGGCTTCTTCCGCATCTTCTTTTCAGTGATGCTGCCGACGGCGCTTCCCATCATGGTGGTGTCCTGTATCTGGCAGTTCACTCAGATCTGGAACGATTTCCTGTTCGGCGTGTCCTTCACCGCTGGGCAATCCTCCCCCATCACGGTGGCACTCAACAACATCGTCAACGTGACCATGGGGCGCAAGCAATACAATGTCGACATGGCCGCCGCCATGATCGCCGCCCTGCCAACCCTGATCGTCTATGTCGCCGCCGGACGCTTTTTCGTCCGCGGCTTGACCGCCGGCGCCGTGAAAGGCTGAGCCCATGTCCACGCTTGAAATCGACCGTGTCCGCAAGTCCTACAGCAACCTCGCCGTCCTGAAGGAGGTCTCGATCTCCATCGACACCGGAGACTTTCTCGTGCTGCTCGGTCCGTCCGGCTGCGGCAAGTCCACGCTCCTGAACATGATCGCGGGACTCGAAACCATCACGGGCGGCGAGATCCGGATCGCCGGGAAGGTCGTCAACGATCTCTCCCCCAAAGATCGCGACATCGCCATGGTGTTCCAGTCTTACGCGCTCTATCCGACGATGTCGGTGCGGCAGAACATCGAGTTCGGCATGAAGATCCGCGGCGTGGCGCCGGCCGAACGTGAGACCGCGGTCAAGGCTGCGGCCGATATGCTGCAGATCACCCATCTCCTCGAGCGCAAGCCCTCGCAGCTTTCCGGCGGCCAGCGCCAGCGCGTCGCCATGGGGCGCGCCATCGTGCGCCAGCCCAAGCTGTTCTTGTTTGACGAGCCGCTCTCCAATCTCGATGCCAAGCTGCGCGTCGACATGCGCACGGAGATCAAGCGCCTCCACGCGCGGCTCGGCACGACGATCGTCTATGTCACCCACGACCAGATCGAGGCCATGACCCTGGCGACCCGCGTGGCGGTCATGAAGGATGGCGTGGTGCAGCATCTCGACGAACCGCAGGCGGTCTATGACCGTCCGGCCAATGTCTATGTGGCGCGCTTCGTCGGGTCACCCGCCATGAACATCATTCCAGCCGTGCTCGAGATCCAGGGGGCGACTGCGAACGTCGTCTTCGAGATTGCCAACCGGCCGGCTGCCCGCATCTCGGGTATTGCCATCTCGGAAGAGGCGGCCCGGAAATATGGCGGCCGAAGAGTCCTTGTCGGCATCCGCCCGGAGAACTTTGCCGCCGCCGACGAGGCACGTGCGAACCTTGTGATCGATGTCGACGTCGTGGAACCAACCGGACCGGACACGCTGGTGGTGTTCCAGCTCGGCGGCGCCGAGGTCACCGCCCGCCTGCCACCGAAGCAGGCGTTCCCCGGACGCGAAGCCCATCTCAGCGTCGATACCTCACGCGTCGTCCTATTCGACGCCGATACCGAAACCCGCATCGACTGAGGCCGGCTTTCATGACAATTGCGGCAGATATCGTCATCGTTGGTTCGGGCATCGGAGGAGCATCGCTGGCTCACAGCCTCGCGCCCTCCGGCCTCCGTATCGTCATTCTCGAAAGAGGGGGCTATCTCAAGGACGCGCCGCAGGCGCGCGACGACATCGCGATTTTCCAGCAGGGTTACTATCGCTCATCGGAGGAATGGCTGGGTACGGATGGTCAGAGCTTCCTGCCAGGCAATTATTACTATGTCGGCGGCAATTCGAAGTTCTTCGGCGCGGTGATGTATCGCTATCGCCGCCAGGACTTCGCGCCGCGAGCGCATATGGGTGGCGCTTCGCCGGGCTGGCCCATCGCCTACGAAGACCTGGCGCCGTGGTATGACCGGGCCGAAGCGCTCTTCCGGGTGCGAGGCTCCGCCGAGCAGGATCCGACGGAGCCTCGGCATGCGCATGCCTATGGCTATCCACCGGTTCCAGACGAGCCGGCGATCGCAGCCATTCGCCGGCGGCTGGAAGGCGCAGGTGTGCATCCTTCTGCGCTTCCTCTTGCGATCGATCTCGATGCCTGGCTGGAGCGGGCGCGGACGGGCTGGGATGCCTTTCCCAATACCGGGCTGGGCAAGATCGACGCCGAGGTAGGCCCTCTGGCGAGCGCGCTAGCCCATCCCAGTGTCAGCCTGGTGACGGGCGCCAACGTCTCGCGCCTGGAGACGGACGAAAGCGGTCGCAAGGTCGTGGCTGCGGTCTATGTGAAGGATGGCGTCGAGCAGCGCCTTTCGGCCGGATCGTTCGCCATTGCTGCCGGCGCCGTGCAATCGGCGGCGCTGCTGTTACGTTCTGCCAACCAGGCGCATCCGAACGGGCTTGCCAATGGCTCGGACCAGCTCGGGCGCAACTTCATGAACCACAATACCACGGCGATGCTCGCCATCGATCCGTTCAAGCCGAATGACTGCGTCTATCAGAAGACCATCGCCTTCAATGATTTCTACAACGAGGACAATGAGTACGGTTTCCCGCTCGGCAACGTCCAGCTGCTCGGTCGCATCACCGGCAATATTCTGAAGGCCAATTTCCCGGGGCCGGCGCCGGGTTGGTTCACCAAGCTCCTCGCGCGTTATGCCTATGGCTGGTTCCTGACGAGCGAGGATCTTCCCAATCCCGAAAGCCGCGTCACGGTGCGTGACGGACGCATCGTCATGCATTGGGTGCGTTCGAACATGCCCGCTCACGAGGCACTGATCGCCAAGACCCGGGCGGTCATGCGCGAGGCGGGATTTCCGATCGTTCTCAGCCACACATTCGGCCGTAAGACGACGTCACACCAATGCGGTACGGCGCGCCTCGGCGACGATCCGCACACCTCCGTCGTCGATCCGGATTGCCGCAGCCATGATGTGAATAATCTTTACATTACAGATGCTTCCGTCCTGCCGACTTCGGCTGCCGTCAACCCTGCCTTGACCATTGCCGCACTGGCGCTCAAGGCGGGGGCATCCATTCTCGACAGACGCGATAGGATAGCTTGACATGGGATCGGCTCGCTTCGGCATCCTGGCATCTCAGTCGGCGGATGTCCGGACGTTCGACTATATCGTCGTCGGCGGCGGCTCCACCGGCTGCGTCGTCGCCTCCCGCCTGTCGGAAGACCCGGATGTGGACATCCTGCTTCTGGAAGAAGGGCCGCGCGACCGCAACCCGTACATCCATATTCCCGGTGCCTATTACAAGACGGCGCAAGGCTCGTTGCTCAAGCGGATCGCCTGGGAGCCGACATCGGAGCAGGGACAGCCGCAAAACCCGACCATGGTGCAGGCACGGGTGCTGGGCGGCGGCAGTTCCGTCAATGCCATGATCTATATCCGGGGTGTTCCGGGCGATTATGAGCAGTGGGCTGCCATGGGTGCGACGGGCTGGGGCTATGCCGACGTGCTGCCCTATTTCAAGCGCGCCGAGGACAACAACCGGTTCTGCAACCAGGTGCACGGTGTGGGTGGCCCGCTCGGTGTCTCCGACATCGACCATATCCATCCGCTGACGCGCGCCTGGCTCCAGGCTTGCCAGCAGGCGGGGCTCCCCTATAATCCCGACTTCAATTCGGGCGATCCGACGGGATGCGGATTTTATCAGATCACTGCCCGCAACGGACGGCGCAGTTCTGCCGCCACCGCCTATATCGGGCCCGCCCGCCGGCGTCGCAACCTTCAGATCCGGACGGAAACGGCCGTGACGCGCGTGATCATCGAGAGAGGCCGCGCGGTCGGTGTCGAATGCATCCAGGGCGCCACCCGATGCGTCTACAAGGCACGCCGGGAGGTCATCCTCTCAAGCGGTGCGATAGCCACGCCCAAGCTTCTGATGCTGTCGGGCATCGGTCCGGCCGCGCAGCTCTCGCGCCATGGCATCCACATTCATGCCGACCTGACGGGCGTTGGCCAAAATCTCCAGGACCACATCGAGATTTCGCTGATTTATCAGCTCAACGGTCCGCACAGCTATGACAAATACAAAAAACTGCACTGGAAGGCCCTGGCGGGCTTGAACTATGCCCTGTTCCGCCATGGACCGGCCGCTTCCAACCTCATTGAAGGCGGCGCCTTCTGGTGGGGCGACAAGAGCCAGGCGACGCCGGACATCCAATATTTCATGGTCGTCGGCGCCGGCATCGAGGAAGGCGTCGACGCGGTGCCCGGCGGCAATGGCTGCACCGTCAATCTCGGTCAGATCCGGCCTCGCTCGAGAGGGGAGGTGACGCTCGCCAGCGCCGATTTCGCCGACAACCCGCGGGTCACGCCGCGTTATTTCTCCGATCCCTATGATCTCGACGCCCTCACGGATGGGACGATGGCCGCTCTCGACATCATGTCACAACCGGCCATCGCGAAGTATCTGGCGGCCAGGCACACGCCGTCACGCCAATTGACGGCGCGGGCCGATATCAGAGCCTTCTGCCAGCAAGAGGCCCATGCGGCGCTCCATCCTGCGGGAACCTGCCGTATGGGCGGGGATGAAATGGCTGTCGTCGACCCGCAACTGCGGGTCCGAGGAATCGAGGGATTGCGGGTCGCCGACGCTTCAATCATGCCGACCTTGATATCCGGCAATCCGAATGCGGTTTGCATCATGATCGGCGAGCGCGCCGCTGATATTTTGCGCGATCAGCAGTAGACGTCGTCGCTGGGCCAGGCTCAGGATTGAGCGCTGATGGCACCCCAGCCCAAGTGCTAGCTTCCTACGATTCGGGAGGCGAAGGTGTCGCTCAAGATTGAAGGCCGGGAAGCTCAGCAAGAAAAGGTGTTCTTTGTCGAAATCGGCTGAAGCTTAATCGCCTCAATCGTAGTTTATCGAGCGAAATCGTGATTACTACCGCTGTGGCGTACTTGCGGCGTAAGAATTGGTTGCGGTTCCTGCAACCAATTCTGCCATAAATCAATAATCGTCCTGATCTGACCGTCAGGACGGTTTTTGCGTTTGCGCCGAAGCTGCCGTTGAATCCTTGAAAGCATCGTCAAAGCCCTGAAGTGGACACAGAGTACTCGAGCCAACGATAGTGCCTTATTCGGCGGCAATCGCTGCGTGCGAGCCTATTCGCTCGCCCGCGGAAGTCTGCGAATGGAAGTCAATCGCAGTCGGCTTGATCCGGAACCACGCAGCATAGAGCGCTGGGAGGAACAGCAAAATGAGCACCGTGCCCGCCGCCGTGCCGCCGATCAGCGTGAAGGCCATTGATCCCCAGAAGACGGAATGCGTGAGGGGAATGAACGCCAGCACGGCTGCGAGTGCGGTTAGGATCACTGGTCTTGTGCGCTGCACCGTGGCCTCGATAACAGCGTGATAATCGTCGAGGCCAGCTGCCCGGTTCTCTTTGATCTGCTCGGTCAGGATCAGCGTGTTGCGCATCAGGATGCCCGCCAGCCCTATCAGCCCCAGGATCGCATTGAATCCAAAAGGTTGATTGAACGCCAGCAACATAGGCACGACACCTACAAGCCCGAGCGGTGCGGTCAACAACACCATGGCCATCATCGAGAAGGATCGCACCTGCAGCATGATGACAATCAACGTGGCGGCGATCATGACCGGGAAGACCCTGCCCAAGGCAACATTGGCCTTGGCAGCTTCCTCGATCGATCCGCCCATCTCGATGCGGTAGCCCGCCGGGAGTGACGCGATCAGCGGTTGAAGGGCCGACATGATGTGCTTGGATACCTCCGGAGGCTGGGTCGCCTCATTGATGTCGCAACGGATCGTAATGAGAGGCGTACGGTCGCGGCGTTTCAGGATCGGCTCTTCCAGACGGATTTCAGAGTGTCCGATCTGGCCAAGCGGGATCTGCCGGCCGTCCCGGCTCATCAATGAGAAATCCTGAAGGCGTGTCGGATCCAGGCGCTCGCCGCCGGAGCTACGCGCCACAATAGGGACATTGCGTATATCCTCGCGAACCTGGGTAACGGGGATGCCGGTGAGGAGGAACTGCAACTGCTGGCTCACCTCCGCCGGCGAGAGACCAATGAGGTTCAGACGATCCTGATCGGGAACAAAGCGAAGCACGGGCGTGCGATTGCCCCAGTCACGGTTAGCCTGCCTGACGTCCGGCACACTGCGCATGATATCGAGGGCTTTCTGCGAGATGCCGTACAGTTGTGCAGGATCGGGTCCCGTCACCCGGAATTCGACCGGAAACGGGGTGTAAGGTCCGAAGACGAGCTGAGTGACACGCACATAGGCTTCGGGCGCCAGGCCTTGCGACAAGGCCGCTCGGAGCCGATGCTTCAAAACCTCACGCGCTTCAGCGTCTGGGGTCAGGACGACGATCTTTGCAAAGGCCGGGTCGGGCAGTTCGGGCGCCATCGCAAAGAAGAAACGCGGCGCGCCTTGCCCGACATAGCTTGTGACGATCTTGGCCTCGGGCTGGCTGTCCAGCCACTTCTCCAACTTTTTGACCGTGGCCGTCGTCGTCTCGATGCTCGTGCCTTCGGGCAGGCGTACCTCCACCAGCACTTCGGGACGATCGGATGTCGGGAAGAATTGCTGTTTGATGGCCCCCATGCCGACAACCGAGAGAGCGAAGGCAATACCAACGATGGCGCTGGTGACGAATTTGTGGCGCACGGCAAATGTGATGAGGCGCCGCAAGCGCCGATAGTTCGGCGTATCGTAGATCGCGTGATGTCCGCCTTCGATCGGCTTGAACGCCGGAAGCATCTTGACGCCGAGATAAGGGGTGAAGACGACGGCGATGATCCAGGAGACAATAAGGGCGAAGCCAACAACCCAGAAGATGTTGCCGGCGTATTCCCCCGCCGTGGATCGGGCAAATCCCACCGGCAGGAAACCAGCGATGGTCACCAGTGTCCCGGAGAGCATGGGTGCAGCAGTGTGGCTCCAGGCATAAGCCGCCGCCTTGATGCGATCCATGCCCTCTTCCATTTTCACCACCATGACTTCGATGGCGATGATCGCGTCGTCCACCAACAGGCCAAGTGCAAGGATCAGTGCGCCCAAGGTGATGCGGTCGAAGAACCGGCCGGTTTCCAGCATGATAAGGAAGACAACAGCAAGCGTGAGCGGCACGGCAGCCGCCACGACGATGCCAACGCGCCAGCCGAGGCTGAGCAGGCTCACCAGCAGCACCACGCCGAGGGCCATCGCGAACTTCAGCATGAATTCGTCAACTGCCGAGGAGATGTTGACAGCCTGGTCGGTAACCTTTTCAAGCGTCAGCCCAAGCGGCATCGCCTGGGCGATTGCTGCGGACTTCGCCTCGAGCGCCTTGCCGAGCTCTAGTCCGTTCCATCCCTCCTGCATGACTGCGGAGAGCATGATGGTGGGTTCGCCCTGACGTCGGATAATGTAGGTGGGTGGGTCTTCGTATCCGCGGCGGACGTCGGCGATGTCGGAAAGCTTCAACGTTCGCCCTGCAGCAACGATCGGTGTATCGGCAATCGTCTTGACGCTGTCGTAGGCCCCATTGACCCTAATGAAAACCTGCGGACCCTGGGTATCGATGGAGCCCGCTGGAGTGACAGTGTTCTGTCGCTGCAAGGCAGTGACGATATCTTGGGCCGATACACCCAGAGTTGCCAGTTTGGGATAGGAGAACTCGACAAATATCTGCTCGGGGCGCTCACCAATGATGTTGATCTTCTTCACGCCGGGAACATGCAGGAGTTCCTGGCGGATGGTCTCGGCCTGCCTGGCCAGTTCGCGCATCGGAAGGCCTTTGGCCTTGAGCGCATAAAGGGCGAAACTCACGTCCGAATATTCGTCGTTGACGAACGGGCCGAGGGCGCCGGGCGGCAGATTGCGAGCCTCGTCTCCCAACTTCTTGCGGGCCTGATAGAATTCCTCCTGCACGATGGACGGAGGTGTGCTGTCCTTCAGTGTTACCGTCATATAGGCATAGCCGGGCCGCGTCGTCGTCTCGACACGGTCGTACCAGGTCAATTCCTGAAGCCGCTTCTCCAGCGGTTCGGCGACGAGGTCCTGCATCTCGCGCGCCGTGGCGCCGGGCCATGCGGTCGTGACGGTCAGTGTCTTGATGGTGAAATTGGGATCCTCCGCCCGTCCGAGCATGACGAAGGCATATGCGCCCGCAGCCACCAGCAGGAGAATGAAGAACAGGGTAACAGCCCGTTCACGCACTGCGATCGCGGAAAGATTGAACGACATCACCGGCTCCCGCTCTCAGACACGGTCTTGACGCGTGCGCCTTCCTGGAGGAGATGAGCCCCGAGGGAGACAACGGAGTCTCCCTCGTTCAGCCCGGAGATCATGGCCGTTTCGCTGCTCATGCGAACAAGGTGTATAGGGCGGAAATGCACAGTCGAGGTGGCTGGATCGAGTATCCAGACGCCGGTCTTGCTGCCGTCATCAAGCACGGCTCCGAGAGGAATCTGGCGCTGCGGCTGGTCCGCTTGGCTTGTGACTCGAATGGTAACTGTTGCACCGAGCGGAGCTGTCGCGGCTTTGCCATCGAGCACATAGCGAGCCTCGTAAGTGCGGGTCTGCGGATCGGCAGAATCCGACAACTGGCGCAGATGCGCCGTGTAGGGATGTTCGTCGCTTCCAAAAAGAGTCGCCTCGGCTACAGAACCGATCGTAGGCCGCATCGTCTCGGGAAGGGCCACCACTGCTTCGCGAGGCCCGGCCACGGCAAGCCGAACGACAGGCTGGCCCGCGGAGACAACTTGACCTGGCTCCCCGAGTGTCTCGACGACCGTTCCATCTGCATCTGCGACCAGGACGGAATAGGTCGCCTCGTTTTCTGCAACCTTGGCATCCGCCTCGGCCGCGGCAACTTGTGCCTGGGCGGTATCGAGGGCCGCCTTGGCCTGGTCATAACGTTGCGGGGTCGCTGCCAGTCCGCTCTTCACCAATGTTGCATATCGCTTCTCGTCTGCGCTCGCCTGAACCAAGGCAGCCCGTGCTGCGGCAACAGCGTTGCGCCTTGCCGTCACTGCGAGGCGAAGATCCGTTTCGTCGATCCGCATCAACGGTTGGCCGCCCTTCACCTGTTCACCCGTATTAACCAGGCGTTCCAGGATTTTGCCGGGAACGCGAAAGCCGAGATTGCTCTGCACCCTGGCCCCGATGAGGCCGGTGAAGCTGCGCTCGTTTTCGACCGCGTTGCCTGCCCGTATCACTCTGACCAAAGGCGGTTCCTGTCTGGGGTCGCTTTCAGCCGAAGCTTCGTGGGGCCGCGCCAAAAGCACAACGAACCCGGCCACGCCCAATGCTGCGACCAGTGCACCTGCCCCAACCAGAACGGGCTTCAGTTTCATGTCCGTGGCCTCTTTGAAAGATAGATTGCGTTCGACCTCTATATCTGATATAGATTACGAATGCAATCTAAATACGAGGATCAGTGATGCGGGTAAGTCGCGTTCAGGCCGAGGAAAACCGCCAAGCCGTGATCAATGTGTCGGGCCGCCTTTTTCGCGAGCACGGCTTTGACGGCATCGGGCTCAAGGACTTGATGAAGGGAGCTGGCCTGACCCAGGGCGCCTTTTACAAGCAGTTTACGTCGAAGGAGGATCTGGCGGCGCAGGCCTCCAAACGAGCGATGGAAAGCGCTGGGCAAAGATGGGCCGCCGCAGTTGCGGCAAATCCTGACGATCCGCTTGGCGCAGTGCTGGGCTTCTATCTCAGCATGGAGCACAGCCAGGAGAAGATGGACGGCTGTCCGATTGCGGCGCTGGGCTCTGATGCAGCAAGACAGGGCACAAGCGTGAAGGACTCGTTCGAAGCCGGAATTAAGACGCATCTTGAGGCGCTCGGCAGCATGCTTCCCGGGCCGGACGGCGAGCCAACGAACGGCAAGGCAATGGCCATTCTTTCGACAATGCTTGGCGCATTGACGCTATCGCGCGTGGTGAACGACCCTGAGCTTGCGCAGAGTTTTCTGACTTCGGCTGCGCATCATATCCGTGAGACCGTCGCAACCTGAACTTGTGAGAACGTGTGGAATGTTGTCCCCTTGATGGGTGGTTATCGCGTTGAATCGTAGACCCTCTGATGTGCTTCGGGATGCCCCTTCCGATTAAGCGGAGGGGGCCGGGGATGACGGGCGTGGAGACGAGAGCGCGGATCCGTTTTGAGCATTTTCAAAACGGCAAGGGGATCAAGCGTATCGCCCGGGAGCTCGGGATCGCACGCGATACGGTGCGCAAGGTGTTGCATTCTGGCGCGACGTCATTCAGCTACAAACGAGAGGTGCAGCCGCAGCGCAAGCTTGGACTCTGGGTCGATGTGCTGAGAGGCATATTGGAAGCCGAGGCGAAGCTTCCGCGCCGTGAACGCCGCTCGACGATCCGGCTTTTCGAAGAACTGCGTGGCCGGGGTTATGAAGGCGCGCATGACAGCATCCATCGCTTTACAAAAGCCTGGCGGCTCGAACATGCGTCGACGCCAACGTCCGTTTAAGAAAGCCCGGCATCACGAGCCGTCAGTCGGCTTCCGGCCCCGAAGCGATCGGCCGCAGCCGCTCTCAGCTCAGATGCTGGATTTTCGATTGGCGGATGTTCCCAACGTCTGGGGAGGGACGGCACAGACTTATCCTCCCGGAATTGCCTTCGAAAGAAATAGACACTCCGTGTGCCTGTGAGCGCGCCGCCAGATCCTCGATCATCTCGGTTGCCATAGCCGCAGGTGCGCGAACAGGCACGATGCGCTCATGATAGTTCCGGGCTTCCAGCTTCTCGCCGCCGATCACGATGGGTTGGAGATCGATCGACCGGAGACGGGCGTTGGCGTCGAAACGGCATGTCGCGACGACGCTTTTCCAAACCTCCGGCGCGCTCCAGACCACCTCGCCTTCATTGAGGTGGAAGAGAAAATTGCCGAGCCCATAGAAGATCGGCGCACCCCGATGGATTTCGACGGGCTGCAGGACCGGAGCGCCGTGGCTGACGAACACGCCGGCACCCGCATCAACGCAGGCGCGGGCAAACGCCTGGACCCATTCCGGGACCTCGCGCCAACTCGGCTCCCAGTGATGATGATGGAGGTAGGCTATGACGAAGGCACCCTCTGCGGCCGCCTTGTGGATCGCCGACAAATGGATCGCCAGGCTGGCCGTGTCTACCACGATCCTGCGCTTGTTTTCGTTCGCCCTGCGAAAGATCGTGCCATAGAAATCGATGTCGTCGGCGGAGTGCAGCTGAGGTGGATCGTGGGGTTGGGCATAGTTGCTCCGTTCCATGGAACTGCTCTGGAACGCCTCCTGAATGCCGCTCAGTGTTTCAAAGCGCGGCGGGTCCACCTCGAATATTCTTGAAACCTCAAGTCCGTTGACACCGGGGCGTGCCGGTCGTTGGTCCGTTGCGTCAGCGGCATACATCGTCGCCGGCCCAGGCCCTGCATCCATTGCCACGAGTGCCACCGACCTCTTGCCGAAGGTCTTGAGGCCGGGCTGCCGCGCTTGCGACAAATCGGTGCCGATGCCGGCATGAAGGAAGTCCCTGGCCACAACCTCTTCGAGGGTGGACAGAATGCCGGGCGGGCCAAGGTCGAAGGCATGGTTGTTCGAAAGCGCCAGGGCATTGAAGCCGATGTCCTTCAAGGCGTCCAGGACCGTGGGCTCCGAACAACCAAAGTAGTTTCCCTTCATCGGCCATCCGCCATGACGACCGAACACCGTGGTCTCGAAGTTCGTGAAGGCGATGTCGGCCCGCTGGATCAACGCCTTGATCGCCGCAAACCCTTCGTCGGCAACCTGGCGAACATCATGATGAATCAGGGATTGCCCGGTGAGGACGAGCGTGAACGGCGAAGACATGATAGAGTTCCTTGGAAATGAATTCAGAAAATGGGGCAGGCCTGTCGGCGAGAGGGAGTCGTTACTTTCCGGTCTGCGGAGAAATATCGATCCCGAACCACTTCAGACTGATCCTGCCGAGCGACCCGTCCTTGGTGCTTGCCTCAATGGCTTTGTTGAAGGCCTGCGCGAGATCCGCGTCCTCCTTGCGAAGGCCGATCCCGACACCAGGACCCCAGGTGCCCCCGGAAAGCTGGGGCCCAAAGAAGTCGACGGCCTTTCCTTCCGGCGTTTCCAGGAACTGCTTCCAGACGAGATAGTCTCCCAAACCGCCGTCGATGCGCTCGGACGTGAGATCGAGCTTCAGATTTTCCTGGCTGTCATAGCTGCGCACCTGCGCGATATCGCCGAAGAGTTCCCGGACGACGGCCTCGGAATTCGAGGATCGAAGCACGCCGAGCGTCTTGCCCGTCAGGCTTTCCCTCAGCTTGTCGATGAGCGCCTTCTTTTTCGCGTCGATGTCCGTTAGATCAAGCTTGGCCTTGGTATCGCCGGGCGGCAGACCAAGGTCGCGGCGCATGACGATCTGGTTTGGCCCCACCGCATAGGGAACGGAGAAAGCGATCGATTTCTTGCGCTTTTCCGTGATCGACATGCCGGCGATGATCGCATCGTATTTCTTGACCAGAAGGCCGGGGATGATGCCGTCCCAATCCTGGGCGACGAAGGTGCATTGCAGTTTCATGCGGGCGCAGAGTTCATTGCCCACATCGATGTCGAACCCGACAAGCGCACCGTTCGCGTCAATATAGTCCCAGGGCGGCGAAGCGCCTTCCGAAGCGATGGTGACCGCCTTGCTTTCCTCGGCACGGACAACGCTGCTGGCGAGCAGGGTTGCCAGAACGGCCAAAGCCAGATGTCGTTTCATGGTATTCCCCTTCTTCTTGGTTCGGTTCTTGATTATTCGCTGAGGTGTATTCGCTGCAGGTTCTCGCGGAGGCCGCAGGCGGCGCCCGTTTCGTCCGTGTCCCAGGCGGATGCGAGGTCCTGCAGCGTGATGCGCTCGGCACCCGCGGCGCCGAGCAGGATCGCCTCATCCCCGAGCTCGGCTTCGGGAATATCGGTGACGTCCACGCGAAGGTGCTCGAGATGGACAGGGGGGATGACGGGAGCACGCCGTCCCCTGACCAGCACTGCGGCCTCGGCGCCGGGATGTCGCGGCACCCCGTGTCCCCAGCCGATGCCCAGCACCGCAAGGCGCATGGCTCCATGGTATCCTGGCAGGTCCGGCGGCGCGCCCATGCTGTGGTCGCTCGTCTTGAGGGCGACGATGCGGGCTTTGATCGCCGACAGGGCAGGACGAATTGGCAACGCTCGGCGACCCGCACAGGCGCCGGTCAGTCCGAAAAGGAGAGCGCCGGGATCGACCGCATCCATGTCGAATTCGGGATGGCGAAGCAGGCTTTCGCTGCTCGACACCATGACCTTAGCGGGACGCTGGCCTGTCGCCTCGAGCTCCTCGAGAAGAGGTGTGAGGCGCGCAACCTGCTCTTGCGCCGAGGCGCCAGCCTGGCCGAATTCGCTGAGATGGGCATAAAGACCCTCGACCACGATATTGGCCTGCGACGTGCACAGATCGATCAGGCGCCGAAGGCCCGAGGGAGCCACGCCTGCGCGCCAGAAACCCAGATCCACCTTCACGAAAATCTTCAGGGGCACGCCGGTCGACAGCCAACCACGCAGATCCTCCTCACCGGAAATCGAAATCGTCAGATCGAGCTCCCGGACAAGCTCGATGGCATCCGGGCCAATGCCCGGATACATCAGGATAGGCTTTCGCGGCGCCGCCTTTCGTACCGCCAGGGCATCGGCGATCGACACGACGCCGAAGGCATCGACGCCTGCTGCGGACAGGAGGCAGGCCACCTCTTCCGCCCCGCATCCATAGGCATCCTGCTTGAGACAGGCGATGATTTTCGTGTTCGGTCCGATCGCCGCCCGGATGGCGCGGTAGTTGGAGGCAATCGCCGACAGATCGATCTCGCGCCAGGCGGTCTCGCCGAGCTGAAGCGGACTTTGGTGAGACCTATTGTTCATGGGCCACCTGCGCGAGGGCGACCCGGCTTGGTTCGGACTTGGCCCGCGGTTCACCGTTCAATCGCGTTTCCAGCAGGTGGAAAGCACCGGTCAGCACGAATGTCAGGCCAAGATAGAGCAAGCCGGCGGCGATGAAGATCTCGTAGGGCGCGAAGGTCTCTGCAACCAGCTTTCGCGACAGCCCTGTGATTTCGAGGAGGGTTACCGTGCTGGCGAGCGAAGTCGCCTTTACCAGGCTGATGATTTCATTGGCGTAGGAGGGAAGCACGCTTCGGAAGGCGATCGGAAAGATGATCCGGCGCTTGATCTGCAAGGGCGACATGCCGATCGCTTGTGCCGCCTCGATCATGCCAGTGGCTACGGCCTGGATCCCGCCGCGAAAGATCTCCGTCGTGTAGGCGGCGCCATTGAGCGAGAAGGCAAGCAGGCAGCACCAGAAAGGATCGCGCAGCAGAACCCACAGGACGCTCGTGCGGATGAGGCCGATCTGGCCGAGGCCGTAATAGACGATGAAGAGTTGGACGAGCAGCGGCGTGCCACGAAAGACATAGGTGTAGGCAAGTACCGGCAGCGACAGCCAGCGCCGCGACGACGCGCGCATGAAGGCCAGGGGCACCGAGAGGATGAGGCCTGCCAGGAGCGACGCGAATGTCAGGAGAAGCGTCAGCGGAATGCCGCCGGCGAGCGTGACAGTGCTGGTGAGGAGGAGTGCGATATCCATGGTGGAACGCCTCACCGCCCGGAAACGGCGAAACGCCGTTCGAGCAGGTTGAAGATCACCAGTGCGAGGCTGGTGAGCGTGAGATAAAGGGCGGAAGCGGCCAGATAGAAGGTCAGCGGAGCCCGCAACGAGCCCGCGCCGATGGCGGCGACCCGCATGATATCCGTCAGCCCGACGATCGAGATCAGCGAGGTCTCCTTCACCAGGGAGATCCATTGGTTCGCAAGCGCCGGCAGGGCGATGCGCAGCATCTGCGGCAGGGTGACGAGCAGCCAGGTCTGCCAGGGATGCAACCCGAGCGAGCGGGCTGCCTCGATCTGTCCCTGCGGTATGCTGAGCACAGCGCCTCGGAAAATCTCCGCCGTGTAGGCGCCGAAGACGACGGTGAGGGAAACGACGCCCGCCAGGAACGCATTGACCTCGACATAGCGGCCGAAGAAGGCGCTGATGGCGACCGTACCCCCGAAATAGATCAACAGGATGATGATCAGTTCGGGCACGCCGCGGATGATGGTGGTGTAGAAGCCGATGGCGAGGCTCACGGCCTTCCACCGAGACAGGCGCCCGGCTGCGGCGAGCAAACCGAGCGCCATGCCGAGCACGCCGCTGACAAGCGCCAGCATTACGGTCGTCTTCAGCCCGTTGGCGAATTGCACGGCAAATCCGTCCATGCGCGAAACCCCTTTATCGATGGGAGGCAAGAAAGCTGCGAAGCCGGCTGGAAGCAGGTGTGGCGAAGAATTCCGACGGGGGGCGTTCTTCCTCGATCCGCCCCTGGTGCATGAAGGCGACCCGTGTTGAAATCTCTCTTGCGAAAGCGAGCTCGTGAGTGACGATCACCATCATGCGTCCTTCCTTCGCCAACGCCGTCATGACGCGAAGGACCTCGCCGACCAGCTCCGGATCGAGCGCCGAGGTCGGCTCATCGAAGAGCAATATGCTCGGCTCCATGGCGAGCGCGCGAGCGATCGCGACGCGTTGCTGCTGGCCGCCGGAGAGATGGCGGGGATAGGCATCCGCCTTGTCGGAAAGTCCGACCTTGGCGAGGTAATGATGCCCGCGATCGGCGGCCGCATCGCACTGGATCCCTTTGACGAGGACGGGACCTTCCGTGACATTCTCAAGCGCTGTCTTGTGGGGCCAGAGATTGAAGTTCTGAAACACCATGCCCATCGAGGCCCGAATGCGCCGGACCTGCCGATGGTCGGTGACGCAGGGGTGGCCGCCCTGCCGCGATGCAGCTCGGATCGCCAGCTTCTCGCCGTCGACCCAGATATCGCCCCGGTCGGGAACCGTCAGGAGATTGAGGCAGCGCAGAAGCGTGCTCTTGCCCGAGCCGCTGCTACCAAGGATCGAGAGAATTTCGCCGGGTCGAACGTCGAGATCAACACCACGGAGGACAGCGTGGCCGCCCAGCCGTTTTTCGATCCGCTCCGCACGGATGCCGTGCTGGATAGCCTGATGAAACATGGGACTGCTCCGCATCAGGCACTCCGCGCCGGAGCAGGCTGCTTGGTGTCGATACGGGCAACGGGGACTGTTGGACGCGGCGAGGCCTTTGCTGCGCGCATGGGAGCGGCACCACCCTTTCGATGTGTGTTGTCGATGCGTGGGGCGCTTTTTTGTTCCGATGGCGCCGAGTGCCTTCCGAACCGCGTCCTGACCCCAGAATTGCCTGCGCGCTCGCCGAGATCAATTTATAAGCCGAATTATTTTTCGATAAGCTCAGCTAATATGGCTTGCTGTCATCATAACGAGAATAGCCAATTGTAGGTCGTAATGGGCGGTCGATCTGGCGTGATCGGTATGATGATATAAGTTGAGCTTTATCCCGAAGGCGACAATCGGAAGCCTACGAAAGTTTCATTATGGTGGAAATCTCAAAGACGGGCGTCACGCTCCGCCAACTTCAGATCCTGCGCGAGGTTGTCAGATCGGGCTCGGAGCGCAGCGCCGCCAAGGCACTCGAAATCACCCAGCCTGCCGTCAGCCAGCAAGTTCGGATCCTGGAGAGCCTGCTCGGCGTGCAATTATTCGTGCGCGACAAAGGGCGGCTTGTTCCGACTGCCCATACGATGGCCCTTTTTCGCGATACCGACGCTACCTTCGTCCAGATCGAAAGGGTCGCTAAAACGGTTGCATCCTTGAAGGGCGTTGATAGCGACACGATCAGCATCGCGGCACCGCATATCTTCACGCTTCGTCTGCTTCCCGAGGCTTTCCGCAAGCTGCGCTCACGCCAGTCGATGGCGGGAATGGTGCTCAAATCGGGCACCTACCCTGAGGTGGCCGAGCATGTTCTGAAGGGACGGGCCGACCTTGGAATTGCTCGGCTGCCTTTGGACGGGAACGTCTTCGACTGGTGCCCGGCAACGACTGCGACCAATGTCTATATTTGCCCCCGCGGTCACCGGTTCACCCACAAGGACATCATCAGGCCTGAAGATCTCGTGGGGGAGCCGCTCGCGGATGTCGAACCAGGGATGCAGTCCCATCTCATGAATGAGAACGCCATGCGATATATGGGGGCGGAACCGCATCTGGCGATACAGGTCGACGTCATAGGCCAGGAGGTGAGTTTTGTTGCCGCAGGTCTTGCTATCTCGAGCAGCAATACCTTTGCCGCCAGCCAGTTCGCGTCCTTCCCGGTCGAAGTCCGCCCCTTCGAGCCGAGTGCCCTCTATCACTATGTCATATTCTGGCAAAAGGGGCGGAGACTCGGAACGCTGCTCCAAGACGCGATTAAGGTGCTGGTGGAGTGCGCGCAGGCCGATGTTGAGAATTGTGTTTAGATGGGGTATTCGGCTGTCTGGGCCCCTCGTTTTCCCCATTGAGGTGCTGCGCTTCGAGCTGATGATAATCGCGGTCTGTTTTGGAGCAGCCACAAGCATCAGGTGGAGAAGCGCAGCATGTCATATTATGTTGGCCTGGACGTCTCGGTCAAAGAGACCTCGGTTTGTATCGTGAACGAAGCCGGCAAGATTTGCCGTGAGACCAAGATTCCGAGCTATCCCGACGATTTGGTGCGGTTGCTCAATGATCCTGCGATGCCAGCGACTCGCATCGGACTTGAAGCAGGACCGCTGTCACAGTGGCTGTTCAGCGGGATGGCGGCAGCCGAGCTACCGGTGGTTTGCATCGAGACACGGCACACGAAGGCCTACCTGAAGGCACAGGTGAATAAGAGCGATCGCAACGACGCCCGTGGCATTGCCCAGATGATGCGGGTCAACTTGTTCCGGCCCGTGCATGTGAAGACGCTCACCAGCCAGAAACGCCGAGCTTTGCTGACCGCGCGCAAGCTGTTGCAGGAAAAGGCAGTGGCAATCGAGAACGATATTCGTGGGCTGCTGCGCAACTTCGGGCTTAAGGTCGGCATTGTGGGTGTAATCAAGTTCGGCGACCGAATCCGTGAACTTGTCGATGGCATCTCCGACTTGGCCGAGATCATGGAACCTCTGCTGGCAGCTCGTCAGAAACTGCGCGAACAGTTCATGGTTTTGCAGGGAAAATTATTGTCGCTTGTGAAGCATGACCCTGTTTGCAGACGATTGATGACCGTGCCTGGCGTGGGTCCCGTTGTTGCGTTGGCTTTCAAAGCCACGGTCGACATTCCGGCACGCTTCAGGAATTCGAAGGCTGTGGGTCCTTCCCTCGGTTTGACGCCACGGCTGCATCAATCAGGGGAAGACTATCGAGTCGGACGTGTTTCACTGTGCGGCGACGCCATGATGCGGACGCTGCTTTATGAGGCCGCACAAGTCTTGCTGACCGTCGTGAAGAAGTGGTCATGGTTGAAAGCGTGGGCGATGAATATTGCCAAACGCCGTGGCCGACAAAGGGCTACAGTCGCCCTTGCACGCAGATTGGCGGTCATCATGCACAGGATATGGATTGATGGCAGCGAGTTCCGTTGGGCTCGAGAAGATACGTCAGCGGTGATGTAGCTGATTCATCGACGAACAGAACGCAGCGACCAATAACGGAATCCGCCTTGGGGTGGATAGATGTCCTTCGCGGGACGGAGGATGGGGAAGAGCGTGCCGGGACTCGTGTCGACCATGGCAACATGGTGAGAACGCTGTTTAGATTGCTCCCTTCATTCCAACTGATCCCATCCTGGGATGGCCAAAAGCGCCGATCCCGAAGAGAAGCGAGGCCCCGCGAATGGCATCGAAACCCCTTGGATGAGGGAGCTCGAAAGCGCTTGACTTCAACACGCCGAATAGAGAAGTCCCGCCATCTGATGGAGCGGCGTGCACACGCTCGCAAATTTGGTTCGGCCGGATCAAATCGCCCGTGCGCGGGAGATGCGTGCAAAGGAGCTTATGGCGGCTGGCAAATTCCTTCGCCGCCGGATGCGCAAGCTCGGACTTTCTGGTGATGCGATCGTTGATGAAGGCGCACATCGACGATGCGATCGGGAAAGCGCTTGCGTGTGAGATCTGCATTCCCTCGCCTTCAGAGGCGGAGCGGCGGCGCTAATACAAGGCGAATCCGTTGAAATTCGAGAGCGGTCAACCTGCTCTCATGTTCGGCACATCCTGTTCCAACTGACACAGTCGGTGTGCGTCCTTGATGTCTGAGCGTGCCGAGCGGATATTGACATAATTGCCCCAGCGTCCGGGCGGCTTTCACATCGTAACCGCTGTCAGCGAATTCCGGCGCGGAAGACGCCCTTTGGGAGCGTGCACAAGTCAATTGCGCAACATCTCTCCGCGATGGTCGAGGAGAAAGCTGTTAATCAATATGTCTGCGTGCTCGCTGGACAGCCCGGAATTTGCACAGCGGGTCTGGATGGGACAATGTCGCCGCTCGCCGAGTAGGAATACTCGTCCGTCGAGGCAACGACTCTGAAGTCGATGCCGGACCGCTGATTTCCTACAATGAGCCAGCCGAGGTCGAAGCGCACATCACCAATGCAAACCGAGGGTGCTGGTGCAGCCTATGCCGTGTCGCCGATGGGCCGCAGGGCAAGCGCGCAAATCGCGGAAAATATGGCCATGAAAGCCATATAGGCTGCAATTGGAACTGTGGTGCCGGCATATTCCGCAAGCAGCATTGTCGCAATGAGCGGTGAAAGGCCGCCACCGAGGATCGGACCGATCTGCTGCACAAGGGAAAGACCACTGTAGCGGATACGAGCAGGAAACAGCTCGGAAAAGAATGCGCCCTGGGCCCCAAATACCGAGCCATGTCCGATAGCCAGGCCAAGAGCGATGGCCAGCCAGATCATGGTTGTGCTGGCGTTGTCGAGCATGGTGAAGAAGACGAAGGCCAGGGTAGCCTGAAACAAAAGGCCGGCTATGTAGACAGTGCGGCGGCCTACGCGATCGGAAAGTGCGCCGAACAGGGGTAGCGTCAGGCATTCGAGGGCACATCCTACGAGTACGCCATTGAGGATGGTCTGGCGAGGAAGGCCGAGCGTATTGACGCAATAGGTGATGGCGAACACGGCATAGATATTGAACAGGCCACTTTCGGCGATTTTGGCGCCGATGCCGAGGATTACATTGAAACGATAGTCGCGAACGGCCTCCACGACGGGGAGGGCGGCCGTCTCCCCCTGTTCCTGGATTCTCTTGAAAGCGGGCGTTTCGGAGATCTGAAAGCGGATGAAGAGGCCGAGGCCGACCAGGACGATGCTGAACAGGAACGGTAGGCGCCAGCCCCAGGAAAGGAAGCTTTCCTCGCTCATCTGCGTCGAGAGGACGCCGAGCAAGGCAATGGGAATCAGGAAGCCTGCGGGGACGCCGATATGGACCAGCGAACTGTAGAATCCGCGGCGCTCGGGCGGGGCATGTTCGACGGTCATGACCATGCCGCCCCCATACTCACCGCCGATCCCGATCCCCTGGGCCAGGCGCAGGACGAGCAGACTGATTGGAGCCCATATCCCGATGGTCTCGTAAGACGGGACCAGGCCGATCAGGAAAGTGCCGGCGCCCATGATGATCATCGTCAACAGGAGCGCCGTCTTGCGGCCGATGCGATCGCCGAAATGACCGAACAGGATGCCGCCGATCGGGCGCGCGCAATAACCGACGAAGAAGGTAGCAAAAGCCGCCAGCGTTCCAACCAAGGCGTTGTCGCTTGGGAAGAATATCTTGTTGAAGACAAGGGCGGTTGCGGTCGCGTAGAGCGTAAAATCGTAATACTCGATCGTATTGCCTACCGCGCTGGCCAGCGCGACCTTGCGCATGTCTCTCGCCTTGGTTGCGTGCGAAAAGGCCGCTTGGCCCTCGGCTCGAGAATAGTTCGTCGGGAGTGGTGTCGTCATTGCTTCCTCGCCATTGGTTTTTATTGTTTTGGCCGCGTCGGAGACCATCCCCGAT
This sequence comes from Labrys sp. E2SS-1L, assembly GCF_057073705.1. NCBI lineage: Bacteria > Pseudomonadati > Pseudomonadota > Alphaproteobacteria > Hyphomicrobiales > Xanthobacteraceae > Labrys > Labrys sp. E2SS-1L. The sequence continues at coordinate 1,556,555 of NZ_CP172713.1, read as the reverse complement.
AAGGAGCCTGTCACGCGTGCGGCCGGCCGCTGTGACAAAAGGGCGATTTCTCGGACCCGAATTGCGCACGGGAGCATCCCGGACCTGCAGCACGCGGTGGCATGGTGCAGATCCGGGACGGCCTTTCAAACGGACGCTCTTCTAATCTCGCGGTCGGAAAGCGGGCGCTACGCGCAGCGCCCGCCTTTGTTTAGGCTTCCTCGTAGCGAAGGACGTTCTGGAGCTCGCGCTTGATGTTCTCGAGCTGGGCCGGCGTGGTTTCTGGCATCGGCATGCGCGGCAATCCGGCCTCCGTGCCTTGCAAGGCGATCGAGGTCTTGATGTTGGCGGGTAGGTTGTCGGCGTAGATCGCGTTCCAGAAGCGCAGGAGCGCCTCGTGGATCTCGCGGGCACGGTTGTGCTCGCCGCGCTGGACGGCATTCCAGAGCGCGATGCATACACCGGGAACAGCGGCCGGATTGGCGGCGATCGTGCCATGACAGCCGAGCGCGAACGAAGGATAGAGCAGGGCGTCCACCGCGGTGTAGACCTTGCAGCCATCGGGGACGCCGATCATCAGGTCGGCCATCGCCTTGAGGTCCCCTGCGCTCTGCTTGACGGCTTGGACGCCCGGCAACTCCTTCATGAGGCGGATGAGCAGCGACGGACTCAGATAGTTCCACGGCACCACGTTGTAGATGATGACAGGCACATCCGTTGCCGAAGTCAGGGTCTTGAAATGCTCGAAGGTGGCGTTGTCATCCGGCTTGAAGACATAATGGACGGGTGTCACCTGCAGGCCCTGGATCGACAGGTGCGAAATGGCCTGGGCGCGGCGGACGGCCTCGCGGGTGGAATTGGCGATGATGCCGGCCAGGACCGGGATCTTCCCGTCGACTTCTTCCACCGTGATTTCCATCAGGCGGACGAATTCCTCGAAGGTGAGCGTATGGCCTTCACCGGAGCTGCCGCCGACGCAGACGCCATGGACCTTCTTCTTCAGATTGAATTTCACGATGTTGCGAAAAGCGGCTTCATCGATGTCACCGGATTTCGTGAAGGGGGTGACGATGGGAGGAATGATCCCCGTGACTTTGTCGAGATTCATAAGGTGAGTTCCTGTTTGACCAGAGGTTGGCCGTCGAACGGCCGATGCATCAGGGCGCACGCCAGGGATCGCTCCAGATGGAGGCGCCATGAAATTCGATTCAGTTGGGTGTTCGGGCAGGGCGCTTGCGCTGCCCGAAGTTTCACAGACTTGTGGCGAGCGCCTCCATCCAGATCGCGACAGCCGCCGCGCCACCATCCTGGGTTCCACGGGCTCGCTCGCCCAAATAGCTGGCACGCCCGAGCTTGGCCGTCATGTCCGCGGTCTTGCGGGCTCCGTCATTCGCCGCCCTGGCCGCCTCTCGCCAGACCTGCGCCGGCGAGACGCTGTCCCCAAGTGACTGGACCGTCTGGAGGGCGGGATAGAGCGCATCCAACATGGTCCGATCGCCCTGCCTTGCTCCGCCGATCTCGCTGATTGCGGCAATTGCAATCGCCAGGGCTTCTCGGAAATCATCGGGAGAGAATCGATTGGCCTGCGCCAGATGGCGGCCGGCCCGCGTCAGAGCAATCGCGTAGAAGGGGCCGGAACTTCCGGCGATGGCGCGGCGCAAGGTGTTGCCGATAGCGACCATCGCGTTGGCCGGATTGATCCAGGCGCCTTCCGGCAGTGCACGAATGGCTTGTGCGCCACGGACCATGCTTGCGCCCAGGTCGCCGTCGCCGGCCTTGCTGTCGAGATCCGTCAGGTGGGCTTCCTCCGCCTCGAGTGCATCGGCGACGGCCAAGCCGAGGCGACGCAGCTCTCGTGGGTCGAAGTGACCTGCCTCGCCCAAGGGAGCCTCTGCATCCGTGGAGGCGGGAGCGGCAATCAGATGAGGAAAACCCGTCGTCTCGCCACCGCGTGGCCAAGCCGTGGCAGCGGTGGTGGCATCCAGCCGCTCGACGTCGCCCGGGCGCATGTCGAGAAGCGAGATCGAGCAGCCCGGCATTTCTATGGCCGTGAGGAAATTGCCGGACCAGGCTCTTTCTATGCCGATGCCCCGAGACTGCAAAGTGGCGAGGGCTCGTCGGGTCATGATGGCCAGTTCCATGGGCGGCGTTGCGCCGAGGCCGTTGACAAGCAGGGCTACCCGAGCCCCTGCCTCGAGTGACATGTCGCGGACGAGCTGATTGACGATACGATCGGTGATGGCGTCGGCAGGCAGCAATCCGACGCGCTCGACGCCCTTTTCGCCGTGGATGCCAAGGCCGAGTTCGATCTCGTCCTCGCCCAGCGTAAAGCCGGCCTTGCCGGCGGCAGGAACGATGCATGATCCGAGCGCAACGCCCATCGTGCCGATGCGGGAGGCCGCCGACCGGGCGATATCGGCGACTTCCGCCAGGCCCTTGCCTTCGGCGGCGGCAGCGCCTGCGATCTTGTGGACCAGGACTGTGCCGGCGATGCCACGGCGGCGTTCACGGGCGACGATGTCGGACAGGGCAACATCGTCGGCGACCACGACGAGCTCCGTCGGGATGCCCTCGATGGCGGCAAGCTCGCCGGCAAGGCCGAAGTTCAGGCGGTCGCCGGTGTAGTTCTTCACGATAAGAAGGGCGCCGGCGGGGCCGGCCGTGGCGCGGATCGCAGCGAGGACCGCGTCGACGCTCGGGGAAGTGAAAACCTCGCCCGTCACCGCCGCCGTCAGCATGCCGGGCCCGACATAGCCGGCATGGGCTGGTTCATGCCCCGCACCCCCTCCCGATATCAGGGCCACCGGTCGACCGGCCGAAGCCGGCAGGTCGGCGCGGATCACGACATTCTCACTGTCCAGCAGGGCAAGGCCCGGTGAGAGGGCGACGATGCCTTCCAACATCTCCCTGACGACATCGGCCGGTCTGTTGATGAGCTTCTTCAAGATCGTTTCTCCTCGCTATTGGTCTTGAAGGAACCGCGCCAGCCTTTGTGCCCCCTCCTCGATGAGGGCAGGATCGACGGCAAAGCAGACTCGCAGGAAGGATTCTCCACCCGGACCGAAAGCGGATCCGGGAGCAACCCCGACACTCGCTTCCTTCAGGATCCGGCGTGCCATGTCGTAGCCGCTGTTCATCCCATGGACGGCAAAAAAGAAGTAAAATGTTCCTTCGGGCCAGAAGACGCGAACATTGGGAAGCTTATCGAGGATGGAGCAGATGATTTCCCGTCCCCTGGCCGATCGTTCGACCAAAGATTTGATGAAGTCATCCCCATCATCGAGGGCCGCGATGGCGGCATGCTGGCTGAAGGTCGAGACGCTGGTGGTGTTGTACTGGCTCAGATTGTCGAAAATCGTCGTCATGCCTTCTGGATAGACCAGCCAGCCAATCCGCCAGCCCGTCATGCACCAGTTCTTCGAAAAGGTATTGGTGACGATCAACCGATCGCTCGGCTCGGTGATCTGCAGGAAGGACGGAGCCAATCCGTCGCCATAGGTGAAATGGGCATAGACCTCGTCGGAAACGATCCAGAGGCCTCTGTCCCGCGCGAAATCACGGACAGCCAGCATCTGTTCGCGGGGCATGATCCAACCCGTCGGGTTGGAGGGGGAATTAATGGCGATTGCACGGGTCTTCGACGTTACCGCAGCGAAGAGATCGTCGAGCTCCAGTTTGAAGCCACCCCCTTCCACGGTGCGATAGGGCACCGGAACAACTTTTCCCCCCAGAATGCCGATGATCTCGATCAGGTTTGGCCAGGCTGGAACCGGAACGACCACCTCGTCACCCGGGCTCAAAATGGCCTGCATCGCCTGCATGATGGCCTGGACACCGCCGGCGGTGACGCTGAAGCGCCCCGCGCCGACATCGATCCCGAAGTGACGCTTGTGATAGCGATCGAGCGCTTCACGCAGCGCAGGCACGCCTGTTGAATAGGTGTATCGCGTGTGACCGGCGGCAAGGGCCGCAACAGCGGCTTCCCGGACAAACGCCGGCGTCGGAAGATCACCCTCACCAATCCACAGCTTGATGACGTTGGGATCCTCACGCGCGAGATCGGCGATATCGCAGATCTGGTTGAGCTCGATCCTGCTAATCCGTGTTGGGGTGCCCGATGCCGGCCATTCGGCCGCCCGATAGTTCATAACGTCTCTCCTTGAGCAGCGCTTGGGTACAGCTGCGCATTGCGCTCAGCTCGGTGCCGCGAGGCAGCCGGGGCCAATTTCAAAATCCTTTGTGGGTGCAGTGCGTCGATCGTCGCGACCTTGGGCGCTCAATCTTCACGGCTTCGCTGTATCGTCGGCGCCCTCCCACCCAGCGCGTGGTTTAATTTGTAATTCCGCATTGCGGAATATGATTTGAGTTCATCTTCACTTAAATAAATATATTATGATCAGTCAACATGCGTATTGAATTTTGTTTCATTTTATGTGGTTATCAGGTTGCAAACATATAATATTCCGCAATGCGGAACAAATGGAGCGGGAGCTGGAAATGAAGAAACTCGCCTTGATCGCGGCGGTCGCCATGTTGGCCGTAACAAGTCAGGCATCGGCGGCAGATGATCCCAAAGGCGCGATCGGGGCGATCCTCGAAGCAAAGAAAATCGTCATCATGAACGATCTGTCGGCGGCGCCCTGGCAGTTTCGTGACGCGAATGGGAATGCCGCCGGCTTCTCGATCGACCTTGACCGCATGATCGCCGCCAAGCTCGGCGTCGACCTGCAACTGAGAAACGTCGAGTGGGCGGGCTTGATCCCCGGTTTGCTGACGCGCAAATCAGACATTCTGGCGACCAGCATGACGGTGACGCCGAAGCGGGCCGAGCAGATTCTTTTCACCAAGGAGAGTTGGTATTCCACGGGGGTCGTCGCGATCGTACGGCCCGAGGCTGAAAATGTGTCCTGGGAGGATCTCAATCAGTCGGGCAAGAGGATCGCGGTCAAGGCCGGCACGAGTGCGGTCGACATCGCCAAGCAGTTCTTCGCCAAGGCCGAAATTCAAAGCTATCCCAACGACACCGACACGTATCAGGCTCTGAAGACTAACCGTGTCGATGCAGCGCTCAACGATCTCGCCGTATTAGGGGTCGTTCGTAAAGAGTATGGCTTCGTCTCCTCCAAAACGCCGCGCGAACTGATCAGCCAGGATAATTGGGCCTTTGCGGTTCGCCCGAAGGATGTCGCCACTCAGCAATATCTGGATGCCTTCCTGTCGGAGATTAAAAAGGACGGACGGCTCGAGGCACTGCGCGCTTATTGGGTCGATAGCGAGGCCTGGAAGAAGGACTTCCTGGAGAAGAACAGCAGCGTGTCCGAGGAGAGAAAGAAGCTCGTCGATAAACTCGGGATCGGCGCCTATGTGCCGGAAAGCGGCAGCGGCAACCGCATGACTCTCCAATAGGGCTCATCGTCGATCGGGCGCCCGTTAGCACGCAGGACGGGCGCCTGTCGCCGCTTTTCGATCAAGGAGGGAGAAAGCCGCCATGGCGTTTTTTGAGGCGCATGATGTCAATCTGCATTTCAAGAGCTTCCACGCACTGCGTGGCATCTCCGTCTCATTCGAGAAGTCTGATGTGCTGGTCATCTGCGGTCCATCGGGCTCCGGCAAGAGCACGTTCATTCGCGCCATCAACAAGTTGGCTGGACCGCTGTCGTCGGGCCGTTTCCTGCTGGAGGGCCAGGATCTTGGGAGCATGCCACGCCGCGATCTCTATCGCAGGGTCGGCATGGTGTTCCAGCGCTTCAACCTGTTTCAGCATCTGACCGTCCTGGACAATATCGCCCTGCCGCAGAGGCGCGTTCTCCGGCGCTCCCGCAAGGATGCCATCGAACGTGCCATGGGGCTCCTGAAGCGTGTCGGCCTGAGCGACAAGGCCGCTCGCTACCCCGCTCAACTGTCGGGTGGCCAGCAACAACGTGTCGCCATCTGCCGCGCGCTCGCGATGGAGCCCGAGTTGTTGCTGTTCGATGAGCCTACCTCCGCGCTCGATCCGGAAATGGTCGGCGAAGTGCTGCAGGTCATGAAAGACCTGGCGGCAGCGGGGATGACCATGGTCGTCGTGACCCACGAGATGGGGTTCGCCAAGGAACTCGCCACCGAGATCGTCTTTCTCGATGGCGGCCAGATGGTTGAGAAGGCCCCGCCCTCGGCGTTCTTCAGCCAACCTAGGCAGGAACGGACCCGCATGTTCCTCGACCAAATCCTTCGTCACTAGGCCGGGGTAAACATGATCTCCAACGCATATGACCTATTCTGGCAGTACCGTGATGTTTATCTGACCGGAATTCGCAACGCTCTTTCGGCTGCCGCATTCGGATTGGTGCTGGCGCTTGTAATAGGGGTGTTGGCCGGTATTGCCCGCTACAGCTCGCGCGGCCTGCTTCGGGGCGTGGTTGCCATCTATGTCTCGCTGGTGCGCAACACACCGCTGCTGGTGCAGGTCTACTTCATCTACTTCGGCTTGCCCGCAATTGGCATAACCCTGTCTGCTTTTTCTACGGGTGTTCTCGCCCTGACGTTCAATTCGGGCGCCTACATTGCCGAAATGGTACGCGGGGGGCTGAACGCCATTCCAAGAGGCCAAACGGAGGCCGCGCTCGCGCTTGGACTGCGCCGGCGCATAGTGCTGTACCGGGTCCTCCTGCCGCAGGCAGCGCCGACGATCCTGCCGGCGATCACGGGGCAATTCGTGCAACTGGTCAAGGATACCTCCCTGCTCTTCACGATCGCCGTTCTTGAAATCACGAAAGCGGCCGACGACGTCGGCAACGACAGCTATCAGTTCCTGCCGGCCTATCTCGTGAGCTGCGTGATCTATATCGCCCTGTGCGTCGTGCTGAACCTCCTGTCGGACGTCTACGAAAGCCGCGCCGGCTTCTCCAAGTACAAAAGGGCATGATTCATGAGCAATGTCCTTTCCGTTGCGCTCGATGCGTTTCAGCTCATCCTGACAGGGCTGCCGATCGTTCTGTTCCTGGCATTCGCCGCATTTTTACCGGCACTCGGCCTTGGCATTGCCGGAGGGCTCCTTGCCTCCTCCCCTCTCGCGATCGTGCGGTTTTTGATCGGCGTCTATGTCTACCTGTTCCGCAGCACGCCGTTCCTGATGTTCATTTTTCTGGTTTACTACGGGCTACCGGAATTCGGCCTCGATATTGGCCCTGTCACGACCGCCATTATCGCTCTTTCGTTGTCTCACGGTGCCTACATGACAGAGATCGTCCGAGGCGGTTTGCTGGGGTTGGACAAAGGCCAGAACGAAGCGTCGGTGGCTCTCGGGTTCAGTCTATTCCAGCGCCTGCGGGACATTACGCTGCCGCAGGCGCTGATGGCGATCATCCCCTCGCTCCTTGGCCAGATTATCCTGATCATCAAGGACACCTCGCTGGTCTCCGTCGTAGGGATCAGCGAGATTGCAAGGCTCGCCAAAGAGGTGGTCATCCGCACCAACCAGCCCTTCATCGTTTTTACCATTCTGGCTCTCACCTACTTCGTCGTCTGCTTCTCCCTGGAGTTCGTTGCACGAAAGTTGGAAGAAAAGGTAAGACGGATCACATCAGGGCATTAAAAGTGAGATAAAGACATGGATGTGCACGCAATATTCCAGGAAGCTCTCAGCCCCGAAACTTCAACGGCTTCGGAAAGCCGGGATGCGGGTGCCAAGTCGCTGCGCAAGATGGCTCTCGTCCTCGACGCCTTTTCCCGCAGTCGGCCGAGTATGACCATTGCTGACCTTTCGGAAGCCACCGGTCTGCCCAAGACCACGATCCACCGTATCGTCACCTCGCTCCGGGAGGTCGGTTTGCTCGATCAGGACGGGCGGCGCCAGGGATACCGGCTCGGCCTGAAGATGTTCCATTATGGCAGCAGTGTCCTGGCCAGCCTCGATACGCCCACGCGTGCCCATCCTCACATCGCCAAGCTTCAGCAACTGACCGGCGAGATCATTCACTTCCATATTTTCGACGGGCATCAGATGGTCTGCGTCGAGCGAGAACAGATGATCGCCTCGAGCATGACGACGCTGCAGGCCGCGCCGACCTATTGCACCAGCGTGGGCAAGGCGTTTCTGGCGTTTCAAGACGAAAGTCTCGTCAGGAAGATCGCCGGGGAGGGGCTGCACGGCTACACGGTTCGCACAATCACGCATCTCGACGATCTCCTGTCGGAATTGGCGCGCATCCGGGTGCAGGGCTTCGCCATCGACAACGAAGAAATCGAGGTGGGGGTGCGCTGCATCGGTGCCCCTGTTCGTGACTCCTCGGGCAGGGTGTTCGCGGCGGTCAGCGTCTCCGGTCCGGTCGATCGCATGCCGGATGGCCGTCTAGCAGGGTTGGCACCGGTGGTTATCCAAACTGCGAATGAGATTTCCCAAGCGCTTGCCGAGTAGCCCTGTGGAGGCGGCTAAGTAATATTCTGGGATCTCAACATTGGCAGGCCATTCCACTCGTCGGCGGTGACAGATCAGGCGTTGGCGAGAAGCGCCTCTACGAGCAATGGATCGCGAAGCGGCGAGGATGGGTATGATGCGCAGAAGTTGAAAGAGCATTTTGACTCTTGGATGAGTTCCCGCAGCACGCCGCCGTTGTAGAATTCCTGACTTCCACGGCGCACAACGACCTTGGTTTTCACCAGTCGCTGTGCATAGGCCCAGTCAACTCAGCTGTGAGGTGGGTGGTTCTAAGTCGTAGTATGTCGAGGGAAATCGCGTTTTCGGGCGCTGTGGCATGTCGCAGCGTCGGACTTGGTTGCGGGCCCCCGCAACCAATTCTGTCATAAGTCACTCGCCATCCAAGTCTAACGGCTCGGGTGGTGTTTTGCGTTCGGAATCTCCAACCCCGACGGAAGCATGCCCACATACGCAATGCCCCGTTGATGGTTCAGATAGTCTCGCTGGTTCGCTGTAAAGCGAGTTCCTCAGCCCAGCTATTCTCTCTCAAGGCTGAGGGCTATTTTTCTTGTGTCGTGGTCTCGTGGGCGTAGGTTCAAGTCCCAGTTCGATCAGCCGGCGTTCTGCCGCAAGAGAACAAATTGCTTTGAGGGCACTTGGATCCGTCAGGTGTGGGTCACGCAGTGCATGAAACGCAGCCTGGATGATCCGCTTGTTGTCCGATTTTGGATTCTTGTTGGCAACATAGGCAAAGAGTGGCGCGCTGTGCAGGCCGCTCGTGGCCCCGGCGACCAAGGCTTCATAGATCTTCTTCTTTGTTTCGCCCATGGTTTGACTCTCCACAATTGGCAGCCGTTTCAGTCGAACGATATCGTCGCTCCATGATAACTGAGCAACGTTGAATATCGCTGCTTGCAACAGCCGCCGCATTGATCCGCATCAATATAAAGTGGTGGAAGGCTAGATTCATTAGGAAAGCTGGAGGGGGTGATCAACCCCAAGGAATAAAGAGCGAAGCCAGATCGCGGGTCCGGAAACAAGCGTGAACGATGCTCTTCCGGCTTGCATCGATTTCACAGGCCCTACGCGGTCTTGTGGCAGGTAGTTCTTGTCGCCTTTGTCTGCTTGCTCGATTTGGTGTTCTATTTCGAAATTCGCCGAACTACTCTTTATCCAAAGTGTACGCTTTTTCTCTTGATGCCTGTCAATGCTCGGATCGGCGCTCAAGCTATATTAAGAGTTTGTCGGCAAGGAGCAAGGTTCGATGAGGTACTCGGCGGTCATGGTTTATGTCGATACTGGCGGCTACAATACTGCTCGCGTCGATCTTGCCTGCGAAGTCGCGCGACATTTCGAGGCCAGGCTTATCGGGGTGTCGGCAAGTGCCGCGCAACCGCGGGTCGTGCTACCCGAAAAGGGGCCGGCTACCATCAGCCTGGATATGAGCCCTTATCTCGACCACGCTGAAGCGGATCTGCGTTGCGCGAAGGACCTATTCCATCGTGTCGCGCAGGCCCATGAATGCCGCCTTGAATGGCGGAGCTCCATCGACAATCCAAACGATTTCGTGGCTAGCGAGGGGCGGGCCGCCGATATCATTCTGGCCGGTCGGATGGGGAACGACGTTTCGCCACATCATGCCATCGATCCTGCCAAGCTGATCGTCTACGCAGGACGCCCCGTGCTGGTGGTGCCGGCATCGGTCAAGACCAGTCTCCTCGGCTCGCATGCCGTGATTGCCTGGAAGGATTGCCGTGAGGCTCGCCGTGCCGTGCTCGATGCTTTACCCTTGTTGAGCAAATCGAAAAATGTGAGCGTCATCAATATCGTGGAAGGAGACCAACGTCTGACAGCACTGCAACAAACGAGCGACGTGGAGTGCTTTCTGGCGCATCACGGCATCATTTCTCGATCGGTGATCATTGAGGACGATGGGCGCTCAATTTCGAGGCGAATCACGGATTTTGCCAAGGCGCACCAAACCGGCCTCATCGTTATGGGGGCTCGGATTCATGCCCGCCTGCATGATTGGACGATAGGCGGGGAAACGCACGACATGCTTAAGAAATGCCCTATCTGCCTCTTGCTCAGCAATTGAAATTCTCTCCCGAAGTCCCTGGCCAATTCCGGTCGAATAGGGCTCGACCGCACTCCTCGAGTACCAGCGTGGTTCAGCCATACCGCTGCACCGGCTCCAGATGTGGCCAATACGGTCAACTCGCAAGAGGAGATATCAAAGCCCGAGTGACGATGCCCATGCTTTGCAGGCCGGTCCGGACCATCAGATTTTCCATACCCTCGAGCCGAAACGGCAGGATCACGTCCAACTTCCTCAGGGAATTCATCCCGATGAAGGAGACGGACGTGATCTTTCAGGAGGTCTAAGGCAAGATACTGGTATTGTGACTGTCGTCAGGCGACGCGCAGATTGTCTTCGACGCTGCGAACGCCGGCCGCTGACCACGCTGCGCGTTCGGCAACCTGCCGCTCATGCCACGCCTTGATCTTGCCGTCGAGGATCACCTTGTCGCCGATGACATTCACCTTGATCCCGTCGGCCTCGAACTCGGCATCCCGTTTGAGCGCGGCCAGGATCTTGGCCTCGACGTCTGGAACCTGCACGCGGGCCTTGACCTCAATGTTGTTGGTTATACCCAGTACACCGGAAAGCTTGCGAACTGCGCGATAGGCGGCTTCTCGCTGAAACTGCCAGTCGACGATGCCCGCGAGGGTGACCCAGCCCTTCTCGACCTTCACCTCGACGACGCCCTCGGGGACCATGGCGTCCCACGAGATGACAGAAACGGCCCTCGACGCGATCTGGTCGTCGGCTGTCTTCTTGTGATCCGGGTAGCGGACCTCGATTTCCTCGGCGATTGCACGAACGCCCTTGATGCGGCGCGCCAATGTTTCGGCCGCAATCTTCTCGGCGTAACTGCCGACATGGCCGCTTAGCGTGATGATACCGTTTTCGACTGCAACACCGATACGAGCTGCATCAATGCTTGGATCGAAGTCGAGGGCGTCGATGATCGATTGACGCAGGACCTTGTCATTCATCGTTTCTCTCCATTTTCATGTGTCGTGCGGAGTACCGGGGACAAGTGTACCGGAAGCCCGGGAAGCGGCGCCCACGCGGCGTTCTTGACTTCGATCGTCCGAGCGACGCTGGGTGAAGACCTGGACGCAGTCACTGGCAATGCGCGTTCGAGGATTTGGCCTCCATTGAACCTGGCGAGGTTGCCGGTACTTGAAGTTCATCACATGCTGGGAATGGGCACGTTGATTTCCATCAAGACGATTGGCACAGGAAGCAAATTCCGGTGCGAATACTTATTTGTTGATGCCTGCGAAGGTGTCCGGATTGCGGATATCGGCCCAGACTCCGCCTCGGATGTGAGTGTGCCGTCGAAGAAGGACCAGCCTCGACGACTTCCCGAAAGCAGGGAGCGGCAAACCTTAGTGGCTCAGCAGGCAGCATTTGGTTGAAGAATGCAGGAGGTCGCGGGTAACGCCGCCAAACATCCATTCCCTTGCCCGAGCATGGCCATAGCCTCCGGCAACGATCAAGTCGGCATGCTGCCGCTCGGCATGGACAAGAATGGTCTCGCAAACCGTGCCGTCGACCGTTTCGAGAACCTGTGCATGTGTTTCGACGTCGTGAAGCCTGAGGAACTCCGCGACGGCATCGACGCGCCGCGCAGCGTTGTCCCGGCCGCTTTCTTCCACGACTTCGACGATGCTGACACGCGATGCTTCCCGTAGAAATGGAAGGGCGTCAATGACAGCCCTGCGAGCCTCGCGCGTGTTGCTCCAGGCCACGAGGACATGGTCCGCCGCCAATTGCGACAGGCTGGGTGGCACGATCAGAACCGGTCGGCCGCAGCGCAACACGACCTCTGCCGGATCCAGCGCCAGGTGCGGCAGATTGGGCGGGTTGTGGCGGCGCTGTCCCACAACGATCAGATCGGCCCTGGCACTTTCATGATACAGCGCGTCGGCCGGAAACTGCATGCTGGTCTGCCATTCCAAGTCCTCGCGATTGGAAATCGCGGCATCCCTGAACCGAGGCTCCAGATCCTCGTCGCCATACCAAGGCAGGACCGGGCGGCTAATGGCGGGATCGTGGCCGAGAGAAACCGGCTTCACCTGTTCCCTCGCCGCAAGATCGATTGCGGGTACGCAACCAATGCCAATGAGTTTGGCGTTGAACCGCGAAGCCAGCGTTGCCGCGAGTTTGGTCCTTTCGTCACTTTCCTTGTTATCCTGCACATGGACCAGCATGCTGGTATAGGTCATGTTTCCGCTCCGCGTATGGGATGAAAAAGTCATTGTTGCCCAAAGGGATAGCGGATCCGTGGCAGATGTCGTTGATCTTGCGCAAAGGACCTATGAACCGATGGCGAAGAAGAGTACCGGGATCTTGCTCTATCGGTTGAAAGGCGACGACCGCGACATCGAAATTCTTCTCGTTCATCCCGGAGGGCCGTTCTGGGCGAAACGAGATGAACAGGCCTGGTCGATCCCCAAAGGGGAATACGATGTCGGCGAGGATGCTTACGGCGCTGCCTTGCGTGAGTTTGAGGAAGAACTCGGGATGCCATGCCCCCAGGCTGTGCCGATCGACTTGGGTGAAATCCATTACTCCAGCGGCAAGCGCATCGTTGCCTGGGCGGTGGCAGGTGATTTTGATCCCGGCGAACTGCGCAGCAATATGTTCGAGATGGAGTGGCCGCCTCGCAGTCGGCGCCTCATGCAGTTTCCCGAGGTGGACAAGGCGCAGTGGTTCGCGATGGCGGAGGGACGTAGCAAGATCCTGCCTGCTCAGCGGCCTTTCCTCGAACGATTGGCAGAGCAACTCGGGCATGACCGCCACTCTGCGCCGAGGTGACCGCGTTTTTTCAGATCGATGTCTCGAAGGAATGAATCGTCGAGACAGGTCTGTCAGGCCGGCCGGTTCATGGCCGGCGATGCCGGTCGCAAGGCCCGCAGAGCGTTGAGCACGACGGCGAGATCAATCGCCTCCTGAAGAAAGGCGCCAGCTACGGGATCGAGATACCCCAACGCAGCGCTTACCATGCCGACCAGCGAGAGCCCCATGCCGATCAGTACGCTCTGCAGGGCAATCCGACGCGTGCGGTGTGCGATGGCGAGGGCTTCTGCAACACGTTCGATCCTGTCGACCAGCACCACGACGTCGGCTGCCTGGGAGGCGGCGACGGCGCCTCTTGCCCCGAGCGCGGTGCCCACGTCGGCGGATGCGAGTGCGGGGGCATCGTTGATGCCATCTCCGATCATCATCGTGGGGGCGTGGCGCCTTTCCGCCGCTACGGCAGCCACCTTGTCCTGCGGCGTTGCGTCTGCGATGACATCGTCCAGCTTGAGCGACGTCGCCAGGGGTCGGGCGATGTCGGCGCGGTCGCCGGTCAGCAGGATGATGCGCTCGATTCCACTGGTACGAAATGCATCGAGGGTCGAATATGCATCGGGGCGCAGCTCGTCTTTGAACAGAACCCGGCCGACATAATGTCCGTTCGAGGAAACGTGGAGTGCAGCATGGCCCGTCGGCACCGATGAAGTCTTCTCGGCCCCAGCATCAGGCTCGACGAAATCCAGGCGTCCGATCCGGATGTGAGCTTCCTCGACAAATCCTTCCACGCCGTTTCCCGGGCTCTCATGGACTTCATCCGGTGGAATGAGGTCGATAGTGCGCCGGCGTGCTTCTTCGACCAGGGCCTGCGACATGACGTGATGAGAGGCCTGACCGACCGAGCCGGCCATGCGCAGGAGTTGCTCAACGCTCACGGATGGCTCGGGTTCGATCCGCGCGATCGACGGATAGCCGCGTGTCAACGTTCCTGTCTTGTCGAACAATACGGTGCGGATCCGGGCCAATGTCTCGAGTGTACCAGAGGTCTTGACCATTACGCCGCACTTGGCGCAGCGTGACATGCCGGCGACCAGGGCAACCGGCACGGCGAGGATGAGCGGACAAGGGGTGGCCACGACGAGGACTGCGAGTGCGCGGTGAGGAGAGTCCCAGATCCACCAAGCCAGCCCGGCCAACCCCAGGGTCAGAATGAGGAAACCGATGGCATAACGATCGGCCATCCGCGCCATGGGGGCCTTGGATTGACGGGCGCCCTCAACGAGGCGGAGGATTGTGGCGTATGTGCTCTCTCGTGCAGGCCTGGAAACCCGCAGATCGAAGGCGGCCCCCGCGTTCACGATTCCGCTCGAAAGGGCATCGCCGGCAAGCCGTCGCACCGGCATGGCTTCCCCGGTCAGGGCTGACTCGTCCAGGGTTGCATCAGGCCCGATGAGCAGGCCGTCGGTCGGCAGGACATCTCCGGGGCGCACCAGGATGCGATCGCCAGGCGATAGGGATTCGATCGGCACCGTTTGGAGACGATCACCTTGATAAAGCTGGGCGCTGCGAGCGACCCGGCTGAGCAGGGCCGTCATGGCCGAACTCGCGCGGCCCTGCGCGAATTGCTCCAGGGCCTGGCCGCCGGCAAACATCAAGGCGATGACGACGCCGGCCAGGGCTTCGCCGCCCCAGATGGCGCCCGCCATCGCCAGAGCCGCAATGATGTCCAGCCCGACATTCCCTCGCACCAGGCCGCGCAGGATGGTGATCGCAAGGACGATCAGAACCGGTACGGTGCCGGCCAGCCATAGGGTGTGCGCGACCTGCAAACGCTCCAGTAGGAAAGCAACCAATCCTGCTGGCAGCGCAGCCGCGGGAAGCGCCGCGAGCGCTGCGGAAGCCATCCGAGGCAGGTCGGGCTTTGTCGGCGGGGCAGACGCTTCCTTGGTATCTGCGGTGCGTCGTGCGGTTAAGGAGAGGTCGTGAACCATGGAGTGGCCTGCAGGCGAAGCCGGATCGAGGCATCGGAAAACAGCACCGGTTGCACTGAATGCCGGCTTTCGAATGTCTCCGTCAGTGAGCCATCAGGAGCGGAACATCGGTTTTCTCGACGAGTTCAACGGTTGTGCCGCCCATGATCCATTCTCTCAGGCGCGAATGCCCGTAAGCGCCGGCAACGATCAGATCCGCTGAGATGCGGTGCGCTTCCTGCAGGAGTGTACTCGTCACGTCCTCAGTAAGGGGAAGAACGTCCACCACCGTTTCCACACCATGCCGTACCAGATAGGTCGCAATATCCGCCAGACCCACATCCTCATCGAGGTCGGCTTTTTGCCTTTCCTCTTCGACGGTCACGACTTTGACAAGCGATGCCAGCCTGAGGAGCGGGAGCGCCTCCGCGACGGCCCTGCTGGCTTCCTTGGTATCGGTCCAGCCGATGAGCACGGTCCGGATCGGCTGCCTGGGTTGTTGTCCGGGCGGCGCCAGATAGACGCTCCGGCCACTTTCGAACAATATCGCTTCGATCAAATGCCTCCAATCGGTGTTTGCCTCGTCCTTGCGCGGGCAACTGCCGATGAACAGGTCGGTGGTTCGGACTTGCGTTGCCAGAAGGGAGGATAACCATCCCGCGGCATCCTCGATGCGCCGGATTTCGCTGGATACGGAAAGGCGCTCGAGGCGCGGTTGCAGCCGTTCGATCGCGGCAGTAGCGCGTTGCTGGATCTGGTCCACCATGTCCATGCTGACGCCCGTACCCATCTCGCCGGCATAAATTGAAATATCGGGCAAGAGGCTGGTGAAAAGGCCTGTGAGATGGCTGTCAAAAGTCGCTGCCAGCATTTCGGCATGGGAGAGGCGAACTTCGTCCTCCTCGCTGCCATCGAGGTGGACGGCAAGGGTCTTGTAATTGTCCGGGCGAACGGAGGCTTTGGCTTCCAGTGGCTGGGTCGAGGAAATGTCGGCTTTCATTGAACCCTCCTGATTACGGGAATCCACGCTCTCTGCGTGCCCCGAGCGGAATGATGCCAGCCTTGCTTCTTCGAGCTTTCATTGCGTTGATCTGGCTCAAGGGAAATATCCGGAGGTCAAATATCGCGGCTCGCAGCGCCAATCCGGTAGCTCCGGAAGCTGCAGAGCTTGCGCTGAATCAAAGCCGAGCCCGCGCTCCAGCCCTAAACAGGCAGGTGCACCAAGATTGACGCGTCTTGTCGATGTCGCTGGCGCCGATTGCTGGCCTTGGTCGGTGGTCCTCACGGGCTGTCAGGCCGACGGAGTCGTCGCACTCCGGGCGTTGTGGTTTGCGGTCGTCGAGGAAGAACCATGATCCAGTCCAAGCCGCAGGCCAAGGTCGCCATCAGGGTGCGCGATCTCGTGGTTGGTTTTGGGGACAGGATCGTTCTCGATCACGTCGACCTCGATATTTGTGAAGGCGAAATCATCGGTTTGATCGGGGCATCCGGCTCGGGCAAATCCGTCCTGTTGCGAAGCATCGTGGGGCTGGTGCCCAAGCGGGCCGGCAGCATTGAGATATTGGGACTCAATCTCGACGCGCTCGATGCCGAGGGGCGACGGGAGCTGGGCCTTCGATGCGGAATCATGTTTCAGCAGGGGGCCTTGTTCTCTTCCCTGACGGTGAGGGAGAACATCCAATTGCCGATGCGCGAGTTTCTCGATCTTTCCGACCACCTGATGGATGAACTCGCCATGTACAAATTGAAGATGGTGGGGTTGCCGGTGGATGCGGCCGACAAATACCCTGCTCAACTCTCCGGTGGTATGGCAAAGCGCGTCGCGCTGGCTCGAGCTCTGGCTCTCGATCCAGAAATCGTCTTTCTGGACGAGCCTACTTCGGGTCTCGATCCGATCGGAGCGGGCGATTTCGACGCATTGGTCTCCGTTCTGCATCACACCATGAAGCTGACGACCTTCATGGTAACCCATGACCTGGACAGCTTGCGCAATGTGTGCAGCCGGATTGTAGCGATGGCGAAGAGCAGGATTGTCGCCAGCGGCGGTTTGGAGGCGATGCTCCTCTCTCAAGATCCCTGGGTCAAAGCCTATTTTCATGGGGCGCGTGGCCAGGCGGCTTTTGGCTGACCTCTTGGCGCCAATGCCTGGACAGGCGAGAGGCCTTTCATCGAACGCCGCATCGTACTGCCGGTGACGGCCTATCAATCATCCGTGCAGGGGGCTCGCCTATGTCTGGTGCACATTTGCAGATGGAAAGCCCAGGCCATGCCGTTGAATCCGGCCGAGGCAACGTCGATGAGGACGGGGGTATGCCACGCAGTCTGTATCGCTTCATCTGGCAAGTGAGCGGTGCCCATCAGTTGTGGATCACGGTTCTGTCGATCCTTTTGTTCGTGGTCGGCACTTCCTCCCTCGAGGTGCAAAGGCGGGTCGTCAACGATGCGCTTCGCGGCGGGATCTATCGCCCTATCCTCATGCTGGCCGGCCTTTATTTGGGCATCAGCATCGCGGAAGGCTTGGTGAAGCTCTGCCTCAACATCTATAGGAACTGGGTGGGGGAGAGGGCTGTCCGGGCATTGCGCCAATCGGTGTTTGTGACGGGAGAGGGCGGTACGATCGCGCCGGTACCGGATCTGACCGAAGGCATTCAGCTTTCAATTGTTCTGGAGGAGGCGGATCCGCTCGGCGGATTCGTGGGGGAGGCCTTTTCCGAGCCCGTTTTGCAGGCTGGAGTCCTGATCTCCGTCGTTGGATATCTCCTCTATCTGCAGCCATTGATGGCGCTCCTCGTCGTGTTTGTTTTCTTTCCGCAGATCGGTTTCGTGCCGCTCATGCAGAACGCCATCAACCGGCGGGTGCAGACGAGGGTAGGTCTGCTGCGTGAAATGAGCGGCGAAATCGTGGGTGCCCGAGGGGCGATTGACGGCGACGGCCGTCAGCATACGCGCATCCATGCGGTATTCATGCAGAACATGGCCATCTACAAGCTCAAGTTCTCCATGAACTTTCTGATGAACCTGATGACCCAGCTCGGGGTGACGGCGATCCTGGCGCTGGGGGGCTATTTCGTCGTTGTCGGTAAAATCGAGATAGGCACTGTGGTCGCCTTCCTCTCGGGGCTGAGCAGGATCAACGATCCTTGGGGCGATCTGGTCACCTGGTATCGGGATCTGCAGGCGACGCGGGTCAAATATCGTCTCCTGTGCGAAGCCCAGCAGCTGGGAGCGATCGCGGGAGAGGTTGGGGAATGAAAGCTGCAGTGAGCCTGGCCGAACAGAGCAGCGGATCGCTTTCGCCGACCTGATGCGGTCCTGGCTTTCCTCACGCGTGCAGTGTTTCAGACCGGTGGCCCGACTGTGCGGTCGCAGTGTCTCACTGAGCCGCCAGGAGTGCCTTGCGAAAACGTATGCTCGCGACCAGAAAGAAAACGCTGCCGATTGCAGTCAACGCCGCAAGCTGGGGCCAGATGATGGAAAGGTCGGCGCCTCGATAGAGGATGGCCTGGGACAGGCTGACAAAGTGGGGTGAGGGCGTGAACTGCATGACCGTCTGGAGCCATTCGGGCATGCTCTCCATCGGCGTGGTACTCCCCGACAGGAGGTTCATGACGATGAGGATCGGCATTACCAGCAACCCGAATTGCGCCATCGAGGTGGAGACCGTGGAAATCAGGATACCCAGCGCGGTAACCGAGAACAGGTAGACAATGCTCGATCCCACGAACAGGCCAAGGGAACCTGCGACCGGAACGCCCAGAAGGCGCTCGACGACGATCAGAAGCGAAAGGCTGGCTGCGACGACGATGACAAGCCCGTTGGCCCAGATCTTGGCCATCATGATCTCGAAGGGGGTGACGGGCATCACGAGCAGGTGCTCGATCGTGCCGTGTTCCCTTTCGCGGATCAGCGCGGCGCCCGTGAGGATGACCGCCAGCATCGTGACATTGTTGATCACCTGCATCACGGCCGTGAACCAGGCCGATTGCAGGTTGGGATTGAACTTGGCTCGGACCACCAGGTCGATCGGGGTCGGATTGTCGGTGCCGGGGAGGGCCTTGCGTGCTTCCTCGTAGATGATGCTCTGAATGTAGGAGGCACCGTTCCCAGCCTGGGACATCGCCGTCGCGTCGATGTTGAGCTGGACCGACGGGTGACGCCCGGCGAGGGCATCCTGCTCGAAATTCGGGGGTATTTCGACGACGAAGACGAAGCGTCCGGCATTCATGGTGCGATCGACATCTTCGGCATTGATGAGAACCGGCTCTTCGAAGAAGGGCTTAAGCAGGGCATCGCGCAGACGAAAAGACAGCGAGGAGCGGTCTTCATCGACCACTGCGACCGAGGCATTCTTCACCTCGAAGGTCGCGCCGGTGGCAACCGTGTAGACGGCAAAGGTGAAGGTGTAGAGGATAAGGGCAACCAGGACGGGATCAGCCTTCAAGCTGAAGAGTTCCTTGATACCGAGCCGCCATATCGTGGTGAAACGGCCCATGTCAGGCTCCCCTTTTGCGTAGCGCGAGCACGGAGGCTGCGATGAAGGCCAAGCCGAAAAGCAAGAGGACGGCGAGATTGGGCCAGAGGTCTCCAAGGCCCAGTCCCTTGGCGAACACGCCGACACTGACGGGCTGGTACCAAGCGGCCGGAAAGGCAAGACCCATCAGGCGGCCCCCGCCGGACAGGGAGGAGACAGGCACGAGCAGGCCGGAGAAGTTGACGGCGGGAATGATCGCAATGATGGCGGTGGCGAAGATGGCTGCAACCTGGCTGCGCACGAAACTGGACACGAACAGGCCGAAGCCGGTGGTGGCCAGCACATAGGCAAAGGACGCCGCCAGCAAAGTGGGAAGCGACCCGCGCAGGGGGACCTGAAAGAGATGGACAGCCTGCAAGATCAAGGTCAGGCAGCTGATGAAGGCGATTGCGACATAGGGCAATTGCTTGCCCAGAAGGAATTCGAGCTTGGTGACGGGGGTCGACTGGAAATTGGCGATCGATCCGGTTTCTTTTTCCTTGACGATGCCCAAGGCCGTCATCACCGCGGGGATGAGCACCAGGATCAACACGATCACGCTCGGAACGATGGCATTGGCGCTCCGGAATGCCTGGTTGTAACGAAAACGCGTTTCGATCCCGATCGGGTAGGCAGGGGCCGCCCGCCCTCTTTGCCGCTTTGCGGCATCGGTGAGGTAGGTCGTTGCCAATCCCGTGACATAGCCGCGAGTGGTTTCTGCGCGGAAGGGCATGGCCCCATCCAGCCAGATACCGACTTGCGGGGTGAGCTGGCGCATCAGGTCCCTGCCGAATCCGGATGGGAGCTCGATCGCCAGCTTCAGCTCTCCGCTCTGCATCCGGGTTTCGAGTTCCTCGGCCGATCGGATGGTGGGCTGCTGGGCGAAGTAACGGGAACCTTCGAAGCTCTCGAGCAATTGCCGGCTCTGCGCGGACTGGTCCTGATCGAAAGCCGCATAGGGGATTTTCTCCACGTCGAAGGAAATGCCATATCCGAAAGTGAGCAGGAGCAGGACCGGGCCTATCAGGGCGAAGGCGAGGCGCAGAGGGTCGCGCACGATCTCCAGCGTCTCACGCCGGGCATAGGCCCATAGTCTACGCCCATCCAGCCGCCTTGGCCCGGCGGACGCCGCCTTGGCCGGAGCCACCGTCCGTGCCTTGCCGATCGAACTCGCCATGCCGGCCTGCTCTAGCACCTCGACGAAGGCGTCTTCCAGATTCGACTTGCCTCTGTCTGCCTTCAATTCCGACGGCGTTCCGACAGCAAGCACTTTGCCTTGATGCATGAAGGAGATGCGATCGCAGCGCTCGGCCTCGTTCATGAAATGCGTTGACAGGAAGATGGTGACGCCTTCCTCGCGCGAGAGCGACAGCAAGAAGCGCCAAAATCCATCACGCGCCACCGGATCCACCCCCGAGGTGGGCTCGTCCAAAATCAGGATTTCGGGGCGATGGATCACCGCCACGGCAAGTTGCAGGCGTTGGCGGATCCCGAGGGGCAGGCTTTCCGGACGGGTATCGGCGACGGTTTGCAGGTCGAAACGGGCCAGCATTTCGGCCACGCGTGGTTCGATGTCAGCACGCGCCAAGCCAAAGAGCTGCGCATGCAGGACGAGGTTCTGGCGAACCGTCAGTTCGCCATAAAGGGAGAAGGCCTGTGACATGTAGCCGACCCGGCGTCTGGTTTGCATGTCGCCGGCATCCAGAGGGTGACCGAACAGGCGCGCCTCGCCTTCGCTCGCGGGCAGAAGCCCGGTGAGCATCTTCATGGTGGTGCTTTTGCCGCTGCCATTCGAGCCCAGGAATCCGAAGATTTCGCCCTTTTCAATGCGGAAGCTGACATGATCGACGGCCGTAAAATCGCCGAAACGGCGTGTGAGGCCGGAAGCCTCGATCGCTGGCGGGCCGTCTGCCGGGCCAGCGGGGCGCGGGGGGATCGTCAGCTCGGCCTTGTCGCCGGCGTCGGGCAACAAAGCGACGAAGGCGGCCTCCAGGCTGGAAGCATTTGCCTGTCGCTTGATGTCGTTTGGCGAGCCTTGCGCGATCACACGCCCTTCATCCAGGGCCGCAAGCCAGTCGAAATGTTCGGCCTCGTCCATATAGGCGGTTGCCACCAGAACACTCAGATTGGGGCTGTCTTCCCGAAGGCGTTCGATCAGACGCCAGAACTGCCGCCGCGACAATGGATCGATCCCGGTCGTCGGCTCATCCAGGATGATCAGATCGGGGTCGTGGATCAGGGCGGAGCAAATACCGAGTTTCTGCTTCATGCCGCCGGATAGTTTGGCTGCCGGCCGGTCGCGAAATGCCGACAGGCCCGTCACCTCCAGCAATTGTGCAATGCGAGCAATGCGATCGTTCGAACTCTGGCCGAAAAGCCGGCCGAAGAAGTCGAGGTTCTCGGCCACGCTCAAGGTCGGGTAGAGGTTGCGGCCGAGGCCCTGGGGCATATAGGCAATGCGCGAGCGATTGAGGCGTAATTGTTCGGTGGAGCGAACATCGCCTCCCAGAACCAGGATCTCGCCTTGCTGGGGCCGCGTGACCCCCGCCACCAGGCCAAGCAGGGTCGATTTGCCGACCCCATCAGGACCAATCAGGCCGGCCATGCAGCCGGCAGGTATGGCCAGAGAAACGCGGCTGAGGGCGTCATGCCGCCCATAGCGATGGACGACATCGCGCAACTCGATGACAGGCTCGGTCATTGCGGCAGCTTCACCAGCAGCCGGTCCGGCCAAGCCGAGGTCTGGCTGGTCCGCACATAGGCGACGCCACGCACGCCCGTCTTAACCCGGGCTTCGTATTGCTTCAAAAGTGTCGGTGCGATCTTCAGCTTGACGCGGAACATCAGTTTTTCCCGTTCGTCGGCCGTTTCGACCGCCTTGGGGGTGAACTGAGCATCCGTGGCAACGAAACTCACGGTGGCCGGCACGACATAATCCGGGGCCGCGTCGAGGATGATGCGCGCTTCATCGCCCAGAGCCAGGCGTCCCGCGGCTCGCGAGGGCAGGAAGATAGTCATGTAGACGTCCGACAGGTCGAGGAGAGTGACGACCGGAGCTCCGGCTGCGACGACCTCTCCCGACTGGACGAGCTTGTATTCGATGCGGCCACGTCGTGGCGCGGTCAGGACGGCGTCGTCGACGAGCGAACTGACGCGGGCAACCTCTGCCCGGGCGGCATCTGCCGCCGCGTTGGCTTCGTCGAGATTGGCGATGCCGGCCTTCCTTGCTGCCTCCGCGACATTGAGCTGGCTGCGCCTCAGGTCCAATTGCTGCGTCGTGCCGTAGCCTCGCGCAGCAAGGGTGGAGGCGCGGTCGAGTTCCTGATGGGCGAGGACGAGCTCGCTTTCACGCTGTGCCAGTGCCGCTTCGGCTTCGGCGATGGTCTTTTCGGCTCGCCGGACCTGAGCCTGCGTGCCGGCAAGCTGTGCCTGCAGGTCGGAGACATCCATGCGGGCAACGACCGAACCTGCCTCGACGGTTTGTCCTTCCTCGACAAGGACCTGTGCCACGCGCCCAGCGAATTTGGCTGCGACCAATACGTGTTCGGCTTCGATGCGCCCGTTCGAGGAGGCGATGTCGGTGGGCAAGGCGGCCTTGCCAGTCCCGTTCCACAGGCTGCGCAGACGGTCGGCGATATTGGAGGTTTGGTCGGCAGCCGAGGACAGGCCGCTTATGGTGCATCCGGCGGCCACAACAGCGGCGAAAACACAAAGGCGAAGAGGCTGGCGCAACGAAGGTGCTCCCGAATGAATTGTGCGCCGGCGGGCGCCTATCCATCTTCGTTACCTTCAGTCGGGCGGCACCCGGTTGATGCAGATCAAACGCTGGTCGTTTGCATGCGAACTGCTCGGGCGGCCTTCCTTTTCGGCTCAGTGCAAGGATGTTTCCTCGTCATCGGAAGCCGGAGGCGAAACCGATCGGCAGGGATGGCCGCGCTCGGACGGCATCAAGGCACCAGGACCGCCGCGCCCTGAAAGCGCCCCGCCCGCAGATCCGCAAGTGCTTCGTTCGCCTGCTCCAAAGCGTAGGTGGTGACCGTTGTCTGGATGCCGACCTTCGGCACGATCTCCAGGAATGTCTCGGCGTCGGCCCGTGTCAGGTTGGCGACTGAAAGAAGCTGCCGCTCTTCCCACAGAATGCGATACGGAAATTGCGGTATGTCGCTCATATGAATGCCGCCGCAAACGACCTTACCGCCCTTGCGGACAGCGCGCAGCGCCTGAGGCACGAGCGCGCCGACAGGAGCAAAGATGATGGCAGCGTCCAGGGGCTGAGCCGGAAGCTCGTCGGATCCGCCGGCCCAGGCCACGCCTAGCGACAAGGCAAGCTTCTGGGCATTGTGGTCGCCCGGCTGCGTGAAGGCGAAAATGTCCCGGCCCTGCCAGCGGGCTACCTGGGCGAGGATATGGGCAGCAGCTCCGAAACCATAGAGGCCGAGGCGTTGAGCGTCGCCGGTCATACGCAGGCAACGCCAGCCGATCAGGCCAGCGCACATCAAGGGAGCCGTGGCTACAGGATCCTCACATCGGGGCAAAGGAAAGACGAAGGCCGCATCCGCCAGGACATGGGTGGCAAATCCCCCATCGCGCGAATAGCCGGTGAAGGCGGGCTCATCGCACAAATTCTCATGACCGGACATGCAATAGGGACAGTGGCCGCATGTATGTCCGAGCCAGGCAATGCCCACGCGTGTCCCGGCTTCCAGCCCTGTCACGCCCCTGCCGATACGGTCGATGGTTCCGACGATTTCGTGTCCGGGAACGATCGGCGTTCTCGGGTTGGGCAGTTCACCGTCGACCACATGCAGATCCGTCCTGCAGACGGCACAAGCCTCGACCTTCACCCGGATTTCGCCGAAGGAAGGCATCGGGTCGGGACGGACCTCCATTCGGAGCGGTTGTCCTGTCTGATGAAGCACCATGGCCTTCATGGCATCGTCCATGATCGCGTTGCCGGATATGTATCCGAGTGGAGACTTTGATCGGCGCCACCGAGCATGGGCAATCGGCTGCGGATTGCACGATGGTGTTGGCCGGTAGGCCATGGTCGCTGCTGCCCGGTTCCCCGAGCTTTATTCCAGATCATACTTGCCCTGCAGCGGCAGGATGGCGTTCAGCGCTTTCTGCCAGGTCGACACGCCTCCTGGATCAGGCTCGATATCCGCGACGGTCCATGGGTGTCGCGCGGAATGTTCACCAGGGCGCGTCGGTTTGATGGCCACCGATTGTGTCGCATGCAGACCGGCCACCTTGCGGATCTCCTGCAGGCACAGCTGCTCCAATCGCACTGCGGGCAACTTTTGCCGTGCCATGCTGGTTGCCTCTCCTGTTTCGGATGGATGCCATGTAGTCGCCCGGCTCATTCGGCCGCCGGCAATCCGATCGGCATGATGTCGGGTTCCCGTCGCATCCAATCATTCAATTGGGTGACCAGTTCGGCGTAGGGGATGCTGAGCGTCAGGCCGTGTCGTTCTCCGAACGAGACATAGGACGTCCCGTCGCCGTCGAGGCTGACATATTTCACCTGGTCGGGATTTATGGCGTATCGCCCCCCGTCGGATGTCACTTCGATCAAACCGCTACTCACCGCGCGCTCTCCGGAAATGCCTGTTCAAGCCTCTGTCGCGACATGGGAAGGCGGATGACGATATCCCGCTTGCCACTTTCCGACGGTCTCCCATGACCGGGGGCACAAAGGTAACCCTCGGATCTCGTTCACCATGGATGCCTTCGACGAAACCAGCGTTGATCTGCATCAAGTCGGCGCACCGAGGTGGCGTGTCGAGATAAAGACGCTTCCCGGCCTCGGTCAGCCCGGCTTGCTTTGATCTGCCGCAAGAAAAGTGTTCCGATGGAGGTCTAGGTTCCTCGGGTGTTTGAAAAACAGGGCAAGAGCGACATGTCGGAGGCTTCCTCCTCGGATCCGAAGAATTTTCCCCGCCTCAGCTTCTTCGGCGCCACACAGACCGTAACCGGGTCGTGCTTCCTCATCGAGACGCCCAAGGCCAAGATTTTGGTGGATTGCGGTCTGTTCCAAGGCTCCAAGACCGAGAAGGAACTCAATTATCGCCCGTTTCCCTTCGATGCCTCCAGCATTGGTGCGGTTCTTCTGACCCATGCCCACATCGATCATAGCGGCCTGTTGCCCAAGCTCATGCGAGAGGGCTTTACGGGGTCGATCTTCGCGACGGCGGCCACCTTCGACCTGTGCTCGGTCATGCTGCCGGATTCGGGCCATATCCAGGAGACGGAGGTCCAGCAACTCAATATGCGCAACCGGCGCCGTGGCCTGCCGACCGTTACCCCGATCTACACCGTGGAGGATGCCACTGCCACGCTGGCGCTCTTCAGGCCCGTTGCCTTCAAGACCTGGCTTCGCGTTGCCAGCGGGATTAGGGCTCGCTTCTGGAACGCCGGCCATTTGCTGGGCTCGGCTTCGATCGAGGTCGAGATCACCGATGACGTCGGCAAGCTCATGCGACTGCTGTTTTCCGGCGACCTTGGACCCGGCCATAAATTGTTGCAGGCCGATGCCGAAGCCCCCGCAGGTTTCGACTATGTCGTCTGCGAGTCGACCTATGGAGATACGGATCGCACCGATGCCTCGACAGAAAAACGACGGCACCTGCTGAGCCGCGAGGTCAAGGAGGCCGCGCGCTCGAACGGGGCCTTGCTGATTCCGTCCTTCGCCGTCGAACGAACGCAGGAACTGCTGGTCGATCTGGTCAGCTTGATGAATGCGAATGAAGTGCCGAGGGCACCGATCTTCATCGATTCACCCCTTGCGACCGTGGCCAGCGGCGTGTTCGCGAAATATGTCAGCCAGATGCCGAGTGGCGAGGCCCTGACGTCGGCCCTGCATGCCCCTAACGTTCATTTCACGGAGAGTGTGGAGCAGAGCAAGGCCATTTCCCGGTTCCGCAACTTCCACATCGTCATTGCCGCCAGTGGCATGTGCGAGGCGGGGCGCATCCGTCACCACCTCCGCAATTGGCTGTGGCGGGAAGAGGCGACGGTCCTGCTCGTGGGTTACCAGGCCCAGGGTACGCTCGGCCGCCTCCTTCTCGATGGCACCTCCCGCGTGCGGCTGATGGGCGAGGAGGTGGAGGTCCGCGCCCGCATCCGCTCCATCGACCTGTATTCCGGCCATGCCGATGCAGGAGAACTGCTGTCGTGGCTGTTGGCGCGGCTGCCTGTCGCGGGCAACGTCTTTCTGACCCATGGCGAGCGTGAGGCCATCGCCGCGTTCAAGAACAGCCTGGCGAGTACCCAGCCCGGCTTGTCCGTAGTGGTGCCATCGATCGATGAGGTCTTCTTGCTGGATGGCGGAATGGGGCAACGCCTCGACCGGCATTCCCCGCCACGCATCGCGCCGGAGAATGCCGGGCGGCTCGACTGGAACAACGAATTGTCCAAGCTCCTGTTGGACATCAGCCAGACCACGGCGCAGGCTGCGGACGAACGTGCCAGGCGCGTGATTATCCGCCGCTTGCGCAGGGCATTGGCAAATGAGGACGCCCCGTCTTAGGGCATCCTCGACCGTTTCAGCATCCAGCGGTTCAAGCCGGCCCAAGGTCCATGGAAACCAGGGCCAGCGTGGAATCGCCGGGCACCGGCGCGACGCTGAAGCCCATGTTGCGCTCCAGTTCAATGGCGTCGTAGTTGGCCCGGCTCTCGAGGGACTCGATCCGCCGCATGCCGCGGCGCCGCGCCTGCTCGGCCACGAAGCTCAGCAATTCCCAGCCAATTCCCCGATTTCGGTAGTCGGCGTGGACGCTGACGGCGACCTCGCCGCGCTGGCCATCGTCGCTGCGGACCAGCATTGCAGTGGCAACGGCCATATTGCTGGCCTGATCGAAGGCAAGAAAGGTCTCGACGTGATCGTGGTCGGCATTCGCCATCCTGCTTATCCATTCCGGGCCGACCTCGCTGATGGCCGAGAGAAAGCGGAACCGTAAATCTTCCTTGCGCAGGTGATGAAACAAGTCGCTTAGGACGGGGGCGTCGTCAGGCGTGACAGGCCTGACCCTGATGACAAGTCCCGTCCGCGTTTTCAGTTCCTTGATCGGTTCGTTCATGTCGGCCCTCCCTGGCGACAACTGAATAGTCCGCCATTCTTTTCTCAGTTCTCGCTCCGCCTGTCCTTGAGGACGATCAAATCGCGCGATGGATTCGAGCCCAGAAGCGGAGTTCGATCATCGAGGAAAAGGGGGCTGCGCCTTGCTTGCTGCGGCTGGCACGGGTCCCATGCGAATGGCAGGCTTCAGCGGCCTTCTGATCGCCAAGGGCTTCAGCAGTTCGACACAAACAAGATAGAGGATGACGATACCCGCCGTGGCCAGGAGCAAACCGGGAGGTGGTGCGACGAAGCCAAACCAGGGGCCTAGCGGCGTGAAGGGCACGATGAGCGCGACCAGCAGGGCGGACAGGGACGAAGCCGCCAGCACCGGACTTGGTCGATTGCGCCATGGGCATCCAGCGGTGCGGATCAGGAAGATCACCAGGATCTGCGTGGCCATCGATTCCAGGAACCAGATGGTCCGGAATTCGTCGGGGGCGGCATGGAAGATCGCCAGCAAGACAGCGAAGGTCAGAAAATCGAACAGGGAGGATAAGGGACCCATGATGGCGGCAAAACGCATCAGCCCGCCCATGTCCCAGATTTGGGGCTCGGCGATTGCCTCGCGGCGGACCTGGTCGAAGGGAATGCCGATTTCCGACAGGTCATAAAGCAGGTTGTTCAACAGAATTTGGGTCGGCAACATGGGAAGGAATGGGAGCAACATGGATGCCAGTGCCATGGAGAGCATGTTGCCGAAATTCGAACTGGCACCCATGCGAACATATTTGAGGATGTTCGCAAACGTTCGTCGTCCCTCTTCCACGCCGGCGGCGACAACCTCGAGATCGGAAGCCAGCAGGATCATGTCCGCGGCAGCCTGGGCGACTCCGGTGGCTCCCTCGACCGACAGGCCGATATCGGCGACTTTCAGGGCGGGCGCATCGTTTATGCCGTCGCCGAGATAGCCGACGACCGCCTGCGATTGTTGCAACGCCTTGATGATACGAGACTTTTGGTCGGGCGTCAGTCTAGCAAAGGCATCGACCGACCGAACTTGCACCGCCAGAGCCTGGTCGTCGAGTTTGGCAATATCGCTTCCGGATAGAACCGTCTGTCCTTTGAGGCCGACCAATCCGGCCAATCTTCGCACGACAAGCGGATCATCCCCGGAGAGGATCTTGAGGTGCACACCGATCTTCGCAAGATGGGCGATGGCGGGGCCGGCGGTCGGCTTGGGAGGATCGGCAAAAGCACAAAATCCTTCCAATGTCAGGTTCTGCTCATCCGTTTCGGTGATTTCCTGCCGTTGCTCCGACCAGGGCTGCGTGGCTACTGCGATGCTGCGCAGGCCCTCCTGCGCCATGCCATGCAAGATTTCCAGTGCCTTCGTCCGCACTTCCGTTGTCAGGGGCAGGGTCTGTGCCCCGTCTTTCATATGCGAACACAAGCCAAGGACAGCCTCCGGTGCGCCTTTGGCGATGAGCATCGGGCCATCCGGCCCTTTCGCAAGGACCGAACCCAGCCTGCGCGTATAGTCGAAGGGGCGACGCCCCATGAGAGTCCAGGAAACGGAGGGCTCTTGTTCGGCGGCGGTCAAGGCGGCATCGAGCGATCCTCGGTCGCCACCCAGATCTGCTGCGACCGCCGCCAGGCTGGCTGGACGCCCCGTCTGCAAGCCATGGACGTCGATGCTCCTGGCAAGCGTGATCTGGGCCGAGGTCAAGGTGCCCGTCTTGTCGGTGCACAGGACGGTCATGGCCCCGAGATCGTGAATGGCCGCAAGTCGCTTGACGATGACCTTGCGGCGCGCCATCCGGATCGCTCCGCGCGAAAGCGTCACCGTGGTGATCATCGGCAGCAATTCGGGAGTGAGCCCGACGGCGAGTGCGACGGCAAACAGAAGGGAATCGAGCGGCGGGCGGCCGAACAACACGCGAGCGGCCAAAACCAGCACGACCAGGGCCAAGGTCAAGCGAGCGATCACCAGGCCGAATTCGCGCAGGTCACGCTGGAAGGGAGAAGGGGCGCTCGCTTCCCCCAGCATGCTGGCGGCAGCGCCGAAGATGGTTGCTCTCCCGGTCGCGATCACCAGCGCAATCGCCTCGCCCGTTTGCGCAACGGCACCGCGAAACACTGCGTTCGAGGCATCCGCCGGATTGGCAGAACTGACCCTACCCGGGGACTTCTCGACCGGATAGGGCTCCCCGGTCAGCGCTGCCTCGGCCGCAGTGAAGGCCGTACTTTCCATGACGAGAGCATCGGCAGGAATGACATCGCCGGCGCGGATGCGGATGATGTCGCCGGGCACGACCCTCTCGACGGCAATCTGCCTGAAGCTGCCATCGCGCTTGACCTCGGCCTTGAGGGCGACGGAGCGGCGGAGGGCCTCGGCTGCCCGTGTCGCGTGCCCCTCCTGAAAAGTATCCAGCCCGATGGAGATTGCCAGGATTGCGACGATGATGGCCCCGCCAATGGCATCGCCGGTCGCGATGGAGACGAGACCGGCACCAAACAGAATGAGAGAAAGCGGTTCCAGCAGCCGGCGCAGGATCGCGTGCAGCGCCGTCTCGCGCTGGCCCCTCCTATCGGCATTGAGACCGAACCTCGCCAGCCTTTTTTCTGCCTCGCTCGAAGTCAGGCCGTAGTCGTTGCAACCCAGCGTTCGGAGCCAGTCATCCGGGGAGTGCTCCCAGAACACAGCGGCTTCGCCTTGTGAATGCTTGGCTTGCGAATGCTGGGGTGATGCTGTCGATGGCATGGCGCGGCTCCGTCAGGAAGAAGGCGTTCCAGTGACGGGCCCGCTTGCGGTTTCCCGGATAGGCAAGTCGGAAGAGGTCGCTTGCTCTGCGCTGATCCCGTGTACCTTTTCGTCGTCGGCCTCGATTTCGAGGCCGAGCCCGGCAGGATCCGTTCTTCGGCAGCCCGACCCGCTGGTGGAAAAGCCGGGATTGCTGGTGAGCAGCATGCCGATCATCGAGCGAACCTTCCCTTGGCCGCCAGTTTGGCGAGTGCGATCGAGGCGAGGCGGACGTCGACAGAGTCCGATCTGCTGGTGAGGATGATGGGAACGCGGGCGCCGAGAACGAGGCCTGCAGCGCCGGCTCCTCCGAGGTAGATGAACTGCTTGGCCAGCATGTTCCCCGCTTCGAGGTCGGGCGCGACCAGAATGTCCGCTTGTCCCGCGACCGGGGAGACGATGCCCTTCATGCGGGCTGCAGCGAGATCGACGGCGTTATCAAAGGCAAGCGGGCCGTCGACCTTGGCACCGGTGATCTGTCCCCGCGCCGCCATGACGCTGAGGGCTGCGGCGTCCAATGTCGCGGGCATGGCGGCATTCACCGTCTCGACCGCCGCGAGAACAGCCACCTTCGGTTCGTCGATGCCGAGCACATGCAACAGATCGATGGCATTCTGACAGATATCGCGCTTGTGCTCGAGGGTGGGAGCGATGTTGATGGCCGCGTTGGTGACAACCACCAGCCTGGCATAGGCCGGTATGTTCAAGACATACACGTGGCTGATGCGCCTCTGTGTGCGCAGGCCGGATTGAGGCGCGACCACGGCGGCCAGCAACTCGTCGGTATGGAGGCTACCCTTCATCAAGGCTGCGGCATGGCCGCTGGCGGCCAGGGCGACCGCTCGCTGGGCGGCGGCATGGCTGTGTTCGGTGGCCTCGATGCGTATGCCCTCCAGGCTCAAGCCAGCTTGTTCGGCCACGGCCCGGATCTTGGTGTCCGGGCCAACCAGAATGGGTTCGATCAGGCCTTCGGCGCGGGCTTCGAGTGCGGCCTGGATGGCCTCAGGCTGGCATGGATGAACCACGGCTGTGGTGAGTGGTGGCAAAGCGCGGGCTGCTCGCAGAAAGGGAGTGAACCGGTGTTTGCACTGGGATGGTGCCTTCGACAGCGGCGCGGATCGACCCGCCAGTCTTCCAGATGGTGCGATAACGATGGTGGTGCCGGCGAGCACTTCGCTGCCTGCCTGGTCGAGGCAACGCGTCTCGAAAGTGACGGAGCGGTCCGCGGGGTTTTTCGCCCGCACGGTTATGGTGGCCGTTATCGTGTCGCCCGCCGATATCGGGCGGCGGAACTCGAGCGTCTGGTTGCGGTAGAGCGTGCCGGGTCCGGGCAATTGGGTACCCAGGACTGCCGAGATCAGATTGGCTGCCCACATGCCGTGGGCGATAGAGGGGCCAAGGGCATCGCCAGCCGCACAGTCGGGATCGAGATCTCCCGGGCCGAGGTTGCCCGATGCCAGGGCGAGAAGCCCGATATCGTCATTGCTGACGGTCCGCGTAAGGCTGGCGGAGTTCCCGATTGCCAATTCGTCGAAGAGGTGGTTGACCAGCGGAGGCGTGGAAATGATCTCGTTCATGGTTGCAGCACATGGGTTCCAGGCACATCGTCGAGGGCCCGGAACCTGCCGATGAACCTGGCCGAGCGGTCGCGCCAGGATTGAGCTCCTGCGACCGGCAGGACGACTCTAATTGAGACTCCTCAGGGGGCCTTGATACGGATCAAGGAGGCGCCGCATGCCGGGGCACCGGTGCTGGCACGGTTAGGGCAGTGAGACCCAGTGGTCGCCTTCTTTGTGATATTTGGTTTTGACCGCTGCCCAGGCGACGCGGTGGGCCATTCCCTCACGGCGGCGCGCATTGCACCGACCATAGCCGTCCCAGGCATGGTTGAAAGCCGCGCGATAGATTTCTTGCGCGTGATGAGGCAGCCTTGCACGTAATATCGGTGGCAGATCGTCGATTGTCGGATAGGGCATGGTTCATTCCTGTCAATCAGGAGAGCGCTTTACCGCCGCCGCGAAGCCTTGTAGGCAACAAGGACGGTGAGGCACATTCCGAGCAGGAGCATCGCCAGCCATGCCAGCATTTTGAGATCATTGGTAAATTGGTCAACGAGGGCCTCGATCATATTGGCCTCCTGGCCTTGAGCGGTAGCTCTGTCGAACGCAGCATCCGGTTGACCTGGGTGCGCGAAGCCGGCTGTGTCGAGCCTATTGGCGATGATGCTACCTTGCTGGCGCAGGACTTTCCGCCAATGGACCCTGCGGGAACGTAGTAGTGGTGCGCGGCCACGCCAGCCTGAATATTCTCAACGATCGTTGTCACGCCTCTCTCCCGACAGATCTTCTCTGCACTTTGGAGGCTGTCGGAAGGGATGGCGTTGATCCATCGCAAATGAATATCTCCGTCCGCGCGGCCTTGGCATCC
Source organism: Labrys sp. E2SS-1L (assembly GCF_057073705.1). Lineage (NCBI taxonomy): Bacteria > Pseudomonadati > Pseudomonadota > Alphaproteobacteria > Hyphomicrobiales > Xanthobacteraceae > Labrys > Labrys sp. E2SS-1L. Next base: position 1,523,545 of record NZ_CP172713.1, on the reverse strand, counting down.
GCTTGCACCTGACCGAATTGTTCAAGGCTGTGCGGTGTGTCGCTCTCCGGGCCGTTCGGCTGTTCGCATGGTCGGTACGAGATGGAGGACTCTCGCGAACAGATGGTCGTGCCCTTCGCTACGGCCGATGTGGATGACACTGCTCTGTTTCAGGTCTTCGTGGAGAATTTGCAGGAAGCGCCGATGTGTTTCTCCCGTCACGGAGTCGAGCACCTCGTCCATGACGATCCAGGCCGGCCTGTGCAGAATAAGACGCGCGAAGGCGAGTGCCTGCTGTTCGTCTTCGTTGAGCTGGCGATCCCAGCGCCCTTGTTCGTCAAGCGCGATCGCGAGCCCTTTCAGACCGACCCTGTCGAGAGCCGTCTCATAGGACCTCGTCTCAAAAGATTGGGCCGGAACGGGGTAGGCGAGGGCTTCGCGCAAATTCCCGGGAGGCAGGTAGGGGGTACGAGGCATATACATGATCACCTCTCCCTTCGGACGCACGATCCTGCCCGATCCCCATGACCAAAGTCCCGCCAGGGCGCGGAAGAGCAGGGTCTTGCCGCTGCGCCGCTCTCCGATAATCGCCACCTTCTCGCCGGCCTCGATGGTCGCGCTTTCCTCCCGCAGTTGCGTGCTTCCGTCGGGAACGAAGACGCAGAGGCGATCCAGGCGGTAATGTCCCGGTTCGCCTTCGGCCAATTGAATCCGGTCGACGCCATCTCGCTCGCTGTCGTCTTGCGCTGCTGCCCGCCGAAAGGTTGAGACCCGCAGTAACGTCGCACGCCAATCCGCGATCACGCTGAAATTGTCGACAAACCAGCGTAGCGAGGATTGGACCTGGTTGAACGCGCCGACTGTCACCATCAGGCCACCGAATGACAGGGAGCCGGAAAAATACGCCGGTGCTGCCACCCCGACCGGGATGACCAGTGCAGTCCAGCCATAGCCGGCGGTGATCCAAGTGAGCTTCGTCTGCCTCCATGCCAATCTTCTCATGGCGGCTAGGACTTCGGCCAGATCGATCGTTATCCGGCGTTTCTCGTCGGGCTCGCCGTTAGCAAGGGTGATCGCATCGATGTGCTCGCTAACGCGCATCAGGCCATAGCGCAGATCCGCTTCTCGACTATAACGTTCGGCATTCAGGCCGACCAGCGGCCGCCCCACCAGATAGCTTAGCATGGAGGCCGAGCCGGCATAGAAAACCGCGGCCCATACGAGGTAGCCGGGCACGGCCAAGGTCGCCGCTCCCAGGTGGAAGACGAAGCCGTTCGACAATGCCCATAAAACGCTGACAAAGCTGGAAAGCAGCACAGAAGCCTGCAGCAAACCGATGCCCAGGTCTGTCGAGAGTTCCGTCAGGTGGCGCGCATCCTCATGCATGCGCTGGTCGGGGTTGATGCCGATCGGGCGCGTGGAGAGTCGAAAAGCACGTCCGGGGTTCAACCATTGCTCGACAAGGTCATGAACGAGGCCCTCGCGCAGCTTGATTTTTATCGATTGATTTAACCAGGCTTGCGCAACGTTCATCACAAGCAAAGCAATAGCAATTTGCGCAAAGCGAAAGAGCTGATTGACGAACTCCTGCCAGTCCTTTCGCGCCAGGGCATCATAGAAGGGCTGGTTCCACTCGTTGAGCTTGATCTGGCCATAGGTGGTCAGGGCGATGACCACCACAATCGCGAAAGTCAGTGCGGCAAAGTTTGTCCGGATCGGTGATACCCAGAATGCACGCAGCATCACGCCAAGCTCGGGCATCAAGGCTGCCTGCGCGTCGTCGACAGGCTTGAGGGCGGCTTCACCGGTTGCGACGGCCATGGGTAACACCTCCAGGACAGCCAGGAAATCGTCCGCTCACATTGTGCTGATCATGGGAACACGATTTTGGCGGGGCGTCCCTTGATCTTGCTCAAGGAAGGTGGCTGTCGCGACGACAATGTTGCAAACTCTTCAGATAGCGGTTTTCCGTCTGGAGCTGTCTTCACTTCTGGGAAGTGCACCATGTCGAAGGCCATCACTCCGAGTGCTCTGCGCTGCCGGTAATGGGAGCGGAAGTATCTGGCTAACCACCTGAGCCTGTGCAGCGTTTCAACCAACAAAAGCAGGAATTCTTAGAGCGGAATGCAGTCGACTTGCCGCCCATGTCGTAATCCGTCGTGTGAAATCGCGGTTTCGAGCAGTGTAGCGTACAATGGCGTACGCCTTGGTTGCGGTCCCCCGCAACCAATTCTGTCATAAATCACTAACCGTCCTGGTTTGATCACCTGGGCGGTTTTTGCGTTGGAAGTCCTGAATTTTAGGGACCGTAGTGAGCGGATTTCAGGAGCATACCCGGACTTGCCGGGCGCGTCACGGTTCCAAATACCGACATGACAGCGTTTTGTGCCCACCGTTGGCCAACTTGAAAGATGAGCGCTGGGGCCACCCAAAACGAGCGTTATGGCAGGTCACGCATTCGAAATTCGTCCAGCGCATCTCGATTGATCTCGATGCCGAGGCCATGGCCGTGCGGTATCGCGACGACTCCGTCCTTGTGCTCCAACGGAGTCGCGACGATAGCCTGCCTGAAAGGATTATGGGTCCGGTCGAACTCCAGGATCGGCTCCCGCGGCCTGCTGCGCATGGGGTCTGGCGTAAGGGCCGCCAGGAATTGCAACGCAGCTGCGATCTGGACCGCCGTGCCCCAGACATGGGGAACGACGCGCACGCCATAAAGGCTGGCGAGATCCATCACGCGGCGGGCTTCGCTGAAGCCACCGACGCCGCCAATATCCGGCTGAATGATGTCGACGGCATGGCTTTCGAGGGCTTCACGCATGCCCCATCTGGTGTGCCAGGTTTCGCCGGCAGCAACGGGGATGGACTGGCCGGTGCGAACTGCGCGGTAAGCGTCGAGTTGCTCGGGTGGTACGGGCTCTTCGAACCAATCGATATCGAAGGCTTTGGCTCGTTGCCCAAAGGAAATGGCATCGACGCTGTCGTAGCCATGATTGGCATCGACCATGAGCCGCATCCTGTCGCCGACCGTTTTCCGGACGGCCTCAATGACGCGAAGATCCTCCTCAAGATCGAAACCGATCTTGATCTTGGTCGCGTGGAAGCCTTCGCGCAGATAGTTCTCAACTTCCGCGCAATTGTCTTCGATCCGATCGACGCCGTCCCGTTTGAACGAGCCCGTCGCATAGGCCTTGACTTCGTCGCGAAAACGCCCGCCCAGCAGAATGGAGATGGGTTGGCGGAGAACCTTACCCTTGATGTCCCACAGGGCGACGTCGATGCCGGACAGGGCCGTTGCCGTGAGGCCGCGCTGTCCCTGATCGCGCAAGGCGTTGTAGAGCGTCGCCCATATCCTCTCGGTTTCCAGAGGATTCTGGCCGAGCAGCCAAGGTGTGTAGGCTTTGACGATGGCGGCATTCGGCAGGGCAGGGCCGAGGCATTCGCCCCATCCGGTGGTGCCGTCACTACAGATGATCTCAACGAGGAGATGCATTCTCCTGTCGAAACGCATCGAAGCGCTTTCGAACGCTGTCGGCAGCCGATAGTCGAGGAGGTGAGTCTTGACGCGCTCGACTTTCAGCATCTTTGCAGCTTTCCGATCAGGAATGTCGGCATGATATCGGCCAAGATCCGGCGACCAAGCAGGATGGTTCTAGAGAATAATATAGAAGCCATCCATAGGGTCCCCACCTCGATTTTCTTCGAGGTCCGTCGCATATTGGAGGATATATCGTATCGCGCTTTGAATGAGAAACATCGTTCAATACCTCGCATGGGATGAAGGGTTGCCAGATCTGTCTCGATTGTTTCGTAGCGTCTTGCTGAATACTCCAGTCGAATTGGAGCAAAGCTTATTAACCCCGCCGGGTGCTGTCAAATTGATGGGCTTGCCACGCCGCACATCCGGTTCAGCGCGAAGACCTGTGGGGGCTGTACCCCTGCAAGTCAGGAATGCCGCTATCTACAGAGTTACCTTGAGCTCCGGCAGGGCGGTGTAGAGATCCGCCACTAGGCCGTAGTCGGCGACCTGGAAGATCGGGGCCTCTTCGTCCTTGTTGATGGCGACTATGACCTTGCTGTCCTTCATGCCGGCCAGATGCTGGATGGCGCCGGAGATGCCGACGGCGATGTAGAGGTCGGGCGCAACCACCTTGCCGGTCTGGCCGACCTGCCAGTCGTTGGGGGCATAGCCCGCATCGACCGCGGCGCGCGAGGCCCCCATGGCGGCACCGAGCTTGTCGGCCACCGGTTCGATATAGGTGGCGAAGTTCTCGCGGTTGGCCATGGCCCGCCCGCCCGAGATGATGATCTTGGCCGAGGCCAGTTCCGGACGGTCGGACTTGGCCAGTTCCTCGCCCTTGAAGGTCGACAGGCCCGGATCGGCCGCGGCCGCGGCCGGTTCCACCACCGCCGAACCGCCTTCGCCGGTGGCGGCAAAGGAGGCGGTGCGCACGGTGATCACCTTCTTGGCGTCGGCCGAGGTCACGGTCTGGATGGCGTTGCCGGCATAGATCGGCCGCTCGAACGTATCGGGCGAGACGACCTTGACGATGTCGGAGATCTGCATGACGTCGAGCAAGGCGGCGACGCGCGGCAGCACGTTCTTCCAGGCCGCCGTCGAGGGCGCCACGATGGCGTCGTAGGAACCGGCCAGGCTGACGATCAGGGCCGCCGTCGGCTCGGCCAGGCGATGCTCATAGGCGGCATCGGCGACGAGCACCTTTTCGACGCCCTGGAGCTTGGCGGCGGACTCGGCGGCAGCCTGAGTGTTGGCGCCGGCCACCAGCACATGCACCGGGCCGCCGAGCTCGAGGGCCGCGGTGAGGGCACGGTTGGTGACGTCCTTGAGGCCGGTGGCGTCGATCTCGGCGATGAGAAGAGTGGTCATGATATCAATCCTCCTGCGCTCAGATGACGCCGGCTTCGTTCTTGAGCTTGTCGACCAGCTCGGCCACCGAGGCGACCTTCTTGCCGGCCTGGCGGGCCGGCGGCTCCACCGTCTTCACCACGGTCAGGCGCGGCGCGATGTCGACGCCCAGCGCCTCGGGGCTGGTCTCGTCGATCGGCTTCTTCTTGGCCTTCATGATGTTGGGCAGCGAAGCATAGCGCGGCTCGTTGAGGCGCAGATCCGTGGTGATGATTGCCGGCAGGTTGAGCGCAACCGTCTGCAGGCCGCCATCGACCTCTCTGACAACGTCGATCTTGTCGCCGCCGACCTCGAGCTTGGAGGCAAAGGTGCCCTGCGGCCAGCCCAGCAGCGCCGCCAGCATCTGGCCGGTGGCGTTCATGTCGTCGTCGATGGCCTGCTTGCCCAGGATGACCAGGCCCGGGTTCTCGTTACCGATCACCGCCTTGAGCAGCTTGGCCACCGCCAGAGGCTCGACGGTGGCGTCGGTCTTGACCAGGATGCCGCGGTCGGCGCCCATGGCCAGGCCCGAGCGCAGCGTCTCGGCCGCCTGGGCCGGACCGATCGAAACCACCACCACTTCGCTCGCCTTGCCGGCTTCCTTCAGACGCAGCGCTTCCTCCACGCCGATCTCGTCGAAGGGGTTCATCGACATCTTCACATTGTTGAGATCGACACCAGACCCATCGGCCTTCACGCGGATCTTCACATTGTAGTCGACCACCCGCTTCACGGGCACGAGAACTTTCATGGGGCTTCTCCTTCAGTGGCGGTGCCCTTTGCGGTCACCTGCCATCCTGCGACTTTGGAACGTCGGCGCCGTCAGATGACGGCTTCTTCGAGGAAGGGCTCATTGGCCGGAACGCGTTCGTAGCGGAACGGCGTCAGGTCCAGTGTCTGGAAGGCACCGTGAATGATCAGTTCCGACACGGCCCGCCCCACGGCCGGCGATTGTTGCAGGCCATGCCCCGAGAAGCCGTTGGCGAACATGAAATTCGAGATCTGAGGATGGAAGCCGACGATGCCGTTATGGTCGAGCGTGTTGTACTCGTAATGGCCCGTCCAGAATTGCTGCACCTTCAACGCGTCGAAGGCTGGTATCCGGTGGTAGAGCGCCGGCCAGATATAGTCGTCGAACTCCTCCATGTCGGTCTCGAAATCCTCGTAGTCCCTGGCGATTTCCTTTTGCGGCGTGTTGCCGGTGAGGAAGAGCTCGCCTTCCGGGCGCACGAAGGTGCCCGTGAGGTCGATGACATTGGGCATGCGGCCGGGGATCGGCGTGGCGCTGGCGAAGACGAAGCTGTAGCGCTTGCGGGGCTCCACCGGGATCGAGAGACCCGCCATTGCCGCGACCTGCTGGGCGCGCGGGCCGGCGGCATTCACCAACGTACCGCAGGAGACCGTCTCGCCGGTCGACAGTCGGACGGCTACGACACGATTGTCCTTGAGGTCCAGGCCGATCACGGCGTTGTCGATATATTCGACGCCGCTGCCCCGGGCCGCGCGGCGAAAGCCGTTCAGCAGTCCCATGGAATCGAACCAGCCCTCGTCGCGCGATCCCCAGGCGCCGCCGCCGAGATCCTCGACATTGAGCCAGGGAAAGCGGTCCTTCAGCGGGCCCGGTTCGAGGAAGACGGTGCCGGCGCCGAGGCTGCGCTGCAGCTCCACGCGCGCCTTGGCGGCTTCGACGCCTTCGGGGGTGCAGCAATAGAGATAGCCATGCTCCTTGAAGCCGAGATCCGGTGCCGGCTCGCCCTGGAAGAAGGGCGCCATACGCTGCGGGAAATCGCGAATGATCTCGATGCCGAACTGGCTGATCTTCACATTGATCGGATTGGAATATTGTTGGCGGATGGCACTGGTCGAAAGGGCTGTCGAGGAGAACTCGTAGCTGCTGTCGCGTTCCACCACCAGGATCGAGGCCGTCTCACCGAGGGTCTGGCTGAGCCAATAGGCCGTTGAGGAGCCGACGGCGGCGCCTCCCACGATGACGATGTCGTAGGAACGACGTGAAGGTGCCTTGTAGGGCGGGATGGCCATGGCGAATGTTCTCGTCAGGAGTTGAAGGAAGCGACCAGCGCATCGGAGCCGCGGGCGAGGAGGCCGAGGTCGGAGCCGACGGCGACCATGGTGAACCCGTCGGCCAGATAGCGGTCCGCATCAGCCTTGACGGGCGCCAGGATACCGCTGGCCTTTCCAGCCTTGCGGGCGGCCTGGTGAACTGAAGCGATCGCTTTCTGAACCTCCGGCGCATTCGGATTGCCCATGAAGCCCATATTGGTGGAGAGGTCGCCGGGGCCGACGAACAGCACGTCGACCCCCTCGATTGCGGCAATCTCCGCCGCATTGGCGACACCGGTCTCGCATTCGATCTGCACGGCGAGAAGCTGATGGGTCCGGGCGTTGGCGTGATAGTCCTTGATGCGTCCGAAAGCATTGGCGCGATGCCCGACCGAGAAGCCGCGATGGCCGCCCGGAGCGTAGGTCATCGCCGCGACGATCGCCTGGGCCTGCGTCGGTGTGCGTACATTGGGGATCATCAGGCTGCGGGCGCCGATATCCATGGCTTGCTTGATGAGATTGCTGTCGTCGGATGGCAGGCGGACAACGCCTTCGCAGGTAAAGCCGCCCAGCACCTGAAGCTGCGCCATCAGGCTGCGCAGATGGTTGGGGCTGTGCTCGCCATCGATGAGCAGCCAGCCGGCGCCCGAGCCCGCGACGATCTCGGTGGTCAAGGCGGAAGCCAGGGAGCACCACACGCCGATATGGGCCTTGTCAGCCTGGGCAGCCGCCTTCAAGGGGTTGGGACGTTCGAGCATGCAGCTAGCCTCCATCACGAAGAAGGTGTGTTGAAATTTGTATGATGTCATATATCATACGCTCAATCGACGCCGCAAGTCGCCTTCTGAAATTCGCAAGCCGCGTGAGGAAAACAGTGAAGATCGGTTTCATCGGATTGGGGGTCATGGGTGCCCCGATGGCACGCCATCTGGCCAAGGCCGGGCATGAGATAGTGACGGTGCTGAACCGTTCGCCGCTGCCGGCGGATCTCGCCGCGAAGGTCCTGGCGACGGCTTCGCAGGTGGCCGAGCAGTCGGACGTCGTCATAACGATGCTGCCCGATACGCCCGATGTCGAACGCGTGCTCCTCGGGCCGGACGGCGTTCTCGACGGCATCGCGCCGGGTGCCCTGGTGATCGATATGAGTTCGATCAGCCCCATCGCCACGGCGCGCTTTGCTGCCCGCTTCCGGGAAGCGGGCGCACATTATCTCGACGCGCCGGTCTCCGGCGGCGAGGTCGGCGCGAAGGCGGCCAGCCTGACGATCATGGTTGGCGGCCCCAGGCAGGATTTCGAACGGGCGCTGCCTCTGTTCGAGACGCTCGGCAAGAATATCACGCTGATCGGCGAGGCCAATGGCGCCGGCCAGACCTGCAAGATCGCCAACCAGATCATCGTCGCCCTCAATATCGAGGCTGTGGCCGAGGCCCTGGTTTTCGCCAGCAAGGCCGGCTGCGATCCGGTGCAGGTGCGCACGGCACTGTTGGGGGGCTTTGCCGCCTCGCGCGTCCTCGAAGTGCATGGAGAGCGCATGACGACGCGGGCCTTCGCGCCGGGTTTCCGCATCCGGCTCCACCAGAAGGATCTCGGGCTGGCGCTTGAAAGCGCCCGCTCCCTCGGTGTGTCGCTGCCCAACACGGCATCGACCCAGGAACTCATGAATGCCTGCACCGCCATGGAGGGCGGGGCGGAAGCCGATCATTCCTCACTGGTGCGGGCGCTTGAAATGCTCAGCGGCCACACCCTGACAAATTTGAAGGAAACCAATTGATGCGCGGAACCGGTAAAGCCGATGTCTTCGTCATGCTCGCCCACCCCGTCGGGCATGCCAAGAGCCCTGGCATCTTCAACGAGGTCTTCGAACAGAAGGGCCTCGACAGCCTGATGGCGCCGCTCACCTGCCGACCCGAGGATTTCGAGACCTTTTGGGCCGGCCTCACCGCCGCCGAGAATATCCGCGGCGTCATCATCTCGGTGCCCTACAAGGTCACCGTCTTCCATAAATGCGCGGCGGCGCATGACCGTGCCGCCCGCGTCCAGAGCGCCAATTCGGTGCGCCGCCAGGCGGATGGCAGCTGGTATGCGGATAATTTCGACGGCGTCGGCTTCATCGACGCCCTGGTCGCCGGCGGCCATCGCCTCGCCGGACGCCGTGTGCTCCAGGTCGGCGCCGGCGGCGCCGGGGCCTCGCTGGCTTATTGCCTTGCGGAAGCAGGGGCGGCGGAGATCCGCCTCAACGATGTCGATGCCAACCGGGCCGAACAGCTCGCCAGGCTCGTGGCGCAGAAATTCCCGGCCTGCCGCATCGCTGTCGGTGAAGCCGATCCGAGCGGCATGGATATGGCGGTCAACGCCACGCCGGTCGGCATGCACGAAGGCGATCCCCTGCCGCTCGACGTCAGCAAGCTGACCCCGGAGACGCTGGTGGTCGATATCATCATGGAACCGGCCGAGACGGCATTGCTGCGCGCGGCCCGCGAGCGCGGCTGTACCGTGCAGCCGGGCCGCCCGATGATGGATTTCCAGGTTCGCGCCATGTCCGAATTCTTCGACATTGATCGCAAGGAGCGCAGCAATGGCTGAGGTGAAGAGCGCCGTGGTCATCGGCGGTACCTCGGGCATCGGCCGCGCCATCGCGCTGCGCTTTGCCGAAGAAGGCTACAAGGTCGCCGTGGCAGGGCGCGACGAGGTGCGTGGCGCGGATACCGCCCGGGCCTGCGAGGCCGCCGGCTCTCCCGCCGCCCGCTTCCTGGCCGTCGATGTCGGCGATGCCGCCTCGGTCGATGCGCTGGCGCAAGCGGTCAGCGAGGCCTTCGGCGTGCCGCAGGTGGTGGTCAACTGCGCCGGCATCCTGCAGAGCGGCAAGCGCGTGCTCGACCAGGATCTCGAGGAGGACGAGAGGCTCTGGCGCATCAATTATCGCGGCACGTTGCTGGGTTGCCAGACCTTCGGCCGCCTGATGGCGCAGGCGGGCAGGGGGGCGATCCTGAATGTCGGCTCGCTCGCATCCTTCGCGCCGCTTTCGCTTCCCGCCTATACGCCCGGTAAGCATGCCATCCTCGCCCTGACGCAGATCCTGGCGGCGGAGCTGGGACCGAAGGGCATCCGGGTGAATGCCGTGGCGCCGGGCTACACCCTGTCGGACGGCCTGAAGGCCAAGATCGCCAATGGCGAGCGCAATCCCGAGGCGATCCAGGCGACGACGGCGCTGCGCCGTTTCGTCGAGCCGCGCGACGTAGCCGAAGCCGCGCTCTTCCTGTGTTCCGAGCGCGCCGCCTCGATCACGGGCGTGACCCTGCCGGTCGACGCCGGATGGCTCGTCCAGGCTCCCTATGCCCAATATCTGCAGGGCAATCCCATTCGCCAGCCCGCCGGCCAATCCTGAGGACATCATGAGCGCTATCAGCCGCTTCGACTTCGATACCCGCATCCATCATGGCGTGATCCACAACGGTACCCTCTACCTGACCGGGCAGGTGGCGCGGCCAGGCCAGTCCGCCGCCGACCAGATGCGCGAAGTACTGGACAAGATCGATACCCTCCTGGCGAAGGCGGGCACCGACAAGACCCGCATCCTGCATGTGCAGATGTGGCTGGACGACATCCGCGACTTCGACGAAGTCAATTCGGTGTGGGACGACTGGATGCCGAAGGAGCATGCGCCAGCCCGCTCCTCGGGCGAGGGACGAATGGCCAAGCCCGGCATGCTGGTGGAGCTCATCGTGACCGCGGCAGTCTGAAGCCCGTTCAAATGCATCATGCTCGCCGTGATCTGGACGGGTCGAAGCAGGGAGTTAGGGCCAATATGCGTTCAGTCACGAACGCACTTGCCCGAGAGCAAAGCGCGCTCGCACGCGACCGCTTGTTTGCTCTAACTCTTTGTTCCGACGTGTCTTTGCGATTCTCGGTGATTCCGAGAAATCACAAAACGCTTTAGGGTATTGCGGACGGGCATGGCATCGTTCATCTGGCAGGGATGGCACGAGAAGGCATGGAATGACGAAACGAAAACCGCTGTCGACCATTGTCGCTGATAGCCTGGTCGAGAAGATCCGGGCGGGGCAATTGCTGCCCGGCGCCCAATTGCCCACCGAGGCCGAGTTGTGCGCCGAATATGAGGTCAGCCGTACGGTGGTGCGGGAGGCGGTGGCGCGGTTGAGGTCGGAGGGGCTTCTCGTTCCCCATCAGGGACGCGGCATCTTCGTGGGAGAACAGCCGGCGGTCCGCAATTTCTCGATACCCGACGAGGCGTTGAAGACCTTGCCGGAGACCATCGCGCTTCTCGAATTGCGGCTGAGCGTGGAGGTGGAGGCGGCCGGTCTGTGCGCGGAGCGTTGCACACCTGCCGAGGCTGCGGAAATCCGCAGGCTCATGGAGGAATTCGACGCCCAGCAGGAAGATCCGGCGGCGATCAACATCCACTACGATTATGATTTTCACCTGGCCATCGCCAAGGCGACCAGGAACGAGCTCATGCATGCGTTCCTCATCTATCTGAAGCCGAAGATCGTCCCGCGCTACCAGCTCGGCTATGTCGTCGCGGCCTCGCTCAAGGATCGCTATTACGCCCGCATTCACAAGGAGCACAATGCCGTCGTCGAGGCGATCGAGCGGGGAGATGGCCGGGCAGCCCGCCGGGCCATGCGCAAGCATCTGCATGCCAGCCTCGAAAGGGTGCGGGAGCTCGCCTCCTCCTCCGGCGTCGGCGGCGAGCGCGAGGGAGGCGAGGGGGCAGCGGCGCTGCTGGCAGACGAATTCGGGCGGTCCCTCGCCACGGGCAAATGAGATTTGGCCGCCGTGTCGGTGGCCGCAGGAAACTCTCGATTGCGAAAGCGGGATTTTGGGCCGGTAGGCGTCGATCGGCGCTGCCAGCCCCCTGGATGAGGGAGCCATGCAGGGCGCCGCGTCCGATTTAGCGGCGACCATCATGGTTCGAGGGCATTCCATCTCGCCGGCACCAGATCGGGAAATAGAAAATTTATCTTTCCTATTTCCCGATTTTCTTGGTTTCCCCCGAAATCCTAAAGCGACAAACTCGCCTGACGGGAATGGGAACAAACCACGTGACCACAGCTCTCATCACAGGCGCGACAAGTGGAATCGGCAGGGCCATGGCCCTCGCCCTCAGCGAAGCCGGCTATGAAATCTATGCCCTGGGGCGGAACGAGGCGGCGCTGGAAAGCCTGCGGGCGGAACGCCCCGGCATCACGCCCATCGCCGTCGATGTCACGGACCGGGAAGCCATGGAAGCGGTCGTTTCCGGCCTCCATGTCGATGTCCTGATCAACAATGCCGGCATGATGCCGCCGCTCGGCAATTTCGCCGACATGAAGATGGCGGATATCGATACCGCGCTGGAAGTCAATCTGAGTGCCGCCATCGCGCTGACCCGCCTGGTCGTGCCGCAGATGCGCGAGAGAGGCGCGGGCCATATCCTCTTCACGGGTTCTTCTGCAGCGCACGCTGCTTTCGCCAATATCGCCGTCTATTCGGCTGCCAAAGCCGCCATTTCGGGCTTTGCCGCCTCGCTGCGCGTGGACCTCTCCCAATACGGCATCCGGGTGACCGAGATCGTGCCGGGCCGCGTGGAGACGCAGCTCTACAAGGACATCCTCGACGCCAAGGCGCGAGCCGCCATGTATGCGGGCAATGTCGCCGTTCAGCCCGAGGACGTGGCGAAGATGGTGGTTGCCCTTCTCTCGCTGCCGGCCTGGGCCGACGTCACCCGCTTCGACATCATGCCGACTCGGCCGACCTCGGCGAGCGGAAGCAAATAAGGAAATCGGTCATGAAAGATCTTTCCCTGGTCATCGTCGGTGGGGGTTCCGGCCTGGGGGCGTTGCTGGCCCGCATGGCCGTCGAGGCTGGCGTCGCCAAGGTCGGTATCATCGACATCAACCGCGAAGCCGCCGAGGCGGCGCTCGAGCCGGCCCGCGCCAAGGGACTGCCCACCGCCGTCGCCACCTGCGACATCCAGGTCGGGCCGGAATGCCACAAGGCTTTCGAGGCCATCGCCGCAAAGCTCGGTCGCATCGACACCCTGATCAATTGCGCGGCGATCTATCCCCGCCGGCCGCTGCTGGAGATCACCGATGCCGAATGGGATGCTTCCAACGGCATCAACATCAAGGGCACCTACCACATGATGGTAGCGGCCGTCGGCCACATGCAGGCCCAGGAGCCCGGGCAGGATCACGTTCGCGGCCGCATCGTGAACCTCACCTCCGTCGATGCCTTCAAGGCCCATCCCCAGAATGCCCATTATGCCGCCACCAAGGCGGCCGTGGTGAGCCTCACCCGCTCCTTCGCCCATCATGTCGCCAAGGACGGGATCCTGGTGAACTCGGTGGCGCCCGCCGGCATGGCGACCGAGCGCGCCAAAGCTCTCGGCTTCCTCGAGGAGCTGGCGAAGGCCAGCCCGCTCGGCCGCGGCGCGCTGCCTTCGGAAATCGCGGAATGGGTCCTGATGACCGCCGGTCCCAAGAACACCTACATGACCGGTGAAAACGTGATCGTTTCGGGCGGTTACATCTATGCCTGATCGGCGCCGGCAGAGGCGCCGGCGCTCCGTCGATGGCTCGATTTTTGCAGTCTCGATTCCTGCAGTGGAGTACCAACGATCCGGGAGAAGGCCTGACCATGAGTGAGAAGCTGCGCCTACCGCCGCTGAATGCCTTGCGGGTCTTTCACGCGGTCGTGCGGCACAAGAGCTTTCGACAGGCAGCGGACGAACTATTGGTGACGCCGCAGGCTGTCGGGCAGCAGATCAAGGTTCTGGAAGACACGTTGCAGGTCACCTTGTTCGAGCGCAAGGGGCGGGCAATCGAGCTTACGGAATCGGCAATCCTGCTTTCTCACTACGTCAAAGCCGGTTTTGAGGAATTCGCGGAAGGGGTTCGGCGCGTTACGAAGTCCACCTATCGCGATCGCATCAACCTCAATGCCAGTCCCTATTTCGCCACCCATTATCTTCTGCCGCGGCTTGCCTTGTTCCGGCAGATCCTGCCGGGTGCCGACCTCCGTTTGACGACCATGGTCGATCTGCCGGACTTCGGACGCGACGACATCGACATGACGGTGCAATGGGGCTACGGCGGCTGGCCTGATTTCGAGACGACCCTGCTGGTGCCCGACCCCAAGATCATCTGCTGCACGCCGGCGATCGGGCAGCAGATCAGCTCGGCGCAGGACCTGACCCGGTTCACGCTCCTCGACACCGTCAAGTCGAAGCGGCTGTGGCCCGATATCCTCAGGCATCTCAAGGTCGAGCAGACGGACAGCGACCGCAGCATCGGCTTCGACGATGCAGCGACGATGAGGCGGGCAACGCTGCAGGGCATCGGTGTGGGCCTGGTGTCGGTCATCGATGCCGCAGAAGATCTGCGCTCTGGCGCACTGGTGGCCCCGATGGGGCAGGACGCGCTGGAGGACATGCCTTCGGACGAGGTTCCGGGTTTCTATCTGGTCGTGCCGAAGGGGCATTTGCGCGCCAAGGCGGTGGCGGCGCTGCACCGTTGGCTCACGCAACAGGATTGGCTGAATGACCTGATGGCCTCGCCCCTGCCCAAGCCTATTCCGCTCTCCGATTGACGGGAGCCGAATGTTTCGGACCTCGCGCTCAGCAGGCGAGGCCCCAACAACAAGAAAAGTCAATCACCACAGGAGAACGAAGATGAAAGCAATGAAGCGGGGAGCCACGGCCGTGGCTCTCATGGGTATCCTTTTATCCGGCGCCGCCCACGCCGCCGGTGGCAAGACCCTGGATACCGTGAAGGCGAGGGGCGTTTTGCAATGTACCGGCCATGACGGTTCTTATCTCGGTTTTGCCGAGGTGGACGACAAGGGCAACTGGAAGGGTCTGGACATTGATCTTTGCCGGGCCCTGGCCACGGCCGTGTTCGGCGATCCGGCCAAGCTGAAGATCGTGCCGATCAGCTGGGCGCAGCGTTGGCCGTCGCTGCAATCGGGCGAGGTCGATATCGTCATCAAGGCATCGGGTGCCACCCTGAGCCGCAACACGGATCTGGGCCTGCAATTCACCAATTCCTACTATCTCGGCACCACCAAGGTCATGGCTCACAAGGAGCTCGGCCTGAAGTCCCTGAAGGACGCACAGGGCGGCACGATCTGCATTCCCGCCGGCACCACGCAGGAACAGCAGGTCGCGGCCTATACCGCCAAACTCGGCATCAAGCTGGAGCCTGTCCTGATCGAGAAGACCGAAGAGCTCGAGCAGGCCTATTTCTCCGGCCGCTGCGATCTCTATGCGCAGTGGGGACCGGTGCTCGCCATCGCGCGCGCCGCCAAGGGCAAGGTCGAGGATCACATCATCCTGCCGGACGAGCTCGCGGTCGAGCCCGAAGTGATGATCACCCGCCAGAACGACGACAACTGGACCAATATCGCGAACTGGATGCTCAGCGCTCTCGTCTTCGCCGAACAGGAAGGCATCACCTCCAAGAACGTCGACGACATCCGCGCCAAGCCGACCTCACCCCAGGTCGCGAAGTTCCTCGGCGTTGCCCCGGGTATGGGCAAGGGTCTCGGCCTCTCCGATGACTGGGCCTACAACGTCATCAAGAAAGTCGGCAACTACGGCGAGATCTTCGACCGCGACCTTGGCAAGGACTCGCCCTACAAGATGGACCGCGGCCTCACCAATCTGTGGAACAATGGCGGCGTCCTGTTCCCGATGGTGATCGACTGAACCTCGGCAGCCTCCGCCCGGCTTCGGTCGGGCGGCGCACGGCCCGTTTCATGAAAGGTTGGTCGATGGGTAGCCTCCTGCGAAATCAGAAGGTGCGTAACGCACTGTTGCAACTCCTGTTTGTCGGTTCCCTTGCCGTTGTCGTCGTTGCCGGCATACTGACGGCCTGGCAGAATTTGACTGCGCAAGGCCTGTCTTTCGGCTTCGACTTTCTGTTCAGGTCCACGGGTTGGGACCTCAACTTCTCGCTGCTTCCGGTGACGGCGAACGATCCCTATTGGTGGTATTTCCTGTGCGGCATCCTGAACACCCTGTTCCTTGGTGTCAGTGGCCTGATCCTGGCGACCATCGTCGGTGGGATCGTCGGATTCGCCCGGACTTCTTCGAACGAAACCGCTCAACTTCTCGGCCGCACCTATGTTGATATATTCCGCAATATCCCTCTGATTTTGCAGGTCTTTTTCTGGTATGCGATCATTACTCACCTACCGGTGCCGAGAAATGCCTATCGGGCAGGCGATGTCTTCCTGACCAGCCGTGGCCTCTATGTCCCGATACCCAATGTCGGTGGCGCGCTCCTCGCGGCGATCATCCTGGCGCTGGTGGCGGCATGCGTTCTGCCGATCTGGATCGGACGGACGAAATATCTTCGTCGTCCCCAGGGCTCCCGGCTCGATCTGCAATGGGCGGCCGCCGGTGCTGCCCTCCTGTGCGCGCTCGCCATCCTGCTCCTCGGCCGTCCCGCCGATGGGCCCGTGTTGAACTATCCCGTCCTGCAAGGCCTGAACCTGCGGGGCGGGCTGAGGATCTCTCCCGAATTCACCGCACTGGTCATCGCTATCGCGATCTATGGCGGGTCCTACATCGCGGAGATCGTCCGCGGTGGCTTCAAGGCGGTCGGAAAAGGGCAGGTCGAGGCCGCGCAGTCCCTGGGGCTGCGTCCGTGGCAGACCTTCTCCAGGGTCCGGTTCCCACTGGCCCTGCGGGCCATGCTGCCGATCCTCGCCAATCAGTATGTCTGGCTGATGAAGGCGACGACCATGGGGATCGCCGTGGGCTTCACCGATTTCTTCATGATCGTGGCTCTCGCCATCAACCACTCCGGCCGGACGCTGGAATCCATCGGAATACTCATGGCGGGCTTCCTGGCCATCAACCTTTCGCTGGCCGCCGTCTTCAACCGTATCAACCGCGCGATCGCCCTCAAGGGCAATCAGCTGAGGGGATAGGCATGACGACTCTCGATCTGCCTGCCCCCGGCAGGATCAACACCGCGCGCCGCCGGTTTTTCAGCACGCCTCTCCAGGCGATCGTCACGATCACTTGCCTCGCGCTGATGGCGCTGATCGTCTGGAAACTGTTGAACTGGGCGATCCTCTCCGCTGTCTTCGATGCCAGCCGCGGGCCCAAGGCCTGCCAGGCGGCGGCAGGTGCCTGCTGGTCCGTCATTGCGGCGCGCTGGCGCATCATTCTCTTCGGCCTCTATCCCTATGAGGAACAATGGCGCTCGGCCCTGGCTTGCGTCATCGTGGTGGTCATGACCGTCCTGAGCTGTCTGCCGTCCTGCTGGACGGGCAGGCGCATTGCCCTGATCTGGACGTTGGGAACAGCCCTTTTCTACGTGCTGATGAAAGGCGGCGTCTTCGGCCTACCCTATGAGGGCGAGGAGGTCTGGGGCGGACTCGCACTGACCCTCTTTATCTTCGTGACGACCTGCCTAATCGGCTTTCCGCTGGCGATGTGCTTGGCCCTGCTGCGTCGGTCGGAACTGCCTTGGATCTCGAGAACGACAGGGATCATCATCGACGCCGTGCGTTCGCTTCCCCTGATCTCCATCCTGTTCACATTCGCTGTCGTCCTGCCCTTCGCCTTGCCGGGCTGGCTTCAGGGAGACAAGCTCTACCGGGTCATCGTCGGTTCGGCGCTCTTCTTTTCGGCCTATCAGGCCGAGATCATCCGGGGTGGCATGCAGGGTGTGCCCAAGGGCCAGGAAGAGGCGGCAATGGCGCTTGGCCTGAATTATTGGCAGCGCATCAGCCGGATCGTCATGCCGCAGGCCATGCGCAACGCGCTGCCGGCCACGATCAACCAGTTCGTGATTTCATTCAAGGAAACCTCGCTGGTCGTCATCGTCGGCTTCTTCGAAGTGCTGGCCTCGGGCAACGCCGCCTACGGCACCGGCGATTGGCGCTTCGCCTATGTCGAAGTCTACGTCTTCATCGCCCTGATCTATTTCGTCTTCGTCTTCAGTCTGTCTCGCTATGGCGCCTATCTCGAGCGCCGGATGGCGATTGGCGAACGCTAGAGCAAAGTGCGATTTCTCCGAATTGCCCTTCCTCTCTAACTCTTTGTTTTGACGCGCTTTCTTAATCGAAAAGTCTATCAACTTTTCTGGAAAACGCTCTAGGGAGCTCCAAATGCCCGAATCCAATGCCACGTCCAGCACCGGCAGCGCCGTCGAGATCACGGGGATGAACAAGTTCTACGGCAATTTCCACGCTTTGAGGGACATCAACCTTACGGTTCGGCGCGGCGAGAAGATCGTCGTGTGTGGTCCCTCGGGGTCCGGAAAGTCGACGATGATCCGCTGCATCAATCGCCTGGAGCAGCACAATTCGGGCGATATCGTCGTCCTGGGCACCGAGTTGAACGACGATATCGGCAATATCGACGAGATCCGCCGCGAAGTCGGCATGGTGTTCCAGCACTTCAACCTGTTCCCGCATATGACCGTGCTCGAGAACTGCGTGCTCGCGCCGATGTTGGTGCGCAAGACCCCGCGCGCCGAGGCCGAAGCAACAGCGCTACGCTATCTCCAGAAGGTGCGGATCCCCGAACAGGCAAGCAAATATCCCGGACAGCTCTCGGGCGGGCAGCAGCAGCGCGTCGCGATCGCGCGTGCGCTCTGCATGCAACCCCAGATCATGCTGTTCGATGAGCCGACCTCGGCGCTCGATCCCGAGATGATCTCGGAAGTACTGGATGTCATGGTCACGCTGGCATCCGAAGGCATGACGATGATCTGTGTGACGCATGAGATGGGCTTTGCGCGCCGTGTCGCGGATCGGGTGATCTTCATGGATGCCGGGGAGATCGTCGAACAGGCACCCCCCGAGGAATTCTTCACCTCTTCGGGGAACGAGCGCACCCGCCAGTTCCTCTCCCAGGTCATCGGCCACTGAGTGGCTCGGCACGGGTGAAGCCCATCTCCTTATCCATTCGAGGCTCGACGCATGCTTGACCTCCATGACAGATTGTCGGGGCTGCTCGGCAGCAAAGGCTGGCTTTCGCAAGCCGATGCCGCTCCCTACCAGCGTGACTGGCTGGATCGCTTCGGCGTCGCGCCGCTCGGTGTTGCTCGGCCTGCCGACACGCAGGAGGTCGCCGAGGTCGTCAAGGCATGCCGCGCAGCCGGTGTCAGCATCGTGCCGCAGGGAGGCAATACCGGCCTTTGTGGAGGCGCCGTCGCCCATGGGCAGGACACCGTCATCCTGTCGCTGTCGCGCATGACTCATATCGAACCGCCCGAAGCGGAGAGCGGATCGATACGGGTCGGTGCCGGCGTGGTGCTGTCCGCACTGCACGAGGTGGTGGAACGCCACGGGTTGATCTTCCCACTGCATCTGGGCGCGGAAGGCAGCGCGAGAATCGGTGGACTGATCGGGACGAATGCCGGTGGCAGCCAGGCCTTTCGTTATGGCCTGATGCAGGATCTGGTTCTCGGCCTCGAAGTGGTGCTGCCGGATGGAGAAATCTGGAACGGCCTGCGCTCGGTCCTCAAGGACAATGCCGGCTATCAGCTCCGCAAGCTCTTCGCGGGGTCAGAGGGCACGCTCGGGGTGATCACGCGGGCGGTGCTCCGATTGTTTCCCGCCCCGCGGACCCGCGTGACCGCCTTGTTGGCGCTGCCGAGCCATGAGGCCGCGATGGCCTTCGGCGCCCTGGTGCGAAGAGAGGCGGCCGAATTCACCTCGGCGCTCGAATTCTTCTCGGATTTCGGCGTATCGCTGGCCCTGAAGCATGTCGCGGGACTGGCCTTTCCGCTGGAAAGCCGCGACGCTGCCTATGTGCTCGTCGAGCTGACGGCCGGGTCGGCGCTGGTACCGCTCGACGACATCCTGGCCTCTCTGCTGGAGCAGGGCATGGCCCAAGGGCTGGTCAGCGACGGCGCCCTGGCGATGTCGGAGGCGCAGCGGGCGCATTTCTGGCGGTTGCGGGAGGAGCAGCCCGAGGGCCAGCGCCTGGAAGGGCAGCAGGTCAAGAACGACATCTGCGTGCCGCCGGGCAAGATCGCAGCCTTTATCGCGGCCGGCGGCCAGATTTGTCAGGAGATTCTTCCGGGCGCCCGGGTGAACCCTTTCGGCCATCTCGCCGACGGCAATATCCACTACAACATTTCCCCTCCCGAAGGAGGGGAAATGGCGGCCGACAGCATCCCCGCGCTCGTGCAGGCGCTCGCCTCCCTGGCAACCGGCATGGACGGCAGCTTCGCGGCGGAGCATGGCCTCGGCCGTTCGAAAGTCGCCCTGGCGGACAATTCGAGGCATTCGACGGAACGCGCACTGATGCTTGCGCTGAAGCAGGCGCTCGACCCTGCCGGCATCATGAATCCGGGCGTGGTCGTGGCCTCCACTTGGCAAAGAAGAACTTTCCAAATGCCGGGCATTTCTTGATTTCGCTTCGGGCCGTCTGAAGGCACGGTCTTGGGACAGGACGTGGTCAGGGCGACGCGATACGGGCCCTCGGGGCGAGGCGACATCGTGGCACCCAACAGGCCATCCAGGAAAGGAAATTTGGATATGACGCGCAACGGGGGCGGGCTGCTGGTCGATTGCCTTGTGTCGCTGGGAGCGACCAAGAGCTTCGGCGTTCCCGGCGAAAGCTACCTGGCGGTTCTGGATGCGCTGCACGATCAGGTCGGCAAGTTCGATTATGTGCTGTGCCGCAACGAGGGCGGCGCCGCGTTCATGGCTGCCGCGTATGGCAAGCTGACCGGCACCCCCGGGATCTGCTTCGTCACCCGGGGCCCGGGCGCTACCAATGCCAGCATCGGTGTACATACCGCCATGCAGGACAGCGTGCCGATGATCCTGTTCGTCGGACAGGTTGGGCGGGATATGAAGGGCCGCGAGGCCTTCCAGGAACTCGACTATCGGGCCGTGTTCGGCACGCTTGCCAAATGGGCCGTCGAGATCGACGAGGTCTCGCGGATTCCGGAGGTTCTCGCGCGGGCATGGGCGACTGCGCTGACGGGACGGCCTGGTCCGGTGGTCATCGCGCTGCCTGAGGACATGCTGACCGCGCTGACGGATGCGCAGCCGATCAGCCGGCCTGTGCCGATCTTCGAGCCAACTCCCGATGCCACCGCTCTGGCAGCGACGCGCGCGCTCATCGCAGACTCGCGAAGGCCTCTGGTCCTGATCGGCGGCGCCAACTGGAATGCGGACGGCCGCGCGGCCCTACAGTCCTTCGCCGAGGCTTCGGACATCCCGGTCGTCTGCGCCTTCCGCTACCAGGACCAGTTCGACAACGGCTCTCCGGTGTTCGTGGGCGAGGCCGGCGTCGGCATGGCGCCCCACGTCAAGGAACTGATCCGCGACGCCGATGTCATCGTCGCTGTCAATGTGCGTTTCGGCGAGATGACGACGGATGGGTATTCGCTGCTGTCCGTGCCGAAGCCGGCCCAGAAGCTCGTGCATGTGCACGCCTCGGACCGCGAGATCGGCAAGATCTACATCCCCTCCATCGGCATTCAAGCCGGCCCCAATGCGTTCGTCCGAGCACTGAACCCGGTGAAGGGGGATTGGGGCGCATGGCGGGAACAAGCGCGCATGAAATATGAGGCGACCTTCGACGCCCCGCCGCAGCCCGGCCCTGTTGACATGGTCGAGGTGAGCGCCTGGCTGCGCGACAATCTGCCGGAGGATGTCATCCTCACAAATGGTGCCGGCAATTTCACCGTCTGGCCCAACAAATTCTTCAAGTTCGGTCCCAGGGCCCGCCTGCTGGCACCGCAATCGGGCGCGATGGGCTATGGCCTGCCGGCGGCGATTGCGGCCAAGGTGGCTGTTCCCTTCCGCACCGTCGTCTGCTTCGCCGGTGATGGCGACTTCCAGATGAACTGCCAGGAACTCGGCACAGCGATGCAGGCCGGGGCGCAGCCCATCGTCCTGATCGTCAACAATGGCATCTACGGCACCATTCGCGCCCATCAGGAGCGCACCTATCCGGCGCGCGTCTCAGGCACCACGCTCGAGAACCCTGATTTCGTCGAGCTGGCGAGGGCTTACGGTTTCCATGCCGAAAGGGTGAGTGCCACGCGCGACTTCCCGGCCGCCTTCGGCCGCGCCCTGAAATCGACGACCGGTGCGGTACTCGACATCGTGGTGTCGCCGGAAGCCCTGACGCCGCGCCAAACCCTCTCACAGATGCGCGCCGTCGCGCTCGCTTCGCAAAAGGTCAAAGCATGAATACGGCCAGGCAAGATATCCGTGTCGGCGCCGATATCGGTGGTACCTTCACCGACATCGCGCTCGACCTGCGAGGCAGGATTTTCTCCACCAAAGTCCTGACGAATTATGCGGCGCCCGAGCAGGCGATCCTCGACGGCATCGAGATCGTGACGCGGAACGCGGGCATTTCCGCATCCGAGATCGGCATCGTCATCCATGGCACGACCCTCGCGACCAACGCCCTGATCGAGCGGCGCGGCGCCAAGACGGCCCTGATCACGACCGAGGGATTCCGCGACGTGATCGAGATGCGTACGGAAAACCGCTTCGAGCAGTACGATCTCAATCTGCGCCTGCCGACGCCGCTGATCCCGCGCGAACATCGTTACGCCGTCAAGGGCCGCATCGGCGCTGAAGGGCAGGAACTGCAGCCCCTGGACGAGGTCGCCATGGAGGAGATCGCCGAAGCCATTGCCGGCGGCGGGTTCGGCGCGGTGGCGATTGGCTTCATTCATTCCTATGCGAACCCCTCGCATGAACGCCGCGCCCGCGAGATTCTCGCCGCCAAGCTCGACCTGCCGATCTCGATCAGCGCCGAGGTCTCGCCCCAGATGCGCGAGTTCGAGCGCTTCAACACGGTCTGTGCCAACGCCTATGTGCGGCCGCAGATGGCTGATTATCTCGCGCGCCTCCAGACCCGCTTGAAGGACATGGGCGCAAACTGCCCCGTCTTCATGATCCATTCCGGCGGCGGGCTGATTTCGGTCGAGACAGCCTCGGAGTTCCCGGTCCGCCTCGTCGAGTCGGGGCCTGCGGGTGGCGCGATCTTCGCAGCCGATATCGCCAGGCGCTTTGGCCTCAACCACGTCGTCTCCTACGACATGGGCGGCACGACCGCGAAGATCTGCCTCATCGAGGACTTCACGCCGCGTACCGCGCGCACCTTCGAAGTCGCGCGGACCTACCGCTTCTGCAAGGGCTCCGGCATGCCCATCTCGATCCCGGTGATCGAGATGATCGAGATCGGCGCCGGCGGCGGCTCAATCGCCTGGGTCGATGCGATGGGACGTATCCAGACCGGCCCGGAAAGCGCCGGCTCGGAACCGGGGCCGGCCTGCTACGGGCGCGGCGGCAAGCGTCCCGCCATCACCGATGCCGACTTGGTGCTGGGCAAGCTCGACCCCGACAATTTCGCCGGCGGCGCGATCAGGCTCGACATGGCGGCCTCGAAACAGGCGATCGCGCGGGATGTGGGGGAACGGCTCTCCCTTGAAGCGACCGCAGCGGCTTTCGGCATCTGCGAGGTCGTGGACGAGAACATGGCTAACGCCGCCCGCGTCCACGCGGTCGAGAACGGCAAGAACATTTCCGACAATTTGATGATCGCCTTCGGGGGGGCGGCACCGCTCCATACGGCCCGGCTGTGCGAGAAACTGAACATCGACCAGTGCCTGGTGCCGCAGGGGGCCGGCGTCGGCTCCGCCATAGGCTTCCTCAAAGCTCCGTTCGGCTATGAGGCACTGGCCTCCCGCCTGACGCGCCTTTCCCGCTTCGACGTGACGGAGGCCAACGCCCTTCTCGCCGAGCTCCGCAAATCCGCAGAAGGCTTCGTGCGGGCGGGGACCGACGGTAAGATCCTCTGCGAGGTCACGGCCTTCATGCGCTATGCGGGGCAGGGCTGGGAGATTCCGGTGCCGGTACCTGACACGCATCTCGGCAGCGATGCCGGACGCCTTCTAGAGAACCTGTTCCTCGACAACTACCAGCGCTTCTTCGGCCGTGCCATCGACGGATTGGATGGCCTCGAGATCGAGATCGTCACCTGGTCGGTCAAGGCGACCGACCAGCGGCCGGCGTCCCGGCAGCATACGCTGACCCTGGGCACCCGAAGCGTTGCACCGGCCGCGAAGCGCGAGGTCTTCGATCCTGCGGCCGGCGCACTGCAGACTTACGCCATCATCGAGCGGGAAACGCTTCAGGCCGGCGACCGCGTCAGCGGTCCTGCGGTCCTGGTCGAACGCGAGACCTCGACGGTCGTGACCTCACCTTTCGATGCCGTCATCCAGAGCGACGGTTCGATCCTTCTCGTTCGCAAAGGCAGTCAGCCATGAGCAACATTGCCGAGATCCGCATGCAGGTGATGTGGAACCGCTTGATCTCCGTCGTCGAGGAGCAGGCCCTGACACTCTTGCGTACGGCCTTTTCCACCTCGGTGCGTGAATCGGGAGACTTGTCGGCCGGTGTCTTCGACCCACGGGGCAAGATGCTGGCGCAGGCGGTCACGGGTACGCCGGGCCATGTCAACACCATGGCGGAAGCCGTGCTCCATTTCATGAACGAGATCCCTCGCGAGAACATGTTCGAGGGGGATACCTACGTCACCAACGATCCCTGGCTGGGCACCGGCCATCTGCATGACATCACCATGGTGTCGCCGTCCTTTCGCAATGGCGAACTCGTCGCCTTCTTCGCCTGCACGGCGCATGTGGTCGATGTCGGTGGCCGAGGCTTTGGTGCAGACGGCAAGTCCGTCTACGAAGAGGGCATCCAGATCCCGATCATGAAGTTCGCCGAGAAGGGCAAGGTCAACGCCGACCTCGTCAGGATCCTGCGTGTGAACGTGCGCGAACCGAACCAGGTCGTGGGCGATTTCTACTCGCTCGCGGCCTGCAATGAAGTCGGCCACCGCCGCCTCGTCGCCATGATGGACGAGATCGGCCTGCCCTCGCTCGACGCACTCGGCGATTTCATCTTCTCGCGTACGCGCAATGCCATGATGGAGCGCATCGAGGCGTTGCCGAAGGGGAGCTGGTCCAACGAACTGGTCACGGACGGCTATGACGAGCCGGTCAAGCTGGCGGCGACGGTTTCCGTGCGCGACGACCATGTCGATGTCGACTTCACCGGCACCGATGCGATGAGCCGGTGGGGGATCAACTGCCCGATCATCTACAGCAAGGCCTATGCCTGCTATGCGCTCAAATGCGTGGTGGCGCCGGACATCCCGAACAATGCGGCCTCGCTGGACTTCTTCACGGTAACCTCGCCGGTCAACATCCTGAACGCGGTGAGGCCGGCGCCAGTGGCGCTCAGGCACATCTTCGGCCATATGGTGCCGGATCTGGTACTGGGTGCCCTGGCCCAGGCTCTGCCCGGGAAGATCCTCGCCGAGGGAGCAGGCGCGCTCTGGAACATCCACATTTCCGTGCGCCCTGTCGTTCGTGGCGAGGGGCGCAAGGCCGAAGTGCTGATGTTCAATTCCGGCGGCATGGGCGCCCGGCCCGATCTCGACGGGCTGTCGGCGACCGCTTTCCCCTCGGGCGTGCACACCATGCCGATCGAGGCGACCGAGCACACCGGTCCCATCGTGATCTGGCGCAAGGAGCTGCGGCCCGGCTCGGGCGGCGACGGCGAGCTGCGTGGCGGGCTTGGCCAGATCATCGAGATCCAGGCCATCGACGGACACGAGTTCGATTTCTCCGCGATGTTCGATCGCGTTCGTCATCCGCCAAGGGGACGCAATGGCGGTGAGGACGGCAAGCCCGGCAGCGTGCGCCTCGATGACGGCACGGCACTGAAGCCGAAGGGCTGGCAGCATGTCCCGGCGGGCCGCCGGCTGATCCTGGAGCTGCCGGGGGGAGGGGGCTATGGAGATCCCTCCAGACGCAGCCCGGATGCCAGGGCGCAAGACAGATCCAAGGGATATGTGCTGGAGAGCGGCAAGTGAGCTACATTTCATCCCGATTGTCAGTCGTCAAACCCTCCGCCTCGATGGCGGCTTCGCAGGCCGCCAAGGCTCTCAGGGCAAAGGGGGTCGATGTCATCGACCTCGGTCTCGGCGAACCCGATTTTCCGACGCCGGCCCACATCATCGACGCCGCCTATGCCGCAGCCAGGGCAGGCCAGACCCTCTATACCGGGGCGAACGGCACGCCGGAGGTGCGGGCAGCGATTGCCGGCAAGTTCAAGCGCGAGAACGGGCTGGACTATGGTGCCGATGACATCGTCGTGGCCAATGGCGCCAAGCAGATCATCTTCAATGCGTTGATGGCGACGCTGGAGACGGGCGACGAGGCAATCCTGCCGGCGCCCTATTTCGTGTCCTATCCGGAGATGGTGAAGCTTCTCGGCGGCACGCCGGTCATCGTCGAGTGCCCGGAGACGACCGGCTTCCGGCTGACGCCGGAGCTGCTTGAGCGGGCGATCACCCCGAGGACCAAATGGTTGTTCCTGAACATGCCGGGAAATCCCTCCGGTGCGGTCTATTCGACGGACGAGCTCAGGGCGCTGGGGGCCGTGCTGGCCCGCTACCCGCAGGTGCTCGTCCTTTCCGACGAGATCTACGAGCACATCCTCTTCGATAATCGCCAATTCGTGTCTTTCGGCGTGGCCTGTCCCGAGCTCAGGGAGCGCAGCCTGATCGTCAATGGCGTGTCGAAGGCCTACGCCATGACCGGCTGGCGGGTCGGCTACGCGGCCGGTCCGGCACCGCTCGTCAAGGCGATGGGCACGATCCAGAGCCAGTCGGTGACGTCGGTCTGCTCGATTGCGCAGGCCGCCACGATCGCCGCACTGAATGGCCCGCAGGAAGAGGTCTCTCGTTTCCGCAAGGCCTTCGAAGCCCGGCGCAATCTGGTGGTCGAGGGCATCCGGCAGGTCAACGGCTTGTCGCTGTCCCCGCCCGAGGGCGCCTTCTACGCCTATATCGGCTGCGTGAGCCTGATCGGCCGCCGAACGCCGAAGGGCGAGGTCCTGGCCGACGATGCCGCGGTGGCCTCCTATCTCCTGAACGAGGGGCGCGTGGCCTCGGTGCCTGGCGCCGCCTACGGTCTGTCACCCTATTTTCGCATCTCCACCGCCACAAGCGAGGAAGTGCTGTCGGAAGCGATCGCGCGGATCAAAGCCGCCGTCGGTCAAGTGGAGTAAGTCATGCCCCCTTACAAGCGTATCCTGATCACCGGCGCTGCCGGCCGACTGGGGAGCCATTTGCGTACGGGTCTCGCGCCGCTGGCTGAGAAGATCCGGCTGGCGGGGCGTCATCCTTTCGAGAACCTGGCTCCGAACGAGGAAGAGGCAGTATTCGATCTGTCCGACATGGAAGCGACGATCGCCGCCACCGAGGACTGCGACGCGATCGTCCATTTCGGTGGTGCATCTCTCGAAAGTCCTTGGCAGACGATCCTGGATTCGAGTATTCGCGGCTCCTATCATATCTATGAAGGCGCCCGGAAACACGGCACCAGACGTGTGATCTACGCCTCATCCGTGCATGCGATCGGCTTTCACGAAATCGAATCCCACATCGGTGTCGACGCGCCTGTGCGGCCCGACAGCCTCTACGGCGTGTCGAAGAACTTCGTCGAAAGCCTCAGCCGGCTTTACTGGGACAAGTTCGGCATCGAGACGGCCTGCTTGCGGATCTTCTCGTCCTTTCCGGAACCGACGGACCGGCGCATGCTCTGGTCCTATCTCTCCTTCGCCGACTGCGTGCGCCTGGTGGAAGCGTCTTTGACCGCGCCGCGCGTTGGGCACACCATCTCGTTCGGGATTTCGGATAACACGGTCAAGATGGTCGACAACAGCGGCGCCGACCATCTCGGCTTCGTGCCGCTCGACAATTCCGAAAGCTTCCGCGCGAGTGTGGAGGCCAGGACTCCCGTCCCCGATCCGAAGGCGCCATCGGTCAAGTTTTTGGGGGGATGGTTCTGCGAACTCGGCCATCCCGACGACGAGAAGAAATAAGCTTCCCGCCAAAGCAGCCAAAGAGCGATGCCGCGAACGTCATGACATCGTTCTCTTTCTTGTGCTCTGAAGCGGCACGCGGCACCGGTGTCGATCCGTATTCGCAGTTCCCATGGTGGTTTTGAAGTGAGCCGTTTGGACAATCACCTACATCATAATCTCGCAGGAAACCGCGATTTCGGACACTATGGCGTGCCAGAGCGTAAAGCTTAGTTGCGTTCCCCCGCAACCAAATATAACCGAATACACAACAAGCCCCGCGTGTGCCTCGCTCCGCGGGGTCTTTGCTTGTAAAACACAAAACACGACCGCCGCAGCCCGGTGGCCTGAATAGTGGCTGCCACGGGAGAGGGCCTTCCATGCTGCACGCGCGAGCAAGCGCACACAATGGCGTTCTTGGGCTTGAAACATGGCATCCCCGTCCGGTATTGACTGCTACGGAGCTGAATTGGGGGTGCAATGAGTGTTGGCCTGATCGCCCTTCTCGACGATGTCGCGGCCTTGGCAAAAGTTGCCGCCGCCTCGCTGGACGACATCGCAGGCCAGGCGGCCAAGGCAGGTGCCAAGGCAGCCGGCGTCGTGATTGACGATGCGGCCGTCACGCCGCGCTACGTCACCGGCTTTGCGGCCAAGCGCGAGTTGCCGATCATCGGCAAGATCGCCGCCGGCTCGCTCAAGAACAAGCTTCTGATCCTGTTGCCGGCCTCGCTTGCGCTCAGCCTGTTTGCGCCGCAGGCGATCACGCCCCTGCTGATGATTGGCGGAGTCTATCTTTGCTATGAGGGCGTGGAGAAGATCTACGAACTTGTCGTGCCGCACGCAGCCCATCAGCATGAAGCGGAGCTCGCTTCGATCAATCCCAATGCGCAATCCTTCGAGGACCAGAAAGTCGCGAGCGCGATCAAGACGGATTTCATCCTGTCCGCCGAAATCATGGCCATCACGCTCGGCTCCGTTCCCGACAGTAGCTTCGTGGCGCAGGCCGTCATCCTGGCCGTGGTCGGTATCGGGATCACGGCCGCGGTTTATGGCGTGGTTGCCCTTATCGTGAAGGCCGATGATCTCGGTGTGGCGATGGCGAAGGCGACTTCTCCTTCGCCAATGGGCCGGCTGCTGCGCGGAATGGGTCGCGCTCTCGTCGTCGGCATGCCCCATTTCCTCAAGGTGCTGGGCCTGATCGGCATCGCGGCGATGATCTGGGTCGGTGGCGGCATCATCCTGCATGGCTTCGAGGCTTATGGCTTGGGTGCTGTCAGCCACTTCCTCCACGAGACCGCCGAAGCGGCGGCACACAGCCTGCCGGCGGCCGGCGGAGTGGTATCATGGCTGGTCCAGGCGGCGGGCTCCGGACTGGCAGGCATTGGCGTGGGATTGGTGACCATTCCGGTGATCAGCTATGTCGTCACGCCGATCTGGCGCCGGCTTAAGCCAAAGCCCCGCAGCGCCTGATCTCGAGGGTACATCCCGTCCACGCGACCTTTCAGATCTTTCCGATATTGTCCTGCCGGAGGGCGTTACAGGTGCTCGTCGATCGCCGGGGGGGCATAGAGCCCGTTCTTATGCAGGCGGGTGGCATTGCCCGAAAGGTCGTGATAGGTGAACGCGCCCTGCGCGAAGTAATGGCAGACCATTGCCTTGCGGGAAAGCTTGAGATCCTTGCGAGGCGAGCCGCCATGCAGCAGGTCGGCATGCCAGAACAAGACGTCCCCGGCCTTGGCGAGGAAGTATTTCGGCTCGAGGCCCAACATATCGATGTAGTGGCGGATGGTCGGTTCGTAGCGTGAGCTGTAGACGCCCATATTTTCCTTGAAGGCTCGGGGCGGGATGCCGAGTTCCCCGCTGAGCAGGGGAGGTACGAGCTTGTGGCTGCGCGGATAATATTCCAGAGGCCCGCAATCGGTGCCGACATCCTCGAATGCTATCCAGCTGGCCAGCATATAGCCGAGCGGATAGGTCGTCATGTGGATGGTGTCGGAATGTGGGCTCTGCCAGCTGCCCTTATGTCCCATGATGGTCTGGAACGGCAGGGTCTTGCGCCCGAACAGCACGTCGGAAATTCTCAATATCCCGGGGTGTTGCTGCAGCTCGCGCAGGATTGGCACCGGGATGTGAGGGTCAAGCGTACGGCCGGGATGGATATCCTCGGGGCCTCGGCTTTCGGCAGGGGCGGTTATCGTCCCCTCGGCGATCGCTTTTTCATAGGCCGTCCAGACGCGATCGAGGAGTTCCGCTTCGATCAGGCCGGGCGCGACGTAGTAACCCTCGAATATCCATTGCTTGCACATCGCGGCTTCGTCATCGCTGAGCTCGCCGGCGGCATGGCGACGTTCGACCTCCAGCAGCGCGTTGGGCCGGTCGAGCCAGCAGGCCGGACCGCTGATGGGGAAAGCATCGCCGCGAAACTCCTCGACGGCTTCGAGATCGACCGGCCTTTCCGCGATATAGGCTTCCCGGAATTTTCGCTCGAGCACCAGGGGACTTTCCTTTTGGCGCTCGTTCTTCTTCGCCTTGGTCTTGATGCCCCGACGGATGAAATTCGCTAGCCCCAACACGTTGTCTTACCTTTCAGCCTGCTGAACCGTTCGCCGGGCGAAGACGGAAAATGACGGACCGTTGACGTGCTGGGGATCGTCATGGGCAATGCGCAGGTCGTCGAACCCCAGAGCCCCGAGAACTACAAGAAGGTCTTCCTTCTCCATCCAGTAATGTCGATTGACCGGGCCGCCGCAATATGCCGATTTCTTCCAGGCGCCATAATAACTGCGCTCGTGCAATTTGACATTCCTGCCGTGAAACGCGACTTCGTGGCAAAGCTCTTTATAGGGGGGCTTCTGCGACTTGAACGGGACGCGCCTGAGATCTTCGGGTGGCATGGCTGTTTCGTCGAAATAATGCGTCCAGAAATATATCGCGTCGGTCCTTGCCGCCAGCAGTTCGAGCAATCGCAGCGGCTCTTCCATATGATAGAGGACGCCGCAGGCCACGATGAGGTCGTAGGGCGGGTCCTTTCGCTCCAGCCATTTGACGAAGTCGCCAAGGTGAAAACGGGCGCGTTGCAGACCGAAGATCTCCTTGGCGATCAGGCAGCGCAAGAACGCTTTCTTATTGGCTTCCACCGCGTCGAGGACCTCCGGCCCGTGCCTGTCCAGCATCATCGAATGGGACCCTTCCAGGGGACCCAATTCGAGAATGCGCCGGCCTGCGACGGGCCCGAATTGCTCAATGGCCCAATGGATCCTGCCGTCCTCATGCATATGGGCCGGCCCCGCCTGGATGCCCAATTCCGACGGGAAGGCGTGATTCCATCCCGGGATCAAGTCGACTGCATTCTGCGGCGAAGGCTCGGAGAAAACATATCCATCGGTCAAATGGAATTCTTCGATATCTTCTTTCGATTTTGCCGCTCGTACACGGCGAAAAATCTGCTGAAGTGGATTGGCCATTTCTTCCTACGCTATAGAAGCATTCCTTCCCAAGTTGTCCGTTTGGGTCTGGCTGTCAATCATATCCGCAGTAAATTTTACGTCGCTTATCCAGTCGGTTCAGTGAGTTATGCGGTTTCGCCAACTTGCATGGCCGAGAAAGCGATCTGTCCGTTGTATTTCAGGACACATCGGCATGGCGTGCCCATTTGTGCAGATGATCGACCAGCGCCCGCAGCTTCGCCGGCTGGCGCTGGCGTCGTGGGTAATAGAGATAGAAGCCGGCAAAGGGTGGCCCGAACGTTTCGAGCAGCGGCATCAGTTCGCCGCGATCGAGATAGCTGCGAAAAGTGTCGTAGACGCCGAAGGTGATGCCGGCACCGGCGCGGGCCAGCCGGATCATGGTGGCCATGTCGTTGGTCGTCACCTTGGGCTCGACGGCGATCTCGAAGTCACGGCCGTTCTCGGTGAATTCCCAGCGATAGGGGGCGAGGTCGGGTCGGGCGCGCCAGCCGATGCAGTCATGGGCCAGGAGGTCGCGCGGATGCTGCGGGGTGCCGCAGCGGGCAAGATAGTCGGGCGAGGCCACAGCCAATTGGCGCTGTTCGCCCGAAACGGGGATGGCGATCATATCCTGTTCGATCACCTCGCCCAGCCGCACCCCGGCATCGAAACCGGCCTGCACGATGTCGTCTTCCTCGTCCGTCACCGTGAGGTCGAGACGGATGCCGGGATGGGCCTGCAGGAACCCCGTCAGGGCGGCGCCGGACAGGAAGGTCTCGGCGATCGAGGAGACACTGATCCGGAGCGTGCCGGTTGGGCGTCCACGTTCGTCTTGAACTGCCCGCAGCGCCGTCTTCACCTCTGACAATGCCGGACTGACGGTCCGATAGAACTGTTCGCCCGCCTCGGTCAGGCGCACGCTGCGCGTGGTGCGCTGCACGAGCGCGACGCCGAGGCGATCCTCCAGGCGCTGCAGGCCCTGGCTGACGGCGGAGCGGGTGACGCCCAGTCGCTCGGCGGCGAGGCGGAAACTGCCGGCCTCCGCCACGGCGGCAAAGGTGGACATGCCTTCGAACACATCGGTCATTGGTTAGATAATCTAACCAAGTCATTTCAGATTGGCAACTCGATCGCGCCAATTCGTCGGTCTAGGGTGCGTTCCAGCGGGGCCGATGGTCGGCCCCGTGCGAAATGGGAACCGGACGCGAGGAGGATGGCCATGGTGCATTGCAATGTCGCCACGCAGATCGCGGCCCATGCGGTGGTCGTGACCCTGCTGACGGGAGCGAACCCGGCGCTGGCCTCGAATGCGCCGTCTCCCGGCCAGGATCAGATCATGACAAATGAGGCGAACATGGCTGAACACCCCTATGTGGGGATGTGGGTCACGGAAGACGGCCATATCCGGCAGGAATTGCTGGCGAACGGGCGCTATGACGAAGCGCGCGGCAGCCGCAGGAGTGCCTATCGCGGCCGCTACGAGGTCCGCGGCGCGCACATCGATTATTGGGACGACACCGGCTTCACCGCAGATGGCGAATTCGTCGACCGCGACACGCTGCATCACGGCGGCATGGTGTTTCGGCGCCGCTAAGCGGCTGCCGGGTTGGAACTCTGCGCTCCGGCCGAAAGAGAGGATACCGACATGACAAAGCAAACACCGGTCTGGTTCATCACGGGGGCCTCCTCAGGCCTCGGCCAGGCATTGGCACAGGCCGTTCTCGCCAGAGGATGGCGGGCGGTCCTGGCAGCGCGGCGGCTGGAAGCGCTGGCCGAACCTGCCGCCGCGCATGGCGAGCGCGCTCTCGCCGTCAAACTCGACGTGACGGATCCCGGCGCGGTGGAGAAGGCCGTGGCGGCGGCCGAGGCTCGCTTCGGGCGCATCGACGTCGCCGTCAACAATGCCGGCTATGGCTATCTGGCGGCGATCGAGGAGGGCGAGGACGCGGCAATCCGGGCCCAGTTCGAAACCAATGTCTTCGGGCTGATCGGCGTCACCAAGCGGATCTTGCCCGGCATGCGGGCGCGCCGGAGCGGGCATATCGTCAATATCTCGTCCCTGGGCGGCCTCGTGGCCTTTGCGGCGACCGGCTATTACCACGCCACCAAATTCGCGGTGGAAGCCCTGTCGGAATCGCTTGCCCAGGAGGTCGCGCCGCTCGGCATCAAGGTGACGATCGTCGAGCCCGGGGCCTTCCGCACCGATTGGGCTGGCCGCTCCATGGTGGAGGCGCCCACCGTCATCGCCGATTATGCCGAGACCGCCGGCAGGCGCCGCGGGCAGACCCGCGCCGTTTCCGGGCGGCAGCCCGGCGATCCCGCCCGCGCCGCGCTTGCCATCATCAAGGCGGTCGAAGCGCCGGAACCGCCGCTGCGCCTGCTGCTCGGGGCGCCGGCCTTGCGCATCGCCCGCCAAAGGCTGGAGGCGCTGAGCTTCAATTTCGAGACCTGGGCCGAGACCACGCTGAGCGCCGATTTTCCCGAGCCGGCGGAGGCCTGATGCCGCGCCTCGGCGCGAACACCTCAACAAGGAACATATGAGATGAGTGCAATTGCAGGAAAAGTCGTGGCCATCACCGGCGCGAGCAGCGGCATCGGCGAAGCCAGCGCCAGGGTGCTGGCGGTGGCGGGTGCCCGCGTGGTGATCGGCGCGCGCCGTACCGACAGGCTGGAGAGCCTCGCTGCGGCGATCACGGCCGCAGGCGGCGAGGTGAGGGTGCGCCCGCTCGACGTGACGTCGCAGGCCGAGGTCGCCGCCTTTGCCGGCTTCGCGCGCCAGGCTTTCGGACGGCTCGACGTGATGGTCAACAATGCCGGGGTGATGCCGCTCTCCCCGCTGGCGGCACTGCGCGTGGCGGAATGGGACCGCATGATCGACGTCAACATCAAGGGCGTGCTGTACGGTATCGCTGCGGCGCTGCCGATCATGGAGGAGCAGGGCAACGGGCAGATCGTCAATGTCTCCTCGATCGGTGGCCATCGCGTCTCGCCCACCGCCGCGGTCTATTGTGCCACCAAATTTGCCGTGCGCGCCATTTCGGACGGGCTGCGCCAGGAGACGGATCGCATCCGTGTCACGGTGATCTCGCCGGGCACCACCACCTCCGAGCTTGCCGACTCGATCGGCGATCCCACCGCGCGGGAGGCGATGAAGGCGTTCCGGGCCGTTACCATCAGCCCGGAGGCCGTGGCCGCTGCGCTGGCCTATGCCATCGGCCAGCCCGATGACGTCGATGTCAGCGAGATCGTGGTACGGCCGACGGCGAGCCCGCATTGAAGAAGTTTTTCATTTGCCGGCTATTGAACCTGGCTATTTTGCAGTCTTCACATAGCGCCGCAACTGCTCCAGGCTGAGTGCGCCGAAATAGACGTCATGGCCGATCACGAAGCCGGGCGTGCCCTGGAGTTGGAACAGGCGGGCGGCGACATCGTTTCTGGCCAGCATGGCGGCGATCTCGGGACCTCGCGCGGCAAGATCCTTGTCGAGCCTGATGAGATCGACGCCGGCCTTGCCGGCCGCCTCGCGCACGGCGTCCTTGTCCATGGTGCGCGGCAGGGCGAAGAGGGCGGCATGCACTGCGCCATATTTGCCCTGCCAATTGGCGGCGAGCGCCACCCTGGCGGCATAGACCGAGGCTTCCCCGAAGATCGGCCATTCCTTGATCACCAGCCGGATGTCCTTGTTTTCGCGCAGGAGGACGTCGAGACGCGACTGCATCACCCGGCAATAGGGACAGCGATAATCGGTGAACTCGATGATGGTGACCTTGCCCTTGGGATTGCCGAGCACGGGGGAAGAAGGATCGGTGATGATGTCGTTCACGTCGATATCGGCAGAGGCCGCGCGGGCGCCGCCCGGCGACGGAGCGAGGCTGAGGAGGCCGATGACGAGGAAGAGGAAGGCCGCGAGAAGCGGGGGCGAGATACGCCGAGATGCCATGATAAGTCCTTGCGATCGCAACGCGCGTCCATACGCGCCTTGCCTTGGCGGGCGCCATGCCCGGGCAGTCCGATTCGACGGACTGCCGGTACTGTCCATGCCACCAACCTCGCACGCAAATCACAGTTTCTAGTGGGGGAATCGCATTCGCGTGACAGCGGCTCTGTGCAAGATCCCCTTGGCACTGTGAACGGGCGGAGGACGCGCTATTCGAACCAAAGCTTGTGCATGGCCTGCAGGAACTCCCGGTCATTGACAGGGTAGCCGGATGCGGAGCCGATGAGGGAGTCGATGCCGCAGTAAGGGCAGAGCGCCGTTCCCTCCTCGTCGTCGATCCATTCCTCGATCTTGGCAACCGTGAAGGTTTGGCAGCAATAGAAACAGCCACAACTCGCGCTCTTTTCCAGCTCTTGCCGATGATTGGTTGTCTGACGGTGAGCTCGCTCGAGCATTTCTCTTGAATATGCCATCTTGGCATCTTCGTGGCGCAAGCCGTGATTGGCAACCTCTCCCCTCGATGAAACCGGCTGTACGGCCCATGCCACCAGCGTCGTGCGCAAATCACAAATGCACCAATGGGAATGGCATTTGCGTGAACCGGTGCCCACCTATGCTTCCCCGATCATGAAGCGCGACAATGCGGCAAAATCGTCCTCACCCCGGCCGGCCGCGAGCGCCCGCCGGAACAGGCTGTCCTGGCCGAGGACGACGCCGAGGTCGATCTTACGGGCCTGCATCACCACCAGCAAATGTTCGAAGGCGTGGTGATGGGTGGCGATCGAGGCGAAGCTCTGCTCGTCGCTGGCCAGGCGCCCGGTCTCATTGCGCTTGATCAGGTCGGCGACCTGGCCGTCGATCACCGGCACCAAGGTCTGCCAGAGCCGGCCCAGCATGCCGAGCGCCACCCCCTCGGCCTGGCACACGGCAATGGCGTTCAGCGTGCCGAACAGCGCACCCCACATCAGGCCGAGCAGGGCGCTGTCGAGTGCATTGGCGAGGCCGGCATCCTCCCCGACATGCTGGACATTGCCGCCGAGGGCGAGGAATACCGGCTTGTTCGCCTCGAAGGCCTGGCCGGAGCCGGCGAACAGGATGGTGCCGGCCTCGGTGCCGATGAAATCGGGCGTCGCCATGATGGCGCCGTCGAGATAGGCGGCGCCCTGCGCGGCGGCCCAGCCTCCCGCCTCGCGTGCGCCCTGGGGCGTGCCGGAGGTGAGTTCGACCACGAGCTTGCCGTCGAGGGCCCGGGCGACGCTTGCCTCGCGCAGCAGCGCGGCGGTGGCGTCATAATCGCTGACATTCACGATGACGACCGCCCCCGCCGCCACGGCTTCGGCCACGGAGGGCGCGACGACCGCACCGAGGGCGGCAAGCGGCCCGGTCTTGGCCGGGGTGCGGTTCCACACCGTCACCTCGTGGCCGGCGCCCAGCAGGGCGCGCGCCAATGCCGATCCCATGCGTCCCGTTCCCAGCACCGCGATTGCAAGCTTCATGTCGACACTCCATATCCACCGGCGCGGGCTGACGAATGCCTGCCGCGCCTCTCGTCGTCCTCGGGCAGATGGAGCTGGCGTGGCGGCGCTCAATACGCACGCCCACGTAAGTGGTTACGGGGTGGTAAGGGCTGGCGAAGGAGAGGGGCATGACGGATACGGCGAATGATTGCGGCTTTGCGGCGGCGATCCGCATGCTCGAAGGCAAATGGAAGCTCGACATCCTGTGCGAGCTCCACACCGGCGCCCGCCGCTTCGGCCGGCTGCGCCGGGCCATTCCGACGATCAGCGAGAAGATGCTGGCCCAAAAGCTGCGCGAATTGGAGGCCGACAGCCTCATCCACCGCAAGGTCTATGAGCAGATGCCGGCCAAGGTCGTCTATTCCCTGAGCGAGCGCGGCGCCGGCCTCATCGCCAGCAGCGCTGCCCTTTGCCGCTGGGGCGAGCAGCTTGGCCTCAGCGAGCCGGTGCCGGCTGCCTGCGCCGTGCCGTCGCTGCGAGCCTGATCCTTCGATTGGCCAGGCTCGCGATGACGAGCCTGGCTTTCTATCCTGAAAGCCTAGAGCATGTCCTGCGATCGATGAATCGATTGTGATGTGACAGGTGGCTTGTGAGCTGATTCAACATCTGCCTTGTGGGAGAGGTTGATGATGGGAAGAGCCCTGAGCGGAGATCTACGGTCACGGGTCCTGAAGGCCTCGGCAGAAGGCATGTCGGCGCGTCGGGCTGCAGCGCGGTTCGGTGTCGGCGTTTCGAGTGCGATCCGCTGGATAGCACGAGCGAAGGTAGGCGAGTTGGCGCCTCGACGGCCTGGCCGTAGCCGCTCCTCCAGCCTCGATGTGCATGAAGCCTTCATCGTCGGGCTGATCGAGGAACGTAA
The DNA here is from genome assembly GCF_057073705.1 of Labrys sp. E2SS-1L. Classification (NCBI taxonomy): domain Bacteria; kingdom Pseudomonadati; phylum Pseudomonadota; class Alphaproteobacteria; order Hyphomicrobiales; family Xanthobacteraceae; genus Labrys; species Labrys sp. E2SS-1L. The sequence goes on along the minus strand of NZ_CP172713.1, from coordinate 1,485,960 downwards.
GGACATCACGCTCAACGAGATGGTGCGGCGGCTGGAGACCGAGCAATCGGTCGGGATCAGCCGCAGTGCCCTGAGCGCCTGGCTTCGTGGCCATGGCTGGACGTTCAAAAAAAGTCCGCACATGCACTGGAGCAGGATCGGCCCGACATCCTGAAACGCCGCCAGGCTTGGTTCGACGGTCAACTCGATCTCGATCCGGCAAGGCTCGTGTTCATCGATGAGACGGGGCTGTCGACGAAGATGGCGCGCTTGCGTGGAAGAGCGCCCCGTGGTGAGCGTTGCCGGGCGGGCGTTCCCCACGGTCATTGGAAAACGACCACTTTCACCGGCGCCCTGCGGTTGACCGGGATGACCGCGCCCTTCGTCTATGACGGCGCCATGAACGGCAACGCATTCCTTGCCTATGTCGAGCAGGTCCTGGTCCTGACCCTTGAGCCCGGCGACGTTGTCGTGATGGACAACCTGCCGGCCCACAAGACCGCCGGCGTGCGTAATGCGATCGAGACGGCAGGTGCGAGCCTGCTCTATCTGCCGCCCTACAGCCCCGACTTCAACCCAATTGAAAATGCGTTCTCCAAACTCAAGGCGCTGCTACGGGCAAAGGCCGAAAGGACCATCGATGCCCTATGGGAGGCAGTCGGCTCGATCATCCACCTCTTCAGCCCAGCCGAATGCGCGAACTACTTCCAGGCAGCGGGCTATGAACCAACTTAAACAAGATACGCTCTAGACGATGCGCGCCCGCCTCCGCCCATTGCCGCGCATGTCCGTCGGCTTTTGCGATCCGGGGTCGGATTCGGAACCCCGAAGGTCGGTACTAGGGCGGATTGCAAAGGTATATCGCGGCACTATGACGTAGGGGCGTGGCTATTGGGACTCGCGAACGTCGAAATCCCGGCTGGCAGACGATGAAGCGCCCGCTTCAACGGGGGAGGAACGATCGTTTTGTCGCGCGCAATGCTTCGTGGATCGGATTCCGGTGTCTTCTGGCCGGCGCTTATTATTGTCGTAGGCTTCGTATTATGGGGAACGCTCTTCCCCGCCAGCCTGACAAGTGTCGCCACGGCGACGCTCAACGGCATCATCCATGCCTTTGGCTGGAGCTTCGTCGTCTCGACGGCGTTCTTCCTGGTCTTCGCGGGCTTTCTGGCCTTCAGCCGTTTCGGCCGGATCAAGCTCGGCCATGACGACGAGAAGCCGGAATTCTCCACGGTCTCCTGGGTCTGCATGATGTTCAGCGTCGGCATGGGCATCGGCCTGATGTTCTGGGGCGTGGCCGAGCCCGTGTCGCATTTCGGCGCGCCGCCGCATGGGCTCGCCCAGCCGCAGTCGAAGGAAGCGGCGATCGTGGCGATGCAATATGCCTATTTCCATTGGGCCCTGCATCCCTGGGCGATCTATGCCGTCGTCGGGCTGGCGCTCGCCTATTTCAGCTATCGCCGCGATCTGCCGACGCTGATGTCCAGCGCCTTCCAGCCTTTGATCGGCGACAGGGTGCACGGGCCGATCGGCCGCACCATCGACGTGCTGGCGATCATCGCCACCCTGTTCGGTACTGCGACCTCGCTCGGCCTGGGCGCGCAGCAGATCAATTCCGGCATGAACTATCTGTGGGGCACCGGCGAATCCGCCGCCATCGCCCTCACCATCATCGCCGTGCTCTCGGTGCTCTTCATCCTCTCGGCGGTGTCCGGCGTCGGCAAGGGCATCCAGTTCCTCAGCAACATGAATATGGTGATCGCGGTGGTACTGCTGCTCTTCCTGGCAGCCTTCGGTCCCACCGTGTTCATTTTCGACACGCTGATCGAATCGCTCGGCTATTATCTCAGCGACCTCGTTTCGATGTCGTTCCGCACCGCCGCCTTCAGCGACGGCAAGTGGCTGGCCAACTGGACCATCTTCTACTGGGCCTGGTGGATCTCCTGGGCACCCTTCGTGGGCGTGTTCATCGCCCGCATCTCGCGCGGCCGCACCATCCGTGAATTCGTGATCGGCGTTTTGCTGATTCCCAGCGCCGTTACTTTCATCTGGTTCACCATCATGGGCGGAACCGCCCTCCATTCGGAGCTGATGGGCGCCGGCGGCTTGGTCGAGGCGGTCAAGAACCAGGGCGCGCCGGTATCGCTGTTCGCCCTGCTGGCCCAATATCCGATGGCGACGGTGACCTCGACCATCGCCATGTTCCTGGTGGCGATCTTCTTCGTTTCCGGCGCGGACGCCGCCTCGGTGGTGATGGGCATGCTTTCCAGCAGGGGCGCACCGCATCCGCAGGCGGGCATCGTGGTGCTCTGGGGCCTGCTCGCCGGCGCCTCGGCCTGCGTGCTCCTGGTGATGGGCGGCCTCGCCGGCCTGCAGACGGCCTCGATCATCGCCGCCGCTCCCTTCCTCCTGGTGATGATCGGCCTGTGCATCTCGCTGTGGAAGGGGCTCCTGGACGAGTTGGAGACACATGGCGTTCTGCATGACGCCAAGGCAGTACAATCGGCCGAATAAGCTCGCCGATTTTCCGGGATGCGGACGGGCGGGCAGGACCCGCCCGTTTTCGCAAGGGCGGGAGGGATGATTTGCGGGCGCGCCCGCCGTAAGGTGCGGGACAGTCACGGCACCGGTCGTCGCTGGCCGGCTGCCACACTCGCAAGGAGCCGAACCCCATGAAGACTCCCTTCGGTCTCGAACTCCATGGCTCTCTCGCGGAGCTCTGCCGGCCCGACCGCATGGCCGTCATCGTCTATGACATGCAGGTGGGCATCCTCGGCCAGATCGCCGATGGTGCCGCCATCACCGCGCGCAATGCCGCCGTGCTGCAGGCCGCGCGGGCCGGCGGCTACCGCGTCGTCTTCCTGCGCCACATGTCGATGCCGCCCAAATTGATGGGTCGCTTCCAATATCGCCAGGCCATGGCCTGGCAGCGCACCGAGGATCCCGCGGCGGTGAAGCCTTGGTTCCTGCGCTCTTCCCCTGGCTTCGAGATCACGCCGGAACTGGCGCCGCGGGAGGACGAGGCTATCCTCGACAAGATCACCTTCTCGGCCTTTGCCGACACGCCGCTCGCCACCATCCTGCGCGATTGCGGCCTCACCGCCTTCGCCATCATGGGCGTTGCCATCGAGATCGGCATCGAGCCGACGGCCCGCCACGGCGCCGATCTCGGCTTCGTGCCCATCATCATCGAGGATGCCTGTGGCACCGGTCACAAGGAGGCGGCGGAGCGCAGCTTCACCTCGCTTGCCTATATGGGCGACGCCATTCTCACGCAGAGCGGGACGCTAACCGGGATGATGGGTCGGGCAACAGAGTGAAGCTCGCGGCACCGGAGGCCCGGCGCCGCATTCCAAACCGGCCTTCCCACTTGCTAGAAGGCCGGCCGGCGATCACTTCGCGGCCACGCCGACCAGCGTGTCGTAGATGAAAGCCGTACCCTCCTTCAAGGATTTGACGGCGATGCGCTCGTCATTGCCGTGCATGCGCTCCAGCGTTTCATTGTCCAGCGGGTAGGGATAGATGCCATAGGTCGGTATGCCGCGGTCCCGCCAGGCGGAAGCATCCGTGCCGGCCTCGAACAGGGCCGAAACCACGGTGGCTTCGGGCCAGGTCTTCTTGCCGGCCGTTTCGAGAGCCTTGAACAGGGGCGTATCGGTCGGGGATGCCTCGGCTTCCGTGCGCTTCTTGTAATAGGCCTTGGCATCGTCTTCCGAAAGGCTGGAGTCGACGCTGATCTTGATATCCGGATCGGCGATGGCTTTCTCGACCTGGCTTCGCACGTCCCAGGGTGTCGAGCCTGGCACGAGGCGCACATTCACATAGGCTTCGGCCGTGCCGGGAATGACGTTTTCCTTCACCCCGGCCTTGATGATCGTCGTCGCCACCGTATTGCGCATCAGGGCATGCCAGAGCAGCGGATAATCGCCGGTGGCGGAGACGCGTTTTCCGGCTTTCTTCAGCGCCGAAGGGTCGTTGCTCGAGGCCAGCGTCTGGAGATCCCGCTTCATCTGCCCGGTTGCGCTCGAGGCAAGGGCCTGGAAATAGGCCTTGGTCTGGCCGGTGAGGGTGGGCTCGGTGTCCCACACCGACAATTTCGCCAGGGCCCGGGTCAGTTTGCCGACCGCGCTGTCCGGTTGCGGGCGCGAGGAGTGGGTGGGCGTACCCGTCACCTTGAGCCGGAGGCCTGCATAGATCTTGTCACGCGTCGTGATGTTGACCTGCCGGGTGACCCCTTGCTTGTCCTGGAAGATCCAGCCGCCTTCGTTCAAGACGAATTCGGCATCGATCTTGTCCCAGTGATTTTTCGCCAGCCAGTCGGTGCCGTAATCGCCGGCTTCTTCGTCGGCTTCGGCCAGGAAGATCACGTCCCTCGACAGTGCGACGCCGCTCTTCTTGAGATCGAGGAGCGCCTGGACGAACACCGCCTGTCCGCCCTTGAAGTCCATGGCGCCCCGCCCCAGGACGTAGCCATCCTTGATTTCGCCGGCAAACGGATCGACGCTCCAGGTGTGCCGTTCGACCGGCACCACATCCGAATGCGCAGCCAGAAGCACGGGCTTCTTGCTGCCATCGCCCTTCAGGCGCGCGATGAAGTGAGCCACCCCATCCTTGGGGGTCTTGATGATTTCATTTTCGATGCCGGCATCGTCGAAGACCTTTTTGAGGTAGGTGACTTCCTCCAGCGTTCGTCCCGGCGGGTTGGATGTGTCGAAGCGCAGGAGCTGCTGAAGAAGCGCGACGGTCTTGTCGGATTCCTGAGCCGCAAGAGGGGAGGTTGAACCTATAAGGGCGATGACGCCCAAAGCCGCAGCGCAATTTGAAAGAATAGATGGACCCAATTTCATAACTTTTCCTCTTGGTATTCTATTTTTTTACGAACATTGCTCCTCTTTCCGGGCGCTTTATGTTGATTACCCTAGCCAAAAAACCTCCTACGACAAGCTGCGATAAATCGATACAACATGCCTGTCCTTGACCGGGCCGAAACAATGCAAGCCGTTGCCGGGAATTCGGGTCTGCGCTTGCGACCGGGGCTCCTTCCGAATGCCGCCACACTTGTTACTCCCACCCCTCCGCCTCCCGGTGGCACTCTCTCCTCACCGATAAAGAACCAAGGGCGGCGCGTGCCGATGCGCTTGAAGCATGCGGTACGGTGGGCGCTCGGATGAGGAGATTTGCGATGACCACTCCAGCCGGAAATGGACAGAACGGAGCCACGGGCATGCACACCCCGCCGGTGGTGTCGCCGCAGGAATGGCAGGCGGCCCATGAGCGGCTGCTGGCGATGGAAAAGGCCCACACCCGCGCCCGCGATGCCCTGGCGGCCCAGCGCCGGCGCATGCCCTGGATGGCGGTGGAGAAGGCCTATGTCTTCGAGGGGCCGCAGGCGCGCGCAAGTCTCGCCGAGCTGTTCGAGGGCCGCAGCCAACTCATCGCCTATCGCGCCTTCTTCGAGCCGGGCGTATTCGGCTGGCCCGACCATGCCTGCCGAGGCTGCTCGATGGTGGCCGACCAGGTCGCCCATCTTTCCCATCTCAATGCCCGCGACACCACGCTTGTCTTCCTCTCGCGGGCGCCGCAGGGCGATATCGCCAGGCTGAAGCAGCGCATGGGCTGGACCATGCCATGGTACACCGTGCTCGACGATTTCGACTGGGATTTCGGCGTGGGCGAGTGGCACGGCACCAATGTGTTCTACCGTGACGGCGAGCGGATCTTCCGCACCTATTTGGTCAACAGCCGCGGCGACGAGCAGATGGGCGGCACCTGGAACTATCTCGACATCACGCCGCTCGGCCGCCAGGAGGCCTGGGAGGATTCGCCCGAAGGCTATCCGCAGACGCCGCCCTATAAATGGTGGAACTGGAACGATGCCTATGTCGCCGGCGCAGCGCCGGACAAGCGCTGGGTGCAGGTGTCGGATGCGGGCGAGGCGAGCTTCCGCAAATAGGAACGCCGATGGCTCCCGGCGGGGTGGCCTCCATTCCATCCGGTGACGGAGCGAGATCGGCGCGCTGGTGCAGGCCTTGCCTGTGTGGGAGCCCGCTTGCCGGCTTGCCAGGGCTGGCGGGCGCCCGCATGATCGTCGGGCAAGGAGGCCGACATGCCCAACGAGATCACGCTGAGCGAGTTGCTGCGCCAGGAGGCGGTGCTCACCTTTCCAGCCTTCGACAACGAGATTGCCATTGATCTGGGCACGCTGGCGCTTGGCATTGCCCGCGAACGCGCCTTGCCGGTGGCGATCAATGTTACGCGCAACCGCCAGCAGCTCTTCCATGCTGCCCTGGCCGGCACTTCGCTCGACAATGACCAATGGATCGCCCGCAAATCGGCGGTGGTCTACCGGTTCGGTCATTCCTCCTTCTATATGGGCCAGTCGACGCTGCCGGGCGGCCCCTCCTTCCACGATCGCTTCATGGTCGACCCCAAGGAATATGCCGCGCATGGCGGCAGTTTTCCGATCATCGTTGAGGGCACCGGCCTGGTCGGCGCCATCACCATATCGGGCCTGCCCCAGCAGGCCGATCATGAACTGGTGGTGGAGATCATCACCCGCTTCCTCGAGCAGCGCTTCGGCAAGAAGGCATTGTAGCGCTCCTCCCGCCCGCAGGCCTGGTGCCGGTCGGCATTCCGGTGCAACTATGGGCTTCCGAGTTCGGTGGCGACGGCGTGGTGCCGAAGGATGTCGAGACGGTGGCACGCAATCTTGCCACCCTGCCGGAGATGCATGCCGCCGCCAAAGCCGGGCATTTCGCCTTCCTGGCGCCCTGCAGCGCCGAGTCTGCCAAGGCCGCCGCCGATTTCGGCGAGGCGGAGATCTGCGCGGATGGGGCAGGCTTCGATCGATTGCCTTCCATCGAGGCTTCAACGCCGAGCTCCTCGACTTCTTCCGGCGGCACCTTGGCGCAGGGCAGGGGCCTTGAGCCGCTGGCCGCCCTCATGCGATGGGTGTTTTGTCGGAGCAGCGTTGGCGCCAGCTCCGTGGTTCCGATCGAAAGCCCCCGCGATGAGTGTCACTATCTATCACAATCCGGCCTGCGGCACTTCGCGCAACACCCTCGCCATGATCCGCCAGTCGGGCGAGGAGCCGGTGGTCGTCGAGTATCTCGACGCCCCACCCTCACGGGACAAGCTCGTCGCACTGCTGGCCGCCATGGCGATGCAGCCGCGCGACTTGTTGCGCGAGAAGGGCACGCCCTATGCCGAGCTCGGCCTGGGTGACCCGAAATGGAGCGACGAGCAGATCATCGACTTCATGCTGGCGCATCCGATCCTGATCAACCGGCCCATCGTCGAGACGGCACATGGTACGCGCCTGTGCCGTCCTTCCGAGGCGGTGCTCGACCTGCTCGACCGGCCGGTCGAGCACTTCGTCAAGGAAGATGATGAAGTCGTGACCTATCGTCGGACCTGATTGCGACTGATCCAGACATGCATGCGGAACGCTCGCCCGTCGCGGCCATCATCGCCCTGGGCGTCACCCAGATCATCGGCTATGGCACGCTCTATTACAGTTTCAGCATCCTGGCCGCCGATATGGCGAAGGGCCTGGGCTGGACCACCGAATGGGTGTTCGGCGCGCTCTCGGCCGCGCTGCTGATCGGCGGTGCCACGGCGCCCTGGGTCGGTCGGCTGATCGATGCGATCGGAGCGGGCCGCGTGATGGCGGTCGGTTCCCTGGCTGCTTCGGCATCATTGGCTGCCTGTGCGCTGGCGCCGGGCGGCGTGGCCTTCGTGGCGGCGCTGATCGCGATGGAGACAGCCTCCAACCTGGTGCTCTACGGCGCTGCCTTCGCCTTGCTGGTGCAGATCCGCCCGCGGGCTGCCCAGCGCAGCATCACCTATCTCACCTTGATCGCGGGCTTTGCCTCCACTGTGTTCTGGCCTGTTACCACCGCTTTGCATGAGCGCATGAGCTGGCAGGACGTCTATCTCGTCTTCGCCGGGCTCAATCTGGCGGTCTGTTTTCCCCTGTATGTCTGGCTCTCGCTTGGGTTGTCGAAGCAGGGTGGTGCGGCCATCGGGCAGCAGTCGGCGGTGGCGGGCCTGCTCGCGCCCGCCCAGCGCAAGGCAGGCTTTCGGCTGATGCTCGTCGGCTTTGCCGCCTTGTCGCTGGTGGTTGCGGCCATCCTGGTCCACATGATCCCGCTGCTGTCCGGCCTCGGGCTCGGAACGTCGGCGGCGGTGGTCGGCACGCTGTTCGGCCCGTCCCAGGTGCTCAGCCGCCTGGTCAACATGGTGTTCGGGCGCAATCTGCCGCCGATCGCCCTCGCGCTGATCGCGGCGACGCTGATGCCGGCCTCCGTGGCCCTGCTCGCCCTCACGGCGCCCTCCACCACGGGCGCGATGGTGTTTGCGGTGGTGTTCGGCCTGGGCAACGGGCTGTTCAGCATCGTGATCGGTACCCTGCCGCTGGCTTTGTTCGGCAGCGAAGGGTATGGCACGCTGCAGGGCAAGGTGATGGCCGCCCGCCTGATCGTGGCCGCGATGGCGCCCTTTGCCTTCGCCTTCGCGCTGACCACCATCGGCGCCGGCCTGTCCCTGGCGGTGACGGCCCTGCTGGGCGGGCTCGGCGGACTGTCCTTCCTGGCGATCCGCTTCCTGGTGGGGCCGGCGCGGGCCGCTTGACGGTTGGGGCCGGCAATCGGCTCGAATGGGAGGATGCTGCATGACTGGCCGCTTGACGATCGAGGTCGGGCTGGTGCGCCGCCTGGTCGACAGCCAGTTTCCCGATTGGGCCGATCAGCCGGTCCGGCCGGTCGAGCGCAATGGCTGGGACAACTCCACCTTCCGCCTCGGCGAGGACAAGAAGGTGCGTCTGCCGACCGCCGCCTCCTATGTGCCGCAGGTCGAGAAGGAATGGCGCTTTCTGCCCGCGCTGGCCCCGCATCTGCCCTTGCCGATCCCAGCCCCGCTTGCCCTCGGCCGCCCGGCGGAAGGCTATCCCTATCCCTGGTCGGTCCAGCGCTGGATCGAGGGCAAGCCGGTGGTGTTCGAGCAACTCACCGATCCCGTCGGATTTGCGGCCGATCTTGCGCAGTTCCTGCTGGCCCTGCAGCGCGCGCCCGCCGAGGGGCCAGCCGCCGGGGCGGATAATTTTCATCGCGGTGGGGCGCTCTCAGTCTACGACGCCGAGACGCGGCGTTGCCTCGATCGACTTGCGGGCGAGATCGATGCCGCTGCGGCGGGCCAGGTCTGGGAGGCGGCACTGGCGGCGCAATGGCAATCGCCGCCCGTCTGGGTGCATGGCGATATCGCCGTCGGCAACCTGCTGCTGCGCAAGGGACGGCTGAGCGCCGTGATCGATTTCGGCAGCAGCGCGGTCGGCGATCCTGCCTGCGACCTGGTGATCGCCTGGACCTTCCTGCGGGGCGAAAGCCGTGCGGCTTTCAAGGCAAGACTGTCGGCGGCGGGATTTGACGAGGCGATCTGGGCCCGTGCCCGCGGCTGGGCCCTGTGGAAGGCCCTGCTCATCTGCTGCGGTCATGGCAGTACGCTGCCGACCGAGCTGTCAGCCAGGAAGGTGATCGCCACGGTGCTGGACGAGCATGCCGGAAGCGCTTCTGCGCCGTCTTGAAGGGGCCGCCCCCGCCCCCGACCCGCGTGCGGCCAGGGGCGGCACTTTTCTCCAGCGTCAATGGTGGCCCGGTCCCTCGACCTTCACCTCGCTGCCATTGGCATCATAGAGCTTGCCGTTGAGGAAATAGTCGCCCTCATGCAGCATCGAGATGTCCTGGTAGCGCAGAGTGCGCTCCATGCCGGCGACGAACACCGATTGCTGGTCGGAATTGCCGGCCCTGAAATGGTTGAACACCAGGTTCAGCGTGATCGCCATCAGCGCGGCCGAGCTGATGCCGGAATGGAAGATGGTGACGAACCAGGACGGGAAGTGCTCGTAGAACTGGGGCGCGGCGATCGGGATCATGCCGAAGCCGATCGAGGTCGCCACGATGATGAGGTTCATGTTGTTGGTGTAGTCGACCTTGGAGAGCGAGCGGATGCCGCTGGCCGCCACGGTGCCGAACAGCACGATGCCGGCCCCGCCCAGCACCGCGGGCGGCACGGCGGCGATCACCCGCCCCATCACCGGCAGCAGGCCGAGCGTCACCAGGATGAGGCCGGCGGTGGCGACCACGAAGCGGCTCTTGATGCCGGTGACGGCGATCAGGCCGACATTCTGGGCAAAGGCGCTCTGGGTGAAGGAGCCGAAGATCGGTGCCAGGGTCGAGGAGAGCATGTCGGCACGCAGGCCGTCGCCGAGGCGGCGCGAGTCGACCTTGGTGCCGATGATCTCGCCGACGGCCAGGATGTCGGCCGAGGTTTCCACCAGGGTGACGATGATGACGATGAACATCGAGACGACGGCGGCGATCTGGAAGGTCGGCCAGCCGAAATGGAACAGGCTGGGCAGGGCCGCGGTGGGGCCGCTGGCGACCTTGGAGAAATCGGTCATGCCGAAGGCCATGGCGATGGCGGTGCCGATCACCATGGCGAGCAGGATCGACAGGCGGGAGATCGCAGCGTTGCCGAGCTTGCTCAGGAGCAGCACGATGCCGAGCGTGGCACCGGCGAGCGCGATATTGGGCATGCTGCCGAAATCGGGGGCCTTGGGATTGCCGCCCATGGCCCAGCGTGCCGCCACCGGCATCAGGGTGAGGCCGATGGTGGTGATGACGATGCCGGTGACCAGGGGCGGGAAGAACTGGGTGATCTTGGAGAAGACCGGGGTGATCAGAAGCCCGAGCAGGGAGGCGGCCATGACCGCGCCGAGCACGGCCGGCAGGCCGCCGCCGGTGGGGCTGACGACGATGGCCACCATGGTGGCGACGCCGGCAAAGGAGACGCCCTGCACCAAAGGCAGGCGGCAGCCGAACAGGGGCAGGCCCAGGGTCTGCAGGATGGTGGCAAGGCCCCCCGCGAACAGCGAGGCGGTGATCAGCATGCCGACCTCCTCGGGCGCAAGCCCGGCCGCCTGGCCGACGATCAGCGGCACGGCAACGATGCCGCCATACATGGTCAGGACGTGCTGCAGGCCATAGGCCAGGTTGGCGCCGATGCCCAGATTCTCGTCTTCAGGGCGCTGCAAAGCTGGGGCAGCCGTGCCGATCGATGTGGAACTCAAGCCGGTTTCCTCCTTCACGCGTTCTTGTTCGAATGCAATTCCCGGACCAGACGAGCGCGGGGCGACGCCACGATGGCCGGTCGGCCTATGCGGGGGATGGCCCGCATGCAAAACGGGTACTTGGCCTGCTGCTCATCGTCCGCGCGGGGGCGCAGGCAAAGGCAAGCAGACATGACCTAGCGAGTAGCGTGCCGCGGCGCGTTCAAGGGCCTGAGGCGAGAGAGTGCAGCGTTCCGGTCTCCCTTGGCCAGCATGCACTCGAAGAATTGATTTAGCTCTATTGATTGCAGCTATGATCCATCAGGATAGAAGCCCTTGGAAGTGGCTCCCGATCGGAAGGACTTCCGCGCCAGATGTGATAATGCCTGTGTAGCGCGGTGGGCAGGGGCTGCGAATATTGCGGTGCCGGCATCAATACGATGCGGCTACTCGGCCGGTGCAGCCAAGGTGCGAGCCGGATCTGCCAGATTGAATGACAGGCTGTGATCCTAAAGCAAAAAGTGCTTACTCACGAGAGCCATCCCGGACGCACTGCAGCATGCAGCGATGCGGTGCAGATCCAGGATGACCAAAAGGTGAGTAATGAAAGCAAAAGCGTTCGGGCGCAAACGCTTCCTTATCTGCGTGCTTTGGTTCGAAGTCGCTTCGCGATCGACGCTTGCCTTCCGTAGCAAAAGGCTTCGGCAGGCTCAGCGCCCGGACGCAAACCACCAGCGGCTCTTGTTGCGCGAGGCGATCTGGTTGCTCGCCTTGCCGTTCCCGGTGACGACCACCAGCCTGTTGACCTCGCCATTGCGATAGGCGCGCAGGAAGCGGGCATAGTCCTTGAAGGAGACGCAGCCATTCGAATCGCCGCGCGGCCCGAGCATGTAGGTATGCGCCAGCAGGCCGTCGCGTCCGAGCACGGTGCCCGATCCGTTGGCAGGGATCATGCGCAGGGCGGCAACGCCATGGAACAGGGCTTCGCGCGGCTTGAGGTCATAGGTCTGCGGCGGCGTGGCGCCCCGGTTCTTCACATGCACCGAGCCGGGATCGTCGAGATAGGGGCCGAGGCCGGAATGGGCTTCGAGACGCTCGCCACTGGGCAGATAGACCGTGCGGGCGGAGATATCGTAGATGGCGGTGCGATTGCCGGCCATCGGGCGCGACAGCGGAGGCTCGATGGCGGGCCGGTCGAGGGGGCGTGCCTCATCCGGGTCGATGGAGGCGAGGGCCGTCAGGGGGATGGCCGGCCGGGTGGGCGGCAGCGGGACCAGATCGGCCGGATCGTTCTCGGCCAGGCCAGCGCCGATTTGACCCTCGGCGATCTGGCCGCCGTCGAGGGGGCGGATCGGCGGCAGGGGTAGGGCTTCGGCTGCGGTATCAGGCACGCTGCCGGTGGCGACGACATCCGGGGCCGCCGCTTCCGCCGGCGGCGAGGGCAAGGCCGCGACCGTCTGCACGGAACGGATGACGGGGAGGGCCTCATGCGTGCCGTCGTCATCAGGGGCAAAGGCCATCAGGCTGGCGAGCATGGGGGCAGACGGGTGAACGCGGCCGTCTGCGGCTGGCAGGCGCACACCCTGCGCGATTTCGGGACCGGTGTTGTCGGTTGCCGGTTTGGGTGCGGCGGCGGCAACCTCATGTTCCACCGGCAGTGGCGCTGGCCGGAGCACGCTCGCCTGTACCAGGGCCTTGGGCGCAAAGGGATCCTCGGCGCGCAGATGCAGATGGGAAGGCTTGGAAGCGGAGACCATCGAAGGCGCTACCAGTGCGACCGCCGTCCAGGTCGCGGCAGCAGCCCCGAAGCACAGGCCCGCAAGCGCCATCCAGCCGGTGGTGTTCCGGCGAGGCCTGCGGCTTCGGACATAGCTGCCGGTGGAACGGGCGTGGGTCATGCTACTCGCTTCCGGGTGGCCAGGCGGCCTTGCGGCGCGAGGACCCCAAGACGCGTCGAACCAAAGAGCTAGAGCAAAAAAGCGTTCACGCCTGAACGCGCTTTGCTCTAGGGGTGGGTACTGTTTGCGGGTGGTTGCGAGGGGGAACGCCCAGCGCCGTCGATCCGCCGACCGACGCGCAAATCTTTGCCCAATCTTGGTAACCAAACCCTTTACGCACGGGCCCGGATTGTCCCGTTCGCGTAATTGCGCGGTTGGTTGGATGTGGAGAGCATGGAAGTATCAGCCTCACGGCTCTATCCGATGATGGAGCGGGGCTGACATCTCGCCGATCGGCGCATGCTTCGTTTCTACGATGTCAGCCGGAGGCTGACACTCCGCATGGATGTGTCTCTTCGTTCTAACACGCCCTCGGTCAGACGATTCCCGGCACGCCCTCCGGTGGTACCGAAAGCAGGGCTGCCAGCGTGTTGAGGCCTTGGCGCAGGGCGTCGTGGCTCGGTGCCGCACCGAGCGAGATGCGCAACGCCGGCGGCGGGGCGCCGACTGCGAAGGCAGCGCTGCCGACCAGGGCGAGCCCGGCTTTGCGGGCGACGGCGCTGAGATCGGCCCCGACCCAGGCCGGCGGCAAGCTCAGCCAGAGATGGTGCGCATCCGCGGCCGCGCGATAGGTGAAGCCATTCAGCGCCGTCGCGGCGATGGCCTGGCGTGCATGGTTCTCGCGCCGGATGGCGGACGTCAGGCGGGCCATGGTGCCGTCCTTGATCCAGGCGGTCGCCAGGCCGGACATCAACGGGGGCGCCATCAGATTGATGATCCGGGTCTGGGCCGTGATTTCGAGCGCCTCGGCCTGGCCCGGCGTGGCGACATAGGCCAACCTCAGGGCGGGCGTCGCGCATTTGGACAACGTGGCGACGTGCCAGCTTCGTTCGGGGGCAAGGGCTGCAAGCGGGGCCGGCGCGTGTTCGGGCAGCGCGCCATAGGCATCGTCCTCGATGAAGGCGACATCGTACCTGCGGGCGATGGCGACCAAGGCCTGCCGCCGCTCGGCGGGCAAGGTCGCGGTGGTCGGGTTGTCGAGCGTCGGCACGCAATAGAGCGCTTTCGGCCGGTTGGCACGGCAGAGCGCTTCGAAATCGTCCGGCAGGAGGCCGTTCTGGTCGGTGCGCACCGCCGCTAGCCTCACGCCGCAGCGAGCGGCCACCGAACGCAGACCGGGATAGGTAACTTCGGGCGCCGCCAGCACCGATCCCGGTTCGAGCAGGGCCGAAACCACGGCGAAGAGAGCCGCTTGCGAACCCGAAGTCACGACCAGCCGCTCCGGCGCCACCGGACCGAGGCGGGGCGCCAGGAAACGGGCGCCGGCTGCACGGTCGCCGGGAATGCCGGCATTGTCCTGGTAATGCAGCCGCGCCAACGCATGGGGGGAGGCAAGGACGGTGGCGATGCCTTCGGCGATCGCCTCGCGCAGGCCGGCTTCGGCCGGCTGGGGCGGCATGTTCATGCTCAGATCGATCAGGGCCGTCGCCTCGGCCGGGCGGTGCTCGTCGACGATGATCCGGGCAGGCACGGTCCGGGAGGGGCTGACGATGGTGCCGCGTTTGGTGTTGCCCTCCACCAGCCCGGCGCGCCGGACCTCGTTGAACGCTCGCGTCACCGTGGTGAGGTCGACGCCGAGTGCCTTGGCGAGCTGGCGCTGGGGCGGCAATTGCACGCCCGCTGCCAGGCGTCCGGAGCGGATGTCGGCCGACAGCGCCTGGGCGATGGCGAGATATTTGGGTGCATCGCGGGCCAGTTCGGCGGGGAGCCAGAATGCCGCAGGCGAATTGTCTTGCATTTGTATGCCTACAATAATACAAAGCGTGTGTTGATTGACCCAGAAAATCGCAAAATTCTTCGATTCCAGGTCGATCCCTTGATTCTTGATGGCAGGATAGTCACATTTGTATGGAAATTCAATCCATACATTCTGCCGGAACGAAGGAGCCCTTCGATGGAAGAACAATCGGCAGCCTCTCAATCGATCTGGCGCTGCGGTATGCGTGGCCGTTGCCCGCGCTGCGGACACGGCAAGCTCTTCAACGGCTTCCTGACGCTTGCTCCCAAATGCAATGCCTGCGGGCTCGATTACTCCTTTGCCGACCCGGCTGACGGCCCGGCCTTCTTCGTGATGATGACCATGGCCTTTCCGGCCACCGGCTTCGGCATGTGGATGGAACTGAGCTTCGAGCCGCCGCTCTGGGTGCATTTCGTCACCACATTGCCCTTCCTGCTGCTCTCCTGCATTCCCATCCTGCGTCCGATCAAGGGCGTATTGGTGGCGAGCCAGTACATCAACAAGGCGGAGGAGGGGCGCCTGGTGCTGCAGGACGAAGCCCCGCACGAGCAGCCGCGCCTGGCCCGACAGAGCTGACGGGCCCGATTGCCTCACCCGGTCGCAATGGGCCAGAATGACGCTTCTTCCGGTGCAAACGCATTCGTGACCGAGCGCTGGGTTGCGCCGGTCTTGGGTTCGATACCTGAAACAGCGGGGCTCGCCTCATGTATTCGTCCTTCGCCGTTCCGGTGTCGCCGCGCGGTTTCCATGACCGGATCTATGCCGGCGAGATCGCTCGCTTTGGCGGGCTCTCGCCGATGCAGGCATTGGTAGCCTTCACCCGAGACCTGCTGGAAGAGGCCTTCCTTCCGCACCAGCCGCCGGAGATTCATCGTCATCTGTCTCACGACCGGCAGGTCGAGGAGTTTTCCCGGCTGCAGAAGGCGTTCGTCCAATCGGCGGAAGTCAAGCGCCTGTGGAGCGAGGTTTTCGCGGTGCTCGGGCTCGATCCGGAGAAGCTCGCGCGTGACCGGCTGCATCTCCGCTTCCAGCCTCACCAGGCGCCCGAAGCGAACCTGCCGAGGGCTCGCAGCACCGCCACCATCGCCTTTCACCGCGACACCTGGGGCTCCAATCTGTATGCCCAGACCAATTGGTGGGCGCCGATCTATCCGATCACGGCCGGGCGCACCTTCGCGATCTATCCGGATCTGTGGACCCGGGCGGTGCCCAATACCAGCGCCTCCTTCGATTTGGAGGCCGTGCTGGCCCGCGCCAAGATCGCCGGCCGCCATGCCGTCGATGCCGACGATGCCATTCCGCATCTGAGCGGGGCCGTGGATGTCGGGGCCGTCGAACCGGTGGTGGTCGAGCCAGGCGAGGTGATCGCCTTCTCCAGCGCGCATGCCCATGCCGGCGTGCCCAACAGCACCGACTTCACGCGCATTTCGCTGGAGACGAGGACGCTGTGGATCGAGGATGTCGCGGCCGGACGCGGCGCCCCCAATGTCGACGGCGATGCGCCCTGGATGGCCCCCGGCTGGTTTAGGCGCGTCAGCGACGGTGCCAGGCTGACGGAACTCCTGGGCCTCAACGCCCTCGAGCCTTACCGGCGCGAAAGCCCGGCGGCCTGACGTCTCACGTCGCCTGTTCGGCCTCGTGCCGCTTGCGGTGGCCGCTCATCGAGGCCCCCGCATTGTAAGGCAGCTTGGCGTTCACCGGCGAAGCCAGCAGGGAGATCGCGGTGACGAACAGGAAGGCCATCGAGAAATCCGTCAGCGTAGCGTGCTCATGGCCCAGGACCAGCTTCGAGCCGGTCAGAGCGAGGGCGCCGGCGCAGATGCCGAACGATAGCATCAACTGCTGGAAGGTGGTGTAGAAGCTGTTGGCCGAGGAGGTGCGGGTTGGCGGAATGTCGTCGTAGCAGACGGTGTTGTAGGCGGTGAACTGCAGCGACATCGAGAAACCGCAGACCAGCAGCACGGCGAAGATGGCCCAATGCGGCCAGTCGGGGCGGAACAGGGCACAGGCTGCATAGAGCAGGCTGGAAAAGATGCTGTTCCAGATCAGCGTGGTGCGGAAGCCGAAGCGCTTGAGGATCGGCTTGGCCGCCGCCTTCATCAGCATCGAGCCGCAGGCGGTGGCAAGGGTGAGCAGGCCGCTTTCCGCCGCCGACATGCCGAAGCCGATCTGCATCATCAGCGGCAGCAGGAAAGGCTGGGCGCCCTGGGTGATGCGCGAAAGCGAGCCGGCGACCAGCGAGATGCGAAAGGTGCGCACCCGCATCAGGCTGAGGTCGAGGATCGGGGCGAAGTCGCGCGGCTTGCGAGCATGGACGACATAGATCGCACCACTGACCAGGCCGATCACCAGGAGGGCGATGGCGAGCGGCGCCTCCTCGGCGCTGCCGCGGCTGGTCATTTCGAAGCCGAACAGCAGGCAGGCGAGCGAAATGCCGGAGAGCACGAATCCCTTCATGTCGAAGGGCTCGCGCTTGTCTTCCTTCATGTTGGGAATGAAAATCTGGGTCAGCACCAGGCCGAGCAGGCCGATCGGGATGTTGATGTAGAAGATCCAGCGCCAGTCGAGGAAGGTGACGATGAAACCGCCGACCGGCGGGCCGAGGATCGGGCCGATCAGCGCCGGCACCAGCAGCCATCCCATGGCGGAGACGAGGTCCGACTTGTCGACGGTGCGCAGCAGTACCAGGCGGCCGACCGGCACCATCATCGCCCCGCCCGCGCCCTGCAGGAGCCGCGCGGCGACCAGGACGGGCAGAGTCGGCGCCCAGGCGCACAGGATCGAGCCCAGCATGAACACCGCGATGGCGATGGAAAACACGCTGCGGGCGCCATAGCGGTCGGCGATCTTGCCACTGGCGGGAATCAGCACGGCCAGGCTGAGCAGATAGGACGTCAGAGCGATGCTCATATGCGCAGGCGAGACGTCGAAGGATTTGGCCATGGTCGGCAGGGCTGTCGCCAGGATGGTGGCGTCGAGCTGTTCCATGAACATGGCGCTGGCAATGATCAGCGCGGTGGTTCTGAAATTGGGCCGTGCCATCCGGGGCATCAGGCCAGCGGTCACTTCGGACATTGGAGCAGGCAATTCATGACAAGGCCCGTCCCGAGGGGCGGGCCAAAATGGTGGCCGACTCGACGCCGGTCATGACGCTTGATTGGTTATAGGCACGCTTTTGTTCTGACGAAATGGCAAAAGTAGGGAGAGGCAACATATAGTTTCGCATAGCTGAATCGCGCTGCGCGAGACACAGGTCGCTTGGCAGGCCGGATGCGCTACTGCCGGATGTTCCCAATATCTTATCCAGGGATATAAGATATTATCCATTTGGATCGCTCTCCTTGGAAAAGAGCTCGATTCTTCCGAAATTTTTGCTGTTTTTGCGCAGTGATGGTGCTTTCTCGCTTGATTTTTGTCGTTTTCGGGCGGCATAAGCCTAGTCATCGGGAAGGGGATGGGCCTCTTCCTTCAAGAGCCGGACATGCCGTTGCCGACCCATTTCGACAT
This sequence comes from Labrys sp. E2SS-1L, assembly GCF_057073705.1. Lineage (NCBI taxonomy): Bacteria > Pseudomonadati > Pseudomonadota > Alphaproteobacteria > Hyphomicrobiales > Xanthobacteraceae > Labrys > Labrys sp. E2SS-1L. Next base: position 1,467,635 of record NZ_CP172713.1, on the reverse strand, counting down.
CTTTGCGTTTGCGGATGACGCCTCCTCCCTGCCGGCTTGCATGCCGGGCATGGGCGTGGCTACCCGCAGCCAATGCAAAGGTGCCGGCCGCGACCTGTCGAATGCGAACCGTATGATCGTCGCCCGACTGGCGCAGGATCACACGAGAATCTGAACCGGCGGCAGGGCAGTCCCCTCCGCCTTGATGGCAGGAGGGTATGTACGCCCGCGACACACTCCAGACAATCCGGACAGTCGGCATGCTCCGCATGCCAGTGCGTGACCGCGTGCACATCATCGTGCTGTCATCATTCCGTCTTTTCGTTGCCGGACAACTGTCCAGCTAGACCAGCCAACGGGGCTGGCGGGAGTCAGACAGCGAAAACCAGAAGCACCAGAAGCCGGCCGGGCGACCGGTCATCCATTCCTCCAACCAGTGTTAACTCCAGGAGTCGAGCGTTGAGGTAGTCATGTCGTCCCACCCTGCTTTGATATTGAATGCCGATTTCAGACCCTTGCGGTATTTTCCGCTGTCGCTGCTGTCGTGGCAGGATGCGCTGAGGGCCGTGTTTCTCGACCGCGTGAGCGTGGTGGCGGAATATGATGCCGTGGTGCGCAGCCCGTCGACGACGATGCGTCTGCCCTCGGTGGTTGCCTTGCGCGACTACCAGAAGGTGGAGCGCATGGTGCCGTTCACCCGTTTCAACCTGTTCTTGCGCGACGGCTTCACCTGCCAATATTGCGGCGATGGTTTCCAGGCCCGCGATCTGCAGTTCGAGCATGTGGTTCCCCGCTCCAAGGGCGGGGCGACCTCGTGGGAGAACATCGTCGCGGCCTGCGGCGACTGCAATGCCCGCAAGGCCGACCGCATGGACATGAAGCCCTTGCGCCAGCCGGCGCGGCCTTCGCCCTGGGAACTCCTGGAGGCGAGCCGGCATTATCCGCACAACTATCTGCACGAAAGCTGGGTCGACTATCTCTACTGGGACAGCGAACTGGTTTCGTGACAACCAAAAGGACAGGGAGGGCGGTGGCGACACCGCCCTCCTTGCGTTTGCGGCATGGGCGTCACGGCGTCTGCTGAATTCAGGGATTTTCGAGGAGGAACCAATGCCGGAACTGGCGGACTTCAAGGTCTTGACCTTCGATTGCTATGGCACGCTGATCGACTGGGAAACCGGCATCTGGAATGCGCTCCAGCCCCTGCTCAGTGCCGGCGGGCGGGTGATCGGCCGCGAGGAGGCGCTCGCTGCCTTCGCCCGCCGCGAGACCGAGCAGGAGCTCCAGACGCCTTCGCTGCTCTATTCGTCCCTGCTTTCAGTCACCCATGCGCGGCTGGCGCAGGATTGGGGCATTGCCGCCCATGCCGACCTGCATGAGCGTTTCGGCGCCTCCGTGCCGGACTGGCCTGCCTTTCCGGATTCGGCGGGGGCGCTCTCCTATCTCAAGCGCCACTACCGGCTGGTCGTGCTCTCCAATGTCGATCGCCGCAGCTTCGCGGCCAGCAATACCAAGCTCGGTGGCCTTTTCGATGCGGTCTACACCGCCGAGGATGTCGGTTCCTACAAGCCGGACCCGCGCAATTTCAGCTACCTGCTCGAGCATCTGTCGCTGCAGTTCGGTCTCGAGCCGGCCGATGTCCTGCACACCGCCCAGAGCCTGCACCATGATCATATGCCGGCGGCCCGTATCGGCCTGGCGCGAGCCTGGATCGACCGCCGCGCCGGCAAGCAGGGCGGTGCCACCTTGGTGGTGGAAGGCGTGCCGGAGCCGGATTTTCACTTCCACAGCCTCGACGCATTGGCCGAGGCGCATCGCAAGGATCCTGCCGGCTGAGGGCGACCCTATGGCGCCCTCGCATCGATCAGCCCCTGCTGGCGCAGATCGCTCCAGAAGGCGTCGGGAATGGCGACACCCAGCAGGCTGACATTCTCGGCCGCCTGTTCCGGCGTAACGGCGCCCGAGATCACGCTCGCCACGATCGGGTGGCGCAGCACGAACTGGAAGGCTGCCGCCTTGAGCGGCACCTTGTGGGCAGCGCAGACGGCCTCGATCTTGCGCACCTTCTCGATGATCTCCGGGGCGGCCGGGGTGTAGCGATAATAGGGCGTGGGCACGCCGGCACCGGTGGCGAGAATGCCGGAGGCGAAGGGCGAGCCGATCACCACGCCGACGCCGCGCTCCTGGCAGAGCGGGAATTCGAGGTCGAGCGGGCCCTGGTCGATCAGCGTGTAGGGCATGGCGACCAGGAAGAAATCGAGGTCGAAGCGCTTGAGCATTTCGGGAATGGTGCCGAGCACGTTGACGCCGGCGCCGATGCCCTGGATCTCGCCGTAGTGCTTGAGCATTTCGAGCGCCCGCCAGCCCGAGCGCTCCAGGTCGAGGAAATGCTGGGCGACGAGGTCGGCCGAGCCGACATGCGGAACGTCGAGGTCATGGATGAGCAGGAGGTCGATACGGTTGATGCCGAGCCGCATCTGGCTCTGCTCATAGGCGCGCATCACGCCGTCATAGGTGTAGTCGAAACGCTCCTGGAAGGAGAGGCCGCCATACCAGAACGGTCCCTTGAAAGTATCGACGTCCTTGGGTCGGTGGAAGGTGCGCCCGATCTTGGTGGAGAGGATGAAGTCCGAGCGCGGCCTCTGCCGCAGCGCCTCGCCGAAGCGCAGTTCGCTGAGGCCGCGGCCATACCAGGGCGAAGTGTCGAAATAGCGGATGCCGGCGTCCCAGGCGCCCCTGAAGGTGGCGCGAACCTTGTCCTCGTCGAGGTTCTCGAACATGTCCCCCATCGGGCCGCCGCCGAGGCCGACGGGCGTGAGCATGACGGAGGTCTTGCCGAGCCGGCGGGGCGCGGCATTGCCGGGCATGATGGGGAGTTGCATGGATTTCCGTCCCTGACGTCCTGAAGGTTGGATTCTGATTTGTCCGACAATGGTAGTGGCAAACTCCGTCCTGTCCAGAGGCCATGGCACCATTATGCCTGTTCCAGCCTCGCCCGCGCCGTACGCAGGATGGAGGCGGTGATGTCCTGGAGGCCCTTTTCCACGGCCCGGCTCCAATGCCAGTAGAGCGGCACCAGCAGACGCGAGCCGGGATGTATGGTGACGAGAGACCCCTCGTCGAGATAGGGAGACACCAGCGACAGCGGGTTCATGCCCCAGCCGAGCCCGGCCAGGGCAGCGTCGACGAAGCCGCGCGAGGAGGGGATCCAGTGGCTGGGCCGGCTTATGGGCCGGCCAAAGGTCTCGACCAGCCAGCGGTCCTGCAAGGCGTCCTTGATATCGAAGGTGAGGCAGGGGGCCTGCCGCAGAGCCTCCTCGCTGAGACCGTCGGGAAACCAGCGCCTGACGAAGGCGGGACTGGCCGTGGCGACATAGGTCTGCACGCCCAATGCGCGGCTGCCGCAGCCCTGGAAGGGGCCCGGTGCCATGGCGACTGCCGCGCTGACCTCGCCGCGTCGCAGCCATTCGGCGGTGTTGCTCTCATCGTCGAGCACCAGATCGAACAGGCGCCCCTCCAGCCCCGACAGGGCAGGGAGGAACCAGGTTGCCAGGCTGTCGGCATTGACGGCGATACGCACGGTAGGGGCAGCCCCCGACGGCATCAGGCCGCCAAGTTCGCTGCGCAGCGCATGCTCCATCAGGCCGACTTCCTCGGCATGGCGGCACAGCCGCCTGCCGGCCGATGTCGCCGTGCAGGGTTGGCCCCTGACGACCAGGCCGGTGCCGAGGCGCTCTTCCAGGAGCTTGACCCGCTGCGAAATCGCCGAGGGCGTCACCCCGATCTCCTGCGCCGCCTTGTCGAAGGAGCCGCTACGCACCACGGCGGCCAGGGCTTCCAGCAGGGCGTAATCCAGCATCGGATTAATTTTCCTAATCTAGAGATAGATTAATTAAATTCTCTAATTTCATCGGTGCGTGTAGTCAAACGCCGCCGCGACCAGTGGGTCGGATCGGGACAGCCCGTGATGGGGGAGACCATGACCAACGCGCTCATATCCGGATTTCTGCTCGGCCTCAGCCTGATCGTGGCGATCGGCGCGCAGAACGCCTTCGTGCTGCGGCAGGGCCTCAGGCGCGAGCATGTGTTCTGGGTCTGCCTCGTCTGCGCCCTGTCGGATGCCGTGCTGATCAGCGTCGGCGTTGCCGGCTTCCAGGCTGTCGGCGTAGCCGTGCCCTGGATCGAACCGGTGATGCGCTATGGCGGCGCCGCCTTCCTCATCCTGTACGGTCTCCGCAGCTTCCGCTCGGCGCTTGCCGATCATGGCGGGCTCGATCCGGCCGAGGGTACGGGGCTTGGACTTGGCCGGGCGCTCGCCACCTGCCTCGCCTTCACCTGGCTCAACCCGCATGTCTATCTCGACACGGTGGTGCTGCTCGGCTCGATCTCCACGCAATATCAGGGGGCCAAGCTCGCCTTCGGTGCCGGTGCGGTCACCGCCTCCTTCCTGTTCTTCTTCTCGCTCGGCTATGGCGCGCGCCTGCTGCGCCCGCTTTTCGCCCGGCCCGGCGCCTGGCGGGTGCTGGACGGGCTGATCGGCATGACCATGTGCGGGCTGGCGCTGAAGCTGGTAATGTGAGGGCATTGGGAGCCGGCCCTCGGACCGGGCTGGACCCGCGGCTTTTCCGGCAAAGGACGCCTTGAGAAGGAGGTGCTCTTTCTTCCCTTATTTCGTAGCCCCTCACCCTTACCCTCTCCCCGTAAGAACGGGGCGAGGGGGACGCAAGCGTCTCGACTTGTCTTCGAGACAGACACTCATCTCGCCCGACGGTTGGGCGAGATGAGACCGTGTCGGCAAAAACGAGTCGTCGAAGTTCCCCTCGCCCTGTTCTTACGGGGAGAGGGTAAGGGTGAGGGGCTGCGTTACTGATCAAACAAAGTACTTATTCTTTGGCCGGCCCGAAGACCGGCCCCCGCGCTCACTCCTCGTCCTTCAGGCGATAGCCGATGCCGGCTTCTGTCTGGATGATGCGGGGATTGGCCGGGTCGCGCTCGATCTTGGCCCTGAGCTGGCCGATGAAGACGCGCAGGTAATGCAGGTCCTCGGCATGCGCCGTGCCCCACACCGAGGTCAGCAACTGGCGGTGGGTGACGACGCGGCCGGCATGACGCGCCAGCATGGCGAGCAGGTCATATTCCTTGGGCGTGACGCGGATGGCCTCGCCGTCCCGGCTCACCAGCCGCTTCAGCGTATCGATCACCAGGCCGTCGCTCTCGAAGCGGGTGGCATTGCCCTCCTCATGGGCCCGATGGCGCAGGGCGGTGCGGATGCGGGCGATCAATTCGCCGATACCGAAGGGCTTTTCGACGTAATCGTCGGCACCGAGGTCGAGCGCGGCGATCTTCTCGCTCTCCCGATCCCGGGCCGACAAGACGATTACGGGTACTTTCGACCATTCCCGCACCTTGGTGATGATGTCCTTGCCGTCCATGTCGGGCAGGCCAAGGTCGAGAATGACGAGATCCGGCGCGGTGGTGGCGATCAGGCGCATGGCGTCGGTGCCGTTGACGGCCGGCGTCACCTCATAGCCGGCGGCGATCAACGCCGGTTTGAGGAAGCGCTGGATCTGCGGCTCGTCGTCGACAACCAGGATGTGCATAGGGGAGGGAACTCTCATTCACGGGGTGCGGATTTTCGGACTCGCTTTTTCGATGCGCGTCGTCAGGCGGGTCCGAAGACCCGCCCCCCAATGTCTTCATCATGCCTCGGCTGGCAGGCGGATGACAATGCGGGTGCCGCGCTTGCGCACGGCCGGGCTCTCGGCTGTGATGGTGCCGCCCATGGCCTCGATGAAGCCGCGGCTGATCGAGAGCCCGAGGCCGGTGCCTGGTGCCCGGCCGTCGACCTTGCCCCGCCGATAGAATTTGTCGAAGATCTTTTCCAGATCGGCCGGCGGAATGCCCTTGCCCTGGTCGGTGATGGTAACCACCACTTCGTTGTCCTCGCGCCGGGCGAACACGGCGGTCGAGGAATCCTCCCCGCCATATTTGTGGGCATTGTCGAGCAGGTTGAACAGGACCTGGCCGAGCAACGCCTGGTCACCGCGCACCAGCGGCAGGTCGGTTGCCAGGCTGGTCTCGACCAGGCGGGTCGGAAAGGCTTTTCGCGCGCGCTCCACCGCGCCGCGGACGACGTCGGCGACATCGAGGAGGTCGCGTCGTGCATTGAGGGCGCCGGCCTCCAGGCGGCTCATGTCGAGGAGATTGGCGACGAAGCGGCTCAGCCTGGCTGCTTCCTCCTCGATGGAGGCGAGCAGGTCGTCGCGGCTTTCCTCGTTCATCTTGGTGCCGAGCTGGCGCAGCGTGGTGACGGCCCCTGTAATGGAAGCCAAGGGCGTGCGCAGATCGTGCGAGAGCGAGGAGAGCAGGGCGCTGCGCAGCTTCTCGCTTTCCTCGAGCGCGGCGGTGCGCACATTCTCCTTGGCGAGCTTGGCCCTGTCGATGGCGATGGCGGTCTGGTCGAGAATGGCGACCAGAATACGCTCCTCGGCCGGGGAAAGTGGCTCGGCCCCCTCAGGCTGCGCCAGGCCGAGCACCCCGACGGCGCCATTCGGGGTCAGGATCGGCCTGAACTCGAAGGCGATGTTGGGCAAGGTGCCGGTGCCCCGACCGGCGATCTCCTTCTTCTCGAAGGCCCAGCGCAACGCCGTCATGTCGGTTGAATCGAGGTTGATGTCCGGTGGCCAGGCGGCCGTGACGGTGAGTTCGTCCTCCTGGGGCACGGCGATGACCACCCGTCCGTGCAGCGTCGCCTGCGCATGGGCGACGGCGGCCCAGAGCACGTCGTCCAGGCTGGTGATGCCCGAGAGCTTTCGGGAGAACTCGTAGAGCGACATGATGTTGGCGGCGCGCCGCCCTTCGCCCTCTGCCCGCTCGCGTACCCGGCCGGCAAGGTCGCCCGCCACCACCGCCACGATCAGGAACACCGCCAGGGCGAAGACCTCGTGCGGCTCGGCGATGGTGAAGTTGTAGAGCGGCGGGATGAAGAAGAAATTATAGGCGAAGAAGGACAACACCGCCGCCGTGATGGCACTCCAGCGCCCGACCGTGAGGGCACTGGCGAGCACCGCCATGAGGAAGAGCATGGAAGCGTTGGGCAGATAGACGAAATGCCGGAGGCCGACCCCGATGCCGACGGCGGCCGCCACGCAGCCCACCGCCATGGCGAGGCCGGCGAGCGAGGGCTGCAGGGCAAGCCGGCGCCACCAGCGCCGTGGGGGCGGGGCCTCGGTTCCGGTGTTGGTGATGACGGTGACGTTGATCTCGCCGGAGCGGTGCAGCAGGTCGTCGGCGAGAGAACGCCCGGTGACGCGCTGCCACCAGCTCGCCTTGCCGCTGCCGAGCACGATCTGGGTGACGTTTTCGGCGCTGGCGAGCCTGAGGATCTCGCCGACATAGTCATGGCCGTTGAGCCGCCTGACCTCCGCGCCCAGGCGCTCGGCGAGGCGCAGATTGGCCTCGAGGCCGGCAAGCGCCTCACCGCCGATTTCCTGGCCGGGCCGCTCGACCGTCACGGCCAGCCAATCGGCATTGAGCCCGGTCGCCAGGCGTCCGGCCGCCCGCACCACCTGCTGAGAAAACATGTCGGGCCCGACGCAGACGATCAGTCTGTCGGCCGTTTCCCAGGGCCCTTCGATGGCGTTCTGGCGCAGATAGGCCAGCATCTGGTCGTCGACGCGCTCGGTCGTGCGACGCAAGGCGAGTTCGCGCAAGGCAGTGAGATTGCCGGGCTTGAAGAAGCCGTCGGCAGCGCGCCTCGCATTGTCGGGCAGATAGACCTTGCCGTCCTCCAGGCGCTGGATCAATTCGGTGGGCGTGATGTCGACGACGATGACCTCGTCCGCCTTCTTGATCACGCTGTCCGGCACGCTTTCGCGCACCGTCACGCCGGTGATGCGCGAGACGACGTCGGTGAGGCTTTCCAGGTGCTGGATGTTGAGCGCCGTCCATACGTCGATGCCCGCGCCGATCAGTTCCTCGACATCCTGGTAGCGCTTGGGATGGCGGCTGTCCGTGGCATTGGTGTGGGCGAGTTCGTCGACGATGATCAGGCGCGGCCGGCGGGCGAGCGCAGCGTCGATATCGAACTCCTCGAGCTGGCGGCCGCGATAATCGACCCTGCGCCGCGCCAGCAGCTCGAGCCCGTCCGTCAGGGCGGCGGTTTCGCTGCGGCCATGGGTTTCGACGATGCCGACGACGACGTCGACGCCGGCCTGCTTCTCCCGCCGTGCCCGCGACAGCATGGCATAGGTCTTGCCGACCCCCGGCGCCGCGCCGAGAAACACGGTGAGGCGGCCGCGCCCCTCCCCTCCCGCCAGGCTCAGCAGGGCATTGGGATCGGGACGTCTGTCGGAGGGGCTTACGGGCAAACTTGCTTTCCAGGACTGGCGCCGATGCCTTCTCCACGAAGTGGGGAAGGTGTCATTGCGGAGCAATGACGGATGGGGTGTGGGCCGCTAGCTCTTGCCATCTTGATAGGGAGCATGAGCGGGCCGCACCCCATCCGACCCGACTGCGTCGGGCCACCTTCCCCACTTCGTGGAGAAGGCGCCCGCGCTTGTCCGGCAATCGTGTCACTTCGGCTTCATAGCATCAAGCGCCAGGTTCAGGGCGAGAACATTGACGCGCGGCTCGCCGATCAGGCCGAGGAGCCGGCCCGATGTCTGGCTGTCGACCAGGGCCTTCACGTCGGCTTCCGGCAGGTTGCGGGCCTTGGCGACACGCTGGATCTGCAGGGCGGCGTCGGCCGGCGAGATGTCGGGGTCGAGGCCCGAGCCTGAAGTCGTCACCGCATCGGCGGGAACGGCGCCGGTCACGCCCTGCTTGCGCAGGTCCTCGACCGAGGCGGCGACCCTGTCGGCCAGTGCCTTCGAGGTCGGGCCGAGATTGGAGCCGCTCGAATTGCTCGCATTGTAGGGTTGCGCCACGGTCTTGCTGGCGTCGTTGGGATCGGTGCCCGAGGTTGCCGAGGGCCGGCCCTGGAAATAGCGCTCGGAGGCGAAGTTCTGGCCGATCAGGGACGAACCGATCACCGTGCCATTGCTGGTGATCAGGCTGCCATTGGCCTGGCCGGGGAGGGCGACCTGCGCAATGCCGGTGATGGCGAGCGGATAGAGAATACCCAGCAACAGGGTGAACAGGGCCATCATCACGATGGCGGGGCGAAGATGGATCAACATGGGCTTGCTCCCTTGGAGCGTTGAAGGTTCTACCCTCCCCTGGAGGGGGAGGGTCGGCCAAAGGCCGGGGTGGGGTGGGAAACACATCGGTGGGCTGGCGTTGCGCTGCCACCCCACCCCGACGCTGACGCGTCGACCCTCCCCCTCCAGGGGAGGGTGTGTTGCCGTCACGCCAGGTGCAGGGCGGCGATGACGAGGTCGATCAGCTTGATGCCGATGAACGGCACCAGCAGCCCGCCGAGACCGTAGACCAGGAGGTTGCGCCTGAGCAGCGCGGCCGCGCCGACCGGCCGGTAAGAGACGCCCTTGAGGGCCAGCGGGATCAGGGCGACGATGATCAGGGCGTTGAAGATCACCGCCGAGAGGATGGCCGACTGGGGCGAGGCCAGGTTCATGACATTCAGGGCGCCGAGTTCGGGATAGGTCGCGATGAACAAAGCCGGGATGATGGCGAAATATTTGGCGACGTCATTGGCGATCGAGAAGGTGGTGAGCGAGCCGCGCGTCATCAGCAATTGCTTGCCGATGCCGACGATCTCGATCAGCTTGGTGGGGCTGGAGTCCAGGTCCACCATGTTGCCCGCTTCGCGCGCCGCCTGGGTGCCGGTCTGCATGGCGACGCCGACATCGGCCTGGGCCAGCGCCGGGGCGTCGTTGGTGCCGTCGCCGCACATGGCGATCAAGCGGCCGCCCGTCTGTTCCTTGCGGATATAGGCGAGCTTTTCTTCCGGTGTCGCCTCGGCCAGGAAGTCGTCGACGCCGGCCTCGGAGGCGATTGCGGCGGCGGTGATCGGGTTGTCGCCCGTCACCATCACGGTGCGGATGCCCATCGAACGCAGTTCGGCGAAGCGCTCCTTGATGCCGGGCTTCACCACGTCCTTGAGGTGGACGACGCCGAGGACGCGGCTGCCGTCGGTGACGCCGAGCGGGGTGCCGCCCGTGCGGGCGACCTTTTCGACCGCCTGCCGAAAGGCTGCGGGGGCGGCCTCCAGCGTGGTGCCGGCGAACTTCACGATCGCATCGACCGCGCCCTTGCGGATGGAGCGGCCGTCGATGTCGATGCCCGACAGGCGGGTCTGGGCGGCAAAGGCGATGGTGGTGATCGCCTTGCAGGTCAGGTCCGGCTGGGCCAGGCCATATTCGCCCTGGGCGAGTGCGATAATGGAACGCCCCTCGGGCGTCTCGTCGGCGAGGCTGGCCAGCAGCACGGCCTCGGCCAGGTCCTGTTCGCTGACGCCGGGTACCGGCAGGAACTCGGTCGCCATGCGGTTGCCGAAGGTGATGGTACCGGTCTTGTCGAGCAGCAGGGTGTCGACGTCGCCGGCGGCCTCGACCGCGCGGCCGGAGGTCGCCACCACGTTGAAGCGGATCAGGCGATCCATGCCGGCGATGCCGATGGCCGAAAGCAGGCCGCCGATGGTGGTGGGGATGAGGGTGACCAACAGTGCTACCAGCACGGTGATGGAGAGCAGCGTGCCGGAATAGCCGGCAAGGCCCCACAGCGTGACCACGGCGATCAGGAAGATCAGCGTCATGCCCGACAGCAGGATCGACAGGGCGATCTCGTTGGGGGTCTTCTGGCGCTCGGCGCCCTCGACCAGCGCGATCATGCGATCGATGAAGGAGGAGCCGGGCTGGGTGGTGATGCGCACCTTGATCCAGTCCGACAGCACCTGCGTGCCGCCGGTGACGGCGGAGCGATCGCCGCCGGATTCGCGGATCACCGGGGCGGATTCACCGGTGATGGCGCTTTCGTTCACCGAGGCGACGCCCTCGATCACCTCGCCGTCGCCGGGAATGAGGTCACCGGCTTCGACGATGACGATGTCGCCGACCACGAGCTTGGTGGCGTCGATCACCTGGAAGTTTCCCAAGGCAGCCGCGGCCGAAGGCATGCGCTTGGCCTTGAGGTCGGACTTGGTGCGCTTGAGGCTCTCGGCCTGCGCCTTGCCGCGCCCTTCGGCCACGGCTTCGGCGAAGGTGGCGAACAGTACGGTGAACCACAGCCACGCAGCGATCTGCGCGCTGAAGCCGATGCCGGCGCCGGTAAAGGCGTCACGCAAGCTGAGCACGGTGACCAGGGCAGCCACGACCTCGGTGACGAAGATCACCGGATTGCGGACGAGGAGTCTCGGGTCGAGCTTGACGAAGGCATCCTTGATGGCGGGCAGCAGGATGGCCGCGTCGAACATGGAGGGGAAGGTTGGTTTGGATGACATGATAGCCATTCCTCAAAAAGTCTTGCCGGCGAGCATGACGAAGTGCTCGACGATCGGCCCCAGCGCGAGCGCGGGGAAAAATTGCAGGCCGCCGACGATCAGGATGACGCCGACCAGAAGGCCGACGAACAACGGCGTGTGGGTGGGGAACGTGCCGGCCGAGGCGGGAACCCTGGTCTTGGCGGCCAGGGAGCCGGCAATCGCCATCACCGGCACGACATAGGCAAAGCGTCCGAGCAGCATGGCGATGCCGAGCGTGGCATTGAACCAGGGCGTGTTGGCCGACAGGCTGCCGAAGGCCGAGCCATTGTTGGCTGTCGTCGACGTATAGGCGTAGAGCAGTTCCGAGAGGCCGTGCGGACCGGCATTGCCGAGCTGCGACAGGGCGAAGGGCGCCATGGCCGAGATCGCGGTGAAGCCGAGGATCGCGGTGGGCAGGATCAGGATCGCCAGCACGGCGAATTTCATCTCGCGCGACTCGATCTTCTTGCCGAGGAGTTCCGGCGTGCGGCCGACCATCAGGCCGGCGATGAACACGCTAAGGATGGCGAAGACGATCATGCCGTAGAGGCCGGAGCCGACGCCGCCGGGCAGGACTTCGCCGAGCTGCATCAGGAACATCGGAATGAGGCCGCCGAGCGGGGTCAGCGAGGAATGCATGGCGTTGACGGCGCCGCAGGACAAGCCCGTGGTGACGGCCACGAAGACGGCGGTCATGGCCTGGCCGAAGCGGATCTCCTTGCCTTCCATGTTGCCGAGGTCCCCGTCGAGGCCGAGATGCGCCAGGATCGGATTGCCTGCCGTTTCGGACCAGTACACCACGGCCACACCGGCGATCAGAAGGACGCCCATGGCCGACAGCAGGGCCCAGCCCTGGCGGCGGGAGCCGACCATCTGCCCGAAGGCGTAGACCAAGGCCGCCGATATCGACAGCATCGAGAAGATCGACAGGAAGTTGGCCAGTGCGGTGGGGTTTTCGAAAGGATGGGCCGAATTGACGTTGAAGAAGCCGCCACCATTGGTGCCGAGCTGCTTGATCGCCTCCTGGCTCGCCATCGGCCCCATGGCGATGGTCTGCTTGGCGCCTTCCAGCGTGGTGGCGTCGACACCGGCCTGCAGCGTCTGCGGGATGCCCATGGCGACGAAGGCCAGCGCCACGACGATGGCGATCGGCAGCAGCACATAGAGAGTAGAGCGGGTGAGATCGACCCAGAAATTGCCGAGAGTCGTGCCGCCCGAGCGCATGAAGGCGCGAGTCAGGGCGAGGGCAAGGGCAATGCCGGTGGCGGCCGAGACGAAATTATGCACGGTAAGACCGGCCATCTGGCTGAAATGGCTCATGGTGCTTTCGCCGGCATAGTTCTGCCAGTTGGTGTTGGTGACGAAGCTTATCGCCGTATTGAAAGCCAGATCCGGCGCCACATTGCCGAAACCCTGCGGATTGAGCGGCAGATAAGCCTGCAGCCGCAGGATCGCGTAGAGCGAGGCAAAGCCCGCCGCGCTGAAGAACAGCATGGCCAGCGTATAGGCAAGCCAACCCTGTTCCCGGGCGGGATCGATACCGGATAATTTGTAGAAACCCTTCTCGACCGGGGCCAGCACGGGCGTGAGGAAGGTTCTCTCACCGGTGAAGACACGGGCCATGTAGGCACCCAGTGGCTTCACCGCTACGAGCACCAGAGCGAACAGAAGGATGATCTGAAGCCATCCGTTCAAGGACATGGAAATTCTCCAAAACAACGCGAGCCCCGCCGATCCTCAGGGGAGATCGTCCCTTGGGGGATTGGCGTGGAGCCCGAAAAAGCGAGAATGAGCAGGGAGCGGGACCGTTTCCCGATGAGCCGGTCCCGCGCCCCGTCACGCGCCATCGCACCGGTGCGGGGGCAGCCGGCGTGGGAGGGCGGTGAAGCCGTGGAACTCAGAAGCGTTCGGGGCGCACCAGCGTGAAGACGAGATAGGCGCCGAGCAGGACGGCCACGAGGAGGCCGAGGAGGGGATCGAACATGATGCGCCTCACAGCCTGTCGAGGACGCGGGCATAAAGGACCATCAGCAGCAGGCCACCGAGCCCCAGCGCCATATAGGCAAGATCTAGCATGACAAACTCCAACCCGATTGGGCATGGGTGTGGTTTGCCACCAAAGGGCGTCAGGGTTCGATTCCGATTATCGAGCCCGGGCGTAAGGAAAGTGTAAGGATTGGGGTCGGCGCCGACGACGTCAGAGTGTCCCCGGAGTCCATTTCAGATCGATGATCTTCCAAGCGTCGTAGAATCGCTCGTCAAAGCGAAGAGCATCCTTGCGCGCGAGACACCGCGTGGCGGCGCGAAGGACGTTGGCCCCGACCGTGGCGCTTGTGGCAGCAACCAATTCAGGTCGTCGCGCAAGCGTGCTGTCGCGATTGAAGAAAATACGCACGGTTGCCCATTGGGTGCCGGATTGCCCGATCGCGGGTGCCACACAGGGGCGCATGGCACGGGTCAAGATCTCCTGCATTTGCATGATCTGCGCAGGGGCGATCCTCGCTCTATCTGCCCGTGCTGCTGCCCCAGGGATCGCGAAGCAGGCAATGAGGGTCAGCCCAACCGCGACCGAGCGCAGGCCCGCGCCTTTCCAGATCAGGTTCGTACATGGCAAATTGCGTCGCAGGATCACTGTCCCGGCGCCCAATCAGGCAACGCCAGTTCGAAGCCTTCGAAGCGGAAGCCGGGGGCAACCGTACAGCCCACCAGAGTCCAGTCGCCTAGGCTGCGAGCCGCCTGCCACACGCCCGTCGGTACCACGCCCTGCGGCCGTTGGCCAGCGGCGAAATCGGTGCCGAGGATCAGGCGCTTGGTGGCAATTCCATCCGCCGAGAGGTCGAGGGCCAGCGGCGCGCCGGCATGGAAATGCCAGATCTCGGCGGCGTCGACCCGATGCCAATGCGAACGTTCGCCGGCCTGGAGCAGGTAATAGATCGCGGTCGAGGCCGACCGGTCGCCGTGAAGGGCGCTGTCTTCGAACGTGCGGACATAGTGGCCGCCCTCGGGGTGGGGCTGCATGTCGAGGAGGGCGATGATCTCGGCGGCGGTCTTCATAATCATTTCCATTGTGTCGAAGAGGGTATTCAGAACCGGTTCTTGCGCTCGCGCAGTTCGGTGAACACGGCGACGGGATCGGCCCCGGCCAGCCCGACGGCCTTGGCGACGCCGGGATCGTCAGCGCGCAGGAACGGATTTTCTTGCTTTTCGGCGCCCAGCAGCACCGGCAGGGTGAAGCGGTGGGCGCCGCGCTGGGCCTCGACCTCGGCGGCGCGCCGGACGAGCGCCTGGTTGGCGGGATCGACCGTGAGGGCGAAGCGGGCATTGGCAAGGGTGTATTCATGCCCGCAATAGAGCTGCGTATCGTCGGGCAAGGCTCGCAATTTCAGCAGGGACTGCCACATGTCGGCCGGCGAGCCCTCGAACAGCCGGCCGCAGCCCAGCGAGAACAGGGTGTCGGCGGCAAACAGCAGCTTCTGCTCGGCGAACCAGTAGGCGATATGGCCCACCGTGTGGCCCGGGGTGTCGATGATCTCGGCCACGAGCGAGCCGACATTGACGGTGCCGCCCTCCACGACGGTTTCGTCGACGGCCGGGATGCGGTGGGCATCGGCTTTGGCTGCGACTACCCGGCAGCCATAGGAGGTCTTCAACGCCTCGATGCCCTCGACATGGTCGGCGTGATGATGGGTGACCAGGATGTCGGTCAGCCGCCAGCCACGTCGTTCGAGGGCGGCTTCGATCGCTTCGGCCTCCGGTGCGTCGATGGCCGCGGTGCGTCCGGTCGCCTCGTCATGAAGCAGCACGCCGAAATTGTCGCTCCGGCACAAGAACAGTTCGATCAGCGCGCTCATTCTCATCCTCGCGGCATGCACATTTATTTGGAGATGCGTCCCCTTCTATGCGATTGGCGGTGCGAGGTCACGCAAACGATGGCGCGGGCCGACAGTGATGAGGGAACCCTGAAAATGTCCGGCGGAACTGTGGTGATCGGCGATGCGCCCCTGACCATCGATGCGCTCACCGCCATCGCCCGCGAGCGTTGCCATGTGATCCTGTCGCCGGCCGCCCGCGAACGCATCGGTGCGGCGCGCTCGGTGATCGAGCAGGCCATTGCCGAAAACAAGCCGGTCTATGGCCTGACCACCGGGCTTGGCGCGGGCGTCGACACCCGGCTTTCCGCCGACGATCTTGCCGCCTTCCAGCGCCGCGTTGCCTTTGCCCGCGCGGTCGGGGTGGGTGATGAAATGCCGGTCGCCGAGGTCAGGGCCATGATGGCGGCGCGTATCGCCGGCATGAGCGTCGGCCAGACCGGCGTGTCGCTCACGGTCGTGGAAGCGCTGGCCGCGGCCCTCAATGCCGGATTTCATCCCATCGTGCCGACGATCGGTTCGATCGGCGCCGCCGATCTCGCACCGCTTGCCCATATGGCCCTGGCACTGCTCGGCGAAAGCGAAGCCGACTATCGCGGCGAACGCCTGTCCGGTGCCGAAGCGCTGCGGCGGGCCGGGCTGCAGCCGGTGCCGATCGGACCGAAGGACGGGCATGCCCTGGTGGTGGCCAATGCGGCCTCCACCGGCCGCGGCGCCCTGGCGCTCGCCGAAGCGCGCCTGGCGCTCGATACGCTCGACCGCGCCGCGGCCCTGTCGATGGAAGCCTTCGGCGCCAATATCACTCCCCTGTCCGAGGCGGTGAACGCGGCCCGTCCGGCCCCGGGCCAGCGCGAGGCAGCCCGCGCGATCTATGCCCTGCTGGCCGGCGGCCCGCTCGGCGACAACAAGGCGAGCCGGCGGGTTCAGGATCCGCTCTCCTTCCGTTGTGTCGCACCGGTGCACGGTGCCGCGCGCATCGCCTTTGCCGAGGCGGAGGCGATGGTGCTGCTCGAACTCAACCATTCCGGCGACAATCCGGTGATCGTCGAGGGGCAGCTGGTTTCCAACGGCAATTTCGACATGACCGGCTTTACCCTGCGCTTCGAGGCGCTCTCGCAGGCGCTCTCCCATGTGGCGACGATCTCAGCCCAGCGCGCCTTGAAGCTGATGTCGCCCGTCTATTCCGACCAGCCGCGTTTCCTCACCCCGATGGGGCAGAGCCGCACCGGCTTCGCCACGCTGCAGAAGGCGATCGGTGCCCTGGAGGGCGAGATCCGGGCGCGGGCCCAGCCGGCGACCCTGGCCTTGCTGCATGCCGCCGACGGTGTCGAGGACCATGCCGCCAACGCGCCGGCGGCGGTGACCAAGCTCGGAGAAAGCGCGTCGCGGGTGCTGGTGCTGGCGGCCTGCGAGATGGTGGTGGCGGCGCAGAGCATCGACCTGCGCGGTACGGTTGCGCTGGGAGAGGGGACTGCGCGCATCCGCGATTTCGTGCGTGCCCATGTCGAGCGCCTGGAAGAGGATCGCCCGAGCGGCCCCGACGTCTCCCGCCTGGCGGAGGCAATCAGGGCGCGGGGGTGGTGAGGCTTTACGTATCGTTACGCCTACGATAGCTCTTCGAGGCACAGTCAAGTCCTTGAAAGTTGCCCATGTCCTGGTTGCGCCGCTGGTTCGAACGTAAGCCCGTCCGAGCTGTCCCCGTGCGGGACGAGCCCGACGAAGTCGAGGAATCCTCCGGTTGTAGCCATGATCAGGCCGAGATCGAGCAGCGGATCGGCACGCCGGACTTCGATCTCTTCGTCGCCGAGGGCGAATTGGAGATCGGCGGAAATCTGAAACACGGTGCGCATCATCTTGCCTGTCTGTTGCTGATCGATCCGAGCCGGCCCGATTGGCGCCAGTTGGCAGATCGCTATGTGGCGAAGGCCGGCAGTCGGCTCGACCGGCTCATCCCCGAAACCGCCGAGCGCTATGCGGCGACGGAAGCCTTGCGTGCCTATTTCTGGCACGCCCAGGGACGTGTAGAGGAAGCACTCCGGCACCTCGTCGGCGTTACCGAGGCGATGCATGATAAACGCTATCTCGATGCATGGGCGCATGAATGGCTGGCAGTCTCCGGCGCAGTCGAGGCGCTGCCGCCCGATCTCATTCTGAGGCTGCTGGGCTATGTCGTGACGAGGGCGCCAGAGCCTCACAAGGCATCGTTGCCGCAGTTGCGTATGGCCGAGCGCTGGGCGGATCTTGCTTGCCGTGCTCTGCCGGGGGAATTGTCCGGATTGCAGGCCATGTTCAAGGCGGGGTTGTTGCGCAAGGCTGCCCGCTATGAAGAGGCGCTCGTGGCTGTCGGGCCGTTGGCGCAAAGCGATGAAAATCAGGCGATGGCGCGCGGCTTGGTCCTGCGCCGGCTGAACCGTCCCGAGGAATCGCAGGAGGCCTTCGCCCGTGCCATCGAGCTTTCGCCGGGCAATGAGAGTCCTTTTCTGGAAGTTGGTGATACCTGGTTCGATCTTGCCCAGTGGCAGCATGCCCTGACCTGGTATGAAGGTGCGCTCGCCGTTGAGGCTGACCAACCCTGGGCGAAGGCCTCAGCTGCGTTTTGCCACTGGAAGCTGGAAGGAGGCGAGGCCCGCTACCAGCAGTTCATTGAACTAGCCAGGGAGGGGAACGGCAGAGCGAGGCAGATCTGGTACGCCCATTTCGACGCCTTGCCGCAATTCCATGATGCCACCGCCAATTGCTGGCGTCAGATGCGCTCTGATCTTGCGAAGGCAGCGCCGGGCCGGCCGGAGGGCGACCGGTTCGAATTCAAACTGGGGCTTTCGGCTCTGGAGGCTCCGAGCAATCGGCTGGCCATCGCGCTGGATTGTACCGCCGCCGGCAAAGCCCCGGCGATGGAGATCAGCGTCGATGCGATTCCTAGCCCGGATCCTCGTGTTCCTCTTACCACGGTCGACTACCTCCTATGGCGTTACGACGGTACAACGCCATTTGCTGCCGTTGATCCGCCTCGCGAGGCGATCTCGGAGCGCATCGCCGCGATGGCGCGCAAGCGCTATTCGATGGAGGCCAATTGCGCCGAGGCCAGCTTCGCCGCCGCCGAATTAGGCGTGGAAGCAATAGGGGATCTGCTCGCCGTTATGCTCCATCCGCCGGCCGTGCCGGAGGACGATCAGGCCTTGGCGTGGGTGCCTCGCATCCAATTGACGGCGGCTCTCGTCCTGGCGCAGATCGACCAGGGGTGGGACATATCGGAGCGGCGCAAGGCGTTGTATTCGATGTTGTTCGGGCCTTCCGACTGGATTACCGGAGCGGCCATTCGTGCCCTGGCCTGGATTGCGCAGACAGAGCAGGCACATGCCATGGATATCCACGAGCAGTTCCTTTTCCTGGAGCGGCAAATACCGGATATGGGAGGTTGCTGCTGGGCTGACATACTCTATGACCAATGGCGACATCTGCCCTTTCAGTCCGACGCTGAACGAGAACGATATGAGAAACGGCTGCAGGAACTGAGCGAATAGCAGTTTCGCGGCGGCGCGCCTCCACGGAGATCCCCATGCTCGACTACCCCATCATCGACAGCCATGTTCATCTGCTCGATCCGGCGCGCCTGGGCTATGCCTGGGCCGAGGGCATCACAGGCCTGCGCTCGAAGGCGGTGCCGGCGGATGTGTTCGCTGCGGCCAGACCCGTCGAGATCGAACGTTTCGTCTTCGTGGAAGTCGATGTCGATGCTGGCCAGCATCTCGACGAAGCCGCCTGGGTCAGCGAGCTTGCGGCGGCCGAGCCTCGGCTCGGCGCCATGGTCGCGAGCCTGCCGCTCGAAAAAGGGGCGGCGGTCGAGGCGGATCTCGATCGCCTGCGCGAGCACAAGCCGCTGCGTGGCATCAGGCGATTGATCCAGGGCCAGGCCGATCCGGAATTCTGCCTGCAGCCCGGTTTTCTGGCCGGCCTCAAGCTGCTGGCCCGCCACGATCTCTCCTTCGACATCTGCATCCTGCATCACCAACTGCCGAACGCGGTCCGCATGGTGCAGCAATGCCCGGACGTCCGATTCGTGCTCGACCATATCGGCAAGCCGGCGATCAAGGCGGGCGAAATGGAGCCCTGGCGCGCCGATATGAAGCGGCTCGCTGCCTTGCCCAACGTGCATTGCAAGATCTCGGGCGTATGCACCGAGGCCGATCACCGCAGCTGGACGCGCCAGGAGATCACGCCCTATGTCGAGCATGCCCTGGAAAGCTTCGGTTTCGAGCGCGTGATGTTCGGCTCGGACTGGCACGTGCTGGAATTGGCGGGGACCTATCCCGACTGGGTGCATGTCGTCGACGAGATCACGCATGACTGCTCGCCGTCGGAACGGCGCAAGCTGTTCAGGGACAATGCCGCGGCGTTCTATCGGCTGAGGTGAGGAGGCCGAGGATGGCGTTCTGTCGGGCGGCACCCCTCATCCCCCTGCCGGGACCTTCTCCCGCAAGGAGAGAAGGAATTTGATTGGGATGGGCCGCAAAATCTTGCATGCGGCCAGACCGCGCCCCTTGCCAAATGGAGCCCCTTCTCCCCTTGCGGGAGAAGGTGGCGGCAGCCGGATGAGGGGTGGACCGCCCTCTACTGCGTGACGACCTTGACGCGGTCGCCCGGCCTGAGCGGGCTGGTTTCGTCAAAGCCGTTCAACACCAGGAAGCGCTCGAGCTGGTCCTGGGGGCCGGCCATGCGGGCTGCCAGGGACTGCAGCGTGTCACCCGAGCGCACGGTGATGATGTCGATATGCTCGGGCCGCACGTTGCGCAGCTCGTCCGGCGTCATTCGCCGGAAGCTGTTGGCGGTTTCCTGGAACAGGGCGTCGGTGGCGGGGTTGAGGTCGCGGGCCGCCAGGATCAGGCGGTAGACGTCGCTGCCGAAGCGGATGGCATAGAGGCGGAAGCTCCAGTCCGTGCCACGGGCGAGGGCGGTTGCCGCCTCGTTGCCGTTGATGCGCAGGGTGGAGACGGAGGAGGTGTCCACGCCGCTGATCCAGCCGGAGGCAAGATAGTCGGAAAGCGACTGGCCGTCCTTGGTCTTGACCGTGTCGAGGCGCAGCGCACGGCCGTTGCCGTCGACGCCGAGAATGGCCTGCGGCGTGTTGTCGAGGGTGAAATTGGGGGGCGCGGTGAAGGTGAAGGCCAGGCGAGGCTGCCAGAAGATGCGGCCCTGCACATAACCCTGCGCGGGATCCTCGCCATAGGTGATGCCGTCGATCACCGACAGATAGCGGAACTTGTCATGCTCGCCCGAGCCGGGAGCGCCATATTGGGCAGCTTCGGTGTTGGCCTTGGCGATACGTTCGGGCGTGGAGGGATGGGTCGACAGGAAGTCCGGCGTCGCCTGGCGCGAACGCGCCTCCACCTGCCGGCGCATCGAGGTCAGGAAACGCGCGGCGCCATAGGGATCGAAGCCGGCCTTGGCGATCGTGCGAATGCCGATCTCGTCGGCATTCAGCTCCTGCTGGCGCGAAAAGCTCGCCAGGCTGTTCTGGCTCGAGGAGACCAGGCCGGGATTGTGCACCATGCTCGCCACCTTGGAGACGACCAGGGATTGGCGCTCGCGATCGGCACGCGCGGCAGCGTGGCGCGCCGAGACATGCGCCATCTCATGGGCGATCACGGCCGCGATTTCGGCATCGTCATTGGCCAGCGCGAGCAGGCCGCGCGTCACGTAGAGCCGGCCGGAGGGCAGGGCGAAGGCGTTGATTGACGAGGCGTTCAGCACCGTCAACTTGTAGGGAATGTCGGGCCGGTCGGACTGGGCGGCAAGACGCTGGACGAGATCGTCGAGATAGCGTTCCAGGGCGGCGTTGCGATAGGCACCGCCATAGGAAGCGAGAACGCGGGCGCTTTCGCGGTCCTCCGCATTGGGGGGAGCGATGACACGCGGGGCTTCGGCCGGAAGGGCTGCCGGCGTGGCGCGCGGAAGATCGCCCGCCTGGTCGTTGTCGCCCACGGTGGCGCAAGACGACAGGCCGAGCGCAAGCGCCAGGGCGCAAGCCCTCCGCCAGTTCGGTTGTCTCGCCGCGCCCCCCAGCATCTCGCTCAGCTTCCCACTCCTCCTACGGCGACACCGGTGCGACCTGTTCGATCGCCGCCGGCTCGGTAATTTCGATGCGGGGCCCGTCGCGCATCGTCACGACGCCACGAGCCCTGACATAGCTGCCCTCGAGAGCGGCAGCGGTGTGACCGGTTGCCTCGAAACGTGGCCATTGTTTGGCGGGTATCGCCAAAGTCACGTCTTCGCGCCAGATTTTGCCGAAATCGATCCACACGGTCGTCTTCGTCACTCCAACATGCAGCACGCGTCCCGCCACGATGGCGAAGCCATCGGCGTGTCGGGCAACGGCCTCAGGAGTCGCCGCATCGGCGACTGCATAGCCCGGTTCGGCCCAGAGGCCAAGCCGAGCCCGGCGGGCATTGTCTTCTGCAGTCATTAATTCTGTGTAACACACATCTTCCCCAACGGAAGGCCGAATGCGCGCCAAGCCGCGGGCTGCGAGATCGGCCGCCAGATCGCGGCCTTCGAAATAGAGCGCTCCGCGCCATGCGCCGTGCCTGTCGGGCGTGGCCGGGCCCACCAGGGTCGCAGTGGCATCGGCAAGATCGGGCAGCCTCAGCGAGGAAAGATCCACGCCCGCAAGCCTTATCCTGCGGCCGTCCGCGAGCAGGAGGTGGCCCTGTTCGTCCTTGCCGGCAATCGTCACATTCTCGCCTGCTTCCGCCGGGACGGCGCACGGATCAGCGAACGCCTTGTGCACGTTGCTCGAAAATATCGCAACGACGGCCATTGTGCCTAATATTTGCGCAACCCTTGGCAAGCGAGTGGTCCTTACATTGGGCAGAGGTAATTTTTATCGTGATTTTTCATGATCTTAGCATGGCGTTTGGCAGTTGGCACGCGGCTTGAAAGAGGATGTCTGACGCCAAATTGCAAAACGCCTTAAGGGGATAGAGCAGCATGAAAATAGTGATGGCCATCATCAAGCCGTTCAAGCTCGAGGAGGTGCGCGATGCCCTCACGGGTCTGGGCGTGCACGGTCTGACCGTGACCGAGGTGAAGGGGTATGGCCGCCAGAAAGGGCATACCGAGATCTACCGCGGCGCCGAATATGCCGTGAGTTTTCTGCCCAAGCTGAAGATCGAGGTCGCGGTGCCCAGCGAGCTGGTCGCCAAGGTGATCGATGCGATCACGGCGGCCGCCAAGACCGGCCAGATCGGCGACGGCAAAATTTTCGTCATGCCGATCGAAACTGCGGTGCGCATCCGCACCGGCGAGCGCGACGGCGACGCGCTCTAGGTCTGCCGCTGATGCCCTCGACTCCCATGAGACAGGATCCTTTCCCGATGACTTCCCTCCGTTTCCTCAAATCCGCCGTCATGGCCCTCATGGGCGCCGGGCTGCTTGCGGGCCCCGCTCTCGCCCAGACCGCAGCGCCGCCGCCCACCCTGAACTCGGGCGACACGGCCTGGATGCTGGTGTCCTGCGCGCTGGTGCTGATGATGATCGCACCGGGCCTCGGCCTGTTCTATGGCGGCCTGGTGCGCGCCAAGAACATGCTCTCCATCCTCATGCAGGTGCTGATCGTCGCCTCGGTGGTGATGGTGATCTGGGTCTTCTACGGCTACACCCTCGCCTTCAGCGACGGCGGTCCCCTCTTCGGCGGCTTCTCCAAGGCCTTCCTCGCCGGCATTACCAAGGACACGCTGAGCGGCACCATTCCTGAATATGTGTTCGTCTGCTTCCAGATGACCTTCGCGGCGATCACGCCCGCCCTCATCGTCGGCGCTTTCGCCGAGCGCATGAAGTTCTCGGCTGTGGTGCTGTTCTGTCTGCTCTGGGTCACCTTCATCTACATCCCGGTCGCCCATTCGGTGTGGCAGTCGACGGGCTGGCTGTTCAAGCTGGGCGCCTTCGATTTCGCCGGCGGTACCGTCGTGCACATCAATGCCGGTGTCGCCGGCCTGGTGGGCTGCCTGATGATCGGCAAGCGCACCGGCTTCGGCAAGGAGCAGATGCCGCCCCATTCGCTCACTCTGTCCTGGGTCGGTGCCGGCATGCTGTGGGTCGGCTGGTTCGGCTTCAACGCCGGTTCGGCCCTCTCGGCCGGCGCCAGCGCGGGCCTGGCCATGATGACCACCTTCGTCGCCACGGCGGGCGCTATCCTGGGCTGGTCGCTGGTCGAATGGTTCACCCATGGCAAGCCCTCGATGCTGGGTGCGGTCTCGGGTGCGGTCGCCGGCCTGGTGGCGGTGACGCCCGCTGCCGGCTTCGTCGGCCCGGCCGGCGCCATCGCGCTTGGCTTCATCGCCGGTATCGTCTGCTTCTTCTTCGTGACGACCGTGAAGAATGCCTTCGGCTATGACGACAGCCTCGACGTCTTCGGCGTGCATGGCATCGGCGGTATCCTCGGCGCTCTCGGCACCGGCGTGCTGGCATCGCCGTCGCTGGGTGGCGTCGGCTATGCCGATGGCGTGACGATGGGCGCCCAGCTCTGGGTGCAGGTCGAGGCGGTTGCCTTCACCATCGTGATGACGGGCGTGGGTTCGGCGATTCTGTTCAAGCTGGTCGATCTCGTCGTCGGCCTGCGTGTCGACCGCCAGACGGAGGCCGAAGGCCTCGATATCGTCGAACATGGTGAACGCGCCTATCACAGCTGACGTGATGGCATACGCAAGATCCGATCCCCGGCCGCATGGCCGGGGGTTTTCTGTTTATGGGCGGATGGATCCGATATCATCCGTTGTCGCTCGCGCCGGGCGAGATCCTTTTTGGCCGAAATTGACGAAAATTAGGCCTGCTGATTGAAAATTGGCCTTTACCCGACGTTCAAATTCGCAAATCGAGCCTGATTTGGGTTTCATGAAAATGAAAGAACGTCGCCCTGCTGTCATTTGATGTCGTTTGTAGGTCTCTTGCACAGCGGCTTGCAGGACACGATAGTGGGCAGGTCGAACGCTCGGGCAACGAGCGCAAATTCCATACAGGCGAGCCGCAGGGAACATTGACATGACGGGTAAGAACTTTACGCAGGGATCGGGCCTGATCCTCGACCGCCGCGAATTGATGAAGAGCGCTGCTGCGCTCGGTTTGAGCCTTGGTGGCCTGGGCGCGCTCGGCGGCTCGGCCCTGGCGGCTGATACCCCCAAGAAGGGCGGCACCTTGAAGCTGGGCATGGAGGGCGGTTCGGCCTCCGACAGTCTCGATCCTCGCACCTATGCCGATTCCGTGCCGATTTCCTACGGCTACCAGATCTGCAACGGGTTCGTCGAAATCGGCGATGACGGACTGCCCAAGGGCGAGTTGTTCGAAAGCTGGGAATACAAGCCCGGCGCCAAGGAATGGATCTTCAACATCCGCAAGGACGTGACGTTCCACAATGGCAAGACGCTCGATGCCGATGATGCGATCTATTCGATCAACCTGCATCGCGGCGACACCAAGTCCGCCGCCAAGGATCTGCTGAGCTCGATCACCGACGTCAAGAAGCTCAGCGCCAACCAGATCCAGATCACCTTGTCCGAGGGCAATCTCGACCTGCCCTACAACCTTTCCGATTATCACGTCCTGTGCGTGCCCAACGGCTATAGTGACTTCTCCAAGCTGGTCGGCACCGGTGCCTACAAGCTCGAAGTGTTCGAGCCCGGCGTGCGCGTGGTCACCAAGAACACCGGCAATTACTGGAAGCCTGGACGCGGCAATTTCGATGGCATCGAACTGCAATACATCCAGGACCAGGCGTCGCGCCTGCAGGCCCTGATTTCCGGCCAGGTCGACGCCATCAACCGTCTCGATGCCAAGACCATGGACATCGTGACCTCCTCGCCCGACGTGAGCGTGGTGCAGAGCAAGGGCACGGGCAACCGCTTCGCCTTCGTGGCGCTGTGCGACACCGATCCCTATACCAATGCCGACCTGCGCTGGGCGCTCAAATATGGCATGGACCGCAAGAAGATCGTCGACACCGTCTACCAGGGCTATGCCACCGTCGGCAACGACACCACCATCAGCCCGTCGCACAAATACTATGCCAAGGACGTGCCGCAGACGCCCTACGATCCGGAGAAAGCCGCCTTCCACTACAAGAAGGCCGGCAGCCCCAAGCTGGAACTCAAGGTTTCGGAAGGCGCTTATAACGGCGCAACCGACGCTGGCTTGCTCTACCAGGAAGCCATGAAGCAGGCGGGCATCGACCTGACCGTCACGCGCGTTTCGGGCGATGGCTACTGGTCGAATATCTGGCTGAAGGAACCCTTCTGCGCAGTCTACTGGGGCGGGCGCCCCAACATCGATCTGCAGCTGTCGCAGACCTTCCTGTCCACCGCCAATTGGAACGACACCCATTGGAAGCGGCCGGAATTCGACAAGCTCTTGATCTCCGCCCGCGTCGAGACCGACGATGCCAAGCGCGCGCAGATCTACTCGGAATGCCAGAAGATGATCCACGACGATGGCGGCATGGTCTGCTACGCGGTCGGCGATTATCTCGACGCCTACTCCAAGAAGATCATGGGGACGGCTCCGCATCCGCGCTACGACATGTGCGACCAGCGTGTCGCCGAAAAGGGCTGGTTCGCCTGAGAGCTCTGGAGCCGGGGGCGTTTGGCGACAAACGCTGCTTCGCCCCTGCTCCTTGTTTCGACGTGTCCTTGCGAATCCTGGCCTAGCCGCCAGATCGCAGGGCGTGTCGGGGGCGACGCGCGTGAGGCGCCTCGCTCTTTTCCTTTCATACTGCAGAGGGACGGGCGCGTGCGGGGGGAACTGCAGCGTGCCCGGCCTCCGTCGGCAACAGGTCGAAAGGGCACATTGTGGGACGTCTTATCGGTTGGCGCATCGTCCAGGGGGTGGCGACGCTCTTCGCCATCTCCCTCATCTTGTTTATTCTAACCCTCAACCTGCAGGGAAATGCGGCGGATGCCGTGCTCGGCCAGGCCGCAACGGCGGAAACCAAAGCCGCCTTCGAACGCAGCATTGGCCTCGATGTGCCGGCCTGGCAGCGCTATCTGAGCTGGCTGTGGAACATCATCACCCATTTTGATTTCGGCCGGTCCTATACCAACCAGAACGTCATCGTGAACGATCTGTGGCCGCGTTTCACCAACACGCTGTTCCTGGCTTGCTATGCTGCCGTGATCGCCGTGCCGCTCGCGGTCATCACCGGCATCACCTGCGCCATCACCGAGGGACGTCTGGCTGACCGGGCCGCCAACGTGCTGGCGCTGATCGCCATCTCGCTGCCGGAGTTCTTCATCGGCGGCGTGCTGATCCTGCTCTTCGCCGGTTATTGGCGCTGGTTCCCGCCGTTGGCGGCCGTCAACCCAGACATGGGTTTCTTTACGCGCCTCTACGTGACTTTCCTGCCGGCGGTGGCGCTGACCTGCCTGGTCACCGCGCATATGATGCGCATGACGCGCAATTCGGTGCTGTCGATCATGTCGACGCCCTATGTCGAAATGGGCTTCCTCAAGGGCCTGACGCGGGCCCGCGTCGTCACCAAGCATGCGCTGCCGAACGCGGCCTCGCCGATCATCTCGGTGGTGGCCCTGAACATCGCCTATCTGGTGGTCGGCGTGGTCGTCATCGAGAAGGTGTTCACCTATCCTGGCGTCGGCCAGTACATGATCGACGCGGTGACCAAGCGCGACGTGCCGGCGATCCTGGCCTGCGGCATCCTGTTTGCGGCCGTGTTCATCATCCTCAATACGATTGCCGACGTGCTGGCGATCATCCTCAATCCGCGTCTGCGGCATCCCCGGTAGAGAGGGCAGCATGGTCATTTTCGGACACAAGGCGCCGCTCACCGCCGTCATCGGCCTGTTCATCATCGCGCTCAACGTCGTCGTCGCCATAGCCGGCCCTTGGCTCGCGCCCTATTCGGAGACGCAGACCGTCGGCAAGACCTGGGCGACGATTTCAGCGACCAGCTGGCTGGGGACCGACCAGATCGGCCGCGACATGCTCACCCGCCTGATCTACGGCGCCCGCCTCACCATCGGCATCGCCCTGGTCACCACCATCCTGTCCTTCGCCATCGGTATCACGCTCGGCCTGGTAGCGGCCGTGACGGGCCGCTGGATCGATGCCGTGCTCTCGCGAACCGTCGACATCGTCATGTCGGTGCCGCTGCTGATCTGGGCGCTGATCATCCTGTCGATCTTCGGCCAGACCCTGACTTCGCTGGTGCTGACCATCGCCTTCCTCGATTCCAGCCGCGTCTATCGTCTCGCCCGCGCGCTCGGCATGAACCTCGCTTCGCTCGATTTCGTCGAGGTGGCCAGGCTGCGCGGCGAGGGCATCTGGTGGGTAGTCTGGCGCGAGATCCTGCCCAATGCCGCAGCACCGCTGATGTCGGAGTTCGGCCTGCGCTTCTGCTTCAATTTCCTGTTCATCGCCGCGCTGAGCTTCATCGGCCTCGGCGTGCCCCTGCCCTATGCGGACTGGGGCGGCATGGTGCGCGACAACATCACCAGCCTCAAGCTCGGGCGGGCAGCGGCCCTTTATCCGGCTGCCGCCATTGCTCTCCTCACCATCGGCATCAATCTGGTGGTCGATTGGTTCCTGTCGATCGATGCCCGCCCGTCCGGCGCGCAGGCGGAAATGTAAGGGGGCTGAGATGGCAAACGACAAGACCTCTTCCGATCTGATCCTCGAACTCGAAAAGCTCAGGGTCGAGACCATCACCGGCCGCGTTCTCGTCGACAATGTCGACGTGACGCTGCGGCGGGGCGAAATCCTCGGCCTCATCGGCGAATCCGGTGCCGGCAAGTCGACCATCGGCCTGGCGTCGATGGCCTATGCCCGGGCCGGCATGCGCATCACCGGCGGCTCGATCAAGCTCGACGGTACCGAGCTGCGCGCCTCCACCGCCGCGCAGCGCCGTAATTTCCGTGGCAAGAGCATCGCCTATATAGCCCAGAGCGCCGCCGCCTCCTTCAACCCGGCCATGACGCTGATGGACCAGGTCTGCGAGGCGCCGGTCGTGCATGGCGTGATGACGCGGCCGGAAGCGGAAGCCTATGCCCGCAAGCTTTTCCGCATCCTGCAGCTGCCCAATCCCGACACGATCGGCGATCGTTACCCCCACCAGGTCTCGGGCGGCCAGCTCCAGCGTGCCATGGCCGCGATGGCGATGAGCTGCCGGCCCGATGTGATCGTGCTGGACGAGCCGACCACGGCGCTCGACGTCACCACCCAGATCGAGGTGCTGGCGCTCTTGCGCGACCTCATCCGGGAATTCGGCACGGCCGGCCTCTACATCACGCATGACCTTGCCGTGGTGGCCCAGATCGCCCATCGCATCATGGTGTTGCGCCATGGCAAGACCGTCGAGGTCGGCGAAGCCCAGCAGGTACTGGAGGCGCCGCGGACCGACTATGCCCGCGCTCTGGTGAACGAGCGGCGCGAGGCCGAGCATCTCCAGCTGACCGCGCCGGCGGAGGGCGCCGAGCCCGTACTCTCCATGACCAACGTCACCGCTGGCTATGGCCCGGTTGCCATCGTCAAGAACGCCTCCTTCAAGCTCGCCAAAGGCGAGACGCTGGCGGTGGTGGGCGAGTCCGGTTCCGGCAAGAGCACGATCGCGCGCATCATCGTCGGCCTGCTGCCGCGCTGGGAAGGTGACGTCTCGCTGAACGGCAAGACCCTGCCGCCGGCACTGCCCCAGCGCAGCAAGGACATCCTGCGACGCCTGCAGATGGTGCACCAGATGCCGGATGTGGCGCTCAATCCGCGTCAGACCCTGGGGCAGATCATCGGGCGCCCGGTGAGCTTCTACTTCAACCGCTCAGCTGGCGACGTGCGCAAGCGCGTGCTCGAACTGCTGCGGCAGGTCGGCCTACCGGAGGAGTTCGCGGATCGCCGGCCTGGCCAGCTTTCGGGCGGGCAGAAGCAGCGTGTGTGTATCGCCCGCGCCCTCGCCGCCGAGCCGGAGGTGATCATCTGCGACGAGCCGACCTCCGCGCTCGACCCGCTGGTGGCGGAGGACGTGCTCAAGCTCCTCAAGAAGCTGCAGGACGATCTCGGCCTCGCCTACATCTTCATCACCCACGATCTCGGCACGGTGCGCCGCATCGCCCATCGCACGGCGGTGATGTTCAAGGGCGAGATCATCGCCCAGGGGCCGACGGCGGATATCTTCGCCCCGCCGTTCCATCCCTATACGGAGAAACTGATCAGCTCCGTGCCGGAGATGGATACGCATTGGCTCGACAATATTCTCGCCAGCCGCAAGGTGGCGTGATCCAATGGTTCGTTGAAAGGGCCGGTCTTCTGACCGGCCCTTTCGTTCGTTTTTCTTGAAGTATTTTCCAATGTCCCCAGTCCGCACGATCGAACATTTCTTCATTCCCCTCGCCGATGGTACCCGGCTTGCCGCGCGCCTATGGCTGCCCGAGGATGCCGAAGCCAAGCCGGTGCCGGCGATCCTCGAATATATCCCCTACCGCAAGCGCGACGGCACGCGCGGGCGGGACGAGCCGATGCATGGCTGGTTCGCGGCCAATGGCTATGCCGCCATCCGCGTCGACATGCGCGGCAGCGGCGAGTCCGACGGCCTGCTCGAGGATGAATATCTGCAGCGCGAACTCGACGATGCCTGCGAGGTGATCGCCTGGCTCGCGGCCCAGCCCTGGTGCTCGGGCTCCGTCGGCATGATGGGCAAGAGCTGGGGCGGCTTCAATTGCCTGCAGGTCGCGGCGCTCAACCCGCCGGCCCTCAAGGCCATCATCACCGTCTGCTCCACCGATGACCGTTACGCCGACGACATCCATTTCATGGGCGGCACCTTGCTCAACGACAATCTGTGGTGGGGCTCGATCATGCTGGCCTATCAGGCCAGGCCGGCCGATCCGGCGCTGGTCGGCGAGGCCTGGCGAGCGCAATGGCAGTACCGCCTCGACCATCTGCCCTTCTTCCCGGCGCTCTGGCTCGCGCATCAGAGGCGCGACGCCTATTGGCGGCACGGTTCGATCTGCGAGGATTTCTCGGCGGTACAATGCCCGGTCTTCGCCGTCGGGGGCTGGGGCGATGCCTATACGAATGCCATTCCCCGCCTGCTCGAGGGCCTCACCGTACCCAGGCTCGGCCTGATTGGGCCCTGGGCCCATATCTATCCGCAGGACGGCGTGCCGGGGCCGGCCATCGGCTTCCTGCAGGAAGCAACCCGCTGGTGGGATCACTGGCTGAAGGGGACGGATCGCGGCATCATGGCCGAACCGATGATGCGGGCTTTCGTCGAGGAGTGGACGCCGCCTGGTCATCGCGATCCGGTGCCTGGCCGCTTCGTCGGCGAGGCGACATGGCCTTCGCCGGCGATCGTCGCCAAGACCGTCCATCTGGCGCCGGGCACCCTGGCGGTTGAAGCCGGACCGGCCAGCGAGATCGCCTTCACCTCGCCGGCCTGGACGGGAGCGGCAGCCGGGGAATGGATGGGTACCGGCGTCACTGGCGAGGAGCCAGCCGATCAGCGCCATGACGACGCCTTCTCCTGCTGTTTCGATGGCGAAGTCCTGACCGAACGGCTCGAACTGCTCGGCGCCCCGGAGATCGAGGTCGAGATTGCCTCCGACAAGCCCCTGGCCCAGCTCTGCGCCAGGCTTTGCGACGTTGCGCCGGACGGCTCCTCGCGCCGTATCGCCTATGCGGTGTTCAACCTGACCCACCGCGACAGCCATGCCGAGCCCGAGGCGCTGGTGCCTGGCCGCTTCTATCCCATCCGCTTCAAGCTCAGCGATTGCGGCTATGCCCTCGCGCCGGGCCATCGCCTCCGGCTTGCCCTGTCGACCGCCTATTGGCCGCTGATCTGGCCGGCGCCCGAACCGGTGACGCTCACCTTGCGCTGCCCGGGCCGATTGGCCCTGCCGGTGCGCCAGGCCCGCGCGAACGACCCCGTCGTCGCCTTCGAGCCGGCGCTGAGCGCAGCCCGCACCCCGACGACCAAGGTCGCCGAAGGCCGCATGGCGCGTACCACCTCGCTCGACCTGCTGACGGATACGGCTACCTATGTCACGGAAGGGGAGGGCGGCCTGTTCGGCGAGGGCGTGCTGCGCTTCGACGAGATCGACACCACGCTCTCCCACAGCCTCCGGCGCGAGCTGACCGTCAGGGGCGATGACCCTCTCAGTGCGCGCTACCGCCTCAGCGAGAGCTATGAGATGGGGCGCGAGGGCTGGCAGATCCGCATCGAGGTGAAGACCGCGATGCAGGCGACCGCCACCGATTTCATCCTGGAGGGTGAACTCAGGGCCTCCGCCAATGGCGAGCTGGCCGCCGAGCGCCGCTGGTACGAGAAAATCCCCCGCGATCTCTTGTGACCGCAATTGCGCCTTAGGCGCGCCATAACCGGCCGTTCCACTGAGGGCTCCCTCCGGATGGAACGGCGCCATGGCCTATGTGGTCACCGAAAACTGCATCAGATGCAAATATATGGACTGCGTGGCCGAGTGCCCGGTCGATTGCTTCCGGGAAGGCGAGAATATGCTCGTCATCGATCCCCTAATATGCATCGATTGCGGCATCTGCGAACCGGTCTGTCCGGCGGATGCCATCCGCTCCGATGCGGAGCGCGGATTGGAGGCCTGGGTTGAATTGAACGCGCGCTATGCCCATCTCTGGCCGGAGATCACGGCGCGGCGCGAGCCGCCATTGGATGCTAAACAATGGGACGGCAAGCTTGGCAAGCTCGCCTTGCTCTCGCCTCGGCCGGGCGCCGGAGACGCAGGACAGGCCGGGTAGAGGACAGGTCCAGTGCTCCGTTTGTGATGAACTGAGTCAAAGCCTCTACCGCGGCGAATGGCTGCTCTGTGCAAGCGCGCCTTGAACCGTCGGCGCAGTTCGGCTAGGCAGTTTTAGCAAGATTATAAACTTTCGGGATTTTCTGGCATGACCTACGTGGTCACTGAGAACTGCATCAAGTGCAAATACATGGACTGCGTGGAAGTCTGCCCGGTGGACTGTTTCTACGAGGGTGAGAATTTTCTCGTCATCCATCCCGACGAATGCATCGATTGCGGTGTCTGCGAGCCCGAATGTCCGGCGGATGCCATCAAGGCCGATACCGAAAAGGGCCTGGAGGCCTGGCTCGAGCTGAATGCGAAATTCGCGCAGAGCTGGCCCAACATCACGGTCAAGCGTGACGGTTTTCCCGATGCCAAGGAGTGGGACGGCAAGCCGGACAAGCTGCCGCTGCTCTCGCCGGAACCGGGCCAGGGCGACGCCTGATTGCAAATTCCGGCCGAATCCGACAGGGTTCGGTTTCCCCTGCACGGGTAGCATGGCTGCCCGTTTTCGGGGCTTCGGCAGCGGGCATCTGTCGAGGCACCCTTTTGGACTGCCCGGCGCTTTTTGCATAGCGGCTATTCACAAAAACCGCGCAGTATCAACCTTAACGAGCGCTTTACGCGCCGTTTTGGCGTGTAAAAGCGTTGATTTTTGCCGATTTTTGGTATATACAGGGGCATGGTCAAGAGAGAGACCGAGTTACCCCGCCGCTGCTCCGCACAGGGGCAATTTTTTTGTGCTCAGCTTCAAGGGACCTCAGTCGGTCGGTGCGGGTAGCGCCGATAGATACATGGAATTTTTGACCGTCCTTCATTTCGACGTTCCTCGCGGCGGCTCTTGAAGCTTTGGCCTGGTTTCACTGTCGAATGGTGTTTGCGGCAACAGGCGTGAGCCTGCCCGTGGTTTGGTGCGGCTGCCGATTCGGCATCTGCCAATGATAGGAGCGTTGAAGCGTCATGACGACAGCGAAGAAGACGTCCACGAAGCAGGGTTTCAAGACGGGCGAGAGCATTGTGTACCCCTCGCATGGCGTCGGCAAAATCGTGTCGATCGACGAGCAGGAAGTAGCCGGTTTCAAGCTTGAGCTGTTCGTGATTTCCTTCTCCAAGGACAAGATGACGCTGCGCGTGCCCACCACCAAGATCGCTTCCGTCGGCATGCGCAAGCTCTCCGAACCGGCCGTGGTCGCCAAGGCGCTCGAAACGCTCAAGGGCCGTGCCCGCATCAAGCGCACCATGTGGTCGCGCCGTGCGCAGGAATACGAAGCCAAGATCAATTCGGGCGATCTGATCGCCATTGCCGAGGTCGTGCGCGATCTCTATCGCTCCGATGCTCAGCCCGAACAGTCCTATTCCGAGCGTCAGCTCTATGAAGCGGCTCTCGATCGTATGGCGCGCGAATTGGCCGCCGTCGATGACCTCATCGATTCCGAGGCCGTAAAGGTGATCGAAGCCAATCTCGCCAAGGGTCCCAAGCGCGGTGGTGCCAAGGAAGCCGAGGCCGAGTTCGACGATGCGACCGAGGAAGAAGAGGAAGCCGCCGCCTGAGGCGTTTCCCCATCAGACATACGGAAAACCCCGCTTCGGCGGGGTTTTCTTTTGGCTGCGAGGCCGAGAATGGCGGAAAGCCCAGACAGCAAGGGAGCAGGTAGGCCCTGGGTCTCGTCGTGCCCGGGTCCTGTCTCGCGGCAATGGCCTCAGGTCGGGTCGGGGCAGTCGGACCAAATCTCCGGCTTGGTTGCCTTCTCGGTGCCGACGAAGGTGAGGGCGAGGCCGACAAGGGCCAGCAATCCGCCGGCAATCGGAATGGCAGCATAGCCCAGGCCCAGGCTGAGGGTCGCGCTGCCGATAGCCGCGCCAAGGGCGTTGCCGAGATTGAAGGCGCCGACATTGATCGAGGAGGCCAGGCCCGGCGCGGCCGACGCCACTTGCATCACCCGCATCTGCAGAGGCGGCACGATGGCGAAGGCGGCCATGCCCCAGACCATGAGGCCGATGGCGGCGCCGTAGCGGGAGGTCAGGGCGAGCGGCAACACAGCCATGATCAGGCCGAGGGCCGCGAGCGAGAGCCTGGCGGCACCGTCGAGTGACCAGTCGGCCAGGCGCCCGCCCAGCGCGTTGCCCAGGGTCAGGCCGATGCCGATCAGGGCAAGGGCGAGGGTGATGAAGCCGGCCCCGGCGTGGGTAATCTCGATCAGGACCGAAGTCACATAGGTATAGAGCACGAACATGGCACCTGCCCCCATCACGGTCGCGGCCATGGCGGTCAGCACGCTGGGCTGGGCGATGGCGCCGAACTCCCGGCGAATGTCGGGCATGCGGCCGGGCTCCCCCTTCGGCAGGGCGAGGAAGAGCGCCAGGATGGCCACCAGCCCGAGCAGGGCCGTCGCTGCGAAGGTCTGCCGCCAGCCGATGGCCTGGCCGATCCAGGTGGCTGCCGGTACGCCGCCGACAGTGGCGATGGTCAGGCCCAGGAACATTGCGGCAATGGCGCTGGCCTGGCGTTCACGCGGCACGAGGCTGGCAGCAACGATGGAACCCAGGCCGAAGAAGGCTCCGTGATTGAGGCTGGTGATGATGCGGGCGGCCATCAGGGTCCAATAACCCGGTGCGATCGCGGCCAGCAGATTGCCGAGCGCGAAGATGCTCATCAAGGCGATCAGGGCCGTGCGTTTGCGTAAACGGGCCAGCAACAGCGTCATGATGGGAGCACCGGCCATCACGCCGATGGCATAGGCGCTGATCAGCAGGCCAGCCGTCGGGATGTCGACGCTGACGCCCTGCGCGATGTCGCGCAGCATGCCCATCGGCGAGAATTCGGTGGTGCCGATGCCGAAGGCCCCGATGGCCAGGGCCGTCAACGGCCAGAAGCTGGAAGGTGTATCGGTGTTGGCGGTGCGTGGTTGTACGGCCATGGCATCCATTGCGTCTCGACTTTCGATTTCATCGGTTCCAGTCAGCCGCGGCCCAGGCGGGGT
The DNA here is from genome assembly GCF_057073705.1 of Labrys sp. E2SS-1L. Classification (NCBI taxonomy): domain Bacteria; kingdom Pseudomonadati; phylum Pseudomonadota; class Alphaproteobacteria; order Hyphomicrobiales; family Xanthobacteraceae; genus Labrys; species Labrys sp. E2SS-1L. Next base: position 1,432,591 of record NZ_CP172713.1, on the reverse strand, counting down.
TGGATATTCCGCGGAGTCCGCCTGATCGTGCCCGTGGCTCGATCAGGAGCCCCCTGCCTGGCCGGTGCTGAAGTCAGGAGGGAAATGGGCTCGTCGACGAGCGCTGGAAAGGCGCCCGGGATCACCTTATTTATGAAATCGTTTCATCAATGAGAGAGGCCCGACCATGGACAATCGCTTCGGCGAAATGCAGGTGTTCCGGCTGGTCGTCGAAACAGGCAGCTATTCGCGTGCCGCCCGGCAACTGCGCATGACGCCCTCCACGGTGAGCAAGCTGATCGCGCGGATCGAGGCGCGCCTGGGATTGCGCTTGTTCGAGCGTTCCACCAGGCGGCTGTCTCTCACCGAGGAGGGACGGGCCTATTACGAGCGCGGCGGCGCCGTCATCGACGATCTCGATGCGATCGAGCGGGATTTGAGCGGGCAAGCCGTCACGCCCACCGGCACCGTGCGCGTGACGACGTCGCTGGCCTTCGGGGCAATGGCGATCGAGCCGATCCTGCCGGCCTTCTGGCAGGCCTATCCGGAGATTGCCGTCGACCTGGCGCTTTCGGAAGAAAAGCTCGACCTCTATCTGGAGCGCATCGACGTCGCTTTCCGTGTGGGCGCCTTGCCCGATTCGCGCCTGCGGGCACGTCGTATCGGCACCTCGCGACGTCTGATCGTCGCCGCTCCTGCCTATCTCGACCGCCACGGCACGCCGCGATCAGTCGACGATCTCGTGCGGCACAATTGCCTGGGCTTCACTTTCCGCCGCGCTGTGCCGGTGTGGCCGCTCAGCGAGAGCGGTCGTATCGTCGACCGCGCCGTCCGCACGACCCTGCTTGCCAACAATGGCGAGACGCTGCGCCGCATGGCCGTCGCAGGCATAGGCCTGGCGCGCCTCGCCGACTATCATATACGCGACGATCTCAAGGCGGGGCGCCTCGTCGAGATCCTTGCAGACGTCGTCGCGCCGGATGAAGAGGACATGCACGCCCTCTTCTTCGGCGGGGACAACATTCCCCATCGCGTCAGGGTATTCCTGGATTTCTGCGTACCGAGGCTCCAGCGCTTTCTGCGGGAGGCTGCGGGTTGAAGGCATATCCGCGCAAATCAGGCCGGTCGCGGGTTCCCCGGCCACCTGCCTGCCAAGGCGCGGGGAACGCCCCCGAGGTCCCTGCGCGCCGGACCGAGCATCTCGAAGCCTGCACGACGCATCAGCCCGGCCACAGCCTCCTCCTGGCCGACGCCGAGCTCGAAGACCAGCAGCCCGCCGGGGCGCAGCAGGCGAGGGGCGTCGGCGGCAATGAGGCGATAGGCATCGAGGCCGTCGAGGCCGCCGTCGAGCGCGAGCAGGGGATCATGCTCACGTACCTCCGGTTCCAGCCCGGCAATGTCGGCGGAAGGGATATAGGGCGGGTTGGAGACGATGAGGTCGACTTCATCCTCCAGGCCCTCCATCCAGTTTCCCAGCCGGAAATCGGCTCTGCCGGCGACGCCGTTGTCGGTGGCATTCAGGCCTGCGACCGTCAGGGCGTCGGCCGCCTGGTCGATCCCGATCCCGCTCGCGCGCGGTCTTTCATGCAGCAGGGCGATCAGGATGGCACCGGTGCCGGTGCCGAGATCGAGCAGGCGGTAGGCTGCTTCGCGGTCGGGCACGAGGGACAGGCAGGTCTCGACGATCGTCTCCGTATCCGGCCTTGGCGACAGCGTGGCTGGGCCCAGGCGAAATTCCAGGCTCCAGAACTCCCGGTGCCCGAGGATACGGTCCACCGGTTCTCCCTGCAGGCGCCGGGCCTGGAAGGAGCGGGCCTTCTCCGCAGCCTCGACCGTCACAGGGCCGTCGGGGGAAAGCGTGATTGCGGTCGCCGGCAGGCCTGCGGCTTCGGCAACCAGCCAGCGGGCATCGAGTTCGGGCGTGGGCAGTGCGGCAGTGCGGAAGGCAGCGAGGAGTTCCCGGTAAAGACCGCCGAGCGTGCTCACGCCCTTGCCTCGCTGGCGGCGAGGAGCCTCGCCTGGTTCTCAGTCACCAGCGCGTCGATCACTTCATTGAGGGCGTCGCCGGCGATGATCTGGTCGAGCTTGTAGAGGGTGAGGCCGATGCGGTGGTCGGTCAGGCGTCCCTGCGGAAAATTATAGGTGCGGATGCGTTCGGAACGGTCGCCGGAACCGACCTGGTCGCGCCGATCGGCGGCGCGGGCACTGTCGACGCGTTCGCGTTCAGCTTCGTAGAGGCGCGCGCGCAGCATCGCCATGGCCTGCGCCCGGTTCTTGTGCTGGGAGCGCTCTGCCTGCACCGCCACGGCGATACCGGTGGGCAGATGGGTGATGCGCACGGCGCTGTCAGTGGTATTGACGTGCTGGCCGCCCGCGCCGGAGGCCCTGAAGACATCGACCTTGAGGTCCTTCTCCTCAATGGCGATGTCGACCTCTTCGGCCTCGGGCAGCACCGCGACCGTGGCAGCCGAGGTGTGGATGCGCCCGCCGGCTTCCGTCACCGGCACGCGCTGCACCCGATGCACGCCGGATTCGAATTTCAGCTTTGCGAACACGCCCTTGCCCCTGATGGCCAGCGCGATTTCCTTGTAGCCGCCCATGGTGCCTTCGGATTCTGACAGGATCTCGGTCTTCCAGCCCTGGAGATCGGCATAGCGCATATACATGCGCAGGAGATCGCCGGCGAAGAGCGAGGCTTCGTCGCCGCCTGTGCCGGCGCGCACTTCCAGAATGGCGGATTTTTCGTCGGCGGCATCCTTGGGCAGCAGTGAAAGCTTGATCCCCGTCTCCAACTCGCCGAGGCGTTCAAGCAAAGTCTTGCGCTCCTCCTCCGCCATCTCGGCCATCTCGCCGGCCATGGCCGGTTCGGCGATGATGGCCTCGACGCCTTTCAACTCGTCCTGCGCGCCCTGCCATTCGCGGATGAGCGCGGCAACGGGATCGAGCTCGGCAAGTTCGCGCGCCAGGGTCACATAGGTATCGGCGTCCGGGCCGGAGGCGAGCTCGGCCTCGACGAAATCGCGGCGGCGAAGCAGGGCATCAAGGCGGTCGAGGGGAAGCATAGGGCGGTCCTGGGAGTGTCGGAGCGCGGACATCCTGTCCGCATCTGGAAACGATGTGCATGGGGAGAAAAAGCGGACGAGGACGTCCGCGCTCCCAGGGCAGCCTCGCTATAACGGAATGCCGCGTTCGGCGGCGAATTCCCTGAGAGCAAGGCGCAGCGGCCTGTCCGCTTCCGGCTTGAGATGATGATCGACGAGCTCCATGATCTCGGCTGCGTCGATCTCGAGCAGCATGGCCTTGACCGGGCCGATGGCGGACGGCGTCATCGACAATTGCCGGAAGCCGAGGCCGATCAGGGCAAGCGCCTCCAGCGGCTTGGAGGCCAGCTCGCCGCACAGCGTCACCGGCACGCCGGCCGCGTTGGATTTATCGGCGATCATCTTCAGGGCCCGCATCACCGAAGGTGAGAGCGTGTCGAAACGGCCCGCCACGCGCGCATTGCCGCGATCGACCGCATAGAGGAACTGGAAGAGATCGTTCGAGCCGACGGACAGGAAATCGGTGCGCTGCAGGATCTCGTCGAGCTGGAACAGCAGGCTCGGCACTTCCACCATGGCGCCGAGCTTGACGAGATCGGGCAGGGGTTTGCCGTGGCGGCGCAGGAAGGTAATCTCGCGCTCCACCACTTGACGCGCCTGGTCGAATTCCTCGGAGGCCGAGATCATCGGGAACATCACCCTGAGCTCGCGCCCGGCGGCGGCCTGCAGCAAGGCGCGGAGCTGCGAGCGCATCAGGCCGGGACGGTCGAGGCCGAGGCGGATGGCGCGCCAGCCGAGCGCCGGGTTCTCTTCCTCGATCTGGTGCATATAGGGCAGCACCTTGTCGCCGCCGATATCGAGGGTGCGGAAGGTGACCGGCCGGTCGCCGGCAGCCTCCAGCACGGCCTTGTAGAGCGCATATTGCTCGCCGGTGCGCGGGAACTGCGAGGCGATCATGAACTGCAGCTCGGTGCGGAACAGCCCGATGCCATCGGCGCCGCTTTCCTTGATGTGCGGCAGGTCGACCAGGAGGCCGGCATTGATATAGAGCTTGATATCGCAACCGTCGCGGGTGCGGCTGGGCTTGTGGCGCAGGGCGAGATATTGCTCCTGGCGCTTGGCCCGGAAGCGCACCTTCTCGGCATAGGCATGCTCGACATCCGGGGCCGGGCGCACCTGGACCTCGCCGACCGAGCCGTCGACGATGATGGCATCGCCCTGTTCGACCAGGCTGGTGATGCCCTCGACCTCGCCCACGGTGGGAATGCCGAGTGCCCGCGCCACGATGGCGACGTGGCTGGTCGGCCCGCCCTCCTCGAGAATGAGGCCGCGCAGGTTGTCGCGCGAATAGTCGAGCAGGGCCGCCGGCCCCATCGAGCGCGCCACCAGCACTGCATCCTTGGGCATGGACTCGGAGGGGACGTGATGTCCGTCGCCGGTGAGCTGGCGCAGCAGGCGATTGGCGAGATCGTCGAGATCGTAGAGACGCTCGCGCAGGATCGGATCGGCGACGCGCTGCATGCGTGCTCGCGTATCGGACTGCACGCGCTGCACCGCCGCCTCGGCGGTGACGCCGGTGGCGATGACCTCGCGCATCTTGGTGATCCAGCCGCGATCCTGCGCGAACATGCGATAGGCTTCGAGCACGTCGAGCGTCTCGGTGGCGCGGGCGAGGTCGCCGCGGTCGAGCATGGCGTCGATCGCATCGCGCAGGCCGACGATGGCATTGTCGAGGCGATCGGTCTCGCGGCCGACATCGTCGGCGATCAGGGTCTTCACCACCACCCGCGGCTCGTGCAGCACGACATGGCCGAGCCCGACGCCTTCGGAGAGCGGTGCGCCGGTCAGCTGCAAAGCACGGCGGCTGGCGAGGTCGGCGCCCGGGCGGGCCAGGGCCTGGAGCTCGCCGGAAGCGATCATCTCGGCCAGCACCATGGCGACCGTGGCGAGCGCCTCGATCTCCTCTTCCGAATAGGCTCGCTGGGCCTTGTTCTGCACGACGAGGACGCCGAGCGTCTCGCCGGCACGCAGGATCGGCACGCCGAGGAAGGCGTTGTAGATCTCTTCGCCCGTTTCCGGCTTGTAGGCGAACAAGGGATGGTGCTGCGCGTCCGAGGTGGTGACCGGCTCGGCTTCCTTGGCGACGAGGCCGACCAGGCCTTCGCCCTTGCGCATGGTGGTCAAATGCACCGCGTTCGGATTGAGGCCTTCGGTGGCATAGAGTTCGAGCGTACCGTCGGTGCGCAGGACATAGACCGAGCAGACCTCCGCGACCATGTTCGCGGCGATCAAGACCACGGTCTTGTCCAGCCTCTCCTGCGCCGAAACAGGCTCCGCCATGACTTCGCGGAGCCGCTTGAGGAGCAGGCGCGGGCCGCCGATCGCGCCACGCATCCGATGCCTCCATGTCCTCGACAGGTCAGGTGACCCGGCGAACCCGGGGCCGTCCGCTGCCTCAGAGGGCCGGCCGGTTCTGGCGAAGCGGCCGGTCATAGAATGAATAGGGGGCGTGCCTCGCGCGAGAATCCAAACGAAGCACGCACTAACTTTTTGTTCTGTCGCAAGATTTCACGGAAATTGAAAGAAGTATTTCCGTTTCTGCCAGGCACTGCGTCATCGGGGCGCTGTGCCGTCGTCGTGAGAACAAGGCGCGGTTGCTCAGGCCTTGTCGAGCCCGTAGAGCGTGTGCAGCGTGCGGACCGCCAGTTCGGTATAGGCCGCATCGATCAGCACCGAAATCTTGATCTCGGAGGTGGTGATGGCACGGATATTGATACCGCGGCCGGCAAGGGCCTGGAAGCAGGTTGCCGCCACGCCGGCATGGCTGCGCATGCCGATGCCGATCACCGAAATCTTCGAGACGTCCATATTGGTCTCGACATTGTCGCACACCACGTCCTTGCGGGCCTTGTCGATCACGTCCTTGGCGCGCTGGAACTCGGCCTGCGGCACCGTGAAGGTGATGTCGGTGGAGGCGCCGTCGGCCGAAATGTTCTGGACGATCATGTCGACATTGATGTTGGCGTCGGCCAGGGGCACGAAGATGGCGGCGGCGACACCCGGACGGTCGGCCACGTCACGCAGGGTGATCTGCGCTTCATCCTTCGAATAGGCGATGCCGGTCACAACCTGCTGTTCCATGATGTCTTCCTCGTCGCAGATCAGGGTTCCGGGATTGGGGTTTTCAGGATCGTCGAAGGACGATCTTACATAGGTTTTCACCTTGTGGACCATGGCGAGTTCCACCGAACGCACCTGCAGCACCTTGGCGCCGAGGGAGGCCATTTCCAGCATTTCCTCGAAGGCGATGCGGTCCATGCGCTGCGCCTTGGGCACGATGCGCGGATCGGTGGTGTAGACGCCGTCGACATCGGTGTAGATGTCGCAGCGCTCGGCGCCGATCGCGCCGGCGATGGCGACGGCCGAGGTGTCGGAACCGCCGCGCCCCAGCGTGGTGATGCGCCCGCTCACGGGCTCGATGCCCTGGAAGCCGGAAATCACCGCGACTTCCCCGGCGGCGAAGCCGTCATCGAGATTCTTGGAAGGGATCGCCGAGATGCGCGCGGAACCGTGGGCGGCCGAGGTCTCGATCGGCACCTGCCAGCCCTGCCAGGAACGGGCCTTGATGCCGATGCTGGTGAGCGTCAGCGCGAGCAGGCCCGAGGTCACCTGTTCGCCGGAAGCGACGATGGTGTCGTATTCGCGCTGGTCATACAGCGGCGAGGCCTCGTTGCACCAGCCGACCAGCTCATTGGTTTTGCCGGACATGGCGGAGACCACCACCGCCACGTCATAGCCGGCGGCAACCTCGCGTTTGACATGCTGCGCCACATTCTTGATGCGCTCGACAGTGGCGACAGAGGTGCCGCCAAACTTCATGACAAGACGGGGACGCGGGCTGCCGGACATACGGCCACTAGGCTCCGATGAATTCTCGAACGTTGGTAAGACGCTCTCGATGAGGGGACGCCGCACAAAAGCGGGCCAGGATGCGGTCCCGGCCGTGGCTACATGCATGAGGCGAGGAGATGCGGAGACCTGCGGTCACCGCGCCGCGGGATTTAAGCGAAAGGGCCGAGGATGGCAAGCAAAAGCGGCGCGCATCCGACAGGGATGTGCGCCGCGATCGTGATGGTAGCCGTCAGTTCTGCAACAGGGGCGTGATGCGGCGCAGGGTCACGCGGCGATTCTCCTGCTCGGGCTCGGGCGTCGGGATCTTGAGATAGCGCTCGCCGAGGCCCGCCGTGACCAGGTTGTCGGGCGCGATCACGTAATATTGGGTCAGGGCCTGCTTCACCGCCTCGGCCCGCTCCTTGGACAGGCGCAGATTATAAGCATCGTCACCCACCGCATCGGTATTGCCCTCGATCACGAAGACCTCGTTGGGATGGGCGGCCACGATCCGCTCGATGATGCGGCCGATGCGGTCGAGATTGGCGATCTCCTCCTCGCGCACGAATGATTCGTTGAAGCCGAAATGAATGGTGTCCAGTTCCACGCTGGGGATGGACTGACGGATGGCCGGCTGTTCCATCACCGCTTCGGGCTGGGCAAGGAATTCGGACCGTGCATAACGGCGCGGCAGCGGCTTGAGCGGGCGGGAGGCGAATTGCTGCTCGATCTGGTCGTCGTCGACTTCCGCCGCCCAGACGCTCTGATAGCGCTGTCCGCGCGGATTGATGTCCACGTCGAAGCGTCCGTCGCCTTCATAGCGCCGTAGGCGATCGGTGCGCTGGCCGCGATCGCTCAGCAGGCGGCGGCGCAGGTCGTTGCGATCGTCCTGCAGATATTGTGCGAAGGCCTCGCGGTCCTCGGGGTTGTAGCGCTGGTCGTTGGCGGCATCGCGATAGACCAGGATGCGCCGGTTGAGCTGGTCGACGGTCAGCACGTTGGAGGGGCGCCGGTCCGCCAGGATGGCGGGGATGTCCTGCGGCCGGGGCGAGCCCTGGCGGAACTGGGAGCGGCCGAAGGGCGAACCCTGCCCACTCTGGCCCTGCTGCTGTTCGCCGCCATATTCCTGGTCGGCCACGCGGTTGCGCAGGGCGGCGCGCGCGCCGTTCAGGCGCTGGATCAGGGCCTGTTCGGTGGCTTCCGACAGGTTGCCGGCTGACAGGGCCGAGCGGTAGACGTTGAGGCGCTGGCGCAATTGCTGGTCGTTGAGGCGATCGGGCGGCGTGGCATCACCCAGCAGGCCGATGGCGCGCTGCTCCGCTGCCCGGTCGACCGGACCCTGCAGGGGGCGGCCCTGGCCTTGCTGGCTGCCGTTCTCCGGCTGCGGCGGAAGGCCCGGTCGGCCTTCCTGCCCCTGTTGCGTGCCGTCGGCCGGCAGGGGAATCCCGCCTTGACCGGGGAGTTGGTTGCGGCCGCCGGGGCGACCATCCAAGGGGCGGCTATCCGGCTGGCCGTTGTCGAGGCCCTGCGGCGTACCTTCGGTGCCGGGCTGGCCCTGGGTACGGTCGCGGCGCTTGCCGCGCGGTTCGGGCGTGCCGCCGCTCTCCTGTCCTGCACCCGGCTGGCCGTCGCCGGCGGCGGGCTGCTGGGGCACAGGCTTGGGCTGGACAGGCTTGGTCTGCGCGGGCGCGCCGCTGCCTTGATCCGCATCCGGCTCGGTGGGAGTGCGGGGTTTTGCTGCGGGCGTGTCTTGTCCCGTGGTGTCGCTAGGCGCTGTGGGCTTTTGGCGCTTGGGCTTTGCAGCCGGTGCCTCCTGTGCAGGTTCTCCCGCGGTTGGCTTGCCGGGAGCTTCCTGGCCGGCCGAATCGGCGGCCGGCTTCTGGCGCTTGGGCTTGGCAGCGGGGGGCGCTTCGCCGGGCGCGGGTTCGCCGGGCGCGTCCTGGCCGGCGGCCCCGGGGGTCGGCTTCTGGCGGCGGGGCTTGGCGGCAGGCGTTTCGTCACCGCCTGAACCGGATGCTGCGCCGTCCTGCTCGGCGTTCGGCTTCTGCCGCTTCGGCTTGGCAGCCGGAGCGCCGCCGTCCTGGTCCTGCGATTCGGCGGGAGCTGCCCGTTTTGCCGGCGCGCCCTCGCCATCCTGGCCGCCGCCCTTCTTGTGGCGCTTCAGCACGTCCTCGATCGAGGGCTTGGCACCCGGCGCGGGCGCTTCCGTGGTGGGCGCCTGGGCATCCTGCGCCAGCGCGTCCTGCACCAGCACGATCGCCGTGGGCGAGACGGCGAGCATCAGCGTACCAGCCAGACTGATCAGTTTCTTGCGCAGGAGCATCGCGACCTCTCTTGATTGGGCCGCCATCATCCCGATTGCGGCTGAACCGAAACTGAACGCGGATCGTCGAATATCCGTCGGTGCCGGGACACGCCTCACACGGCCGTGCTCGATTCCGAAATCGAACCCGTTGCCGTAAATCATTGTTATTGCATGATTTCTTCCGAGAATCGGCGCGCGCTTTTCGGTACGCCCTAGCGTTCGATCCGCGTCGACAGGATGAGGGAGGTCGACGTGCGCTCGACTCCTTCCAGCGCGCCGATGCGATCGGCCAGTTCGTCGAGCTCGCCGACCGAGCGAGCCTCGATCACCGCGATCATGTCGAAATTGCCGCTGACCGAATGCAGCGTGCGTACGGCCGGAATCTCGCGCAGGCCCGCCTCCACCTGGCGAATCAGCTTGGGCACGGTGGTGAGCAGCACATGGGCGCGCAGCAGCGAACGGGTATGCTCCTCCGAAAGCCGGATGGTGTAGCCGGCGATCACGCCGCGATGTTCGAGACGAGCCAGGCGGCTCTGCACTGTGGTGCGGGAAACGCCGAGGCGCCGGGCGATCTCGGCCGTGGAGGCGCGGGCGTTCTCGCGCAGGATGGCAATCAGGGCGTCATCGGCGGGCGTCGTCATAACGACGATATAGCGGATGGCATTGTGCAAAGATAGTTCGGCATTTCGTCGAAATGCAGGCTTCGAAAAGCAGGGAGGCAGGCGTAGGCTTTGCTCAGGGAAACACGGCAGGGGAGGCGGACAATGCGCAAGATCGTGGTGGCGGGAGCAGGCAAGATCGGCGCATGCATCGCCGATATCCTGGCGGTCAGCGGGGACTATGAAGTCACGGTGATCGACCGGTCGGCCGCGCAACTGGAGGGCGCCGAACTGTCGGCGGGCGTGGAGCAGCGTGAACTCGATCTCGAGGACGGAGCAGCCCTGCGCACCGTCCTGGACGGTGCCTATGCCGTGCTCAGCGCCGCGCCCTTCCATCTCACCACCCGTATCGCCGAGGCGGCGGCGCGCGCCAACGTTCATTATCTCGACCTGACCGAGGACGTCGCCTCGACCCGCCGGGTGCGTGACCTCGCGGCTTCGGCCAGGAGCGCCTTCATCCCCCAATGCGGTCTGGCGCCCGGCTTCATCTCGATCGTCGCCAACGATCTCGCCCAGCAGTTCGACAGCCTCGATTCCATCCGCATGCGCGTCGGCGCCCTGCCGCAATATCCCTCCAACGCGCTCAACTACAACCTGACTTGGTCGACGGACGGGGTCATCAACGAATATTGCGAGCCTTGCGAGGCGATCGTCGACGGTCATCGCGTCGAGGTGCCGGCGATGGAGGAGCGCGAGGAATTCTCGCTCGACGGCGTCACCTATGAGGCCTTCAACACCTCGGGCGGGCTCGGCAGCCTGTGCGAAACCTATCTGGGGCGGGTGCGCACGTTGAACTACCGTACCATCCGCTATCCCGGCCATGCGGCGATCATGAAGGCGCTGCTCAACGACCTCGATCTCCGGCATCGCCGCGACGTGCTCAAGGACATTCTCGAAAATGCCCTGCCGGCGACGATCCAGGACGTGGTGGTGATCTTCGTTACCGTCAGCGGCAAGCGCCACGGCCATCTGGTGCAGGAAACCTATGCCAACAAGATCTACAACCGCCGCGTCGGCTCGCGCCTGCGCAGCGCCATCCAGGTGACGACGGCCTCGGCCATCTGCGCCGTGCTGGACATGCTGGCCAAGGGCGAGCTGCCGCAGAAGGGCTTCATCCGCCAGGAGGATATCGCGCTCTCGGCCTTCCTCGCCAATCGCTTCGGCAGCGCCTATGCGCAGACGGCGGCGCGATAGGTTTCCAGAGATCGCGGGCGTCCTCGCCCGCATTCGCTTTCCCTGCGTAGCCAGAGTTTTCAAGAGCGGGCAGGGTGCCTGCGGTCCCAGGACGTCCCCCTTGATAATTAAGCATAGTGCTTTAATAATTGAAGGATCTTTCCGGCTCGAGATCCTTCATTCCTTGGAGCACGATGGCGATCATGTCCCAGCCGAACGCGCCCGCGAGCCGCAAGGGCAGCAATTCCGTCCAGGTGCGGCGCTACAATGAGCGCGTGGTGCTCGAGGCGTTGCAGCGCCTTGGCCAAGCTTCCAAGGCAGAGCTCGCCCGTTCCGCCAATCTCACGCCCCAGGCCGTGGCCGTCATCGTCGATCACCTCGAGGAAGTCGGGCTGGTCCGCCATGAGGGCAAGCGCGCCGGACAGGTCGGGCAGCCTTCCACCCTCTATGCGCCGGCGCCCGACGGCGCCTTCTCGATCGGCCTGCATGTCGGCCGGCGGGCCTTCGATGCCGTGCTGGTCGATTTCACCGGCCGCACCCTGCGCATGGAGACCAGCGAATACGAATATCCCGAGCCGCAGATGGTGGCGGAGCTGGCGGCCGCCTATGTCCGCACCTTCCGGGCCGGCCTGGCGCCCGATTTGCGCAGCCGGGTGGTCGGCGTCGGGGTGGCGATGCCCTATTTCATGGACAGCTGGACCAAGGAACTGGGCATGCCGGGCTCGATCACCCAGGCCTGGGAGGATTTCGACTTTGCCAAGGCCCTGAACGACAGCATCGACCTGCCGTTGTTCTTCGAGAACGACGCCTCCGGCGCGGCGACGGCCGAACTGGTCTATGGCCGGGGCCGGGAGGTCCGGGACTTCATCTATCTGTTCATCTCCACCTTCATCGGTGGCGGACTGATCATCAACGGCAATCTGGAGACCGGCCCGAACGGCAATTCGGCGGCCTTCGGTCCCTATCCGGTGACGCCTTCGCTGCTGTCGAGCGTGCCGGCGCCGAAGGGACCCTTCGAGATCCTGCTGCGCCGCGCGTCGATCTATGTGCTGACCAATCATCTGCGCGAGAACGGCGTGCCGATCCGCCGGGCTCTCGAGCTCGACGAAATCGGCGAGAAGGCCGAACCCTTTCTCGGCGAGTGGGTCGAGGACTGTGCCGATGCCCTGGCTCAGGCCATCGTCGGTGCCATCGCCGTGGTCGATGTCTCGGCCATCGTGATCGACGGCATCCTGCCGGCGGCCATCCTGCAGCGCACGGTCGAGGCGGTGTCGCGTCGCTTCGGCGAGATCGTACCCGAAGGCCTGTTCGCGCCCGAGATCGCGGTCGGCACCATGGGGCCGCGCGCCGCAGCGATCGGCGCAGCCATCCTGCCGCTCTATGCCATGTTCGCGCCGGACAGCGCCACGCTGGTGAAGGCCAAGGCGCCGGGCATCGGGCGCGCCAGCCTGAGAACCTATATCGGTGCCGCTTAGGCGCGAGGGCATGCGCTTGACAGTTTGGGGTCATCGATATATCCATTTGCTTTAATAATTAAAGGTGAGGGGACGTTGATGATGGGCGCATCTCGGTCGCATCGTCGCCGGCGGGCAAGGCCATGAAGAGCAGCCTGGCGGATGAGGATTTCGGAGCCTCGATCGCGTCCCCCGTCGCGGCCGCCGGCTTGGTGAACGCCTCCAAGCGCTTCGGAGGAACGATCGCCCTTTCCCACGCCAGTTTCGATCTCCTGCCCGGTGAGGTGCTGGCCCTGTTGGGCGAGAACGGTGCGGGCAAGAGCACCTGCGTCAAGCTGCTTGCCGGCGTCTACAGGCCGGACGAGGGTGCGGTGACCATCGGCGGCGATCCGGTGGAGCATTGGTCGCCCCTCGAAGCGCAGCGACGCGGCATTGCGGTGATGCACCAGCATCCCGGCCTGTTCGGTGACCTGACGGTGTTCGAGAACATTTTCGTCGGCCACATGCCGCAGCGTGCCTTGGGACGCATCGACTATGAACGCATGCGCGAGGAAGCGCGCGCGCTGCTCGATGTGGTCGGGCTGCAGTGCTCGCCCGAGGATCCCTTGAAGGAGCTGCGCACCTCCGAGCAGCAATTGGTCGAGATCGCCCGCGCCCTGTCGGTCAATGCCAAGGTGCTGATCATGGACGAGCCGACCGCGGCGCTGTCCCAGCGCGAAGTCGAGCGTCTCTTCGCCGTGGTCGCCGACCTCAAGGCCCGGCAGGTGGCGATGATGTTCGTCGGCCATCGCATGGAGGAGATCTACCGGATTGCCGACCGCATCGCCGTCCTGCGCGATGGGCACCTCATCGGCGTGAGGCAGGCAGCCGAGCTCGACCGCGACCAGGCCGTGCAGATGATGATCGGGCGGCCGCTCAAGGCCATCTATCCGCAATGGGAATCAAAACCCGGCCAGGAGGTGCTCTCCGTCTCCGGCCTGTCGCGCGAAGGGGCGTTCGAGGATGTCTCCTTCAATGTCCGGGCCGGCGAGATCGTCGGCCTCGGCGGGCTGGTAGGCAGCGGGCGCACCGAGATCGCCCGCGTGTTGTTCGGCATCGACCAGCCGACGGCGGGCCGCATCGAGATGGAGGGCAAGGCGGTGGCCTTTGCCGATCCGCCCGCCGCCATGGCCGCCGGCATCGCCTATGTCTCGGAGGACCGGCTCGGCCAGAGCCTGGTGATGGATTTTCCCATCCTCGACAATGCGTCCCTGCCGGTGATCGAGAAGGCCACGATGGCCGGGCTGGTGATGCGGCGGCAGGAACTGGCTTTGGTCGAGCCGCATCTCAAGCGCCTGAAGCTGAAATTCCGCAGCTTCGACCAGCCTGTGAAGACACTCTCGGGCGGCAATCAGCAGAAGGTGGTGCTGTCGAAATGGCTCGCCACCCAGCCCAGGCTGCTCATCCTCGACGAGCCGACCCAGGGCATCGACGTCGAGAGCAAGTCCGAAGTCCATACCATGATCGCGGAACTTGCCCAGCAGGGGCTGGCGATCATCCTGATCTCCTCGGAGCTGCCGGAACTGGTCAGCATGTGCGACCGCATCGTGGTGCTGCGCGAAGGCCGGATGGCCGGCGCCTTCACCCGCGAGGAGGCCGACCAGGAAAAGGTCATACGCGCGGCCACGGATGCCGGCGGGGTGATTGCGGACAAGCAACCGGCGCTGGCATCGCGGGATGACGCCACCAAGGCCGATGAGGCCAAGGCGGGCTGGCTCAAGGCGCTGCTGCGCCGGCGCGAGGTCGGGCTGGTCGGGGCCATGGCCGCCGTGGTCCTGCCGGTGATGTTCCTCAATCCGCGCATGGTCAGCCCGGAAAACCTCACAGCCATCGCCATGGACGCGGCGCTGCTGATGATCGTCGCCGTGGCCCAGATGCTGGTCCTGCTCACGCGCAACATCGACCTGTCGGTGGCCTCGGTGATCGGCCTGTCGGCCTATGGCGCGGCGAGCTTCATGCATGCCCACCCGGACAGCTCGGTGCTTCTGGGCGTCGGCGTGGCCTGTGTGGTCGGCCTGGCCTGCGGTGCCCTCAACGGGCTGGTGGTGACCCTTGGGCGCGTGCCGGCCATCGTGGTCACGCTCGGGACGCTTTCGGTCTTCCGGGGCCTGAACAGCCTGTGGGCGGGCGGCCGACAGATCAGCGCCGACCAGGTGCCGCAGGCTTGGCTCGACATGACCAGCGCCCGCATCGCCGGCATTCCAGCCGTGATTCTCATCGCCCTTGCCTGCCTGGTGGTGATCGGGCTGATCCTGAGGCACTGGCCTGTCGGCCGGGAGCTCTATGCCATCGGCTCCAATCCGGACGGCGCTGCCCTGATCGGCATCCGCCGTACGGCCCTCGTGCTCGGGGCCTTCATGCTGGCAGGCCTGCTGGCCGGCTTCGACGGCGCCCTTTGGGCCTCGCGCTATGCCACCATCGACGCCCGCGTGGCGCTCGGCTTCGAACTCACCGTGATAGCCTCGGTGGTGGTGGGCGGCGTCGCCATCAGGGGCGGGGCCGGAACGGTGCTCGGCGTCGCCCTGGGGGCGCTCACCTTGCTGGTGATCCAGAACGGACTGACGCTGGTGCGCGTCGATCCCCTCTGGCTGCAAGGGGTCTATGGCCTCGTCATCCTGCTCGCCATCGGTGTCGATACCATCATCGGGCGGCGAACCCATCAGGGACGGAGGGCGCGATGAAGACCAGCCTCATCGAAAGGATCGCCAGCTGGGAGAACTTCCTGGCCCTGCTGACGGTGGCGGTTCTCGCCTATGCGGTGTTCGCCGTGCCGAACTTCGCCACGGTCTTCAACATCTCTCAGGCCATTGCAGGCGCATCCGAGCGGGCGCTGATCGTGCTGCCGATGGTGCTCCTAATCATCGCCCGCGAGATCGACCTCTCCGTCGCCAGCATCCTGGCGCTGTGCAGCGTGGTGTTCGGCGTGCTGATCCGCGAGGGCCTGCCGCTGGAGGGGGCGATCGCGCTGGCGCTGCTGGCGGGCATCCTGGCAGGCGCCTTCAACGGCGTGCTGGTGACCTATCTCGGCCTGCCCTCGCTGGTGGTGACCCTCGGCACCATGGCGATGTTCCGCGGCATCGGCTACATCCTGCTCGGCACCGGCTCGGTGAACGAGTTTCCCGAGAGCTTCACCGATTTCGGCATCGACACGCTGGGCGACACGCCGATCCCCTGGACGATCGTGCCCTTCCTCGTGCTGGCGCCGGTCTTCGCCATCCTCCTGCAGATGAGCAGTATCGGCCGGCGTATCTATGCCATCGGCGGCAGCCCCGATGCGGCACTCTATGCCGGCGTGCGGGTGGCGCGCATCCGCCTCGGCCTGTTCGTGCTCAGCGGCTTCATCTGCGCCATTGCCTCCATCGTATTCACTGCCCGCCTTGCCAATGCGCGGGCCGACAATGCCATCGGCCTGGAGCTCGACGTGATCACCATCGCGCTGCTCGGCGGCGTCAGCGTGTTCGGCGGCAAGGGCAAGCTCACCGGCGTGTTCCTGGCGCTGGTGCTGATCGCCACGCTGCGCAACGTGCTGGGCCTGAGCCAGATCGGCGGCGATGCACAGGGCACGGTGATCGGGCTCTTGCTGATCGTCTCGCTGCTGCTCAGCACCACGGCCCAGCGCCTTTATGGCGGTCTCCAGGCGAAGTTCAAGACAGCCAGCCTGCCGAAAGGGCCGGAACGAACGACCTGACTGAAAGCGTAGACAACAACGACCTCGAGAAAGGCGTGAAGGAGGAGACAAGCCATGAAAAAAGCGACGAGAACCCATCTGATCCTGACCACGGCCATCGTGCTGGGCGCCCTGGCGGCGCCGGCTTTCGCAGCCGAGAAATGCGCGAAGGAACCCGTCACCGTCGGCTTCCTGCCCAAGCTCGACACCGATCCCTATTTCCAGGTGGCCAGGACCGGGGCGGAGGAGGCCCAGAAGGAGATTGGCGGCAAGGTGATCCAGCAGGCGCCGTCCCAGGCGACTGCCGAAGCCCAGATCGAGTTCATCAACAATCTCGTGTCCCAGAAGGTCGACGTCATCGCCATCTCCGGCAATGACGCCAATGCCGTGGCGCCCGCCCTCAAGCGCGCGGCCAAACAGGGCGTCAGGATCGTCTCCTATGATTCCGACGTTTCGGAAGCCGCCCGTTCACTGTTCTTCAACCAGGCCAAGGGCGACAGCCTGGCCGAGATGATGCTGGAGAGCATGGGCCAGATGATCGGCTATGAGGGGGATTTCGCCATCCTGTCCTCGACCCCGACGGCGACCAACCAGAATGCCTGGATCGACTTCATCAAGAACAAGATGAAGGAGCCGAAATTCGCCAAGATGAAGCTGGTGCAGATCGCCTATGGCCAGGAGAGCGAGCAGGTCAACCAGCAGCAGGCCCTGGCGCTCGTCCAGGCCTTCCCGAACCTCAAGGGCATCATCATCCCAGCCGGCATCGGCCTGCCGGCGGCGGCGCGCGCCCTCGACCAGGCGGGCAGCCTCGGCAAGGTCAAGCTGACGGGGCTCGCTCCTGCCACCCTGATCAAGAAATACATCCAGAACGGCTCCGTCCAGGACATCTGGTGGAACGTCAAGGACCTCGGCTACCTGACCTATTACGGCGCCCAGCAACTGGCGCAGTGCAAGATCGCCGGCAAGCCGGGCGACAAGTTCAAGGCCGGGCGCCTCGGCGACTACACGGTGGGCGAGAAGGGCGAGGTGGTCCTCGGTCCTGCCAAGATCGTCACGCCGGCCAATGTCGAGGAATTCAAGTTCTAGCCGAACCGGCGAAGGGAGTGAACTTTGTCATGCCCGGGCTTGACCCGGGCATCCAGTGAGCCGGTCGTCGCCGCTTCGAGCGGAAGGCTGGATTGCCGGGTCAAGCCCGGCAATGACAAGGCTCGCGCCACTTCAAACCGTGTAGCGCGGGACAGTCATGCTGTTGTAATCGCAGCTCGATCTGCCCTCGGTTAGACATTTGGGAACATCCACATGCCGCAAACCTGGTCGCTCGACTGGTCGCATGGCCAGGTGACGGTACATGCCGGCGCCGCCGCCCTGGGCCGCACGCGCTTTCGCCTCGACGATGGCCGTTTCGTCGAACCCTTCCACGAGGCGCCCTGGATCACGGCCGGCGAAGCCGTCGAACCCGGCCTGGAGAACCTCAGGGGCGACTGGCCCTGCCTGCCCTTTGGGCGGCTCTACGGCCGCGATGATCCCCTGGTCGGTGCCTGGAGGGGGCTGGTCGATGCTCCCTTGCCGCAGGCCGCCGATCCGCTCGGCCCGAGCGATCATTTGCTGCATGGCTACAGCGCTGCCTCCGAATGGAAGCTGATGTCGCTCACGCGGGAGGCGATCACCCTCGACCTCGATTATCCCGGCGACTCGCCGATCGAGCGGATCACGCGCACGATCCGGCCGATCGACGGGCAGGCCGGGCTCGATGTTTCCGTCGAGATCCAGGCCCGGCGCCCCTGTGTCAGGCCTTTCGGCTTTCACCCCAACTTCGCCCTGCGTGGAAATCCCGGATCCTTCCGCATCGAGCCCGGACCTTATCGCTTCGGCCTCAGCCATCCCGTGGCCGAGGCGGCGGCCCGGGCCGAGCCCGACAGGAAGTTCACCACGCTTGCCGAGGTCGCAATCAAGTCAGGCGGGCACGAGCGTTTCGACAGGCTGCCCTTCGCCGATGACCGCGAGGACATCCTGCAACTCTGCGGCATCGAGGGCGGCGTGCATCTTGTCGACGAGCACGACCGAGTTGCCTGGGATCTTTCCTGGGACACGGCGAAGCTGCCGTCCTGCCTGCTATGGATGAGCAATCGCGGGCGCAAGTTCGCGCCCTGGAACGGGCGCCACCTATGCGTCGGCGTCGAGCCGGTGGCCTCGGCCTTCGATTTCGGATCGGTGATCGCCGCCTCGGACAATCCCATCGCGCTTGCCGGCGTGCGCACGGCAATCACACTCGAGCCGGGAACGCCGCTCACGCTCGGCTGGCGCATTCGTGGCCACGCCTTGGCGCCAATTTAGCTCGTAGATTCTGTCGGCTGGACTTTGTGAGCGTATGTTTTAACGGTCTGATGGGGCGTTGACCGCAAATTGGGCGGCAAAGGCCCTGACATAGGCGGGCCGGGCTTCGCCGCGAGCGACATAGGCCGCCAGGTTTTGATATTCGTCCAGCAGGCCCGACATTCTCAGGCGCAGCAGCACGGACACCATCAACAAATCGCCTGCGCTGAACGCACCGTCGAGCCACTCGGCGTTGCCCAGCCGTGCTGAAAGCTGGTCGAGCCTAGCCCGAACGCGGTCCTTAACCAGGGGCAGGCGCTCCGCGCTCCAAGGCTTGTCGGCTTCGAATATCCTGGCTGTCGTCAGGTCGAGGATCGGCGGCTCGACGGTGTTGAGCGCGGCAAACATCCAGGTGATCGCCCGCGCCCGTGCATCGCGCCCCTGCGGGAGCAGGCCCGCATGCTTCTCGGCAAGGTGAAAGACGATCGAGCCGGTCTCGAATAGGCACAGAGAACCCTCCTCATAGGTGGGAATCTGGCCGAAGGGATGGAGGGCCAGATGGCCGGGCGCCTTCATGTCTGCGAACGAAACCAGGCGAACCTCATAAGGCTGGCCCACTTCCTCGAGCGCCCAGCGAACGCGCGTATCGCGCGCCAGTCCCTTGCCGCCATCGGGCGAACGTTCAAAGGCCGTGATGGTGATTGTCATCGCATCGGTTTCCTGCCTGGCCGACTTGCTCGGCCGCCTATCGTGACGACGAACGAGCCTGCCGGAGGGCGACATCGGCCTTGAATTATTTTCATTGCCGGGCGCAGATCGCATAGGCCCGATTCCGATCTAGGGGCGTGGGTGCAAGAGCGAGGTCGCATGAACTATCCTGCCGGAACAGCCTATATCGATGGCGCCTTCGTGCCCATGTCGGAAGCCAAGATCTCGGTGCTCGACTGGGGCTTCCTGCATTCGGATGCGACCTATGACGTCGTGCATGTCTGGAAGGGGCGCTTCTTCCGCCTCGACACCCATGTCGAGCGGTTCCTGCGCTCGGCCGACAGGCTGCGCCTCACGCTGCCGGTCTCGCCCGGAAAGCTCGTCCAGATCCTTGGCGAATGCGTCGCCCGCTCCGGGTTCGAGGATGCCTATGTCGAGATGGTGCTGACGCGCGGCCTCTCGCCGACCTTCTCGCGCGATCCCAGGGAGGCCCATAACCAGCTGATCTGCTTTGCCATTCCCTTCGGCTGGATCCTCAAGCCCGAACAGCGCGAGGGCGGGCTTTCCATCGTGCTGTCCGACATCCGCCGCATCCCGCCGGATTCGGTCGATCCCACCGTCAAGAACTATCACTGGCTGGATTTCGTCATGGGGCTCTACGATGCCTATGCCCGTGGTGCGCAAAGCGCCGTGCTGACGGATGTCGATGGCAATCTCGCTGAAGGCCCGGGCTTCAACATCTTCACCGTGCGCCAGGGCCGGATCGCCACGCCGGATCGCGGCGTGCTGCGCGGCGTCACCCGCCAAAGCGCCATCGAACTCGCCGCCGAGTTCGGCTTTCCCCTGGAGGAGCGGGTCGTGGCGGCGGCCGAGGCGCTGGCAGCCGACGAGGTCTTCATCACCTCGACCGCCGGCGGCATCATGCCGGTGACGCGGATCAATGCCGCCGCCGTCGGCGAGGGGCGTATGGGGCCGGTCACAAGGGCGCTGCTCGAGGCCTATTGGGCCAAGCACACGGATAGCGGATGGTCGACGGCGGTCGCGGATGTGCTGCCGGGCCGGCGGGCAGGGTAGGGCGCGACCGGCCCGATGCACTCGGACGAAGTTGATCTTGTCATTCCGCGCGCATGGCAGCACGCAGTGATACGATGCAGAGGCGGGGTCGCCAGACGACAAAGAGATCCTTTCATCGTGGCTCCGGGTCTCTTTGCTTATTCATCGGGTCCACGATTGAGCATCTAAGCAGGCCAGTTCTTCTGCTCACCAGACTTGGCTCATCCCAGAGATTGAGGGACTGTCCGATGCCTTTGAGCTTAGCACTCTGAAGCATTTCGAAGTCCCAGCTGATGTCAAGAACGGCTATACCGAAGGCGATGGAGATCACGCGATTGCTTGGATTCTCGCGTCCGGGATTCTTGTCATTGATCACATTGCCCAGCCTGGTTGCTTCCTTCGAGCCAGGCAGCCTGCTCGGATCGAATGCATCTTAAGATTGTTAAGCTAAACTTAAAGACGCATCCGAATATATGCCACTAATCAAAGAATGCGATTGGCTCTATCCCTTTCTCAACGGTATGCAGGTTGAAAGGGACGGGTGCCTTGAGTTCTCGCAATCGGTTCGTCGCATCGTCGCTCGCGGCTGCAGCGATGCTTGCTTGTGCCGCCGCAACAGCTGATCAAAAAGGAAAAACGGAACCTCTGACCATCCTGGAGCAAGGTAGCTTCGCTACCGGTGGGAAAGTGGTGAGCACTCCAGGTACCTACAACAACAACAAGCCGACGGCCGAGGGGCAGACATTCCACGGCGATCATCTCTACACCTTTTATCAGATCCCGCTGACCCTCAAGGCGCTCCCCATCGTCATGCTGCATGGCGCCTACCAGTCGGGGCGCAGTTGGGAGACCACGCCAGATGGCCGCGAAGGATTTCAGAGCATTTTCCTGCGTCGGCACTTCACGACCTACATTGTCGATCAGCCACGCCGCGGCCGGGCGGGCAACAGCACCGCCGCCGCGACCATTGAGCCGACACCCTATGACCAGCTGTTCTTCGACCAGTTCCGCCTCGGAAAATGGCCGAACTTCTTCGATAACGTGCAGTTCGATCGTAAGTCTGAAACGCTGGATCAATTCTTCCGCTCTGTCACGCCCAACACGGGACCCTACGATGCCGGTGTGATCTCGGATGCGATGTCGGCGCTGTTCGACAAGATCGGTCCCGGCATCCTCTTCACGCATTCGCAGGCTGGCGGACCCGGTTGGCTGACGGCGATCAAGAGCCCCAATGTCAAGGCGATCGTCGCTCTCGAACCAGGCAGCGGCTTCATCTTCCCGGAAGGTGAGTTGCCTCCTGCGATGCAGAGTGCCGCCGGCACCTTGTCGCCCGAGGCCGTTCCGCTGCGGGATTTTCAGAAGCTCACCCGTATTCCGATCGTCATCTATTACGGCGACAACTTCCCGACCGAGCCGACCACTGAGCGGGGACAGGACAACTGGCGGGTGCGGCTCGCCATGGCCAGGCTCTGGGTCGATGCCGTCAACAAGCATGGCGGCGACGCACGGCTGGTGCATCTGCCGGACATCGGTATTCGCGGCAACACGCACTTCCTGATGTCCGATCTGAACAATGTCCAGATCGCCGACCTGATCTCGCAGTTCCTTGCCGAGAAGAAGCTGGATTGACCCGTCCGCGCGAACACTCGGTGGCACAAGTTCGCTGATCAAAGAGTGGAGTTCGATATGGCCAACGAAGTCATCGACGAGAGAAGGCGCGAGTTCCTCGGAGCCTCCGTGCTTGTTCTGTCGGGTGCAACGCTAGGAGTTACAGCAATGACCAATGCTACCGCCGTCGCGGCCGATTTTAAGCAAAATCCGTTCTCGCTGGTCTATGACGGCGCGATCACCGAGAACGCGCCTGGCAAGGTCAATATCCATCCGGTCAAGTACAAGCTCAATGGCCTGGATATCGTTGCCAACGTCTATACGCCGGCGAACTACGATCCGAACCGGAAATATCCGGCGATCGTCGTTGCGCACCCCAATGGCGGCGTGAAGGAACAGGTTGCGGGCCTCTATGCCCAGCATCTGGCGCAACGGGGCTACATCACGATCACGGCGGACGCCGCCTACCAGGGTGGCAGCGGCGGCGAACCGCGAAACGTGGACAAACCCGCATCTCGCATCGAGGACATCCACGGCATGGCGGACTTCATCACCCGCTATCCGGGCGTCGATGCCACACGCCTTGGCCTGCTCGGCATCTGTGGCGGTGGCGGATACTCGTTGGCGGCAGCCAAAACCGACAAGCGCTTCAAGGCCATTGCGACGCTCAGCATGTTCAACTCCGGGCGGGTTCGCCGCAATGGCTTTGCGGATTCGCAACTGGGCACCATCCAGGAACGCCTGAAGCAGGTTTCGGCTGCCCGCGCCCAGCAAATGGCCGGTGGAGACATTCTCTATGCGGGGGATGCCAATCTGACCGACGCGCAGATCGCCGCGCTGCCGTTCGAAATGTATCGCCAGGGGTACGAGTACTACTGGAAGACGCATGCGCATCCCAACTCGACATTCAAATACACCATGAGCAGCCTGCTCGAGCTGATGCGTTGGGACGCAACGGATCAGGTCGACCTGATCGACCAGCCGCTGCTGATGATCGCCGGAAGCAAGGCCGACAGCCTGTATATGACCGAGGAGGCATTCCCCAAGGCCGGTGGAACAAAGGACAAGGAACTGTTCAAGATCGAGGGTGCGACCCACATCGAGACCTATTGGGTTCCCCAATATGTGGACGCCGCATTGGGCAAGCTGACGCCATTCTTTGCCCGAACCATCTAATTGCTGGCCGCGATCAAACCCAATGGCCCAGCATGGTCTCCAGGGGGCAGGCAATAAGAGCCTTCAGCAACACAGCGGCCGAAGGTCTGCCCCATCGCTGAGTCCGCCTCCAACGGCGAGGAAAAATCCATTGAAGAAACACACCCGAAATCTGTTCGTCGCAGCCGGTCTGCTTGTGTCCGGAGGAATTTCCACCATGGCAATCGCCCAGAACCAGCCTCCCGCCACATCCGATGCAGGACCGGCCCAGCAGCCGTCCCGCGCGCAGCAATTGATGGGAGGGACCGCACCCAAGCTCGCTGAACTGACAGACGATGTCCTCTACGGTGATATCTGGGAACGCCCAGGGCTTTCAAAGCGAGATCGGAGCCTTGTCACGATTTCCGCCTTGATCGCACTCAATCGCCCGGATCAGCTTCGATCGCACATCAAGATTGGCCTTCAGAACGGCCTGACCAAGGACGAGGTCGTCGAGACGATCACCCACATGGCCTTTTATTCGGGCTGGCCGAGTGCGGTTTCCGGCGTCGCGGTCGCCAAGGACGTCTTCCAGGAAAATGGAAAGTGAATGGGAAAGGTGAAGTCCCGTGCCGCGATCATCCTTTCTCTCATGTTCACCTCGTCGGCCTCGGCCCAGTCGAATCCAATGATCAGCGTTACGCGTCCAGGCTTACAACCGTCCATCATCGCCCCGGCCGACCATTTTACTGGTTCGGTGCGCGTGGATTCGCGTTTCAAGGGCAGCGACCCAGCCCGGATAAGCGGCGCGATCGTCACATTCGAGCCGGGGGCGCGGACTGCCTGGCACACCCATCCCCTCGGCCAGACGCTCATCGTCGCGGTGGGCGTGGGGCTCGTGCAGGAATGGGGCGGTCCCGCCCAGGAAATCCGGCCCGGCGATGTCGTCTGGATTCCGCCCGGGGTGAAGCATTGGCATGGTGCAAGCCCTGCTGTCGGCATGAGCCATATCGCTTTCTCCGAGGCGCTCGATGGAAGGACCGTCGAGTGGATGGAGAAAGTTTCGGACGAGCAGTACCGACGCTGACCTGATTCACCCCGAAATGGCTCCTCGGGGTGAACGGCCACAAGGCTTCCATCAGTCGCCGCGATATCGGAGGAGGTCCGCAAACAGGGCCAGCGCCGGCGACCGCTGCCGCCGGCTCGGATAGTAGAGGTGATAGCCGGGAAAGGTGGGGCACCAATCCTCAAGAACGCGGATCAGCCTACCATCTGCGATATAGGGCATCGCATGGTCTTCAGGCATATAGGCGACCCCCAGGCCGTCCAGTGCCGAACTCAACCGCATGCTGAGGCTATTGAAGACGAGTTGTCCCTCTCCACGGACCTTGACCTCGCGCCTGTCTTTTTCAAGGTCCCAGGCAAACAGCCCGCCATAGGTTGGAAGGCGAACATTGATACATTTGTGGGCGGTCAGATCCTGCGGGATCTTCGGGGCTGGATTCCGCTCGAAATAGTCGGGCGAGGCGACAACTGCCATGCGCATGTCCGGCCCAATACGGACAGCGATCATGTCTTTGGCGACCTGTTCGCCCATGCGAACGCCCGCATCATAGCCTTCCGCCACGATATCGGTGAGGCCATAGTCGATAATGATCTCGACCTGGATATCGGGGTAGTCCGGTAGAAAGCGTTTGAGTGCCGGTTGCAGGACCGAGATCGCGGCATGTTCGCCGGCGGTAATGCGAACCGTTCCGGCCGGCTTGTCGCGAAGTTCGCTCAAGGCCGCCAGTTCGGCTTCTATCTCTTCGAAGCGCGGCGTGATCGTGCGCAGCAGCCGCTCGCCTGCCTCGGTGGACGCAACGCTGCGCGTGGTGCGGGTCAGGAGCCGCAGCCCCAATCGCTCCTCGAGATTACGGATAGTCTGACTGAGAGCGGACGGCGAAACGCCAAGCTTGGCGGCAGCGCGCGTGAAGCTCCGCTCTCGGGCAACGGCCGCAAACGCAGCGAGGTCGTTGAGGTTTTCCATCGTGATTTATTAGTCCAGCTTAATGGCTCATATGAATTATGTCATCTTATCGCAAGCTCAGGCAGGGGCTAAATTGCAGGCATCAATAAAACAGATCAAAATGGCCGGCCCTTGATGGCGGTCCCATTTCTGCAAATCACCAAATTCCAGGAGAATTGAAGATGGAGACCTTGATCGATCTGGGTTCAGCGGTCGTGCTCATGAGCGTTGCAGGCTTGTTGGCGCACATGGCTTTTTGCTGAATCCGCCATCCTGCCTTGCGGGGAGCAATGCGCCCGCAATGACCATGTCGTGTCGCTCACCCGATTGCCATGGCTGCCTACCTTCCCAGACAGTGCCGTGGCATTTTTTCTTGTCTCTTGGCAGACGGCAGCCCTATGTGCATTCATGCTGTCATGCAGCATGACGATGCTGCGGGGCATTTCCCGCCTTTCGACACCTTGTTCCAACGGCCTAGAGACTTCCCTCCATGTATGATTATGACATGCTCGTCATCGGTTCGGGCCCGTCCGGCCGGCGTGCCGCCGTACAATCGGCCAAGCTTGGCAAGTCGGTCCTGGTGGTGGAGAAGGGGCGGCGCGTCGGCGGCGTGTCGGTGCATACCGGAACGATTCCCTCCAAGACGCTGCGCGAGACGGTGCTCAATCTTTCGGGCTGGCGCGAGCGTGGCTTCTATGGCCGGGCCTATCGGGTCAAGCAGGATATCGGCGCCACCGACCTGATGGTCCGCCTGCAGAAGACGCTCGACCACGAGGTCGAGGTGTTGGAGCACCAGTTCAGCCGCAACACCGTACGCACGGCCCGCGGCGAGGCGCGCTTTCTCGGCCCGCACGAAATCGAGATCACCACCGAGACCGGAACCAAGAGCACGGTAACGGCGAACTACATCCTGATCGCCTGCGGCACGCGCCCCTTCCGCCCCGACTACGTGCCGTTCAATGCCGACAATGTCTTCGACAGCGACGAGATCATCGAGCTGCCCCGGTTGCCGCGCAGCCTCACCGTGATCGGCGCCGGGGTGATCGGCGTCGAATATGCCACCATCTTCAGCGCGCTCGACGTCGCCGTCACGCTGATCGAACCGCGCTCGAGCTTCCTCGATTTCATCGACAAGGAACTGATCGAGGAGTTCATGCATGAACTGCGGGACCGCAACGTCTCGCTACGCCTGGGCTCCCCGGTGGTCTCGATCGAGCGCGAGGACAGCCGCGTCGTCACCAAGCTGGGGGACGGGCGCAGGGTGTCCTCGGAGATGCTGATGTTCGCCGCCGGGCGCGTCGGCAATACGGACAGGCTGAACCTCGATGCGGCCGGCCTGAAGACCGATCACCGGGGACGCATCGGCGTCACGCCCGCCACCCTGCAGACCGAGGTGCCGCATATCTATGCGGCCGGCGACGTCATCGGCTTTCCCAGCCTGGCCTCCACCTCGATGGAGCAGGGGCGGGTGGCCGCCTGCCACGCCTTCGGCCTCGATCCGCCGCCGCCGCCGGAATATTTCCCCTATGGCATCTATTCGGTGCCGGAGATCTCCACCACCGGCCTGACCGAGGAGGAAGTGCGCCAGAAGGGCATTCCCTACGAGGTCGGCATCGCCCGCATGCGCGAGACCTCGCGCGGCCACATCATGGGGCTCGACAGCGGCATCATGAAGATGATCTTCTCGACCAAGACCCGCCGCCTCCTCGGCGTGCACATCCTGGGCGAGGGGGCGACCGAACTGATCCATATCGGCCAGGCCGTGCTCAACCTCAAAGGCACGATCGATTATTTCATCGAGAACACCTTCAACTATCCCACCCTCGCCGAGGCCTACAAGATCGCTGGCCTCGACGCCTGGAACCGGATGGGGCGCTGACGCGGTTCGTTCCGTGCCACGCCCGCCGTTCGCGTAACCTCACAGGAGTTCGCCGTGTCCCCTGACCGCAAGCTCGTCGTCCTTCTCGACGTCGACAACACGCTGCTCGACAATGACCGCTTCGGCGAGGACCTCGGCGACCATATCGAGGAAGCCTTCGGCGCCGACCAGCGCGCACGCTACTGGGCGATCTACGGCAAGATCCGCGACGAATACGGCTATGCCGACTATCTCGCTGCGCTGCAGCTCTTTCGCGCCGGGCTGGACGATGATCCCGACCTCCTGCAGATGTCGAAATTCCTGCTGGAATATCCCTTCGCCGAGCGCGTCTTCCCCAAGGCCCTGGAGGCGATCGCCCATCTCAAGACGTTCAGCGCTCCCGCCGTGCTCTCGGATGGCGACATCGTGTTCCAGCCGCGCAAGGTGCAGCGCGCGGGCCTGTGGGACGCGGTGGAAGGGCGGGTAATGATCTATCTGCACAAGGAGCAGATGCTGGATTCGGTGCAGCGCCACTACCCGGCCGAGCATTACGCCATGGTCGACGACAAGCCGCGCCTGCTCGCCAAGATGAAGGCTGTGATGGGCGACAAGCTCACCACCATCTTCGTGCGCCAGGGCCACTATGCCCTGGAGGCGGACATGAGCACCATCGAGCCCAAGCCCGACGTCACCATCGAGCGCGTCGGTGATCTCCTAGCGCTGGATCGGACGGCCTTTACAAAGGTGGCATGAAACCGGGGGCGAGTTTTCGACCCCCCATCTCAAGGTCCTTCGAAACAAACCGGAGAAAGGCTGGATAGCGCATCACGACCCCTCATCCGCCCCTACCGGGCACCTTTAGTCAACTCAAGAGCGTTGACGACACCCGCAAGGGGAGAAGGCGGCCGGCTCGTGCCACGACTTCAAAACAATCCCCTTCTCCCTTGCGGGAGAAGGGGCCGGCAGGCGGATGAGGGGTTGCACTGCTCTATCGGCACTCCATACCCGGCATTTCTTTCCCGGCAGGCTCAGCGCACCAGTTCGAGGATTTCGAGCGTGCTGCAGCAGGTTTGCGGCAGTTCCAGGCGCAACTTGCGCGGGCCGGCCTTGAACAGATAGGCGACCGCATCGGATTTGGGCGAGGCGCCATAGGCGACCGGCGGATCGTCGCCATTGGCATTGCCGCCGAGGAAGACGAAACGGGTGTTGCTGACGCGATAGAGAAAGCCGCTGACGCGCTGGGAACCGTTCACCTTGGCGAAGAAGAGCTTGCCGCCGCGCTCGCTGATGGCGCATTTGAAATAGGGATAGGTATAGACGCTGCCCTTGCCGTCATTGGCCTTTGAGCCATCGTCGAGCTGGGCGCTGCGGCAGCGCCAGGTGCCGACGAGTTCGCGCGTATTGGCGATCGGCCTGGGATCGCCGGCGAGGATCTCCTCCAGGGCCATGCCGTCGGCGGTGTGGCGGGCATTGGAGCCGAGCACCGCATCGATGGCGCTGCGGCGCGTCGCCTCGAAGTTCATCAGGCGGGTGCGGTCGGCATCCTCGATCGACACGGGCAGCAGCGGCGTGGGATCGAAGTCGGAGGCGGCCAGGGCCGTGCCGGCGGAGGCCGCGAACCAGGCGAAAGCGGCGACGACCCAATGGCATCTAGTCATGATGGAACTTCCAAGTGGCGGGGCGTCCTGTTTGCACCAGTCGACGCGATCCTGGCAAGGCGGGCCCGGCGTCATGGGTCATCGCATGGCATCTGGAGCGCCGCAGTGTTTTCGCCTAAATGCTAGCTTGCCCCCAACGGCGAGACATTGTCTGTGAACGTTCGTTATCTCATTGCAGCAGCGCTGCTGTCGGCAGCTTTCGCTTGCCTTGCCATGCCGGGGAAGGCTCAGGCCCGCCAGGAGAGCCTGGACGAGGCGATCTGCCGCCTGATCGAGACCTCGGCGCGTGCCAACGACATTCCACCCGAGCTCTTCACGCGGCTGATCTGGCGCGAAAGCAGCTTCCGGCCGCACGTCGTCTCCAGTGCCGGCGCGCAGGGCATCGCCCAGTTCATGCCGGGCACGGCCGCCGAATGGCAACTCGACGATCCCTTCGATCCCGAAAAGGCGATACCGGCCTCGGCCGCCTATCTTACCGCCCTGAAGAAGCAGTTCGGCAATTGGGGCCTGGCGCTGGCCGCCTACAATGCCGGGCCCAAGCGCCTCTCCGACTGGCTGGCGGGTGGGCGCTACCTGCCCTCGGAAACGCGCGCCTATGTCTATTTCATCACCCATCGCAATGTCGACGACTGGGTTTCCGGCGATGGCCTCAAAGCCGGGGAGGAACCCGCTGCCAAGCCAGTCGATTGCCTCGCCGTCGTCACGGCCGTGCGCAAGGAGGTGCCGCGCCTGATCGAGGGGCCCTACGCGCCTTTCGGCGTGCAGCTCTCCGGCAATTTCTCCAAGACCATCGCCATCGCCTCCTATGAGCGGGCGGTCAAACGCTTCCCGGCCATCCTGGCGGGCCGGGAGACGCTGATCCTCGGCACGCGCATGGCCGGGCGCGGCCGGCGAGCCTTCTATCGCGTCCGCCTGCCGGCCCGCAGCATGCGCGAGGCCAGCCTCATCTGCGACAAGCTGCACCGGGCCGGCGGCAGTTGCGCGGTGCTGCGCAACTGAAGCCGATACGGCCGGTGCAAAGAAAAAGCCGGATGCGGGGGCACCCGGCAGTTGGGTCGTTGGGTCGGGCCACAGAGCCCGAGGAAACTACGAGTGCGTCAACAGCTCGAAGTCATGCGGGCGGGCCCGCTCGAATGCCAGGAACGGTCTCAAGGCATCCGACTGGAGACTGAACCGGTGGGCCAGGATTTGGTTCCATGCTTCGTGCGAAAATTTTTTGAGCTGCCACGAATGCGCTGCCGAGAGCGTCGGCTAGGAGTTGTGGACACTTATCTGATCCATAGAACTGTAGCGGCAAGGGTTATGACGGCGAGATAATTTCTAGCGGTTTTCTCGAAACGAGTAGCGACCCGTCGGAACTGCTTGAGCTTTGAGAAGCAACACTCGATGAGGTGGCGCTGGGCGTAGAGGTGCTTGTCGACAGGGTATTTTCGAGCCCGCGACGGGTTGCTTGGGATGACAGCCACAGCATCTTTGTCTGCAATTGCCTGGCGCAGGCGATCGGCGTCGTAAGCGGCGTCGGCCATCACGACCTTGGCGGGTAAGCCGTCGATCAAGGCATAGGCCTGAGGGCAATCGCCTCTGTGGCCGGCGGTCAGGGTGAAGCGCACCGGGCAGCCAAGACCTCTGACAGCCATATGGATCTTGGTGCTCAGGCCGCCGCGAGAACGGCCAAGGGCCTGATCTTCAGACCCCCTTTTTTGGCGCCCGAAGCATGCTGATGGGCACGGATGATGGTGGAATCAACGATCAGATACTCGAAGTCCGGATCGTCCGACATCGCCGTGAAGATGCGCCACCATACACCCTTATGGCTCCAACGGCTGAAGCGACGGAAGACACTGTTCCACTCACCGAAGACCTCGGGCAGGTCACGCCAGGGCGAACCGGTGCGCACGATCCACAACACCGCTTCCACAAACATCCGGTTATCGTGACCAGACGAACCGCGCGTCCGTTCGTCACCGATAATATGCGCCGAAATACGCTCCCATTGATCGTCGCGTAGAATCAGACGGTCCAAAACACCCATCGCTGCCTCCAAAAGAC
The DNA here is from genome assembly GCF_057073705.1 of Labrys sp. E2SS-1L. Taxonomy (NCBI): domain Bacteria; kingdom Pseudomonadati; phylum Pseudomonadota; class Alphaproteobacteria; order Hyphomicrobiales; family Xanthobacteraceae; genus Labrys; species Labrys sp. E2SS-1L. Next base: position 1,401,994 of record NZ_CP172713.1, on the reverse strand, counting down.
AGCTTTGAATCACATACCCCCACTCTTGGGAATCCCAAGAGTCCACAACTCCTAGGGCGTGACGGCTTTGTCGATATTAGAACATATCATGAACAAAAAGCTCGACAGCCACGGCACCCTCGCCTAATTTTCCGGTCTCGATTCCGAAATCCTCCAGCGGTTTGCCGGCAACGGCAGAGACCAGGCCGGGTGGGATTCGTGCATCGTCCCGGTGGAGCGCGATATCCGCTGGTTCCAGTTTTCTGAACAGGGAGATCCGTCAATGACGTCGCAAGCCAGCAAATCCGAACAGGCTTTGCCGGAGGATCTGGAGGCGAGCGTGGAGCGCGTCATCGCCGATTGCGACGGCGATGCGCGGATGGCCGTGCGCGTCCTGCTGGTCGCCAACAGCCACGCCATGGCCGAAATCGCTGCGATCGAAGCCGAGATGGCCAAGCTCCTTGCCGACGTCTCGCGCGGCTATGCCCGCGGCCACTGGGAGTGGCTGCTGGAACGGGCCGAGATCGGCATTCCCTATTCCCGCGGATAACCGAACGGAAGCTGGTGCAGCCCGGCGCCCCTATCAATGCAGGCAGGAAAAGAAAAAGCCCGCTTGCGCGGGCTGGGAGGTTAGACGAGAGAGAGACGAGCTGGAAAGACGCGAACAACACGGCAGGGAGGGGATCTGTTCGGAGATTGCCGCGCCGTTCGCAGAATCAACTTAGCCGGTACGCTGTGTTCGCGCACACCGGCAAATTTGACGGACATTCGGAGGGACCCGCATGCGGTGGCTGTCAGGCCGCCCGGCGTCGTGGAGCCCGCAGGATCGCTTGCCTCGCTCGGGGCCGGTGGCTTATGACGATCGGCATATCCGGTCCGGAGGCTGCATCCGGGAGCCGGCTCCCGGCGCCCGCCGGGACGGCGGCCCGAATGGCCGGCCGGGATTTCTGCAATGATGTGAAATGGATAATGAGCTACCTCGATAATTTCATCAATCGCATGACGGCCCAGCGCAATTGCCTCGACCTTGCCGTCGAACTCGTCCGGGGGATCGAGGGGCCGGTGCTCGAATTCGGCCTTGGCCACGGCCGGACCTATGACCATCTGCGCCAGAACTTTCCCGATCGGGACATCTATGCCTTTGAGAACCGGGTAAGCCCCAATGTCTTCGTGCGCCCGGCGGATGAACTGCTCTTCCTCGGCGACATCGCCGATACGATCCGCACTGCCGCGGCGCGCCTGCCGCGCAAGGCGGCGCTCGCCCATTCCGACCTCGGCCTCAAGGACAGGCAGGGCGCCGTGCCGATCGTGGCCGACATCATCGCCTATCTGCCCGGCTTGATGGCGAAGGGCGGCTTCTACATCTCCAATGTCGACATCGCTCTGGTCGACGGCAGCGTGCCGCCCGCCTTCCGGCGTCGAGACTTTCCGCAGGCGACGGGCGACCAGTATCACATCTACGAGATCGTCTGAGGTCGGAGCCACCGGCACATGCCGCTGCGACGGGCCGCTTAGGAGAATAGTCATGAGCGACAGAGTCGAGGAGATCCGGGGCATCCGGGTGCTCATCTGCGCCGAGGACGGTAAGAAACTCGCCGGCGAAGGCGATATCAACGGTTTTCTCGGCAAGGCCTGGGAGCAGGAAGCGACGATGGTGGCGATCCCTGTCGCCCGGCTTGTCGACGACTTCTTCCGTCTGCGCACGCGGCTCGCCGGCGCCGTGGTGCAGAAGTTCGTCAATTACCGCCTGCGTCTTGCCGTGATCGGCGACATCTCGGCCTGGGTTGCCGAGAGCGACGCCCTACGCGATTTCGTCCGCGAAGCCAATCGCGGCCGGGACATCTGCTTCGCCGCCGATTTGGCCGAGCTGCGCAGCCGGCTGTAAGCCGGCAGGGATTGGACGGGTGTTTCCTGCAGCCACACCTGTTGGCGCCGAGGCTCGCCGAGGTGAAAGTTCCGGGCGGAATCGTAGCAGAGGCCGCAGATGACGGTGACGCCCGCCTGCGCTTCCTTTTCATCGCCCCAGACATAGTCGGCCTTGGCCAGACCGGTCTCGCAGGCATCGCACCAGGCATCGGATCTGGGATTCACCGGATCGTCGCCGAACCAGAAGCCGACACGATAGCCACGTTGGGCACCCTGGACGATGTGCTGGCAGACAAAGGCCGCCTGCTGCCGTCCGTGGATGGGGCAGTGAATGGTTCTGTCTGCTGGATCCACGATCGGCCCCGGCGGCTCTTGGTGACGATGCACGATAGGTTGCCCGGTCCGATCTGACAATCGTGTCGGGCTCGGCACGCCTGCCGGCCTGCCTGTTGCTTAGAGCAAAGCGCGTTCAGGCGTGAACGCTTTTTTACTCTAACTCTTTGATTCGACGCGACTTTGCGATTCTTGGTGGTTCAACCAAATCGCAAAACGCTTTAGTGCTTCGATGGTCTCCATGGAAGATAGGAGGGGCCCTGTTGTATTGGCGACAGTTCCCAACGCTTCGCGGATCCTTGTTCCCAGTTGATCATCCGAGCCAGTCGCCGAACGGATGTTGATGGCGAGTGCGAGAAAAATGGTGCGAGGCCATGGCCGTTTCTCCACGTCGGAGCGAATGGAGGCGACGATGTTTGAGTGTCCATTTCCTGGCACCGAGTTTACCCGGTAGCCCACCTGTCAAAGGTGCCGGCGCCTGTAACTCCCAGTATGACGGCATTGGGCGTGGCGGTGTCGATGGCATCGCCTTCGGTCGGCAGCACGGCAGGCATCCAGCTGGCTGCACCTGTCGAGTTCTGCGCCTTTAACCATGCCGACCAAACAATACGCGGTCAGCATCATTGTCACAAGTAGATCATCGAAATGGGGACAAGTGTGACACATTTTCTTCGCTGCAATGTGTCACCCAGAGCCATGAACCACGTCTTTCAAGTAGAATTTCTATGGAAGAACAAGATGATCTCTATTCGATTTGAAGGCTGCCTTGCAGAGATCTCTTGCTAAGCAATCCAGATCTTGAAGCCGACGCTTACGACCATCGCCTGCCTTGGCCGAACGGGTCAATCGATCTGCAGGGAGATCGCCTGGTGGAGCTTCTTGAGATTGGGTAGGGACTTGCTCTGCCAGGGAATCTCGGAACTGCCGCGCACGACGAGCGTCACGTCTGGGTGCTTGCGCACCTCGATTGTAAACTTTGCCAACAAGTTAATTCCTGAAGAATTGAGGAACTCGAGATCGGTCAGGTCGAGGACAATCGTCGGCGGCGCGGCCGTCAGGATGTCAGTCATGAGTGTCATGATCGGAGCATAAGCATCCGTTCCCGACAGGCGCATCGTGCCGTCGAAATGGATGACATTGTCTTCGGCCCAGACTCGATATTCGTCAGTCGTGATCTCAATATTTGGCTTCATGGTTCACTGTTAAAAATGAGTGACGGGAAGGGTGGCGAATGTTCCTACATGCACCCGGCTGCCATCTTCAACGGGGTTGAAAATCCAGGCCAGGCGAGCGCCATAGTCATTCATCAAGGTCAGCAATCCAAGACCCGATCCGGAAGTCTCTGGATCTGCAGCGTTGGCTTCGATGCGCTCGATGAGCAGGTCACCAGGGTCACCAACAGTAATTTCAGCGAGTAGTGCCTGGAATGAGGTGGCCGCGTTGGCACTGACAACATTGGAAACCTTCACTTTAAAGGCATCGGTATCCATCGCCGCCTCGACTCTGATCTCACCGGGCTCATGGAACTTGACCGCATTCTCGATCAACTCGTTTACCAGGTACCCGATATTGTGCCGGACCGCGCGATAGTCGTTGCGTGAAGTTCGGAATGGCAGGGCGAATATGTCGGCGATGAAATCCGATGTCGTTGCGCAATGGTGCCATCGCAGGTCGAGGGGACCGTCGAATAGGCTCACGCGGCTCACGCGTTCGTTCATACCGATCACAATGTCTTTCGATCCGTACAAAGTGGTCATGATGTTACCTGTGCCTAATAACGACGAGCGTTATGTCGTCGTGGATCTTACTGGTTCCAATGTAGTCCATCAGATCTTGAATAATCCCGTTCTTTATTTCCTCAGCGCTCGAGCCATGACGCTGACGTGCGCTCTCGACAAGACGATCCAAGCCGAACAGTTCGCCCTTCCCACCTTCGGCCTCGGTCACACCATCGGTATGTAGCACCACCACGTCACCGCTTGCGAAAGCTATGTTGCGGGTGGCGACAAAAGGCAAAATGTCCTTTTCGAGTCCAATCGGAAATCCCAGATCAATGGTATCGATACGCTCAACTCCACCGCCTGCACGCACCACCACGACTTCCTCGTGCTGGCCCGAAAGCGTGAGCTTACCATCCTCATAGTCTAGAAATGAGAGCGACAGATGCTTGTCCGAATTGGTTCGCTCGAGATTTTTGAATATTGCTCGGTTGAGCCGATCTAGGAACTGGGCGGGATTATTCTCGCCGGTTTCTTGGAGCGCACGCGCTACCGACTGCACCATCAGCATTAGAACGCCGCTCTCCAAGCCGTGGCCGGTGACGTCACCGATGCCCACCTTAAGCTTCTTGCCGTCCCGCAATACGTCGTAATAGTCGCCCCCCACCTCGTCCGCGGGGCGCATGTAGGCTGCGATCTCTACCCCTGGCATTGCGGCTAGTTCGCGCTCTTTGGGGAGCACCATTTTCTGGATCTGGCGGGCCACGTCGAGTTCGGCACCGAGCCGCAAATTTTCGCTGCGCAGCTGTTCGTTAAGCGATGAAATTTCCAGGTTGGCGCTCTCGAGATCGCGCGTGCGATCCTCGACGAGCTTCTCCAGGTTCTCGGTATGGTAGCTTATCTCCTCGGCCATTCGATTGAATGCCACCCCAACCTCGCCGACCTCATCCTTGGTCGGAATGTGGACCCGAACAGAATAATCCTTGGCCTGCAGCTTACGCGCCGCTCCGGCCAAGGCGCTGAGGCCAGCCGTGATGCGTTTCGACAGACCGAATACCGCTGCAAATACAATGCATAACGCAACGAAAATTGCTGCGAGTTGATAAAGAAGAATACGGTTTGTCGCCTTGGAAATACTATCCTGAGCGGCAATCAAGGTGGCGTATATCTCGTGCTCGGGAACGACGATGCCGACCGTCATTGTTTCCTTTGTTATCGGGCCGGCACTCCACATGTTCGTCGGTCTGAGTTTTTTGAGGACGACGATGTAGTTGACCTTTTCGCCGTTCCGGTCGAGCGAAATGGTCTGTATGACGCCATCGTTGTTCTGATCGAGTGGTAGCGCCGCGACTGCAGCGTCGGTGCTTTTGCGCAGTGACCGGTCGAACACCGTCGGGCTCGAATTGCCGATGCCCAGTGTTTTCTCACCCTCGGGCGTGACGGCGAGTACGTTCCCATTGGACATAGCGAGGAATGCAAACCCGGTGTCTGCAATCTTCACGCTTTGCACGATGTCTGCCATCTGATCCAATGTAAGGTCAGCACCAACGACGCCGGCGAGGTCCTTGCGGTCCTTGGTCCATACGGGTTCGAAGAAACTGACGATCAGCTTGCCCGTGACTCCGTCCTTATAGGGCGAAAGCGTCGTGATTTTCTCGTCGACCGGCTTGCTCGCGGGATCCTTGAGCCACCGCTGCCAATCCTCGTAAAGTTGAGGAAAAAAGAAGTCCCACCAATTCGTTGCGTTATGGCCCGGATAGACGCGATCGAACGTGGTGCCTTGGTCAGTATAGGGGGTTGAACGCAAAATGGGAGCGCTCTTTGGGCCGATATAGTAGACTTGCAGCTTTCGTGTGCCGTTCGCCTGGACTGCGGGACCGAAAATGTTGAAAGCCGTGCTGTCGCGTACGACTTTTGCAACGTCTGGCGGCAGGTTTTTGGTCGCATTGAGGAGGTACCCCCAAACCGTCACCGCTGACGGGTCACCAGCTCCATTTTGCCACCAATTACTCGATGGATTGTAGGTAAGCGGAGTGGAGAACGTCGGATCGCGCTCGATTGCCTCCCCCACCGTGGCCGCGATTTGGGGATGATCGATCAGGGCCTGCGTCGAGCCAGCAAGAATATTCACCTCCGTATGGACCTGATCGAGCAGAAGATCGGTCCGTTCGGCAGTGGTCTCGATGTAGTTGTGCAGGTATTCGCCGGTTGCCTTCGTCAGGCCGAGGCCGACTTGCTGGGTGGCATCCACCGAAAGTCGGTTCACGTTCCAAAGAGCAAGGCCGCCACTGATCAACAGATCGAACAGGACGGCGCCACCGACAACCAGTACAAACTTCGCTCGGAACGAGCGCAAGCCAAACCGCGACGAATTTCCGCCTTTCGCACTCATAGCGGCTTTCGTCCCGACGCAACCCAGATCGGCCAGCCAGCGTATCCCTTCGGATGCAATGCTGCGAAGATATGGTCCTGAAAGCCTTTGCGAAACTGCTTGATGAACTCGGGATCGTCGCCGCGTTTCTGGGACATTTCTCCCGCGAATGTATCCTCCCACGCCTGGACGATATCGGCGAAATCCTGCGGGTCACCATCGAGATTGGTGACCATGAAGGATTCTGCACGAATATCATCAAAACCGGCATCCATCAGATAATGCCGGCTCTTGGGACCCAGTTCGAGATCCATGTTGAAATGGCCGAAGAGTTTGGACAGTTCGTTATATGTCCATTGAATGGACTCGCCGCGAGGTTCTCCCAAGCATTGCGAGATCTTCTCATTGGTTACATATACGCGGCCGCCGGGCTTACAGATTCTGTACATTTCTTTGAGGATCAGCGCAGGGCGATCGAATATCTGCAACGAGTGGCGACAGGTGACGAGATCGAATTGATTGTCTTCGAGCAGCATCTCCGAGGCGTCGCCGTAAATATACTCGATCCCACTGATCTTGAACTCCGACGCCACCCGACGTGCATAGGCAAGACTGGAGCGCGAGTGGTCGAGGGCGACAATTCGCGCGGGTGTGAACTCCTTTTGAACGAGTGCAGCGAAATCGCCGATCCCGCAACAGATATCCGCCATGTAGACCCCAGCCCGCATGCCGTGGCGAGGCAAGATGTTGCGTTCGTGCCGCCATGTCATCTTAGTTTGGGTGCGCAAAACCGGAATGAAGCCGCCTTCTTCGAGAAAGCTCTGACCTGGATAGAAGCTGGCGTCATATTCCTGGACTTTGATGGCCGGTTCGATCCGACTCAGGCGGCCGAACTTCTCAGTTGTCCATCCGACCACGCTGGAGGTCACGATAATAAACTGCATGTCCGGCCTCGCCCGGCTGGCGTCCAGCATCTCACGTGCGAACGCATGGAATGCCAGGTTGTTCATCTGCGCAAGCCGCCGAACGTTGAGATAGAACACGCCACTCACACGGTTGATCGAATCCCGCAGCAACGCCAAGCTTGACGCCATCTCGTTCAAGGACTGGGGACGCAATGTGCCAGAAAGCGAGTATTCCTGATTGCTAAGGTCGAATTGCGCATTGAAGCGTACATCGTAGGCGAAGGTGATCGCGCTCAATGTGTCAAGCCTCCAAGTGGCAGATCGACAGAGAGCGTTATGGTGTTGTCGCCAACCGTGGTTAGGGTCACCGCAGCGTTGTAGCTGATGGCTAATTCGACCAGGAGCATGTCACGGCTCAGGTCGGCGGCGTTCGACAACGAGTCCATGTAGTTGGCTTCAGCGTGACTGCCTCGAAGGCGGATCACCGCCTGCTTGAAGAAATCACGTTCATCTTCGCTACAGGTGAAGGTGAGCTCGACCCTTTCGGTATCGCCGTGGCGCGAAATCTTGCAGACGAAAGTTCCCCCGACATGGTTGCTGCGGAAGGTGATCTCCAGCAACTCATTGAGTGCAGATGAAAACAAGTTTGCAAATAGTACAGAGTCTGGCCGATTATGGCTAATCACCCGAGCTAAGAAGGTGGCGATATAATCGCAATGTGTCCAATTGGAGTTGAACGCCTCCATTTCCATGTCAATTTGTACCATGATACGAAAATCATGATCCAAGCTATCGTTGTGCGTGACGTTCGGCGCCATATTACTCTCTGCTATTGCGATGCCTGGCGGAATGTGTCGATTCAGTTGACGCGCTCTCGACGTCTTCGTGGGGCTCCGGCCTTGGAAGCGAATATCCGTGCTCTCTCGGCACTCATGGCCTGGCCGAGATGGTGGCCCTGGAGGACGTCACACCCTTCCTTGATCAGCCATTGCGCTTGTACGGCCGTTTCCACCCCTTCGGCTGTCACCATCATGTCCAGACCGTGCGCCATGCCGATGATTGCCCGTACAATTGTCTGGCTTTTATGCTCTTTTTCGACATTTTGAATGAAGTACTGGTCTATTTTCAATGAGTCGAAGGGAAAATTCTTGAGATAGTTGAGCGACGAATATCGCGTGCCGAAGTCGTCTAGGGAGATGCGGATACCGAGTACGTTCAGCGTATTCAGGGTGTCCAAATTATCGACGGTCTCCTCCAGCAGCACTGACTCCGTGATTTCCAGTTCTATTCTGTCTGCGTTGATGCCGGTACTATCGATGACCTGAGCCACGATGTCAGTGATGGACCCGCCGAGAAACTGCGCGGGCGATAGGTTGACGGCGACATTCAGAGTTTCTGGCCAGGTCATCGCTTGTTTGCATGCTTCCTCGAGCACCCAGCGGCCGATTTCATCCATCAATCCATCCGCTTCGGCGATCGGAATGAACACATTGGGCGTTATCCGCCCGATTTCCGGGTGATCCCAACGCACCAGCGCCTCAAAGCCGACGACCTTGCCCGATGAGCGGAGTAGGGGTTGGTACTCAAGCAGAAGTTCGCGTCGCTCCAGCGCCAGTCGAAGGCTGCGTCTTAGGCTTTCTCGCTGTTCGATCAAAAGCATCATCGAGCGATTGAAGGTCCGCGCACAACCCCGCCCCTCTCCCTTGGCAGCATAAAGCGCGATATCAGCCGCCTTCATCAGTTCCTCGCTCTGCGTACCATGCTGAGGGCCGAATGCGATGCCCACGCTGGCGCCAACGAAGAGCGGTATTTCATTGATCATGAAGGGTATCTTGAAAGCATCAACGAGAGCTTGTGCCACACTCTCGGCTTCGATCGGGTCCTTGCCAAACTGGATGATCGCAAACTCATCGCCGGCGTAGCGGAAAGCCGAATCGCCCTCCTGCAGCACACCTCGTATCCGATCGGCAGCCATTTTGAGTAGGGCGTCGCCCGTGCCGTGTCCCAAGGTGTCGTTGACTGATTTAAAATCGTCAAGATCGATCTGCAGCAGCGCCGAACGCGTATGCTGGCCGTCGGTCGCGGCCAAGATCTCCTTGAGCCGATCACTGAGGCGTTGCCGGTTCTGGAGGCCGGTCAACACGTCATGATTGGCTTGATACATCAGCCTGTTGTGCTCGGCCTCCGCGCGCCTTGCAGGAGAATTCGCCACTTCGATCAGGCCGATCCCGTCGGCGGCGGGAAACGCCCAGGCTTCCATTCCTTGGTTGGACGCGGTGGCAATATTGAGGATCATAGGAGCCCTGGTAGCAAGTACCTTGTCCACTGCCTTCCGCGCTTCGCCCGTAGCAACGCCAGGATAGATATCAAACAGGCTCGCACCAATTGACATACTGCCATTGCGCACAGTCCCAAGCTGGGCTGCGAATTGGATAAGTCTTAATTCTCCATCGTAGAAAGAGATTAATTCCTGTGTATGTTTTAGAAATTCTGAGAGAGCTTGCTCGCCCGCTTCAATCTTTTCGACCTCTACTGGGGTCCCTTTTGGTAACCTAAACTTTCTCCAAAAGCGGAACAATTCCAGATCCTCTGACGGTTGTTCAGACAGTCATATATTCACGGTAAATTCCTACTCCGATTTCCGTACGGGATACAATTCAGAATGTCGATTCATTGACGAAAACATTGCGAAGAACGGTCACGGCGCTGGAACGATTCAAATAGGTGAGCCGCAAGGTGACGGCCGACACACGACCGATTGTAGCCATGTGGGGTTTCGCCGAAGTGTAACTGCGAGCGGGGCTGCGGATAGCCGCTCCGTCGCCTGGCCTCCATCAGCTTGGGCCGGCAGACCCGGCTGGAGCTCGAAAGCCCAGGCGTCTGCGGGCGTCGAGTTAAGGTGATGGCACAACTGGCGAAGGGAAGGCTCGTCGAGGGATCGAGGATCAATCCTCCTCCATTGCCGTCTGCGTCGAGATCAATCCACGCCTCGTCAAGATCGGCCGCAAGCTGTTGCCGGAAGCACGATGGATCTGTGCCGACCTGCTCGACCCTCGGTAAGGGTGGAAGGATCAACTTGAGGCAGCCGTGTTCGACTGGGCCATTGTCAGCCCGCTCTTCGGGAAGGAGGCAGCCTCGAGTGATCGTCGCGGCTTCAAATCCTTCGAGTTCGCGGCGATCGATATTGCGTCCGAAATCGCGGACAATGACGTATTCGTCCTGCCGTAAGGCTCGGCCTCGTTTCGCTATTCCAGTCGTCCATGCGTCGAGCGTCTGACCTTGGGAACGTGCATCGGGTTCGAGCAGCGAACAGGCCTATTCATGGACTGCGGCATCGACACCAGCATCTATCGCGGTCAATGGCGCGGCGTCGCACCCTTGTGCGAGATCGTCACGATGAAATTTTCTGGTTGGCTGAGATGTCCTCGGGCCCAAGCCTCGGCGGACGGAAGTGTGCAGCCTATCTTGTTTTAAGGGAACAGGCCAGTGTGCCAACAGGTGCATGTAGATCGAATGTTCTCTAATCACTTATTTTTATAGTGATTTGCACAGAGGGCACGAGCGATCGAAACAGAATCCGAAAAGGCTCGAAATAGTGCACAGGCAGCCATGATCATCCCCGAGGATGATCTTTACAGTTACTGGAATTTGCCGGAGAATCTGAGCCAGCGCAGCGAACGGGTCCACAATGCTGCGTTCATAAAGAAAAACAGCACTCACTTCGACATCACCACAAAAAACAAGAAGGTGACTGAATATGTCTGAGGACGACGCAAGTCTGGTCGACCTGACAGTCGACATCGTCTCTGCCTATGTTTCCAACAACCAGGTTGCCACCGCATCCCTCGCGGATCTGATCCATTCGGTGCACAAAGGACTAACGGATCTGAACAATCCAAGGTCGGCCGAGGTGGTTACCCCGCCAAAGCCCGCCGTTCCGATCAAGAAATCCGTCACCCCCGATTATCTGATCAGTCTGGAAGACGGGCGCAAGTTCAAATCGCTGACCCGGCATTTGCGGACGACCTATGACAATGACGCCCGAGCAGTATCGGGAGAAGTGGGGCCTGCCCAGCGACTATCCCATGGTTGCGCCGAACTATTCAGCTACCCGCGCGCGCCTGGCCAAGGAACTCGGACTGGGCCAGATGAATCGAAAGGCGAGTAGCGCCCCGCCACCGTCACCGCCTCCCGCGCCCAGCAGGGGCAGAAAGAAAAAGGCGTCATAGCGGCCTTGGCGTAGGGCGGAATGAACCCAGCGCATGTGATCACGGACGTTCTTGTCGGCCTGCGGATGTCTACGGATCACCCATAAATACCGGGACGGGACGCCGTTGAAGCGTTCTTGCCATACCGGCACGCCGTCAGGCAGCTTGGGATCGTCTTCCTCGATTTCAAGCTAGGATGGCGTGCCGTCCCTTTGGCGAAGTCGCCGGCACATGGGAGCCCTCCTTGCGCAGCCTTTCCAAGGTTCCGGAAAAGCCTTCGGCAGTGCGGTGAGTTCCTCGCATTTGACGACATTGACGATCTCCGCCCTCGTATCCAGCCACTTCACGGCCCAGAAGCGGACATAGCTCGGCAGCCGGGTATAGATGCCGGTGGCCGAAAATCACATCTGAGCAATCCACAGCGGTCGAGCCTTCGGTTCATTCGGAGGAGTTCTGTGAAAACCTGTCTGATCCTTGTGATCGGATTACCACCGCGGAGCACCGTCTCTTGGCGGCCGTCGATAGCGGTGACGACAAGCACATAGAGGATATTCGCCATCGATTGGACAGGCTATATCGCCAGTTCATCTACCTGTGAGCTTGGTTATGGCGTGATTTCCTGTGATGTCGTCGATTTGGACGCTGTTCCGATGGTGTCGAAATGCGAGGCCGTGCAGGGATGGCGCGGGAAAAGTGGAATGAAGACAAGAACTCCGCCTGTTGGGGCGAGCATTTCTGGCAATGGACAGGTTGAGCGTCCCTCATGCGTGCAGGTTCGCGGAGCGCGTCAGAACAACCTCAAGAATGTCGACGTCGATATTCCGCGCGATGCCTTCGTAGTGTTCACCGGCATATTCGGCTCGGGCAAGTCGTCACTCGCCTTCGGAACCCTCTATGCGGAAGCGCAGCGACGCTACCTGGAATCGGTCGCACCTTATGCGCGTCGCCTGATCGATCAGGCTGGCGTGCCGGAGGTCGATGCGATCGACGGATTGCCGCCCGCCGTCGCGTTGCAGCAGCAGCGCGGTGCGACGAACGCGCGATCCTCCGTCGGCAGCGTGACGACGCTCTCCAGCCTGGTGCGGATGCTCTATTCGCGCGTCGGCGCGTATCCACGCAATCAGCCAATGCTCTATGCGGAGGATTTTTCGCCCAACACCGTGGCCGGGGCTTGCCCGACATGCCATGGGATCGGTCGCGTCTATGACGCGACCGAGAAGACGATGGTGCCGGACGATACGCTCACCATTCGCGAGCGGGCGATCGCCGCCTGGCCGCCGGCGTGGCACGGCCAGAACCAGCGCGATATCCTCGTGTCGCTCGGCTATGACGTCGATACGCCATGGCGCGATCTGCCGAAAAAGGATCGTGACTGGATTCTCTTTACCGACGAACAGCCGACGGCACCGGTCTATGCGGGCCTAACCCCCGAGCAGACCCGTGTCGCACTCAAGCGCCGGATGGAACCGAGCTATCAGGGCACCTTCACCGGCGCCCGTCGCTACGTGCTGGAAACGTTCGCCAACACGAAAAGCGCTTTGATGAAGAAGCGCGTTTCCCAATATATCATCGGTCGCGATTGCCCAACCTGTCATGGCAAGCGCCTGAAGCGCGAAGCTTTGTCGGTGAAATTCGCCGGGCTCGATATCGCCGAGTTCGGTGACCTGACGCTGCTGAAGCTCATGGATTTGCTGACGCCCATCGCGCACGGCGAGTACGGGGAAACCACGGCAACCCCGAAGGGCCATATCCTGAGCAAGGTGGCCCGTGATGCGGCGGTCGAACGCCGGGTCGCTGCAGGTGGTTCGGCGCATAAGAGTGCGCCCGACGTGCGCCGCACTCCCAACCTTTCCGATGAAAAGCGGGCCGCCGCGCAACGCCTCGCGTCCGAATTGCTCGAACGGCTCGGACCGCTGATCGATCTCGGTCTCGGCTATATCTCGCTCGACCGCAGCACGCCGACGCTTTCCTCAGGGGAACTGCAACGTCTGCGCCTTGCGACCCAATTGTCGTCCCAGCTTTTCGGCGTGGTCTATGTGCTGGACGAGCCTTCGGCGGGATTGCATCCGGCGGATGGGGAAGCCTTGCTGTCGATCCTCGAGCGGTTGAAGGCGGCGGGTAACTCCCTGTTCGTTGTCGAGCACGATCTCGACGTGATCCGCCATGCCGAGTGGCTGGTCGATGTAGGACCGGGCGCCGGCGGGAAGGGCGGCGAGGTGATCTATAGCGGGCCGCCCGAGGGGTTGGCCGACGTGGAAGAATCGATCACGCGCCGCTATCTGTTCGCTGCACCCGTGGCCAATAATAGGACACCGCGCCAAGCCAGAGCATGGCTCCGTCTGGAGGGCGTGACCCGCAACAATCTGCACGGTCTCGATGTCGCGTTTCCGATCGGCTGCTTCACGGCGGTCACGGGCGTATCGGGATCGGGCAAGTCCAGCCTTGTGAGCCAGGCGCTGCCGGAACTCGTTGCCGAACATCTCGGCGGCCCCCCGCCGACGACCGAAGACGAGGATGTCGATCCGCTGCTCGACGTCGCGCAGGAGGAAACGGAAGGACGCATCACCGCAGGAATGGAGTACATCCGGCGCCTGGTGCGGGTCGATCAGAAGCCGATTGGCCGCACTCCTCGCTCGAACCTCGCTACCTATAGCGGCCTGTTCGACCACGTGCGCAAGATCTTCGCCGATACGCCCCTGGCCCGCCAGCGCCGCTACAGCCCCGGCAGATTCTCGTTCAATGTGGCACAGGGCCGATGCTCTGTATGCGAGGGCGAAGGCTTCGTGATGGTGGAATTGCTGTTCCTCCCCAGCGTCTATGCGCCCTGTTCGACCTGCCATGGCAGCCGCTACAACCCGCAAACGCTGGAGGTCGAATGGAACGGACGCAACATCGCCCAGGTCCTGGAGATGACGGTGGACGAGGCTTGCGGGTTCTTCGCCGAAGAACTGCCCATCCTGCGACCCCTCGACGTGCTGCGACAGATCGGCTTGGGATATCTGCGGCTCGGCCAGCCTGCGACAGAATTGTCGGGCGGTGAGGCACAGCGCATCAAGCTCGCAACGGAGTTGCAACGCGCGCAGCGCGGCAACACCATCTACATTCTGGACGAGCCGACTTCGGGTCTGCACCCCTCCGACGCCGATCGTCTGATGCGGCATCTGCAGGGACTTGTCGATGCCGGCAATACGGTCGTGGTCGTCGAGCATGACATGCGTGCCGTTGCCCAAGTCGATTGGGTCGTCGACCTGGGACCGGGAGCCGGCGAAGATGGCGGCCATATCGTCGCCAGCGGCAATCCCAACGATGTTGCCGACGCGAAAGGAAGCCTGACCGCGCCCTATCTGAAGGTGGCGTTGCAACCGTTTGGCGCGGCGGCGACAGAAGAGGATGAGACAACGACAGCTGCGCCGATGTGAAGGGGTTCTAGGCGCTTTCTCCGGGCGAGCGGTCGCATCGTAGGAGGCAATGCGGCAGCACGAAGCAATAATCCGGGATCACTATAAAGTAGGGTTTCCAGTGCGTTGCGGTGTTTCTCAAATGATCGAAGGTAATGATTATATCCCGACACGCTGCCAATTCTTCTATGAATCGCTCGTCATCCGACTCTATTTGCCCCGATGGTTTATGGTGCTTGATCGCCGACTTAGGCGAACGAAGCAGTTCCACCGGTTCCTATTTCTATCAGCGCCGCCAGTAACAAACATTGATGTAGCGCGGTTTCGGAATGGCAGCGAGGCGCGGGCGAAAGGCTTCGTAGGCACCGAACTCTCCCGCCAGCCAGATGAAATAGTCTTTTGAGCCCACGCAGACTTCGATCTTCTCCCTGACGGACTCGATGAAGCCTCTGCCCGGCCCCTGATCCCTTGGCCACCGGTCGACCCACCTGATCGTCATGCCGGCCGGTGCGGCGAAGGGCAGCCGGTCTTCCGGTCCGCATGTTTCGATGACGATATCGCCCCGAACATCGGGCGGCAATGTCTCCGCGATCCGCGCGATGGCGGGCAGCGCCGTTTCATCGCCCGCCAGGAGGTAGCGGCTCGCCTTCTTGACGCCGAGACCACAAGGCCCGGAAATACCGCAGATGTCGCCAGGCTTTGCCTGCAAGGCGAAATTGCAGGCGGGGCCCGCATGGGCATGCAGCACGAAATCGATGTCGAGCCAGCCGGTGGCGGCGTCGATGCGCCGGATCGTGTAGTAGCGCGTCACCACGTTCGACGAGGCGCCCTTTCGACGAGGGCCGTCGCCAGCCCCCTCAACAGGCGTCCCGGCTTCCGCCTTGTGCCGCGCTTCGACATGGAGCCGGACATGCAGATTGCCGAGCGTGTCGAAATGGGCGAGATCGTCACCGGCCAGGCGCAGGCGCTGCATGTGCGGCGCGATACGTTCGACGCCCACGACACGCATCATGCGGAAGCCGTCGCCTTGCTTGCTCATCCTCGCCTCGCGATCAGCACCAACAGGAAGGGCCCGCCGACCATGGTGGCGAACAGGCCGGCAGGGATCTGGAATGGAAAAATGATGTTGCGGCCGAGCCAATCGGCGACCAGAAGGATGAGGCCGCCAATGATGGCCGATGCCGCGAGCTGCATGCCCGCCCGATGAAAGCCGGCAAGGCGGGCGATATGCGGCCCCATCAGCCCGGCAAAGCTCAAGGGGCCGACCAGGATGGTCGCCCCTGCCGTGAGCAGGGCCGAGATCGAGAACAGGATGTTGCGGCTATGGGCGATGGGCATGCCCGAGGCCGTCGCCGTGGCAAGGCCGAGCGGGAGCAGTTCGAGCCAGCGCCGGATGAGGGGTATGGAGGCGAGAGCAAGGGCCAGCAGGGCCGCCGACAGCAGGGCCTCTGCCCGCCGCACCGCATAGGTCGAGCCCGACAGCCAGGCCAGCAATTGATCGAGGCGCGGATCCTGCGACGTCATCAATACGGCCATGACGAAGCCGGAAACGGCTCCCAACGTGATACCGATCAGCAGCATTCGATCACCGGAAAAGCCGGGTTTGCGTGATAGGCCGAGCATCAGGAAGAGGACGGCCAGGGCACCGGCAGCACCGGCGGCTATCTGCTCGGCGCGGGTCGGGGCAGTTGCCGTCAGGAGCAGAAGGATCACGCCCAGCATTGCGCCGGAAGAAACACCGAGCACCTCGGGTGAGGCCATGGGGTTGCCCGTCACGCGCTGAAGGATGGCGCCGGCCAGGGCCAGCATGGATCCTCCGCTGAAGGCGGCGAGGGCGCGAGGCCCCCGCCAATCCAGAAAGGGTACGATCTCCTCTCTCGCCGCGAACGACCAGCCATCTGGTCCCCGCCCCAGAGACAATGCCAGCCAGAAGGCGGGGACGAGCAGCGTCGCCAATAGGAAGAGTGCGACGGCCGGATGTCTCAGCCTGCCCGGAACCGCGCCTGGCGCCATGTGCGGGGGAGCCAGCAGTTTCAGGCGCCTGATCAGCATGAACAGCAGCGGAGCGCCCAGCAGGGCCGTCGCCGCTCCCGTCGGAAACAGGCGGTAGGTCACGGGCAAGGAGAGCACGGTCTGGTCGGTGGCCATGAGCAGCAAGGCCCCCAGCAGTGCAGACCAGGCCAGATGCTCGCCCGCCCGCCTGGCACCGGAGGCGCGTGCCAGTGCAGGACCGGCAAGCCCGACGAAGCTGATGATGCCGACCGAGGCAGTGACGATCGCCGCCAGGGCTGCCGCGGCGACCAGCGCGACCAGGCGATAGGCTGCAACGGACAGGCCGAGACTCCTGGCGCTGTCGTCATCGACGCCAAGCAATGTCAGCGGGCGCACGAGAAAGGCGAGGAGGATGGCGACGAGCAGGAGCCTTGGGTACAGAAACTGCACCCCGCTCCAATCCTGCTGGTCGAGATAGCCGGCGCCCCAGAGAAAGATGCCGGTGAGAAAATCGTGATTGAACAAGGTCAGCGCGGCGCTGACCGCCCCGCAATAGAGGCTGACGATCATGCCGGCCAGGGTCACGGTGACGGGCGACAGCCCCTTGCGCCAGGACAGGGAGAGGACCGCAAGAAGGGCCAGGGCGGCGCCGGCAAAGGCAATCCACTCGCGGCCGAATGTAAGCCATGCCGGAAACCACAGGGTGACGATGGACAGAACGAGATAGGCGCCGGCCGAAATGCCGAGCGTGGCTGGCTCGGCCAGGGGGTTGCGCAGAATGCGTTGCAGGACGGCGCCGGCAAGCCCAAGCCCGGCTCCGACCATCAGGCCGACGACGATGCGGGGAAGCACGGTGTGATGCAGCATCATCTGCGCCGTGACATCGGGATCCGGAAAAACGATTGAGCGCCATGAGGCGCTGTCCGGCAGCAGCCCCCTCACGTTGAAGGCAGCGAGGGACAGGGCCAGGACCGCAAGAAGAAGTGCCGGGATCGGCGTAACGGCATGCGGCCTAGCCATTCGGTCCACCTGCCGAGAGAGCGGCGGATGCCAGCCGCGCGAAGCGGCGCACGGGTGGCAGGCCTCCGTAGAAGAGGACGTCCGGAATGCGCACGATACGGTTCTGCTTCACGAAGGGCAGGCTGGCGATGACGGGAGATTCCAGCAGGCTCTTCAACGTATCGCGGCTGGTGTCGCCCACGCAGAGCAGCCGCGCATCGGGGCGAGCCGCCAGCCGATCGGCGCTGACCGTGGTATGGCCATAGCGGGATACGGAGCCGGCCCAGGCGTTCTCGATGCCGAAATGATCGAGCACGTCCTGAAAAAGGCTGTTCCTGCCGAAGATCAGCAGGCGCCTGCCATCGATCACCGTCGCCACGTAAAGGGGGCGGCGGTCATATCGGGCCATCAGCCGTTTTCCCGCCGCCAGTTCCGCGTCCAGCGTTTGCATGAAACGCCCGAACGCACCCGACGCGCCGAGCTGCCCGGCAAGGGCCGAAAGAGCCAGGCGGGCGTGCGCCAGGCGGCCGGATTCCCCAAAATGATCGGGATCGAAGGAGCATATCGGCGCGATGGCCGCCAAGCGCTCCCGCATCGGCGCGAGGTCGCCATTCATGACCACCAGTTTGGGCTTCAGGCGATGGATCAGCTCGAGATTGGGCTCCGACCGCAGGCCTAGTTCGCGCATGTCCGATGCTGGCGCCGGTTCCACCACCAATTGGGAGTAGCGTTCGATTTCAGGCATGGCGAGAGGCGCGATACCCAGGGCGAGCAGGTTCTGCCCGCTCACCCAGTCTATCGCCAGGGGCCGCCTGGCAGGCTCCTCGGACGAATGCGCGGCACGGGCAAGGCACATCGCTGCCGCTCCGCCGAGAAGGGCCCGGCGGGACAAGCCTATAGGCTGCATCCCCATCAGAACTTCATCTGGGCAGAAAACGCGACCGTTCTCGGGGCTCCCAGATAATAGCTGTTCTGCCAGTAGTTCTTGTTGGTCACGTTGCTGACATTCAGCCGCAAGGTCAACGGATTGCCGAACCGCTCGGTCGTGTAGCGCATGCCGACATCGAGGGTAGTATAGGCGGCAAGGCGGTCGTCATTGACATCGTTCGCCCATTGCTTGCCGGTGTAGTAGACGCCGCCAGTCAGCACGAGGCCCTGAATGGCGGGAATCTCATATTCGAGATAGAGCTTGGCCAGCACCTTGGCCACGTTCATCGGCTGTTTGCCGTCAAATTCGCCGCCCTCCACCTTGGCGTCCAGCACGGTGACGCCGCCCAGAAGCGTGAGTTCGTCGGTTACCTTGCCCGTTGCCGTGACCTCCACGCCGCGATGCCGCTGCCGCCCGTCCTGGGTGTAGACGCCGCTCGCATTGGTGAATTCATAGGCCTTTTCGATATCGAACAAGGCGCCGGTCAGGAGCATGCCGCCCATTTCAGCCTTGACGCCGATCTCCTTTTGCTTGCTCACCATCGGGGCCATGACCTGCCCGTAATTGCTGCTCGTGTCTGGGGCGACGCCGCCCTGCTCCAGGCCTTCGATGTAGCTGCCATAG
Organism: Labrys sp. E2SS-1L; assembly: GCF_057073705.1. Lineage (NCBI taxonomy): Bacteria > Pseudomonadati > Pseudomonadota > Alphaproteobacteria > Hyphomicrobiales > Xanthobacteraceae > Labrys > Labrys sp. E2SS-1L. Next base: position 1,382,673 of record NZ_CP172713.1, on the reverse strand, counting down.
ACCGTCATCCACGGCACGGGCTTGAAAAGGAGCGAGGCCGAGGGCGAGAACCGCCCCTCGTCGTAGTCGGGCTGGGTGCGCGTGCCTGTTATGTCGAGCGAGCGACTCATGATGCGGCTGTAGTTGACGCCCACCAGAGCCGACCAGCGCTCGTTGAATTCGATCTGGTCGCCGATGACGAAATTATGATTGCGCACATAGCCCTGATAGTAGGGCGACGAAGTATCGACTGGGAAGGTCGGCCTGGGAAGGTGGACGGGCGAGGACATCGGAAACGGCCCGATCCAGCCTGTGTTCGGGCTGTAGGGCGTCTGCCAGGCCCGATCCGAATACATATGGTAGCCGGCGGTGACCTTGTGGGAAATCGGCCCGGTATCGAACGTGACATCCGCAAAGGCCTGCGCCGCGTCGAAGATGTTCTTGGTTTTGCCCGAGTGAATCCCGATCTGATAATATTCCCCCGGCGACCGCACCGAATTCATCGTGTGGTCCTGGACCGGCCGATCGAGATATTCACGCATATAGGCGCCGCGCAGCGTGATGAAGTCGTTGAGTTTGTAGGTCAGCTTGCCGGAAAGGCGCGTCTTCTCGAATTCATCGCGAACCCAGGGCTGGCTCCAGTTCCTGCTGGCGTCCGGCGCCGAGCCATGGGGAACGCCGGGATTGAAAAACCAGTAGGAATTGGGAACGTCCGTCTTGTACTTGCTGTAGGACGCGTTGAGTTCCAGCTTCAACCTGTCGGTAATGTCCCAATCGATGGCCCCGCTGACGAGGAACCGATTGATGTTCTGGTCGTCTATCGCGGTATCGCCGCCTTGCTTGACGATGTTGAGGCGATAGCCGGCACGGCCTTCGGGATCGATGCGGCCGCCGAAATCGCCGTGGATGTATTTCTGCTCGGCGCCATAGGTGCCGATGGTCAGGCTGTTCAGGCGCTCGATCGTCGGGCGCTTGTAGACATAGTTGATCATGCCGGCCGGGGCAGCGGCCCCATACAGGAATCCCGAAAGCCCGGTGAGGACTTCGATACGCTCCTTGTCCTCGAGATTGGTCGCGTGACTATAGGAACGCCGCAGGCCGTCCTCGGCCGTGTCATAGGTGGTGAAGCCGCGCATGTTGACCATCGGCGACCATCCCGACGCCTGCGGCGTCTGAATACGGGTCGTCGGGCTGATCCGGAAGATGTCGTCGGGAGACTGGGCCTGGATATTCTGAATGAGCTCGCGCGGCACGACGCTGACCGAAAAGGGCGTATCCCGGATGGATGTCTGTCCCAGGGGCCCCAGCGAGGAGATGGTGTTCGTGCGGTAGCCATCCTTTGCGAGCCCGTCCTGCTGAATCGCCGCAGTGCCCTTGGCTTCGACGATGACGGGATCGAGGAGGATCGCCCCATCCGCGCTTTCGCCGCCGGCGGGCTCCGCCGACATGGCAAGCAGGGTCACGGCATTGCCGCCGGTAAAGGAATAGCCAAGCCCCGAGTTCGAAAGAAGCCGGGCCAGCGCTGCCTGCGTGGTCATGCCGCCGGTTACGCTTGGTGCGCGCGTATTTGCCGCGATGGAGGTCTTGTAGGCGATCTGAACGCCGGATTGGTCTGCAAGCATACGCAAGGCCCGGGCCAGCGGCTGGCTGGGAATGTTGAAGTTATGCGTGATTGCGGTCTGGGCGGCAGCCGGTGACATCGGTACGAGCAGTGCCGGCACTGCACAAAACGCCGCGCTCACCAGGAGCTTCGTCACCAGACCGCTAGGCGCGCTTCGCCTCGATCCCTTCGCTATCCTGCCGTGCACCACCGAGCCCCCTCAACATGTCCCCTGGAAACAGCCCTCGCGGGCTCAAATGAAGGGAGTGGGTGTGTGCTGCCTCGGCCCTTCGCCATATTGACGCGCGAGCGAGGCGATCGCCTAAAGACGGCGTCTCAATTTTTTTGAAGGGATGCCGCGTCAGGAAATCAGGAGCAGGACACCGGGAATCCGACGCACCGACAGCCCCTGGGTTTTCGCCAGCGCCTGGACGGCAGCAAATGCTTCCGCCGTCGAGAAGACCGCACTGACGGGGACGGATCGATCGATGCCGGGCCGGATCACGATCCGTTCGGGGACATAGCGGCCGAGTTCGGCCATCGCCCGGGAAAACGGCCGCCCCTCGAAGATGATGCGGCCTTTCCGCCATGCGAGCGCCGCCTGGACATCGGCGGACTGGGCCGGTCGCGGCGCTTCTCCCCGCGCATACAGGGTTTGCTGGTTCGCAGCCACCTCGACGCCCGTGACGCCGGGATCGTCGGTTGCGGTCGGGCTGGCCGGGCCGGCAACGTCGATGCGCCCTTCGGCGGAGGTAACCGTTGCCACATCCTCCAAGATCCCGACCGAGAAGCGGCCCGCTTTGGCGGTGCTGTTGCCGCCCAGCGCCGCCACCCGGAACACCGAGTTCCGATCCGGAGCGACCTTGAATTCGGCTTCGCCTTTCAGCAGCTCGACCAGTCTGAGGCCAGGCCGGTAGCCGATGCTGACGGCACTATCCGTGTTGAGGGTGGCGACCGACCCATCCGGCAGGGTGAACTCGCGCTGGTCGCCGACGGCTGTCGAGAGGTCGGCGTTCCACCAGACTTGCAGCCTCGGTACGGCCACGAGGCCGATGGCTGCGGCAGCCACAGCCGCACCGCCGATGACAAAGCTGCGCCGCCCCATCAGGACATGGCGGCTCGGCTCGGCGGCAGCCGGCAAAGGCATGCCGGCCGACCCGGTATCGATGGCCTGTAGTTGCTGCCAGAACGAACGCTCGCGCTCGAAAGCCAGCTTGTGATCGGGAGACAGGTCCCGCCAGGCCTTGAAACGCTGGAGGTCGGCGTCGCTGACATTGCCCGAGGTCAACCGCACGATCCAATCGCGTGCGTCCAGGCCGATGCGGCGTTCAATGTCCTTGCGTTGCTTGTGCTCGTCCATGCGCTCGAAAGCCGGTGCGGATAGGGACTCGATTCGAGCTGTTCTAACCTATTGACGCGTGAACGCACCCGCCACCTAAACACGATCCGGAAAATTTCTCAGTCGGCGAGTTCGCCGCGCAGATCGGCAAGGTGTTCCAGGGCCCGGCGGATATGATAATAGACCGCCTCGCTCGTGATGCCGTGCAGTTCTGCCAGCTGGCGATGCGATATGCCGTCGATCCGGTTCATCAGGAAGATCGTGCGGGTTTTTTCCGGCAGTTCGTCCAAGGCCTTCCTGACTGCCTTTAGATTTTGGCGGCCGATCAGCACCCGTTCCGGCGAAACCAGGTCGCAGTTTTCCCACAAGATGTCGGTGAGTTCATCGTCGATTTCATTGCGCCTGCGCTGGTTGCGCAGATGGCTGGTGACGGCATGCTGCGCAACGCGGGTGATGAATCCGGCCGGATTGCGGATCGCATTGTCTTCCAGACCGGCGTTTTCCAGTTTCAGCCAAGTGTCCTGCATCAAGTCCTCGGCTGTCGCCGAGCAACCGGTGCGTGCCTTGGCCACCGCCTGCAGCCGCGGCCGCATCTTCGCAAAGGCACTGATCAGTTTTCCGAGAGACAGCCTGTCCACGCCAGCCCGCAACATAGATAAGAAGAACAATGCTCCTGAAGGTGAAGCAATCCCAACCTAGAGGATGAGGAAAAACCCTGCAATAGCAATGATTTATAGAGATTCTAACTTGCGCGGCGACCCATGCGGCGGTTCTGCAACTCCGCGCCTCGTCAAAAGATCAGAGCCCCCGGCGCTCGTCCTTCTTCACAAGAAGACCATTGGGGAGCTTATCGCCATCCTTCAGTGCCCAAAGCACGGCGATGGCTTCGTCGCGATATGCTTCCCACACGGGCTTGCCATCGAACCGACTGCTGCCAGAGTGACCATGGTGACGGCACAAAGCCCGGCAGACACGCTCGATGGGGTCTTTTCGAAATATCACAGGATGCCGCTCAGATTGGCTGGGGTCTGGCCATAACGCGCCAGGACCACCGCGCCTTCAAAACCACCGGCGTCCCGATTCACCGTGCGGGACAGGGCCATGGCCCCGACATAGGTGACCGCATCGAATCCCGGCCCCACGCCCCTCGCGATCGTGGCTGACGTCCCGACCATCGTTGAGGCCATCTCCCTTGCCTTCGGCTCATCGGGCATGTCGATGGCAGATTGGGCGAGAAGATCTCCATCAAGAGTGCGGATAAAGGGAAGCGCGAGATAGCGTGTGATCCTGGGCATTGTCAGTTTGCCTCTCCAAGAAACTTGATGAAATTGATGGCCTGCCGATATTTGTCTGCCGGTAGCCGACGCAAAAGCTCCAGCATCTCATTTTCGCTGTTCGGGTCGACACTGATGAGTTCAGCCGGCGAGCAATCAAGAGCTGCCGCCAAGGCCTCCAGAACCTCCTGGCTATAGGGCTGCTTGCTCATCTCGATCCGGTTGATCGAGACATGCGTGATCATGGGTTTGCCGTCCGGCAGTGTTTCAAGACGATCCTCGAGCCTGCGCAAAGACAGCCCTCGCTTCAGTCGCCACTCCTTGATGTAGGTCTTGCCAAGGCTACGGTGCCGTATGCTGCCCATATTGCTCTTTTTCGCTACACAGGAGGTTGCATCGTTCGGACTCTATAGGCCTTTTGCTAAGGCTGAACAACTCAGATGTAACGCATGGTGGAACAATCGTTGATGAGCATTGATCTGGATCAACGCGAGTGCCGGCGTCCTGTGTCTTCCTATTTCAGGCGCGGTTGCTGCACATAGTCGGCAGGAATGGCGCCTGTTCCATCCGATCCATTCAGTAGGGAAGATCCATGTCAGGCGGTGAAGTTCTCATGCTTACGATGATTATTGCAGGCACCTCGATCTTGGGTATTGCCCTCGCGATTGCCGGCTGGCGTAATTGATCGAATGAAATCCGGGTGGTGCTGACGCTCGGCTGGGCTTTGCAATCTTCGCTGCCGCAGTTGGCTGGCCGATTGCATGATGGCGGTTGACTTGCCGCCTCTCCTTAGGAGGAAAATTCAATCGCCAGCCCTCTTGTCCTTCCCGGATGGAGAACCCGATTGGAGATTTCGCCAATAGCCCGCCAGGCCCTTCAGCGTGCATATTTGTCAGCGCTTTCCAGGTGCGAACGCCTGACAAGCCATCGCGCTGCGTCGGTGGCAACCGTGTCCGGCAAAATCTGCCATTGAATGTCTAGATGGCCTTCTGGAACACAGGCGATCACCGCATTGCGGTCCGGTTCCCTAACGACCTCGTCAATGATCCAGGTCTGCAAGCCAGGGCCGGCAAGTCGCTTGCCGGCGATGTCCGGAAGCAGATCCATCCCGTACTCGATCAGAACATTCATGGCGATCCGGCCACTGTGGCCCAAACGGCCGAGGAGAGTGCGGCAGGTCATTTCGTCGAACTCGGTGGCGTAGTCGAATCCGGGGCCACCGACGTCGACGGCAATCGCATCGAAGCAATCCCGATTGTAGGTGATGAAATCCTTGAAATCGGCGGCGATGCATCGAACGTCCGACGGCATCCAGAAATATTCGCGCGCAAGCGTGAAGCTCAGCGGGTTTCTGTCGATGACTGTAACGGACTTACCCTGCCGATGCAGCATCGTGGCCAGCGTGCCGCCGGCACAACCAAGCACCAGAACGTCTCTGGCCGGCTGCAGGAGAGCCTTCATCAGGTGAACATAGGTGAAGCAGCTCTCTCCGGACCGCCAGGCATGGCTCTGGAAGGAGCCTCCCTCATAGTACCGACGGGCACCCGTGGCTTTCTCCTCGATGACGAAGATCCTGCCATGGATGCCCTCGAAACGGGCTAGCAACTGCACGGTGCCTCCCTCCATATGCGGATAATGTGCCGAATGCTGCTCGGGATACTCAACCGCGTCCATCCAGCATCACCAGCTTCTCGGCGACCGCCCTGCCGTGCATCGACCAGACAAGCGTTCGAAGGTGACTCTGCGACCCTTCATTCGATCACGAACCGACCGTTCGTTGAAAGAAAGACCAATGTCTGTCGATAAAACAGGGGGATGGTCAGAATGGGCTCATTGTCCCGATAGCCTTGGATCGGCGGGCCGATCACGGCAGCGTGGCGCCTCAGATATGCTTCCCATATCGTCGGGAAATCCAGACCTTCCGCGATCATGTCGTTGCATTTTCGAACCAGATTATCGGTTTTTCCCATGTGGCAGCGCCATCATTGAGTTCCTGCATAGAGATCGGGCATGAACTCATTGGCGTGGCATTGATTTGGATCAATGCCACAGTATGCCTGGGCAAGATCAGCATTGCGACAATGGCCGCCTTCCAGGCTAAGTGCGGAAATGGAGATGCGGCTGCCCTCAAAGATGGCGCCGCGACCCATCAACGCTTGCGCACGAACTCCGTGCGCAGAACCAGGCCCTTGATTCCTTCATAGCGGCAGTCGATCTCCTCATCGTTGTCAGTGAGGCGGATCGACCGGACCACCGTCCCCTGCTTCAAGGTGAGACTGGTTCCCTTGACCTTGAGATCCTTGATGAGGGTGACCGCGTCGCCATCGGCAAGGACATTGCCAGCCGAGTCACGAACCGTTTTTTGGCTGGCCTCAGCGGCGGCCTTTACTTGCGAAGCGGGCAGCCATTCGCCGCTCGCCTCATCATAGATATAATCTTCATTGTCGTTGGCCATGGCCACTCCATCTAATGTTGGTCGAGCAGACTATCGTGCAGCGAGAGGCCGTTCGTCCGAGGCTGGTCCGATGTCGAACATGCGCTGCATGAACAATTCGGCCAGTTGCCGCTCCAACCCGCTCACGGGTGTTTTTTGTCTGTGATGATAGGGGGCCAAGGGGCTGCGCGGAGGCCTTTTCGTCCAAGGAACATTGTCCAAGGCAGTCCCGTATACCTCATCTCGCAGGTTGTGATGCTCAGTGGGCGGGAGGCGAACAAGCACGGCGTTGAAGTCCCGCTCTCCGATCTGGTCGTAGATCCACAGGCCGGCACCTTCGGCCATGAGCCCTGAGGCGATATGATCGGCGAGCGTATCGGCGGCCTCGGGAATGATCAGGTTCATGGCCAGGCGGCCGGCTGGGCTTAGCCTCTTGCAGATTGCCTCGCAGGTTGGCGCATCGAACAGATCCTGGAAGGCGACGGTCGGCCCACCGATGTCGACCGCGATGCCGTCAAATTGGGCGCTCTCCGTTTCCAGGTAATCTCGAAAATCCGCTGCCACACATCGTATGGCTGGCGCCATGCCAAAATAGTGGCGTGCGATGCGAAAACTCTCCGGATTGTTGTCGACAACGGTCACGCGCTTGCCGGATCGGTGGAGCATCGTCGCCAGTGAGCCGCCGGCACAGCCCAGCACCAGGACCTCTTTGCAGGGAGAGAGGACATCCGCCATCAGGCGAACATAGGACAACAGGCTGGTTCCATCCGGGTCGGCGTAGGTCTGAATGGCGCTACCTTCCAGATAGATACGGCCGCCTCGACGATCTTCGTAAATCGCGACCACGCCCGATTTTGAGTCGATGAGATCGATCTGACGCATTGAACCCCGATTGAGCGTGCTGGCGATCGGCAGACTTGTTGCCTCCACCATACAAAACCAGCGCAGAACGGACGCCAGTTTGATGTTTAAAACATCAATGATAATGCTATATATAGCAATAAGCAGGTGCAGGCCGCAAGAGGAGTAAATCATCCAGGCCGCGCTCAATCATTCACTGCGCCGCTGAAGTGCGCGCAACCGCCCTCTCGTGGCTGTGACGATTACATCTGCGTTCGGCTCAAAAGCGCCAGAAGGCCTTTGAGAAGCGCGGTGGGTGTGGGCGGACAGCCGGGGATATGGAGATCGACGGGTATGACGTCGGATACCCCCTTCGCGCAGGCATAGCTACCCGCGAACAGGCCGCCATCCAGCGCACATCCTCCGGCAGCAACGACCCATTTGGGCGAGGGCATGGCCTCATAGGTCCTTTGCAACGCCTCGCGCATGTTCAGCGTCACAGGTCCTGTAACCAACAGCACGTCGGCGTGCCGTGGCGAGGCCACGAGATGCAGGCCGAAGCGCTCGAAATCGTAGAAGGCGTTGCCAAGAGCGTTGATCTCAAGCTCGCAGCCATTGCAGGAGCCGGCGTCGACCTCGCGGATGGCGAGGCTCCGGCCCAGGCGCGCCTGGGCAGACCGGCCCAGTTGAGCAATGAGGCCGGCGATTTCCGGGTCGTGGGGGGAGGGGGCCGGTTCGGTGAGCGGGGCTTTGCGCAATGTATCGAACAGCAAACGTCTCATGACCGGAACCTCACAGATCATGTCCGGAATAGGAACAGTTGAAGGATTTGTTGCAGAGCGGAAAATCGGCCACGATGTTGCCGTCGATCGCCGCTTCGAGCAGAGGCCATTGGAACCAGGACGGATCGCGCAGATGGCAGCGGCGGATTCGTCCGTGCTCATCGAGGCTGACCCAGACGAGGATATCGCCGCGAAAGCCCTCCACCAAGGCCATCGCCTCGCCGGCTCTTGCCTGGGATAGATCGGCGTGGACGGGGCCTGGGGGGAGGCGCTCGAGGATCTGGTCGATCAGCGACAGGCTCTGCTCGACCTCCCTGATCCGGATCCAGACCCGGGCATTGACGTCGCCATCGGAAAGGACGGGTATTTCGAACCGCAGATCGTCATAGGGGGGATAGGGCAGGACGCGACGCGTGTCGAAACGCCGACCCGACGCCCGGCCGATGAACCCGCCGCATCCGTATTGGCGTGCCAATGCGGGATCGACGATTCCGGTTCCTACCGTCCGGTCCTGCAGCGAGGCCGTATTGTCGTAGAGCTCCACGAGCGCCGGAAAGACGTGGCGAATTTCAGTCAGGAGGTCCTTTAGCGCGACCTCCCCGTCCGCGACCAGATCGTTGCTGATGCCGCCGGGAATGATGCGATCCATCATCAGGCGGTGCCCGAAGCAAGTCATGGCAGTGCGCAGGACGCGTTCGCGCAGCACGCTGCAATGCGCGTGCATCAAGGCGAAGGCCGCATCGTTGCAGATGGCGCCGATATCGCCGAAATGATTGGCGAGCCGCTCGAGTTCGGCCATCAGGCCCCGCAGCCATACAGCACGCGCCGGCACTGTGGCGTCGTGGACAGATTCAACAGCATTCGCAAAGGCCAAGGCATAAGCGACGGTGCTGTCGCCGGACACGCGACCGGCCAGCTTGGCAGCATGCCCGATATCGGCACCGATCATCAGCCCTTCCACTCCCTTGTGGGTGTAACCGAGCCGTTCCTCGAGCCGGACAACCGTCTCGCCGCCGGCCGTGAATCGGAAATGTCCCGGCTCGATCACGCCGGCATGGACAGGACCAACAGGAATCTGGTGCAGGCCTTCGCCTTCTGCGCCGAGGAAGGGATAGGGCACGGCCAATGCGGGGGAAGGGGTCTGGCCGCCGAGCGGATGCCGCACCGGCCACATTCCGTGATCGAGCCATGGCCTCGTGTCAGGCAGGCCGATCGGCAGCAACCCGAAGAGATCGTGCACGGTGCGTTCCAGGCGCATCGCCGGCGGATGAGACTTGCTCAAGGCGGGGTATTGCCCACCGGGGCAATCATGGGTGACCACCGCCCCGGTCCGCTGCGCTTCATCGACCACCGCGACGCGAACGACGCTGCCGCTCGGCCGATTTTCCCCCCACAGGCCCAGCAGCGTGACGGCACCTTGTTGCAACTGTTCGGCCAGGTCGTGCCACAGGGCATCGTCGGCCGTGATGTGGGGCCAGGAAAGATGCGCCCCAGGCGTAGGATTGGCGGTCAGCAGCTCTTGGAGCGTTGCCATGGCGTGCATCCTAACCAAGCATGTTCGCGACGTGCTGGAACCAGGCAACCAGCGGTGCAGGCAGATAGAAGCCTGCGATCAAGACCAGGGTCAGATGGAGGGCCAGGGGAACATAGGATGCCTTGACCGGCGCCATCGTTCCTTTCGGGGCGCCGAAGGCAAGCCCCTGCATGCGCAGGATCAGGGCTCCGAAGGCGACCAGCAATCCGATCACCAGCGCCAAGGCCAGCAGGGGCTGCCGCCCAAACGTGGCGCTCACGATCAGGAATTCGCTCATGAATACCCCGAACGGCGGCAGGCCGGCGATGGCGAGCACACCAAAAACCAGCCCCCAGCCGAGCGGTGGGTGGCTCTGGGTCAGGCCGCCGATCTCGGCCATCTTCTGGGTGCTTTTGGCTTGGGCGACATGGCCGACGGCAAAGAAGATCGCCGATTTCGTCAGGCTATGCATGGTCATGTGCAGGAGGCCGGCAAAATTGGCGAGCGGGCCTCCCATGCCAAAAGCAAAGGCGATGATGCCCATGTGCTCGATGGAGGAGAAGGCGAACATGCGCTTCATGTCGCGGCGCCGATAGAGCATGAAGCCGGCGAAGATGAGCGAGACGAGGCCCATCGTCACCAGCATCGGACCGGGCGCGATGGCCGCGGGGTTGGCGGCGAGCAGGAGCTTGAAACGCAGCACCGCATAGAGGGCGACATTGAGCAGCAGGCCGGAGAGCACGGCCGAGATCGGTGTCGGCCCTTCGGCGTGCGCGTCGGGCAACCACGCGTGCAGGGGCACCAGGCCCGCTTTGGTGCCGTAACCCAGCAGCAGGAAGATGAAGGCGAGATTGAGCAGCGAGGGATCGAAGTCGGCGGCGTGCCGCAGCAGAACGGTCCAGACCATGCCATCCACGCCTTCGCCCACGATGGGGCGGGCTGCCATATAGACCAGGATGGTGCCAAAAAGGGCCAGTGCAATACCGACACTGCCGAGAATGAAATATTTCCAGGCCGCCTCGATGGCCTCCTGGGTCTGGTAGATCCCCACCATCAGGACGGTGGTCAGCGTGGCAACCTCGATGGCGACCCAGATCAGGCCGATATTGTTGGCCAGCAGAGCAAGGTTCATCGCAAAGAGCAGGACCTGGTACATCGCGTGATAGAAGCGCAGATGCGAGGGCGTCAGCCTGCCGATTTCCAGCTCATGGCCGATATAGCTGGCGCTGAACACGCTGGTGGTGAAAGCCACGAAGGTGTTGAGGAGAAGGAAGACGATATTGAGATCGTCGACCACGATGAAGGAACCTGGGTCCGGTCTGTAGAACAAGAGAGAGAATGCGGCCGCCAGGGTCAGGAAGGCGGAAAGCGCGTTCAGCCTCGCCGACAGCCGGAAATCCGGCAGGACCGCCATGAGGATGGCGGCCAATATCGGAATGATCAGAATCAATGTCGAACCGTCCAGGGCAAGGCCGCTCATTGACGTTCTCCCTGAAAACGGTCGAGAGCCTTGGAATCCACGGTGTCGAAGCGCTCGCTGATGCGAAACAGGAAGATGCCGATGACGAAAAGGGCAATCAGCACCGAAAAGGCGACACTGATCTCGACCACCAGGGGCATGCCCTTTGCCCCGGTGCCTGCGAGGATCAGGCCGTTCTCGATCGACATGAAGCCCACCACCTGGCTGACGGCGTTGCGGCGTGTCACCATCATGAGAAAACCGAGCAGGACGACCGAGAGAGCGAAGGAAAGGTCCTCGCGTGCCAGGGGATCGGCGCCGGCCGTGACGCGCAGCATTATCACCATGGACAGGGCCACCAGGCCGATGCCCGCGAGCATGGTCAATCCCACGCCCACGACCGTCTCCACCTCCCGGTGAATCCCGAGGCGGGCGATGATGCGATGCAAGGCGACGGGAATGATGATCGCCTTGAAGATGAGGGCGATCACCGCGGTGACGTAAAGGTGTGTCGCGCCTTGAACCCAGGCTTGCCAGGCCACCGACAGCGACAGCACCACGGCCTGAAGCGCAAAGATGTTGAGCAGCGCGTAGAGGCGGTTCTGGTAGAGCATCATGAAGCTTACCAGCACCAGGCCGCCGGCCAGGACATGGGCTATGTCGAAGGTGAGCCCGTTCATGTCACAAACTCCTCGACACGAAGAGAAGCAGCGCCCCCAGCAGGCTGAGCATCAAGGCTGCGCCAAGAAAATCGGGGACACGGAAGACGCGCATCTTGGCCACCATCGTCTCGAAAACGGCGAGGAGGGCAGCGGCAAGCAGGAGCTTGATGAAGTAGACGATGGCGCCGATAAAATAGGCGCCGGCGGGCGCACCGGCAGGGGCAAGCCACCAGGGAGCGAAGACGCAACCGATCAGCGAGATATAGAGCACGAGCTTGAGGGAGGCCGACAGCTCGATCAGCGCGAGGTGGCGTCCGGAATATTCCAGCACCATCGCCTCATGCACCATTGTGAGTTCGAGATGCGTGGCCGGATTGTCGATGGGGATCCGCCCGTTCTCGGCAATGGCCACCATCACCAATGCGATCAGGGCGAGCGCGAGCGATACCCTCAGCCCGACCGAGACCATGAAGCCGGCGAGATAGGAAAGCTGGGTCGAACCGGCGAGGAGCGCGACGGAGAAGACGATCATGATCATCGCCGGCTCCGCCAGCGTGGCAATCATCATTTCCCGGCTGGCGCCGATACCGCCGAAACTCGTGCCGACATCCATGCCGGCCAGGGCCAGGAAGAAGCGGGCACTGCCCAGGAGAGCGATCACGACGATGAGGTCGGCCGACCAGCTGAACTGCAGTCCGGTGGCAAAGGTCGGCACGAGAGCGGCGGCCACCCATGTCGCGGCGAAGATCGCATAGGGCGTGACGCGAAAGAGCCAGGAAGCATTGTCGGCCAACACCACCTCCTTGCGCAGGAGGCGCAGAAGGTCGCGGTATGGCTGGAATGGGGAGGGCCCGCGCCGGCGCAACAGATGAGCCTTGATCCGCCGCACCAAGCCGGTGACGAGCGGTGCCAGGCAGAGCACGAGAAACATCTGCAGGGCCTGGATGGCCAGGCTTTCGATCACGGCCATGACGCCAGCACCACGAGGAGGAAGACAAGCAGGAGGAAGACCAGGCTCAGATATTGCCGGATGGTGAGATATTGCAGGCGGTCGAGCCGGTCGGCGGCGAGCAGGACGGCCTTGACCAACGGTCCGTAGATCCCATCCCAGACGAGGTCCCGCAAACTCACCAGAAGACGAGCGGGCCGCTGGTCGCCAGGCCTGGGCATGTCAACGCTTTCGCGCGCGCGGAACAGGGTGGCGCCGTAGACGCGCCGGATCGGCTGGGAAAAGCTGGTGGCGCTGTATTGCGTGATCGGATTGGCGTCCGGAAAGCCGCAATCCCAGGCGGGACCTCGCCTTACGGCCCGCGACGCCAGGCGGTGGATGGCGTAGGCGGACAATGACGCCGAAAAGGTGATGAAGACGAAGACGAGCAGGCCATTGTAGGAACTGCGGCTCGCCGCCACCGGTATGATGGTGAGCCAATCCACACCGGCCTGTGCCGGCATGCGCGCCTTAACCGCGTAGGACACCGCCGGTGCGATGCCATCGATGATGAAGCCTGGAAGAATTCCCGCCAGCAGGCACAAGCTGGCAAGTGCGATCATCGCGCTTTGTGACCAGCGATCAACCTCGCGTGCTTCCTGGGCTGCGAGCGTGCGGGGGCGCCCCAGGAAAATCGTGCCAAAGGCGCGAACGAAGCAGGCCGCCGCCAGGGCTGCGGACAAGGCGAGCAGGGCGCCGATGGCCGGCACCAGCAGCTTGAGGCCCCATTGGGGAATCTGCGGGCTGAGCAGGATGGCCTGAAACGTCAGCCATTCGGATGCGAAGCCGTTCAACGGAGGCAGAGCCGAGATGGCGACACAGGCGACCAGTACGACGACGCTCGTCACGGGCATGCGGTGAATGAGCCCGCCCAGCGCGTTGAGGTCACGTTGCCCGGTCGCCGTCAGGATGGCGCCGGCTCCGAAGAACAGCACGCTCTTGAACAGGGTATGATTGAGGATGTGGAACAAGGCAGCCGTCATGGCCAGCGCGGCCGCTGCGCCAAAACCATTGGCCTGAAAAGCCAGTGCCAGGCCGAGGCCGGCGAATATGAGCCCGACATTCTCGATCGTGCTGTAGGCGAGCAGCCGCTTGAGATCGGTCTGCATCAGAGCCTGGAGAATGCCGAGAACCGCCGAGGCACCGGCCGCGACCAAGATCGGGACGCTCCACCACCATTCCGGCGAGCCGAGCAGGTCGAAGACGATGCGGATGAAGGCATAGATCGCAACCTTGGTCATCACGCCGCTCATGAGGGCCGAGACATGGCTCGGTGCTGCCGGGTGAGCCAGGGGCAGCCAGACATGGAGAGGCACCAGGCCAGCCTTCGAGCCGGCACCGAGCGTCACCAGGGCGAGCACTGCGGCGATTGCCGTTTCCGTCGGGGCTTGATGGCGAATTTGATCGAAGGCGTAGGCGCCCTGGCTACCGGCCAGAAGGCCGAAGGCCAGCAGCAGTGCCAGCGAACCGAAACTCGCCATCACGATATAGACATAGCCGGCCTTGAGGTTGTCCTCCTCGCGATGATGCGCGAGCACCAGCGCCCAGGACGCCAGCGACATCAACTCCCAGGAAAACAGGAAGGCGAAGGCATCCGCGGCGAGGACGACAGCGTTCATTCCCGCAAGGAAGGCGGGATAAAATGGCAATACGCGCAAAGGCTCGTGCTCATGCTTTCCGTAGCCGAGCGCGTAGAGGCTTGCAGCGGAAGCACCGAGGTTGACGATGGCCAGGAAGAAGGCGCTCAACGCATCGATATGGAAATTGGCACCAATCCAAGGCAGGCCGAGGGGCAATTTCAGATCCGCTTCGGGAAGCCGGCCGAGCAGTTGGGCGAGCGCCGTCGCAAGAAGCACGAATGAAACACACAGACTGGCCGAATAGATGAACGTGGTTGCAGACGAGAGGCGTCTTGCCAAGAGCGCCGCGAGTGCAATGGCCAGCAGGACCGCGATACACCCCAAAGCGACGGCAAGCGTCATGGCCTCATTCCTCCATTCCGTCCATGGCGACGCTGCGTGGGGCCTTTGGGGCGGATTGCCTGAGGCGAACCCCACGCCCGCCTGACGAACTGATGCTGCCCTCGCCGATCAGTTCGACACCGGCCGCGGCGAGGGCCTCCACAAGCTTCATCAGAGAGTCGACATTGCCCCGGATAAGGCCCGTTCGTGCCTCCATGCGCTGGATCGTCGGCACGGAAAGATCCGACAGTGCGGCCAGCTTTTTCTGGTCGATACCGAGAAGGGCACGGGCTGCCCGCAATTGCGCTGCAGTGATCATTGTCCCACGCTCACTGAGTGCCATAATTTATATGCAATTTAGAGCTTAATACCACTATATAACAAACTAAACACTTATTATTGATGTTTTATGCATCAATGGCGCCAATGAGGTGTGGCGGGAGACGATACCCAGATT
This sequence comes from Labrys sp. E2SS-1L, assembly GCF_057073705.1. NCBI lineage: Bacteria > Pseudomonadati > Pseudomonadota > Alphaproteobacteria > Hyphomicrobiales > Xanthobacteraceae > Labrys > Labrys sp. E2SS-1L. The sequence continues at coordinate 1,367,385 of NZ_CP172713.1, read as the reverse complement.
GGCAATGCACTTGCGACGCGTTGGCGGGAGTTTTTTGAAGATGCGTTATTGGAAAATATTTTGAGCGCAATTGGTGAAATAAGTTATGTATATTTTTCAAATATATATAAATATACCATTGGTATTTTAGTTTGGATTTTTCATTAGAAGTAAAAATATGAATTCGAGTAAACTTTAGATTTGGTGTCTGGCACGTAATGAGCGAATTTTCTGATCATTCGAAAAGGCGTACTTTAGCAGTCCAGCTTGTCGATGGTCTGCAAGGTGCGGTCGGTGTCGAGCGCAACGAAAGCGCGGATACCCGACTCGGCGTCGCCCTATGCTTCATCGCCGGTGGCGTGAATGCAGGAGGGTTCCTCGCTGTCGGACAGTATACCTCCCATATGTCCGGCGTGATCTCGTCGCTGGCCGACAACCTCGCGCTTGGGGCCACACATCTGGTGCTGGGGGGCTTGGGTGCGTTGACGGCATTCCTTCTGGGCGCCGCCTGTTCGGCTTTCCTGATCCATTGGGGGCGGCGGCATCGCGCCTATGGTCAATATGCCTTTCCGCTGGTCGTAGAGGCGATTCTATTGCTCCTCTTTGGTCTGATCGGCGGCCTCTACAATCACCGGGTCTTCTTCGTACCGGTGGCCATTCCATTGCTGTGCTTTATCATGGGCCTGCAAAACGCAATCATCACCAAGATTTCCCGGGCTCGAATCCGGACCACCCATCTGACCGGCATGGTGACGGATCTTGGAATAGAACTGGGCAAGCTTTTCTATTGGAACAGGACGGCAAATACTCCCGGTGCCAGGGTTGTCGCTGATCGAACGAAGCTCTCCTTGCTGTGCTCTTTGCTTGGTGCCTTTCTGACAGGCGGGTTGGCGGGCGCTTACGGGTTTCATTTGATTGGCTTTGCAGCCGTGCTTCCATTGGCCACCCTCTTGTTGATCTTAGCGGGGGTACCATTGGCCCTGCGCCATCCGGGGCAGCGATACCCTTAGGCTCAGGACGTTGGTATTGCGGCTGTCCCACTCGAGCAGTAAATGACGATCCGAACATTGCCGTCACGCTGCTCGTGCGGTCAATTTGCCGTCGCACGGATCGGCTCCGCGCCACCTGCGCCCTGTTCTTCGCCTGAAGGCGTATCGAGGGCATGTTCCCTGCTGCCGGGTGTCGAGGCTTCGACGCGTTCCTCTGATAATACGATCGCGACGTTTAAACAGGAGCCCGGATATATCCGCCCTGAGCGGCATGGGATTTATGCGATTCACGCATTAATTCCATGCCCATAACTCGTTTGTATTGGCCCATCCGCTCAGCGTAATCTCATTCTGGAACTAAAATAAAGTCAGCATCCACAATAAGCTGGCGAACACCGGAACGGGGATAGTGCATGAATGGTGCGCCCTTGCAGGGTAATGGTGGATTGACGATCGTCAAGCCAAGGAAGTACGGCACGACTTTGCTGGCATTCCTTTGTATCCTGACGCTCGTTTTTATTGGGAATGCATTTAGAACTGGCGATATTGCTTGGTCTTATGTTGCGGAATATCTGTTCTCCCGACCCGTCATGCTCGGTGTGGTAGGCACAATCGTCATGACATTCTGTGCCATGGCGCTTGGCGTTACGCTCGGCATCGCCGCCGCGATCATGCGGATGTCCGACAACAAGGTGCTGCAGGCGATCTCCAGCGGCTATGTCTGGCTTTTCCGCGGAACGCCGACGCTTCTTCAGTTGCTTTTGTGGTTCAATCTCGCGCTGATCTTCCCCACCATCAGTTTCTTCGGCCTCTATTCGGTCAATACGGTCGATGTGATGACGCCGTTCATGGCGGCTTTGCTCGGGCTCGGCATTCAGCAAGGCGCCTATACGGCCGAAGTGGTGCGCGCCGGCCTGCTCTCCGTTGATCGCGGCCAAACCGAAGCCGCTCTCTCGATCGGGATGACCAAGTTCCGCGCCATGGTCGGCATCGTCTTGCCGCAGGCCATGCGCGTGATCGTGCCGCCTATCGGCAACGAGACCATCGGCATGGTGAAGCTGACGTCGCTCGCCAGCGTCATCCAGTATTCGGAAGTGCTGCGCAGCGTGGAAGACGTCTACTACGCGAATTCGCGCGTGATCGAACTGCTGATCGTCGCAACCATCTGGTACATGGTCGTCGTCACCGTACTCAGCGGTATCCAGATTTATATCGAGCGCTATTTCTCGCGTGGCTGGGGGCGTCGCGACCAAGCCAAGGGGCCGATGCCGAACCTGCCGGCGGAAGAGGTGGCGAAATGACCCCGGTGATCTCCATCAAGGGCGTGCAGAAGTCCTTCGGACAATTCCAGGTCCTCAAAGATATCGACTTCGAGATCGCAAAGGGCGAGGTCGTCTGCGTGATCGGCCCGTCCGGTTCCGGCAAGAGCACGTTCCTGCGCTGCATCAACCAGCTCGAAAGCGTCGATGAAGGCATCATCATCGTCAATGGCGAGATTGCCGGCTATCGCCGCAAGGATGACAAGCTCTATCCCCTCGGCGACCGGGCCGTCGCGCGCCAGCGCCAGGCCGTCGGCATGGTGTTCCAGCGCTTCCATTTGTTTCCCAACAAGACGGTCCTCGAAAACATTACCGAAGGCCCGATCAAGGTGCAAAGGCGCAATGGCGAAGCCTGCCGGGAGGAGGCGCGTTCCCTGTTGCGGCGCGTCGGCCTGGCCGACAAGGCCGGCTCCTATCCCTCGGAACTCTCGGGCGGCCAGCAGCAGCGCGTGGCGATCGCGCGGGCCCTCGCCATGAAGCCGGAGGCGATGCTGTTCGACGAGCCGACTTCGGCGCTCGATCCCGAGCTGGTGGGTGAGGTGCTCGGCGTCATGAAGGAACTGGCCAAGTCCGGCACCACCATGATCGTGGTCACCCATGAAATCGGCTTCTGCCGTGAGGTCGCCGACCGCGTGCTGTTCATGGATCGAGGCACCATCGTGGCCTGCGGCACGCCTACCGAGATCCTGGAAAACCCGCAGAACCCTCGCGTGAAGAGCTTCGTTTCCGCGGTCCTATGACAACAAACATGAAAGAGGAGAACACAATGAAGGGTTTGTCGCTCTTGGCGGCTACCGTGGCGATACTCGCCGCAACCAGCGCTTTCGCGGACAACAAGCTCAATCTGAAGACCGAGGGAGAGCTGCGTGTCCTGATCAACCCGATCTATCCGCCCATGGAGTTCGTGAACCAGAAGAGCGGCGTGCAGGATGGCTTCGATGTCGATCTGGCCAACGCCATCGGAAAGAAGCTGGGCCTGGAGGTCATCTTCATCAATTCCGCCTTTGCCGAGCTGCAAAGCGGCCTGCAGACGGGGCGGGGCGATGTGATCATTTCCGGCATGAGCGACAACCCCAAGCGCCAGGAAGTTATGGATTTCGTGGACTACATCACCAGCGGCCCGATCTTCTTCACCACCAAGGCCAATGCCGACAAATACAAGACCAGTACGGATCTGTGCGGCCAGAAGATCGCTGGAAGCCGCACCGGCACGTTTCCCGACAATGTGAAGGCTTGGAGCGAGAGCAATTGCGTCGGCAAGGGCAAGCCGGCCGTCCAGTTCGACGGCACGGCGGATTCCAATGCGGCTCGCCTCGGCATGCGCCAGGGGCGCTATGATGCCGTCGTTCAGGGCGTCGAGACCATCGCCTATCAGATGAGCGTCGAGCCTGACACCTATGTCATGGTCGGCGAGCCGATCCTCACCAACGACGTCTTTGGCATGGGCTTCAAGAAATCGAACACGGCCTTGCGCGATGCCGTCGCCCAGACCTTGGACGGTCTGATCAAGGACGGCACCTATGCCGACCTCCTGAAGAAATGGGGCTTGAACCACAATGCCGTGGAGAAAGCCGTCATCAATGGTGTGAAATAGCGACCGGGCAGGCGGCGGGCGACCCCGGGCAACAATGTGCTGGGGTCGCTGCCCGTCTCGCACCGCTCGTCGGTCATATTCAAATGTTGGACTCTCCTTATGACGGCCGCAGGCGCCCTTCCTGGCCCTCCGGAAAACGATCTGCCGTCGCCCTGGCCTTCGATGTCGACGGACCGACGGGCGATGCCATGCTCGACGGCAGCCTGCGCGACAATCTGCGTTACTTTACCGAGGGCGCCTACGGCCCCTGGCGGGCCGTGCCGCGCCTGCTGGGGCTGCTTGAAGAATACAGTCTCGTCGCCACCTTCTTCGTCCCCACCTGGGTGGTCGAGCATTGGCCGGCCCGATGCGAGGCGATCCTGCGGGCAGGGCACGAAATCGCCTATCACGGCCATCGCCACGAAGTCTTCATCGACTGCACGCCCGACCAGCAGCTCGAGATCATGCACCGCTCGGCGGCCGTGTTCAGACAGAGGCTCGGGATCGGGCCGGTCGGCTTTCGCACGCCGTCGGGGGACTGGAGCCTGCAGACAGCGGCGCTGCTGCGCGATTTCGGCATTGTCTATTCAAGTTCGATGCGTGGGGACGATCGCCCCTATTTCCATCCTTCCTCGGACGGCAAGCCGGGGCTGGTCGAAATACCCGGCCGTTGGGATATCGACGACTATACGGCGCTCGCCTATTTCGAGGATCCGGATTTTCCCGTGGGCCTCGATCGCATTCCCGATTTCCGGGCGGTGGAACGCAATTGGCGGGCCGAATTCGAGGGCTTTCACCGCGACGGATTATGCTGGACCACGATTTTCCATCCCAAAGTGTCCGCCAAACCTGGCCGCCTCGCCATTCTGCGCGGCCTGTTCGAGGCAATCCGCGCCCATGACGATGTCTGGGTCGCCCGCTGCCGCGACGTCGCGCAGTGGTGGCTCGATCTGCACGGTTTTCCGACGAAGTGATTGCGTGACATGACCGTTTTTAAAAACGTCGATGCGCCCGAGAGGTTTTCCTGGCCGGCGGGCAAATCCTGCGCCGTGGTGGTGAGCGTGCTGTTCGACGATGGCCTGGATGCCATCGCTCGGGCACCCGATCTCAGGAACCGGAGCAAGAGTTTCTCGGTGTGGGAATATGGTGCCAGGCGCGGCGTCGATCGCCTCCTGGAATTGTTCGATGAGCTGGCGCTGCGGACCAGCTGGTTCGTGCCGGGGCTCGTCGCTCAAAAACATGCCGATCTCGTGAGGCGGATCAGCAGCAGCCATGAGATCGCCTGCCGCGGCCTGGCCTTTGAGGATTTCGGGGTGCTTCCGGCCGAAGAGCACAAGGAAATCCTGCTGCGCTCGCGTGCCATCATCGAAGACATCGCAGGCCGCCCGGCCGATGGCTTTCGTCTGCCGCAAGGAAGATGGCCGCGGCATTTCGACCAGTGTTTGGTCGAGGCCGGCTTCAAATGGTCGGCCTCGCTCAACGGTGATGATCTGCCCTATCTGCACCGCTCTTCGCTGGTCGAGATCCCCGTCCATATCGAGCTGGAGGATCGACCCTATTTTCAGTTCAATTTCACGCCTCCCTTCCCGAAGGGCCTTGGGCGTATCGCGTCCTACGACGGCGTCCTGCACAATTGGATCACCGAATTCGACGCCTATCGGCGCTATGGCCTGTGCTACGTGCTCCAGGTCCGCCCCGAAATGCTGGGTACGCCCGGCCGTATCTTCATTCTCCAGGACCTGCTGCATCACATACTCGACCATGACGATGTCTGGTTGACGACGGGCGGAGACCTGGCGGCGTGGGCGGCGCAGCGGGTATCGCCCGCACCTGCCGACCATCCGCTGGAAGTCTTCGAGGCCTACCGCAGGGAAGAGGCCTGCGATGAGTGAATTTCTGGCAGAAAACCTGGCGCGCAAGATCGGGCAGGTCCGGTTCTCGGACTTTCCCGCCGCCACCGTCCACAAGGCGAAACTTCATATCCTCGACACGCTCGGCGCGGCTCTGGCCGGATCGGCTTCGCCGGAAACACGGTCCGTGATCCACGGCCTCGGCCTGGGGCGGGACACCGGCGACACGCCCGTCTGGGGTATTGGCCTCATGCTGGACAACCGGACCGCGAGCTTCGTCAATGGTGTGTCGGCCCACGCCTTCGAGCTCGACGATGCCGGCGGCTGCGATCATTCCGGTGCAGTCGTCCTGCCGGCGGTTCTTGCCGCCTTGACCGATGTCCAGGTTTCCGTCGACGGGGCCGGTTTCCTGAAGAGCATCCTGATCGGCTATGAGGTCGGTCGCCGCGTGCTGGAAGCCTCCGGTGGTTATGAAGCCCATAACGGGCTGGGCTGGCATTCGACCGGCACCTGCGGCGTCTTCGGCGCTGCGGCGGCAGCCGGCGTGCTGCTTGGCCTCGATACGCCGCAATTGACTTCCGCACTAGGCTTGGCCTGTTCCTATGCCGGCGGAACCTGGGCCTTCATCCAGGATGGGAGCCAGGCCAAGAAACTCCACGCCGGGCGCGCAGCCGAGGGGGGCCTGATCGCCGCAAAACTGGCTCGCGCTTCGCTGACCGGTCCGGCGGCACTCTTCGATGCGCAATGCTGGGGAGGTTTCTTTTCGACCTTCGCACGCCACACCGGCGATACCGGCCTGCTGGTCTCGGATTTCGGCCAGAACTGGCGTTTGAACCGCTGCTCGATCAAGCCTTATGCCACCTGCCGCGGAACGCATTCGGCCATCGACGCCATCGGGCTCGTTCTCGGCCGGGAGGGGCTCGTGCCCGAAGACGTCGCGGCAATCGAGGTGCGCATGAGTGCCTTTCAGATCGGCATGTGCGGCGGAAAATCGGTATCAACCCGGGCCGATGCCCAGATGAGCTTGCCCTATGCCCTGGCCGCAAGGCTCCAATACGGACAGGTGACCTTGGCGGAACTCGGGGAGACTGCTCGCATGCATCCCCAGATCGCGCGCTGGTTGTCGTTCATCCGGACAGAAGCCGATCCAGACATGAGCGATGATGCCGAGCCCGTGATTGCCGTCACCACCGGGGACGGTCGCCGCTTCGTCGAGACGGTGGAACAGCCATTGGGCAGTCCGGCAAACCCGATGGCCGATGAAGCCGTGATCGCCAAGTTCACCGGCCTGGCATCCGGCGTCGTAGGGCTCGATCGCAGCGACGCCATCCGGGACTTCGTGCTGAATCTGGAGCGCCAACCGGCAGTTCATTGCCTGTCCGCCTTGCTCCGGCATCCGTCCCCCGCAATTCCAATGTCAGGAGCTAAGGCATGACAACCTCTACCGACAAGACCTGGTCTCCCCTGTTCAAGGAACCGGTGTCCGCCGACTTCCGGGATTTCCACGAATGCCTGGATCAGGACAAGCGCATTGCCCTGCACGATGTGGCCGGATCGCGGGTCCATGCCGACATGCTGGCGCGTGCCGGGATCATTTCGCCAGCCGACAACGAAGCCATCCAGGGTGGGCTTGCGGCGATCGCGCGGGAAATGCGCGAGGGCACCTTCGCATGGAAGAAGGAGCTGGAAGACGTTCACATGAATGTCGAGCAGCGCCTGACCGACCTCGTCGGCGATGCCGGCAAGAGGCTCCACACCGCCCGCTCGCGCAACGACCAGAATGCCACCGATATCCGCCTCTACGCCCGTGACGAACTCGATGCGCTCGCCGGCGAGATCAAGGTCCTCATCGCATCCTTCGTCGATCTTGCCGAACAGCATGCCGCGACCATCATGCCGGGCTTCACCCATTTGCAGGTCGCCCAGCCCATCACCTTCGGCCATCATCTGATGGCCTATGCCGAAATGTTCCTGCGTGACCTCGAGCGCGTGGGCCAGGCGCGCGACAGGCTCAACGTCTCGCCCCTGGGGGCCGCAGCCCTTGCCGGCAGCGGCTACCCCATCGATCCCGAATATAGTGCGCAGGCCCTCGGCTTTGCCGACGTCTGCCACAACTCGCTGGATGCGGTCTCCGATCGCGACTACATCTGCGACATCGCCAATGCCGGTGCTCTCATCATGGTCCACCTCTCCCGCTTTTGCGAGGAAGTGATCATGTGGTGCACCCCGATGTTCGATTTCATCGAGGTCGGTGACCAGTTCTGCACCGGCTCGTCCATCATGCCCCAGAAACGCAACCCCGATCTCGCCGAACTCGTGCGGGGCAAGGCGGCGCGTGTGATTGGCAATCTGAGCTTTGCGGTGACGCTCAACAAGAACCTGCCGCTGGCGTTCAACAAGGACCAGCAGGAGTGCAAGCCACCGCTTACCGATACGCTGGAGACGACGCGCGGCGCCGTGTCCGTGGTCGCACAGATGATCCGTACCATCAAGGTGCACAAGGACAAGATGCTCGCCGCCGCGGACAAGGGCTATTCGACTGCGACCGACCTTGCGGACTATCTGGTGCGCGCCGGCCTGCCGTTTCGCGATGCCCATCATGCGGTGGCGGCCATTGTCGGCCTGGCCCGGGAGCGGGGGCTTGGAACCTTGTCGCAACTCGCCCTGGCCGACATGCGTCGCTTTGCGTCCGTGATCGGCGATGATGTCTATCAGGTCCTGACCGTGGAAGGCTCCGTGGCCAGCCGCAACCATACCGGCGGAACGGCGCCTGGACAGGTCCACCGCCAGATCGCACGAGTTCGTGCAATGCTGGCCCGACCATCCACCCACCTGTAAGTCAGGAGCCTGTGCCCTTTTGGAAAGCGCAGGCTTTGCCTATGGTTTGACATTGCCGACAGGGACCTTGAACCGACGGGGGTAAATTGGAGCATAAGATCGACGCCAATCGCCTGCCTCCCCTGCAGACGCTTCAAACCTTCGCCGTGGTCGCGGCAACTGGCAGCTTTACACTGGCAGCAGAGCAACTGAACTTGAGCCAAAGTGCGATCAGCCGGCAGATCCAGCAGTTGGAACACTATTTCAGCTGCAGCCTGTTCGAGCGGCATACGCGCAAGGTCGTCGTGTCGGCGCAGGGACAGGCGCTGCTGCCTATCGTCGAAAGCCTGATCCTGTCGTTCAAGAACTCTTTCGAAGCCTTGCGGGCCCAGTCACGGACATTGACGGTGCGCATGACGCCGACCTTCGCGCGGAGGTGGCTGCTTCCAAGACTTCCGCTTCTCAAGCAGGCTCATCCGGACCTGAGTATCAGCATCGACACGGCCTGGTTTATCAGGCCGACCTTCGGGTTGGGGGATGTCGACATGGTGATAACCTATGGCAATGGCACGTCGCCAGGCATGGATGTCATTCCCCTCCTGGAAGAACGCCTGACGCCGATGTGCGCGCCGAGCGTGGCCGCCGCGCTCGGGTCGCCAGCCAATCTGCACAACCTGTCGCAGTTCACCTTGTTGCATTCGAACGTGCGCCATAGCGATTGGGTTCTCTGGCTGCGGGCGGAGGGGCAATATAATTTCAAGGCCTTCAGCCACCAGGTTTTCGATACCCATGATTTTGCCCTTACTGCCGCCGCTGCCGGCTTGGGCGTCGTCACGGGAGATCTGGGCATGGCAGTGGAGGATCTCAGGCGTGGCGATCTGGTGACACCCTTCGATCGGGTCGTGTCGAGCGGCTACGGCTACTTTGCCTTCTATCCGGCCCAGGAGGACGCCAGAAGGAAGGTTGCGGACTTCGCCGATTGGCTGCGTAAAGCCTGCGCCAGCTTCCAGGACTAGTGCCGGCTCTGCCGCAGCGGCGATGTGAAGTCGCGACAAGGCTACGTGTTTAGATGGGGTATTCGGCTGTCTGGGCCCCTCGTTTTCCCCATTGAGGTGCTGCGCTTCGAGCTGATGATAATCGCGGTCTGTTTTGGAGCAGCCACAAGCATCAGGTGGAGAAGCGCAGCATGTCATATTATGTTGGCCTGGACGTCTCGGTCAAAGAGACCTCGGTTTGTATCGTGAACGAAGCCGGCAAGATTTGCCGTGAGACCAAGATTCCGAGCTATCCCGACGATTTGGTGCGGTTGCTCAATGATCCTGCGATGCCAGCGACTCGCATCGGACTTGAAGCAGGACCGCTGTCACAGTGGCTGTTCAGCGGGATGGCGGCAGCCGAGCTACCGGTGGTTTGCATCGAGACACGGCACACGAAGGCCTACCTGAAGGCACAGGTGAATAAGAGCGATCGCAACGACGCCCGTGGCATTGCCCAGATGATGCGGGTCAACTTGTTCCGGCCCGTGCATGTGAAGACGCTCACCAGCCAGAAACGCCGAGCTTTGCTGACCGCGCGCAAGCTGTTGCAGGAAAAGGCAGTGGCAATCGAGAACGATATTCGTGGGCTGCTGCGCAACTTCGGGCTTAAGGTCGGCATTGTGGGTGTAATCAAGTTCGGCGACCGAATCCGTGAACTTGTCGATGGCATCTCCGACTTGGCCGAGATCATGGAACCTCTGCTGGCAGCTCGTCAGAAACTGCGCGAACAGTTCATGGTTTTGCAGGGAAAATTATTGTCGCTTGTGAAGCATGACCCTGTTTGCAGACGATTGATGACCGTGCCTGGCGTGGGTCCCGTTGTTGCGTTGGCTTTCAAAGCCACGGTCGACATTCCGGCACGCTTCAGGAATTCGAAGGCTGTGGGTCCTTCCCTCGGTTTGACGCCACGGCTGCATCAATCAGGGGAAGACTATCGAGTCGGACGTGTTTCACTGTGCGGCGACGCCATGATGCGGACGCTGCTTTATGAGGCCGCACAAGTCTTGCTGACCGTCGTGAAGAAGTGGTCATGGTTGAAAGCGTGGGCGATGAATATTGCCAAACGCCGTGGCCGACAAAGGGCTACAGTCGCCCTTGCACGCAGATTGGCGGTCATCATGCACAGGATATGGATTGATGGCAGCGAGTTCCGTTGGGCTCGAGAAGATACGTCAGCGGTGATGTAGCTGATTCATCGACGAACAGAACGCAGCGACCAATAACGGAATCCGCCTTGGGGTGGATAGATGTCCTTCGCGGGACGGAGGATGGGGAAGAGCGTGCCGGGACTCGTGTCGACCATGGCAACATGGTGAGAACGCTGTTTAGATTGCTCCCTTCATTCCAACTGATCCCATCCTGGGATGGCCAAAAGCGCCGATCCCGAAGAGAAGCGAGGCCCCGCGAATGGCATCGAAACCCCTTGGATGAGGGAGCTCGAAAGCGCTTGACTTCAACACGCCGAATAGAGAAGTCCCGGCATTTGGTGGATTTGAAACAGGGTGGAAGGCCTTGCGGGTCATTTGCGATGCCGGGGCCGAGCGTGTTCAGCTATGAAGCAGGCGGAAAACAGATTTACGCTTGACGGCCTCCCTACTAAAAGGTAGACAAGTCCCATGAGCAATCTCTCGACGACGTCTGACGATATCCTGGCCTCTGCGCGCTCCCTCATCATGAATGGGGGGTATAACGGTTTCAGCTACGCCGACATCGCTGAAGTCGTTGGGATCCGCAAGGCCAGTATTCATCACCATTTTCCAAGCAAGGTGGACTTGGTCCGTACGCTCGTGCGGCGATATCGCGAAGAAGCCGAGTCAGGTTTGGCGGGGCTTGAGCGGAATGTGCGCAGTCCTGTCGAACTCCTCAAAGCCTATGCGGGCTTCTGGGCCAAGTGCATTGAGGATGCGAGCATTCCTTTTTGCGTTTGCGCTCTGCTCGCCAGCGAGTTGCCGGCGCTGCCCCCGGAAGTGGCGGTGGAAGTGAGGGCCTTTTTCCGGTTTCTATCGGGTTGGCTGACGTCAGTCTTGGAGCGTGGCTCGAATGAGGGTGTCTTGAAGCTGTCAAGCGAGCCGCGGATCGAGGCTGAGGCGTTCATGGCGTCCGTGCATGGAGCCATGCTTTCAGCGCGCGCTTACGGAACCCCGGACGTGTTCGCCACCATTCTGGCGCCCACCTTGGAGCGGCTGTCGTCGCCTGCTGCTTGACAACGCTCGGGGCGGAATAGTCTGCCCCGCGCAGAAATTATATCCAATAAACTACCAACTAGTAGGAAGTTATTCAATGATCAAGAACTTTTTCCCGGCGCTCGCCCTTGGCCTGTCGGCTCTCTCCTCGGCGGCTGTGCTGGCATCGCCCGTGCATGCCGAAGATAAGAAGGCAGGGCAGATCCATGTCCGGGGCAGCATCCTCAATTACAGTGGGTCTATCCTCAAGGTAAAGACCCGCGAAGGAGAGACACTCGATGTGGCCCTTGCTGATGGCTGGAAAGTATCCAGCGTGGCGAATGCAAAGGTAACCGACATCAAGCCTGGCGATTTCGTCGGTATTGCATCGCTGCCCAAGAAGGGCGGTGGTGACGGCGCGCTGGAGGTGCTCATCTTCCCGCCAGCACTCAAAGGCACAGGAGAGGGCAGCTACGGCTGGGACCTCAAGCCCAACAGCAGCATGACCAATGCTACCGTGGCGGATGCGGTCAAAGGTGTCGATGGCCGGACGGTCACGGTGTCCTATCATGGCAAGGAAAAGAAGATTTCCATTCCGGACGGCACGCCGATCGTGACCTTTGCGCCGGCGACCGCGGACGATCTTGTTCCCGGCGCTGTCGTCTTCGTACCTGCCGAGAAGGCTGGAACCGGCACTATCGCCCATCAGGTTCTTGTCGGAAAGAATGGCGTAGTTCCGCCCATGTGAAGCGCCTCGCCGCCGATCGATCCGGTCACTCCGCCGGTTCGATCGGCGCGCCTGAAAATGCCGCCTGACCCGAGACCCATGAATGCCAAGAACCGAGGGCGTCTTCATGAACGGAAATGCCAGCAATGATAACGCCCGATATCGGCGAACGGTATTCATCCGCCGTCACTCCCTCAGCACGAGGCTCACGCATTGGCTGAACGCGCTGTGCCTGAGTTTCCTCCTCTTGAGTGGACTTCAGATCTTCAACGCTCATCCCGAATTGTACTGGGGCCATTATGGGGGAGACGGGGATCGTGCCGTCCTGACCATCGGTTCGGAGGGCGAGGGCGCCCAGACACGCGGTTTTTTGCGTGTCGCCGGCATGCAGTTTGCGACGACCGGGGTTCTGGGGGTGTCGGACGTGGAAGGCGAGCCGATATCGCGGGCTTTCCCGCCATGGGCCACGATACCTTCGTTTCAGGATCTGGCGGCTGGAAGGCGCTGGCATTTCTTCTTTGCCTGGCTGTTTCTCCTCAACGGCATCTTTTACCTCGGCTTCAGTGTCTTGAGCGGCCACTTCAGGCGAGATCTGGCACCGACGACGCGAGAACTTTCACCGCGCCATCTGTGGCACGAAGTCCTTGATCACGCCCGCCTTCGCTTCCCCGAGGGCGAAGACGCAAGACGGTATAACGCGCTGCAGAAGCTCACCTATCTCGCCGTGATTGTCGTTCTGCTGCCCCTGATGGTCCTTACCGGCCTGACCATGTCGCCCGGCATCGACGCAGCTTTTCCCGCGCTGGTCGACTTCTTTGGCGGGCGCCAATCCGCCCGAACCATCCACTTCATCACGGCATCTCTTCTGGTGCTGTTCGTCATCGTCCACATCGTGATGGTCGCGCTGTCGGGCGCTTGGAACAATCTTCGCTCGATGATCACTGGCCGCTACGCCATTCACGAAAAGAGTCCCAAATCATGAACCAACTTCTCACCCGTCGCCGGTTCCTGATTGGCAGCATGCTTGGAGCCAGTGTCCTGGCTCTTCCCGGCTGTGACGCGTTGGAGCAAAATGCCGATATTGGTGCCGTCCTGCGTTCAGCGGAGAAGCTGACGATGAAGGCTCAGCGGCTGCTTCAGGGGCATGATGCCTTGGCCCGTGAATTTGCCGAGAGCGATATTTCGCCCTCTTTCCGCGTCAATGGCACCAATGCTCCCGACAGCGACGAATATGTGGAACTGGCGGAGGGTAAGTTCCAGGGCTGGAGACTGAAGATAGGCGGCTTGGTGGAGCGACCCCAGGAGATATCGCTCGCGGACCTCAAAAAGCTCCCGGCGCGCACTCAGATCACCCGCCATGACTGCGTCGAGGGTTGGAGCGCCATCGGCAAGTGGACGGGTGTTCCGCTCCTGAGCCTCCTGCGCTTGGCCGGCCTGAAGCCCACGGCGCGCTACGTGGTCTTCCATTGTGCCGACGAGCTCGAGAAGACGCTCGATGGAAGTGGCCGGTACTATGAGAGCATCGATCTCATCGACGCGTTTCACCCGCAGACCATCCTTGCCTATCAAATGAATGGGCAGGACCTGAGCATAGGCCATGGCGCCCCGCTGCGCCTGAGGGTCGAACGCCAATTGGGTTACAAGCAGGCGAAATACATCATGCGCATCGAACTCGTCGACAGCTTTGCCGGCCTATGGGGCGGAAACGGCGGCTATTGGGAGGATCGAGGATACGAGTGGTACGCGGGGATCTAATCCATGCGCGCTCCGAGTCCGGCGAATGTTCTCTTCGCTTCGGTGCGACCCATGTGCGTTGCCGGCAAATGAGCCCTCGAGATCAGAAATGAGAGCAGCGATAGGGCGCGGGGACCAGCCTCCCCGATCAAACCGATCGACAGGGCATTTCAGCACGCTGACATCGACCAACAAACCAACCTTTTTCAACACTTCATAGGAAATTATCATGCCTACCGATCAAAAGAGCTTAGCGGCGAGCGACAAAGACCATTGGTTGAAGCGATATTATTTCGCCCGAGCCGTGTTTTCTGGAATCTGGGTTGCAGCGGCATTGACCGCCGGTCGTCATTCTTTTCCCGTCGCGGCGGCCCTGCTCATCCTATATCCGGCCTGGGACGCAGCGGCCAACTTCGTCGACGCAGCACGAAACGGCGGCTTGGCAAATAACCGGAGCCAAGCGATCAACGTGGCCGTCAGTTCGGTGATGATCGCTGTCGTGATTATTGCGCTCACGATGAGCATGAATTGGGTTCTCGGCGTCTTTGGTCTCTGGGCTATCTTTTCGGGTCTCCTGCAACTGGGCACGGCGCTTCGCCGCTGGAAGACGCGTGGTGGCCAGTGGGCCATGATCCTGAGTGGCGGCCAGTCTGCCGTGGCAGGTGCCTTCTTCATCGCTCAGGCGCGAATGCCGGAACTGCCGTCGATTGCCGACATTGCAGGATATGCGGGCCTCGGCGCTTTCTATTTCCTGGTTTCCGCTCTATGGCTCAGCTTCAGCGAGATGCGTCGTGCAAGAGCATAGTGCGGCCTGTCGCCCGACTATTGTGGGCGATACGAGCTCCGGACGCAAAATCGCGGCTCCGACCGGGCGATCAGTTCAGATCAGCGCCGATTAGCGTCCTGTCAGTGCACCGGGAGAGGCCGCAGGCGGAGCACGGCGATGCCTGAGCATCTCGCGACGAAATCAGGTCGCCGTGCGCCAGTCGATCGGCGCGGAGCGTCTGTCGTCAGCCCCATCCTATCATCCGATGGTCATTTCGGTAGACAGTCGGCGTTGCCTCCAAATGAGGTGAACGACTATGATAGGCAATCGACAGAAATGCATGTTGTTGACCTTGCCCTGGCCTCGATCGCCGAGTGATGCCGGATGCGCAGGCCGAGCCTCGCGCATCTTCCTTTTCTTGCTCGTGACGGTTGGCGTGAATGCTGTCGGGGTGACCGGCGATCGTCGGCAAGGCGCCTACCAGCCCTGCTCGATTGGCAGAACGAAGAGTTCCGCAACGTTGACATGGGCCGGTGCCTGGGCCGCAAACAGAATGGTCTCGGCGACGTCTTCGCCCTGCAGGAAGGTCATCTGCTTGGCAAGATCCTCCATCTGCTGGCGGTAGCCGGCGTCTGTGATCTGGTCATAGAGCTCGGTGGCGACGGCGCCGGGCTGGATGCAGGTGACGCGAATATTGTGCTTTTGCCCGACCTCCATGCGCAGGCCATCGGAGAAGGCGGTCACCGCGTGCTTGGTGGCGCAATAGACGGAGAGCCCCTTGAAGACCTTGCGGCCGGCGATCGAGGACGTATTGAAGATGTGCCCAGAATGCTGCTCGATCATCTGCGGCAGCACCGCCGCCGTCGTATTGAGCAGGCCCCCGACATTGACCTCGACCATGCGGTGCCATTCGGCGGTCTTGAACTGGTCGATATCGGAGAGCGGCATCAGTCCTGCATTGTTGAAGAGAATGTCGATCGAACCGTAGGCTTCGACCAGCATCTTGACGCCGGCCTCGACGGAGGCCGGATCGACCACGTCCATCGGGATGACGAGAGCTTCGCCGCCCTCCTTGGCGATGTCGGCTTTCAGCGCTTCGAGGCTATCGGTCCGCCTGGCGGCGATGCCGACCTTGACACCCGCACCTGCGAGCTTGAGGGCCGTTGCCGCGCCAATACCGCTCGATGCGCCGGTGATCAGGGCGACCTTTCCACTGAGGTTGGTCATGACGTGTCTCCTTGTTGACTTCGAACCCGATCCGGGGAGCGGAAGGGCGTTCGCTTTTCGGCAAGGAGGAATCTAGAAAACCTTGGTCTTTCTCTCTCCCGGCCCCTTGCGGAGGCTGTCGGGATCTTGCTCGTTTCTGACTTCTGACGAGCTTGGCGCCTCAGCCGCGACGGTAGTCGCTTGGCGACAGGCCCGTTTCACGACGGAAGATCTGCGCGAAATGGCTGGGACTGGAGTAGCCGACGGCCATGCCGATCTCGAGGATGCTGGAGTCGGTTTCCTGCAGCAATTGCTGCGCCTTGGCCACTCGCTGGCGAATGACGTAGAGCGAGGGAGAAAGGCCTGTCGCCCTCTTGAAAAGCCGACTGAAATGGAACTCGCTCATTCCCACCTCATGTGCCAGGCCGTTGAGATCAAATGGTTGATCGAGCCGGGCTGTCATCAAGGCAGTCGCCCGTCGCAGTTTCGAGCCAGGCAGGGCGTTTCTGACGCGCCTATCGGTATCTGCAACCGCATAATGGCGGACCAGATGCACAGCCAGGCCCTGGGCCAGGCCTTCAACAAACAGCGAGCTTGCTTTTTCTGCCATCGCCAGTTCGCCATGAAGGAGGCTCAGGATATGCGAGAGCGTGGTGTCGCTGCCCCCGGAGACGTCCTTCACGGTGACGTCACTGCAGGCTTTTCCGAGAATCCCTCGCACGACCCTCTCGAAGAGTGGGACCGAGAGATAGAGGTGCATCACCTGAAAGGGTTGATCGCCATCGGCCTGCCATTGCAGTTCATAGGGAGTGGGTGACCTCGTCAGGAAGAAATCGCCCACGCTCACGCGACTCGTGGCCCATTCACCGCCAAGATCCCGTTCTGCGACGGTGGCGCTGCCCGACACGACCCAAACGATCAGTGGCTCGGCGACGGCAGGAACGAGGAAAGAGTGTTGCGTGCGATTGCGCGAGAAGACCTGCACGAAAACGTCTTTCCATGCCGGTCCGTCGCCGGTGATCAACCTGATACCGCTGATGTGGTTTTCGAGCCCGATTGGAGAGGTGCGCTCAGGGGGCGGAGCGGCTACGTCCTTCAAAGTCAACATCGTCTCCGTTTTGTTGGGTATCGGATGCGGTCGCAAGCGCCGTGGGCTCATCGCATGTGTTGAAGGCTTCCCTTCCGCTCGTCGAGCGGCCATCCACCTGCTTCTTCCTGGTGCCAATGCCGGGAACACGGGAACGCTTCCTCCGGTAGTCGAGCTCGGATATCTCGCTATAAAAAACTCAAGCTCACAACGCAGCTTCGCATCAGGAATGGCGCGATCGAAAATCAGACCGCCAGGCGCGAAGGCCGATCGTGTTGCAATGCGATTTTAGAGCCGGTCACGGGACCGGTATGTCCCGATATCCAGAACACGATCGAGCTTGTCGATGAGAAGCGCAAGGTCCTGACCTCTCAAAGCACTACAGCATCGGACTTGATTTCGGAATCGAGTCCGATGCTGTAGGTTATTGTTGTCGCATCGCTTTTTATGAAAACCGGCGTCCACTTTTCGGTGCGATGCTCTAGCCAGCCAAAGCCATGTCGATGGCAGCCTCGCAATGGATCAGCGTGGTATCGAAGACGGGGGCGGAGACGTTACTCTCGTTGAGCAACATGCCGACTTCCGTGCAGCCGAGAATCAAGCAATCGGCGCCGTTCACAATTAAACGCTCTGCGATCGCCTCATAGATCGAACGGCTCTCCTCTGTCGTCATGTCCTTGCAAAGTTCATCGTAGATGATGCGATGCACCTCGGCGCGGTCGGCGTCAGGGGGAATAACAGGTTGGAGCGCGGCCGCCTTGAGGCGATCAGTGTAGAAAGTCTGCTCCATGGTGAAGGCGGTCGCCATCAGGCCAGGCTTGGTGAGGCCGGATTTGACGATCCGATTTGCGGTCGCATCCGCGATGTGAATCAAGGGGATGTTCACGCCGCTCATCATCTGGTCAGCCAGTTTGTGCATCGTATTTGTCGCCAGGACGAGAATATCCGCGCCGCCGCGTTCCAGTGCTTGCGCCTCGACGTTCAATCGGCGCCCAGCTTGATCCCATTGACCGTTGACTTGCAGCGTCTCGATCTCTGCGAAGTCGAGCGATCGGATCAAGAGTTGCGGAGAGTGCAAACCACCAAGGCGTTGCCGTGTGATCTCGCAGAGCCTGCGATAGTAGATCTGCGTCGATGCGGCAGACATTCCTCCCAATATGCCAATGATCTTCATGTGTTTTCCGAAAAAATCCGATTTATTACGAAATTCCATATATAATTTAGATATTTATACAAAATTCTTCAATCATATCTCATCTCAAGACCGCCCCATGGGAACATATTATTGTTTCTGAGCCGTTTGCGCGC
The DNA here is from genome assembly GCF_057073705.1 of Labrys sp. E2SS-1L. NCBI lineage: Bacteria > Pseudomonadati > Pseudomonadota > Alphaproteobacteria > Hyphomicrobiales > Xanthobacteraceae > Labrys > Labrys sp. E2SS-1L. The sequence goes on along the minus strand of NZ_CP172713.1, from coordinate 1,348,831 downwards.
GGCTGTATCGGGCTTCCAAAGGCTTCGTGTCTTGAAGCGCGGTTTCCTGCGGTGGCACGCTTGTTCAACCACCACGCAGCAACCGATTTCAGGAAGCAAGCCAGGCATGGCTACGCGGCGGATCACCTATGGAAATTGCACTACAGCACGAAACCACCTGTTTCCAGCCCGTGATGCCAGGTCCGGTAAACATCGATAGGCTAAGGGGAAACACGATGTAGGAGCAAATCCTGCCCGAGGCAATCACCGCGACGCGCAAGCCCCGTCCGGCGCAGGATTTATTGCGTTGAGGCCAGGCCTTGCCGCCGCTCCGGCCCAGCCAGCCCAGGATGGTGCCCAGGTCGCCGCGCAGCGTTGCATGGAGACCGCTCCATCAAGGGTTGGCTGTCGCCACCTGTCCCCGTGGCGCAGACGATCTCCGCCACATCCTGCAGGGCCGTAAACGTGACAAACAGCCTCCGAAAAGCAGATCGTCCATCCTTGCCAGGTGGTTTGCCCCCAGCCTCAACTCGGCTGTCGAAGCTTATAGTTGGGACGCACATAGGCGAGGGCGAAGCCAGCCTTGCCGTTGCATATTCAAATTGGCGCTTCGAGGTGCCCGCCGGTACGGCGGGTCGATGGCGCTGGAGTGCCGATGACCCCGGGGGGCTTGCTCTGACACAGGCGCTATCGCCCTGCCTTAAGGGATCTCGTGCCGAATATGGTCGCCCATGAGAGCCGCTGCTTTCGCAGGAGCATGATGGCATCGATCACCACCACGATCACGAGGACGAGACCGATCACCGAGCTTTGCCATTCGGAGGGGACCTCGAAGAGATTGAAGGCATTCGTCATCAGGCTGATGAAGCCCACACCCAGCATGGCCCCGATCAACGAGCCCTTGCCGCCGGCAATGCTGCCGCCCCCCACGAGGCAGGCGATGATGATGTTCATCTCCAGCCCGACGCCGAGATAGCGATTGGCCATGCCGATGCGGGCCGTGACCAGCACGCCGGCCAGCGATGCCATCAAGCCGGAAAAGACGAAGACGCCGATGCGCAGACGGGTGGCGTTGATGCCGATCATGCCGGCCGCTTCGGGATTGCCGCCGAGGAAATAGAGCCGCCGCCCAAGTATGGTACGGCGCAGGATGAACTCGCCGGCAATCACCAGCCCCAGCGCGAAGATGAACATGCCGTAGATCCCGAAAACCTGGCCGTTACCGAGCAAGGTGAAGGCGGCCGGAAATTCGGTGAAGCCGCCGAGGCCGGTACCGATCAGCATGACCTCGACCAGCCCGCGAACCATGTACATCATGCCGAGCGTGGCGATCAGGTGGTTGATCCTGAAGACCGCGACCAGAACGCCGTTGGCAAGCCCGATCACGGCACCGACCGCGAGGCCGCAGACGATGGCTCCGGCCATGCCGAAGCCGGCCGACAGCGCATAGGCCGTAACGATGCCGGACAGGCCCATGACCGCCCCGACCGACAGGTCGAACAGGCCGGTGATGAACAGCACCATCATGCCGATGGCGATGATCATGTTCGGTGCAAGGCTGGTCTGCAGCGAGTCGAGATTGTTGGCATTGAGGAAGGCCGGTGCGCCGAAGGCCAGCAGCAGCACGAGTGCGGCGACCACGCCCAGCGTGATCGCCTCCTGCTCCAGTCGCCAGCGCTTCAGCAAGGGCATCGTCTTGGGGGTGGCGGAACGGGTGGCCATTTCTGTCTCCCTCAGACGCGATGACGGTTGAGAAGCGTGTCGATCGCGACGGTGGCGATCAGCAGGGCTCCCACGACGAATTGCTGGAAGACGGGTTCGATGTCGTACATCGCCATGCCGTTGATGATCACGGCGAGCAGGAAGAGGCCGAGCACCGATGCGGCAGCGTTGCCGCGCCCGCCATAGAGGCTGGCGCCGCCGAGGACCGCCGCAGTGATCATGCTGAATTCGAGCCCGACCCCCATGTTGGAATCGGCATGGGTGATACGCGAGGCGGTGTAGATGCCGGCGATACCGGCCATCAGGCTCGATGCCACGAAGGCGAGCACCTTGATGCGGCCCGTGCGGATGCCGTAGATCGTCGCCGATTGCAGGTTTTCGCCGATGTAGCACATCTGCCGGAACAGCACGCTACGCCATTGGAAGAGCAGGGCGGCAATCACCAGGACGATCATGGCGATGATGGTGAGGTTGACGCCGAAGAAGGCTTGGCGGGCCAGGCTGCGAAATTCGCGCGGGAAGATGTTGCCGCGCAGCGTGGTGGTCATCACGCCGACGATGCCGCGCACGATCAGCATGGTGCCGATGGTCAGCATCAAGGAATTGATGCGAAAACGCACGACCAGGAAGCCGTTGACCAGGCCGACCAGGGCGGCGGCACCCAGGGCGAGTGCGATGGCGAGCGGCAGCGAGAGGCCCTGCAACAGGAGATAACCCGATAGGACGCCGGAAAGGGCGTAGACCGCGCCGACGGAAAGATCGATCTCGCGCAGCACCATCACATAGGTGAAGGCGAGCACGACCAGCGCCTCGATCGAGACGGCGAAGGCAAGCGAATAAAGATTGCTCGCCGTCAGGAAATTCTCACGCGTGATGGCGAGAAAGGCGCAGAGCGCGAGGGTGATCACCAGGAGCGGGATCGTCCCGAGGCGGGCGCGCCGGCGGGCAGGGGTCGAGGGCGCAGCCGCGGCAAGCGGAGCTGTCTCTTGCTGGCTCATCCGATCCTCACTTGTTGCCGGCGGCCAGGGCCATGACCTGCTCTTCGGTCATCGCCGTGCCGGTGAGCCAGCCCGCGACCCTGCGTGCGCGCATCACCAGGATGCGGTCGGCGAGAAGCAGGATCTCGGGCAGCTCGGATGAAAACACCAGGAGGCTGCGCCCCTCGTCGGCCAGGCCGGTCAGCGCCCTGTACACATCCACCTTGGCGCCGACATCGATGCCGCGCGTGGGCTCGTTGACGATCATGATGGTGGGATCGCAGGACAGGCAGGCGCTCAGCATCACCTTCTGCTGATTGCCGCCGGAGAGCTCCCGGGGCGGGACATTGGTGCCGGCGACGCGGATGGCGAAACGCCTGATCGCTTCGCCGGCCCGCGCCACCAGGCTCCTTTCGTTCAGAAAGCCCAGACGCGCGAAACGGCGCAATACCGGTGCCGAAACATTGTCGGCAATGCTGCGCTGCATGAAGAGGCCGGCATCCTTGCGGTTGGCGTTGAGATAGGAGACACCCGCCGCCATCATGCGGCGGGGTTCGAGCGAGGCGACGGCCTTGCCGGAAATTTCCATCTGCCCGCCCTCGATAGGATCGAGGCCGAAGAGGGAGCGCGAGAGCTCCGCCGTGCCGGAGCCCTCGAGGCCGTAGACGCCGACGATCTCGCCGCGGCGCAGCGACAGGGAGACGTCCTCGAAACCATCCTGCCGCCTTGCCCCCTCGACCTTGAAGACGATTGGCTCCTCGCTTGCCCTGGCCGGGCGGTCGCGGTGATGCACTTCTGCCAGCTTGCGGCCCACCATGCGGTTGACGAGATCGCTTTCCTGCAGACCCTGGTTGTCGAGCGTCTCCACCACGGCGCCATCGCGTAGGACGGTGATGCGGTCGGAGATGCGCATGACGTCGCCGAGACGGTGGGAGACGAACAGGATCGTCTGTCCCTTGGTCCGGAGCCTGGCGAGCAGGTTCAGGAGGATGCCTGAATCATGCGCGTTGAGGCCGGAGGTCGGCTCGTCGAGGATGACGATCTTGCGCTCGACATTCACGGCCCGCAGGATCTCGATGATCTGGCGCTGGCTGGGCGTGAGCTCCAGCACGCGGGTGCGTGGATCGATGTCGAGCTCGAACATCGCCAGGAGTTCAGCCGTGCGCCGATTCATTCCGGTGACGTCCACGAGACCGCCGCGCAGCGGCGGGCTGTCGACGAAGATATTCTCGGCCACCGTCATGTTTTCGAAGACGGCGAGTTCCTGGTGCACCATGGCAATGCCGTGCCTGGCGGCATTCGAGGGCAGGAACTCGGTGACGGTCTCGCCATCGATGATTACCGTGCCGGTCGTCGGGGTGACGTCGCCTTTGATGATCTTGAGAGTGGTGCTCTTGCCGGCACCGTTCTCGCCGAGGAGCGTGTGAATCTCGCCCCGTCGCACGGAGAAGCTGATGCCGCCGAGGGCCTTCACCGCACCGAACGACTTGGTGACATCCTTCAGCGAGAGGACGATGTCCGCCATGGCTGGCATTCCTGACTTGATGATCCGAAGCGGTCTTCGCGAAGGGCCTTCGCCCGCAGACGCACGCTCTGCAGGCGAAGGAGCGGGATCCTGCGAAGCCCGGGCCTATTTGAACTTCGGCATGTTGGCGGCCAGGAAGTACTGGATGTTGTCCTTATCGATCACCTGCGTTCCCATGTAGATATATTGCGGGAAGGGGATGACGCCGGCTGCCTTGTTGTCGCTGGAGATCGGCACGGTGGCGAGGCCGACCTTCTCGTCGTTGTAGGCTTCGAGCAGTTGGATCGCCATATAGGCCTGCAGTGCCGTCTTGTTGACGATGGTGGCATCGATGTCGCCGCTCTGGACGCATTCCAGGACCGGCGCCTCGCGGTCATGCACGATGACGGTGAGAGGCTTGATGTCCTTGTCGAGCTCCTCGGCCGCCAGGCAGATACCGGTCCCGGACGAGGAATCCAACCCGATGACGCCGGTCATGTCCTTATAGGTGTTGAACATGGTCTTGGCGGCGTCGATCGCGGTCTCGGTGGTCGCTTTGTCGTCGACGCGGCCGAGCAGCTCCCATTGCGAATTGGCCTTGAGGTAGTCCATCAGGCCCTTGAACTTGGCGTCCGTGTTGGAGGCTCCCCAATTGCCGGAGACCACCAGCTTGCCTGTCTTGCCCGCCCGCTTGATCAATTCCTTGGCCGTGTCCACGCCGGCCTCGTAATTGTCCAGGCCCACGAAGGTCAGGGCGCCGCTGTCGGGCGTTACCGCCTCGATCACCACCACCGGGATGCCCTGGCTCATGGCACGCTTGATCGCTGGCACGGCGCCAGGCTCCCACAGCGTGGTCACGATGCCGTCCGGCTTCTTGGCGATGGCCTGTTCTACCGCTTCGGCATGCGCCACCGGATCCCAGCTCTGCGGGCCGAGCGTGACGATGTTCACGCCGAATTTCTTGGCGGCATAGTCCATGCCAAGTAGAGAATCGAGAAGATAGGGGTGCCCCTGCAATTGGGAGGCGTAGTAATACGTCCTCTTATGCTCCTGAGCTGCGCTCTGGCCACTGAAAGTGGCGGCTGACAAGGCAAAGGCCGCTGCAGCCAGGCAGGAATATAGTCTTTTCACGAGCTTTCTCCCTCACAATTTCTTGCCGCTTCCCACTTTGCGGGGAAGTTCGATAGGCCGAAACGCTAGCATCGGCGGACCTGGGTGTCTAGAAGGAAATTTCCTTGCAAGATACAAAGAAAGAAAGTTACTTTCATAAGCGAGGGCTCCGAATGATGCTAAGCAGAGCGCCCGACGAACGGTTTTGGGAGTGACCTGTGCAGGGACCGCAAACGGAGATTACGCGACGCATCAACGCTCTGCGCGGCGGGCTCAATCCAACCCTGAGGCGCATCGCCGATTTCGTGCTCGACAAGACGGCCGATGCCAAGGCCATGAGCATCAAGGAACTGGCCGAGGAAGCCGGTGTCTCCCAGTCGTCCGTCAGCCGTTTCGTGCGCTTGGTCGGTGCCGATTCCTATCAGGAGTTCCGCATCATGCTGGCCGAAGGGCTGACGCGCAAAGCGGCCCGGGGCAGGGCGGCCGAGCACGAAGTTTATGAAGGCATCGCGCCGGGGGACGATGCCGCCGCGATCATCGCCAAGGTATCGCGCCGCCAGGCCGAGATCATCACCGGCGCCACGATGACGCTGGATCCCGCCGAATTGCGGAAGGCGGCGCTCCTGGTTTCAGAACACCACACCATCGTGTTCTTCGCGGTCGGATCCTCGCTCCTTGCCGCGGAGAATGGCGTCATGCGTTTCCTGCGCATCGGCAAGGCCTGCATCTTCAACCGCGATGCCAATATCCAGATGTTCTCGGTGGCGGGCCTGGCCGGGCGCGCCGTCGCCATCGGCATCAGTGACAGCGGCCGCACCAAGAGTACGGTCGAAGCGCTGCGCGAGGCGAAGGCCCTGGGCATGCCCACCATCGCCATCACCTCTGCCGGCGGTTCGCCTCTCGCCAAGCAGGCCGACGCCGTGCTGACCCTGCCAGGCGCCGCACCCGAACCGACGGGTGGCGAAGGCATGTATGAATCGATGGTCTCCAAGATGGCGCAGCTCACCGCCATGGATGCGCTCTACGCGCTGGTGGCCCTCCAGGATCACGACAAGGCCCTCGAGCGCCTCGATTACACCGATGGCGTCATCGCCAGAAGCCGATTGAAATAAGCGAGTATCCCATGCGCCGTACTGCCCTTTCCCAGAATGCCGTGCCCTCCGGCCTGCCGGCTCTCAACCGGAGCTGGCCCTTTGCCGGTGGCGGCATCCGCGATATCGGTATGGATGGGCGCTATGTCGATGAACCGCAGGCACCGGCCGGGCCGGACGAGGTGATTGCCCGCATTGATGCCGTCTGCATCTGCTCGTCGGACATCAAGATCATCCGCATGGGCAAGGCTCACCCCCTGTTTGCCGATCGCGACCTTGCCGACAGCCCTGCCGTGCTCGGCCACGAGATGGCGCTGACGATCGTCGATGCCGGGGCCAATTGGCGCGATCGGTTCCGGCCGGGGGACAGGCTCGGCCTGCAGCCGGCCATCATGGTCGAGGGCAGGCGCCGCACCGTCGGCATGGACCTGCCGGGTGCCTTCGCCGAATATATCCGTCTCGACGCGCGCGTGCTGGCAGGCGAAGGCCCCTATGTCTTCCCGGTGCCGGCCGATGTCAGTGCCGCCACCATCGCCATGCTGGAGCCCTATGCCTGCGTGGAGGCGGCCTATCGCCCCAATTGCCGCACGAGCCTGAAATCCGGCGGCCGCCTGCTGGTGGTGGAGGCGGTGCCGGGAACGCGCTTCGATCGACCGGCGCCGGACGGCGAGGTCGTTCTGGTCGGCGCCGGTGAGGCTGCGCGTGCCTGGGCGGGCGGCGCAGCTTCGGTGGCATGGCATGAGAGCCTGGATGCCTTTGCAGCCTCGGAAGCTGGACAGGCGAGCTATGACGACATCATCCTCGCCGGCCGCCTCGACGCGGAGGCGACAGCCCGGCTGGCGAACTGCCTTGCCAAGGGCGGCCTGATGGTCCTGGTCGGCTCAGAGTTGGGGCACGAGAGCGTCATCCTCGATGCCGCGCGCATCCACTATCACGAGCTCTCTTTTCTGGGCTCTCCCGGCCCCTCGCTGTCGGAAGCCTTCCTGCCCGCGCGCACGCGCTTCGAACTGCGCGCGGGCGGCATAGCCCTTGTGCTGGGTGCGGGTGGCGCCATGGGCCGTATCCACACGCATCGCGCCCTGGAGCTGAAGGATGGGCCGGCGACCGTCATCGCCACCTCGCGCAAGGGCGCCCGCCTCAAGGCGCTGGAGGATGACTTCGCCCCGCTCGCCCGGCAGCATGGCAAGACGCTGGTGGTGATCGAGGACGGCGAGGTCGAAGCCTGCGTCGCTCGCCTGGCCCCCGAAGGCTGCGACGACGTGGTGGTGGTTGCACCGGAGGTCGCGGTGATCGAGCGCGGCGCCCGCCTGATGCGGGCCGATGGCATGCTCGTGCTGTTCGCCGGCATGCCTTTCGGCCAGCCTTGCGCTCTGCCGCTCGGGCTGGTCTCCAGCGCCAATGCACGCATCACCGGCTCTACCGGTTGCACGGTCGCGGACCAGCTTGCCGTCCTCGATCGCGTGGTGGAAGGTTCGCTTGAACTCTCGGGCAATCTGGAGGCGGTGGCGGGGCTCGGTGCCCTGCCGGATGCGCTCGAGGCGGTCAATGCCGGCAAGGTCTCGGGCAAGATCGCCATCTATCCCGCCTTGCTCGACCTGCCGGTAACGCCGGTGCGTGACCTGCGCCAGGACGACCAGCCGGTCCGCTGGTCGCTGGAGGACGAAAAACGCCTCTTCGACGGTGGCATATCCAGCGCTTCGCAAGGCTGAGCCGATACGACTATCCACCGGCGCGAACGGGCCGGTGGCGCGACAATGGCGGGATGAAACTGCCAGGGCCAATTCAGGGAGAGACGCCATGGCAAAGGCCGTGATCGGCATCGATATCGGCACGACCGGCACCAAGACCGGCATCTACGACGAGACCGGAAAGCTGCTGGGCTCGGCTTTCGAAGAGTCGGTCCTGATCTATCCCAAGCCAGGATGGGTGGAGCAGCAGCCCGACGATATCGAAGGCTCCGTCCATCGAACCATTCGCGCGGCGATGGAAGCTGGTGGGGTGAACCCCTCCGATGTCGTGGCGATCGCCCTCGATGGCCAGATGGGCGGCGTATGCACCGTCGACGACGACTGGAATGCCCCGACGCATTACGATTCCTGGCTCGACAATCGTTGTGCCGCCTATCTGCCCCGGTTGAAGAAGCGCGGCATGGAGATCCTGCAGGCCTCCGGCTGCACACCCTGCTATAATCACGGGCCGAAGATCCTCTATTGGAAACACGAGTTCCCCGAGGCCTGGGAACGCATCCGCGCCTTCGTGCAGCCTGCTGCCTATGTCGCCGGGCGCCTGGCTGGTCTCAAGGGCAAGGATGCCTTCATCGACAGGACCTATCTCAACTTCTCGACTTTCGCCGACACGGCCAACTGTCGATGGAATGAGGATCTGCTCGCCGATTTCGGCCTCGACACGGCCAAGCTTCCCCGCATCGTCGAGCCTTGGGAAGTGGTGGGCAGGCTGACGCATGCGGCAGCCGAGGCAACCGGTCTCATGCAGGGGACGCCGATTGCGGCCGGATGCGGCGATCAGGCTGCGAATGTGCTCGGGGGCGGCATCGTCGATCCCGGCATGATCTACGATGCTTCCGGCACGGCCTCGGTGTTCTCGATCGTGCTCGATAGCTTTGCCACCGATACCACCCATCAGGCCCTGATGACCTGTCCCCACGTCGTACCCGGGCTCTACTACGCCATGGCCTATGTCGCCGGCGGCGGGCTCAATCTGCGCTGGTTCCGCGATGCCATCTGCGACGCGGAGAAGCCGCAATGGGAGAATGAGGGGCGCAACCCCTATGACGAACTTGGCCGCCTGGCCGAGTCCGCGCCGCCCGGTGCGGACAAGCTGATCTTCCTGCCGCATCTCGGGGGGCGCAATACGCCCAACAATACGGATATGCGTGGCGCCTTCGTCGGCCTGACCTGGCGTCACGGAAAGGCGCACATGGTCCGTTCGATCATGGAAAGCATCGGCTATGAATATCTGCTCTATCTGCGCTCGGTGAAGGCGCTCGCTCCCGATCTCGTGCCGACGCGTGTCACGAGTATTGGCGGAGGAGCCCGCAGCCAGACCTTTCGGCAGATCAAGGCCGACATCCTGGGCCTGGATTACGGGCGTCTCGATCGCGACGAGTTCGGAACGCTCGGCAGTGCCATCGTAGCCGGCAAGGCGGTCGGCTTGTTCAGCGACATGGCCGATACAGCCCGCCGGTTCGTAAGGGAAGAGGGGGAACCGACCCGTCCAGACCCTGGGCGGACGGAACTTTATCGAAGCTATGCGAAGTTCTATGCCGACATGCTGGACGAGTCTGCCGGCTTTTTCGGCAGGCTTTCGGCGATATGACCCGCGGTTGGTGGATCGGCCCAGATGCTCCAGGTGCTCCAGGCATGGAAGCCGCGGAGTTGGATGCGCAGGCAGCGGCACATCGCCTGCCTTGGTGATCTGCGCGCTGCGCCCCGCTTGAAATCGTCGCTGAAATGTCCAGGTGCCAGCATGGCCTCCTTGCCTCAAAATGAGGGAAGAAGTCATCCACAGACCTATAGCATCGGACTCGATTTCTAAATCGAGTCCGATGCTATAGGTCATTGTTTTCGCGTCGCTTTTTTTGAAAACCGGCGTCCCCTTTTCGGCACGATGCTCTAGATCCTTCGGTCGCCTTTCGCAGGTCGTTGCTCGCTACCGCGCGATGACGGCAAGTTTGTGCTTCCCATGGAATATTCATCCGTCGAGGCCGATTCAGTCATGTCCTTCGGTCTTCTTGGCATTGCGGGGGCCAAGGCGTTGCCGGCAGACGACTGCCAGCACAAGGAGCGCGGCGATGACTTCCGCCGGGTGGGGAGCGAGTGCGGCGCTCGCCAGGATCAGGGCGGCTGAGACGACAAGAAGCCATTGCGTGGCGCCATGATGGATTGCGCGGTCACGCACCAGCCAAAGCGACCCGAGGTAGAGCGCAATCGGAATGGCGATGGCGAAGGAAGCGATTTGCGCAGGAACCTCGACGCGTTTGGTAGCGAGAGCCAGGAAGACTGCAAAACCTGCCGCTGTCGCAGCGCCGGCCGCGAAGAGCACGTAGTGGCCATAGGCCCAGACCAGGACGGAGCCGAGGTTGCGGCGAAGCAACTGCTCCTTTCGGTCGAAATAGAGGCCCCACATGGAAAATGCGATGACGGAGCACAGGCCGGCCAGCCAGAAATGTCCGAGGTCCGGCGTCCCGGAATCCGCGATGATTTTCGCAACCGCGGCGAAGCATTCGCCGAGAACGATGATATTGAACATATTGTAGCGATCGACGATGTGACCGTGGTGCCAACTGGTGGTGGTCTGCCGCTCCGCGAACGCCGGCACCGCCAGCTCGCCAAGAACACCCAGCACGAACAAAAGCGGATATATGGAGCCCTGCGGAGGAAGGATGACGATCACCATCACCCAATAGAGCTGCATCGTGCCGATCCCCACTGCATAGCGCAGGGCCATCGAGCGGGCTGTTCGATCGCCATTGGCGGCCCCCAGCCATAATATGATCATGCCGACCCGCATGATGACAAAGCCGGCGAGTGCAAGCCAGATCGGCTGATCGCTGTAGGTGATCTGGATCCCGGCGGCCAGCACCAGCGATCCGAACATGATGATCATCGTCAGGACGCGAAACGCGGTCGACTTGTTGTCATAGGCCGAAGCGAACCACGTGTAATTGGCCCAGGCCAGCCAGGCCATGAAGAAGCTGCCCGCAAACCGGACGGCGCCCGCGGCAATATGGCCGCTGCCGACTTCCTGCGCCAGGCCGTGGGCCGCGGCAGCAACCGCCACGGCGGTCGCCAGGTCGAACATCAGTTCCAGTGAGGTCGAGCTGCGGTTCGCCTCGTGTTGATCGCGCGGGGTGAGCCGAAAGATCATCGCCGGAAATGCCAAGGGCGGCCCGATGAGACGGCCCATTGTGTCAGCTCGGCTTCTGGCCATTCTGCGGCGCATAGAAAAACCCGATCAGGAACAGCAGAAGCGTTGGCAGGAGCATCCCCGCGACACCGACAGTTTTTTGAGCAAAAGCGCCCGCGCCACATCCCGCGACAAAGCCGATGACGAGGATGATCGAGGTCAGCGACTGGGCCCATTCTTCCGGGCGCTCCTTGTAGCCGATGAGCCGGCGCGTGCCTGCGACCGCCAAGCCGGCGATGTTGCCGGTCATCAACGAGAATGGCGGCCCGAGCCGGGGATCGAGGCGCTCGATCGCCGTCAGCATGCCCATCGCCACGACAGCAAAAAGCGCACAGGCCGAGTCAGGGCCGGTCTGGGTGATCGCAAGAACCGCCGAAATCGCGAACGCACAGGCCGCGATGACGATCGTACAGCACGTGGCGCGACCCAGTGGCCGGATCCAGGCGACCAGGATCGCCGCAAGGCCGGCGCCCAGCATGAAGAGCGGGAAGGTCAAGAGTTGCAGCCCGTGCAGGCCGCCTTTCTCATGCCCGATCAGGCCCAGTCCGAGGAGGATGACATTGCCGGTGACCAGGCCGACGAAGAGCCCGCCCAGATGAATGAAGAACAACGCATCAGCGAAGCCGGAAATGAACGCCAGAATAAGTGAGTTGCCTTTGCTGCGAAGTGTTTTCAGCATGTTCTGCCATCACCCCTTTCTTTTTTGAGATGCGGCCCGGCGGGATCGGGACGCGCATTCCCTATCGATACAGATGGGCGTCAGGCGATATCCGGCTCTGGATCGAGGTGGATCGAGAGCACGGTCGCGAGCGCGATGAATGGCGGGAGGAGGAAGGCGTGAAGGCCAAACAGGATGAAGATGAGCGCCGCCGCGCCACAGCCGGCTGCAAAAGCGACAATGGCCGGCACCATCTTCCTGAGCCGACCCCGGATGTCCGAGCGCTGCTGTTGCGAAGCGCTTCCAGACAATAGGTCGGCCAGATCCAGCATGATTTGCGTGGTCGTACCCGTCATCAGCGTCGAGGGAGGGATTTTCGGCAGATGAACGCGATGAGAGGCGTTCTGAATCGCCATCGCACAGACCAAAATCATGCCGGTCAGGATGGCCCGCCAAGTGTCGCCATCTGGGAACGGCCCCCAGGCCAATGCAAGAGCCGCGGCGAGGGCGAGCAGCAGCACCTTGATGCCGAGCATGGTCTTCAAGGCGATTGAGCCCGATGCGCCGAAGCGAAGGCTGATCATCCGCGTCAGCAGGATTGTCAGGCAAAACACCGGAAGCGCGAGAAGCTTGGCAAAAGCACCGGACGTACCGTTCACCAGTGCTGCGCCGAATGTTACGAAGTTGCCTGTCACATGCGCTGTAAAGAGCCCCTGCAGTGCCAGGAAGCCGGCGGTATCGACATAGCCGCCGTTAAGACTGAGCAGGAATGACGTGCCCTGTTTCAATTGCTGGTTCCTTTTTTCCGACGGCTGCGGAACACCCCCATGCGCTTGTCGGAAGGGCTTCGCGTCGTTGCGGCCTTTGCTGCGGGATCAGAATGAAATTGCTGCCCAGGCCGCGGCGAACGATCCGGACTTTCCGCCCGCCTGCCGTATCCTCTTTCCGGGTGTGTAGTTTACATAGGTGCCGCCGAAGGTCAGATGCTTGGTTGGTGTCCAGGTAAGGGTCGTGGAAACTTGCTGACCCATATACCGGCCGGTGCCGCCCGCCGTGGATGCGACCGGGGTAATGGCCGGCCCGTAGAAGGCATCGGCCGTCGCTTCCTTCCAGAGCGGATTCCAGCCGACGTTCAACACCACGTTCTTCACCACAGTCAGCGTCAGATTGGGCTGGATGTCGATGAGGTTGGCGGGGCCGACCAGATTCGCTTCGGAGAAATAGGGCAGCTTCGGGAACAGCGGATTGAAGGTCCCAAGCGTGCCGTTGCGCAGATTGTGGTCGCCACTGATCACATCGGCGTTGAGGCCGATCCGAGGCGAGAACGGCGCGTCCTGGAGCGTGTAGCCAAGCTCGGCCGAGACGGTCCAGGCACTGATATCGGCGGTGCCGAAACGGCCGAATTGATAGGCACCTTCCAGATCCCAATCGAAATTGTCAGCCTTGCCGAACAGGCGTGCACCAACAGTGTGCCGATGTTCATTGCCGGTGCCGCGCGCGAACTTCGCATCGTCCCGGTTGAGGCCGAAATAGTAGAGATCGGCCTTTAATGCAGGGATGCCGGGAACGGGACTCGTAGCATAGACGCCCCAGAAGACCTGGCTGGTGTCCGATTTGTCGTCGAACACGCCGGAGAGCAGCGAAACCGGGCGCATGAGGAAGGCGTCGATACGTGTGTCCGGCGACGCTATCCAGGCGGCGCGGACACCATCGAAGGCGCGGCGGATGTTGGGGCTTTCGCGCACGGAGACGAGGCGCGAAGAGCCGAAGCTCATCTCCTGCCGCCCGGCCCGGACCATAAAACTTCCAGCAGCTGACGGAAGCGTCAACTCGCCATAGCCTTGCATGAGATCGAAGCGATCAAACTGCGTTGCCGGAGCCGTTCCGTTCCAGGAAGGGGCCAGCCCGCTGCCCAATTGGACAAAGGTTCTCAAATAAGGCCCGAAATGAACGTCCGCCGAGAGCAAAGAGCGGATGAGCAGGACGTCATTGTGTTCGGGCTTTGCCAAGCCGAAGACCGGGTGGTTCGAGGACTCTCCGCGAAGCCGCAACTGTCCCCCGAAATCGACATAGACGCTGCCATCCGAGGAGAGCGGGATGTTCTTCAGCGCGTCGAAGGGATCCTTGTCGGCCACGCCATTGGAATTGGTCTCCTGCGCCATTGCGGCGCCGCCAAATATCAGGCCGCACAGGGCAAGTGCGACACAAGATAGACGCGCCATGGGCAACTTCCTTTCTTTTGGCGTGAGGAGCCAAGTGGCCGATCAAGGCGCACGGCTGGATCTGTGGGCGACAGCCGGCCTAACGCTGCCCGTCACGCGCGGTGTCTTTCGTCTTGGTCAGATCGTCGATGGCCACGAGAACAAATCCGCCGATGAGGCCGAGATGCTCGAAGAAGGCGTTCATCGCCATCATTCGCCCCTGCCCGGCCGGGATTTCCCAAAAGCGCAGGGCGACGAAGGTCGCGATCAGCGTGAACCCTGCCAAAGCGAGGGCCGCGAGCCAGCGCCAGAGGCCGAACAGCACCATCGCACTGGCCACGAGCTCGAAGGCGATCACCGCCACCGCGAATGGCGGTGCCGGCGATAGTCCGAAATGCGTCATCTCCGCGATCGCGCCGTCGAAATCGAGGATCTTGGTGACAGGGCCCTGGATGTAGGCCGCGCAGAGGCCGAGATAGGCAAGACTTCGCATGGTGGCCGATCCGAAGACCGGACGCGCGGCCGTGGCCAACCTCGCCATGACGGTCGTTGGAGCGTTCGATGAAGAGGCCACGTCACACCGCCCAGCAGGAGCATCCGAGCGCTCCCCAGAAGCTCTTGAGGTCGGAGATCGGTAGCTTCGATCCCCAGGCGCTGGCATGGTCGTGACCATGCACGCCGCAGGACGATTGACACCCGCACAAGGCGATCGCCATGCGCTGCAGCGAATTCTTGCCTGCACCCTCCGGTTCGCCCCAGGCCGCATAGCCCTTGAAGCTGCGTACCGGCGACCAGTTTGGCATCGCCGGCGGGACAGGATTCTCGTCGAGCTTGGAGAAATCCCCGGCGCCGTAGACGATCTTGCCGCCCACCATCGTCAGGTCCGAGGTGAGGAAGGAGATTTCGTCGTCGGGGCAGGTGAAGAAGTCCTTGTTGGGCACGCATGCGTCCGCGAACTGGCCCTTCTCGATCCGCCCCCGCTTGCCTTCGTCGTTGGAGAACCAGGTGACGTTTTCGGTCCACATCCGCAGGGCGGTCTCGCGATCGAGGCAATTGCGTTGCGGATAGAGGCGCAGGCCGCCGACCGTCTTGCCGGTGATCATCCAGCTGAGCGAGACCCAGGGGTTGTAGGACGCTACGCGTGTCGCATCCGTACCCGCCGAGACCTTCACGCCCTTTTCGAGCATGCGGGCGACCGGCGGCGTCGCCTCGGCCGCGCCGGCACCATAGCGCTCGACGAAATATTCGCCCTGATAGGCCATGCGATGCTGGACGGCGATGCCACCGCCAAGTGCCGAGATGCGATCGATGGACTTTTCCGAAATCGTCTCGGCGTGGTCGAAGAACCAGTTCAAGCCCTGGAGCGGGATATCCCTGTTGACCTTCTCGAACACGTCGAGCGAGCGCGAGATCGTCTCGTCATAGGTCGCATGCAAACGCCAGGGCCAGCGGTTCTGCGCCAGCACGCGCACGACCTCCTCGAGTTCGCCCTCCATCTCCGGCGGCATGTCGGGCCGTGGCTGGCGGAAGTCCTCGAAATCCGCTGCCGAGAACACCAGCATTTCGCCGGCGCCGTTGTGGCGGAAATAGTCGTCGCCCTGCTTGTATTTTACCGAGGAGGTCCAGTTGAGGAAGTCTTCCTTTTCCTGCTTCGGCTTCTGGGTGAACAGATTGTAGGCGAGACGGACGGTCAGCTGGTTGTCGTTCGAGAGCTTCTGGATGACGGCATAGTCTTCCGGATAGTTCTGGAATCCGCCGCCGGCGTCGATGGCGCCGGTCACGCCGAGGCGGTTGAGCTCGCGCATGAAGTGGCGGGTGGAATTGACCTGATAGTCGAAGGGGAGCCTTGGGCCCTTGGCCAGCGTCGCATAGAGAATGGCGGCGTTCGGCTTGGCGAGCAGGAGACCGGTCGGATTGCCGTTGGCGTCACGCGTGATTTCGCCGCCGGGCGGCTCGGGCGTGTCCCTGGTATAGCCGACCGCGCGCACCGCCGCTGCATTGAGCAGGGCGCGATCATAGAGATGCAGCAGGAAGACCGGCGTGTCGGGCGCTGCGGCGTTGATCTCCTCGATCGTCGGCAGGCGCTTTTCAGCGAATTGATGCTCGGTGAAGCCGCCGACGACACGGACCCATTGCGGAGCGGGGGTCACCGCGACCTGGCGCTTCAGCATGTCCATCGCGTCGGCCAGCGAGCGAACGCCGTCCCAGCGCAGCTCCATGTTGAAGTTCAGCCCGCCACGGATGATGTGGAGATGGTTGTCGATCAGGCCGGGCAGCAGGCGCCGGCCCTTGAGGTCGATTTTCCTGGTCTTGTCGTCCGCAAGTGCGAGTACGTCCTTGTCGCTGCCCACGGCGAGGAACTTGCCATCCTTGATGGCGACGGCACTCGCGACCGGGTTTGTCCGATCAAGCGTGGTGATCTTGGCGTTGTGGATGACGGTATCGGCATTCATCGCGGCATCTCCGTTTGAATTGCTGTCGCCGGCGCGGGCCCGCGAGACGATCGTCGGGAGTGCGAGGCCGGATACCCCGCCGAGAAAGGCGCGACGGGTGGTCTTCATCAGGTCTTTTCCTTCGATGTTTCGGAGGCCTGCGCGATGTGGCGGCCCGGCAGCTGGCCGAAGACATGGGTGACGGCATGGCTCTTGTCGCAGGCGGAGGCGAAGGCCTTGCCGGAGATCAGCTGCTTGCTGACCGGGATGATCTGTTCGCCAACCAGAATGCCCAGGAGACCGACGAGCGCGACGACCGGAGGCGCGGGCGAGCGGACATCCAGAAGGCTGTAGATCAAACCGACCAGCAGGCCGGCGCCCAAAGAGACGAGATAGAGTTTCATCAGATAGCTTCCCTGAGACCGGAGCCGTGCATGAGCCTTGGGCGACGGCGCGGTGCGCGCTCCGTCGCCCATGACCCTCCGACCCTTCCGGATTGCAGCGGGGAGGGGCGGGTGGTTCAGGCCTGCTTTGCGGGATTGGGGCCGATGCGCTCGCCGTGCTTCACGCGCTCGGGCGCCTTGTGCACCATGGTGTAGGCGTAATCGACGCCCATGCCGTAGGCACCGGAATGCTCCTTCACGATGTTCATCACCGCGTCATAGGTGTCCCTGCGCGCCCAGTCGCGCTGCCATTCCAGCAGGACTTGCTGCCATGTCACCGGCACCACGCCCGCCTGGACCAGGCGATCCATGGCGTATTTCTGGGCATCGGCGGAGGTGGCGCCGGAGGCGTCGGCAACCATGTAGATCTCATAGTCGGTGTCACGCATGCAGGAGAGCGCGAAGGTCATGTTGCAGACCTCGGTCCACAGGCCCGAGCAGACGATCTTCTTGCGGCCGTCCTTGGCGTTCTTCGCCAGGGCGTCGCGGACGTTCTGGTCGTCCCAGGAGTTCATCGACGAACGCTCGAGGAGCTGGTTCTCGGGAAATACGGCGAGCAGTTCGGGATAGGTGTTGCCGGAGAAGGACTCGGTCTCGACCGTCGTGATCGTGGTCGGGACCTTGAACGCCTTGGCGGCCTTGGCCAGGCCGACGACATTGTTCTTCAGCACTTGCCGGTCGATCGATTGCACGCCGAACGCCATTTGCGGCTGCTGATCGATGAAAATGACCTGGCTGTTTTGAGGCGTCAGAACTTCGTGAAGTTTGCTCATGTCTAGTCTCCGTTAAAAGCTCGGGATGGGTTGGCCGGCTGCGCGTCGCGCGCCATGAACCGCGGGATCAGGGCGCCGCGACGAGGGCGGACAAGAGCGCACGGACCTGATCGACTTCGTCGTCGTTGATCTCGTGGCCCATGCCCGGATAGATCCTCTCGACGACTTGGCCGCCGAGGGCCGACAACACGCGGCTGCTTTCACGCACCCGTTCAACAGGGATGTGCGGGTCGATGTCGGAGCTGCCCAGAAAGACGGGCGTATCCGCGAGCGAGCCGGCATAGTCCCGAGGCGCCCTGTCCGGGCCGATGAGACCGGCGCTCAGACCGATGACGGCGCCGTAGCGGCGTGCGTTGCGGGCCGCGAACTCCAGCGCCAGGCAACCGCCTTGGGAAAAGCCGAGCAGCGCGATCCGGGCCAGGTCCAGCTTCTTGTCCTGCAGCCATGAGACGGCATTGCCGACCTCGGCGAGAGAACTGGAGAGATGGGGTTCGTTGCGATCGAGCGCGGCCAGGAATGAGTACGGATACCAGGTGCCGCCCGGCGCCTGCGGCGCAAAATAGGCGATATCGGGCTGCTCGAAGATATCGGCCAGACCGAACATGCTCTCGGCGGCGGCGCCGCGCCCATGCAGGAGAATGACAGCCGCTTTGGCCTTGTCCAGCGAGGCCCCCGTCGTTGCAATGGAGTAGTTTTTGCTCATGTTTCTCTCCATCCATCAAACGAAGTGGCTGCGCGTGCGGAAACAGCCGTTATTCGCGGCTGGTCGCGTTCGACGAGATGATTGTCGGTATGTCGTTAGCGGAAGAAAGTTCAGATCGGTGGGCGCAATACGTCACCGTTACTTGAGATCAGCAGAAATCATACTTCTGATCCCAAGCGTATGTGCCGCACCGCCTTGCGAATGCAATCTTCATCTCATGCAGCGGACGATAGTTTCGTTCCGGAGCATTGACAATATCAAATCGTATGGCGTATTTGTCCACGATATGGCGACAAGCTGACGGGCGCCGACCGAGCGCCGATAGTTTGCGCGGCCGGTGTGGCAACCTGCGGAGGCACGCTTGGACAAACTGACCAATATGAAGGCGTTCACAAGGGTCGTGAACCATGGCAGCTTCAGCGAAGCGGCGAGAGAGCTGCGTCTTTCCCGGTCCGCCGTCAGCAAATATGTCATCGATCTTGAGATCGAGCTCGGTGTGCAGCTGCTTAATCGCACCACGCAGAGCGCGGCACCAACCGAAGTCGGGATGCGTTATTACGAGCGCTGCCTGGCCATCCTCGCCGAGATCGAAGACGCCGAAACCTCGCTATCGCAGTTTCAGGTCGAAGCTCGGGGGCTGTTGCGTGTCAATGCGCCGATGTCGTTCGGGACGATGTTTCTGGGACGGTTGATCGGCCAGTTCATGGCCCGGCATCCCGACCTCCAGATCCAGCTGGTCCTGAGCGATCAGCAATTGGATACGGTGCAGGAAGGCTTCGACGTCACGATCCGCTTGACGGATTCGCCGCCGCCCAATCTCGTGACCCATGAAATCGCGTCGGCGCCGCGGATCATATGCGCATCCCCGGCCTATCTGGAAGAGAGGGGTATACCTCAGCATCCAAGGGACCTGCGAGACCATGCTGGTCTGCACTATGGCTATCTCGAAACCGGTGCGCAGTGGAAGCTCACCGGCAAGGACGGTGATCATTGGGTCCCGGTGTCGTGGTGCCTGTGCAGCAACAACGGGGAAGTGTTGCGCGACATCGCCGTCGAAGGGCGCGGCATTGCGCTCCTTCCCAGTTTTATCGTCGACTCCTGCTTGCGCGACGGCACTCTCAGGGAGGTATTGTCGGATTATCATGCGCCTGAAATGTCGATCCACGCGATGTTTCCGCCGACGCGCTACCTGCCGTACAAGCTCAGGGTCTTCATCGATTTCCTCATGAAATCCCTCCCCGACGGTTTCAACTTGCCAACAGGCATCATGCCCGAGCAAGGGCGTAGCGAGCATCCCTGATTGCCGGACGCGCGCTCACTGCGATTGCATGTTCTCCGTTCGCCCGGTTCTGATGGCCCATACGGCGCGCCGTCAGCGCGCATTCGTTCCTGTCCCCTGCATTGCATCCTCACCAATTTCGCTCGCCTGGTGCGATAGTCGAGTATACGTTCGATATTCGAACGAGGGTGCCTATGACGAAAATGGAGAAGGATGGCGACATGATGGGGGGCTTCGCCAAGGGGCTCTCGGTCATCGAAGCTTTCGACGAAGACCATGAAGCCCTTTCGATCGCCGATGTCAGCCGCCTGACCGGACTCGACAGGGCAACGGCGCGTCGCTGCCTTCTTACCCTGCTCAAGGGGGGCTATGCCAGCACGGATGGCCGCTTGTTCGCCTTGACGCCGCGCGTGCTGCGCCTGGGCTATGCCTATCTTTCCGCCGCGCCATTGCCAAGGCGCCTGCAGCCCTTCCTCGAAAGGCTATCCGAAACCACGCAGGAAAGCGCTTCCGCCGCCATCATGGACGGGAGCGACGTAGTCTATGTCGCGCGTGCTGCCCAAAAGCGGGTGATGTCTGTCGCCCTCAATATCGGCAGCCGCTTGCCGGCCTATTGTTCATCCATGGGCCGGGTCCTGCTCGCCGCCCTGCCACCCGAAGAAGCGCGGGCCTTGCTCGAGGGCAGCGAACGGCCGGCGATGACGCCAAGGACACTGACCGATGTCGACGATCTCATGGCCGAGCTCGGAAAAGTACGCCGGTGCGGCTACGCCCTCGTGGATCAGGAGCTCGAACTCGGCCTGCGCTCGATCGCCGTGCCGATCGTCACGACGGGCGGGCGGGTTGTCGCGGCCCTGAACACCGGCGCCCAGGCCGCCCGGGCCTCCACTGCGCGCCTGAAGGCGGAAGTCCTGCCGCTCCTGCTCGATGTGCAGGCGCAATTGCGGCAGGTGTTGGCCTGACTGGCGCGGCAGCAAGTCCCGTGTTCACGTTCGCGCGCGTTCGCGCCATGCCAACGGCGTCAGCCCCAGCCGCCGGCTGAAGGCACTCGTCATGTGCTGCTGGGAGGCAAAGCCGCAACTGGCGGCGATCTCCCGCAGCGGCGCTGAGGTCGCGGTGAGCTGATGCTGCGCGATCTGCACGCGCCGCTCCAGGACGAACTGGTGCAGGGGCAGGCCGGCTTTGCGCTGGAAGCGACGCCGCAATGTGATCACCGGCAGGTCGAGCAGATCGGACAGCTCGACCAGGCTCAGCCGTTCGGCGATATTGGCGTCGATGTGCTCGCGAAGACGGGCATATTCGCGGTCCGAAAGTGGACCACATGCCGTCCTGCTGGCAAATGCGCGCAGCGAGCGGAAGACATCCACCAGGGCAAGTTGCGAAACGGCCTCCACGGCGATGCTGTCGGGCTGCGACGAGGCATTGAACAGGGTGCGCGCATAGGCCACCAGGCCGGCAATCGATGGGGAGGCGATGTTGTCGATGCTGGTGGGGATGGGGGCGAGGCGATAGTCCGCGCCCAGCAGTTTGTGCTGGAGTTCGGGCGCAAAGCGGAAGGCGGCAAAGCCCGCGGACACGGCGCTGGCCTCGACCGCCACGCGGCCGCCGGCGGGATGGAAGGCAGCCGTCAGGGCATCGAAACGCATCGCGGATGGGCTGCGCCCGTCATAGCCCGTCTTCGCCTCGATCGCGCCGAGCAGGAGGCAGACCACATCGGCCTCGTTCTCGAATGACAACCGATAGGGCTTGGCGGGCTCCAGATGCCAGAGCGCGCATTCTGCTTGGGCGCCGCCGGTGTTCATCGTGGCGGCGAGGCATTGCGGGGTGTCCATGGCGTCCCCCATCCGGCGTGCCCTCGCGGGCGCACCTGCGTTTCGAGCGCTTCCCGGCAGCCATCCGATCTTGATGCCGGACCGGCTACATTCAAACGCGCGGATACTGCCAGGAAATTGCGCCGGGTGCAATATTCGCACCTTTGTACGATATTCGCACATTTGTCTTTTCGTTGACCTGATCAGTTTTTGTAACGCCCCGATCGTGAAAGACGTCGGCGCCCGATTTCCGGCAGCCTGTACGCAACGGTCGAGCGGCTTGTCCGCGACAGACCTCGATGTTCGGCGGCCCAGCGCTTCAAGCGGGCCGGGAGAGGGGAGGACGCGCATGACTGCATCCATGAAACTGCCGGCCCGTGCCAGCGCCAAGCCGGTGACCGCGGCCGATTTCGATATCGAAACCGATATCGTGGTGGTCGGCGGCGGTGCCGGCGGGCTCGCTTCCGCGCTCTTCGCGCGCTGGGAGGGCAATGAGGTCGTCCTGCTCGAAAAGGCGCCGGAACTCGGTGGCACTACGCGCAAGGCGGCCTTCTGGTACTGGGTGCCCAACAACAAGGCGATGCAGGCGCTCGGCATTGCCGACCCCAAACCCGATTGCATCCGCTACATGGCGCGCCTGGCGCGGCCGGAGCGCTATGTCGCCGGTCATCCGACCTTCGGCCTCGACCCATGGGAATACGCCATGTGCGAGGCCTTCTACGACAACGCCTCGACGGCGACCGAGCTTCTGGCCGAGAAGGGCGCGCTCGAATATCGCCATTGCCCCGACGTGCCGGATTATTGGGCCGAGTTCGGCGAGGACAAGGCGCCGAAAGGCCGGGTGCTGCTGCCCAAGGGCGCCAAGGACAGCATGTCCGACGGCGGCGAGGTCGCGATCCGCACGATGTCCGCTGCAGCCAGGCGCGACGGCATCGAGATCCGCACGGGCATGCGGGTCCAGCGCCTCACCCGAGGCGATGACGGAGCGGTGAACGGCGTGCAGGCAACCGACATCGACGGGCGCCTGACCACCGTGAGGGCTCGCAAGGCCGTGATCTTCGCCAGCGGGGGTTTTACCCATGATGCCGAGATGCGGCGCAATTTCCTCGCCGCCCCGGTTTTCGGCGGCTGCGCCGCCGTTTCCAACGAGGGCGATTTCGTCCGGATCGGCGCGGCGGCGGGCGGGCAGTTGCGCAATATGAACTATGCCTGGATGTGCCCGATCGTGCTGGAAAAGGCGCTCAATCGTGATCCTGGCCTGATCGGCACCTTCTCGCCCTCGGGAGACTCGATGATCTATGTCGACCGGCAGGGCCGGCGCGTCACCAATGAGAAGCTGGCCTACAACGAATCCGCCCAGGCCTTCTTCCAATGGGATGCCGCCAAGGGCGAATATCCCAATCTCGTGCTGTTCGCGATCTGGGACCAGCGCAGCCAGGACCACAGCGCCAGCGACGAATATGGCCGCTTCATCGTGCCGCCCGGTGCCGATGATGCCCATGTCGTCAAGGCCGATACGCTGGAAGGGCTCTCAGCCGGCATCGCCGAGCGCTTGGCCCGCCACGCCGACAATATTGGCGGCCTTGCCCTCTCCGCTGATTTCGCCGCCACGCTGAGCGCCACCATCGACCGCTTCAACGGCTTTGCCGAGAGCGGCCGGGATCTCGACTTCCGGCGCGGGGAGCGGCCGGTCGAGCAGCTCTTCAACGGCCCGGTGGCCGAGCCGGCCGGCAAGAACCCGACCATGTATCCGATTGCCAAATCGGGTCCGTTCTATGCGGCGCTGCTGAGCGGCGGCAATCTCGATACCAAGGGTGGGCCGAAGACCTCGCCGCAGGGGCAGGTACTCGACGACGAGGACCAGCCGATCCCCGGCCTTTACGGCGTCGGCAATTGCGTCGCCTCGGCCTCGGCGCGGGCCTATTGGGCCGGCGGCGGCACGCTCGGCCCGATCCTGGCCTACGCCTATCTTGCCGCAAGGCGAGCCCATCTCGAACCGATCAAGACGGCGGTCGGCAAGATCGCAGCCGAATGAAGCATCGACAAGGGAGAAAACGCCGATGGCCCTGACCCGGCAGACCATGACCGACGAGCAGCGCAAATCAGTCGCTCTCGAATATCTCAAGGCCTTCGACAAGGCCGGCGTGACCTCGGATGGCGGCTCCATCCTCGACCTCTTCGCCGAGGATGCGCAGGTCTATTTCCCCAAATGGGGCCTCGCCGACGGCAAGGAGGCAATCGGACGCCTGTTCGGCGATGTCGGCGGCACGCTGAAGAGCATCGTCCACCATTATGCCGCCTTCAACTGGGTGTTTTCGGGCGGCGACGTCATCGTCTGTGAGGGCACCAGCCACGGCGAGCACACAGACGGCCCCTGGCGAGCTGGCGTGCCCGATTGGGGTGCGGGGCGCTGGTGCGACGTCTTCGAGATCCGCGACTGGAAGATCCAGCGCTGCTTCATCTATCTCGATCCCGATTACGCCGGGAAGGACAGTGCCCGCTACCCCTGGCTTGGCCGGTAGCGTCGGACGTCTACTTTTGGACTTAACGATCAAATTTAGGAGGAAGGGCCATGCGGCTCAAGGACAAGGTCGCCCTGGTTTCGGGTGCAGCCCGCGGCATGGGCTATGAGATTGCCACGCTCTTCGCCCGCGAGGGCGCAATCACCTATGCCGGCGACATCGCCGGCCCCGATCACCCGCACGCCGCCGGCGTGGAAAACGTGCGCCTCGATGTCAGCCGCGAGGAAGATTGGGCCGGCACCGTCGATACGATCCTCGCCAGGCACGGCCGCATCGACGTCCTGGTCAACAATGCCGGCATCATCGCCTATGAGCCCTTGGACGAACTCGATCTTGCCGCCTGGCAGCGCGTCATCGCCGTCAACCAGACGGGAGTGTTTCTCGGCATGCGCGCGGTGGTGCCGGCCATGCGCCGGCAGAAAAGCGGCTCGATCGTGAACTTCTCCTCGATCTGGGGCAATGCCGCCGTCGGTGGTGCCCATGCCTATCACGCCACCAAGGGCGCCGTGCGCAACATGACCAAGAATGCGGCGATGAGCTATGTCGCCGACGGCATCAGGGTGAATTCCGTTCATCCCGGTTTCATCGACACGCCACTCACCCAGGCGCAGGCCTCCGACATCAATGCCTTCGTCATCGCCTCTACCCCGATGAAGCGGGCCGGCAAGCCGATCGAGGTGGCGAACGGCGTGCTGTTCCTCGCCAGCGACGAAGCGAGCTACATGACCGGGGCGGAACTGGTGATCGATGGCGGCTATCTCGCCCAATAGTCCGCTCTGACAGGCGGCCGATCCCGTGCCGATCCAGACCTTTAGCTAACAAAGATCGAAAGCAGAGCGCGTTCAGTCATGAGCGCGCTCTTTCCTTTCATGCCGATGGCATTGATGCCTGACCGATCAAGCACTGTCATTGCAAAACGATGCAGTGACGCCTGGATCAAACATCGTAGCCGTTGGCGATAAACATTTGTTTTGTATATGATTCTACTCGAAGAAGCTGCGCGGGGTGGTTGCTCACTCCGTCAAGGTCGGCACTGCCCCTCACCCTTACCCTCTCCCCGCAAGAGGCGGGGCGAGGGGGACTTCAGCCGCTTGTTTCATTCCTAAAACGGTCATCTCGCCCACCGATCGAGCAAGATGACGGCCCCGAGGTGGATCGCGACGCTTGCCGCCCCCTCGCCCCGCCTCTTGCGGGGAGAGGGTAAGGGTGAGGGGCGGCACCACGTAAGCAATTATGGCGCGGGCAGTGGCTTGCGATCGGAAGGGGTGAGCAATATACCCGTGCGGCTTTTTGCTCCCTTCGATCCATCCTCCTCAGGCTCCGGCCGTGTCGGGCGCCATGATGAAGTCGAAAGGTGAGCGCCACAGCGTCTTTTCGCCTTCGAGCCTGTCGAACGGTGCGATCAGCGATTTCTTCACGCCGAATACGGCATCGGATTCGAGATATTCATCGCCGCCCACGAAGGTATGGGTGACGATTGTCTTGAACCCGGGCGCCGTTACCAGATAGTGCATATGGGCTGGGCGATAGGGGTGGCGCCCCACTGCCGCCAGCATCTTGCCGACCGGGCCGTCGTCCGGGATCGGATAGGAAACCGGCTTGATGCCGATAAAGCTGTATTTGCCGTCCGGCCCGGTGATGAAGATGCCGCGATTATTGCCTTTGGGTTGAATGCCGGGCTGCTGCACATCGTAGTAGCCGTCGGCATTGTCGGACCAGACATCGACGCGCGCTCCCTCGATGGGGTTGCCCTCCAGATCCAGCACGCGGCCCTCGAACAGGCAGCTCTCGCCCTTGCCGTCGAGCGTGATGGTCGCCCCCATCTCGCGCACCGGGGCATCGGCGACATGGAACGGCCCGTAGACCGTATTCTCCGTGGCGCCCGAGGGGCGGCGATTGTTGATGGTGTCGACCAGCATGGACAGGCCCAGCGTATCGGACAGCAGAATGAATTCCTGCCGTTCGCCCGAACAGATCTGTCCCGTGCGGGTGAGGAAATCGATGCCGAAATTCCACTCCTCCTGCGTCAGCTCGACCTCCTTGGCGAAGGCGTGCAGATGCTTGACGAGGGCTGACATCACTATGGCGAGACGCGGGTCGATATCCCGGCCCATGCGGCCATTGACCGTTTCTATGGAATGGTCTTCGGAAAAATAGCTCACGGCTTACCTCGTTCGAGCTTGCGATCACCGAGCTGGCCCGGTGTCGATAAGGGGAGGGTGGCGCGCTCGGGCCACCCGACCGGAATTGACGGGACGGTGTCAGGCCAGCGCCAGGACGTCCTTCAGCACGCGGCGCAATTCCGCGTCCGGTTTGGTCGGCAAGGTCTTGGCGCGCCAGGCGACATGATGATCGGGGCGCACCAGGACGGCGCCGTTCTCCTCGATCTCGCTGACCCGCGCCCATTCGCCGGCCAGGTCCTGCCATTTCTGGCGGGGCCCGATGACGTGAACCGCGATGTCGAGGCCGAGTTCCTGCCCGACGGCCTGGGCTTCCTTCACCCAGTCCTGCCCGCGAATACCGGTCAGGATGGTGAACTTGCCATGACCGGTGAGGTCGAGCGTCGAGGTCTTTTCGCCGCGTGCCCCGAACAGCCAGGCATGCGGGAGACGGGCGCCGGGCCATGTCGTCTGCTGGAAATGCAGTTCGGCATCCCGCTGGAAGGACGGCTCCTCCTGCCCGTCCGGCTGGACGGCCTTCGACCGGTAGCGCTGGTTCATCTCCACGCCATGGGCGTCGAACTCATAGACCTTGGCGGCAATTGCCTCGCGGATGGCCTTGCGCTGGGCCTCGCCCGCCTCGTTCGGATTGCAGCGGGCGTCCATGTTTTCCTGCATCTTCACCGGATCGATCGAGTCGAGCAGGCCGAGCGCCTTGAAGATCGGTCCGAATTCCTCGATCGACTTGTTGGCGCGGGTCACGATCTGCCTGGCGACGGGCGCGCGTTCGGCCTGATAGCTGTCGAGCAACTCCTTGCCCGCCTGGCCTTTCAGCACGAAAGCGAGCTTCCAGGCCAGGTTGAATGCGTCCTGAATGGAGGTGTTGGAGCCGAGGCCATTCGATGGTGGGTGGCGGTGGATGGCGTCGCCCATGCAATAGACCCGGCCGTTCGATACCGTCTCCGCATACATGTTGTTGACCGTCCAGGTGGAGACCTGATCGATCTCGACATCCAGCTCAGGATCGCCGACGAGTTCACGCACGACCTTGGTGGCGAAAGCTTCGTCGACCTTGGGCGCGGGCTGGTTGATGTCATAGCCCCAGACGATCAGCCATTCGTTCCAGGGGCGCACCATACGCACCAGGCCCATGCCGATGCCACCGACATCGGCGCCCGGCTGCACCACCCAGTAGAGCACCGAGGGACGGTGCGCGACATATCGGGACAGGTCGGCCTTGAACAGGATGTTGATCGAGCCGCCGAGACCCATCTTGCCGCCATATGTCAGGCCGGCATGCTCCGCCACCTTGGAGTTGGAGCCGTCGGCGCCGATCAGATATTTCGAGCGGATGGTGAACTGCTTGCCGGTGAGCCGGTCGAGACAGGTGGTGGTGACGCCGTCCTCGTCCTGCACATGCGCTATATATTCGGTCGACAGCCGCGCCTGGGTGCCGCGCGAGCAGGCGGTCTTGAACAACAGCGGCTCCATGAAGGTCTGCGGCAGGTCGTTCATCAAAGTCGGCGAAGACAACAGGTGCTCGGCCTTGGAATGCGGGCTGGTGCCCCAGCTCTTCATGCGGCCGATCTCCTCGCCGGTCAGCGAGGTGCAGAACACGTTCTCGCCCATCAGCTCCTGATGCGCCGCGAACAGATAGGCCTCATCCTCCACCTCACGACCGAGATCGCGCAGCACTTCCATCGTGCGCTGATTGGTGATGTGAGCCCGCGGCGTGTTGGCCAGCCAGCGATAGCGATTGATCGCGATGTTCTCGATGCCATAGTTCGAGAGCAGTGCTGCAGTGGCGGATCCTGCCGGTCCGGTGCCGATGACGAGAACGTCTGTGGTGATGTCGGCCATGTTCCCTCTCCCTGTCTAGTTGTCGGATTGTCTGGGCGTGAGTATGCGGCGAACCGGGAAGAGCTGAATGCCGGTCCGTTCGGTAAACAGTCCCCACAGGCCGCGTGGGGCGAACAGCATGACGATGATGCCGATCAGGCCCAGGACGAGCAGATACCAGGAGCCGAAATCGGCCAGCAGGCTCTGCAGGATGTAGAGGACGATGACGCCGACGATCGGTCCTTCGATCGACCCGATGCCGCCGATGACGACGATGAAGATCACATAGGCGGTCCAGTCGGTCACGGCGAAGGCCGCATCGGGCGAGATGCGCGCCTTCTGCACGTAGATCAGGGCGCCGGCGAGGCCGGTGATGAAGGCGACGATGACATAGGTCGCTGCCTTGACCTTCAGCGCATCGACGCCGACGGCACGGGCCGCCTGGGCGTTGTCGCGCACCGCTGCAAGACCGAGGCCCTGTCGCGAGCGCAGCAGGCGATAGATGAAGACGATCGAAGCGACGGCGAGGGCCAGCGCGAGCCAGTAGCACAGAATATCGATGGCCTGGGCCGAGCGCACGCCGAAGAGGTTCTGAACCAGATTGACGCCGACCATGTCGCGGGGCGCGCGCGAGGGCAACGAGGTCCCGGTGCCGCCACCGAGTGTCTTCACTTGCGCCATCGCAAGGCGCACGACCTCGGCGATGACCCAGGTGCCGATGGCAAAATAGGCGCCCTGCAGGCGGAACACGAAGAACCCGGTGGGAATGGCGAGCAGGAAGGCGGCCAGCCCGCCGGCGACGACGCCGACCAGCGGGTCGAGGCCGAACAGGATGACGACGGCGAACATGGCATAGGCGCCAAGGCCGACGAAAGCTTGCTGGCCCACCGAAACCAGGCCGGCATAGCCCGCCAAGAGGTTCCAGCATTGCGCCAGCACCAGCATGGTCAGGATGAAGAACAGGTCCTGTATGCCGCTGCGCGGCAGAAACAGGGGTGCGGCGAAACCGAGCGCCACGACCAGGAGCGCGGCGAGGAAGAAGATCGAGGAGGCGCGGGTGCGCGTCTCGACTTTCCAGGCGGTTGGGGCTTGCAGGTTCATCTCGGCTCCCCTCAGTCGACGGCTCTGGGGAACAGGCCACGCGGCCTGAACAGCAGCACGGCCAGGAAGGCGATATGGCCGGCCAGGATCTGCCATTCCGGATTGAGGCTGGCGCCGAGCGCCTGCGCCACGCCGATGACGCAGCCGCCGGCGAGCGTGCCCCAGAAGGAGCCGAGCCCGCCGATGATGACCGCCTCGAAAGCGTAGATCAGGCGTGCCGGGCCGATGGTCGGGTCGAAATTGGCGCGGGCACCGAGATAGAGCGCGGCGATGGTGGCGACCACCAGTGCCAACCCTGTCGCGACGGCGAAGATGGCGTCGGGGCGAATGCCCATCAGGCCGGCCGTGACGCGATCATCCGAGGTGGCGCGGAAGGCGCGGCCGAGCGACGTGCGATAGAAGATGAGGTTCAAGGCCAGGATCACGCCGACCGCCGAGAGAAAGGTGACGAGGGGCATCACGCCGATGGTGGTGAAGCCCAGGTTGAGCGAGGCGGTTTCGATCGAGCCGAGTGCGATCCGGCGGCTGTCGGCAGAGAAGGTCTCGAGCAGCCCGTTCTGGATGACGATGGAGAGCCCGAAGGTGACCAGCAGCGGCGGCAGGATGTCTGGCCCCAATGTCCGGTTGAGCACGAAATATTGCAGGGCCCAGCCAATGGCAAACATCAGCGGCATGGCGATCAGCGCCGCCAGGAACGGGTTCAGGCCCAGCGATGAGACCAGGAACAGGATCGCGAATGCGGCCATGACGATGAGGTCGCCATGCGCCAGGTTGACGAGGCGCATGATGCCGAAGACCAGCGCCAGGCCGGCCGCGAACAGGGCGTACAGGCCGCCCAGCAACACGCCTTGAATGATCGTGTCGATGAGGTTCATGCATGCGCTCCGAAATAGGCGGCGTGGATCTGGTCCCGGCTGATGTCCGAGGGCTTGCCCGACAGCGTGATGCGGCCTTCCATCATGCAGTAGACATGGTCGGCCACTTTCAGCGCCTGGCCGATATCCTGCTCGACGATGACGATGGATGCGCCGCTGTCGCGGATTTTCGGGAAGGCGGCGTAGATGTCCTTGATCACGACCGGGGCAAGGCCGAGGCTCAACTCGTCGCACAGCAGCACGCGCGGATTGGACATCAGGGCGCGGCCGATGGCGACCATCTGCTGCTGTCCGCCCGAGAGGGCGGTGCCGGGATTGTGGCGGCGCTCCTTCAGGATCGGAAACATCTCGTAGATCGCATCGAGCGACCAGAAGCCCTCGGCCGCGCGCCCATATTTGCCGATCAGCAGGTTTTCCTCGACGCTCAGCGAGGGAAAGAGCTTGCGGCCCTCCGGGACCATGGCGATGCCCAAGGCCAGCATATCCGGTGCGGCCCGATCGCCGATCGGGCGTCCGTCGAACCTGATCTGGTCGGCCGCGTTCCTGAGCACGCCGGCGATCGAGCGCATCAGCGTCGTCTTGCCAGCCCCGTTTGCGCCGATGATGGCGACGGTCTGTCCTTCGGCCAGCGCCATGTCGACGCCGAACAGTGCCTGGAAGTCGCCATAGAAGGCCGTGAGGGATCTTGTTTCGAGCAGGGCCATCACACGTCGATCCCGAGATAGATTTCGCGCACGGCCTTGGAGGCCATGATCTCGTCGGGCTGGCCGATGCCGATGACCTTGCCGAAATCCAGCACCAGCAGGCGGCCGACGACAGCGGTCAGGGCATGCAGCACATGCTCGATCCAGACGATGGAGATGCCTGTCTCGTGCACCGCGCGGATCGTGTCGACGAGCTGGCCGCATTCGCCTTCGGTGAGGCCGCCGGCGATCTCGTCGAGCAGCAGCAGCGTGGGCCGGGTGGCGAGGGCACGGGCAAGTTCGAGCCGCTTGCGTTGCAGGAGGCTGAGGCCACCTGCCATGTCGTTGGCCCGGGGCGAAAGCCCGGTTCGCCACAGAATGTCGGCGCAGCGGTCGGTGGCTTCGCTCTCCGACTGGCTTGCGCCGAAGGTGCCGGCGACCAGCAGGTTTTCGAACACCGTGAGCTTGTCGAAGGGCTGCGGGATTTGGAAGGTGCGGCCGACGCCGGCTAGGCACCGCGCCATCGGCGGCGTGCTGGTGACGTCACGGCCCTCAAAGATGATGCGGCCGCCGCCGACGTCCACATTGCCGGTAATGAGGTTGAACAGCGTCGATTTGCCGGCGCCGTTCGGGCCGATGATGCCCAGGGCTTCGCCCTTCTCCAGCGCGAAGGAGACGTCCTGCGTCACCTTCAAGGCGCCGTAGCTCTTCGAGACGTTTTGCAGGGCAAGGATCGTCATGATCTTCTCCTGTCCCTCTCCGCGTCGACGGGGAGGAGGGAGCCGCGATGGCACCGGATAAGGAATGGCCTCTAGGCGATCGCTTCCATCTTGCCGCCGGTCGGGATGTTCGGCGCGGTCTGGTTATCGGTGATGACGAGATCGTAGCCGCCGCCATCCCTAAGCCGCCACTGGCCGCCGACCAGCGGCGTCTTGGCGACGTTCTTCGCCGCGAAGGGCGGGAGGTTGGCACCGTCCCAGGCGACCCTGCCGACGATGGTGTCGAGCCTGGTGGCGGCGATGGCTGCGATCACCGCCTCGGCATTGGTGGGATCGGCGCGTTTCATCACGTCGGCGGCCAGTTCGAACAGGGCATGTACGAAGCCGATGGGCTGGGTCCACGGACGGTTCGTCGCCTTGGTGAAGCCCGCCGCCAGGGCCGCCGAGCTGTCGCCGGTCAAGGAAGACTTGAACGGATGGTTGGGCGTCCACCACACCTCGGACGACAGGTTGTGCCCGGCCTTGCCCAAGGCTTCGACGGCCTGCGGGAACAGGATAGCCTTGCCGATCGAGGCGATTTTCGGCTTGAAGCCCTGCTGCTGCGCCTGGTTCCAGAAGGTGGTGAAATCCGGCGGGATCATCACGCCGGTGATGATCTCCGCCTTGGCTGTCTTGAAGGCGTTGATCTGGGCGGAGAAGTCGTCGGTCAGGTTCTGGTAGCGGCCCGGATCGGTGAGGGTGAGGCCCTTCTTCTCGAGCACCGGTGGAAAGCCGACTTTCGGATCCCCCCAGGCATTGCCGTCGCCGTCATTGGGGAACAGGCCGCCGACCTTCTTGTTGGTTTCGAGCTGGCCCCACATGTTGGTGAAGACGGCGATGACGTCTTCCAGGCCCCAGAAGAAATGGAAGACGCTCTCGAACGGCTTCCAGGAATCCGGCGCGCCGGGATTGCCCTGCTGGCCGATGAACCAGGGTTGCCAGGGCGCCACGGTCGAGATGCAGGGCATGCCCTCGGCCTCGCAGATCGTCGCCACCGGATTGGTCGTCTCGGGCGTCGAGGCGACCAGCATCAGGTTCACCTGGGAATCGACCACCAGTTCCTTGGCGACTTCGGCGGCACGGTTCGGATTGGACTGGCTGTCCTTGACGATGACCTCGAAGTTCGCGCCCGCGGCCTTGGTCGCCGCGAGGAAGCCGTCGATGATGAACTTGTCGGCTTCGGCGAAGGCTGCCAGCGGCCCGGTCTGCGGGCTGACATAGCCGAGCTTGATCGCGGCGCCTGCCGCGATGGCCGGGCTGGCGACCCCGCCGAAGGCGGCGGTCGTGCCGAGCATGGCGGAAGTCTTCAGGAAATGGCGACGCGTGATCATTGCTTTCCTCCCCAGGAAGATCGTCGTGAAACCAGAGAAAAGTGCGACTTCTACGGATCGCATCTTTTTCTCTAACCCATTGTTTTGGTACGTTTTCTTACCCGGAAGCTATCGGGCCTAAAGTGGCGGTCGGCTTCCCTCCCAGGCATCCTGGAGCAGGGCGCGGATGGAAGCGCGGTCGATGGGTCGAGGGTTGGCGTAGGGGTTTCTGGTCGCAATCTCGGCGGCACGGTCGAGATCGATTTCTTTCAGGCCGAAATCCTTCAGCGCCATCGGTGATCCGACGGACCTGGCGAAATCGTAGAGTGCCTGGCCGGGCGTGCCGCCAAAGATGTCGGAAACCGGTTGCAGCTCTTTTCCAGCGGCGCCTGCGTTGAAGCCGATGGTGTGCGGCAGCATGATGGCATGGGTTTCGGCATGGGGCGTGTCGAAGCTGCCGCCCAGCGTGTGGCAGATCTTGTGGTGCAGCGACATCGCGACCTGGCCCAGCACCGAGCCGCAGAGCCAGGCCCCGTAAAGCGCATCGGTGCGAGCCGGCCTGTCCCTGGCCGAGGCGGTGATGACCGGCAGCGCCTGCCGGATGGCACGCATGCCTTCGGCGGCCATCAGCGCGGTGATCGGGTTGCCGTCCGGCGCATAGAGCGCTTCGGCGGCGTGGGCAATGGCATTCAGGCCGCTGGTCACGCTCATGCCCACCGGCAGGCCCAGCGTCAGATCGGGATCGTAGATCACCACCTCGGGCAGGACTTTCGGGCTGCGCAGCGTGGTCTTCTCGCCGCCTTCGGTCTGGCCGAGAATGGGCGTCACCTCCGAGCCGGCATAGGTGGTGGGCACCACGATCTGTGGCAGATCGGTGCGATAGGCGATTGCCTTGCCGAGGCCCGTGGTCGAGCCGCCGCCGAGCGCCACGACCATGTCGGCCTTCAAGTCCAGAACACGTGCAACGGCCGCTTCGGTCACATCGACCGGGGTGTGCATCGTGGCGTTGTCATAGGTTCCGACCGCAAGCCCGCCAAGGGCCGTGGCCATGGCCTCGCCCTCGGCTTTCTGGTGCGGCGTGGTCAGCACGAGCGCCCTGCTGGCACCGAGCTTTTCAACCCACTCGCCGACATGCCTGGACGAACCTTCGCCGAAGACGATATGCGCGGGGCTGCCTTGATAGACGAATGAGAGGTTCATGCTGCACGCCTTTCCTGCCTGGCCCGGGCCATGACGAACGTGAAGTCGAGCGCCCAGCCATCGCCGTCGCGCCTGATGTCTCCGAT
Source organism: Labrys sp. E2SS-1L (assembly GCF_057073705.1). Classification (NCBI taxonomy): domain Bacteria; kingdom Pseudomonadati; phylum Pseudomonadota; class Alphaproteobacteria; order Hyphomicrobiales; family Xanthobacteraceae; genus Labrys; species Labrys sp. E2SS-1L. The sequence goes on along the minus strand of NZ_CP172713.1, from coordinate 1,314,689 downwards.
GAGCTCGGGCTTGACGCCGAACAGGGCATCCTGCCCCAGGCCTGGATCGCTACCGTCGAAGACATGCGTGGAGATGGTCTCGAAGCCGTCGGCGCTGATGATGAAGTGCAGATGTGCCGGCCGCCGCAGCGAGACACCGAGGCCCGCCAGCATCCGGCCGACGGGGCCGTCGGTCGGTGTCGCATACCCGGCGGGGCGCACCGTGCGGTAGAGAAAACCGCCATGGCCGTCGGTTTTCAGGATGCCGCGCAGGTTGAATTCCGGCTGCCGATCGGGCTGCTGGTTCTCGTAATATCCGTCGGCATTGGCCTGCCAAGTCTCGACAACGGCGCCCGGGATGGCCACGCTGTCAAGGTCGACGACACGGCCACGAACCAGAAGGGCCTCGCCGGCACCATCGAGCGAGATCGATCCGCCATTGGCAATGGCGGGTGCGTCCGGACGATAGAACGGCCCGCGCACCGTATTGGGCGTGGCGCCCTTGTGGCGCTGGGCATTGATCTCTTCGACGAGGGCGGTGACACCCAGCAGATCCGAGGCCAACACCCACTCCTGGCGCCGGTCATCGGTGGCGTGACCAATGTCGGTCAAAAGCTGCATGGCGGAGCGCCACTGGTCCCTGGTCGGCCGGGTTTCGCGCACAAAGGCATGCAAATGCCTCACCAGCGAATTGAGGAATGAAGCGGAGGTTTCCTTTACGCCGGGGCCGACGCGCTCCATCACGACATCAGCCGAGTTCTGTGCGTTCAACGACCTGATAGCCACCGGCTGTTCCTCCCGAGGAGCAACATACCCGGCACCAGCCTGCATATTGATCATTTCTCAATTAAACAATATAGCAAATTGCTATGAAGCTTGACGAGCGCCACCTGGTCCAACTTGCCGCCGTGGTCCAGGCCGGCGGCGTGACGGAGGCTGCGATCCTGCTCGGCATGACGCAGCCGGCCGTGTCACGAACGATTGCGATGATGGAGCAGCGTATCGGCGAGCCTCTTTTCGTCAAAGGGCGGCGGCCCCTGCAACCGACGGCCTTGGGACAGGCGCTGGCGAGCCACGGCCAGACCATGCTTGCGGCTTCGCGCAAGGCATCGGCCCTCGTCGCCGGATTTCAGAAAGGCGCGTTTGGGGTCGTCAGGGTGGGCGGTTCTCCCTTCTTCTCCGACGCACTGATCTCGGGCATGATCGCCGAATTCCAGGACAGGCGTCCCGATGTCCGTGTCGAGCAGAGCTATGGCTATCTGGGGCAATTGCGGGCGGCGCTGGACGCGGACCGCATCGATATTGCGATCTGCCCCATCGACGTGCTGAAGGAAGGATCGGGCCTGCGTTTCGACGTGGTGTTGCCCGGACGCAATGTCGTCGCCTGCCGCACGACTCACCCCTTGCTGATGAAGCGCCGTCTCGATCCGGCAAGCCTGCTCGACTATCCCTGGGTCGGTCCGCCGGAGGGCAGTCCCCTCTATGCCGACCTCAATAGCATGGCGCTGTCACTGGGGGCCACGGAAATCAAGATCCGCTATTCCGGCGGCTCGCTGTCCAGCGCCATCAACTACCTGAAATCAAGCGATGCGCTCACCGTGCTGCCCCACAGCGTGGTCTTCGCCTATCGCAACGAGAAATCGATCACGGCGCTGCCGGTCAGAATTCCCCACCCCGAGCGCGCCTTGGGCATATTGCAGCAGAGCAACGCGACGCGAGCTCCGGCCGTGGATGCTTTCGTCGCTCATGTCACCAAGCGCTTCAAGGATCTGGCGCTGCTGATAGAACGCCATGAGAAGGCCATCGTGTGGGGCCTATAGCCATTTGGTCGTCACCTTGCGTATCGTGGGCATGCAAGCAAGAGAACCCATCTCTTCACTTGTTCGTTTGGAGATGCGCGATCACTGGTTTCGACAGACTGTACCAATTGGGCTGCAGTACGAAATAACCCGCCGGAACCGTCGACGCGCATAATTTGTAGCATGCCGTGACGTGTCTGTGATGACCGCCAATAATGATCAAATCCTGCCACCACAACCAGTTCTGGCATAGATCAACTGCCGTCCTGGTCTGATCGGCAGGACGGTCTTTGCATTTTATAGCCGGGATTCGGAGGAGTTTGGCCGCACTGCGTCCGGCGGGCACAAAATTGGATGACGAGCCGACATCTCAACTTTTGCGTTGGCGATAAAATGCCTCCAAAAGGCAGTCTTGGACCACCACCCCGTCATGCCATCAGAGCTTGTTCACAAAACCTAGTCCATCATCAGATCGCGCAGTAACCCTTTGAGAGTTTCCGCTTTGTCACCCCGCAGGCGATCGATGATATGACGCTGTTGGTCACCGACGATCTCGTCGAGCTTGATGTGCAGAGCCGTGCCCTTGCTTGCGAGATAGATGAGAACCTTGCGGCGGTCGTTCGGATCCGGGCCCCGATATACCAGCGCGTCAGCCACCATGCGATCGATGATCTTTGTCAGGGTGGTCGCATCGACCAGCACCAGCTCGGCGAGATGGCCCATCGACAGGCCGCTCCGCGCCGCCAAGGCAGTCAGGATGCGGAACTGCTCGATCGGAATGCCCTCGGGCCTCAGCCTGTCCTCTAGATCCTCCTCAAGCTGGCGGTTCACGCTCGCAATGAGATAGGCTAGTTGATCTTCCATCTTGTCGGAGCGTGCCAAGCCGAACTTCTCATCTTCAATATTCGCAATTTCAGATAATTACCCTACTCGGCCCGTGCCGTTCAAGCGTCCAAACCAAAATTGTCGTCATGATGGTTCGGTCATACCGCGCATAGCCTTCGCAGTTGTTTCTGCGATGAGAAATCCACCAATTGCCCAAGAATACGGCGTTGGACCAGCGCGCTCGACAGCATCCTGCTTTTGCACATCGCGGCTCTCGGCAGTTTGGGGACGAAAACACGGTCCGCTACCGGTGGCATGGTTTGTGCATGCGGATCCGGTGACTTGGATGGACCTCAGACGGCTGTAATGTCCGAACGTCGACCGAGATGATCAAGATTGGCTTGCTCACGCCGCGGCAGGGTCCCGCCGGCATTTGGTCCGCGTCCGCCGAAGCGAGCGCAATTCTCGCGGTTGCCGAAATCAACGTCGCGGGAGGCCTGATCGGTCAGGAACTTGAACTGGTTCTCGCCGATGCCGGCACGACCGGGCGCTCGGCCGCGCTGGCGGCGGCAGACATCGTCGATATCGATGAAGTCGATGCGGTCGTCGCCCTTGTGCCCAGCTATGCGCGCAGGGCCATCTCCCACGCTGTCGCCGGTCGCGTACCCTATATCTACACGCCGCAATTCGAAGGCCATGAAAGCGATCGCGGTGTGGTCACGGTCGGTGAAACTTCGAAGGAATTGTTGCATCCGGGCATTGCATGGCTGGCAAACAAGAAGGCGGTGCGACGCTATTACCTGGTCGGCAACGACTATGTCTGGCCGCGTGCCACCTTCGAAGAGGCGCGGCACATCATCCAGTCGGCAGGCGGCATCGTCGTGGGTGAAACGATCTTGCCTTTCGGCTTTGACGACTATGAACCGCTGCTCGACAAGATACGTCGCGCGCAGCCGGATGTGGTCATGCCCTACCTGCTCGGCTATGAGGCAATCGGCTTTAACCGCGCCTTTTCAGAGGCCGGCCTGGCGAGGAAGATCTTGCGCTTCTCCTCGGCGATCGACGAGACCATCCTTTATGGCCTGGGTGCCGACTGCACCGAGAACCTTTTTGTGACCTCGGCTTATTTCTCGGCTCTGCGCTCTCGCAACAACGATGCGTTCCTCGAGCGCTATCACAGTTGCTTCGGTGAGACGCCGCCGCCGATGAACGGGTTCGGCCAGTCCTGCTACGAAGGGATTCATTGTCTCGCCTGCCTTGTCGCGTCGGCTGGGGGGCTGCGTCCGGGAGATCTGCGCCGCAGGGTGGGCCGCGCCATGCAGGTGCGGACAGCACGTGGCTTCAAGGCACGGATCGTTGCCGGGGGCAGCCAGCCCGTCCATTTCGCCGAGGTCGACGGCCATGAGTTTCGTGTCAGGGACCCGTGGTGAAGTCTTCCATATTGCGGTGCAAAAAGTTATTGCAATTTCATATATTGTAATTTCATATAACTCTCATGGGCGGCCGAACACGCCCTTGAGGGGACCAATCTATGCCGACGTCGCGCCGCAGCTTTCTCAAGACGACCCTTTCCGCATCCGTTGCCGCCATCGCAGCACCGGCCCTGATTTCCAGAAGTGCTTTCGGCGCGGAGGCGCCGATCCTGGTCGGCAGCCTGCACGACCAGTCGGGGCCCATCGCCGCTTCGGGCGTTCCGATGGTCGACAGCCTCAACGTTGCTATCGACGAGGTGAACGCCTCCGGCGGACTGCTCGGCCGGCCGCTGAAGCTGGTGCATTACGACACCCAGTCGAATATCCAGATGTATTCACAATATGCCCAGGCTCTGGCGCTCAAGGACAAGGTTGCGGTCGTCCATGGCGGGATTACTTCCGCCTCGCGCGAGGCGGTCCGGCCGACCTTCGATCGCTTCAAGATCCTCTACTTCTACAACACGCTTTACGAGGGTGGCGTCTGCGATCGCAATACCTTCTGCACCGGCACGACTCCGGCGCAAACGGTGGAGAAACTCGTCCCCTATGCGATGAAGAAATGGGGCAAGAAGGCCTACATCATCGCCGCCGACTATAATTACGGCCAGATCACCGCAAAGTGGATGACGAAATATGTCAAGGACAATGGCGGAGAAGTCCTGTCGATCGATTTCTTCCCGCTGGACGTCACCAATTTCGGTCCGACCATCAGCAAGATCCAGGCCGCCAAGCCGGACATCGTGCTGTCGGCGCTCGTTGGCGGCAACCACACCTCCTTCTACCGGCAATGGACCTCGTCCGGCATGAAGGGGCAGATCCCGATCGCCTCCACCACGTTCGGCCTGGTCAACGAGCCGACGACACTGGACGCAACCGAAAGCGAGGGAGTGCTGGGAGCTTATGGCTATTTCGAGGAGCTGACGACGACCGCCAGCACAACCTACGTCAAGAAACTCAAGGATAAGTATGCTGATATTCCCTATATCAGCGAGCTCGCTGCGGCGACCTATGAGGGCTTCTATTTGTGGATCGCGGGGGTCAAGGCCGCCGGTTCGATCGATCGCATGAAGGTGATCGCTGCCCTCGAAAGCGGCGTGTCCTTCGACGGCCCGAGCGGCAAGGTCGTTCTCGACCACGCCACCCATCATGCTATGCGCAACGCCTATCTGGCCGATGTGAAGGCTAAGAAATGGTCTGTACTCGAAACCTATGAGCAGCAAAAACCGCTGGATACGGCCGGCGTCTGTGATCTGATCAAAACCCCGGCCGACAACCAGCAATACGTCATCAAGATCTGAAGACGGCGCCATTGCCTCGGTGCCGCGACCTGGCGTGGCACCGCCTTTCCGTTTGACGAACCCGGCGGAGCCTGCCCCATTCATGGAACTTGTAATCATTCTCGCACTCGATGTGCTGAACGGAGCGGCGTCCCTCGTCCTGCTCTGCCTCGGGCTGGCGATCATCTTCGGGATGATGAAGATCATCAACCTCGCTCATGGCGAGTTCGTGATGCTCGGTGCCTATGCCACCGTCATCTCCGCCAATGCCGGTGTGAACATCTGGATTGCCATGCTGATCGTCGCGCCGGTTTTCGTCGGTCTGGTCGGCATCATCGTCGAACGTTGTCTGATCCGCTTCCTCTATGGTCGCCTGGTGGACACGATGCTGGCGACCTGGGGATTGAGCCTGTTCATTGTCGGCCTGGTCACCACGATCTACGGCAATACCATCAAGCGTTACACGCGTTTTGGCCTGGTTTCCCGTGCCACGATGCAGAATCCCGGCATGGCTGCGGCGCTCGGTGTCAATCCGAGCCGGATCTACATGACGACCTTCGGCATCGGCGCAGCCATTACGGGCCTGGCAGGCGGCGTATTGGCTCCGGTCTCCGGCGTGGTGCCGACCATGGGCGCCGCCTATGTTGCCAAGGCCTTCATCACGGTGGTCGGCGGGGGGAGTGCCATTCTGGCGGGGACTGCCTCGGCCTCGGGGCTCTTCGGCCTGATCAACCAGATGGGTTCCTACCTGACCACGCCGGTCTTCGGTGAGGTCATCCTGTTCATATCGGCCATCATCCTCATCCGCCTGCTGCCCCAGGGCATCTCCGGCCGCTTCTTCAAGGGAAGGCTGTGATGTCGGCAAAAGCCAAGCTATTCCTCCAATTCATCGCCTTGGCCGCCGCCATTGCAGCAACGGCGATGGCGCCACAAATATTCGAGGTCTTCGATCTCATGCAGCTGACGCTGTTTGCGGCGATGGGTGTCCTGGCACTCAGCCTCGGCTTCATCTGGGGCTTCGGCGGTATTCTGTCCTTCGGGCAGACCGCCTTCTTCGGCCTCGGCGGTTATGCCTATGCGGTTGCTGCAATCAACTATGGCGACTCCACCGGTGCCATCCTGCTGGCCATGATCGTGCCGGCAATCTTTGCCACGGTCCTGGGCTATTTCGTTTTCTATGGGCGCATCAGCGACGTCTATCTTGGCGTCATTACGCTGACCGTCACGCTGATCCTGTTCAACGTCGTCAATTCGACGGCGGGCGACGAATACCGCATCGGCACGGCTCCACTGGGCGGCTTCAACGGCATGCCGTCGGTACCGACCTTCAACATGCCATTCGATCCTGAGACAGTGCTCGATCCCGTCCAGGGCTGGTATGCCACGGGTGGGGGGCTCATCCTGGTCTATATGTTCCTGCGCCTGCTGTTGTGGAGCCCGTTCGGGCGTGTCGCCGTCGCTGTCCGGGAAAACGAGGTTCGCGCCTCGCTGCTGGGTTATGATCCGCGCCTGATCAAGCTTGCCGTCTTTGTCGTCGGCAGTGCCATTGCCGGTCTCGCCGGCGCTCTTTACGTCAATTGGGGTGCGTTCGTCAGCCCGACGATCTTCGCCCTGTCCCTTTCAGCCGAGATCATCATCTGGGTGACGGTCGGTGGCCTTGGCACACTGATCGGGCCGGTGGTCGGCTGCTTCCTGATTCAATATCTCGTGGCACAGATCGGATCGCAGCAGACATTCAACTCCAACCTCATCCTCGGCGTGATCCTGATCGCCTTTGTGCTGCTGCTCCCCAAGGGGCTGATCCCGGCGGTGCGCGATCTCCTGCTGCAGGTGCTGCGAGCCTTGCCACGCCGTGCGGCGTCTATCCGCGACGCCGATCAACCCGTGGAGGCCGAGTGATGGCAGATCTCGTTCCGCTGCTGCGCACGCAAGGCCTGACCATGCGCTTCGGCGGTGTGGTGGCCGTCAACACGGTCGACTTCACCCTCGGGGAGGTGGAGTTGCGCTGCCTGATCGGACCCAACGGTGCCGGCAAGAGCACATTCTTCAAGATGCTGACCGGCCAGCTGACGCCCACGTCCGGTCGTATAGCGTTTCGCGGCAGTCCCATTGCCGGCGCGCCCTCGCATGAAATCGCGCGCCTCGGCGTCGGCATCAAGACACAGGTCCCGAACGTGTTCAACGGACTGTCCGTGCGGGAGAACATCTGGCTGGCGGCACGTCGGCGCAACCCGCCAATGCGTACCAAGGCACTGGTGGAGGAAGTGTTGGACAAGATTCATCTTGCCAGGCGCGCCGATGACATCGTGGGCCAGCTCTCGCACGGCCAGCGGCAATGGGTTGAAATCGGCACGGTGCTGGCGGGCGAACCCGAGCTGATCCTGCTCGATGAGCCGGCAGCCGGCATGACGGACGAGGAAACTGTCCGCACAGCCGAGATCATCCGCGAAATCAACCTCACGCGTGCGCTCATCGTGGTGGAGCATGACATGCAGTTCATCAAGATGATCGCCAAGACCGTCACGGTCTTTCATCAAGGCCAAATCCTGATGGAGGACACAATCGATGTCGTCATGCGAGACCCGCGTGTACGCGACGTCTATCTCGGCAAGAAGGTGGCCGCCTGATGCTCGTCGTCAAGAACCTGCACGCCGCCTATGGCCGCATTCCCATCCTGACAGGCGTCAGCTTCGCGCTCGAGCCCGGCGAATATCTCGGCATCCTCGGTCACAACGGCATGGGCAAGACGACGTTGATGCGCGCTCTCATGGGCTCTCTGCCGACCACCGCCGGCTCCGTCACCTTCGACAATCGCGATGTAACGCGACTGGCGGCCCATGCCCGCTCACGGCTCGGAATCGGCTTGGTACCGCAGGGGCGCGAGATCTTTCCCAGCCTCACGGTCATGGAAAACCTGCGGATGGGCCTGGCCAGCGCCAAGCGGGAAGATCCAGTCGTCATCGACGACGTTCTGAGTGAATTTCCAAGGCTGGTACGCCTGCTCGACCGGCGCGGTGGCGCACTGTCCGGGGGCGAGCAGCAATTGCTCGCCCTTGCCCGCTGCCTGTGCACACGTCCGCGCCTTGTTTTGCTCGATGAACCGACCGAGGGCATTCAGCCCTCGATCATCGAGGAGATCATCGAGACGCTGCTCCGTCTCAAGCACAAGCACAGCATCGCCATGATCCTGGTCGAGCAGAATCTCGACTTCATCACTTCGCTTTCGCAGCGCGTCCTCACCATCCAGAAAGGGCGGATTACTGGAGAGATCAATCCCAATGATCTCAAGGACAGCGAGGCCGTCGCCAGTTACGTCGGTATGACCATGAGCTAGCGACCGCGGTCTTGCGAGGCCACTGTCGGCGGCCTCTCCCCCAATACACTCCAAACTTCTTGATTTCCCTTGCTTGCGAGAAAGGAAAGACGATGGCTATTACCCGACCGACCGCCCTGCAGATTGTCGAGGTTGCTGCAGAGCTCGGCATGACCCTGTCGGCAGAACAGGCGGCCGGCTATCTGACGTTGATGCAGCCCAATTTCGACGCGTACGATATCATCGACGCCATGCCCGACAACGTGCCGGCTGTGAAATATCCGCGTACCCCCGGTTATCGCCCCGGTCCGGACGAAAACACCTATGGCGCCTGGTACTACAAGAGCGTGGTCAAGGGGGCCGCACGCGGCAAGCTTGCCGGCAAAACGGTCGTGCTGAAGGACAATGTCAGCCTGGCTGGCGTACCAATGATGAATGGCGCGTCCACGCTCGAAGGCTTCGTGCCGAGTGTCGATGCTACCATCGTGACCCGCATGCTCGATGCCGGTGCTACCATTCTCGGCAAGGCCACCTGTGAGCATTTCTGCCTGTCCGGAGGCAGTCACACCTCGGATCCAGCTCCCGTCCACAACCCCCATAAGCCCGGCTATTCGGCCGGCGGCTCATCGTCGGGCAGTGCCGCGCTGGTTGCAGCCGGCGAAGTCGACATGGCGATCGGTGGCGACCAGGGCGGATCGATCCGTATTCCCGCATCCTATTGCGGCATCTATGGCATGAAACCGACACACGGGCTGGTGCCCTACACCGGTGTCATGCCGATCGAGACCACAATCGATCACACCGGCCCAATGACGGCGAACGTCAAGGACAACGCCTTGCTGCTCGAAGTTCTGGCCGGGGCGGACGGGCTCGATCCACGCCAATACGCGCCCAAAAAAGCGCCCTATACCAGGGCTCTCGACAGGGGCGTAAAGGGCCTGAAGATCGGGGTCCTGAAGGAGGGCTTCTCAACCGCCGGCATGCAGGCCGATGTCGTCGACAAGGTCAAGGCGGGGGCCGAGCGGTTCCGCGAACTTGGCGCTACGGTGGAGGAAATCTCCATTCCCGAGCATCCTCTCACGGCGGCGGTATGGCAACCGATCGGCCTGGAAGGCCTGACCGCCCAGATGATGTTGGGCAATGGCATGGGCTTCAACTGGAAGGGCCTGTACGATGTCAGTCTGATCGACGCCCATTCGGCCTGGCGCGAACGTGCAGACGATCTGTCCCCAACTCTCAAACTGTCCATGATCGTCGGCCAGTATTTCCTCACGCATTATCGTGGGCGTTACTACGGCAAGGCCCAGAATATCGCCCGCCGCATGAAAGCGGCTTATGACAGCGCCTTCGCCTCCTACGACTTGCTGCTGATGCCCACGCTGCCGATGAAGGCCACCCCTCTTCCTGGCTCCGATGCTCCGCTGGCCGAGATCGTCGCGCGTGCCTTCGAAATGATCGGGACGACCTCCCAGTTTGACGTAACCGGGCACCCGGCAATGTCGATCCCGTGCGGCTTGAGCGAAGGGCTGCCGATCGGCCTGATGTTGGTGGCCGGAGACTATGGCGAGAGCACCATCTACCAGGCAGCGAGTGCCTTCGAATCGCTTGGCGACTGGAAGACGATGTGAGGTGTCGCCATGGTAACGATCACGGCGATCATTCGGGTCCGCAGGGGCTCGGAGGCGGCGATGCGGCAGGCGCTTCTGGAGGTTGCTGCCCATGTCGAGGCGCACGAGCCGCGAACCGTCAGCTTTTTCGTCTCACAAGATAGCAGCGATCCCGCCCTGTTCACGACCTATGAACGTTTCGTTGACCGGGCCGCGATGGACACCCACAACGGTTCCGCGGTCGTTGCCCACTTCTTCGCCACGGCCGATCCCCTCCTGGAGGGAAAGGTCACGCTCGTCATCGCAGACGAAATCTCGGCAAAGGCCTGCGGTGGTGCAAGTGGCGTCACCGGTGGTCCTGGCTTGCTCTGAGGCGGCCTCCAATTTCAAAGACGTCCATTCCCGGCAGAGGAGACCGGCATTGAACCAGGACAGGATCGGTCGCGTCGTCATTGGCGCCATCTTGGGCAATCGCGCCGAGGCTGCCATGGCAGCCCAGCTACATGACATCGGTCATGACGGAGGTCTGGAAACCTTGATGCTCGCCCCTGTCGACCTGCCGCGCCGCCGCTTCCACGCGGTGACACAGACAGGGACGCAGTGCTTCATTCAACTTCCTCGGGATAGCGTGCTGTTCGATGGCGCCGTGATCTACCTGGAGAACAGGCGGGCAATCGTGGTGCATGTCGGCGAGCAGCGATGGCTGAGACTGCGTCCCGCCGCCGGAGCCGAGCTGGAACTGGGTTATCTCGCCGGCAATCTGCATTGGCGCGTTCGGTTCGAAGGCGGCGTCCTCTTGGTGGCACTCGATGGCCCGATCGAGTCCTACCAAGCGCGGCTGCGGGATTTTTTGGAGCGAGGCAAGGTGGCTATCCTTGAGTGAAATCGAGAGACTTCTGACGGCTCTCCAGTTCGGGGACGGGCAATTCCCCGCTGGCGCTTTTGCCTTTTCCTGGGGACTCGAATCCTTGATCGCCGACGGAGCGGTCGCCCGGGCCGACTTTCCCGCCTTTCTGCTGGCTCAATTGGCGTACCGATGGGCCTCCTTCGATCGGATCGTCGTCCTCCAGGCCTACGAGGCGGCCCGGGACGTCGACCAATTATGCAAGCTCGATGACTTCGTCGATGCGGCGACCACGGTGGATGCCGCCCGCCTCGGTTCGAAGCGTGCAGGCAGCGCCCTTCTGAGTACCCACCACCGGTTGGGCATTCCCGGTGCGGCTGCCCTCAGACAGGCTGTCACGACAGGCCGGGCTGCAGGTCATCTGGCGGTGGTTCAAGGTTGCGTGCTGGCCGGCCTCGGATTGGACCGCATGACGGCGTTGACGGTTAGCGCCTACTCGACCGCGTCGGCTCTCTCCACCGCGGCCATCCGGCTCGGATTGATTGGCCATCTCGATGCTCAGCGGGCCCTGCTTGCGGCCCACCCCTATCTGTCCGGCGCCATCAAGCGGGACGACGCGGATCTTGACGGCGCCTCAAGCTTTGTACCAACCGCCGACATCGCCATGATGAGGCATGCCCTCCAGACCCAGCGGCTCTTTTCCAACTGACAAGGCAGCGCCATGAATCTGTCCCCGACCGAGATCGAGCGCCTGACCATTTTCATGGCGGCCGAATATGCCCGCAAGCTGCGCACAGCCGGGATAGCTTTGTCGCATCCGGAAGCCGTGGCCCTGATCGCGGACGAGATGCTGTTTTCAGCCCGGCGAGGCCTGACTTACGAAGTCATCGTCGACATGGCGTCCCGGCACCTCACCACCGACGACGTCGAACCGGGCGTCGCTTCCATGGTGGAATTCGTGGCGGTCGAAGCGAGTTTCTCAGAAGGCACCAAGATGGTGATCGTTTTTCGGCCGATCCAGCAAGGACAGAAGCCGGTTGCCGATCCGCTCGAGCCCGGCGAACTCATCGTGCCGGACGGCGATATCGAGCTCAATGCAGGCCGGGCCGCCATCATGATCGAGGTCCTCAACACTGGCGACCGCGATATCCAGGTCCGAAGCCACAGCCATTTTTTCGAAACCAACAGGGCATTGGACTTCGACCGCGCCGCGGCTTTCGGTTACCGGCTCGATGTCCGATCGGGAGGTGGGGAGCGGTTCGAACCGGGCCTGCGCAAGACCGTCACGCTCGTCCCCATGGCAGGTGCCCGCATTGTGCGTGGCCAAGCCGGATTGACCAATGGCCCGCTGGACGATCCGGACGTGCGGCGGCGTGCTTTCGCAGCGGCAAGCCGTTTCGGCTATCGCGGCCTCTAGAGCAAACCGCGTTCAAGCGAAAACGCGGTTTGGCTCTGGCTCATCATTCCGACGCGTCTTTGCGCTTCTCGCGGGTTCGGCAAAGCGCAAGATGCTTCGGGCTTCAACCCACCAGGCGGGACCATCATGGCAAGAATTTCACGGCGTGACTATGCAGATGCCTATGGCCCCACCACGGGCGATATGGTTCGTCTCGGCGACACCACATTGCTGGCCGAAATCGAGCATGACTACACCGTCTATGGTGAGGAACTCACCACCGGCGCCGGCAAGGCGATGCGCGACGGCGAGGGCCTGCAGACCACCGGCACCGCGGCCTCCGGTGCGCTCGATTCCGTCATCCACAACGCAACCATCATCGATGCCGTCCTCGGCATCGTGAAGGCGGATATCGGTATTCGCGACGGTCGTATCGCCGGTGTCGGCAAGGCGGGCAATCCGGACATCATGGCGGGCGTCGATCCTGCCTTGCGAACAGGTCCCAACACGACGATGTATCATGGCGAGCATGTGATCGTGACCGCCGGCGCCATCGAGGCCCATGCGCATTTCCTGTCGCCGCAGCAATGCGAGCATGCGCTGGCCGGCGGAACGACGACCATGATCGGCATGTCGCCGGGACCGCATTTCGACACCAGCTGCGCGGGCCCCAATGTTGTAGGGCAGCTTATCCAGGCGGTCGACCATTCCTGTCTGAATTTCGGTTTTCTGGGACGCGGGGCTTCTGACCCAGGCGCGGTGGAGGAATCGGTAGCGGGCGGCGCTCTGGGCGTGAAGATCCATGAAGATCTGGGTGCCTCGGGCGCCGTGATCGACGGATCGCTGGTCGCGGCCGAACGAAACGATTTCTCGGTCAACGTCCATACCGACACCATCAACGAATTCGGCTTTTGCGAGGATACCCTGCGGGCAATCGCCGGCCGCACGGTGCACATGTTCCATACCGAGGGCGCAGGTGGTGGCCATGCTCCCGATCTGCTCGTGGTCAACGGCCAGCCCAACGTGTTGCCCTCCTCCACCAACCCCACCAATCCTTTCACCGCCTATGCCCTCAACGAGGGCGTTCCCATGACCATGCTGGCCCATGCGATGAACTGGCGGCTGGCCGAGGATCTTGCCTTCGCCGAATCCCGTATCCGGCCGCAAAGCATGGCGGCTGAAGATTTCCTGCACGACATGGGTGCGATCTCGATCTTCGCAACCGACAGCCAGGGAATGGGAAGGCTTGCAGAGAATGTCGCAAAATGCTGGCAGCTCGCTTGCGTGATGAAACGGCGGGCCGGACGCCTGCCGGAAGAAACCACGGCCCGCGCCGACAATGAGCGGATCAAGCGCTACATCGCCAAGTTGACCATCAACCCGGCGATCGCCGCAGGCATAGATCCCCATGTCGGTTCGATCGAACCGGGCAAGATGGCCGATCTCGTCTTCTGGTCTCGCGCTTCCTTCGGCATCAAGCCGCGCATGGTGATGAAGAGCGGCTTCGTGGCCTGGGCCGCGATGGGAGACGGTAATGCAAGCCAGATCGACAGCGAACCGATCATACAGCGCCCCATGTGGGGGAGCACCGGCGTGTCACCTCAGCATCTCGGGGTGACCTTCGTGTCCCGCCTCGCTTTGGAAGCGGATGTCCATCGCAAGCTGAAGGTCGCCAAGGCATTCGTGCCGATCTGCTCGGTGCGGGCCCTCACAAAGCGCAACCTTGTGCGCAATGACGCTTTGCCTCGCATCGAGGTGGATCCGAATACATTCGAGGTCCGGGCGGACGGGAAACTCCTGACCTGCGAGCCAACCTCGATCGTGCCGCTCAACCGGAGATATATGCTGCGATGAGGATCAGGGGCGCCGCGAGAGTCGGCATCGGCGGGCCGGTCGGCTCGGGCAAGACGGCGCTGCTGGAGCGCCTAGTTCCTACATTGCTCCGGCGTAGGCTCGAGGTGGCCGTGATCACGAACGATCTCGTCACCCAAGAGGATGCCGAGCGCTTGCGTCGCACGGGTATTTTGGCGCGGGAACGGATCCTGGCCGTGGAGGCCGGGGCTTGTCCGCATACCGTGATCCGCGAGGATCCGACGCTGAACATGGAAGCAGCCGATAGTCTCGATCATGCCTTTCCCGGTCTCGATCTCATTTTGATCGAAAGTGGCGGCGACAACCTCGCTTCCACATTTTCACTCGATCTTGTCGATTATTGGCTGTTTGTCATCGACGTCGCCGGGGGCGACGACATCCCGCGCAAACGCGGTCCGGGGGTGGTGCAATCCGACCTTCTGATCGTCAACAAGGTCGATCTCCACCCCTATGTCGGAGTCGATCTGCCGCGCATGATCGCACAGGCGAGCACTGTGCGTGGTAATCGCCCGGTCCTGTGCACCAACTGCCGCACCGGGGAAGGCATAGATGCTGTTGCCGATGCAATCAGCAACGCTGTGCTGAGCCGCGAGCCTTGAACATCTCCGAACCTCGACCGGTTCAACTCCATATTGCCTTCGTCCGGGCGATCGACGGGCGCACGGTCCTCGCATCCCGGGCTGTGTCCTATCCATATTGTGTCACAGCCCCGCTACGCGCCGCGACGACGAAGACGGCGGCTCGCCTCATCCTGCAGTCATCCTCCGGCGGTCTCTATGCCGGGGAGCGCCTAGCCCAGACGATAACAGCTGGCCCACAGGCCCGTGTCGTCATCGAATGCCCGGCCGCGACCGTCGTACATGGGATGAAACCGCCGACATTGGCCAAGCAGGTCCTAAGCATTGCCGTGAGCCGCGATGGTCAATTGCGCTACCTGTCCCGTCCGCTGATCTTTTTTCCCGATGCCGAGCTGGAGCAACGGGTGATGTTGCGTGCGTCAGCCGATGCGACGATCCTCTATCGTGAGGGCTTTTGCCTGCATGATGCCCGCGGGGGTGACCGGGCATTCCGCCAATTCCGAGGCTCTACACAGGTGCTGGATGAAAATGGCGCCTTGCTGGCGCTCGACCGGACCGTGGTTGAGGGAGCGCAGATTATCGCCGGCATTCCTGGTATGGGCGGAGCTTTTCGTGCCTTCGGATCGATATACCTCGTCCGGTCCGTGGACGAAGCCGAGGTTCTGCAATTCAAGGGCGCGCTCATGGCTCGTTTCGCCGGTTCGCCCTTGATCTATGCGTCGGCCGGTGGGCTACGTCGTGGGTGCGGGCTCCTGGTCCGTGTGGCGGCTCGTGACGGCGGTGCACTTGCCGATGCTCTGGAAGAGATCACGGATCGCCTGGCAAGTGTCTTCCTTGAGCAAGGTTGACCGGGCGAAGCCCAGCTTTCAGCTCTGAGCCATGAGTGCGGTGGGGCGATTCACTCAAAGCTCAAGCAGATCCAGAGCAGCCAGTCGCCCTGTATCGTGGCGATGCAAGCATGCGACGCGAGCATTCCTCCGCAACCAAATTGCAGCACGCCGACCACGTTAAATCTACGCTACTCTACGACGCGCTCTATCCTGTTGGATCGATAGGTTCAAATCAGGTTCGGATCGATCCTGACTGGCAACGGCCCATTGTGCCTCTCCAGGGATGCATTGGACAGCTTGGGGGGCAGTCGCAAATCATTCGTCAGGATGTTGGCTCTGGCCTACCGCCCACGGGCAATCACCCTGGGCCATCCCGCGGGGGCAGGTCACTTGTTTCGGCGAGGACCTTGTTGGCGATCTGCGCCCAGACGGGGTTCGAGTCAGCGCTGTACTGGACGCATTCAATGATGGCCCACAGTGCGTACCGATAGCGATCGGAGATCTCCAATGCGTTGTTTAAATGTAGTTTCAACTTGTCGACAGTCGCGTCCCGGCGGGCGATGCCGTCTTCCCTCAATAATCGATTTTCCATTGGTGCAGCGACACGCGCAAACTCATGCTTTGTGACGTCGACATTGTATTCGTAGTCGATTTCGAGCCGAGCATGGCACCGTGCTATCTCCGCTTCCTGGGCACGCAGTGCATGGGCGGCTTCGATCATTGTATTGTTGGCGTCATCGATGTCGAACAGTTCCGTCTCGTTGTCGTCATGCATTCCGCAGGAGGGCACGCCTAGCTCAAGCCGTTCGATCAGGTCATCGTTCATCGTGTCCTCCGTCTGCTCGACGCAAACCGACCGGGTCCAAAAGCGTTGATCGCCTCGGCAAGAAGCTTGAAACGTATCTGGGCATAGCCATGCGAAGCATGCTCAACAATGATCCACCATGCGGATGCTTCCCTTGAGGCAGCGATCTCGTCGAAATCAAATGGCATGACCAAAGCGCTTCGCAAACTCGGTTGTATCGAGCCTACCCTATTCATAGTCAAATAATATGGGAGTCCGGCATTGCGCGACACTGCCGGGCTGGCCTCGACAAAGGGCAATTGCGGGGGCGTAGCGGCTCAAATCGCCAATTCGTGAAGGCACCAAGTCCGGTGCATCCGCTTCGAGCCCGCATTGATCGCGATCTATCGTTCCCGTTTCAGGGATATCTGAAAATAACCCTCACGGATGAGGGCCTTGCCGTCCGGCATTTCCATGTCGGCAGGAAATGCGCCCCTCACTGAGGGGTGCATTTTGTCTTTCTGCGATGTCTTGAGCGCCGCCATCCGTTCGTTTCAAAGCCGGAGCCTAGAATCTCCAGACGAAATTGCCCCGGACGCTCTGGTCGGCGGCTTTGTTGCCGAATTGACCGTTGTAGGAGACACCGAGGCTGACCGCCTCGGAAAAGGCGACGCTGACGCCGGCATCGACGACCAGGGCATCGCGGGCGATCGGGATTCCGGCGGAAGTGAAGACCGTGCCGTTGGCCAATGCGAGGGCGGCTGTAGGCTTGACGTCGCCATAGGCATGGCGCCAGCCCAGGCTCGCCTGCAGGGTTGCGATGGTGCCCTCGGTCAGATCGAAGCTGGTGGCCACCTTGGTGCCCAGGGTGGTGAAGCCGAGATCGGTGCTGCTGCTACCACCGGCGAGGGCGGCATCGCCGCCGGTTTCCCGAAAGCCGTCGGTGTGCAGATTGAGATAGGCGGCATTGGCGAAGGGCTCGAGGCGGAAGGCTCCGGCATCGATGCGATAGCCGAGCTCGCCGAAGAGTTGGGCGGTGGCGGCATCGTAGGAGGTGGTGAGGCGGTTGACATAGCCGGGCACGGCCACGGTGCGGTCGCTGTCGATGTCATGCCAGGTGTAGGTGGCGCCGAGCCTCAGGGCGAGGGCGTTCCACTGGCGTCCGGCATAGAGGCCAATATGATAGTTGTCGGCCTTGCCGGAGGCGGAGCGGGCATCGACGTCGAAGGTGGAATGGCTGTAGCCGGCGAGCGCGCCCAGGCGCCAGTCCTGCAGGAACGAGCCCTGGACCAGGGTATCGAAGCCGATGAGGAAGCCGCCGGTATCATGGTCGATGCGGGCATTGCGCCCACCGCCGCCCAGATGGCCCCAGGAGCCGAAGCCCTGGGCCCAGAAGCCGGAAAGTGGAGCTGGCGCGGCAGCCGCGTCGAAGGGCGAGGGTCCCTTCATGGACGGGGTCTCGGCATAGGATGTCAGGCCGGCGACGGGAGGGGCAGGGGCGAGAGCCGGCGTATCGGCATTGGCGAGGCGGTTGAGCACGACATCGCGAATGAGGCCGCTATCCTGGATCAGGGCGCTCCTGGCTGAGGCATGCACATCGCCCGACAGGGTGGAAAAGGCCTGGCGTGCGCTGGTGTCGTCCGGCGACAGGGCGACGGCATCATAGAGCTTGTTGCCGAGCGCCAGCGCCTCCACGCTTTGAGCCACCGCACGCTGGTTGGTATCCAGGGCGGCGAGCGAAGCGAAGGAGGCACTGTTGCGCGCGACATTCACATAGATGTTGTTGACATTCTTGGACAGGCTGAAGTCGACGAAGGGGGCGTTGTCGGTAACCTTGTCGAACTGTCCGGTGATGCCGCCATTGGCGGTCAGGATCTTGTAGTGCCGGCCGATCTCGTAGGTGCCCTCGACGGGAACGACATAAACCGTGCCGCCATTGACGGTGGCAGTGCCGGTGGCATGGATGAAATCGCTGTGGCCGGCCGCATCGACATTGACCTGGACTGTGCCGCCATTGTTGACGAAAGTACCGACCGTCAGTGTCGACGGCGTGCCAGGCCGGAAGGCGATCCTGCCGGCATTCGTGACGGTGCCGGTGACGGTGGCCGCGCTACCGCCCGGTATCGCCCACAGGGCACCGGGATCGCTGAGCTGGATCGAAGTGGCATTGTTCGCCGTGCCGATCCAGCGCGATCTGTCCGCAAGGGTCACGCTGCCGAGCGATCCCTTCGCCACCGTCAGATTGCCGCGCCAGAGGGTCGTACCTTCGAGGCGGCCATCGAATTCGTTGGCGCCAGCCTTGCCCGGCGCGTCCACCTGCACGTCTCCGGACAGGGCGGAGTCCTGGGCTCTCAGGGTCAGTTTCCCTATATCGAAAGAATTCGTCGGTGCGAAGTCCACGGCTGCGATGCGTGCGAGCAGGCCGCCCTTGCTGCTGGCGACAGGTGTGATTGCCGACCCATGGGTCAAGGTGACGTTGGCAGAAGCACCCTCCACCAGTATGCCCGAACCGGCCGATTTCAGCGTGATCTGACTGTTGTCGAGCATGAAGGAGGAGGAGCCTCCATTGCCGGTGACGTGAATTCCGTTGATGGGGCCGCCCGTATTGGTTCCCTCGAAGGTGCTGTCGATGACGAAGAAGCGGCTGTTGTCCCAGACACTCGCCAGGAAGTCAGTCCCGTCAGAGTCGTGAGAGACATTCGTGTTGGCGCTGGCCGTCACGCCTCGCATCGAAATCAGGCCGCCGCCCGATGAGAACACCCTGTAAGTCGAACCCGTGGCGGTAACGGTGCCGCCGCCGTTGAAATAGATGTCACCGGCGTCGGCATGGGCGAAGTCGAGCCACACCCCGCTTGCTTTGATCGGACCATTCAGGGTGACCGTGCCCAGACGAGCTTCGATGCCATAGCCGCCACCGCCGCGGGCGGTCATGGTCGTCGTGCCGTCGAGCGTGATCGTACTGTTGTAGTTGACGCCGATTCCGAAGGCTCCGGCATCCATGTCGAATGTCAGGTCATGCCCCGTGATCGTGCCGGGCGTGACCTCCTTAAAGGGATGGCCAGCCCAAAGCCCCCAGGTATCCGTGCCAAGGTGGAAGGTTCCGCCGCCGTCGAGATGAATGGTCCCTCCATTCCAGGCCATGGCTCCGAAGTAAAATGGCCCTTCGGTCGGCCAACTGTTCGGGGTCGTCACGTCAATGGGCGTGCCCGCATTGTTATGCAGCAGCGAACCTGCATCAAAGGACTGGAAGCAGTCTTTGCCGCTGCAGGTTGCCTGCCCTGGCGCTATCTCGACCGTCTGGCCGCCGCTGGCGGTCGCCTGTGCCTGGGCGCCTTGGCAGATCAGAACGGCGCTCGATGCCAGGAGGAAACCCAGGAGCGGACCCCTCGGCAGAGTGGGGCGGGTGGAGGCCCTTCCAGTTGATGACGTCACGGACCTTCTCCTTTCGAATGCCAAGGGCGCCCCGAGTTCCGCGCGACCGGCTGAACCGGCGACGATGGGGGTAAGGCGGGTAGGCGTCCTCCAACACCTGCGGAATAGGAGCGAAGATCGATATTTCCGCAGAATATGGCCCGAAATTATCGAGTCATGACGGAACATTCAAGTTTGTAATTTCAAAAATATAAGGAATATTGATATATGAAATGCTATAGTTTGGAGTTGCGTGTCAATTTGAATTTACGGAACTAAAAATTATGTTAAATACACACACAGCGAAATCATTAAGTTAGAATGTTAAAGTTATATTTTTAAAAAATATTTCATCAATTTCACGATGGATCTTTATAATGCTGGCTCGCTTGTGCTCCAGCCAGTCCTTCGCGACTGTGAGCTTTCCGAGGACGGCAGACATCGGCGCTTTTGCGCTCATATAGGTCCCGGCCCGTGACGATCGAAGCGAGCTTCTTGTGAAACCCGCGTGCCCCGTCCCAGGACAGTTCCCGTGTCAGGGCTCATTGCTTTGGGGACCTGATCTCATGGGCGCGGCACTCGCGTACCGCCGCGCGGACTGAATCACCAGAAGATCCGCCTTTGCGGGAGCTGATGGCGAGTTGCGGATCCGATCACGTTTCCGGCCAGCGAATAGTCTTCGTTCCTCGGCGCTGTGCGCAGCGCCGCGAATCTCCGATTGACAGAGTTGCTCACTCGGGCGTAGGGCGAGTTCCGGTGTCGGGGGCCTGCACCGCCTTCAACCAACCAAGCCCTTCCTCGGTTACACCGGCGGGGCGATATTCGCACCCGACATAGCCCTGATAGCCGATGGCGTCGATCTCGATGAACACCAGCCGGTCATTGAGCTCGCCGGTTGTCGGCTCGTTGCGTGTCGGCACGGCGGCGATTTGGATATGTCCGATCTTCGGTGCCATTCGCCGTAGGGCCATGATGACGTCGCCGTGCAGGATCTGGCGATGGTAGACGTCGAACTGCAGGCGGACATTCGCGTGATCGAGGTCGTCGATGAACTCGAGTGCCCGATCGAAGTCGTTCAGGAAGTATGCCGGCATGTCGCGCGTGTTGATCGGCTCGATAACGAGGCCGATGCCTGCGTCAGCTGTCGCATCCGCGGCTCTGCGCAGATTGTCCTTGTAGGCCGCAATCGACGCAGGGGAATCCCAAGCAGCATTGCCCGCCATCATGTGCAGCAAAGGCGTTCCAATCGTCTTGGCGTAGGACACCGCCAGGCCCAGCCCTTTGAGGAACTCCGCGCGCCTGTCCGGCAGGCTGGCCAGGCCGCGATCGCCCGCTGCCCAATCGCCAGGCGGCATATTGAAGAGCGCCTGTTTCAGACCGGCCGTCGCCAGCGCGTCCGCGACGATTTCCGCGGGATGGTCATAGGGAAACAGATATTCGACGGCACCGAAGCCCGCGTCGGAAGCCGCCTGGAATCTCTCCAGGAAGGGACGCTCGTTGAACATCATCGATAGATTGGCGGCAAATTTGGGCATCTCGATCAAACCTCTTCCGACATGCCGGGCAGGCGAAGGCCGGCGATCTTGGCGAGCAGCCGGGCGACGGAGCTGTCGTCATCCCGGCCCATGCCCGCCGCTTCCGTCATGATGAACAGCTGCAATGCTGCAGCTGTGATCGGGAGCGGAAACTTCACCTTCCTCCCGATGTCGGAAACAATGCCAAGGTCCTTGGTGAAAATGGAAACCGCACTATGGGGGGTGTAGTCTCCGGAAAGGACATGTGGAATACGGTTCTCGAACATCCAGCTATTGCCGGCGGATTTGGTGATCACCTCGAAGACACGCGAAATATCGAGGTCGAGGCTCTTGGCGAATGCAATTGCTTCGCAAGCCGCGGCGATATGGACGCCCGCGAGCAACTGGTTGACGACCTTGAAGGACGAGCCGATGCCCGCTTGATCGCCCAGCTCGTAGACCGTTCCGGCCATCGCATCCAGTGCCGGCCGGGCTGCAGCAAAGGCCTGGGCGGAGCCTGATGCCATGAAGGTCAAATCGCCGGAAGTTGCTTTCTTGGCGCCACCGCTAATCGGGCCGTCGAGATAGAGCAGGCCTGCGGCTTCGGCGCGTGATGCAAATCCCTTCGCCTCCGAAGGGGAGATGGTGGCGCACGAGACGATGACCGCTCCAGGCCGCAAGGCAGACACGACGCCGCCCTCGGCGAAAAGCACAGCTTCTGTCTGGGCTGCGTTCACGACGACGATGACGGCAATGTCGGCGTCGGCAGCCGCCTCCTGCAGGCTGGCGGAGGCTAGACCGCCATCCTGGCTGAACGCCTTCAATGCATCTGCGTTGACGTCATATCCTCTTACAGTCCGTCCGGCCCGGAGCGCCGAGCGCGCCATCCCCAATCCCATCGAGCCCAGACCGATTACGGCAATCGTCGATTGGTCGCTCATCCTGGACGGCGCCTCCCACTTTCCAAATCAAATCAGATTCGCCTATCTCAGCGCTAACACTTGCTAATCACATCCTATTGCAAGGATCAAGCGAATGATGTTAGCGCTTACACATAACGCCCTGACCTTCGCCGTCGGGCGCAGATCCTGCGGTGAGGTCGTCCTTTGACAGCGCTTGAAACGCCAACCCTCGCCCATGTGGCGAGACTGGCCAACGTCAGCGAGAACACAGTCTCAAGGGTCATCCGAGACAAGGGGGCGATTGCACCGGAGACGCGCCGGCGGGTCATCGAAGCCATCGACGCGCTCGGCTATGTGCCAAACCGAGCAGCCGGCTCGCTCGCATCTTCCTCCTCGATGATCGTCGGGGTGATCTTGCCCTCGCTCTCGAACATCGTCTTTCCGGAATTGCTTCGTGGCATTCATGCCGGCCTGGCGGGAACATCGTATCAGCCAATGATTGGTGTGACCGACTATGACCTCGAGAAGGAACAGCAACTGATCTCGTCGCTGCTGGCGTGGCAGCCGGCGGCGATCATCACCACGGGCTTCGATCATACCGATGCAGCGAGGCGGATGTTGGAGGCAAGCAAGGTTCGTGTCGGCGAATTGATGGATATCGACCGCAGGCCGATCGACCTTGCCGTCGGCCTCTCCCACCGCGGGGCGGGGCGTGCCATGGCTCGCCATCTCATGCGCCGCGGATACTCGAAGATCGCCTATGTCGGGCATGATTGGGACGCGGATCGCCGGGCCCATGCGCGCTATCTCGGGCTTTGTGAAGGCTTGGGGGACGTCGGGCTGGCATTGGTCGCGGAGCATAGAGTCGACGGACCAAGCTCGACCTTGAGCGGCCGGCAGGCCCTGGCGGCAATTCTCGCCGATGGGGCCGAGATCGAGGCCGTCGCATTTTCCAACGATGACATGGCCGTTGGCGGATACCTGCACTGTTTGGCCGCTGCCGTTCCAGTGCCCGACAGGCTCGCCCTCATGGGATTCAACGGGTTGGAGATTGGCCAGGCGCTTCCGAAGCCGCTCGCGACGGTGCTTTCCAATCGTTTTGCCATCGGCAAGACGGCGGTGGAGACTCTCCTGAAATCCCCCGACCGCGCGTTCGAGCCGGCAATTATCGACACAGGGTTTTCCATCATTGACGGCGCGACCGCGTAGTCGGGCCGCCTTTTCGCAACAGGAGTAGGGGATGTTACTCGGCGCTATCGCTGACGATCTTACCGGAGCAAGCGACCTTGCCCTCATGCTTTCCCGAGAGGGAATGCGAACCATTCAAACGATTGGCGTCCCGTCGGGAAACGTCGATCTCACTCATATCGACGCAGTCGTGGTTGCTCTCAAATCCAGGACCAACCCGGCCACAGAAGCCGTCGCAATGTCGCTTGAGGCCTTGGCGTGGCTTCGCGCGGCAGGCGCTCGGCAAATCATCTTCAAATATTGCTCGACCTTTGATTCAACGGCAAAGGGCAATATCGGGCCGGTGACCGATGCGCTCCTTGCTGCGCTCGACGTGGATCTCACCATTGTTTGCCCGGCTTTTCCGGCAAATGGCCGAACCGTCTACAAAGGCCATCTCTTCCTTGCCGAGAAGCTCCTCTCAGAGAGCCCGATGCGGAATCATCCGCTGACCCCCATGACGGATTCCTCCCTGGTACGGCTCATGGCCGCGCAGTCGTCCCTCAAGGTAGGGCTCGTTGGACAGGAGATCGTGGCACGGGGCGCAGAGGCCCTGCGTGAGGCCTTTAGGGCGGCGCGCGCGCTTGGCGATCGAGTGCTGGTCGTCGATGCGATATCCGACCAAGACTTGCGGACGATCGGGGAGGCCGTTGCCGATTTTCCGTTGATCACCGGAGGGTCCGGCATCGCGATCGGCTTGCCGGAGAACTTTCGCCGTGCCGGATTGTTATCGGGCAATTCCGAACCCGGCTCCTTTACCGCGCCATGCGGCGGCGCTGCAATCTTGGCTGGCTCATGCTCGGAGGCAACGAGGGGCCAAATACAGGCTGCCATTGCCGCCGGCATGCCCTCCATGCGGATCGATCCGATCGACATAGCGCAGGGGCGCGTCACCGTGGGCGGCGCAGCGGATTGGGCATTGGAGCAGGGGGAGAACACCCCCCTCATTTACTCCAGCGCCGACCCCACCGAAGTTCGTGCCGCGCAGGATGCCCTCGGACGGCAGAAGGCCGGTGAAATCATCGAGCACTTCCTGGCAGAAACCGCGATCATGCTGCGTGCGAATGGTGTTCGACGCCTTATCGTCGCCGGTGGCGAAACGTCCGGGGCGGTGGTTGGCGCCCTTGCACCCGCCGCCCTCTATATCGGACCGGAAATCGACCCCGGAGTTCCCTGGACGCTGACGATGGGGGAGGCGGAGCCGATGGCTCTGGCGCTGAAATCGGGAAACTTCGGTACGGCTGACTTTTTCCTGAAGGCCTGGGAGCTGCTGCAATGACAGCCATCATTTCCGAGACAACCCGCGTTCGAGATGAGATCGTGGCGGTCGGCAAGTCCTTGTTCGAGCGAGGCTTCACTTTTGGGTCGACCGGAAACATCAGCGCAAGGCTCTCGAATGGCGATCTTCTGATGACGCCGACCAACGCCTCCCTTGGAGCGCTTGATCCGGGGCGGCTTTCCAGATTCAGCGCGGAAGGTGTCTTCGTCGATGGCGACAAACCCACGAAAGAAGCGTTTCTGCATCAATGCATGTACTGCGCGCGTCAGGGGGTAGGAGCGGTCGTCCACCTCCATTCGACGCACGCGGTGGCCGTCAGCGTGATCGACGGCCTGGATCCGGAAGATCTCCTGCCCCCACTCACCGCATATTATGTCATGCGAGTTGGGAAGCTGCCGCTGGCGCCCTATTTCGCTCCGGGAGATGTCGCTTTGGCAGAGGCGGTTCGCGAGAGGGCACGCACGAGCCATGCGGTGCTGCTCGCCAATCACGGTCCGGTCGTCGCAGGAAAGTCGCTTCGCGAGGCCCAATACGCAAGTGAGGAACTGGAGGAGACCGCGAGGCTGTTTTTGATGCTGAGAGGAGAAAGGATCAGACCGCTTACCACGGATCAACGCAATGAACTCACGAAGCCTTCAGAATAGAAACTGCTTGGATCGTACCAAGCATTGGGCTCACCGCAGTCGATCGGTGCACTGTCGCGGAAATGCTCAGGTTGGTGGCGTGAAGGCCGCGGCAGTTCGGAATCGCCCGCCGCCGGCGAGCGATCCAAGGGTAGCACCCCTCCGGTATGTGCGTTTTAACACGCCGCCCGAACACCATCTGGCCTATTCAAGCATCGTCGTGGTCAAGCTCAACGGCTCTGTCATATCCGACAAGACTGCCCGGCGTGTAGCGTATCGCTGGGCTTTTCTTTGCCTGCTTGCTTTTTTGCATTGAAACTTTAGGTGCGTTCGTTGCAATGCAATCCTTTTTGACGCTCGCAATCCAGCCTCCGGAACATATGATGATGCGGTGATCCTGGCGCGATATGGGGCTACGCCAGAGGATCTGACGCAGAACAATGTCCACTGTGACGCACTACATCATTTTCCCCTTCGTCCGAGACAGCGAGGGCAACCTTGTCGCCGGACAGGGGCAAAGGGCCTATTCGAATACGATGGCGCGTTTCCGTGCTGCTTTCTGTGTGGGAATCAGGCAAGGCGACGAAACGATCGTCGGGGCCGTTGCGTTCATGCGAACCGGCGATAGTCGGCCGGTGATCCTGGCAAAATATGGCGAAACGCCGAAAGGCCTTGCGGAGATGGAATGATCCGGTTTCTGCCGCCCTTGCGCGCCATAGAGGGGATCCGGCGGGATGCACGATGGCGTATGGTAACTGCCTGCATCCAACAGCGAGGAAGTCTGCTTGGCCGGCCCGTCTTCGGTCGATCGCGGCCATGAAACGCAACCGAAGTGCGGTGCTCGAAACGGCGAGTCCATCGATGATGCCCGTGGCGGCTCGACCTTTCCCTTGATGTTCTCCCTGTCGATCCGTTGGTATGGCTGTGTCCTGCCCGGTCGGGGGCAGGCTCTTTCTGCCAGATCTTCACAGAGGTTTTTAAGGTCCCGTTACATATTGCAGGGTAAATTGCACCCGACCTAACGATTATCAGCGCAGGATAATCAGTTGATTGAGGAAGGGTCTGTCATGGCGAAGTCAATTAGCATCGTAGGAATCATTGCATTTGTTCTTGGTTGTATAATGATCCCAACGGCATCGGGGCTTCTACAGGAATTGGAAGGCGCCGTTGCACTGGGGTTTGGTCTGCTGACCTTTGCGTTGGGCCGAATCCTCGACTCCCTCGTCGAGATCAGAAAGGCGCTCGACAAGAATCCGTCTTCCTGATCGAGCGCAGGACCTTGTCCCGCGTGACCTGGTTTGCGCCATCGTTCACCTGACCTGGAATTCGCGCCGCGCTTCCGGTGACGAACGTGGATCATCGGCAAATCAGGCGTGTCGTTTGC
The DNA here is from genome assembly GCF_057073705.1 of Labrys sp. E2SS-1L. Lineage (NCBI taxonomy): Bacteria > Pseudomonadati > Pseudomonadota > Alphaproteobacteria > Hyphomicrobiales > Xanthobacteraceae > Labrys > Labrys sp. E2SS-1L. Next base: position 1,287,773 of record NZ_CP172713.1, on the reverse strand, counting down.
GCATCCCATGAACCAATTCGATGCCGGAGAGCATGATCTCGGCCCTTGCCATGACATGGCGCCTTGTGCAGCCTTGCATGGGATGTTGGCACCGCGCTTTGCCGCCTGATCCGGCACTCAGTGAGGCTGGGCGCGTTTTTCGAGTTGCATGGCCGCAAGATCTTCCTCCAGCCGGTTCAACCGATCATGGATGTCCACGGACCGGTAAGCGTGCTCCTCCAGGATAGAATTGATCAGCACGTTCATCGACATGCCTTTGAAACTTGCCTGGCCTTCGAGAAGTTTCCGCAGTTCGGGGGCCAGGCGGATGACCAGCGGCTTGAAGGATCGGGTAAGACCCCTAGTTGCATTCATGATTGGTAACTACCTCTGTTGGGCATATTGTAGACACCTGCGCTATCCTGCCTATCTATTGTTTCGTGTGACATGGATGTGACTCGGAGAGGCAAACAAAAACACCTGCTTGTTCATCGAAGCTTTTGGCTCCGATGTGCTGGATCAAGATTTGGCCAGGGCTGGCCGTCCATGATCTTGGCGGGGGGACTAGCCTGGGTTGCGGACGCGTTTCTCCAGTTCGAGCGTACGCTTGGCGATATCGTCCAGCTCGAAGCTTTGTGAGATCATGAAGGCGCCGGAGCCGGTGTCGGGATCGCTCGCAAGGCGCCTAGTCTCGCCGAGGTGATGGACAAGCCAGGCTTTTTGTTCTGCCTGCAGCTTTGTCCGTTTGCTGCCGTCTTCTCTGTGCAGCAGGGCTCGGTAGGCGATGTTCAGCCTGGCATCCCACTTGGCAATTTCTGTCTTTCCACATTCAAGCATGTTGGTCGAAACACCATCCGCGCGATCGACGCAGGCGGTCATCTCGTCGGTCGATTGTGCGTTCACGGACTGGGCGGCGAGAAACAACACGCCGGCAAGGGCATATTTCGAGATCATGGGTGGCACCTCCTGCTTTGCACGGGTCATTGCACCGAGACGACGAAGTGGCCTTGGTGAAGGGCGAGCTTGCCTTCCAAAGAGATCATGTCGGCTGAGAAATCGCCTTCGATCTTGCCGGCTTCCATCTTCGTGACGGTCAGTGCGGCCTCTGCATTCGGGCTTTCATCGGTCTTGTAGTGGCTGTCATTGGTGCTGAGTTCGATGCAGGGGGCATTCTTCTGGCAGTTGCGGGTGAGCTTCTGGGTGCCGGTGGCGCTTGCGTCGAACTGCAGTCGCAGTGTCGTCGCATCGATCGTCCTGTCCGGCTTGATGATGGGGGCCGTGTTGACGAGAACGGTGCTGCCCAACTTCACGACGATGAGCGAGGAGCCGCCTGCCGACCAGGTCCTATCCCCGATCTCAGCCGAAACCCGATCGCCCTCCTGCGTGCTGGCGACGATCTTGGGCGGTTGATTTTGAGAGGGCGGGCTCGTTGCGGGTTGCGGCCGAGCCGCGTTTTGTTGAGCGATGCCGGGCATCTGGAGGGTAAAATTGAAGACTTGCCACGCGCCTGCAGCGTTCTTGGTCAATTCTACCCTGGCAGGCAGAGACACGTCCCCGTCCAGCAACAGCGTCCCCGATACGCTGCCCCGGCCGTTCTCGATTTCTCGTTCGGGCCATGACGCGCTCTTGAACCGTCTCAGACCCGCTCGGTTGGCGAGTGCGGCGAAACTGCTTTCGCTCATGGCCTGCTGGAATGCCGGGGAGGCGCTGCGATAGGCATTCTCCGGCCCGCTGGAAGCGATGGTTGCAAAAAAGACGGTGGCTGTGTCGGCGACGCCCTTGGTGAAATAGTAGACGCTCGTGCCGACGGCCGCTCCGATCACGACCACGATTCCTAAAGCCAGCAAAATCTTGCGCATTGTCGACATGTCGGATCTCCACGATCCCAAAAAGGATCAATATGGCTCCTTGTTCTCTACGGCCTCCGCGGGGCCGGCCGGGCGACCGGCTGCCACGCAGTCAGGCCATTTGCCGGGGGCTTGGGCTGCCCGGGGGGCGCCCTTTCTGCCAGGAGCGAAATTCCTCTCATAATGCAATGGTTCGGTGACCGATCTGCCGAGAACGATACCCGCTAAAACGGAGCAACAGCTGAAACGACGGTAACACAAGATGATATCGAATTCGTGCTATCGAAATGCCGATCGATGAGCCATTCCGGCGCCTTCTTCGTGGGGTGGCGGCGTTCCATGTTTTGCCCGATGCCGATATGGGCATCGTCGTTCTCACCAATGGTGCTCAGGTGGGGGCCGCAGAAGCCATCGTCACGGAGTTCATGGACATCGTCCAGTTCGGCGACGTCACGCGCAACACCTGGTACGAGATCGCGCACGATCATTTCATGAATTTCTATAAGGCGTCCGGCGATCTGGCTGGCAATCTTCCGCCTCAAAACCCCAATTTTCCGCATCCGCTCGCCATCTATGAAGGCGTCTACAGCTCGGCCTATTTCGGCGAGGTCGAGGTCTGGGCGAATGGCGATCATCTGATCCTGCAGCTCGGCCCCCGCAAGCTGCAGTTCGTGCTCAAGCGCTGGAACGCAGACATCTTCCAGATGGATCCTGGCCGTGAGTTCACCGCCAAGGGATCCCTTTACTCCGTCAGGTTCGCATTGTCGGGAGGAAGGGTGACGTCGATGACTGCCGCCTATTTCAACGACAATCTCCTCGGCACCTTTCCGTTTGCGAGACCCAGGGGAGGCTGAGGCAAGGTGACGGGAAACTGGAGTCACAGTCGATGCTTGATGCGTCGTCCACCGGTCAACGGTTCCCGGTGGACGCGCGTTGACGCCTCCCCGGATGGCGTCAGAACGACAATTGCACCTTCATCGCGCGGCGGCGGTCATTGGCCAGGGCGAAGGCCGAGACGGCATCGTCGAGCGCGAAGCTGCCGGTGAGCAGGGGACGCAGGTCGATCTTGCCGGTATCGATCAACTGCGTCGCCAGGGCGAATTCGGCGTGGAAACGGAAGGAACCGACGACCGAGAGTTCCTTGGCAACCACGAGGTTCTGGGGGAAGGCGACATCGCCGCCCAGGCCGAGCTGGACGACGATGCCGCGCGGGCGCATCGCCTCCAGGCCCGCGCGCAGCGCCTTCTCGTTGCCGGAGCACTCGAACATCACGTCGACCTGGCCCTTGTCCACCGCCAAGGCGGCGAGGGCCTCGGGTGCCTGCGCCGCATTGATGGTGCGATCGGCGCCGAGCCTGGCCGCAATGGCGAGCGGCTCGTCGACGATATCGGTGACGATGATTTCGGCGGCGCCATGAAACCTGGCCGCAGCCACGACGAGCGCGCCGATCGGCCCGCATCCCGTCACCAGGATACGGCGCCCGAGCAGCGAACCGGCGCGGGAGACGGCGTGCAGGGCAACCGAGAAGGGCTCGACCAAAGCGAGTTCGTCCGCGCCGGCATTGTGCCCGATCTCGCACTGCACGGCATCGCAGACGAGGAGCTGGCGAAAGGCGCCCTGGACGTGCGGCATGCGCATGGCGCTGCCGTAGAAATGCATGTCCATGCAGTGATTGGGCAGGCCCTGCAGGCAATAGCGGCAATGGCCGCAGGGTCGACTCGGATTGACGGCGACCCGGTCGCCGCGTCGCAGCGGGCCGACATCCGCCGCGACCTCGACGATCTCGCCCGAGACCTCATGGCCGAGGATCATCGGCTCCTTGAGCCTGACGACCCCGAAGCCGCCATGGTTGTAATAATGCAGGTCCGAACCGCAGATGCCGCCGGCCTGGACGCGGACCATGACCTGCCCGTTCTGGAGCGGACCGGGGTCGCGTTCCTCCAGGCGCAGGTCCTTGGGGCCGTGGATGACGAGAGCACGCATGGCTACCTCTCAAATGACCGGTGTCAGAAGCGGAAGGCCGGCGAAGTGCGCGGCGAGATTGTCGCGCACCAGCTGGCCCATCGCCCGCCGGGTCTCGATCGTCGCGCTGCCGAGATGGGGCTGCAGCACGACGTTGTCGAGCCTGGCAAAGCGGGGATCGATGCGCGGTTCGTTCCAGAAGACGTCGAGGCCGGCTCCCGCAATCGTCCGGGCCTCCAGCGCCTGCAGCAGGGCTTCCTCGTCGACGGTGGTTCCGCGCGAGACGTTGACGAGATATCCCTCGGGGCCGAGCGCCTGCAGGACCTCCGTGCCGACGATCTTCTGGGTCGCGGCGCCGCCGGGAAGGGTGAGAACGAGCAGGTCCGCCCAGGCCGCGAGCGCCGTCAGATCGTCAAAGAAGCGGTAGGGTGCATCCTCGTGCGGGGAACGGCCGAAATAGCCGATATCCATGTCGAAACCCGAAAAGCGGCGGGCGACGGTCGAGCCGATGCGGCCGAGCCCGGCGATGCCGAGCTTCTTGCCATGAAGCCGCGGCGTCAGCGGCGGATTCCCCTTCGCCCAAGCGCCCGAGCGAACATGGGCGTCCCCGGTTGGAATCCGCCGCATCGCGGCCAAGGCGAGGCCGATCGCGAGGTCGGCGACGTCGCCATTGAGGACCTCGGGGGTGTTGGTGACGCGAATGCCCCTTGCGCGCGCCATGTCGAGATCGATGGCATCGACGCCGACGCCATAGCAGGCGATGATCTCGAGATGAGGGAGGATCTCCAGTGTCCGGGCGTCCACGCCCAGGTCACCGCGCGTGGCGATGGCCCGGATGAGCGGGCGGATCGAGACGGCAGGCCCGTCGGAGCCCTGTTCCCAGAGCTTGTGCAGCCGATAGGCGCTCGACAGGGCCTCCATGTCCCCGTCGGGATAGGAACCCATCATCAGCAGGTCAGGTTTCATCATCCTCGCCTCGGCATATTTTTGTTATCGATATCACAACTGCATAGGGGAGCAAGCCTCTTTCCACGGCCCATCACTTACGAACGAAATGCCGGTCGCGGTCGTCTTCAAGCGCGTTGACAAATTTTGTTATCGATATCAATTTGTCGAGGAAGAGCGCCGATAGCGAACAGGCGCCGGCAAGACAAGGGAGACCGACGTGACGCTGTTCGACCTGACCGGGCGCAGGGCCCTGATAACCGGGGCCAGCAAAGGCATCGGCTATGCGATTGCAGAGGCTCTGGCCGGCGCCGGTGCCAGCGTGGTGCTCAATGCCCGCAATCTCGACCGTCTGGAGGACGCCAGGATGGCGCTCGCGGCCAAGTCGCATACCGTCGATATCGCGCCCTTCGATGCCGCCGATCCCGATGCCGTAGAGGCCGGCATCGCCGAGATCGAGCAAAGGCTCGGGCCGATCGACATTCTCGTCAACAATGCCGGCATGCAGCATCGGGCGCCGCTGGAGACTTTCCCGCTCGACGCCTGGAAGCGCCTGTGCGCCACCAATATCGACAGTGCCTTCCTGGTGGGGCAGGCCGTGGCCCGCCGCATGATTCCGCGCGGCCGGGGCAAGATCATCAACATCTGCTCGGTCCAGAGCGAACTGGCGCGCCCAGGCATCGCGCCCTACACCGCGACCAAGGGCGCCCTGAAGATGCTGACCAAGGGCATGGCCACCGACTGGGCCCGCCATGGACTGCAGGTCAATGCCATCGGTCCGGGCTATTTCAAGACCGAGCTCAATGCCGCCCTGGTCGCCGATGCCGACTTCTCAGCCTGGCTGGAGAAGCGCACGCCGGCGGGCCGCTGGGGCGAGGTGAAGGAACTCGCCGGCGCTGCGATCTTCCTGGCCTCGGACGCCTCCAGCTTCGTCAACGGGCATGTCCTCTATGTCGATGGCGGGATCACCTCGAGCCTGTAGGTTTTCCCGAGGCCGGCGAGAGGAGGGGTGCTGCGCCCTCCTCAGCCTCTTGCGATGGGACGAAGGGGAGAACGGCCGATGACAGAGAGCCAGAAAGCCGCCGTTTCCGTGGTCGGGACCGGCATCATGGGATCGGCGATCGCGACGCGCCTGCTGGCGACGGGACATGCCGTGACCGTCTTCGACCTGGACACGGCCAAGGTCGCGACGCTTGTCGAGAAAGGGGCCAGGGCAGCCGCCAGCGCACGGGAGGCAGCGCAGGCGAGCCGCTTCGTCATCACCAGCCTCAACAGCGCCGCGATTGTGCGGAGCGCCGTGTTCGGCCCAGGCGGCATTGCGGAAGGAGCGGATGCTTCCGGACTCCTGATCGACATGTCCTCGATCGATCCGGCCTCGACACGGGAGCTTGCCGGGCAGTTGGCGGAGACGACGGGCATGCGGTGGGTCGATGCCCCGCTTTCCGGCGGCGCGCCGGGAGCATTGGCCGGCCGCCTTACCGTGATGGCCGGCGGGGCCGCCGAGGATGTGGACCGGGCGCTCGCCATCATGGACAGCCTCTGCGCCAACTACACGCATATGGGTCCGAGCGGCGCGGGGCAGACGACCAAGCTGGTGAACCAGGTGCTCTGCGCGCTGGGCTTCCAGGCGGTCGCAGAGGCGGTCAGGCTGGCGGAGGCGGGGGGCGTCGATGCGGCCCGCCTGGCGGAAGCCCTCAAAGGCGGTCGCGCCGACAGCGCCATCCTGCAGGAATTCGGGCCGAAAATGGCAAGACGCGATTATACGCCGACCGGCCGCATCGACAACATGATGAAGGATCTGGAGGCCGTGCAGGCTTTCTCCGGCAGCCAGCGCCTGCCGCTGCCCGTGACCGGGCTGGTTACCGACCTGCACCGGTCCCTGCTGGCCGCGGGCCTCGGACCCCGCGATACGGCGGCGATCATGCTGCAGTTCACCGGGTTTCGCGAGCAGTCCGATGAAGGCTGATGTCGGGGTCGGTCACCGACGGGTATCTTGACAGGATCATGTTTGTTATCGATAACATATGAAAACCGGCCGTAGAGCCGGGCGGGCTTTGCGGGGCTGGAAGGCCCTCGAAGTTGTGGAGGACGAACGCGATGGCAGGGCAGGAAGCTCTCCGGTTCGAGAATGTCGTCAAGGCCTTCGGTGGCACCCGTGCGCTCAAGGGCGTCAGCCTGGAGGTCGGGCGCGGCGAGGTCGTGGCCCTGCTGGGCGAGAACGGTGCCGGCAAGTCCACCCTCATCAAGATCCTCGGCGGTATCTTCAAGGCCGATGACGGCCAGATCACCATCGGTGGCGAGGTCTATCGCCACCGTGCCAATGCGCGGGGCCAGCGCCAGAGCGTGGCCTTCATCCACCAGGACCTCGGCCTGGTCGAATGGATGACGGTGGCCGAGAATATGGGACTGTCGCAGGGCTTCTCCCGGCGCTGGCTGGGGGGCATCGACTGGCGCGAGGCGGAGCGCAAGGCCGAGACGGCCCTGAAGCTGGTCGGCTGCGACATCGATCCCACCCTGCGCGTGCACAGCCTCAGCCGGACCGAGAAGTCGCTGGTCGCCATTGCCCGGGCCCTGGTGGTGGACTGCGATTTCCTGGTGCTCGACGAGCCGACGGCCAGCCTGCCGGCCGACGAGGTCGAGCGCCTGTTCGAGGCAGTGCGGCGCCTGCGCGAGCGGGGCGTGGGCATGATCTATGTCTCCCATCGCCTCGACGAGATCTTCCGTATCGCCGATCGGGTGGTGGTGATGCGTGACGGCCTCAAGGTCGACGAGAAGCCGGTGGCGGAGACCACGCCCGACGAACTCGTCAGCATGATCGTCGGCCGCTCCACCCTCGAACTCTTCCGCAAGGCCGAATTCCATTCGGGCAAGGCCCGCGTGGTCCTGCGCGATGTGGTGACCCCGGCGGCCGGCCCCGTCAGCTTCGAGGTTCGCCAGGGCGAATTGCTCGGCCTCGTCGGCCTGCGTGGCGCGGGTCAGGAAGATATCGGGCGCAGCCTGTTCGGGGCGGTGCCGCATCGCGGATCGATCACCATCGATGGCCAGGTGCCCGATCTCTCCTCACCGCGGGCGGCTCTGAAGGCCGGTGTGGGGCTGGTTGCCAGGGACCGCATGGAAGAGTCCCTCGCGCCTTCGCTCAGCATCCGCGAAAACGCCTTCCTTAACCCGGAAGCCGCCGGACGGCCGTGGTATGTGCCGCGTTCGCCCGCGATCGAGGCCAGGCTGGCGAGTGAGCTGGGCGAGGCCGTGGGGCTCAGGCCCAACGATCCGGATCTGCCGATCGAGGGGCTGTCAGGCGGCAACCAGCAGAAGGTGGTCGTGGGGCGCTGGCTCGCGACCGGCCGCCGGCTCCTGGTGGCGGAGGATCCGACCGCCGGCGTCGATGTCGGCGCCAAGGCCGAGATCTACCGCCTCATCGCGCGAGCCCTGGAATCCGGCCTCGCCGTGATCGTGGTGTCCACGGATTTCGAGGAAATCGCCCATATCTGCCACCGTGCCCTGGTGTTCAACCGCGGCCGGATCATTGCCGAGCTGGCCGGCCCAGCCCTGACCACGGAGGCGGTGATCTCGGCCGCCTCGGCCTCCGAAGCCGCGTGAGCGCAGACAGGAAAGCTCCATGTCCACCAACTCCATCAAGTCCGACGCCCTCGAGCCGACACGCGGCGAACTCAAGCAGGCCTCGGCGGGCGAACGACTGCTGCGGCGCCTGCCGGTCTACGGCCTACCGATCCTCACGGTCCTCTTGATCGTCCTGTTCTCGCTGATGCTGCCGCAGACCTTTCCGACCATGCTCAACGTCCGCTCCATCATCGCGGACAAGGCGATCATCGCCATGCTCTCGCTGGCGGCCATGATCCCGATGGCGGCCGGCAAGATCGACCTCACTGTCGGCTATGGCATCGTGCTCTGGCACATCCTCGCCATCAGCCTGCAGACGATGTTCGGGCTGCCCTGGCCGGTGGCCGTGGTGGTGGTCGTCCTGTTCGGCGCCCTGATCGGCCTGCTCAACGGCCTGCTGGTCGAAGTGGCGCGCATCGACAGCTTCATCGCTACGCTCGGCACCGGTACCGTGCTCTATGCCGTCGCGCTCTGGCATACGGGGGGACGCCAGGTCGTGGCGAGCCTGCCCCAGGGCTTCCTCTCGCTCAACGGCACCATGGTCTTCGGCCTGCCGATCACAGGCTTCTACGTGCTGGCTCTCGCCCTCGCCCTGTGGTTCATCCTCGAGCACCTGCCTGTTGGCCGCTATCTCTATACGATCGGCGCCAATCCCAAGGCGGCTGCGCTCAACGGCATCCCGGTCCAGCGCTACACCATGGGCGCCTTCGTGGCTTCCGGCGCCCTGACGGCGGTGGCCGGCGTCCTGCTCGCCTCGAAACTGCGTATCGGCCAGGCTAGCGTCGGTCTCGAATATCTGCTGCCGGCCCTCGTCGGCGCCTTTCTGGGCTCGACGACAATCAAGCCCGGCCGCGTCAATGTCTGGGGCACGGTGGTCGGTGTTGCCATCCTCGCGGTCGGCATCGCCGGCATCCAGCAATTCGGCGGCTCGTTCTGGGTCGAGCCCATGTTCAACGGCGTGACCCTGCTGATCGCGATCGGCATCGCCGGTTATGCCCAGCGCCGACGCGGCTCGGCCACCCGAAATTTCAAGAAGACGGGCAACTGACGACCCGTCGCATTCAGGAGGAGATCATGTTGAGACGAAATGTGTTGATGGCGGCTGCCGGCCTGGCGGCCCTGGCCCTGGCGCCCGCTTTGGCGCGGGCGGATGCCTTTGTCGACGAGGCGAAGGCGGTCGTCGCCAAGGCTGCGGCCCGCGCCGACAAATGGGACGGGCCAACCTCCGGTCCCAAGGCCGTGGCCAAGAAGACCGTGGTCTATGTGGCGGGTGACATGCGCAATGGCGGCATCCTGGGCGTGGCCCAGGGCGTCAAGGAAGCGGCCGGCGTGATCGGCTGGACCTATCGCGAGATCGACGGGCAGGGCACGGTATCCGGCCAGGCCGCAGGGCTGAGCCAGGCCGTTGCGCTCAAGCCGGATGCGATCATCGTCGGCGGCAGCGATGCGGTCGAGCAGAAGGCGGCGCTGGAGGAAGCGGCCAAACAGGGCATCACCATTGTCGGCTGGCACTCGGGCCCCAAGCCCGGCCCCCTCGACGGCACGCCTGTCTTCGCCAATGTCACCACCGATGCCATGGAAGTCGCCAAGGTCGCGGCCATGAAGGCGATCGCCGATTCCGACGGCAAGGCCGGCGTGGTGATCTTCGCCGATTCGACCTATGCCATCGCCATCGCCAAGGGACGGGCGATGGAGGAAGTCATCAAGAAATGCCAGGGCTGTGCCGTGTTGTCCTTCCAGGACACGCCGCTTTCGGATGTTTCGACCCGCATCCCCCAGCTGACCACCACACTCCTGCAGCAGCAAGGTGCCAAGTGGACCCATTCCCTGGCGATCAACGATCTCTATTACGATTTCATGCCGCCGTCGCTGGCCGCGGCCGGCATTGCCGGGGATGGCGATCCCCAGAACATCTCGGCCGGTGACGGCTCCGAGGCCGCCTATCAGCGCATCCGCGCCAAGGACCATCAGGCCGCGACGGTGCCGGAGCCCCTGGCCATGCAGGGCTGGCAGCTGGTCGACGAACTGAACCGCGCCTTCGCCGGCGAGAAATGGTCGGGCTACGTTCCCGGCGTGCACCTGGTCACGCCCGACAATATCGGCTTCGACGGCGGCCCCAAGAACGTCTTCGATCCCGACAATGGCTACAGGGATGCCTACAAGAAGATCTGGGGTGTCAACTGACCCGGAGACGTGGCGGGGGCGCGTAGGCGTCCCCGCAATTGTACAGTTAGAACAACAGTTTACAGCGTCCGGTTCGCGCGTTGAAACGGATGCCTCGACTTTCGCTTCACCTCAATGGTAGCTCCGTCATGTATATACGCTGCGCCTTTTTTCGGGGCCAAGTCCGGCCAGGGTCGGAAGAGGCCTTCACGCAATTCGTGCGCGACAGGCTCGTTCCGCTCTGGACCCGCTTCCCGGGGGCCGAAGAGGTGCGTGTGCTGCGCCAGGAAGAGGCCGATGTGCAGGAGCCGCATTACGCCATGGTGCTGGCCATCCGCTACCCCTCGCGTGCCGCCATCGAGGAGGCTCTCGCCTCGGAGGTCAGGACGAAGAGCCGGGCCGTCACCGCCGAACTGATGCCCCTGTTCGACGGCGACATCTTCCACACGATCTTCCGCGCCGACGAGTTCCCGATGTCGCCGGAACGAGGATGAGGGATGAGCGACTACGAGATCCTCGACGAGCGCTTCGCCGCCCTGATCATCGGCCACGCCCGGCTCGAAAAACTCTGGACCGGATGCCGGTGGGCCGAAGGGCCGGTCTATGTGCCGGCCGCAAAATCCGTGTTGTGGTCGGATATCCCCAATGACCGCGTGATGCGCTTCGACGAGACGGATGGATCGGTCAGCGTCTTCGAGAGCCCCTGCGGCTACCATAATGGCCACACGCTGGATCAGGCCGGCCGGGTGATCGCCTGCGAGCATGGCGGACGGCGCTTGACGCGCCTGGAGCCGGACGGGCGCTGGAGCGTGCTGGCCGACAGCCATGGCGGCAGGCGCCTCAACTCCCCCAATGACGTGGTGGTGAAGAGCGATGGCTCGATCTGGTTCACCGACCCGACCTACGGCATAGACAGCAATTACGAGGGCCATGCCGCCGTCTCCGAGATCGGGGCTTCGCATGTCTACCGGGTCGACGCCGCCACCGGCGCGGTCCAGCCCGTCATCACCGATCGCATCAAGCCGAACGGCCTGGCCTTCTCGCCGGACGAAAGCCTGCTCTATGTCGCCGATACCGGCGCCAGCCACGTTCCAGGGTTGCCCCGGGCCATCCACGCCTACGATCTGTCCGCCTCGGGTGAGGCCATCGGTCCGGCACGCACCTTCGCCGTGTGCGAAGCTGGTTTCTTCGATGGGTTTCGGGTTGACCGCGACGGCAATGTCTGGGCTTCCAGCGCCGATTCAGTCCGCATTTATGCCCGGGATGGCAGTCTGATCGGGCGCATCCCGATTCCGGAGATCGTCTCCAATCTGTGCTTCGGAGGCCCGAAGCGCAACCGCCTCTACATCACGGCGCAGAGCTCCCTCTATGCCATCTACGTTAACAATCACCCGCCGGGCTGGTAACGCTCCGGCTATGGCGATTGCGCCAGAACTGCCCTAACGGATTGCTTGATGCCTCGCGACAACGACAGACCGCTCAAAAGCCAGCCGACCATGGCCGATGTCGCCGAGCGGGCGGGGGTGTCGACCATGACGGTTTCGCGCGCCCTGAAGAAGGGGGGCTCGATCTCCGAGAAGACCCGCGGCAAGATCATGGCTGCGGTGGACGAGCTGGGCTATGTGCTCGACCAGATGGCGGGCACGCTTTCCTCCAAGCGCTCCGGTTTCGTGGCTGCACTGGTGCCCTCGATCAACAGCTCCAACTTTGCCGACACCGCCCGCGGCATCACCGAAGCCATCGAGGGCAGCGGCCTGCAACTGCTTCTCGGCTATACCGACTATCAAATCGAGAAGGAGGAACGGCTGGTCGAATCGATGCTGATGCGGCGTCCCGAAGGCATCATCGTCACCGGCGGCCGCCACACCGATCGCACCCGCAAGCTGCTCGAGGCCGCCGGCATCCCGGTGATCGAGACCTGGGACGTGCCAGATAAGCCGATCGAGCACGTCGTCGGTTTCTCCAACGCTGCCGCCATGAATGCGCTCGTGCATCATCTCCATGGCCGTGGCTATCGCAATATCGGTTTCATCGGCGGCACCAGCAATCGCGACACTCGCGGCGCCGATCGTCGCCAGGGCTACATCCAGGCGATCGAGCAACTCGCCCTCCCACGCGGTCGGGTCATTTCCTTCGGCAAGCCGCCGATCTCGATGGAGCAGGGCGCCCAGGCCATCGTGCATCTGGTGTCCCAATGGCCTGACGTCGATGCGGCGGTCTGCGTTTCCGATCTGTCGGCCTTCGGGGCCCTGATGGAGTGCCATCGCCGCGGCTGGGCGGTGCCGGGGCGTATCGCGATCGCCGGCTTCGGCGATTTCGAGGTTGCGCGCTGCGCCTACCCGAGCATCACCACGGTTTCCGTCGATGCCAAGGAGATCGGTCGGGCAGCGGGAAACCTTCTGCTCCGGGCAATAGAAGCCCAGCGGTCGCAGCAGCAAATTCCGCCGGAGATGATGCTGATGCCGTTCGTCGTGATACCGCGTGAAAGCAGCTGACGGATCTTCGCAGTTTCCGTCCGCCGGCACGGCTCAGCTGCAAACCCTGCGCTCCCTGGCTTGGCGCCACGGGACCCACCTCACGGCTTGATCGCCAGTGGCAGGAAAACCAGGCTCGTACTTCCTAAGATTCCGGTCGCTCGGCGAAGGCTTCCTGCATTGCCCGTAGAATGATGAGGGCGGACGCTGCGCCGGGGTCCATATGGCCCAGGGAACGTTCTCCAAGCCGGGCGGCACGCCCTCGGGTTGCGACCATGGACCTTGTCGATTGCGCGCCTTCCGCGCCGGCCTCCACGATATGGCGCCACATCTGCCCGATGGTCAGGCCGTTTGCCTTGGCGTGAACGGCGACCTCCATTGCCGGTATCCATGTGTCGAGCATCGTCTTGTCTCCGCGCTGCCCTTTGCCGCGTAGTTGGATACCCTTGGTAATGGCTTCGACGATGGCGACCTGTTCCGGCAGCTCGAGGGACAGCTGGTTCTTCAAGGCCTTGGCTGCGTTTTGAAAGCCTGTTGCATAAAGGGGACCGGTGGAGGCGCCGACGGCATCGAGAAAGGCGGATGCTGCTGCCGCGAAGACGTCGGAGGGTGATGCCTCATCAAGGTCGAGTTTTGCAAGCGCGCTGGTGACGGCCGAAAACCCCAGCGCCATGCTGATCCCGTGATCGGCGTCGCCGATGGCGCCGTCGAGATCGGACAGATATTCCTTCTCCGCCTTTATCGACAGGGCAATCAGCTGGAACATCCAGCTGAGGCGTCGCGCTGCGGTTTGCGGCATTGCATTGATCTCCCGAACAGCGTGGAATTCTCATTGGGCCGCAGGTAGCGGCCCTTTTTCGGTGATCCGAAGAAAGGCCGTATCGCAGGGATGCGACAGGAGATCGGATAGTTCCTGATCCAGGTGCAGGATGGATATGGATGCACCGTTCATGTCGAGCGACGTGCAGTAATGGCCGACCCAGTTTGCCACGATGACAATCCGCTTGGCGCTGAGGCGCTCTTCCACGCGCTTGAACAGAATGTAGAGCTCCATCAGGGGGGTCGAGCCGAACGAATTGACAAGAACCGCCACCTGGTCGCCCGGGCCGGCCGTCATCTCGGAAAAGACCCTGTCCATGATGCGGTCGACGATTTCATCGGCTTGCATCATCTTCTCGCGGATGACGCCTCGTTCGCCATGAATGCCCATGCCGATTTCCATCTCGTCAGGGCCGATCTCGAAGTTGTGCCGGCGGGTTTGCGGCAAGGAACAGGGTTCCAGTGCGACGCCCATCGTATAGGTGCGCCTGTTGGCCTTGCGTGCAATGGCCTCGCATTCGTCGAGCGACAGCCCGCGATCGCAGGCGGCGCCGGCGATCTTGAAGACAAAGAAATTGCCCGCCACGCCGCGCCGTCCGTCGCGATCCTCTACCGGTGAGGAGGAGATATCGTCAGTCGTCAGCACCGTGCGCGTGGGGATGTTCGCCTCCTGCGCCAGCTCGGCCGCCATTTCGAAGTTCATCACGTCGCCGACATAATTGCCGTAGACGAAAAGGACGCCGGCTCCGCCTGAGGCAGCCTTTGCGCATTCGAAGATTGGAACAGGGGGAGGCGAGGAGAAGATGTTGCCGATCGCTACCGCGTCGGCCAGCCCCTTGCCGACATAACCGAGAAAGCAGGGTTCGTGGCCGGAGCCACCGCCGATGACCAGGCCGACCTTGCCCTTACGCGGACCATTGCGTGCAACCAAGGCACGCTTCGAGCCGTTGATCGGTGCGATATGAGCGGCATGCGCCTTGACCACCCCGTCAAGCATTTCATCGACAACGTCATCGGGGTTGTTGAGAAATTTCTTGATGTGGGTGCGATTGTAGCTGGGCGGGGCAGCCTCGGATTCCTGCCGCAAGCGTTGGGCCGGCTTGTTGTGGATCTGCGCTACGCCATCGGCGTTGAGGATGCCACGCCCGGTCGCCGCATCGGTGATCAACACGCTGACATAGCCGCCTCTCAGCGCCGCCAGAATTGCCGGCACCTTGTCGAAACCGCCGGCAACCGCAACGCGCATGTCGCTATCCCGCAGCCGATCGAGCGAAATGCCGATGGTTCTGTCGTCCAGGGGACCGGAAACGGGGTGGCCATGGGAGTCGATGAAACGGCCTGCAATCACGCCGACTGCATTTCTGGCCAGATAATCCTGTATCGAGACGTCCTCGAAGAATCCGCTGGTATGGATCGTCGAATTCGGCCGAAGGGACGAAATGCCGAAAAGTGCCTTGTTGGCCCGGGTCAGCGCTTGGAATTGCTCGGCAATGACCGGTTCGTCCAAGAAAGCCGATTTGACCTGCGCATTCGACACGATGGCCGGCGCGGTGATGTTGATGAGATGGGCATTCGTGGCTTTGGCGAGCGCTGCCGCGCATAGCTCCGGCGTGTAGGCGAAACCGGCCCGAGTGCCGCCGGTGGCCTGGACGACCGTCACATCCTGCAGATTGGCGATATGCAGGTTTTGGGCAATGGACAGGACGGTGCGCCCCCATGCGACGGCAACCGTATCGCCGGATTTCAGCAGCTTCGCAACGGCTTGCGCGCCGGCGGCTCCAAGGCGGTCGATCAGGGTTCGCGATCCATCATCGTTGGGCACGACGAGGCAGTCGGTCAATCCGAAATGCTGTTTCAGCTCCTGTGCGATTATCAGCGAGCCCAGCCGCGAAGGTTCGATGGAAATGCTGACAATTCCACGGCTGCGCGCTTCGGCAAGGTAGCTGTTGACCGTTGCGCGCGAGATTCCCATTATCTCGGCGATATCGCCCTGTGTGCGCCCGTCCTCGTAATAGAGCCAGCAGGCCCACACATAGGGATCGTCGCCATAACGCAGCGGTATGACATCGGCCAATTCCGCCTGACCGGGCTTGGCCAGAGCGGTTTTATTACTCGGCGCCATCTTGTTTGCCATCGCTCCTGCGTCGGTCGGGAAGGCTTGCAGGACAATGCCTTTGTCTCGTCTTGCGAAAATTCACAACAAAAGGCGGCCCAACTTTCCAAGCATAAAGTGGGGCCGCCATGTTGCGCAAATCGGCTGTCCCTTATTGCAGCTGCTCGCGGGCGCGGAGTGACAATTCCTTGAGAATGATGGCACAGGAGGTTGCCCCGGCGTCCAAGACCCCGCGGGAACGTTCGCCCAGACGGCTGGCGCGTCCGATCCTGGCGACCAGATCTATTGTGGAATCTCGCCCCTTTTCCGCGGCTTCGACGAGCGCATCCAGAGCTTCGGCAAAGGATCTGCCGGCCGTGTTCGCATCGTCGAACGCGGCAAGGGCAGGAACGAACGTGTCGAGAAGCGTCTTGTCGCCTACCTTGGCGGAGCCGATGGATTGAATGCCTTCGAGGCCCGCATGCAGCATGCGGCTGAAGGCGGTGGCATCGATGGCGTCGACACCGTCGATCTTTTCGGCGAATTCCGTAAACATGACGCCATAGAGCGGCCCCATCGAGCCGCCGATTTCGGTCATCAGGACGGTGCCGAGCGTATCGAGCGAGCCTGAAAGGGACGCGTTCTTGCCCTTGAGCCGTTCGGCAGCCAGGTTGAAGCCTTTGGCCATGTTGACGCCGTGATCGCCGTCGCCGATCTTGCCGTCGATTTCGCTGAGATAGGCCCGATTTTCGATAATGCGTTCTGCCATGGCCAAAACGATATTGCCGGCTTCCGCATTGTTCAGGGTTTGCATGGGGCGTTCTCTCTACAAGATTGCAGTGCAGCGCACGTCCGTATCGAGCAGTTCCTTCAGTTCGTCGTCAAGAGCCATGACCGTCAGGGTTGCGCCGATCATTTCCAGAGAGGTGAAGTAATTGCCGATATAGGTGCGATGGATTTTCAGGCCGCGTTTGACGATCTCGGATTCGATCGTATCGTTCAGGATGTAGAGTTCGTTGAGCGGTGTCGCGCCGAGGCCGGAAACCAGTACGGCGACTTCGGTACCTTCGGAAAGATCATGGTCGTCGAGAACGATCCCGCACATGTCGCGGGCGATCTCGGCCGCGGATTTAAGCGGCTCCACGCGGACGCCCGGCTCGCCGTGATGGCCAATGCCGACCTCCATCGTGCCCGGAGCGATCTCGAAATTCGGATGGCCGACAGCAGGCAAGGTACATGGACCGAGGCCCACGCCGATCGAGCGGCAATTGTCGATCGCCCTTTGCGCGGTGGCACGGACGTCTTCGAGCGAGGCGCCCTTTGCCGCCTTGGCGCCGCCAACCTTCCACATGAAGATTTCGCCAGCAACGCCCCGGCGTTTTTCGCGCTCGTCTTGGGGCGCCGAGCAGACATCGTCGTTGGCGACCACGGTCGCCACTTCGATGCCATCCTTGGCGGCAAGCTTGATCGCCATCTTCACGTTCATGTTGTCGCCGGCGTAATTGCCGTAGAGCACGACGACACCTTTACCGCCATCGGCTTCGCGGATGGCGTCATGGAAGCTTTTGGCCGTGGGGGAGGAGAACAGCTCGCCGACAGCCACGGCATCGAGCATGTTCTTGCCGGTATAGCCGATGAAGGCCGGCTCGTGGCCGGAACCGCCACCCGTGATGACACCCACCTTGCCGGCCTGAGGGGCATCCCTGGCGGCGATGACACGGGGATTGTCGGCGAGGCGAACAATATCGGAATGGGCCTTGACGAAACCCTTCACCGTGTCTTCGACGACTTCGTCGGGATTGTTGACGAAACGCTGCATGATTTCTCCTATGGGTTCCTGGAGCGCTTCGGCTCAAAGGATGGTGTAGCCGCCATCGATCAGCAGATCGGCGCCGTTGATCATGTCCGCACCGGCGGAAGCGAGGAAGACGGCAGCGGCCGCGATTTCCTCGGGAAAGGCGAACCGGCCGGCGGGAATGCGTTTTTTGGCGGCGTCGCCCTTTTCTCCCGCCCAGGCCTTCTTGCCCAGTTCGGTGAGTACGATGGTGGGAGAAAGCGTGTTGACGGTGATGCCGTATTTGCCCCATTCGGCCGCAAAGGTCTTGGACATGCCGATCACGCCGAATTTCGAGGCGCAATAGGCCACATGCTCCTCGATGGCGACAGTGCCGGCCTGCGAAGCGAGGTTGATGATCCTGCCGCCCTTGCCGGCGCCGATCATTTCCCGGCCGACAGCCTGCGTGACCAGGAAGCTGCCCTTGAGATTGATGTCGATCGTCCTGGTCCAGTGGTCCAGCGACAGATCCTCGGCCGGAGCCAAGAACACGACCCCGGCGCTGTTGACCGAAATGTCGATGCCGCCAAAAGCAGCCTTCGTACCCGCGATCGCGGCGTTGACGGATGCAGGATCGGTGACATCACACGCGAATGCGTGCGCGCCATTCCCAAGCTCGGCCGCCTTCGCGGCGGCAAGTTCGGCGTTGATGTCGAGAACGGCGACCCGGGCACCCTTGGTGACGAAGGCGGTTGCAACGGCAGCACCGATGCCGGAGGCGGCTCCGGTGACGAGGGCGACCTTGCCGGAGAGGGGGAAGGTCAGGTCGATCTGAGGCGCGATATCGGTCATGTCGATGGGTCCTGGCGGTAGGAGGCGCGGGGTGAAACGCTACCCCGCGCGGAAGAATCACTTGCTGCGGGCAGCGAGCAGCTTGTCGACATTGTCGGCGGTGACGGGAGTCCACGGCACGTTGTATTCCTTGGCCTTACCGTCGTTGAACGGCATGCTGGGATACTGGGCCCAGATATCGGATTGCGGCTTGTAGTTGCCCTTCCTAGCCTGGAAGATGGCAAGGTCCAACGCTCCCTGCGCCTGAGCGCGGGCGTCCTGCAGGATCGAGGTCATCGTGCCCTGCTTGACCGCATGGAGCGCATCGGTGACACCGTCGATGCCGGCAATGGCAAAATCCTTGACGTTCAGCTTGGCCGCCTTGATGGCTTCGATCGCGCCGAGCGCCATCTCGTCATTCTGGCCGATGACGCCGTTGATCTGGCCCGGGTGTGCCGTCAGCCAGTTTTCCATCAGCGTCTGCGCTTCGGCGCGTGACCAGTTGGCCGTCTGGTCTTCGATGACCTTCACATTCGGGCATTCCGCAAGAGCCTTCTTGTTGCCCTCGAGACGGGAGATCTGCGCCGACTGGCCGATCGGGCCTTCGATGATCACGACATTGCCCTTGCAGCCGATCTTGTCGAGCACGCTCTTGGCCTCCAGATAGCCCGAGACCGTGTCGTCGGAGCCGACATAGGACGCCAGCAGGTCGGAGTGGACGCGTGTGTTCGAGCCGACGACGGGAATGCCGGCGTCATGCGCGGCCTGGACGGCAGTGGCGCCGGCCTCGATGTCGATGGGCACGAAGATGATCGCGTCGAATTTCTGCGTGATCATCGTGTTGAACTGTTCCTGCTGCACGAGCGCATCGTAGCGCCCGTCGAACACGGTCAGCTCCACCTCCCCATTCTTGACGGCAGGATGTTCCTTCAGCGCCGCTGTCCAGATCTGCATGAACTCGGCGTTGAGGCCGTAGGGGGCCGCCCCGATCTTGATCTTCTTGTCCTGCGCCAGGGCAGGCGTCACCAGCAACGCCGTGGCCGCGGCCAGGGCGACAAGCAGTTTCCTCATGGTCGTTCTCCTCCGAAAATTGCCGCAGCCATGACGGCACGCGGTTCTGGATCGCGGGCGCGAGCGTCCGGATGGCACGGGCTTACTCGCCCTGGTTTCTCTTCTGATCCAGCATCACGGCACCGACGATCAGGGCGCCCTTGAGGACCTGCTGGTAGTAGGATTGGATGCCCATCAGATCGAGGCCGTTGTTCATCACGCCGATGATCAGGGCGCCGATCAGTGTGCCGGTGATACGGCCGACACCGCCGGACAGGCTGGTGCCGCCGATCACCACGGCGGCGATGGCATCGAGCTCGTAGGCGATGCCGGCTTGCGGCAAGGCGGAACCGGTGCGGGCCGCCAGCATCATGCCCGCCAGGCCTGAAAGTCCGCCGGAGATGACGTAGACGCTGAAACGGATGCGGGCAACGTTGATGCCCGACGTCTTGGCGGCATGCGGGTTGCCGCCCACGGCATAGATGTAGCGGCCGAAGCGCGTACGGTTCAGCACCCACCAGGACAGGGCGAACACCACGGCGAGCAGGACGACCGGCGCAGGAATGCCGAACAGGCTGCCGGTGCCGATCCAGCGGAATTCAGGCGTGAGAGCGGGCACGGGCCGGCCCCCACCATAGATGAGCGTCAGGCCCCGCGCTGCCGAAAGCATGCCGAGCGTGGCCACGAAGGCGGGGACGGCAAAGCGCGAGACGATGATACCGGCCACGGCGCCGCAGGCGATACCGACGAGAAGGCCCGCCGCCAATGCGAGATAGAACGGATAAGGCGCGCCCGGCAGGCCCGCCGTCGACGAGGTGGTGGCGAAGCTGGCGGCAATGATGCCCGTAAGCGCCGCCACCGATCCGACGGACAGATCGATCCCTCGCGTCAGGATGACGAACGTCATACCCACCGCCAGCACGCCGTTGATGGCCGTCTGCAGCAATACGTTGGAGATGTTGCCCGCGGTGAGAAAGTACTGGTTGGAGACCGAAAGGACCAAGGCAAGCAGCAAGAAGGCGATGAAGATGCCGTATTCCTGGATGATGAGCCGACGATGCTCCCTGCCGGGCCAGATGCTGGTGGAAGGATTCTGGTTAGCGGACACGTGGATTTCCTTTTTGTGCCGGGCATATGCCAGGGCGCCGGTCTCAGGTGGACAGATGCACGAGTGACTGCGCGTCGGTTTCTTCACGCCGTTGGATCCCGGCGGACCGTCCCTGCCGCATCACCAGGATGCGGTCGGACATGCCGAGCACCTCGTCTATTTCGGATGAGATCATCACGACCGTGCCGCCTGCTGCCGCGAAGTCGCAGATGATGCGGTAGATCTCGCGCTTGGCGCCGACATCGACGCCGCGCGTGGGTTCGTCCAGCAGGAGAAGCTTGGGCTGGCGCAAGAACCACTTGCCGAGCACGACTTTTTGCTGGTTGCCACCCGACAGGCCGGAAACCGGCATGGTATCGCGCGCAGCCTTGATGCCGAAACGCGCGATCATGTCTGCCGAGGCGGCCCGTTCCTGCCGGCGCTGCATGGTGAAACCCGGACTCAGCTCCGGCAGGCTCGCCAGACAGATGTTGTTGCGCACGCTGTCGGAGAGATTGAGGCCGGTGAGCTTGCGGTCTTCGGTGACGAGCGCGATGCCTGCGCGCATGGCATCGGCGGGACGGGAAATGGCCAGTGGCTGGCCGTCCAAAGTGATGCTGCCGGCCGTCGGCTTGTCCAGGCCAAACAGGCAGTCGAAGATCTCCGTACGCCCCGACCCCATCAGACCGTAAATGCCGAAGATCTCACCCCGTCGCACGGAAAATGAAATGTCGTCGATCTTGCCGGGAGCCGAGAGGCCGTTGACCTCGAAGCTTACCGTCTCCGCGGGGATGTTGGTCTTGACATATTCCTCCCCGAGCTCCCGGCCGACGATCATGCGGATCAGCTCGGGACGGTTGATATCGGCCAAGGCGCCGCTGCCGACATAACTGCCGTCCCGGAAGACGGTGTAGGAGTCGGCGATCTGGAAGATTTCCGACAATCGGTGGGAGACATAGACGACCCCCTTGCCGGCGGCCTTGAGTCGCTCGATGGCCGAGAACAGATGCTGAGCTTCCTTCTCGCCGATGGCGGAGGTCGGCTCGTCCATGAAGATGACCTCGGCATCGTGACTGAGTGCCTTGGCGATCTCCACGAGCTGCATCTGCGCCACCGAGAGATTCATCATGTATTGGCTGGCACGGATGTTGAAGCCGAGCTGGTCGAACAGCGCCTGGGCCTCCCGGTTCATCTTGCGGAAATCGATGCCGCCGAAGCGTGCCGACGGTTCGCGCCCCAGGAAGATGTTCTCGGCCGCCGTCATGTGGGGAACCGGGCTGAGCTCCTGTTCGATGATGGCAATGCCGGAGGCAAGCGCTTCGGCCGGACTGGAGAACTCCACGGCCTTGCCGCGGCGGCGGATCGAGCCGGCGTCTCTGCGATGCAGCCCCATCAGGATCTTCAGGAAGGTGGACTTGCCCGCGCCGTTGCCGCCGCACAAGGCATGGACGGAACCCGCATGGAGCTTGAAGGCGCCATTTCGCAAAGCAGCAACGCCGCCGAAGGACTTTTTGAGCCCTTCCACCTCAAGCAAGAGATCCACGCTTCCTCTCCTCCTATGCGCACGCCGCCTGGCCGGCGGGCACGTCGACGTCACGAGAGCCAAGCTCGAGCGTCGATATTGACAATTGTCAAATAAGGATCGACAAATGTCAAGAACTGCAAAAACGAACAAGAACCATGGCCGTCGGGCAGCCGGCTTGCCTTGGGAGGGAACCACAATGAAGATTGCTCTTGGCGCGGACGGCGCAGGAAAGCCCCTGCTTGATGTCATCGCGCATCATCTGGCCGGTAGGGGTGACATCACGGTTACCGATCTGAGCCGGCCGGGCTACTACGCCGACATCTCGAAGGTCCTCGCCGAAAGCGTGGTCAACGGCGAATATGATCGGGGGCTGTTGTTCTGCGGCACCGGAATCGGCGTGTCGATTTCGGCGAACAAAGTGCCAGGTATCCGCGCCGCCCTGACCCATGACACCTATTCAGCGGAAAGAGCCGCAAGGTCCAACAATGCTCAGATCATTGCCATGGGCGCCCGTGTGATCGGTCCGGAACTGGCTAAAGCCATCGTCGACGTTTTCCTCGCATCCAGCTTCGATCCAAACGGGCCGTCGGCGGACAACGTCAAAGCGATCGATCGTTTGGATGCAGGCAAGGCAAATGCATCCGATGCTTGAGGCTGAACGATGGAGCGCGGCAATGAACTCTTGCGCAACCGACAAAGAAGCTGCCCCGCCGGCGGACCTGGCCGGCCTCGCCGGAAAAACGCAGCCTTCGGAAACGGGAGGAAAAAGTGTCGTCATATAGCCTGAACCGGCAGGCGCCTTTTCTGCTGTTGATCAATTGCGCGGTGCTCGCCGCCGGAGCTCTGTTGGCGGGCTCCAGTTTCATCGACAGCTACAATCTGCAATCCATGGCGTCGCAGGTTCCCGAACTCGGCCTTCTGGCACTCGGCGTCATGCTGGCCATGATCTCGGGCAATGGTGGTATCGATCTGTCGGGTATCGCTTTGGCGAACCTTGCCGGTATCGCCGCCTTTCTGGTGACGAGCCACTTCATCGTCGCCGATGACGCGCCGACCCTGTTTTTCTGGAGTTTCACCGGTCTGGCGCTTCTCGTGGGCCTGGTCGGCGGCTTCGTAAACGGAAGCGTGATCGCCTATGCGCGGCTGACGCCCCTGATCGCGACACTGGGGACGCAGCTCCTGTTTACCGGCATTGCGGTGTTCCTGACCAATGGCTCCGCGATCACCATGGGCTTTATCGAACCGCTGGATGACTTCGGCAACATGCCGGTATTCGGTATTCCCGTGTGCTTTGCGCTGTTTCTGGCGATCGCAGCCGGACTGGCATTTCTTTTGAAATACACGCCCTTCGGCATGAAACTCATGATGCTGGGAAGTAATTCCAAGGCAGCACGGTATGGCGGCATCAATGAAAAGCGTATGCTGCTTGTTACCTATACTCTATGCGGTGTGTTGTCTTCCGTTGCCGGGGTCATTATCGCGGCCCGCAATTCCTCGGTGAAATGGGATTATGGTGGCTCTTATGTGCTGATCGCCATTCTGATTGCCGTTCTGGCCGGCGTTAAGCCCGAAGGCGGATACGGCAAGGTGGTCTGTGTGCTGCTGGCTGCGACGGCGCTGCAGATTCTCTCGAGCCTGTTCAACTTCATGAACATTTCGAATTTCTTCCGCGACCTTGCCTGGGGCGTCCTGCTGTTGGCCCTCCTGGCCTTTTCGCGGGTGCACCTGGGCGTCTGGCTCAAGCCGAAGCGACGATAGCCCGGTTCGCGATCGGCTCGGCACCATCAAGATCCCATAGAACCGGCAATGCCGATCCTAGAAGACGATTTTGCTTAAAATGGAGGAAACTATGAGCAAAATTACCAAACTGGCAGCTTGTACGATGCTGGCAGGCGTGTTGATGGCTGGGGCTTCGTTCGCCCAGGACAAGCCATCCATCGTGACGGTGGTCAAGGTCACCGGCGAAAACTGGTTCATCCGCATGAATGAAGGCGTGGATGCGTTCGGCAAGGACAACCCAAGCTTAAGCGCCAGCCAGATCGGCCCCGCCAAGGCAGACGCGGCGCAGCAGGCCCGCATCATCGAAGATCTCGTCGCCAAGAAAGTATCGGCGATCGCGGTTGTTCCGATGGACCCGTCGGCACTCGAAGGCGTGCTTCGCCGAGCCTCTCAGCGTGGGATCAAGGTCATCACCCATGAGGGGGACAGCCTCAAGAATACCGATGTCGACATCGAAGCCTTCGACAACAAGGCCTTCGGTGCGCGTATCAACGAAAAGCTCTCCGCCTGCATGGGCAAGTCGGGCAAATGGACGTCGTTCGTCGGCTCGCTGGGCAGCTTGACGCATAACCAGTGGGTCGATGCCGGCGCGGAAAACGCCAAGAAATATCCGGGCATGGAACTGGTTGCCGCCAAGAACGAATCCTTCAACGACGCCAATCGCGCCTATGAAAAGGCCAAGGAGATCCTGCGCAAATATCCGGACATCAAGGGCTTCCAGGGCTCCTCTGCCATTGACGTGATCGGTATCGGCCGCGCCGTGGAAGAAGCTGGGCTTCAGGGCAAGGTCTGCGTCTACGGCCTCGGCCTTCCCAAGGATACCGGACCTTATCTGGAAAGCGGCGCCGTCAACCAGATCTTCTTCTGGGATCCCAAGGATGCCGGCTACGTCATGAACAAGGTCTCCGAGATGGTCTTGAAGGGCGAAGAGATCAAGGACGGGGTCAATCTCGGCGTGCCGGGCTACGAAAAGATGACCGTCATCAAGGGACCGGGCAAGGGCATCATCATGCAGGGCCAGGCTTGGGTGGATGTCGACAAGTCCAACTACAAGAAGTTCCCGTTCTGACAACGAGCATCGCTCGCCGATGCGTCTTCCGCCGGGCATCGATCCCGCGCCGGAAGGCGCGTCGGGGAGTTCTAGAGCAAGGCGCGTTCAGGTGTGAACGCTTGTTTGCTCTAACTCTTTGGTTCGACGCGTCTTTGCGATTTGAAGCGATTCAATCAAATCGCAAAACGCTATAGGAATTTGCCATGCACGCGACCGATCCCACGCCGCACTCTGTGCCGCCGTTTCTCGAGGTCAGAAACGTCCGGAAGTCCTTCGGCGGCGTCGTGGCGCTGAAGGATGTCAGCCTCACGATCCACGCGGGGCAGATCTATCACCTGATGGGGGAGAATGGCTGCGGCAAGAGCACGCTGATCAAGATCCTTTCCGGCGCCCAGCCTGCCGATGAGGGGCAAATTCTGATCGACGGCCAGTCGACCGGAAGCCGGGCCGGCGATCTGGGCGCGATCGGGGCGCTGCGGGCCGGCATCGAGACGGTCTATCAGGACCTGTCGCTCCTCCCCAACCTTTCTGTTGCCGAGAACGTCGCGTTTACCGAGCAGCTCGTCGAGGCGTCGGGGCGTCTGGTCCGCAGGCTGAATGTCACGGCGCTGCATGAAACGGCGCGCCGGGCCCTGGCGGAAGTGCATCTTCCGACCAACAGCGATTTTCTCACCCGCCGCACGGACACGCTGCCGCTTGCGACGCGCCAGTTGATCGCCATTGCCCGCGCCGTCGCCTCCGAAGCGCGCCTGGTCATCATGGACGAGCCGACGACATCCCTTACGCGCCAGGAAGTCGAAAATCTGCTGGGCGTTGTCGAGCGGCTGCGCGCCAAGGGCGTCGCGGTTTTGTTCGTCACGCATAAGCTCGACGAGTGCAAATTGCTCGGGGGCCGCGCAATCATCATGCGCGACGGGCTGAAGGTCGCCGAACTCGATGTCGCCGATCACAGCAAGGCTGAATTCAGCCGGTGGATGACGGGCCGCGAGATCGGCGAGACACGCTATCGCACCGACCCGAAACTTGGCGATGTCCTGCTCCAAGTCGAGAATCTCGAGGATGGCCGGGCTTTTCGAAACATCTCGCTGAGCGTGAGAAAGGGCGAGATATTGGGCGTCACGGGGTTGCTGGATTCCGGCCGCAACGAGCTGGCTCTGGCGCTGGCCGGCGTGAAGCCGGCGATTGGCGGCAAGATACGCCTGGCCGGCAAGACGATCGCGCCTCAATCGACGCTGCAAGCCATACAAAACGGCATTGGCTATGTGCCCGAGGATCGCCTTACCGAGGGCTTGTTCCTTGAAAAGTCGATCCAGGACAACATAACGCTGCCGATCCTGGATCGTCTGCGCAATGCGCTCGGCATCGTCAGTTCCCGCAGTGCTCGTCGCACCGCGGAAGCCAGCGTCGCCGACCTGCAGATCGTCGCGCCGGACGTGGCGGTTCCGGTTCAGTCCCTTTCCGGCGGCAACCAGCAAAGGGTGCTCATCGGGCGGTGGCTCACCATCAACCCGAAACTGCTCATCCTGCACGGGCCGACCGTCGGCGTGGATGTGGGGTCGAAAGACACGATCTTCCGGATCATCCAGCGCCTGGCCGATGAAGGCATGGCAGTCATCATCATCAGCGATGATTTGCCGGAGCTTCTGCAGAACTGCGACCGCATTCTCGTCATGCGCCACGGCGGCATCGTGGCCGCGCACAAGGCCGAAGGGCTGACGGAAGACGCGATCTATCAATCCATGGCCGGCACGTCGAAGGAGATCGCGCAATGACCGAGATGGCATCGCCGACCGCTGCCGACCCCCGGCGCCGCGGCTTCCTGCTCCGCGGGTGGGACTTGATGGGGCGCCGGCCCGAGCTCTTCACCTTGGCGCTGACGATTGCGACCTGCTTGGTCGTGATCGCCGCCAATCCCGACTTCCTCCAGATGAGCAATATCGTCGACATATTGCGTGCGTCGGTGGTGCGCGGGCTGTTTGCGATGGGGGTGCTGGTCGTGCTGGCGTCCGGGGGCATCGACGTGTCGTTCACGGCGATTGCCGCCTTCGTGATGTATGTCCTGACCATGGTCGTCACGAACTGGTTCCCGGGCATGCCGATGATGGTCATCCTGATCCTTGCGGCCCTCGGCGGCGCGGCCTTTGGAATCGTAAACGGGCTGCTCGTGCAAAAACTCCAGGCCCCGTCGCTGATCGTCACGATCGGCACGCAATATGTCATCCGCAGTTTCCTGCTGACCTTCATCGGGACCGCCCTGTTCATGAACATCCCGGCCGCGATGGATGCTTTCGGCAAGGCCTCGCTGTTCACCCATCGCGCCTCGAATGGCGTTGTGTCCGTGTTGCCCGCGACCGTTCTGGTGCTGGCCGTAGCCGCTCTCGTCACATGGTACATCCTGGAGCGCACGCTGATGGGCCGCGCCATCTTCGCCATCGGCGGCAATTCTGCGATTGCCGAACGTCTTGGCATCAATCTGTTTCGCGTGCGGGTGTTCGTGTTTGCCTATGCCGGGCTGCTCGCCGGCATTGCCGGTGTGATCCACGTTTCGAGCAATCGCCTCGCCAATCCGTTCGATCTGGCCGGCATGGAGCTTGAAATCATCGCGGCCGTCGTTCTGGGTGGCGCCCGCATCACGGGCGGCTCCGGATCGGTGATCGGGACGCTGCTTGGCGTGCTCCTGATAACGCTGGTCAGCAACGTGCTGATCTTCGTGGGTATTCCAAGCACGCTACAACTGGCCATCGTCGGCATCTTCATCCTGATCGCGGGCACCATTTTCGCCTTGCGCAATCGTAGCTAGCAGGCGCCTGCAGCGCCGCCAGCCAATCATGTGTCTTATTTGATGAGGTTTCCATGTCTCACGACGTGTCGGTCATTGGGCTTTATATTCTCGACGTGCTCGGACGCCCGGTCGATGCCATTCCAGCCGGCGGCAATGTGGAGTTCATCGACGAAATCAGGCTGACCGTTGCAGGCACCGCCGGTGGAACGGTGGTGGATCTTGCAAAACTTGGGCTGAATTGCCTTGCAGTCGGTGCCGTGGGCGACGACGAGAAGGCAGATTTCGTTCTTGCAACTCTTCAGCGCTTCGGCGTCGATACGGCTCAGATGCAGCGCCTGACAGGTGTGCCGACATCGTCGACCATCTTGAATATCCGGCGCAATGGCGACCGGCCGGCGCTCCATGCCCGAGGGGCCTCCGATCACTTCGAGGTTGCCGAAAGCGCCCTAGATGCGGTGCTGGCTCCGGCGATCATCCACCTGGGTGGTACCGGATTGTTGGCCAGACTCGACGGAGAGCCGAGCCGCAAATTGCTGGCCGAGGCAAAGGCGCGTGGGCGGACGACAACGTTCGACCTGCTCGGGGCCAATGACGGCACGCTCGATCTTATTGCGCCCCTGTTTCCCTATATCGACTATTTCATGCCCTCCATCGAGGAAGCGCGGCAGATCTCCGGCACGTCCGATATCGAGAGTGCGGGCCGGTTCTTCCTCGATCGCGGCGTGAAACATTGCGTATTCACGCTCGGCGGCGATGGCGTGTGCTTCATGGACGCTCACGGCGAGATCGTTCGCCAGCCGGCCTTCCAGATCGAGGTGGTGGACACGACCGGATGCGGCGATGCTTTCGATGCGGGTTTCATCACGGCCCTGCATCGCAGGATGGATCTGAAGACCGCTTTGAATTTTGCCCAGGCATCGGCGGCACTGGTGGCGACGGGTCTCGGCTCCGACGCAGGCATTCGCTCGTTCGATGATACGTTGGCCTTCATGAATACCGTGCCGATCAAGCACTGAACCGGAAGCGTCCCGCAAATCCGGCCCTCATGACCCAAAGGCGGGCGGCAGCCTCGGGCAACGACGCGCTTCGTTCGGCAGAGGAGGCACGTTTGCCGAAAGGCTGGCCGCGAGGCTTGGATCTCTGCGATCCAGGATCTGCAGACCGTCGGCCTCGCGCCTGCTGCGCAGGCGAGGGGATATAGTTCCGCGCCGCTCTGGTCAGCGGCCTGCGTGATCGAAACGGCTTCGCCCCATCCTGCGTTCGACTTGATCAGGGGCCGTTGCCCGGCGCTTCGTGCCCGCCCCACGGCATGCCAGTGCGGCCAGGGAGACGTCAAACGCCGCCGCAAGGCCGCCGATCGAGCCAGACGATCCTTCTCCAGATCCTGCAATTCAAAGACCCGGCCCCCGGCCGTGAGGCGCCCGATGGCTCCCGCGGATGCCTCTATCCATGCGCTCCTATAACTCTTGTAAAAATGAAAATACATGTGTATCGATTGCCGAAGGCGGCCGGAACTGACTGCAGTCAGCCGGTACGCTGCAGGCGGACTTGTTCTGCCTGTCGACCATAGAGGGAGGACTCCATGAATAAGCTCGCGACGCTGATCGCATGTGCCGCTTTTGCTCTGCCCGCTACAGCCCTGGCTCAAAGCGCGCCCGGTACCGTCAAGAAGGACAGCTATCGCTTTGTCATCGTGCCGAAGGTCGTCCATCCCTGGTTCGACAAGGTAAATCAGGGTGCCCAGCAGGCTGCGGCGGCACTGAAGGCGCAAACGGGCGCCAATGTCGAAATCGTCTATTCCGCTCCCCAGTCCGCGGATGTCGTGCAACAGAACCAGATCCTGGACAGCGCGCTCGCCACGCATCCCGATGGCCTGGCGATCGATCTTCTGGATCCTTCGGGCAACCGCGCTTCGCTGGAAGAAGCCCAGGGCCAGAAGATCCCGCTCGTCCTGTTCGATTCCGTGCCGCCCGAGGGCATGTCGATCACCCATATCGGATCGGATTTCTGCGAACAGGCCAAGATTGCTTCGCGCCGCCTCGTCGAACTTCTCGGCGGCAAGGGCGAAGTCGCCATCATGATGGGCGTGCCGACCGCGCCCAACCATGCGATCCGGGCTGATTGCCATCGCAAGGTGTTTGCCGAAAATCCCGGCATCAAGGTTGTGGCCGAAGGGATCGACAACGACAGCATCCAGACCGCTCAGCAGCAGGCCGCCGCCATCATGCAGGCGCATCCCGATCTCAAGGGCTGGGTTGCCTCCGATGCCGCGGGGCCGATCGGCATCGGCCAGGCCATCGTCGAAGCTGGCAAGCAGGGCAAGGTCACGCTTGTCGGCCTCGATAACCTGCCGGAAATGCTCGATATGATCCGCAATGGCGTCGCGGAGAGTTCATCGGCGTCCCAGCCTGAACTGCAGGGTTACTGGTCTGTGATGATGTTGTGGGCAAAGGCGACCGGAGCGCCCGTTCCCGATTTCATCGACACCGGCAACGCCTTCCTGACCAAGCAGAATGTGGGCGGCTGAGCATCTTTCGCAAGTAGTAAACAGGCGCGGGTTCCTTGGCCCGCGCCTTATTCGTCCACAGTGAAAGACTTGGTCCATGGCCTATCTTGAAACCACCGGACTGGGCAGGGACTTTCCCGGCGTGACTGCGCTCAATGGGGTCGATCTCAAGGTCGAGCTCGGGCGCACTCATATCCTGGCCGGCGAGAACGGGGCCGGCAAGTCGACCCTGGTCAAGATTCTCACCGGCACGGAGCTTCCCTCGCGGGGGACCATCAGGATCGATGGCGGCGATCCCACCGAAGAGCCCTCCCTTTATCGAAATATCGCCTATGTGCCTCAGGAACTCACGCTGTTTCCCCAGATGAGCGTTGCTGAGAACCTCTTCATGCCCCTGAACCGCACGGGCCACGGTGGCATGCTGTTCAACCGTCGCGCCCTGATGGCGGAGGCGCAGGCCTATCTCGACCGTTTCGGCATCGAGGCCCGCCCCCAGGATCTCGTGGCCAATATTTCGGTCTCGGATCAGCAACTGCTCCAGATCGCACGCGCTTCCACGAACAAGAATATGAAGGTGCTCATCCTCGATGAGCCGACCTCCGCGCTTACCGGCGTCGAAGTCGAGCGTGTCTTCAAGGTCATGCGCGGCTTCCTCGATCGCAACCACGCGATTATCTTCATCAGCCACAAGATGGATGAGGTTTTTGCCATCGGCGACGACTATACGGTTCTGCGCAATGGCGAGAAGATCGAGAGCGGACAGATCGCCGATATTTCGGAGCCGGATCTCATACGCGCCATGTCCGGTCGTCATGTGGCGCTGGACGAGCATTTCCATCCTGCGGGCAACGCGACCGCTACGATCATGGAAGTCAGGGGCCTGACCGGTCCGCGCTTCAGCGATATTTCATTCGATCTTCGCCGCGGCGAAATCCTTGGGTTCGCCGGCCTTGTCGGGGCAGGGCGCTCCGAAATCATGCAAACCATCTTCGGCTATCGCAAGGCGACCGCCGGCAAGGTCATGGTTGCGGGTAAGGACTGGCAGCTCAACGATACGTCCCGCTCGGTCGAGGCCGGCATGCTCTATCTGTCCGAGGAGCGCAAGCTTCACGGCATATTCCCGCAACTTTCGCTGCGCGAGAATATCGGCATCTCCATCCTGCCGCTCACCGTCGGCCCCTTGGGCATCAGCCAGAAGCGAGAGCGCAGCGCGGTCCAGACCATCATCGACGAGTACGGCATCCGCACCGCCGGCATGGGCAAGCGTATCTCGCATCTGTCGGGCGGCAATCAGCAAAAGGCGATCATCGGTCGCGCTTTGGCCACGCGGCCGCAGATCCTGATTTTCGATGAGCCGACCAAGGGCATCGACATTCGCACCAAGACGGAAATCTACCGGATCATGAAGAGGCTGGCCGAGGAAGGCGTCGGCGTCATCCTCATTTCGTCCGAGATCGCCGAACTGCGCAAATGTGCCAGCCGCATCATAACCATGCATAACGGGCGCCTGACCGGCCAATACGTCACGGCCGACACGGCCACGGAAACGCTGGTGGGCGCCATATTTGGAACCGAGATGAACGCCGATGTCGCCTAAATCACTTGCCACGGTCCTGCGCGATCCGCTCGCGGGAGTCCTTGCGGCCCTTGCGGTCATCTTCGCCTTGTCGGCGATCGTTTCACCTTATTTCCTGACCTCCTACAACATGTCCGTCGTAGCACGCGGCATCGCCTTCGTCGGGCTCATCACCATCGCGCAGTCCATGCTGATGGTGCTGGGCGAACTCGACCTGTCGCTGGGCGTGATAGGCGGCCTCTGCGGGATCGCCTCCGGTGTCCTGATGATGAAGTTCGGCATCGAGCCCTATACGGCAATGCTGCTCGCCATCGCCCTCGGCGCGACCCTGGGGTTTGCCAACGGGCTGCTTGTCACCGGCTTGCGGCTGCACTCGCTCGTCCTGACGATCGGCACAGCAGGCATTTATGGCGGCGCGAATCTGGTCCTGACGCGCGGCGTGGCCATCACCGGTATTCCGCAGCAGATCCAATATCTGGGCCGCGGCGACCTGTTCGGTGTGCCTGTTCCCTTCGTGGCGATGATCGGCGCCCTCCTCGTCGCCACCTTCGTCATGGTGAAAACACCGTTCGGCCGCTACATGTATGCGATCGGCAACAACCGGGGCGCCGCGCGCATGCTCGGGATCCGTGTCGACCTCGTCCGTCTGATCGTGTTCGTGGCGGCCGGCGCTCTCGCGGCGCTGGCGGGTGTCCTCATGGTGGCGCGCCTGGGAACGGCCCAGCCATCCATCGGCGATACCTGGGTGCTGGCCCCCATCGCGGCGTGCGTGATCGGCGGCGTCGCCACCACGGGCGGCGTGGGCAGCCCGATCGGAGCCATTCTCGGCGCCGGTATCATTGCCATCATCGAAAATATCATCGTCCTGTTTGGCGTATCGCCCTACTGGCAGGGCATTGTCTCGGGTGCGATCGTCGTGCTGGCAATCTCCTTTGATGCCATCTCTCGTCGCTATCTGCGCGGCGAAGCAGCTTGAACGGACATGATTGAAGAATTCGCGGAACAAGAAACGATGAACGAACAAGTCTCCACCAAGAAGCTGATCAATGCGCCCGAACAGATCATCCAGGAAATGATCGAGGGCATGACGGGCGCACATCCCGACCTGCTGCGCGTGGAAGGGCAAACAGGCCGCGCCATCGTCGCCGTGGACGGACCGCGCGCCGGCAAGGTCGGCATCGTGATCGGCGGGGGATCCGGCCATGAGCCTGCCTTTGCGGGCTATGTGGGGCGCGGCCTTGCGGATGCCGCTGCGGTAGGCAATGTCTTCGCTTCTCCGTCCCCGGCGCACATCGTCGAAGCGGCGCACGCCGCCGATGGAGGCGCCGGCGTGCTGCTGCTCTATGGCAACTATACCGGCGACGTGCTGAACTTCACCATGGCGGCGGAGGAACTGGCCGGAGAAGGCGTGAATGTGCGCCAGGTCGCCGTGGCAGACGACGTTGCCTCCGCGCCGCCCGAACGCAAGAACGAGCGTCGCGGCATTGCCGGCGATTTCTTCGTTTTCAAGATCGCCGGCGCTGCCGCCGATCTCGGCGAGCCCCTCGCACGGGTGGAAGCGCTGGCCCGCGCGGCGAATGAAGCAACTTGCTCCATGGGCGTGGCGCTCAGTCCCTGCTCCCTGCCGCAAACAGCCAAGCCCAATTTCACCATCGGTGCCGAAGACATGGAAATCGGCATGGGCTTGCATGGCGAGCCGGGCATTCGGCGCCAGAAACTGGCGACGGCCGACGTCGTCACCGACGAACTGATGGACAATCTGGCCAGGGAGCTCGCACTCAAGCAAGGCGACCGGGTCGGCGTCCTGGTCAATGGCCTCGGCGCCACATCGCAAATCGAACTCTATGTGATGTTCCGGCGCGTCAAGCAGCGCCTCGATGCCCTCGATGTGAAGATCCACGCGTCCTGGGTGGGCGAATACGCGACGTCGCTGGAAATGGCAGGCGCTTCGGTGACGCTGATGAAGCTCGATGACAGACTCCAGGCTCTGCTTGACCATCCCTGCCGGACTTTGGCCCTGACCGTCGGCGCAATGGAACCGGTCGTGGAGAA
Organism: Labrys sp. E2SS-1L; assembly: GCF_057073705.1. Classification (NCBI taxonomy): domain Bacteria; kingdom Pseudomonadati; phylum Pseudomonadota; class Alphaproteobacteria; order Hyphomicrobiales; family Xanthobacteraceae; genus Labrys; species Labrys sp. E2SS-1L. Next base: position 1,253,861 of record NZ_CP172713.1, on the reverse strand, counting down.
GGGCACGGTGCGGCGCCAGCCGGAACGGACGCCCGATCGTGGCTCGACGACAATGGAAGCCGCTCGTGAACTCATCGCCGATGGCGACATCACGCCCGCCCTGTTCCGGGCCATGATGCAGAATGTCGGCGACCAGATCATCGCGGAGAAGGATTGGCTCTCCGAGCTCGACGGGGTCATTGGCGACGGTGACCACGGCGTCACCATGGAAGTCGGCTGGCGGGCGGTGCAGAAGGCTCTTGACGATGGGCCGGACAATGAGGCGATCGAGGGCATATGCAAGCGCATGGCCAAGGCCTTTCTCGATGCCGTCGGCGCTTCTTCGGGGCCGCTTTACGCGACCGCTTTCCTGCGGGCAGGCACGGCGGTCGGTAATCGTCTCAATCTCGATTCCGAAGCCTTGGCGGCCTGGCTTTCCGCGGCCTGCCAGGGGATCCGCGACCGTGGACGCGCCGAGCCCGGTGACAAGACCATGATCGATGCCTGGGTGCCGGCCGTCTCCGCGGCTCTGGAGCGCGCGCAGGAAAAAGGCTCGACACTCGATATCCTGATTGCCGCAAGGGATGGTGCCAAGGATGGCATGGAGGCTACGGCGGCAATGGAGGCGCGGCGCGGCCGCGCCGCCAAACTCGGGAAGCGCTCCATGGGGCATATCGATCCGGGTGCGGCTTCGACCTATGTCATGTTGAGGGCGATGTCCGAAGCGCGCGAGCGCGCCGTCGGCTGAGCCCGACAAGGCGGCGTGCACGTCCTGGTCAGCTTGGCCGAGGTGTTGAAAGAAACGGGACATTTGTCGCCGCCGGGCCTGCCCCGGCGGCCACGATGTTTGGCCCGCTCGCAAGGACGATGCTTGGTCGGTCAAGCATCGATGCTGTAGGTTATCGTTGTCGCATCGCTTTTGCCGAAAACCGGCATCCACTTTTCGGCACGATGCTCTAGCGTGGCCCCTGCAGAAGGGCTCTGGCAACCGATTCATTGGTTACGAGGCGGTTGACATATCCTGCCCGCAGGATCGCCCGGATAATCGGGATCTTGTCGGTGCCTCCCGAAACCAGCACCGAGATCGGCTTTATCTTGAGCTTGTCAGGCGGCAGGGCGATGGTCGACTCGTTGAGAAAGTGGTCGACGGGGCGGCCCTGGTAATCCAGGAAGCACCCCATGAATTCGCCGACGGCGCCCAGATTGAGAATGGCGTCGAGATGATCCTTCACGACCCGGATCTGCGTGAGCGAAGTGTCATGCGATAGCGGGCCGCAGGAAACGAGGCCGATGTCGGCAATTTCCGTGCGCGCCAGGACATCAGTCAACTCCTCGTTCAGAAGCACCGCGTTGCGGCTTTCTGGATTGGCGCAATAGATCGGCGCCGTCAAATAGTGGCATTCCACGCCGAGGGAGCGGGCGAAGGCCGTCGCCACCTCGAAGGTATTCGTCGAGGAACCGCTGGTGACACCGCCCGTCAGTCCGACCACCCAGCTGGTCGGTCGCAGCTTCGCCGTCAACGCGCGCACGGCGTAGCTGAGCGTGCGGCCCGAACCGATGCCCACGCCCATGTCCTGACCATTGATCAGGGAACTGGCGAGCATGCCGGCCGCCTCGCCGATGACGCGCTTCTGCTCGAGATAGTCCGTCACGTCCGGCACCACGACCGACTCGACCAGGCCGTATCGTGCCGAAACCCTCTCCGCGAGATCGATGCAGTCACTCAGCGGCAAGCTGACCCGGATCTGCACCTTGCCTGTATCCCGGACCTGGCCGATGATCTTGTTCACCTTCAGCCGGGTGATGTTCATGCGCTCGGCGATTTCCTGCTGGGTCTGGCCTCCCACGAAATAGAGCCAGGCCACGCGGGCGCGCTCGAGTTCCTCGGCAAGATTCGCCCCGGCTGGCATGGTATCTTCTAACTCGCTGCTGGGCACGGGGTGATCCTGTAGAATGGGGCATCCGGTATAGCCGTGCGGCGTAAGCCGTTGCAAACCTTGTCACAGGTGATCCGGTGCCGAAACAGGGTTTTCCTCCCTTTCTGCCGAGAGTTGCGCCCGGCTCGGCGCATCGTTTTCCGTCAGCTCATGCTGCCCTGCGCAACGCGTTCGGCGCGGAACGCCGCGTCCCGGGGAAAGACCGCCGATCGGGCCGCGAGTGCGGGATCCGCGATCTTTGCGTCAGAGCTGCAGCACATTCGCGCCGATCGACGGATCGAGCGCCCGCTCCAGTCGCGTCGGAAAGACCGACACATGGATCTCCAGCGAGCCACGACCGACCTCGAGCGCAAGCAGGTGGCCGCCGAAGGTTTGGAAGGTGCTGTCCGCCGCCACGCCGTGGGCGTGAATCGCGGGCTCGCCATCCTTCCAGGCCAGGGTGCCGGTCATGTTGGCGAGCTCCAGATTCTCGATGGTTTTCGGGCGATAGGCCTTGTTGTCGAAATCGAAGAACCCGAAGGTCGCTTGCCGTAGAAATCCGAAGCCGACAAAGCCGGCAGCCGGCACCGCTTCCTCCTTCATCAGGGCTTCAAGCCGCGCGAAGACGTCGTCGCCCTGCCGCAGGACCATGAAATAGCCGTCCGGCGTTTGAATGTAGCGCCTGTGCTCGAGCATTCCAGGCCTCCTGGACCGTTGCTGCAGGCCTGGTTGCGCCGTCGGCACCAGGCCTGCCACCCTTATGATGCAGCGAGCGGCCGCAGGCTGCCTTCCAGGCGGAAGAACGTGCCATCCGGCGTCGTGAAAAAGGCGAGCGAGCGCCCGGCCTCGAAGTCGTCGATATGGACGACCGTGGAGCCGTCGGCCTCCTGCCAGGAGATGGCATAGGACTGTCCGGCCAGATGCCGCCATTCGAAGCCGACAGTCGCCTTGTTGCCGGTCAGCGGTCCCTTGGTGATCTCATAGCGGAGTGAGGGGCCATCCGATGCATAGGCATTGGTGGCGACGAGGTCGCCGTAGTCGACCTCGAACTGCTGTCCGGCCAGAGGAAATGCGATAGGATTCATGTTCGTTTCACCTTTGCGATCGTTGGCTCAGGCCTGGCAGGCGAGGGCAGTCCGTGTCCGGCCGAGCCACACCAGCGCCAGGCCGGCTGCGGCAAGCGCACCGCCGGCCACGGGAACCGCCGCGTAGCCCCAGCCAAGGCTGATGACCCCGCCGCCGACAGCCGCACCGACCGCATTGCCGAGATTGAAGGCGCCGACATTGATCGAGGAGGCCAGGCCGGGTGCTTCCGCCGCCGCCTGCATCACCCGCATCTGTACCGGCGGGACGATGGCGAAGGTTGCAGCACCCCAGGCGAGCAGCCCGATCGCCGCCCCGACATGGCTCGTCAACACCAAGGGCAACAGCACCATGATAAGCGCGAGGGCGGCGAGGAAGATCTTGGTGGCGCCGTCGAGAGACCAGTCGGCGAGGCGGCCTCCCAGGCCGTTGCCGAGGGTGAAGCCGACGCCGATCAGCACCAGCGCGAGCGTGACGAAGGTGTCCGAGGCGCCGGTGAGGTCCGCCAGCACCGGAGCGACATAGGTGTAGAGCGTGAACATGGCGCCGGCACCCATCACGGTCGTCGCCATTGCCAGCAGGACGGCCGGGCGGATGAGGACGCCGAGCTCGCGCTTGACGTTCGGCACCTTGCCGGGCTCTCCCTTCGGCAGCGCCAGCCACAGCGAGGCGATGGCGAGGAGGCCGAGCACGGCCGTACCGGCGAAGGCCATGCGCCAACCGATCTGCTGGCCGATCCAGGTGGCTGCGGGTACGCCGCCGATATTGGCGATCGTCAAGCCCATGAACATGGTCGCGACCGCGCTGGCCTGCTTCTCCTTGGGCACGACACTGGCGGCAACCACGGCGCCGAGACCGAAGAAGGCGCCGTGGTTGAGGCTGGTGACCAGCCGCGCGAGCAGCAGGGTGGCATATCCCGGCGCGAGCGCCGACAGGATGTTGCCGACGGTGAAAATGCCCATCAGCAGCATCAGGGCGGCGCGCTTGCCGAAACGACTGAAGGCGAGCGTCATGATCGGGGCGCCCAGCATCACGCCGATCGCATAGGCACTGACGAGCATGCCGGCCGTCGGGATCGTGACACCCACGCCGTCGGCGATGACCGGCAGCAGGCCCATGGGCGTGAATTCGGTCGTCCCGATGCCGAAGGCGCCGATGGCCAAGGCGAGCAGGGGCCAGTTGAACCCCTGCCGAAGCTCGTCGCCGGAAGCGACACCGTTCGTGCTCATCATCGATCCTCCTCAGGCGTCCCAGGCCGGGGCGAGACCCGGAGGGTTGACGAGGCGTCCATCCGGACGGGCGAGCGCGCCGATCACCGCCATGTCGTCCTCACTCAGGACGAAGTCGAAGATCGCGACATTCTCGGCTACGCGCTCGGGCCTGGCGGTCTTGGACAGTGCCACGAAGCCCTGCTGGACCAGCCAGCGTAGCGCAACCTGCGCGGCGCTCTTGCCGTATTTCGCGCCGATGCGCTGGAGCAGCGGATCGCGGGGCACAGCGCCGTCGGCCATGCCGTAATAGGCGCTGACGACCAGGCCCATGGACTTGGCGGCCGCGGCGAGGGCGCGTTGATCGAGATAGGGGTGAAGCTCGACCTGGTTGGTGACGATGGGCGCCTGGCTCAGTGCTACCGTCTCCTTCATCTGGGCGATATTCTGGTTGCTCACGCCGATGAAGCGGGTCTTGCCGGCGGCCTGGACGGCGTTCAGCATTTCGACCTGATCGGCGATGGCGACCTTGTCGCCCGGCCAATGCAGCAGCAGGAGGTCGACCTGGTCGACCTTCAGCCTGTCGAGGCTTTCATCGACCGAGGCCGCGAACCTGGCCCGGCTGTAGTTGTCGACCCAGACCTTGGTGGTCAGGAACAGCTCCTCGCGCCGGGCGCCGGCGGCCTGGAGGGCGCGGCCGAGCGCGGCCTCGTTCTGATAGATCTGGGCTGTATCGAAATGGCGGAAGCCGGCTTCGAGGGCAGCGGGAACGACGCGCTCCACTTCGGCATCCGACATGCGGAACACGCCGAAACCGAGGGTGGGGATTACAGCGCCATGGACATTGATGGTCTGCATTTTCGTCTCCTGGGATCGTCAGGCGGCCAGCGCCGCGGGTTTCCTGGTCAGCATCGGCATGACGTCCGATGCGAGTTCATCGAGGACTTCGCCAGGCGGGCGGGCCGACTGCCGTAGATTGATGGCGACGTGATCGACACCTGCCGCCGCCAAGGCGCGGAAATGCGCGACAAGGCCCTTGCGGCCGACACGGGCGCCGAAGCGGATCGGCGTCGCCGGCGCGTCGGCCTGGTCGAGCAGATCGAGGTGGAAAGCGCTGATGAAAGCGCCGTGCCCGGCCGTCGCATCGGCCCAGCCGTGCGCCTGCCGGGCGGTCTTGTCGAGGCTGCCCGGATAGACGAAGCGGCCGTCCATATGGGCGGCGAGCCAGGCGTCGTCCTGCCGGGCCTGGCCGGCCACCACCAGGGGAATCGTCGGCTGCACCGGCCTCGGCAGCAGGTCCAGCGCCGGCGCACGCTCGCCATTCACCGGCAGGCCGCCGGGCTGCCAGGCCGCACGCAGATAGGTAACCGCCTCCCGGAAGGCTTCGCCGCGGGCCTCGAAATCAAGGCCGAGCAGTGGATATTCGACCGGCCGGTCGCCCGAGGCCACGCCGAGGATCAGGCGGCCGCCGGAGAGGGCGTCCACCGAGGCCGCCGCCTTGGCCGTCATCAGGGGATGGCGGATCGGCAGGACGACCGCGGCGGTACCGAGGGCCACCCTGCGGGTCACGCCGGCGAGAAAACCGAGCAGGGTGAAGACATCGTAGACCGAGCCGGCATCGCCCATGTTCACCTGGTCGAAGACAGGCACGTCGCGCATCCAGATCGCCGAGAAACCGAGGTCGTCGGCCTTGCGGACAAGATCGGTCTGCGCGCTGAGATCGGGAACGCCGCGCGGGCGCCCTTGCGCCGCTCGCCGGGCCTCGCCGGCGGGCGACCAGTCATTGTCGAGCGGCAATTCGATGCCGAGGGTCATGCGATCCGGCTTGCGGATCAGTTCCAATGCGGAATTCTTTTTCATGAATGGCTAGATATGTGTTTGGATCCGGCTTGATAATCGCCTCACTTTCCACATTATCTGTGAAGTCAGTTCACAGATTGGGCGTCGCATGGACAATCGCGTCGGCGAAATGCAGGTCTTCCTGCGCGTGGTGGAGAGCGGGAGCTTCTCCGAGGCTGCCCGGTTGCTGTTGATGACGCCCTCAACGGTCAGCAAGCTGATCGGTCGCATCGAGGAGCGCCTGGGCGTGCGCCTGCTCGAGCGCTCCACGCGCCGGCTGTCGCTGACGGCCGAGGGCCAGATCTTCTATGAGAAGAGCCTCGCCTTGCTGGCGGAACTGGACGAGATCGAGCGCGGCCTGTCCCAGGGCGCGGCCAGTGCCGGCGGCACCGTCCGGGTCAACGCCTCGGTCGCTTTCGGCGTGCTGGGCCTGGAGCCCTTGCTGCCGGCGTTCTGGGAGGCTCATCCCAACATCGTCGTCGATGTCTCCCTCTCCGACGAGATCGTCGATCTCTATCTCGACCGTACCGATGTCGCCTTCCGGGTGGGCGCGCTGCAGGATTCCGCCATGATCGCACGCCGCATCGGCGTGGCCAGGCGCAAGATCGTCGCTGCTCCGCGCTATATCGAGCGCCGGGGAGAGCCAAGGATCGTGGAGGACCTCGCCGGCCACAATTGCCTCGGCTTCAATTTCCGGCGGGCCGCGCCGGTCTGGCCGCTGAGGGAAGGGGGACGCATCGTCGATCGCGTCGTCGGCGGGCCTCTGCTTGCCAATAATGGCGAGACCGTCCGGCGGATGGCGGTGGCGGGAGCCGGGTTGGCGCGGCTCGGCGAATACCATGTCCGGGCCGATATCGCAGCGGGCCGCCTGGTCGAGGTGCTGTCGGAGGCGGTCGAGGGGGACGAGGAACAGATCCATGCCCTCTATCTGGGCGGCCCGCATCTGCCCTATCGCGTCAGGGCCTTCCTCGATTTCGTCTGTCCTCGCCTGACGGCCTTCATCATGGGCAGACAGACGGCCGTGGCATGACGAAGAGGCGGCTGGGGATGCGCAAATACCCTTGATCGCCAGGCGCGGGATGAAGCTTCATCTCGGCGGGGGCTAAAGGCGCGTTACCCGACCAAGCCGAATGTAGCGATCCACGAGGGTCTTTTCGGCAGAAAAAGGGTGCCACTCCCACCCCTGATGGGTAAAGCCGACGAGAATGACGGGAAGGTGGGCGAAACGCTGGAGAACATAGTGGAGCGCCAGCATTCCGCTGCTTGGTACCACATAGGGCGGAGCCGCAAGATCAGCGAGGTCACGATCGACTTCGTCGTGGAGCTTGCGATCGAAAACCAGAAAGTCTTTGCCGACGACAGCGCAATAGGTGGCGAACCTCGACGTGTGATCATCGCAAAAATCGGTGAGGTCGGGCCACATATCGATGATGGCCGCCCTCAGGTCCAGAAACTTGGCTGGGTTGCGTACGCACCATAGTTCGCCGGCTTCGCGGATCGCCGAATGAGATCGCCACTTGGTGGAGGTCGCCATCGCGTAGCCAGGCCGACCCGTGTTGCAGATGGCCACGGCATGCGTAGGGCCCGGCAGGTCGGCATAGGACCGGCAGTCGTTGAAGCGGACAACGAAGCTGGCCTGATCGGCAAGGGACACTGCGTCAGGAGAGATGGGACCGTTGCCAACCAGCAGGATCATGCAGCAGCCAATCGAGACTGGAGAGTCCAACGGTCGGGAACACGACAATGCAAATTCACAGCTTCCCGAAATTACGCATTTGAGGGCGCTTTTAGCATGGGCATGGACCTATGGAACAGCGGGTTGCCGTTTGGCACGATGGGCCTTCTGCGGGACGATCGGGGCTGTCGCCAAGTGGATTTCGGCCTTGGCCACGTCGGTCCAGCCTGGCTGCCTGGATGCGAAACCTCCTTTGCTGCTGCAATGCGCTGGCGTGCCGGCAGCCCGGACGACGGAGCGCTGACGACCGGCTGTGATCAAATCTGATCAAGACTCCTCGTTCAATCCGATGAATTTTCTCGCACATTTCGCGACGGAACGGAGACGCCATTGCGTCGCCGGTGAAGACGGAATGGAAACCATGAGCGAGCATATGGTCATAATCGGTGCGGGCGAAGCCGGGAGCAGGGCTGCCTTTGCATTGCGCGAGCTTGGCTTTGCGGGCTCGGTGACACTCATCGGCGAGGAGATGCATCTTCCCTATGAACGGCCGCCCTTGTCCAAGGACGCGCTGACCACTGAGGATGCGCCCGGTCCGAAGACCATCGCCACCGTCGCACGCTTCGAGGCTTCTGCAATCACATGCCTGACCGGTATCAAGGTGCACGGCATCGACCGCGTGGCAAAGCGGGTGCATCTGTCCGATGGCCGGACGCTTGCCTATCACAGGCTCCTGCTCGCTACAGGTGCGAGTGCGCGGCGCATAATCCTTCCCGGGGACGGCGACGACCGCCACTGCGTAACATTGCGCCGTTTCGAGGACGTGGCGCGCCTGCGCAGTCATTTTCGTCCTGGCGCCAGGATCGTCATCATCGGCGGCGGTTTCATCGGGCTGGAGGTTGCAGCCAGTGCAATCCAGCGCGGCGCGGGCGTAACGCTGATCGAGGTCCAGCAACGCATCCTGAGCCGGGGCGTGCCCGAAGAGATCGCCCGTATGGTGGAGGCGCGCCATCTTGCGTCCGGCGTCGAACTGGTGTGCGGGATCTCCATCCTGTCCTTGCAGGACAGGGGAGGGCAGGCCGTGCTGCGCTTGGCGAACGGACGGGAGATCGCCGCCGATCTCGTGGTGGCCGGTGTCGGTGCGGTGCCATCGACGGAGCTTGCCGAGGCAGCCGGGCTGGCGATCGAAAACGGGATAGCCGTCGATGCCCAGCTTCGCACCAGCGACCCGTCGATCTTCGCCGCCGGCGATTGTTGTTCGTTCCCCCTGCCGGTCTACGACAACAGGCGGGTGAGACTGGAATCCTGGCGCAACGCGCAGGATCACGGCGCGCTGGCGGCCCGCAACATGCTCGGCGCCAATGACATGATTTCCGCCGTGCCCTGGTTCTGGTCGGATCAATACGATCTCAGCCTCCAGGTTGCCGGATTGGTCGATCAGGGATGCTCGATTGTGCGGCGAGACCTCGGACCGCATGCCGTTCTGCAGTTTCATCTGGATGGCACGGGCCGCCTGGTCGCGGCGAGCGGCATCGGGCCTGGCAATGCGGTGGCCCGCGATATCCGCCTGGCGGAGATGTTGATCGCCAGGCGTACCAGACCCTCGGCGGCCGCCTTGTCGGCACCGAACGTCAATCTCAAGAGCTTGCTTGCGGCGTGAACACACCGGTCAGCCTGCCGGGCCGAGGCGGTGACTTGCGAGCGGGCAGGTCGCCAGCGCTTGATCAATTCTGATCAAGTAATCCGGCGACGGACTCCGGCACGCCGGCTATCATCGATGCAAGAAAAAGGGAGAAAAGGCGATGGACCGTCGGCCGTCGGTTTATGATCTGCGGAGCCAGAAAGGCTTGCGAAAGTGGCTCCAGCTGCATGTCGATACCCCGGCCGAGGCTGCCGCCGCGCAGGCCGCTGGCATCGTGATCCTCTCCTGCGAGCCCGATCATCAGCTCGAAGCCCTGCGCAAGGCCGCGCCCGGAGCCTTCCTGTCGGCAGGGATGCCGCATGGCTCTGTCTCGTCGCCCCAGGAAGCCATTCGGCTCGGCTTCGAGATCCTTCGCCGCGGCGCCGATTCCATCTATTGTTCGCATTCTCCGTTTTTCATCGAAGCCATGGCGCGCGAAGGCATCCCGGTCACCGGCCATGTCGGCCTCGTGCCAAATCGAGCGACCTGGACGAATTTTCGCGCCATCGGAAAGAAGGCCGAAGAGGCGGTCCAGGTGATGCGCGCCGTCAAGGATATCGAGAATGCAGGAGCGGCTTTCATCGAGGTCGAAGTGGTCCCCGTGCGCCTCGCCGACTTCATCACGCGCTCGACCCCGATGATCACGATGGGCATGGGATGCGGATCGGCCTGCGACACGCAATATCTGTTTTCATCCGATGTGCTGGGGACGAATAGAGGGCATTACCCCCGTCACGCCAAGAAATATGCCGATTTCGCTGTCCTCGAGGCGGAACTGCAGCAAAAGCGCGTGACCGCGTTCCAGGCCTTCGCAGCTGATGTCGAGAATGGCGCCTATCCGCAGGCCGTGCACCAGGTCGACATGGACGACGACGCCTTCGAACGTTTCCTGACCCTTTCCAACAAGCTCTGAAAGGAGGCCGTCATGGACGACCTTTCCTATGGCGCGCGCAACAAGCGCGGCGACTGGGCTCCGAACGAGCCGGCCTCAACGGCGCCCGTCTTCACATTCCCGCCGCAGCCGCTGAAGTTCCTGAAGTGGCTTCCGCACTATTTTCTTCCCTACAACGTCCTGTTCGCGCTCTCGGCCGTTGCCTGGTGGTATTTTGTCCTGCCGGAGCCCGAAGTGATGAAGGCCTTGGCCTGGGGCTGGGTGTTGAAGCTCTTCGCCGCCAACGCCATCGCCGTCTTCCTGTTCTTCGGCGCCTTCGAACTGAAGCTCTATATTCTGCGTTCGCAGGGCAACCGCTTCAAATATAACGGGAAATTTCCGGCCGAGCAGCGTTCGAAAGCCTTCTTCTTCGAGCGCCAGAATGTCGACAACATGCTGCGCACCTTCGGAACCGGGCTGCCGATCTGGACGGGCATCGAGGTGTTCGTGCTCATGGCCTTCGCCAATGGCTGGGTGCCGTGGCTCGCCTTCGCGCAGAACCCGGTCTATCTGTTCGTGCTCGCGCTCCTGGTGCCGATCATTCACGAGACCCATTTCTTCCTGCTGCATCGGGCGATCCATTGGGGACCGCTCTACAAATGGGTGCACTCCGTCCACCACAATTCGGTGAATCCCTCGCCGTGGTCGTCCCTCTCGATGCATCCCGTCGAGCAGTTCTTCTATCTCGGCACCATGTTCTGGCACCTGATCATTCCATCCAACCCGATCATGGCGCTCTACCAGCTGCATTTTGCCGGATTTGGTGCCATTCCCGGCCATGTCGGCTTCGACAAGGTGGAACTGGGCGAGGACACCGCCGTCGATAGCCACGCCTATATCCACTACCTCCACCACAAATATTTCGAGGTGAACTATGGCGACGGGCTGATCCCCTTCGACAAGTGGTTCGGCACGTTCCACGACGGCAGCAAGGAGGGGGAGAAGCAGATGCAGGTCCGCTACGAAAAGAAGAAGGCCCGCCTCAATGCGAAGGCCGAGGCCAAGAAATCCGATGAAACCGACCGGGCGGGAGCATAGAGATGGCCGACTGGATCACCGCCTGCAAGCTGGCCGACATCGAAACCGAGGGTGTCATTCGCTTCGACCATGGCGGCAGGACCTACGCGATCTATCGCTCGCCGAGCGACGAGGTCTTCTGCACCGACGGGCTCTGCACCCATGAGGCCATTCATCTGGCCGATGGCCTGGTCATGGACTACGAGATCGAATGTCCGAAGCATTCGGGCGCCTTCGACTATCGAACCGGCGAGGCGTTACGCATGCCGCCCTGCGTCAATCTCAAGACATACCGGGCCGAGACGGATGGCACCGATGTGAGGGTGTGCCTGTAGGGTCGGCAGCGCCTTGCGTCATTCGATCGAACGATAATGGGCCGGCACCTTGCGTGACCGGCCCTTTTCAATGGCGCCGTCCCTTGCCCGCCGTCGGAACCTCCGGCAGTCATCCGGGCAAGATCAAATTTGATCAAATCATGCGTTGAGCAGCCTTGGAGCCCCTCTAAACTGAACAACAGAGCGCGGCTCCACACGGAACACAAGGCGAGCCGGCTGATCCAAGGGAGGGTTCAATGAAGGCATGGCTCAAGGCCACTCTCGGCGCTTGCGCGCTGTTGATGTCGACCGCATCCGGTTTTGCCGCGGAACGGATCGTGTTCGTCGGCCACTGGTCGGAATCGGATTCGTTCTTCAACGTCATCCGGAACTCGGCCCAGCTGGCCGCGGATCAGCTCGGCGTGAAGATCGAATTTCGCAATCCGACTGGCGGTGATCTCTCCGAAATGGGGCGCCTGATCGATCAGGCGGCGGCATCGAAGCCGACGGCCATCATCGCCACGGTTCCCGACGAGAATATCGTCAACGATCCGCTTTCCAATGCCGTTGCGGCCGGCATTCCCGTGGTGATCGTGAATTCCGGCTCGGCCGAGATCGCCAAGAAGATCGGTGCGCTGCGCTATATCGGCCAGGCCGAACATGACGCGGGCAAGGCTGCCGGCGAGCAGGCCAAGGCCGCGCAGGTCAAGAGCTTCCTATGCGTGAACCATTTCTACCAGCACCCGGTCTCGCACCAGCGCTGCAAGGGCTTCGCAGACGGGCTCGGTGTGCCGCTGGGCGACCAGGAGATCGATTCCGGCACCGATCCCAACGATGTCGTCAATCGTTCGGCGGCTTTCCTCAAGGCGCATCCCGACACCCAGGCCATCCTGACACTCGGGCCGACCAGTGCCGATCCGATGATCAAATGGGTGAAGGACCAGGGCGCCGGCGACAAGTATTTCTTCGCAAGCTTCGATCTCAGCAAGGACATCGTCGCGGCCATGAAGGATGGCACGGTCAAGGTCGCCATCGACCAGCAGCCCTTCCTGCAGGGCTATGATGCGGTCACCGTGCTGACCAACTATGCGCGCTATGGCGTGCTGCAGGCGAACGACGTCGCCTCGGGCCCCGGCCTGATCACCAAGGCCAATATCGACCAGGTCCTGGCGCTGGCCGGCAAGTATCGCTGACAAGCCATCGCTGACAAATCATCGCGCAAAGAGCGGGGGCGCGTGATGCCCCCGTTTGATTTCGACCTCGCTCCACGCCTGGCGCTAAAGGTTCTCGGCAGTGATCGTATAGAAGCGCACGGGTTCGGAGCTGACCTCGACCGAGATGAAGCCGATCTTCCTCAGGACCGTATCGATGGCGCGCCGGGCCTGCGTCTCCGGGGCCTGATCCAGGACGATATCCATCAAGCCCGATCGCAGCCAAAGCCGGGATTCATCCGTCAGCTCATGGCCGACCCACATCAGGGGTTGGCCGGATTTGCGCCGTTCCAGGACGGAGGCCACGCCGGCATTGGCGCCGCCCGCATTGTAGAGGCCGATGATCCCAGGATCGCGCTTCAGCGCCGTATCGAGAACCTCGGCCGATCGCTGGTCCTGGTCGAGCCCGAACAGCGTCTGCGAGAACAGCAGGCCATCTCCCGCATGCTCGGCAAGGTAGTCCGAGAAACCGCGGATGCGCTCCCGGTGCACTTCGTAGACGCCGCTGTGGCAAAGTGCAGCCAGATGCCCGGACGCGCCTCTCAGCATTCTCGCCATCAACATGGCGGCCGTCCGGCCCGCCGCATAATTGTCGATGCCGACGAAGGCATCGTGGGACCCGTCGATCCGGGACACGATCTGGACGATGGCGACGCCCTTTTCGCGCTCCTGGGCGAGCCTGGCCCGAACCTCCGGATGGTCGGGAGCGACGATGATCAGCCCAACCCGGCGAAAGCCGGGCTCCGCAATCCGCTGGGCCACGCTGGCAGGGGCGTTTTCGTCCACGAAGGTGCGGTGGAGCAGGATGCTCGGATCGAGCGATTCCGAGATGCGGATGAAGGCCTCGTTCAGCCGGGTGAAGAAGGGCGTCTCACGACGCACCATCAGGACCTCGACACGCAGGACGCCGCTGTATTTCTGCGGCAAGGCCCGCGTGCTGCCGAGCTGGCGCATGGCCTGCACGACTTTCTCGATGGTGGCGGGCGTGACATTGCCGCGTGAGTTCAGGACGCGCTCGACCGTCGCGGTTCCGACCCCCGCCTCGCGCGCAATGTCCGCCAACGTCGCTTTTTTCATCCGCGCTCCCGGCATGGTCGGTGGCCCTGCTGTTCGATGACCTTGATCAAATATGATCATAATTGTTGTCGCCTGGAAAGGTGCCCCTGCCTACTATGATCCCATGCTCGGACAGGAAGATCCTGTCGAGCAGACTGCCGCGAGCCCCGCATCCATCGTGGGATGCGAGGATCCCGGAAGTTGTTTCGGGCTGACGTTTCGTACAGCTCCAAAGCAAACTCGACTGATTACAGCCAACCGCCGCTACGACCGGCATGAATTACAAGGCTGTACTTTCGAAGGTTCAGACGGCTTGTCCGGCTGATGGATCAGGGAGGAAGGAATGAACGACCCCAAAGGGGCGGCGCCGCTCATGGCCGACGCCCGACTGCGTCGTGTCTCGCCATTTCGCAAAGCCTTGATCAGACCCGAACTCGGGGCGATCTGCGGCACGATCGCCGTGTTCGTGTTCTTTCTGATGCTCGCGCCTGCCTCCGGCATGTTCTCCCTGGAAGGGGTGATGAATTGGGGCACGGTCTCGGCTCAGTTCATGATCATCGCCGTCGGCGCCTGCCTGCTGATGATTGCGGGCGAGTTCGATCTTTCGGTCGGCTCGATGATCGGCTTTTCCGGCATCGTGATCGCCTTGCTGTCGACCTCGTTCGGTTTTCCGATGTGGCTGGCAATTCTCTCGGCTTTCGCGGTGTCGCTGGCGATCGGGGCGCTCAACGGCTTCCTGATCCTGCGCACCGGGTTGCCCTCCTTCATCGTCACCTTGGCGGCACTTTTCATCCTGCGCGGCCTGACGACCTACATCCCGATCCTGACCAATGGCTCGACCATCATCGGCGGGCTCAAGGCCGCATCTGCCGGAGATTGGCTGGCGCCGGTCTTCGGAGGCAAGATCTTGCAGGGCCTGTTCGCCTGGCTGGCCGAGCAGGGGGTGATCGGCACCTTCAAGGCGGGCCCCAAGGCCGGCCAGCCGATCGTCGACGGCATTCCCATGCTGATGGTCTGGGCGCTTGGCCTGGCGATCGTCGCCCATGTCGTTCTCACCCGCACCGTGTTCGGCAGCTGGATCTTTGCCGCCGGCGGCGATGCCAACGCCGCGCGCAATGTCGGTGTGCCCGTCGGGCGCGTGAAAGTCTGCATGTTCATGCTCACGGCCTTCTGCGCCACGGTGCTGGCGACCTGCCAGGTCCTCGAATTCGGGTCCGCGGCTGCCGATCGCGGGCTTCTCAAGGAGTTCGAGGCCATCATCGCGGCGGTGATCGGCGGCACGCTGCTGACGGGGGGCTATGGCACCGTGGCCGGTGCGGCCCTGGGCGCCGTCATCTTCGGCGTCGTCCAGCAGGGGCTCTTCTTTGCTGGCGTCGAAAGCTCTCTGTTCCGGGTTTTCCTGGGGCTCATCCTGTTGGTGGCTGTCGTCCTCAACACCTATATCCGCCGCATCATCACCGGGGAGCGCTGACCATGGCGAAGACGATCCTCGAACTGAAGAACATCGAGAAGCATTTCGGCATGGTGATCGCGCTGGCCGGTGTCAGCATCGCCATCAACGAGGGGGAGGTGCACTGCCTGCTCGGCGACAACGGCGCGGGCAAGTCGACACTGATCAAGACGATGTCCGGCGTGCATCGGCCGACAAGGGGTGAGCTGCTGCTCGATGGCAAGTCCGTCGCATTCGCCGGTGCCCGCGATGCCATCGATGGGGGTATTGCGACCGTCTTCCAGGACCTGGCGATGATCCCCCTGATGTCCGTGACCCGCAATTTCTTCCTGGGCCGGGAACCCAGGAAGAGGTTCGGCCCGTTTCGCTTCTATGATTTCGAGACGGCCAATCGCGTCACCATGGAGGAAATGACGCGGATGGGCATTCGTCTGCGCGAGCCGGGGCAGGCGGTCGGAACGCTCTCGGGAGGCGAACGGCAATCGGTTGCAATCGCCAGGGCGGTCTATTTCGGTGCCCGTGTCCTGATCCTGGACGAGCCCACCTCCGCATTGGGCGTAAGGCAGACCGCGAACGTCCTGGCGACCATCGACAGGGTGCGGTCCAAGGGGGTGGGCGTGGTGTTCATCACCCATAATGTCCGCCATGCCCTGGCAATCGGCGACCGCTTTACGGTGCTCAATCACGGCAAGACCTTGGGTACCGCCCTTCGCGGCGAGGTCAGCCACGACGAATTGCAGAACCTGATGGCCGGGGGGCAGGAACTCGTCGAGCTCGAGAGCTCCCTGCGGGGCCGCGTCTGAGCGGGATCGATGTCGCTGCGCTTCCCTCGATCGCAAGCAAATAGCCAATTCGCGGGGCAGGACATGGAACGATCTGAGCATCCAAGAGACCTTGCCGAACTGTGCCAGCGGTTTGCGGAGATGCGCGTCGGGTTGAAACCCTGGGCGCAAACGGCCATGGACTATGCCCTCGACAATCGCCTTCAGGTCGCCTTGGGGTCGGCGCGCGACATGGCAAAGGCTTGCGGCATCCCGACCTCGGCCGTCAGCCGCTTGGTGAAACTGTTCGGATTCCGCTGCTTTGCGGATTTCCGCGACGTCTTCAAGCAGGAGATCCGCTTCCATCTCCGTCTTCGACGCCGATGTTTTGTCGAACGTTCCTGATCAGTCTCCGTCCGTCGACATCGATGGCCGGCAGGAGAATGCGTAAACAGGTACTTGGGTCGAGTTTGGGTGCCGGTGATGGCGTGCCCGCTTCGTTGCCGCTGCTCAGACCGCTCGACCTCCGCCGTCTAGGCCCGTGTTTCTGCTGCCAGGGGAAAGTCTCTCGGGCCTCGCCAGCGTAGCGCTTCGATAAAAAGGGTAAAAGCAGCCGAGTGTTGCCGCCGGCTCGGATAATAAAGGTGATAGCCGGGAAAGGGAGGACACCAGTCTTCGAGGACCCGGATAAGCTGTCCGGCACAGATGGGGTCTTTCACCATGTCATCCGGCAGGCAGGCAAGCCCAAGCCCATTCGATGCTGCGTTGATGATCAACAGAACGTCGTTACAGGTGAATTGCCCCTCCACCCTGACATTGAGCGGCCTGCCATTCTTTTCGAATTCCCAGGCATAGAGCCCGCCTTTGGTGGGCAAGCGCAGGTTGATGCAGTTGTGGCCGGTCAGGTCATGGGGTGTTTTGGGTTTGGGGTGCACCTCAAAATAACCCGGCGACCCCACGACCGCCATCCGCAAGTCCGGCGAGATCCGCACGGCAATCATGTCCTTCTCGACCTGCTCGCCCAGGCGGATGCCGGCATCGAAACCGTCCCCGACAATGTCCGTCAGCCTTTGGTCGATTGAAATCTCGATGTTGAGGTCGGGGTAATCCGCCATCAGCTTGCGCGCCGCAGGCATCAGGATGGCATCGGAGGCACTTCGACTCGAGGTGATGCGGATCGTGCCGGCCGGCTTCTCACGCAATTCGTCCAAGGCGGCCAAGCTGCCGCGAATATCGTCGAAGGCGGGAGCCAATGCGGCATATAGCTTGGCCCCGGCCTCGGTCATCGAAATATTCCGGGTGGTTCGACTGAGGAGGCGCAGCCCCAGCCGTTCCTCCAAGCGCCGAACGGTATGGCTCAGCGCAGACTGGGACGTGCCCAATTGTGCAGCCGCGCGAGTGAAACTGCCTTCCTCGGCGACGGTCAGGAAAGCGGCAAGATCGCCGTATTCGCTGCGATGCATTCATGAAAATCCGATATAGACCTATGCACAATTTTGCATCTAACGGAGGCAATGCACCAGTCCTATTCTTGGAGAAACGGGAACGTGCTTCCACCTGCTGGCGCCGAGCGGGCTCTTGCCATCGCGGCGGCCGAGCGCGGGCCAATGGCGCGTTCCCTTTCGAAAAGGAGAAAAGACATGCAAAAGCGGATGCTTGGCAAAAGCGGCCTTGAGGTTTCGGCTCTCGGCTATGGCTGCATGGGGTTGGATTTCGGCTACGCCCACAAGCTCGGCAAGCAGGAGGGCATCACCTTGATCCGCCAGGCGGTGGATCGCGGCGTCACCTTCTTCGACACGGCGGAGGTTTACGGACCATTCACAAACGAGGAAATGGTCGGCGAAGCGCTGCGTGCGGTTCGCGACCAGGTCGTGATCGCCACGAAGTTCGGCTTCAACATCGTCGATGGCAAGCAGTCGGGGCTGAACAGCAGGCCCGACCACATCAAGGCGGTCGCCGATGCATCCCTCAAGCGACTTGGCGTCGAACAGATCGACCTCTTCTACCAGCATCGGGTCGATCCGGGCGTGCCGATCGAAGACGTGGCGGGCGCGGTGAAGGAACTGATCGCAGCCGGCAAGGTGAAGCACTTCGGACTGTCGGAACCGGGTGCGCAGACGGCTCGTCGCGCCCATGCGGTTCAGCCTGTGAGCGCCTTGCAGAACGAATATTCCCTCTGGACGCGGGGCGTCGAAACGAACGGCATCCTGGAGATCTGCCAGGAGTTGGGGATTGGCCTCGTGCCCTATAGCCCGCTCGGCAAGGGCTTCCTGACGGGAGCGATGGATAAGGACACCAAGCTCGCTGATGGCGATTTTCGCAGTATTTTGCCGCGCTTCACGCCCGATGCGATGGCAAAGAACCAAGCTTTGGTGGATCTTCTGAAACGGATCGCAGCCGACAAGAACGCCACGCCCGCGCAGGTTGCGCTTTCGTGGCTGCTGGCACAAAGGCCCTGGATCGTGCCGATCCCCGGTACCACCAAGCTCAATCGTCTCGAAGAGAATCTCGGTGCTGTCGATGTCGATCTGACGGCGGCAGACCTTTCCGAAATCCAGGCTGCCGCAGCCGCAATCCGGATCGAAGGCGAGCGCTATCCCGAGCAGCTTCTCAAGACGACGGGTCTTTGAGGGGCACCCTGCACAATCGAGCGGAGAACGGTCGTCGTCATCACGGGCGCTGCGAGCGGCCTTGGGAACAAGACCGCGCTCCACCCGCCAGGGCGGGCGTCGAGGTCGGCGTAGCCGGTACTCCGCATTGGATAACAACGAGGTCCTTCCATGAAGAAGATCGCCGCATCCATCGCAATTTCAACGCTGGCCGCGACCGGTGCCGAGGCCCAGGAACCTCGTCGTGAGCGTGTTGCACCTGCAGCCGTTTACGAGGTCGCCCCAGGCCTTGGTCATTTCACGGACGACGTGTTGTTCGGCGAGGTCTGGAAACGTGGCGAACTGCCCCCGCGTGATCGTAGCCTGATTACGGTCGCGGCCCTGGTTTCGACTGGGAAGGCGGCGCAGATCGGCAGCCATGTCGCTCGCGCGCTGGACAATGGCGTGAAGCCGGAGGAGATCGGCGAACTCATCACCCAGCTCGCCTTCTATTCCGGCTGGCCGAATGCGATATCGGCCGTCGGCGAGGCAAAGAAGGTTTTCGACGCGCGCGGGATCGGCGCTGTCGCCAACAGCCACGCCGCACGGATTGAGCTCGATGCAGCGGCGGAAGCGGCTCGTGTCGGCACGGTGAACAGCGCGGTGGGACCGACGTCTCCAATCTTGGCTGAGTTGACCAACCGCGTCCTGTTCGGCGATCTGTGGCGGCGGCCCGATCTATCGCCGCGCGATCGCAGCCTCGTCACCATTGCCGCGCTCATCGCCATCGGGCAACCCGAACAGCTTCCCTTCCACGCCAATCGCGCCATGGACAATGGCCTGACACAGGCGGAAACCGCCGAGATACCTGCGCATCTCGGTTTCTACGCTGGCTGGCCTCGCGCCATGTCAGCCATTCCCGTGCTGGAAAAGGTGTTTGCTTCCCGCCGGAAAGAGCAGCGCTGAGCGGCAGGGAAGGGCCTGCCGCATTTTGCCGGACAGGCGGGATGCCGGATCTCATCGAGGCCGCAGGCCTGCGATATCTGCCCTGCCTCCCTTGATATCGCCGCCGACACGGGCGTGCCGCAAAAATAATCCGCATTGCTTGTTGACAATCTGTATTTTTTGCAATGATCATTGCAAAAAATCAGGGAGGATTTCCGTGCTCAGGATTGCCGTATTGGGATGCGGGCGTATCGGACGGATGCATGCTGCCAACATCGGGGCTCATCCCCGGACCCGGCTCGCCGGTGTCTTCGACGTTTCGAGAGAAGCTGCCGCCGAGGTCGGAGCCCGAGAGGCGACGCCCGTCTTCGCGACCGATGAGGAGGTCTTCGCCTCCAGGGAAGTCGACGCCGTGCTCATCGCCAGTTCCACCAGCACGCATGCCGACTATATCGAAAAGGCCGTGGCGGCCGGCAAGCCGGTGTTGTGCGAGAAGCCGATCGACCTGAGCCTGGAAAGGGTCGATCGCTGTGCCAGCACGATCGGCAAGACGTCCCTGCCCATCATGCTCGGCTTCGTCAGGCGTTTCGACCCCACGCACAGGGCGACCAAGGCTGCCATCGCGAATGGCGATATCGGTGACGTACACCAGATCGTCATCACCTCCCGCGACCCGGGAATGGCGCCGGCCGCCTATATGGAGGTGTCGGGCGGTATTTTCCGCGACATGACGATCCACGATTTCGACATGGCCCGCTTCCTGCTGGGCGAGGAACCGCAAACGGTGAGCGCGGTCGGAAGCCGGCTGGTCAATCCGGCTCTGATGGCCCGCTGCGAGGACTGGGATACCGTCTCGGTGGTTCTGACCACGCCGTCGGGGAAGCAGTGCGTGATCTTGAATTCCAGGCAGGCTGCCTATGGCTACGACCAACGCGTCGAGGTGTTCGGCAACAGGGGCATGGCCATCTCGGAAAACCGCAGGACGCATGACTGCGTGCGTTTTGCCGCGGAGTTCACATCCCGCGGGGCGCCTTACCTCAATTTCTTCATCGAACGCTATGCGGAGGCCTTCAACGCCGAGATCGGCGCCTTCGTCGACGCGGTCGAAAACGGCACGACGCCGGAGGTCGGCTTTGCCGATGGCCGTGCGGCCCTGGTCCTGGCCGAAGCGGCCGGCCGGTCGATCCGCGAAGGACGGCCGGTAAACGCCGGCGAGGTCGGGTGAGCATGTATCAGGATTTCGGCCTTTTCATCGACGGCCAATGGCGCCAGGCCTCCGACAAGGGCAGCTCTCCAGTCATCAGCCCCGTGCACGAGCGCGCGCTGGGTGAAGTCCCGCTGGCGACCCTCGCCGATACGGAAGAGGCCCTGGACAGCGCCGCCAAGGGTTTTGCGCTGTGGCGATCGAAGACGGCATTCGAGCGCGCAGATGCCCTGCATCGGATCGCCGATGAGATGCGCCGCCGCAAGGACGATGCCGTTCGCATGATCTCGAGCGAAACCGGAAAGCCCCTTGGGCAGGCCGAGCGTGAATGGGGCCTCGCCACCGACCAGTTCCGCTGGTACGCCGAAGAGGCGCGCCGCATCTATGGCCGCATCATCGAGAGTCGGGTCCCTGGTGGACGCTTCGAGGTTCTGCACGAGCCTGTCGGCATCGCTGCCGCCTTCACGGCCTGGAACTTCCCGGCGGCCCTGGTCGCGCGCAAGGCCGCACCGGCACTTGCCGCTGGCTGTTCGATCATCGTCAGGCCTTCCAGCCAGACGCCGGGGACGGCCATGCTCATGGTCGACTGCACCCGGGCGGCGGGTATCCCCGCCGGCGTGGTGAGCCTCGTCGTCGGCCCGACCGCCACGACCTATGGTCCGATCATGGCCTCCTCGGCGGTGCGCAAGGTCTCGCTGACGGGCTCGACGCGCGTCGGGCAGCAGATGATCAGGGATGCCGCCGAAACGGTGAAGAAGGTCTCGATGGAGCTCGGCGGCAACGCACCCCTGATCATCTATGAGGATGCCGACCTCGAACTGGCCCTCAACACCTCGGTGCCGACCAAATACGCCAATGCTGGCCAGGTCTGCGTGACTCCCGATCGCTTCTTCGTCCATGAAAGCCTGCATGATGCCTTTGTGCGGGGCTTCGTGGCCAGGGCGAGTGCCCTCAGGCTCGGCGACGGTCTCGACGGCGAGACGCAGATGGGGCCGCTCATCAATGCAAGGCGTCGTGGCGAGATCGAGGCCATCGTCGCCGAGGCCGAGAAGGCCGGCGCCAGGCTGGTTTGCGGCGGGCGCGCGCCTCCTTCCTTCAACGCCGGCTTTTTCTTCGAGCCGACGGTGCTTACCGAGGTCGAGGACGGCATGCGCGTGTTCGCCGAGGAGAATTTCGGGCCGATCGCCGCCATAGCCTCGTTTGCCACCGATGACGAGGTTATTGCGCGGGCCAATGCCAGCGACATGGGATTGTCCGCCTATGCCTTCACGCGCAGCCCTGCGCGCGCCAGGCGGACCGTCGCCGAGCTGAAGGCGGGCATGGTCGGTATCAACAGCTTCGCCCTGGCCGCCGCCGAGGCCCCTTTTGGCGGCACCCGGTATTCGGGCATGGGCCGCGAGGGGGGCACCGAGGGCATTGCCGATTATCTCGATACCAAGCTGGCCCAGATCGTATTTTGAGGAGGCGCCGTTGATCAGGAACAAGCTGAAGCAGAGCTGGGCCGAAGGGCGGCCCACCATCAACGGATGGCTCTCGATCGGCAACCCGTTCACTGCGGAAATCATGGCGGCGCAAGGCTATGACAGCCTTACGGTGGACGTGCAGCACGGGGCTCTCGACTATTCCATGCTGCTGCCGATGCTGCAGGCCATGCGCGCATCGGGTGTCGTGCCGATGGCGCGCGTGCCCTGGCTCGAACCCGGCATCATCATGAAGGCGCTGGACGCCGGCGCCTATGGCATCATCTGCCCGATGGTGAACACGGCCGAACAGGCGGCCGAGTTCGTCAGCTATATCCGCTATCCACCGCACGGCCAGCGCAGCTTCGGCCCGACGCGGGCCAACTTCTCGGCCGGCGCCAACTATGCGGCCGAAGCCAATGACGAGATCCTCGGTTTCGCCATGGTCGAAACCGCCCAGGCCATGGCCAATCTTGAGGCGATCGCCGCCACGCCCGGACTGGACGGTATCTATGTCGGGCCGGCCGATCTCACCTTCAGCCTGCACCAGGGGCGCCTGGCGCCGGGTTTCGACCGCGAGGAGCCGGAGATGATCGAGGCGCTGCAGGCGATCGTCGCGGCATGCAAGAAATCGGGCAAGATCGCCGCCCTGCATTGCGGCACGCCCGACTATGCCACGCGCGCCATCGCCTGGGGCTTCGACATGACCACGGTGTCGGGCGATTCCAGGCTGCTCGCCGCTGCCGCGCAGGCCAGCGTCTCCCGCTTTCGCGAGCTCAACGGCAAACCGGCCACGGCATCCCCGGCGGTGAAATCGGCCTATTGATCGCGTGCCTGCAAAGGTCTCATGCCAGGGCACATAAAGGCTGACCCCTCATTGCGAGCGAAGCGAAGCAATCCAGGGACTTGAAGGCACAAAGTCTACGGCCCTTGGATTGCTTCGCTTCGCTCGCAATGACAGAGGTGGTGAGCGAGGCTCTATGCAAGTTGGTATCAGCCATAGAGGCCGGGCATGGGCGTAGTGGATATCTCTTCCCGACGCCCGGATCCGAGCGACCGCAGTCCCGCCTCGGCCACGAGGGTGGCGGCATATCCGTCCCAGGCACTCGCACCGGTGGGCTTGCCGTCCCTGATGCCGTCGATCCACCCCTGCGCCTGCAGGCGATAGGCATCCTGGAAGCGCGGGCGCCAGTCCAGCGGATAGCTCGCCCCCTGCGACAAGGCGTGGTTGACGAGCGCATGCACCGGCCGCTGCAGCTCGATCGTGCCCTTCTCGCACACGAGTTCGCCCCTGACGTCGTAGCCATAGACGGCATCGTTGAAGACCTCGATGGTCGCCAGGGTGCCACCCGGCCCGTCCAGCACCAGAAAGACGGGCGCGCCGGGCGTTTGGGTGGAAACTTCGCCGGGCCGGAACACCGAAATGGCGGTCAGGTCGCCGGCAAGCATCCAGCGTATGATGTCGAATTCGTGCACGGCCGAATTGGCAAGGGCCATGCCGCCATCGAACCAGGGTGGCGCGGCGACATTGCGATGGATGCAATGAAACAGCAGAGGCTTGCCGAGCCTGCCCGCCAGGAGTTGCTCCTTCATCGCGACATAGGCGGGATCGAACCGGCGCATATAGCCCACCTGGACCAGACGCACGCCTGCCGCTATCTCGGCATCGATCAGTTCGAGGCATTCCTGCGAGGTCGAGGCCAGAGGCTTTTCGCACAGCACCGGCTTGCGGGCCATGATGCAGGCAAGGGACAGCTCCTTGTGGGTGCTGTCCGGCGAGGCGATCAGCACGGCATCGACCTGAGGATCGCCAATGAGACGGAGAGGGTCGCCGGCAACATCGGTAGCGCCGACCTCGTCGGCAATCTGCCTGGCGCGCTCGGCATTGGCATCGTAGATGCTGCGAATGCTGGCGCCGGCCACCTGCGATGCGATCGTGCGGGCATGATCGGCGCCCATCACGCCAACGCCGACGATCCCCAATTTGACGCTCATTTCTTCCTCCCGATTTTCGATAGCAGGGCGCTAGGTCAGCCAGCACGGCGTCCAGACACCGCCCTTTTCATGGGATTCCACCGCGGCCTGAATGAAGTTCACGCCGCGCGCGCCATCCTGCACTGTAGGAAATTCGAGCATGCCCGCCGGCAGGGAACGCCTGGCGGCTCTCGCTTCGATCGCCACGGCGAATTCGGTGTAGAGATTGGCCCAGGCATTGCTGAGCGCCTCGCCATGCCCGCTCGGCAGCGTGGACATTTTCCCGACGCCAGGCAGCATCACGCCTTTCTTGCCGCGGACGATCACCTCGTCCGGTTGCCCGAGATAACTGACCCGAAGATATTCGGGCTTTTCCTGGTCCCATTCGATGCCGCCGCGCTCGCCATAGACCCGCAAGCGCAGGGCGCAATAATTGCCGGGCGCGACCTGCGTGACCAGGAGCGTGCCGGGGGCGCCGCCGGCAAGGCGGATATTGATGAAGGCTGTGTCCTCCAGGCCGCGCGCGGGGCCGCAGACATGCAGATCTGCTCTCAGCTCGACGATCGGTTCGGCCGTGACATAGCTCGCCAGATGAAAGGCGTGCGTACCGATGTCGCTGATCGCCGACGCCTTGCCGACCCTTGCCGGATCCTGGCGCCAGGGCAGCTCTCCGCCAGCCGGCTTTTCTTCCAGGCAGGACCATTCCTGGAAATACTCGACATGGACCTGGCGGACCCGCCCGATCCGGCCTGCGAGGATCATGTGCCGCGCCTGCCGTACCATGGCGTGAAACGCGAAGGCATAAGTCACGCCGAAGACCAATCCCGTATCCCTCTCGAGGGTCATCAGGGCCTTGGCTTCGTCCAGGCTCGTCGTCAGGGGCTTGTCGCAGATGACGTTGACGCCCGCCTCGAGGAAGGCACGGGCGATCTCGTAGTGGGTGTGGTTGGGCGTACAGATCGAAACTGCATCGATGCCATCAGGGCGGGCGGCTTCGTGCCGCGCCATGATGCGATAATCGTCGTAGATGCGGTCGTCGGCCAGGAACCAGTCCCGGCCCGATGCCCGGGCCGTGGCCGGATCGGCCGAGAGCGCTCCTGCGACGATGTCCCACCGGTTGGAGAGACGAGCGCCGGCGGCGTGCCAAGCGCCGACCTGGCCACCGCGCCCGCCGCCGACGAAGCCAAGCCTCAGTCGACGATCGGCCCTGGGATAGGCCTCCATCCGAGATTGCCTGGCTGTCATGACTTCCTCTCCCTGCACCTACCGGTGCGATTTTTTGCAATGATTATTGATAAAAATAATTTTAGTCAATTATCATTTCAATAGCCCTTGACGGCCGCGCCGGCTTTGCAATAATTGTTGCAATCACAATGAAAATGAAATAGAAATTGCAAAAAAGAAGCAAGCACCAGCGGCAGGACGGGGAAATTCGCAATGCGTGCCAGGCGTCACGAAAGCATCCTTGCTTGCAGCAGGATCGCCGGGCGACGGATCTTTCGATCCCAATGAAGTCGATGCTCTTCCAGCGCGGGCGGCCGCCTTTTTTCCGGTGGCATCTGCCGGCTGATGCGTCATGAATAGAGCAACAAGAAAAGAAAGAGGGAGCGAGGCATGACATTGCTGCAGCTGAAGTCAGTCTCAAAGAGCTTCGGCGCCATCAAGGCATTGACAGACGTCGAATTGACGATTGGCAGGGCCGAGATCGTCGGCTTGATGGGCGACAACGGCGCCGGCAAATCCACCTTGGTCAAACTGATCGCCGGCAACTTCCCTCCCACTTCCGGTGAAATCAAGCTCGACGACGAGGTGGTGCATTTCCACAAGCCGGTGGAGGCCCGGGCCAAGGGGATCGAGGTCGTCTATCAGGACCTTGCCCTGTGCAACAACCTCTCGGCCGCCGCCAACGTATTCCTCGGCCGCGAGATCAAGAAGGGCGTCGGTCCTTTGCGCTGGCTCGATCACGGGGCGATGATCAAGAAGGCCGGTGAGCTCTTCGCCGAGCTCAAATCGGAAACCCGCCCCCGCGACCTGGTCCGACAGATGTCGGGAGGGCAGCGCCAGGCGGTGGCCATTGCACGCACGCGCCTGTCGCAGGCCAAGATCGTGTTGATGGACGAACCCACCGCCGCCATCAGCGTGCGGCAGGTTGCCGAGGTCCTGGGGCTGATCCATCGCCTGCGCGACGCCGGCATTTCGGTGGTGCTGATTTCCCATCGCATGCCCGACGTCTTCGAAGTCTGCGACCGCGTCGTCGTCATGCGGCGCGGCCATAAAGTGGCGGACAAGCCCATAGCCGCAACCTCGCCCGAAGAGGTTACGGGTCTCATCACCGGCGCAATCCAGGCAGCGTGAGGTTGCGATGACGGATGCTTCCAACCATTCCAAGCAGGCCAATGCGCCTGTGTCCGCCAATGTTTCCATCGAGTCGGTCCTGACGACGAAGGAAAAATCATTGTGGCAGTCGCTCGTCTCCAGCCAGGCCTTCTGGGTGACGGTCGCACTGCTCGTCATCTGCATCGTGATGTCGATCCGCGAGCCGCGCTTCGCCACCGAGGACAATTTCTACAACATCACCCGCAACTTCGCCTTTATCGGCATCATGGCGCTCGGTGCCACCGCCGTGATCGTCACCGGCGGTATCGATTTGTCCGTCGGCTCGATCATGGGCCTGGTCGCAGTCGTCTGCGGATTGACGCTGGAGGCGGGTAATCCCTGGTATGCGGCCGTGCTGGCCGGCCTCGTCGCCGGCGGCATAGCCGGTGCCGTGAATGGCGGGCTCATCGCCTATGTCGGCCTGTCCCCCTTCGTGGTGACGCTCGGCATGCTCTCGGCCGCCCGCTCGGTCGCCGTCGTCCTGTCCGGCAACAAGATGCTCTACAATTTCGGTCCCGGCGGCCCGACCTTCAAGGCCATCGGCGCCGGCGCGATTTTCGGTATCGCCAATCCCGTCTGGGTGCTGCTCGTACTCACTTTCGCGCTCTTCGTGGTCATGCGCATGACGACATGGGGCCGGCATCTGATCGCCATAGGCGGCAATGAACAGGCCGCCAACCTTACAGGCGTCCCGGTCAAGCGCATCAAGCTGCAGGCCTATGTCGTTTCCGGCGTCAGCGGTGCCATCGCCGCGATTCTGAGCGTCGGCTGGGCCGGTTCGGCCATCAACTCCCTGGGCACGGGTTATGAACTGCGCGCCATCGCCTCCACGGTGATCGGCGGCGCCAATCTCATGGGCGGGGAGGGCGGTGCCTTCGGTGCGCTGATCGGCTCGGCTTTGCTCGAAGTGATCCGCAATTCCCTGCTCATGGCCGGCGTCGATTCCAACTGGCAGGGCGTTTTCGTCGGCAGCTTCCTGGTTCTTGCGGTCCTGCTCGAGCGGATCCGCGGCAAGAGACGCGAATGACCGGTCGAACCGGCATCGTGTGAACGCCCCAAGGGCGTGTCGCGGACACGTCCCGGAGGGCACAACATCCGGAGGAGACAATGCTCAAATATCTGCTGACCTCGGCGGCCCTTGCCGTTGGTCTTGCCGCGACGGCCGGTGGCGCCCATGCCGCCGACAAGCTGACCTTCGCGCTCGTCCCCAAGAACACCAACAATCCCTTCTTCGACCAGGCGCAGGCCGGCTGCAAGAAGGCGGAGAAGGAACTCAACGGCGCCATCGAATGCCTCTATGTCGGCCCGGGCGAACATGGCGGCGGCGACGAACAGGCGCAGATGGTGCAGGACCTCATCACCAAGGGCGTCGACGGCATCGCCGTCTCGGTGGCCAATGCACCGGCGATCGCCGCTGCGCTGCAGGGCGCGGCCGGGGCCAAGATTCCGGTGCTGACCTGGGACTCCGACTTGCTTCCCGACGCCAAGGGCGAGCGTGTCGCCTATGTCGGTACGCACAATTACGAGATCGGCGTGAATCTCGCCAAGATTGCCATGAAGATCAAGCCGAAGGGCGGCAAGATCTGCATCCAGTCCGGCGGTGCGGCAGCCGCCAACCACAATGAACGCATGCAGGGAATTCGCGATACTCTTGCCGGCAAGCCGAGCGCCCAGTCGCCGGGCGATCGCCTGACCGGCCAGAACGGCTGGACCGAAGTCGACGGGTGCCCGCTCTATACCGATGACGATTTCCCGAAATCGGTGCAGCAGCTCGAAGACACGCTCGGCAAATATCCCGATCTCGATGCGTTCATCCCGACGGGCGGCTTCCCCGAATTCCTGCCCGACGCCTATCGGCAGGTGGCGACCAAATATAAGAGCAAGATCGCCTCCGGCGCCCTTGCCCTGGTGGTTGCCGATACGCTGCCCGTGCAGATCGACCTTCTCAAGGAAGGCCTGGCTTCCGGCAATGTCGGCCAGCGTCCCTTCGAGATGGGCTATAAGGCGATGTATTTCCTCAAGGACATCAAGGACGGCAAGGCCCCGCCCAAGGATCCCAGCTATACCGGCCTGGACGTCTGCACACCCGAAAACGTCGCCACCTGCATCGGCGGTGGCAACTGACGGAGCCAGGTCGCTCCATACAGCCTGCAAGGCCCGTCGATCTTCCGGGCCATCCTGCGGGCAGTCCGGACATGCCGCGTGGCTAACGCTGCGCGGCATACCTGTGATAAAGCGCGATTTGCATGCGGCATTTTCCCAAGCTGCCGGTGATTGGAGAAGGATATATTCATGGGCGCCGACAGTGTCCCGCAAGACTACGAGGACCTAATTCGGGTCATCCACGACAAGTATGACGGGATGAGCAAGGCCTATCAGAATATAGCCGTTTACCTGACCCAAAATCCCAATGATGTCGCGGTGATGTCGCTCAACGCCATCGCGGACACCTGCGGCATCCATGCCTCCAGTTTCGTTCGTTTCGCCCAGATGCTGGGCTATAAGGGCTTCAAGGAGGTGCAGGCGGTCTTCCAGCGACGCCTGTCGACGGCCGCCCCTGGCTTCCAGGCCAGAATCAAAGCCCTGGAGTCGGAGCTGAGCGACCGGGAGAATGTCGGCGGCTGGGGCTTCCTGCACGATCTGGTCCTGCGCGACATCGACGCCTTGCAGGAGCTGCTGAACCTGACGACGGGAGAGACCATCGAAAAGGCCGTCGACCTGATGGAGAAGGCCGACACCATCTATCTGGTCGGCCAGCTTCGCTCGGCGCCGATCGTCGATCTCACCCGCTACATCCTGACCATGCTGGGAAAGCGCACCGTTCTCCTCGATGCGAGCGGCGGCCTTTCCACCCATATCGCCGGCACCATGCGGCCCACGGATCTGCTCTTTGCCGTCTCTTTCCGGTTTTATGCGACCGAAGTCGTCAATATCGTCGAGCAGGCGGCTGCCCGGGACATGCCCATCCTGGCGATAACGGATTCAACCCTTTCGCCCCTCGCCAAGAACGCAACCGTTCTGTTCGCGGTGCCCGAGCATCAATATACGTTTTCACGATCGCTGGCGGCTCCCATGTGTCTGGCGCAGTCCCTGACGGCGGCGCTGGCGGCACGCCTGCAGAAGGCTCCCGACCCCCGCATCCCGATCGTGACGCAACCCTAGGCGAGTGTTTGCACAGAGCAGCGGCCCACGAGGGGCCGCTTCCGGTCGCCCATACACCTCCGCGTGGGGCGATCATGCCAGGGAAAGGGCTTCATTGGGTACCGGCATCATGCCGGCTGATCCGCCCCACACCGTCTGGTCATAGTTGATGACGGCACCCGTCATCAGCCCGGCATCGTCGGAGACGATGAAGTTGACAGCCCTGGCCGCCTCGGCGGGATCGACGAGCCGCCCGAAAGGAAGGGCTGCCGCGGCCTTGGCCTCCCAGTCGGGATCGCCGCTGGAAGCCGCCTGCAGTTCGCGCTCATGATCGGACGACATCCAGCCGACATTGAGCTGGTTCACGCGGATGCGGTTCTTCATCACCGAAAAGGCGGTATTGCGGGTCAGCGTCGCCAGGGCGCCCTTGGAAGCGCAATAGGCGTTGATGAAAGGCTGTCCCGCATGTTCGGAAATCGAACCGATATTGCAGACCGATCCGGCGATGCTGTCGCGGATCATCAGCTTCATCGCCTCCTGCATCAGGAAGTAGGGCCCGCGGACATTGGTGGCAAAGAGCTGGTCGAACAACTCGGGCGAGGTATCGAGGATCGTGCCGCGATCGGTGCAGGCGGCGGCATTCACGAGGACATCCACCCGGCCATAGACGCGGTCGGCCTCGGCAATGGCGTGCCGGCACTGTCCGACATCGGCGACATCGGCCTTGACGAAGTGAACGGGAACGCCGGTCCGCGCCCTGATTTCATCGGCCACCGCCTGGCCCTTGGCGGCATTGCGGCCGAGCGTGACCAGGCCGGCGGCCCCGGCGGCGGCGAGCTCATGCGCGATCGCAGCCCCCAGCCCCTGCGTCGAGCCGGTCACGACGCAGATCTTTCCATCCATGCGGTTCATGGCATCAATTCTCCACCGAATAGCCGGCTGCGGCCATCACCCGCAGCAATTCCTTGTGCCCGATCCTGGCCATCTGCAGCGGCGGGCTCTTGACGGGGTCCTGCTCCGCCTCGACGACGAACCATCCTTCATAGCCGTGGGCGGCCAGCCGCTTCACGATCGCCTCGAAATCGAGGGATCCGTCTCCGGGAACGGTAAAGGCCCCCTTCACCACGGCATCGAGAAAGCTCTCTTTGGTGCGATCGAGGCCTTCGACCACCGCGGCGCGGATATCCTTGGTGTGGACATGGGAAATGCGGGCATGGTGCTTGTCGATCACCCGCAGCACGTCGCCGCCGGCGAAAGCCATGTGACCGGCATCGTAGAGCAGGGGCAAGGCGTCTCCCGAGTGCTTCATCAGGAGATCGAGTTCGGCTTCGGTCTCGATCGGCGCCGCCATGTGATGATGGTAGCTGATCGGCATGCCCTGTCCGGCGCACCATTCGGCGAAGATCGTCATCTTGCGCCCATAGGCCTTGATCTCTTCCTCGCTCAACCGCCGTTTGGTCGACAGGGGCGCCGAGCGATTGCCCTGGATGGTACCGGCGGTTTCGCCATAGACGATGCACGGTGCTCCAACCGCCTTGAAGAGGGCCATCTGTCCGGCGATGCGTTCCTTTTCCACCTCGAGATCGCCGTCAAGCAGCAGGCCCGAGAACCAGCCGCCGCAAACGCTCATGCCGTGTTTGTCCAGGACGGGCTTGAGCGCCGCGGGATCCATCGGAAAACGACGGCCCGTCTCCATTCCTGTAAAGCCCGCCTCGCGGGCCTGACGCAGGCACTCGTCGAGCGACACGTCGTCACTGAGTTCGGGCAGGTCATCATTCCACCAGGCAATCGGTGCGATGCCAAGTCGGGCTTTCATGAGGTTCTCCAAATCTGCATCGATGGAAATCGAGGTCGATCACATCCAAAGGACAGCCCTGGGAAGCAGGATAGTCCCGGCTGCTCGCAATATGCGTCCGTCATACCCCGACACGCTGGCGCTTGCGCCCGTCAAGCTGAGAGGCATGCGCCTCGCGTACCTCGCTCCTCTCGCTCGTGGCGGGAACCCCGACATCCCACCAGGCATCGCCCGGCGTCCAGGTGAAG
Source organism: Labrys sp. E2SS-1L (assembly GCF_057073705.1). NCBI lineage: Bacteria > Pseudomonadati > Pseudomonadota > Alphaproteobacteria > Hyphomicrobiales > Xanthobacteraceae > Labrys > Labrys sp. E2SS-1L. The sequence continues at coordinate 1,222,009 of NZ_CP172713.1, read as the reverse complement.
GCGTCCGAAACGATGGAGATGACCGTGGTCCGGTCGTTGTTCTGCGCCCATTCGATGGCGGGGCCGAGATCGGCAAGGCTGTCCACCTGCCGGGTCAGGGCGCCCATCGCCTCGGCGTGCTTGGCGAAGTCGACCGCAAAGGGCTCCTTCACCCGGCAATCCTTGATCAGATTGTTGAAGGAAGCTCCGCCCTTGGCATTCTGCAGCCGGTTGATCACGGCATAGCCGCCATTGTCGCAGACGATCACAATGATCTTGTGGCCGCTCAGAACGGTCGAATAGATGTCCGAGTTCATCATCATGTAGGTGCCGTCGCCGACCATGACGATCGGCGTGCGCGTCGGATCGGCCATTGCCGCGCCCCAGCCCGCGGCGATCTCATAGCCCATGCAGGAAAAGCCGAACTCGCAGTCGAAGGTGTTGGGCTCCTTGACCCGCCAGTTCTTCATGACTTCGCCGGGCAGGCCGCCGGCAGCGGTGATGAGCAGGTCCCGGTTGCCGGCCTTGGCATTCACCACCCCGACGACCTGTGCGTAGGTGGGGACCGGCTCGTTGGTAGGCTTTTGGAAGCCATCGAGCATGGCATTCCATTTGGCGAATTCCGCCACGCCCTTCTGCGTCCAGGCCGCCGGCGCCGTCCAATCGCCAAGTGCATCCGCCAATTCCCCGACGGTTTCCAGGGCATCGCCGACCACCGCCAGCGCCCGATGCTTGGTGGCATCCCAGCGCGCCGCGTTGATCGAGATGAATTTCGCCGTCTGCGAGAAGGCGGTCCAGGAGCCGGTGGTGAAATCCATCAGGCGCGTGCCGATGGCGAGGATCACATCGGCCTCGCTGGCCAGGGCATTGGCGGAAGTCGAACCGACGATGCCGATCGGCCCGACATGGGCGGGATGGTCATGGGTGAGCGCGCCCTTGCCGGCAATGGTCTCGGCGAGCGGAATGCCCCGCTTCGCGGCAAACTCGGCCAGGGCCTTTTCGGCGCCGGAATAGCGCACGCCGCCGCCTGAAATGATGAGCGGCCGCTTTGCCTGTTGCAGGATCTTCACGGCTTCCTGGAGGCGATCGCGATCCGGGCGCGGCCTTGGGATCTTGTGCACGGCAGGCTCGAAGAACGCTTCCGGATAGTCCCAGGCCATTTCCTGGACGTCCTGCGGCAGCGCGACAAAGGCGGGCCCGCAATCGGCCGGATCCAGCAGCACGCCGACGGCCTGCGGCAGCGAGGAGATGATCTGCTCGGGATGGACGATGCGGTCCCAATAGCGCGTCACGGCCTTGAAGGCGTCGTTGACGTTGATGGTGGGGTCACCGAAATGCTCCACCTGCTGCATGACGGGATCGGGGCGGCGATTGACGAAAGTGTCGCCGGAGAGCAGCAGCACCGGCAGGCGGTTGGAATGGGCGACGCCGGCCGCGGTGACCATGTTGAGCGCACCGGGGCCGATCGAGCTCGCCGCCACCATGATCTGGCGTCGGCGTTTGGCCTTGGCGAAGCCGATTGCCGCCAGGGCCATCGATTGCTCGTTCTGGCCGCGCCAGGTCGGCAAAGTGTCCTTGACCGCCTCCAGGGCCTCCGACAGGCAGGTGACGTTGCCATGCCCGAAGATCGCGAAAACACCTGGAAAGAGCGGAACTTTCGCGCCCTCTACGACTGTAAACTGATTGCACAGATAACGGACCAGGGCCTGGGCCATGGTGAGGCGGAGTGTTGCCGGCATCGTGTTCCTCCCACGCAACCGCGATTTTTCCATTGCTTACGAAATGATTATTGACAATGCAACATATTTGCAATCACCATTGCGAAATGCCTTGCAGGAGGCAGGCTCCCGCTCATGAGCGAGCATGATGGCGCTCCCCCCATCGCGGGCATGAAACGTTCGACAGAACCAGCCACCAGCGCTGGGCCGGAGGAAACGATGCCGCACGTACTCGTCGCCGGCAAATTGCATCCGAGCGGAATCGCATTGCTGCGTGATGCTCCCGAGGTGACGTTCGACTATGTCGAAGAGGTCTCGGAGGAAAGCTACGCCCCTTTCATCGCCGCTGCGGACGGCCTGGTCATTCGCACGCAACCTCTCTCGGCCCCCATCATCGCGCAGGCCGACAGGCTCAAGATCGTTTCGCGGCACGGCGTCGGCTATGACGCCGTCGACCTGCCCGCACTGAACGGCAGGGGCATCGCGCTTGCGATCGTGGGCGATGTCAATTCGGTCTCGGTGGCCGAGCACGCGATGCTGCTGCTGCTCGCCTGCGCCAAGAAGCTGCTGCGGGCCGATGCCAGCGTGCGCGAAGGCAACTGGACCTGGCGCAACAGGCTCGAAGCGACCGAACTATCCGGAAAACGCCTTCTCATCATGGGATTTGGCCGGACGGGGCGCCAGCTTGCCCGATATGCCGGAGTCTTCGGCATGGAGATCAGGGCATATGACCCGTACCTGCAGGCCGCCGGCTGGCCGGAGGGGCCGGTTGCTCCCGTCGATGACCTTGCCGTCGGATTGGGCTGGGCCGACGCCATATCGGTGCATGTGCCCAAGGCCGCCTGCCCGACGATCGGTGCCGGGGAACTCGCGGCAATGAAACCCTCCGCAATTGTCGTCAATACTGCGCGCGGAGGCGTGGTTGACGAGGCGGCCCTGCTGGAGGCACTGCGCCAGGGAAGGATTTCGGCCGCCGGTCTTGATGTTTTCGATGACGAACCTCCTCTTGCCGATCACCCCTTGTTCGGGCTCGATGAGGTCATCCTGACGCCGCACATCGCCGGCCTGACGGCTGAGTGCGCCGAGCGGATGGCCATTTCTTCGGTGCAGAACGTGCTCGATTTCTTTTCCGGCACCATCGACCCGGCCCTTGTCGTCAACAAAGAACAGCTCAATGCCAACTCCTAAGCAGCAACTCAGAATCGGCCTCATCGGCACGGGTTTCATGGGCAAGACCCATGTTTTCGGCTTTGCAGCCGCACAGCGGGTCTTCGACCTCGACTATGACATCGTGCTGCACACGGTCGCCGACCGCAGCGAGGAACTGGCCGCCGCTGCGGCGCAGACGCTCGGCTTCAGCACGTCGTCGGGCGACTGGAAAACCCTGATCGCCGATCCCGATATCGACGTGATCGACATCACCGCTCCCAATGCGCTGCACAAGCGGATGGCGCTCGCCGCGTTGGCGGCCGGCAAGCACGTCTATTGCGAAAAACCCCTTGCCACCACCGCGGCCGATGCCGCCGAGATGGCGCAGGCCGCACAAGCTGCCGGTGTCCGTACCCAGGTCGGCTTCAACTATCTGTGCAATCCCTTGTTCTCGCTCGCCCGCGAGATGATCCGTGGCGGTGAGTTGGGCGAGATCCGCAGCTATCGGGGCATTCACGCCGAGGACTACATGGCCGACGCCGAAAGCCCTTTCACCTTCCGGCACGATCCGGCCGGCGGCGGAGCCCTGGCGGATCTGGGCAGTCATGCGTTGGCGACGGCGGAGTTCCTGCTCGGACCGATCGAACGTGTGCAGGGCGACAGCGTTACCGTGATCGCCAGCCGGCCCGATGGCAAGGGAGGCCGACGGAATGTCGAGGTCGACGATCTCGGCCGCGCCTTCCTGCGGTTCGCCAGCGGCGCGTCCGGCAGTCTGGAGGCGAGCTGGATCGCCACGGGCCGCAAGATGCAGCATGACTTCGAAGTCTATGGCACCAAAGGAGCCCTGATTTTCAGCCAGGAGCGCTTCAACGAGCTCCATTTCTTCGATACGTCCGACCGGCAGGGGCGCCGTGGCTTCCGCCGCATCGAGGCCGGCCCAGACCACGCCCCCTATGGAGCGTTCTGCGTTGCTCCTGGCCACCAGCTCGGCTTCAACGACCTCAAGGCGATCGAGATCGCGGGCTTCGTCGACGCCATTGCCGGCAAACGGCCCGAGCCCTTCGGTTTCAAGGCCGGCCATCGCATCCAGTCGCTGGTCGAGGCGATACAAAGATCCGGCGTCGAAGGGCGCTGGATCGATACGTCCCAATGATTGCGGGCGGAATGGCCTAGGCCGGGCTTGGTTGCCTTCCTCCCGTGAGCCATCCAGCAGCTGTTCCGGCGGAGAAGCGATACCATCGTGATTGCAGTTGAAATGTTACGACTGTTTCATCAAAATGAGCTCCATGGTTTCGCTTTCCTGGTTGTTGCTAACGTACAAGGTGCCACCCGAGCCGGCTGCCCGGCGTATCGCGCTCTGGCGGCGGCTCAAGGGGATGGGGGCGGTCTATCTGCAGAACGGCGTGTGTCTCCTGCCCAAGACCAATGACCACATCCGCCGCCTGAAGATGATCGAGAACGATATCGCCGACCTGTCGGGGGATTGCGTGATCCTGGAGACGGTTGCGCTCGATCAAGGGCAGGAAGAGAAAGTCGTAAGCCGCTTCAAGGACGATCGGGACGAGCAATATCGCGAATTCCTGGGGCGATGCGCCGATTTCGAAAAGGAAATCGCCAAGGAAATTGCGATCAACAAGTTCACCTATGCCGAACTGGAGGAAGAGGACACCGACCTCAAGAAGCTCCAGGGGTGGCTCGAGAAGATCAGGAAACTCGATTTCTACGGTGCGTCGCTCGCCGGGGAGGCGGCCGAGCGCCTGCATGCCTGCGAGGCGCTGCTCGACAGCTACGCCCAGCGCGTCTTCGAGGCACAGGACGAGAACCGCTGAGATGGCCGATCGGAGGACAGCCCAAACCATGACGCCTTCTCCGCCGCGCAGCGGTATTCCAGCCGGCATCTGGGCGCTCGGCTTCGTGTCGCTGCTGATGGATGTCTCGTCCGAGATGATCCACGCGCTCCTGCCGGTCTACATGGTCACGGTGCTCGGCGCGTCCACGCTTGCCGTCGGCCTCATCGAGGGCATCGCGGAAGCGACGGCCTCGATCACCAAGGTGTTCTCGGGCGCTCTCAGCGACTGGCTGGGAAAGCGAAAATTCCTGGCTGCTCTCGGCTATGGTCTGGCCGCTCTCACCAAGCCGGTCTTTCCCCTGGCGAATTCGATCGACTGGCTGGTCGCGGCGCGGTTCGTCGATCGTATCGGCAAGGGTATCCGGGGTGCACCCCGCGATGCCCTGGTCGCCGATCTTGCGCCGCCGCATCTGCGCGGCGCGAGCTTCGGTCTGCGCCAATCACTGGATACCATCGGCGCCTTTGCAGGCCCGCTCCTGGCGATCGGCCTGATGTGGATGACGGCCAATCACTTCCAGCTCGTGTTCTGGATTGCCGTCGTGCCGGCGTTCCTGTCCGTCGGCCTCCTCTTGGTCGTGGTCAAAGAGCCCGAGCGACCGCAGGACCTGCGCCGTGTCCGCATGCCACTGCGGCGCGACGAGGTGCGCCGCCTCGGAACGGCTTATTGGTGGGTGGTTGCCGTCGCGGCGATCTTCACGCTTGCCCGCTTTTCCGAAGCGTTTCTCGTCCTGCGCGCCCAGTCGGCCGGTCTGCCCCTGGCGCTTGTGCCGATTGTGCTGGTGATCATGGCCTTTGCCTATTCGCTCTCGGCCTATCCGGCCGGCATCCTTTCCGATCGGATGGACCGGGTGGCGATCCTCGCCATCGGCCTCGTGCTGCTGGTTGTTGCCGACCTAGTGCTCGCCTTCGCTTCCGGCGTCATGGGCGTGTGCCTGGGTGTGGCGCTCTGGGGGCTGCATATGGGGTTCACTCAGGGGCTGCTGGCCACCTTGATTGCCGAAGCCGCGCCCGCCGAACTGCGCGGCACCGCCTTCGGCCTGTTCAATCTGGTTACCGGCCTCGCGCTGCTCGTCGCCAGCGTGATAGCAGGAGCCCTATGGGACCTGGCCGGACCGCAAGCCACTTTTCTCGCAGGAGCTGTTTTCTCGCTTGTGACCCTCATCGTCTTGCTGCCGGTTCGCGCGCAGCTCTCCGGGACGCGTGAATGATCGGAGCTTTATTGGGTGGGCATATGGCGACGCATGAGACGGTATTCGTGCCAGATCAGCCCCATCACCACGACGTCCAGGATGGTGAGGACGATCAGCCCGGCACCATGCGTGTAGGAGAAACGATAGAGCTGGTAGACGATGAAAAGCCCGAGCACGATCAGCGATGCCGGATACGACCAAAGCTTGCCCTTCAACAAGCCGATGACCAGCGCCAGTTTCACCACGCCATGGCCCAGTAGATAGAATGCGTAGAAATGCTTCGTCTCGATGGAAAAATTCTGGGCGAAGGCGGATAGGTGGCCCGCGATGAAGTCATGCGGGTTTTCGATCAGCTCCTCTTGCGTGACCCAGTTGACGAAAGCCCGAATTGTATTGGTGCTGATCAGAGCAAGGGCGATGCCGCCGACGCATTCTATCAGTGCATGTGCCCCTTTCAGGAGAATGCCGATCTGGAAGATCTTGTGAACCTGATGTTCATTCATGAGATGGTCTAGCCAGCATCAGCAGGGAGAATACGAACAGACACATGCGAGCTGCAATTCGAGCCTTGTCGTTGGCGGTCGTGTGGATCACCAGCTCTGTCGTGCACGAGGCGGCAGCATCGCCTTGTTGTAGTCCTCGATCATGGCGGCGGATAGAGGATTGGCATCTGCGCGCGTGGCGGGTCCAGGAGACCGGCGCTCTTGAGGTTAGCGCTCTCGCTGCTCATCTTGCGGATCGATTGGTGGTGGCCTGGAGCAACGTTCGCAGTCTTGGCGAGGCGGGGGACCGCGCATAGTTAGGCTCGATGGGTCAGGTCGCGCAGCAAGCGGGCAAGACCTGGTTCGGCGACGAGAAGCGCCGCTTCCTCCAGCGGCACCCATTGAACCTCGCGTTGGCCCTGCTCCTTCCATTTCTTCAAGGTCGCCTTGACCTCGACGCGATAGACGGTGGTTTCGACCAGGGCAAAATGGGTATCGAGGCGTTTCCAGTAGGGATAGGTGCCGATCGGCTTTTTGTCGGCCTTGCCGACAAGGCCGGCTTCCTGCTTTGCTTCGATCCTTGCCGCCTGGGGATCCTTGCGCCCTTTGATCGGCCAGCCCTTCGGCAAGGTCCACCGCCTTGTCGTGCGGGTCGTCACAAGGCAGGTCTCCAGGCGTCCGGCCTTGATCCGGACGGGCAGGGCCGCCACCTGGCGCAATGAGGGCGAGGGCCTTGCAAGGTCCTGCGTCACCTCGACATCACCCTGCTCGAGATACGCGTCAAGGTGATCAGCACGATCAGGGTCGCGGCACCCAAGATCGTCGTCAGCGTGGCAGCATCAAAGATCGCGCCGCGGTCCGATAGCGAGAAGATGCGAACCGGCAGGGTGACCCAGCCCGGCGGATAGACCATGACGGTTGCCCCGAGCTCTCCCATCGACAGGGCGAAGGAGAGGCTGAAGGCGGCGATCAGATAGGGCGTGAGCAAGGGCAGCGTCACGCGCCGCAGTCGGTAGAAGGGGCGGGCGCCCAGGCTCTCGGCAACCTGTTCGCAGTCGATCGGAAGGCGGGCAAGGCCGGCAGTGACCGTGCCGTAGGTGAAGGCCGCAATCAGCATGAAATGTGCGATCAGGACGATCAGCCGCGTGCCGTTGAGCAGGAAGGGCGGCTGGCTGAAGGCGACCAGCAGGCCGAGGCCGATGGAGACGGAGGGAACCGCGCTCGGCACGAAGAAGAAGAGGTCGAGCACGCGCTTGGGCAAGGGCTTGAAACGGCGAAGCGCCAGGGCCGCCCAGGTGCCGCAGACGAGCGCCGCCAGGCTGGCGATGATGCCTGTGAGGATGCTGGCCTTGAGCGAAGCGAAGGATGCCGTGCGAAAGGCGTCGGCATAATGCTGGGTGGTCAGGTGCGAGGGCAGGATGTCGTTCCACTGCCCGCTGAAGCTGGCGAGGACGATCACTCCGATCGGTAGGCCGTAGACGAGGAGGAAGAGCGGCACCACGGCCGCCCAAACGGCCCCACGCTCGGCTTTAGACCACACCAGCATTGCTGCCTCCGAAGTGAGCGACGATGATGCGATAGAGCGTATAGAGGCCGAGCGAGAGCGCGATGTTCACCACGGCAATGACGCAGGCGGTCGCATAGTCGAACTCCTGGATCGCCTTGCTGTAGATCAGCAGCGGCAGGGTGATGACGTCCTTGGCGCCGATGAACAGCACGATGCCGAATTCATTGACGGTGAGCAGCAGGCACAGGCTCCCGCCGGCGACCAGGGCCGGCAGGGCGGCCGGGAAGATGACCTTCCGCACGATGCGCAGGGGCCGGGCGCCGAGGCTGCTTGCCACCTCGATCTGGGCATGATCGATCTGCGAGAAGGTGGCGAGGAGCGGGCGCATGACGAAGGGCGTGTAAACAGTCACCTCGGCCAGCACGACCCCCCATTGCGAATAGAGAAAGTCGATGGGTGGCAGCTGCAGGGCGAAGGCGTGCATCAGCGTTTCGTTGAGAATGCCGGCCGAGCCATAGATGAAGGTGAAGGCAAGGGTAACGAGGAAGGTCGGCAGTGCGATCACCGTGTCGATCAGACGGCCTGCAAGTTTGGCGCCGGGAAAGGGCACGAAGGCGAACACCACCGACAGGACGAAGCCCAGCAGCAGGCAGCCGATGGTGGAGCAGATCGCGATGACGATGGTGTGGTAGAGCCCGTCGACGAACTGGCGCGAGCCGAGGACCTGCTCGAAGGTGGCGAGCGAGGGCGGACCGTCCCCGAGCGAGGCGCGGATGATGAGGGCGAGGGGGTAGAAGAACAGCAGCGCCAGCACGAGAAGAGGCGGCAGGATCCAGAACCCGTCGAGATTGCGCCGCGCCGGGGCCGCGCCGAGCGCAATGTCAGCCATGGGCGGGATCCTCTGGAACCAGCGTGACGTCACCGGGCTCGAAATGGATGCGCACGCTCTCGCCGGCCCGCGGCGGATCGGCCATCGGTGGCGTCGTCATGCGAACCGTGTGCCCGCCCGTTTCGAAGGTGATGTTCTGGACATCGCCCTGCCATTGCACGCTCAGTACGGTAGCCTTGAGGGCATTGGGCTCGGAGGTCGCACGGGTAAAGCGGAAATCGTGCGGCCGGACGCAGAGCAGGCAATCGCTACCGCCGGCGAGACGGTGATGGTTGCGGGCGAAGAGAAAGGTGTCGCCGAAACTCACCCGGGCATGCCCGTTCTCGGTCGGCTGCAGGTCCTTGACCGGCATCAGATTCGCCCGGCCCAGGAATTCCGCCGCAAAACGGTTCGGGGGATTGCGGAACAGGGACTGGGACGTGCCGAAGGCGCGCAATTTGCCGTCCCGCATGATGCCGATATGGTTGGCCAGCGTAAGGGCTTCGGACTGGTCATGCGTGACGTAGAGCACCGTCAGGTTGGGCAGGCTGGTATGAAGCTTGGCGATTTCGTCGATCATGGCGCGGCGGATCTGGGCATCGAGGGCCGAAAGCGGCTCGTCGAGCAGCAGGACCTGCGGCCGTGGCGCCAGGGCACGGGCGATGGCGACACGCTGCTGCTGCCCGCCCGAAAGCTCGCGCGGAAAGCGCCGCGCATAGGCGGACATGCCCACCATCGCCAGGCATTCGGGCACGCGCTGGCGGATGACGTCTTCGCGGGCGCCGTGGGCCCGCAGGCCGAAGGCGACGTTCTCGTCGACACGCATATGCGGGAACAGGGCATAGTTCTGCACCACCATGCCGATCTTGCGATCATAGGGGGCGAGATGCGTCACGTTGCGCTCGCCGATCATGATCCGGCCCGAGGAGGGCCGTACGAAGCCTGCAACGGCGCGCAGCGCCGTTGTCTTGCCTGAGCCCGAGGGGCCGATCAGGGCGACGACCTCGCCCGGATTCACGGTCAGCGTGAGGGAATGCAGAACCGTCAGGTTACCATAGGTAACCGAGACGTCCTCGAAGCCGATGCGACTGCCGCCGGGAGCGGCGGTCTTGGCTTCGGTGCCCGGACCGGTTTTCAACTGCGCGCTCGCCATCGCCCTGTCGGCTCTCAATTGCTCGAAATGGCTGAATTGTAGGCAGCGACATTGTCCTTCAATCCGGACAGCACGCCCACCCAGTCCGGGCTCCAGATCTCGACACCCTGCAGCATGGCCTGGAGCTTCTTGTAGTTCTCGTCCTCGGGCTTGACGTCATTGCGCACGGGCAGGCCCTTGGCGACGACGCTGACCTGCTTCTGCGCTTCCGCGGACAGCAGGAAGTCGATGAGTTTCTTGCCATTTTCCGAGTTGGGCGCGCCCTTCACCAAGGCGATGTAATAGGGCAGGGCGAACAACGTCTTCTTGCCGTCGGGGCCTGCCGGCACGAAGATCTGGATGTTGGGATTGTCAGCCTGCTGGGACAGGTTCATCTGCATGTCGCCATTGGCGACGTAGAGCTCGCCCTTGTTGACCAGCGCAGTCAATTTGCCGGTCGAGGCGGAAGGGCCGAGATTGTTGGCCTGGAGCTTCTTGAGAAAGTCGAGCCCCTTCTCCTTGCTGCCGAAGGCATGAAAGGTCTGCAGCATGAAGGCCGTGCCGTCACCGGCCTGTCCCGGTGTCGAATATTGCAGCTTCTGCTTGAATTTGGGATCGAGGAGATCCTCATATTTCGCCGGAGGCTGCTTGAGGACCTCGGCGTTGTAGATGAAGTTGGGGTAGTTGTTCACCAGGGCATAGAAGCGGCCGTCGGCGTCCTTGTCGCGGGCCTCGATCTTGTCGGCTCCGGCCGGGCTATAGGCTTCGATCAGGCTGTCGGCGGCGGCCTTCTGCATGAAGGGCGGCAGCGTCACCAGCACGTCGGCCTGGGTGTTGGACTTTTCCTTGGCCAGGCGATCGACCACGCCGCTCGATCCCGCTTCGACATATTGGACCTCGATGCCGGTCGCCTTGGTGAAGGCTTCGAACTGATCGCCGAACCAGCTCGGCGTGCCGTCGTGCAGCCCATCGGCGCTGTAGATGGTGACCACGCCATCGGCATGGGCCGGAACGGCCATGCCGGCTAACATCAGGGCTGCAATCAGGGCGAACCTGGATTTCATGACGTTCTCCTCTCGGGACGGATGTGAGCGTTTGGCGGCTTTCTTCGCTTTTGCCTGTCTCTTGCCGCGGCCGGAGCCGAACGCCTTAGCGAAATGTGTTTTCAAGCGTCCGATAAGTAAAATCTATTTATCTTATGCAATGAAAGATCAGGCTTATGGTTGGATCGAGGCCGCAATTTCACGCGTTTCCACGAGCAAGGCACGCCCCAGCACGAGTGTGCTCTTGCCTCCAACTCTTTGTTTCGACAGGTCTTTGCGATTGCCGCCGGATCGCAAAATGCTTCAGGCAAACCGAATGCCGGCGCGCTGTGCTCGCAGGCGGGGGTCGTTGGAACGAACCGTCACCGGCCGGCCCTGAAGGATCTCCTCGCAGCGGGCCAAGGTGTCCGCTTCCAGGCGCTGCATGGCTTCGACGGTGAAGAAAGCAAGATGCGGAAGCAGGATGACGTTGTCATGACGGTAGAGCGGGCTCATCGGGTGGCCGGCTTTGCGCAAGGGTTCGAGCGAATAGGTGTCCAGGCCGACACCGCCCAGGCGCTCTTCCATCACCGCATCGACCAGGGCCGCTTCGTCGACCAGCGCACCGCGCGACACGTTGATCAGGATGGCGGTCCGCTTCATGCAGGCGAGTTCCGCCGCTCCGATCATGCCCCGCGTGCTCTGGTTGAGGACGCTGTGGATCGAGACGAAGTCGCTGGCGGCCAACAGGTCTTGCAAGGCATCGACTTTCTCGATACCGGTCTCGCGCATGGCTGTGGCGTCGAGATAGGGATCATAGCCCAGGACGCGTGCGCGAAAGCCGGCCCCGGCCATGCGGGCAAGGCTGCGGCCGATCCTGCCGCAGCCGACCAGACCCAGCGTCGCGCCGGCGATATCGCGCCCGAGCCAGCGCGCCTCCGGCCAGACCCAGCCTTGTTCGGCAACCGCATGGGTGATGGCCGGCAAGCGTCTGGCGAGCGCGATCATCAGGGCGAAGGCGGCTTCGGCCACCGTTTCCTCGGCATAATCGGGTATGTTGACCACGGGGATGCCGCGCGCCATGGCCGCCGGGATGTCGATCGCATCGATGCCGACGCCATATTTGACGATGCCCTTCAGCCGGGGCGCGGCTTCGATCACCCGGGCGGTGATCGGCGTGTAGCACATCAGCAAGAGGTCGGCGTCGGCAACGGCCGCGCATAGATCGCCTTCCGAAATGCCTTCCGGCAGGATGGCGAGCTCGACGCCCTGAGCCCTGAGCCCCGCATCGACGGCGGGGCATTCGAGTTCCCCGTCGGTCCTGACCGCCTTCACCATCGCGCCCTCATCCCGCCAGGACCGCCTCTTCGACGATGCCGAGCGCGCGGTCGAGGTCTGCCCTGGCGATGGTCAGCGGCGGCGACAGCGTCAGCACATTGCCCTGGCTGATCTTGAAGGAGAGGCCGTTTTCCAGGCAGCGATAATAGACCCGCTCGGCCAGAGCGTGATTGGGCTGAAGCCCCTGCCGGTCCTCGACGAGCTCGACGCCGAAGATCAATCCTCGGCCGCGCACGTCGCCGACATGCGGGGAGCGGGCCATCAGCTCGCGCATGCGGTTCATGGCGTGATCGCCCAGTTCCCTGGCGCGTTCGGGGAGGCCCTCCTCGCGGATGATGGCGATCGTGGTCAGCGCGGCCCGGGTGGTGACCGGGTTCTTTTCATGGGTGTAGTGGCCGATCGCATAGTCGCCGGCGACATCGAGGCCGCGGTGGGCGATGACGGCGGCGATGGGCAGGATGCCGCCACCCAGCGACTTGCCGAGCACCAGGATGTCGGGGGTGACGCCGTCATGTTCGGAGGCGAAGAATTTGCCGGTCTTGCCGAGGCCGGTCGGAATCTCGTCGAAGATCAGCAGCGTGCCATGCCTGTCGCAGGCTTCGCGCACGCTTTTCCAGAACCCCGGCGCGGGAACGAGCGGGGTCGCGCGCATGGGTTCGGCGATGAAGGCGGCGATGTCGCCTTCGCGGGCCAGGACATAGGAGATCATGCTGGCGCAGGCGCGGGCCGACTCCTCCAGCGAATTCGTGCCATAGGGGCAGTGATGCGGGGCCCAGGGCGCGACATGCTCGCTGCCCGGCAGGAGGGGCCCGGCAATACCCGAACGGAACGTCGCCTCGCCGCCGACGCTGGAGGCACCGAAACCGGCGCCGTGGAATGCATCCCAGAAGGACAAGGTCTTGAACCGGCCGGTCGCGGCACGTGCCAGCTTGAGCGCGACCTCGATGGCATCCGAGCCGCCCGTGGTGAACAGCACCTTGCCGAGATCGCCCGGCGTGAGTTCGGCCAGCGTTTCGGCCAGTTCGACCGCCGTCTCGCAGGTAAAGCGCCGGGGGGCGAAGGGCAGCTCATCCATCTGCGCCCGGATCGCTTCCTTGAGGCGCGGATGCCCATAGCCGACGTGATGGACGCTGTTGCCGTGGAAATCCATGTAGCGCCGGCCGGCGAGGTCCTCGATCCAGATGCCCTCGGCCTTGGCGATGGTCGACACGCAGGGGCTGGACAGGCTCTGATGCAGGAAGACGTCGGCATCGCGCTGCAGCAGCGCGGCCGAGGCAGCGTGATGCTGCCGGGCGTTCCAGTCACGCCGCGCCTGGGCGGTATTGGATTCGCCCTCGGTATGGATCAGGGTCATGGCGCTTCACAGCCGGGCCGAGCCCGCTCCCTCTTCAGTCTCCAAAAAGCTCGGCAATCGTCTCCTCGCCGAGAGCAAAACCGGTGCTCGCACCCGTGCCGCTGGTCACGATCACCAGCCTTACGCCGTCGCAGGGGTTCAGGCGCAGCGCCTCGTCTTTCGACGAGGACGCGTAGGTGCCGACCCAATGGGCGGTGACACGGGGAGGCGACGCGCGGAACAGAGCCTCGTATTCGGCCAGGATCAGGGCGTCGACTTCCGTGGAGGCGAAGGGATCCGGCGTGGTGCCGTAATGATGTGAATCGCCCACGACCAGGGAGCCATCGGCCGATTGGGTGACGATGAGATGAACGCCGTTCGCCAGGGCGCTTGCCTGCTCGCTTTCGAGCCGCCGGCGCAGCGCCGCCGTTTCCGGCATTGCGGCAAAGGCGCCGTAGCGCAGGAGGCTGAGATCGGACATCAGCGCCGAATTGAGCCTGAAGCCGGGATCGGCGAGGCGCAGCATCTGCAGCTTGCAGCGCCGCACCCTGTATTCTGCGATCGTCTCGCTGAAAAGGGTGGCAAGATCATCGCCCGGGCAGATCGCGATGCGCGAGGCCGCAATATCCCCCATGTTGGTGCGAAGCCGGCCGGGTTCGACCCCCCGTACCGCCGTGCCGAAGCGGAAGCTGACGCCGTGACGCGTCTGGAGCCATTCGACGAGGCGGGGCAAGGCGAGGGAGGATTCGACCCGCAATTCATGCGGGCTGAAGAAGCCGCCGATTGCGCCGGAACCGGCGAGGGAGGGCTCGCGCTCCGCCAGTTCGGCTGCCGTCAAGGCCTGGCATGAGGCGCCTTCGGGCGTGGTGCAGAACGCCGCGATGGCGTCGAGCGCCTCGGGGCGCTGGGCGGCGATCACCATGCCGCGATGGAGGATGTCGATCCCGGCCTCGGCCGCCGTCGCAAGCCAGACCTCCCGGCTGCGCCGGGCGCGTCGATAGGAAAGACCCGGCGTCTGGCCGCTGACGACGACCAGGCCGAAATTGCGGATGGAGGCACCATTGGCCGCGCTGTCGCGATCGACGACCACGACCCGCAGCCCGCGCCGGGCGGCTGCCAGCGCATGGCCGAGGCCGACAATGCCGGCCCCGACCACGGCAAGATCAAAGGTCTCGGGCATGAAGCGCTACCACGGCAATGAGAAGGTCTTGACGTTGGTGAAGGACTTCATCGCCTCGATCACGCCTTCCTTGTAGCCGTTGCCCGAATCCTTGATGCCGCCGAAGGGGCTCATCTCGATGCGATAGCCCGGCACTTCCCAGATATTGACGGTGCCGACCCGGAGGCCGGTGATGAAGGCCTGCATGCGCCGGAAGTCGTTGGTGCATACGCCCGAGGACAGGCCGAAGGCCGTCGAGTTCGACAGTGCGATCAGGGCCTCGTCGTCATCGGGGGCGCGAATGATCGGGACGATCGGGCCAAAGGTTTCCTCCATGACGAGCTCGCTCGCATGCGGCACCCTGTCGACGACGATCGGCGGCAGCAGTGCGCCCTGGCGGCCGGGATCGTAGAGGATCTCGGCGCCGGCCTCAGCCGCCATATGGACGCGCTTTTCGAACAGGGCGGCCGCCTTCTCATGCACCACCGTGCCGAGCTGGGTGGCTGGATCGAAGGGGTCGCCGAAGCGGATGGCCTTGGCGCGTTCGAGCACCAGGGGCACGAAGCGATCGGCGACCTTCTCCTGCACCAGGATGCGCTTGACGGCGGTGCAGCGCTGGCCGGAATTCTTGGTGGCGCCGGCGACGGCGAGGTCCGCCGCCCTGGCGAGGTCGGCGTCATCGAGGTCGTTGAGGATGATCAGCGGGTCGTTGCCGCCGAGCTCCAGGACCTGTCGCTTGTAGCCGGCCTTGGAGGCGATCATCTTGCCGACGGGCACGCCGCCGGTGAAGGTGATCAGGTCGATATGGGGATTGGTGATCATTTCATCACCGATCTCGGCGGGCCATCCCGTCACCACCGAGAGCATCTGCGGCGGCAGGCCGGCCTCGTAGAGGATGTCCGCCAGGACCAGTGCTGTCATCGGCGTGAGTTCCGTCGGCTTCACCACCACGCAATTGTTGGTGGCGATGGCCGGTGCCACCTTGTGCGCGACCATGTTGAGCGGATGGTTGAAGGGCGTGATCGCCGAAATCGCCGTGAGAGGCTCGCGCTGGGTGAAGATCCGCCTCTGCTTGCCATGCGGAGTGAGGTCGCAGGAGAAGATCTGGCCATCGTCGTGGATGCACATCTGGCCGGCGAGGGTGAAGACGTCGAAGGCGCGCCCGACCTCATAGAGCGAGTCCTGCTTGGAAATGCCGAGTTCGCTGGTGACGAGATCGGAAATCTCGTCCTTGCGGGCGTTGATGAGCTCGGCCGTCTTCAACAGGATCTTCTGGCGGTCGTAGCGCGTGAGCTTCGACTGGTAGCCGGCTGCGATCTCGAAGGCCTGGCGGGCATGTTCGGCGCGCCCGGCAGGAACGGTGCCGACCACCGTGTCGGTATAGGGATAGCGTACCTCGAGGGTCGCCTCGGCCTCGACCAGGCGGCCGGCGATCCGCATTGGTTCATGGCGGACCTTGATGGTTTTCTCGGGTGTGTTCATTTTGGCTGAGCCGCTGCGAGGGTGGCGTAGTAGAAGGCGTCGAAATTGCGCAGGGCCGGCGCCTGCGGCAGGTCGGGCAGGGGGCGGTTCACGATGAAGGGTACCGCCTGCTCGGTCAGGCCGCCATGCGAGCGTAGCGGTTCGTCGAGCGCGGCAAGGTCGTGGCGGTGCTCGGATGTGCCGATCGTCTTGTTCTCGCCCGAGACCATGACGATGTCGCCGATGCGGTCCTCCGGCAGTTCGAAGCGCCGGCAGCCCTCCTCGCGCCCGAGCACCAGCGTCATGTCCTGGATAGCACGCAGCCTGGCGATGATGGCCTCCCGGTCCGCGCCCTTGGGCAGATAGGCGGTGGCGAACGAGCCCAGCGCGCCGTGGTGCACCACATAGGGGTCGGTGATCGGCAGGATGACGCGGGCGGCATCCTTGCCGAGCCATTCATCCAGCAGATCCTGGACATAGACCACGTTGGGCGAGCCGTCCGCATGATGCTTCGGCTTCATGCCGTGGTCGGCGGTTACGACGATGGCGGCACCCAGCGCGTCGAGCTCGGCGAGATATCTGTCGAACATGGCGTAGAAGGCGTTCGCCTGCGGCACGCCGGGGGCGTATTTGTGCTGAATGTAGTCTGTCGTCGTCAGATACATGACGTCGGGGCGGAATTCGCGCAGAAGCTTGACGCCGGCGGCGAACACGAATTCCGACAGTTCCGCCGAATAGACGTCCGGCACCGGGCGCCCCAGCCATTTGGAGGCATCCTCGATGCCGTTGGCAGCCTTGGTGGTGGTGCTGGCCTTTTCCGAGGAGAAGCAGACGGCACGGTCGTCGTCATAGGACAGGCCGTGGCCCAGGAGGGCGCGCAACTTGTCCTTGGCGGTGACCACGGCAACCTTGGCCCCGGCATCGTAGAATGCCTTGAACACCGTCGGGGCGCGCAGGAATTTGGGATCGTTCATCATCACCTCCTCGCCCGTTTCGGGGTTGTAGAGGTAGTTGCCGCAGATGCCGTGCACGGCGGGCGGGCGCCCGGTGACGATCGACAAATTGTTGGGGTTGGTGAAGCTGGGAATGACGCTGTGCGCGGTGCTGGCCGTTCCCTTCCGCAGGATGCGCTCGAGGGCCGGCATCAAGCCGGCCTTGATGGCTTCGTCGAGATAGGCTGGCTCGCAGCCGTCGAGACAGATGGCGATGGCCGGCACGCGCGGCCAGGCGTAATTGCGCTCGTTGGCGGAGACCGAGACGGGGGACATTTGGTTCATCGAGGATCGATCCTTCAATAAGGGCCGCCTCAGGCGGCGAGCTTTGCGCGTTCGGCAATGGCGTCGGCGGGCGGGGCGGCGGAAGCAACCTTCATCTCGGCGAGGGACTGGCGGGCCGCCTCGACCACCTTGCGCATGACATGCTCATCCATCCGTCCGATGCAGCCGACGCGGAAGGACTCGACCACCGTCAGCTTGCCGGGATAGATGATGAACCCCTTTTGTTTCATCTGTTCGTAGAAGCGGCTGAAAACGAAATTCGGATCGGCGGGGCAGAAGAAGGTCACGATGATGGGCGAGAGCCAGGTGTCGGAGAGCAGCGTCTCGAAGCCGAGCTCGCGCATGCCGGCTACCATCACATCGCGGTTCCTGATATAGCGGGCACCCCGCCCTGCTACGCCGCCCTCGGCGGTATGCATGCGCAGGGCCTGGAGGAAGGCCGCGACCACATGGGTGGGTGGCGTATAGCGCCACTGCCCGGTCTTTTCCATCGTGGCCCATTGCGCGTGGACGTCGAGGCTGAGCGAGTGGCTGTTGCCCTCAGCCGCCTTCAGCGCATCCTTGCGGGCAATCACGAAGCCGAAGCCCGGCACGCCCTCGATGCATTTGTTGGCGGAGGACACCATGGCCTCGAAGGCGATCTCGTTGACGTCGAGGCGGATGGCGCCGAAGGCACTCATGGAATCGATGAGGAGTTTGCGTCCCTTGCTCTCGACCACGGCGGCGATCTCGGCCACCGGGTTGAGAATGCCGGAGGAGGTTTCGCAATGGATGGCAAGGACATGGCTGATCCCCGGATCCGCGTCGAGCGCGGCCGCAACTTCCTCGCCGCGCGGAGGCAGGTAGTCGCCCTTGTCGATGAGGGTGTAGGGGCGGCCAATATAGCGCATGGTTTCGGCGGCCCGCAGGCCATAGGCGCCATTGGCCAGGACAAGGACCTTGCCGTCCTTGGGGACGAAGGAACCGAGCATGGCCTCGACGCAGAACGAGCCGGACCCCTGCATGGGCACGCAATCATAGTCGCCCCTGCGGTCGCCGGTCAAAGCGAGCAGGCCCCGCCGAAGCTCGACGGTCATGGCACGGAAATCGGCATCCCAGGAGCCCCAGTCGCGCAGCATGGCCTGTTTCACCTCGGCTGAAGTGGTCAGCGGGCCGGGGGTCAGCAGATAGGGCTCACCGAGCAGGGGAGGGGCAAAAGCTTGCGTCGACGCACCATCGTGCATGGGCCGGTCCTCATCAGATGCCGTTCGTTCGGCGACCATATAGGACCGGCACAATCTATTCTAAAAATCGTTATTTTGTATCCGTATATAAGCTGTGATTATATGTGGACGATATCGAGCCCTGGGGATGATCGCCGATGCGCTATGTTCAACTCCGCGCCTTTCACTATGTGGCGATCTCGGGCGGCTTTTCGCGGGCCGCCAGCGAATTGCTGCTGACCCAGCCGGCGATCTCCGACCAGGTTCGCAAGCTGGAGGAGGAATATGACACGCTCCTGTTCAATCGGCAGCGCAAGCAGGTCGTGCTGACGGAAGCCGGGGAGCGCCTTTTGACCATCACCCGGCGCATGTTCGAAATGGAGAATCAGGCTCTCGAGCTCTTGTCGGAATCCCGTTCTCTTCGGGCCGGGACGCTGCGCATCGTCGCCGATGCGGCCCACCACGTGCTGCATATCATGGGCGAGTTCCGCCGGCGTTATCAGGGGGTCCACGTCACCGTCCGGTCCGGCAACACCGAAACGGTCATCAAGAGCCTGTTCAACTATGAAGCGGATATCGGTGTCGTGGGGGAGGTGCCGGCGGGCCGCGACTTCGAGATCATCGCCCTCAACGCCACGCCGATCGTCGCCTTTGCCGCGGCAGATTTCGACCTTGGTGGACGCAAGAGCCTTTCCTTTGCCGATCTGGCCACGATGCCCCTCGTCATTCGCGAGCGTGGCTCCAAGACCCGCAAGCGCCTGGAGGACGGGGCGGCCGATGCCGGCATCAGGCTGAAATATGCCATCGAGGCGGAGGGACGCGAAGCTGTCCGTGAGATCGTGGCTTCGGGCGCCGGCCTTGGTTTCGTTTCCGAGGCCGAGTTCGGCAACGACGGCCGGCTCATGAGAATCCCGATCTCGGGCCCTCCAATGCTGATGGAAGAGGCGCTGGTCTGCCTGAGCGAGCGAAGCGATGCCAAAGCCATCCGCGCTTTTCTGGGCATTGCGAGGGAACTTGCCAACCGGATCCCAATGAGCGGTTAGGCCCTCCTTCTTCTCGACAGCGGCATTGGCCGGCCGCGACGAGGCATCGCTCCGGGGACGCGTCAGGAAAATCGCTGTCGCAGAGCCAACTCGACGTTTTCCGGCAATCGGACGGTGCGGTGGCAGGTGGCCCGGTCGCTGAGGTTTGGGTGGGGCGACCGGGCCTGTTGACCAAGCGTTGCGGGGCTCGGTCGATTTGGCTTCCGCTGGGGGCAGCAGAAGCAGGGAACACGCTAGGCCGGCTTCTTGCTGATCAGAAGTTTTGTTATGTTAAATGTTGTTTCGCGAGGCCAGGAAGCGAGGCTTCTTGTGGTCGTGGAGCGTGATTCAGTTGGCCTGTCGTCGAGCGCTGTCTCGGTGGAGAATGGCAGCATGAATGCGCGGCGGGATCAGGTTGACTTCGCCGCAAGCCGCCCAAGCAGGCGAGACTGCCTCGGCCGTCCATCACGCCCATGACCAGGATCGAAATGACGCGCGTGTGGGAGTGGGCTTCCGACGGAAGGAGGAGTTGGCGGGATGACCAAACGATTTGAGATCGGCGATCACGTGACCTGGAATTCCGAGGCGGGCCGCGTATCGGGGACGATTATCGCGATCCATACACGTGATTTCGACTATAAGGGGCATATCCACCGTGCGACGGAAGACGATCCCCAATATGAGATCAAGAGCGACAAGACCGACCATATCGCCGCTCACAAGGGCAGTGCCCTCGACCATGTGTGAACCAGGCGCGTGAAGCCGCCCTTCTTCACCATCGGCCATTCCAACCGGCGCATCGAAGAGTTTGTCGACCTTCTGCGTCAGGCGCAGGTTGAGCTGCTCGTCGATATCAGGAAGATCCCGATGTCGAGAGCCAACCCGCAATTCAATCAGGATCGCTTGCCCGGCTCCCTCTCGGCCTGCCAGATTTCATACGATTACATTGCTGCGCTTGGTGGCCTTCGCGGCAAGTTCGGAGCATTCCCTCGGGATCGCAATGGCTTTTGGACAAACGAGAGCTTCCACAATTACGCCGACTATGCACTTTCGGGTGAGTTTCACGAAGGCTTGGAGCGCCTGCGCAGCGAGGGACACAAGAAGCGCTCGGCGATCATGTGTTCGGAAGCGGTGTGGTGGCGATGTCACCGCCGCATCGTGGCGGACTATTTGATCGCCGAGGGAGAGATCGTTTTCCACATCATGGGAGAGGGGCGCCTTGAGCGTGCGCAACTCACGACGGGTGCCATGGTCGAAGCAGACGCGACGATTATCTATCCGGCACCCCGCAATAGCCCAGCCGCGGAGCAGCCATGAAGGCCGTGCGGTGACCATTCAATGAAATCAGTGACGCCCCTCGAGCCCCACGTTTCAAAGACGAGCGACCAGGCCTCCCCGTTTGAGGCACTGCTGAGCAGTATCCGCGCCTGCCGCATCTGCCGCGATGACCCCCGGTACGGCATGCCGCTGGCTCATGAGCCAAGGCCGGTCATTCAGGCATCGCAAGATGCGCGTATCTGCATAGCCGGCCAGGCACCGGGAACCAGAGTGTACAAGAGCGGTCGTCCCTTCGATGACCCGTCCGGCGTGCGTTTGAGACGGTGGCTGGGAGTTGACGAAGCCAGCTTCTACGATCCGTCGAAGGTTGCCATTCTGCCGATGGGATTTTGCTTTCCGGGATTGACGTCGAACGGCGGCGATCTGCCGCCCCGCCGGGAGTGCGCAGAGCTCTGGCGCTCCCGGCTGTTCTCTCAAATGCCGAATGTGAGGCTGTTGCTGGTCATCGGTTCCTATGCCCAGCGTTGGCACCTCGGACCGGAAGCCGGACGATGGGGTGTCAATGAAACGGTCAGGCGGTGGCGCGAGGTCTATCAAAGCGACCCGCGGATGCGCAGGTTTCCGTTGCCTCATCCGTCCTGGCACAACAACAAATGGCTGAGCCAGAATCCGTGGTTCGAGACCGATGTGTTGCCTGTGCTGCAGGCGGACATACGGGATGTTCTTCTGTGATGATGGAATACCGTGACCCAAAATGGATACGGGCTTCCAGCAGCAAGCGAAGCGATAGCGGGGACTCTTACGGCATCAGGCCTGATTTGGAGGCCAGCCTCAGCTCACCTCAAGCTTCGTCATGAACGCCTTCAATTCATCTGGCGGCATATGCACGATGTGCCGTTCCTGCGGATAGGCATTGGCGCCCACATCCGACACATATTCGCGGAAGGCCGCAACGCGCTCGGCCTGCAGGCGATCATATTCGGCAGCGAAATTGCGATAGACCTTGGAGTGCCTGGGCATGTGGCCGCGATTCATGCCGAGGATATCCTCGGCGAACAGATATTGCGCGTCACAGCCGGCGCCGGCCCCCATCGACAGCATGAAGAGGCTGGTGCGCTGCGCGATCGCCTCGGCGACCTCCACCGGCACCACCTCGATCTCGGCTCCGAAGGCGCCGGCCGCTTCGAGCTGCTTGACGGCCTCGAAAATTTGCAGGGCGCTGTCGGCCGTCTTGCCGACGGCTTTGAAGCCGCCTGTCCAGGTCTTGCGCGAGGGGATCAAGCCGACATGGCCGATGACGGGGACCGCCTCGTCCGCCATGCGCTTGATCGTGGCATAGGAGGCGCTGCAATAGACCGCATCGGCGGAGGCCTTGATCATGCGGAACGACCAGCGCACGAAGTCGTCCGCCGTGCCGATCTCGTAGAAGTTCTCGCCCGGCATGGAGAACAGGCTCGGCGCGGCATCGCGATAGCGCGGGTCGAGGATCAGCTCGGGCGGAATGGAGACGATGTCCACGCCCGCCCGCTCGGCGGCCTCGGCCTCCTCCAGCGTGGTGACGCGGAGCATGGTCAGCTGCTTACGGCCCTTGAGGGCGCGCAGGTCGGCAACAGTGGGTCTGGTGCGGGTCATTGCGTGGTTCTCACTCGGCGGCCGCGGCCGCGGCCACGGCCAATTCATGGAATTCGGCGCGATAGGGCCGGGCGGTGGGCGGCAGCTCCCGCAGCAGGAAATAATCCTCGTTGCGAAGCTGGCGCAGCACGACCGGAAACACCTCGCGATAGGCGTGCCACATCGACGGGTTCGGTGCGGGCAGGTCATGCTTGATCAGGTCATGCAGCCTGGGCAGGGCATGATAGGGCACCATCGGGAACATGTGGTGTTCCACATGGTAGTTCATGTTCCAGTAGATGAAGCGGCTGATCGGGTTCATGTAGACGGTGCGGGTGTTGAGCCGGTGGTCCGTCACATTGTCGGCAAGGCCGATATGCTGAAGCAGGCCGGTCATCACCATGTGCCAGCAGCCATAGAGGCGCGGCAGGCCGATCAGCATCAGCGGCAGCCAGGACCGGGCGGCGAGCGCAGCGAGGATGGCGGCAAGATAGATCGCCATATGCCAGCGTGCTGCCGTCACGGCCTTGTGCCGCTCCATCTCGGGAATGAAGCTCTGCTCGTCAGGCGTCAGGGTTCCCAAGGCGTTGCGGCCGAGGGCGATCAGCGAATACCAGGCGTCGATGATGCCGACGAAATTCAGTACCAGCCGGATCAGGTCCGGCGGCCTCATCACGGCGATCTCGGCATCGCGCCCGACGATGATGGTGTCGGTGTGGTGGCGGGCGTGGCTCCAGCGCCAGGTGACGGGATTGCGCATCAGCATGAAGCTGGCGATCTGGTAGACCACGTCGTTCATCCAGCGGGTGCGAAAGGCGGTACCGTGACCGCATTCGTGCCAGCGCGAGTCGCTGGAGGAACCGTAGAGCACGCCATAGACGAAGAAGAAGGGCAGGCACCACCAGCTGCCCCAGAACCAGATGCCGCCGGCCGCGGATATGAGGATGGCGGCAATCCAGATCACGGTGTCGCGGATGGCAGGTCCATCGGAGCGCTGCATCAACTCCTTCATGACCTTGCGGGGGATGTCGGTGTGGTACCACTCCGCGGATGCCAAGCCCGTCTCGATGGCCTGGCGCGTGCTGTCGCCGACCAGGCTGTAATCCCGTTTCCTATGCATCGTCGCCATGGCCATGCCGTTCATTTCGTGTGGTTTTCCGGGCCTCGGCCCACATCTTTCCCGTTTGATCCCCTCGTCACGAGCGTCCCTCCAGGTGCAGGAACAGTCCGGATGGCGGGGGGAAGTCCTCCGAGGGTTGGCGGGCGATACCGGTGACGAGGCCTTCCGCCGCCACGATCTCGGCGCTGCCGTCGAGGACCTTGAAGGTCGCCTGGTAGCGGCGCTCTTCGCCATGCTCCAGCCAGATCATCTCGCCGCGCTCGCGCGCGGCGAGATCGCCGAGAACGTGATGCGTCGAGGGTTCGATGCCGAGAACATATTCGCCGGGCTGGAAGTTCTGCCATTGATAGAGGCAGGGCAACTGGTCCTGCCGCGTGACCACCATCAGCCCCAGGCCGATGCGGTCATTGACGAGGGCCACCGGTTGTTCGCCAGCGGCATTGGCGGCGAGCCTGTGCTGCCAGACCTGCTCGCGGAAGCCGGCCTTGGGGGCAGGAGCCACGCGATAGCCGACTTCCTGCCGGCGATAGGCCTCGCCGGCATGGGCAGCCCAGGCGACATCCGCGATGGGGGCGAGGTAGCGCGAGCCCTCGTCGAGCACGGGATGGCCGATATTGATATGATAGAAATACATGTGCGGCGTGCGCCGGAAGCCGTGATTGACCACGCGGTCGCGGATGCGGATCTCGTTGCCGCCGAGATCGGCCTCGATGCGTCGCAGGAGATGCAGGTCCTCGCCGAACACGGCCGATTGCTGCACGATGCCCTCCGCCCAGAGCACGCAGTGCTCGCCGTTCCAGCTCTCGCCATAGCCGGTCAGGCGGGCGGGAATGGTGCCGATGCGGCCATGCAGAGAATGCCGGATGCTCCTCTTGCCCGGATAGTTGTAGCTGTCGGCCGGCGTTTCCTGCGGCCCGAGGATATGATCGAGGCCGCAGGTCACCAGGAGGCCGGAGAAGGAACGGGCCCAGGCAAGGCCGTTTTCCCCCTCATATTCATGCAGGCCCGGATGCCGGAAACCGGTCGGGGAATGCCAGCCGATGGATTGCCCCCGATACTCGCAGTCGGCGATGTCGAGCGCGCGGTCGACCAGCACGGTGAAACGCAGGCCCGTGCCGGTGCGGAATTCCAGCATGCGGATGCCGCGCTCGACGCCGTCGCCCAATGTCATCAGCCGCACGCCGGCGAATTGCGACAGCATGCCGGCCCGTTCGCCGATCTGGCGGCGCGTGAGGGAGCGTCCGAACAGTTCGACCATTCTCAATGCGCCTTCGCATCCTTGAGCAGCGCCTTGATGTCGACGCCCATGATGATGCCTTCCACGGTGAGGAGGTCGGTCTCCGCCACCGTCTTCTCCGCCACGACCTCGCCGTGGCGCATCACCACCAGGCGGTCGCAGACTTCGAAGACGTGGTGGATGTTGTGGGTGATGAACAGCACGCTGTGGCCGGCATCGCGCATGTCCCTGACGAAGCGCAGCACGCCATGGGTCTCCTCCACGCCGAGATTGTTGGTCGGCTCATCGAGGATGATCACCTTGGCGGCGAACTGCATGGCACGGGAAATGGCGATGGACTGGCGCTCGCCGCCGGAGAGCGTGGAGACCAGGGCATCGGCGTCGAGCTCCTTGGAAATGCCGACGCGCTTCAGCAAGGCCGCCGCCACGCGGCGCAACTCGCCGAAATCAATCGGGGCGAATACGCCGAGCCAGCTCAGCTTCACCGGCTCCCGGCCGAGGAAGAGGTTGCGTGCAATGCTGAGATCCGGGGCCAGGGAGGTGTCCTGATGGATCGTCTCGATACCGAGATCCATGGCATCGCGCGCCGAGCGGATGGAGGCCTTGTCGCCGCGCACATAGATGGCGCCGCCGTTGCTCGGATGGACGCCGGAGATCGCCTTGATCAGGGTGGACTTGCCGGCGCCATTGTCCCCGAGCAGGGCGACGACCTCGCTTTCGCGCAATGTCAGCGAGGCGCCCTTGAGGGCCTGCACGCTGCCGAAGGACTTCCGCAGGTTTTCGAGCCGCAGGACTTCCGTGGCCATCAGCGCCTCCCGCCATTCTTCTGCAGCAAGGCGTGCAGGATCAGCATCACCAGGATGATGCCGCCGAGAAAGATGTTGTAGGCGAGGCCCGGCACGCCGATCAGTACGATGCCGTTGCGGATGGCGCGCAGCATGAGCACGCCGACCACGGTGCCGAAGATGGTGCCTCGTCCGCCGGTGAGGGCGGTGCCGCCCACCACGACCATCGCGATGACCTCGAGTTCATAGCCGGTGCCGGCCACCGGGGAAGCGGCGGAGATGCGGAAGGCGCTGATCATGCCGGCAAGTCCGGCGAGCACCGAGGTCAGGATGAACAGCCAGATCTTCACGGCGTCGGCCGGCACGCCGCGGGCAAGTGCGGCATTGCGGTTCGAGCCGATGGCGCTGATCCAGTTGCCGAGCTTGGCGTAGTTCAGCAGATAGATGCACAGGCCGGTGAGGCCGATGAACCACCATAGCGAGGTGTAGAGTTTGAAGGCTCCGGCCTGGAAGCTGCCGGCCAGCAGCGTCACCCAGGGACCGGGCTGGTCCCACGATTTCAGGGGGAAGCCCTGGGTGATGTAGAGGGCCACGCCGCGCAGGATCAGCAGCATGGAAAGCGTGACGAGGAAGGAGGAGATGCCGATCTTCGTCACGATCACGCCGTTGACCCAGCCGATCGCGACGCAGAGGAGGAGGCCGACCAGCAGGGCCGGGCCGATATCCATCACGCCCTGCTGCACCAGCAGCATCACCAGCACCGGCGCCAGTGCGAAGACGGCGCCGACCGAAAGGTCGAACTCGCCTGCCGTCAGCAGCAGCGTCATGCCGAGCGCGATGATGCCGAGCTCGGGCAGGAACGCCATCATGTTGGTGATATTGAGCGGGGAAAGGAAATTGGCGTCGGCCACGGCGAAGCCCGCCAGGGCCACGAGGAGGATGACGAGCGATGCCATCTGGGGCGAGCGCGGCAGGCTCGCCCGCAGGCTCCTTCCGGGAGTGTTGTTTTCCACGACCAAAGCCATGACGGTCCCATTCGCTGCGAAAAGGAGGGTTCCGGCCGAGGCCGGCCCCTTCGGTTACTTGCCGGCGTAGAGCTTCAGGATCGGCTCGACGCTGGAAGCGTCGTAGAGGCTGAAGGTGTGCACGTCGTAGCCGATGGGCTGGCCCGAGGCGGCCAGGTTGAGCAGGGCGACGGGCATGAAGCCCTGCGCCGAGGGGTATTGCCAGGCGGCGGCGTTGACATAGCCTGCCTTGACCGCCTCGGCCGTCTCCCTCGAATTGCCCCAGCCGACCACCGGGATCTGGCCGGCCGAAACACCGGCGCCCTCGAAGACCCGCTTGACGCTGGCGGCCACGGAGTCGCCGAGGGCGATGATCGCCGGCGGCTTGCTGGCGATCATGTAGTCCGTCATCTTGGCGATGATGCCGGCCGGATCGGTGCCGCAATCGACCACGTCATATTTGATGCCGAGCGGATCGAAGACGCTGGCGATGCCCGCCGTCTCCAGCTGCTGGTAGCTGGCGCCGGGCACCTCGACGGGCAGGAAGACCTTGTCGCCCTGCTTCACCAGCTTCTTGTCGACCAGATATTTCGCCCAGGTGACGCCGGCCTCCTTGAGATCGGCGCCGACATAGGCCTGGCGGCCGGTGGCGACGTCATCGGTGTTGTAGAAGATGATCGGGATGCCGGCTGCCTTGGCCGCCTTCACCTCCTCCGTCCACAGGCCCGGCTGCGCCGAAGTGGTGGCGATGCCATCCGGCTTGGCGGCGATGGCCGAGTTGAAGGCCTCCTTCTGGGCGGCCATGTCGCCGCCGCTGAAGGAAATCTTGCAGGTGACCTTGAGCTGGTCGCAGGCCTTGGTGGCGCCGGCGTTCCAGTCGATCCAGAACGCGTCGGACGGCCCGCCATGGGAGAGAAGATAGAAGGTCTTCTGTTGCTCCTGCGCCTGCGGCGCGGTGATCGCCATGGCCAGCAAGGCGGCTGCGGCGGCAAGCTTCAGTCCGAATTTCAACATGTTCGCCTCCCTCGACCTTCAAAGACCGTTGTCGCGGAACTTGCCGTCGAGGAATTTTTTGGCGCGGGGCACGTCCTCCTCGGACAGATGCTCGATGATCACCGGAATGTTGGGGTGCTTCTGGGCAAGACGCTGCAAATAGAGATCGTAATTGAGGGAGCCGAGGCCGGGGGCGGGCAGTTCGATCTCGCCGACACCACGGAAGGTATGGCTTTCGAGGGCATCCGCGTCGCCGATATCGGCATGTTTCTCGCTCTTGTCGTCGCCCGAACGCTTCACGTCCTTGGCATGGGCGATCCGGATCTTGTCACTGAGCGTGTCGAAGACCTGGTTGAGGATCTGGTCCATCCGGTCGATG
The DNA here is from genome assembly GCF_057073705.1 of Labrys sp. E2SS-1L. NCBI lineage: Bacteria > Pseudomonadati > Pseudomonadota > Alphaproteobacteria > Hyphomicrobiales > Xanthobacteraceae > Labrys > Labrys sp. E2SS-1L. The sequence goes on along the minus strand of NZ_CP172713.1, from coordinate 1,193,914 downwards.
TTGTGGGTCTCGAAATAATTGGTCGGATCCATCAGCAGGCCGAGGCCGGGATGGTCGACCTGGGCGAACATGCGCACGGTTTCCTCGACCGAGCCGACGACATTGTTCACATAGGTTTCGAGCAGGAAGACCGCGCCGTGGTCATAGGCCGTCTGGGCGAGGTCGGCGATCACCTTGCGGCATTCCTCGAAGCCTTCCTCGGTCTTGTTCCTGGGGTGATGCACCCAATCGGACTCGGTGTTGAAGGTTCCTGTCTCGGAAATCACATAGGGCGAGCCGAAATGGCGCGCATTGCGGATGATCTCCTTGAGATAGTCGACGCGCTTCTCGCGCTCGGCTTTGTCGGGATGGATGATGTTGGTGTAGCCGGAGATGCAGCAGATCGGCAGATGGTGGTCGCGGAAGGTATCGTGCACCTTCTTCGCCTTGTCCTTGGTGATCTGGCCGGCGGAGAGGTCGACATCCTTGAAATGCAGGTCGAGCTGCACGGTGTTGAAGTCGAGCGAACGGATCTTCTTCGCCGTTTCCTCCAGGCTATAGGGAAAATAGCCGGTGAAGATACCTGCCTGCATCATGGTCGATTTCCTTCCCGTATCGATATTTCTTGATTTTCAATGGATGGGTATTTCGCTGAGCCTGACGGTGCGGCTTTCCGTGATGGAGCGATATCCCGCCTCCACCAGCGCCATCGTCCTGACATTGTCGGCGACCGAAAGGGCCGGGGCGGTTCCGGTTTCCACCGCATGCTGAAGCTGCTCCATCACGCCGATGAAGGCGTGCGGGAACCACATGGTCTGCCATTGCGGCGTGACCCACTCGCCGCCCGTGGCCTTGGCCGATGCATAGCTGAAGGTGGACGGGGCGCCTGTGGGCCAGCCGATGCTGCCCTTGGCCACGCCTTCGGTTCCCTCCACGCGCCAGGTGATGTGCTGGTCGTCGCGATAGCCTTCCTGCCTCGGGCCCGACCAGACGTCTTCGAGCGACAGCGCCAGCACCCCCGAGGGAAAGCGCAGCGTCGAGATCGTGATGCCGTCGCGATGGTCGAAGGTGGTGCGGGGGTCCTTGCGGGTGAGGGTGGTGATCTCGTCGGGATCGCCGAACAGGAAGCGCAGCACGTCAAGGTGATGCACGCTCATATTGGCGAGCGTCAGCCGGTCGTAATTGCGCAGGAAGGGCTGCCAATGGGGGATTGCATGCATGTCGATCTGGGCGAACACCACCTGCCCGAGGTCGCCGGCGTCGAGGACCTGCTTGAGCACGCGCATCGACTGGTCGTAGCGCATGTTCTGGTTGACGGAGAGGATCTTGCCGGCGGCCTCGGCCTCGTCCCGCAGCTTGATGGCTTCCGACAAGGACAGGGCAAGCGGCTTTTGGGCGAGGATCGCCTTGACGTGCCTTTGCTTGAGGGCATGGCGGATGAGGGCCGGCTGCTGGTCCGGCGGAAAGGCAAGATCGAGGATCTCGACCTCGGTATCCTCGATCAAGGCCTCGGGCGTGTCATGTACGGTCGGGATCTGCCAGCGGGCGGCAACCTTTTCGGCATTCGTCTTGGTGCGGGACGCGATGGCGACGACGGGGAAGCCCGCCTCCTTGTAGGCCGCCAGATGGCATTCGGCCATGATCATGCCGGCACCGATGCAGCCGATCGCGTAGCGCCTGGTGCGCACCGGGGCATCCGGCGCGAAATGCCTGGGTTCGTTCATGCATCCTCCCTAGGTCTGTTTGTCCGACCTTTCGGGCGATATTGATGTTGATGGATTTTGATGTCAACATCATTTGAAATCATTGTAAATCATTGTAAATCATCCGGCTTGGAAGACTTGAAGAAGATGTCGAAAACACAAGCTAAAACAGGTGGATAAATAGCGACCGGCAATTTCCGGGGCCTGGGTGTCGCTTGCACTCGGCCCGCAAAAAATCCATCATTTTCAATCAGAATCACAAAAGGCGGCATCCGTGCCGCATTCGGAAGGCGAGTTCCAGATTGCGTGCCACCCTGTCAGACGTTGCGCGAGAGGCCGGTTTCTCGTCGGCAACGGTCGATCGTGTCCTGAACGGGCGCCCCGGCGTACGCGGCCGGACCCGCGAGATCATTCTGGAGACCGCCCAGCGCCTCGGTTATGTGCTCGATGATGGCGCGGCGCAGGATGCGGGAAGCGGGCGCAGCCTGCGCCTCGATTTCGTGCTGCCCTCCCGTTCCAACGCCTTCATGCGCAAGCTGTGCGAGCAGATTGGAGAGCAGGCGGCCTATCGCGCCGGTGTCGACGCGCGGATCCACACGGTCGACGACTTCACGCCGGATAGGCTCGCCCGGGCGCTCTACGACCTGCAGGGGGAAACCGACGGCGTAGGGGTGATCGCGCTGGATCATCCCACCGTGCGCGAGGCGATCCGGTCGCTGGCGGCCACCGGCGTCAGGATCGTGACGATCGTTTCCGACATCCAGTCCGTGCCGCGCGTCGCCTATGTCGGCATCGACAACCGGGCAGCGGGCCGCCTTGCCGGCTATCTCGCCGGCCGCTTCATGGGTGCCGGCAGGACGGGCAAGGTCGGGCTGCTGGCCGGGTCATTGTCCTATCGCGGCCATGAGGAACGAGAGATGGGCTTTCGCCACATCCTCGCCGAGGAGAATCCCGGGCTGCGCATCGTGGAGCTTCGCGAAATGGGTGACGACAACGAACGCGCCTATGCGGAAACCAAGGCGCTGCTGCAACATCATCCGGACCTCGCCGCCATCTACAATATCGGTGCCGGCATTCCCGGCATCGCCCGTGCCCTGAAAGAATGCGGCCGTGCGAACTCGGTCGTCTTCGTCGGGCATGAGGTCACCGAGGACACCAAGCCGTTGCTGCTGGACGGTACGCTCGATGCGGTCATCGACCAGAACCCGCGCGTGGAGGCGCGCGAAGCGCTGAATACGCTGATCCACTCCTTGCGGGATCAGCCGATCATTGCCCATCCGCCGCGCCTGCAAGTGGTGTTCAAAGAGAATATTCCGGAGGTCTGAGAGGCGCAGCCACCCGGAAAGCCGGCCAAATCAGAGCATGCCATATTGGCGCAGGAGGTTGGCGACTTGCGCATCCTGCTCGTCATTGGGCAGCAACGCCGGCTGGCGGCTGGCGCCAACCGAGGCGTCCTGCAGATAGAGCGCGCGCTTGACCATGGCGGGAGCAAATCCGAGCGCGTAGAGGTCGGTGCGAAAAGCGGCGAAAATAGCCTGCTGTCTTTCCGCCTCGGTAACATTGCCGGAGTTGAAGGCGCTCAAAATGCCGGCCAGGACATGCGGCATCGCATTGCCCAGGCCCGATATGCAGCCGGCTGCGCCATTCTGGAGCGCCCACAGCACCAGATGATCGGGCCCGGAATAGACCTGGAAGCCATCGACTTCCTTGGAAACCTGAAGGTAGGCCTCCAGCGTCTCCTTCGCGCCCCCCGAGTCCTTGATGCCGGCAATGTTGCCGTGGCGGGCCAGGGTTCGAGCGGTCTGGGGCTCGATGTGGTTCTGCGTGCGCGCCGGGATATCGTAGAGATAGACTGGCGTCTGCACGGCATCGGCGACGGTCGAGAAATGGCGAATGAGGCCGTCCTGCGTGCAGGCGATGAAGAAGGGCGTGATCACGGCGATGCCATCGACGCCGATGCGGTCGAATTCGCGCGCCAGCTTGATCGTCTCGAAGGTTGCCGGCATGCCGGCATTGACGATCACCCTGACGCGGCCGCCGACCTCATCGACGACTTCTTCGGTCAATCGGACCTTTTCCTCGAAGGTGAGCGCCGTGAAATCCCCATTGGTGCCGGCGCACATGATGTTGTTGCCGGCCACGACCTGGCGGCGAACCTGGGCGCGCGTCGCTTGGTAGTTGACGGTTTCGTCCTCGTTGAAGCAGGTCACGAGGGCCACGAAGGCTTGTCTGGACATGGGGTCTTCCTTGGATGGGACCGGTGTTTCAGGAGGCTGTTCTCAGACGGGCGGCGCGATGGGCGGCCTGGGTGTCCGGATCGGGGTCGAGCGCCGCTGCAAGAAGGGCGCGGGTATAATCCTGGCGCGGGGCCTCGAACACCTCGCGGACCGTTCCGAGTTCCACGATGCTGCCCTTCTGCATGACCATGACGTGGTCGGCAAAGTCGCGCACTACCGGCAGGTCATGGGCTATGAAGATGAAGGCGATCCCCAGCCGTTGGCGCAGCCTGTCGAGCAGCGCGATGACCTGGGCCTGCACCGAGACGTCGAGAGCCGACACAGCCTCGTCGCAGATGATGAGCTGGGGTTCGAGCGCAAGGGCCCTGGCGATGGCGATACGCTGGCGCTGGCCGCCGGAGAACTGGTGGGGGTAGCGGCTCATATGCTCGGCGCTGAGACCCACCTGCATCAGAAGCTCAGCCACGCGCTCGCGCCATCTCGCCCTGGGGAGAATATCGGGATGGATGGCCCATGCTTCGGAGATGAGCTGGTATACGGTCATGCGCGCATTGAGCGACTGGGTCGGGTCCTGGAATACCATCTGCAGGTCACGGCGCAGCCTGTAGAGATCGGCGGGCGACATCGTGAACAGATCGCGTCCCTTCCATAGCGCGCTGCCGCTATCGGGCTCGTCGAGGCGCAGCAAGATGCGGGCAAGCGTGGACTTGCCCGACCCGCTCTCGCCGACGACAGCCATGGTTTCGCCGGGCATGAGATCGAAAGAAACGCCCTTCAGGGCCTCGAAGGCGCCATAGCGCTTGCGCACGTCGCGCACCGAAAGCACGGGTTCGGCGCGGGCAACCGGCTCGTGCATCTGGCCTCTGCCGGGTGCGGCAGCGATGAGCTTCCTGGTGTAGGGGTGCTGGGGGTTCTTGTAGACTTGGCTGACAGTGCCGGCCTCGACCAGTTCGCCCTTTTCCATCACCACGACCCGGTCGGCGATTTCGGCGACGACACCGAGATCATGCGTGATGATCAGGATCGCCATGCCGGTTTCCCGCTGCAACTCCTCCAGCAGGGCAAGGACTTCTGCCTGAACCGTGACGTCGAGCGCGGTGGTCGGTTCGTCGGCGATCAGAAGGTCCGGCCGAAGTGCCAGCGCCATGGCGATCATCACGCGCTGGCGCTGGCCACCCGAGAATTCATGCGGGTATTTGCCGAGCGAGAACTCGGGATCGGGGATGCCGACCCGCGTCAGCAGGCGCAGCGTTTCGGCCCGGGCAGTGGCTGCGTCGGTGCCATGGGTGGTGAGCGCTTCGCGGATCTGCCAGCCAACCGTGTAGACCGGGTTGAGGTGGCTGAGAGGATCCTGGAAGATCATGGCGATGCGGCGTCCGTTCACCTCGCGCCTTTCACGCGCCGGCATCTTCAGGAGGTCGACGCCATCGAGCAGGATTTCGCCCGAGGCAATGCGTCCCGGCGGCATGTCGATCAGGTTCATGATGGCGGACGAGGAGACCGACTTGCCCGAACCGCTCTCGCCGAGGATCGCCAGCGTCTCGCCACGGTCGAGATGGTAGGAGACGTTGCGAACCGCCTTGACCACACCCATCGCCGTATGAAACTCGACGGAGAGGCCGCGCACGTCCAGGAGATGATCAGCCATTCTTGCGAACCTTCATTTCGAGGCGCCAGCGCTGCGTTGGATCGAGCGCGATGCGCAGCCAGTTCGACAAAAGGTTCAGCGACAGGGTCGTCACTATGATCGCAAGGCCGGGCCAGAAGGACAGCCACCAGGCATTGGTCAGATATTGCCGGCCCTGCGAGATCATCAGGCCCCAGGTGATCTCGGGTGGCTGAATACCGATGCCGAGGAAGGACAAGGCACTTTCGGCCAGCATGACATAGGCAAAATCCAGCGTGGCAAGCGTGGTCAGCGTCGGCAGGACGACGGGCAGGATATGGCGGAAGAGGATGCGCGTCCTGGACGCCCCCATCACCCTGGCCGCCTGCACGAACATGCGTTCGCGGATCTCGAGCACTTCGGCCCGCGTGGTTCTGAGGTAGACCGGAATGCGGGTGATGGCCAGCACCAGCATCAGGTTCAGGATCGATGGCCCCAGAATGTAGAGCACGATCACGGCGATCAGCAGCGACGGGAAGGACATGATGACGTCCGCAAGCCGCATGATCACTTGGTTGACGCGAAGGGAGGAAAAGCCGGCCAGAAGCCCAAGCAGGGTGCCGACACTAGCCGACAGGACAACGGCGCCGGCGGCCACCAACAGCGTGTTGCGCGTGGCGACGACGATGCGCGCGAGCAGGGGGCGACCGAGCGCGTCTGCGCCCATCCACCATACCCAGCCGCGTTCCCAGTCAAAGGGAGCTGCGTTGCGGCCGCGGAGGTTTTGCTTGGTCGCCAGTTCGCCGAGCCAACTCGGTCCTATGATGGCGAGGACTACGAACAGGAGCAGCAGGATGGCGGCGCAAAGGGCGAATTTGTCGGCCAGCAACATGCGCGCCATGCGCGTCGCGAAAGAAGGCTCGGCTGCGATCGTGGTATCAGCCGTGGGGTGGGTCATGGCCGCTGTCCTCAGTGACGGATCCGCGGATCGAGCAGTGCGTAGGCAAAGTCGATCAGGAGATTCATGAGGAAGATCGCCAGCGCCGTGACGAGGATCGCCGCCAGCACGACATTGAAGTCACGCTGCAGGATGGAATCGATCATCAATTTGCCGATGCCCGGGAAGCCGAAAATGGTCTCGACGATGACGGCGCCATTGAGCAGGCTCGCGGCCTGGTCGCCGATCACGGTGATGACCGGGAGCATGGCATTGCGCAGGGCATGGATGAAGATGATCGGGCCCGATTTGACGCCCTTGGCGCGGGCGGTCTTCACATAGGCGGAGGAGAGGGCGCCGATCATCGATCCGCGTACCACCTGCACGATGATGCCGAAGGGGCGGATGAACAGCACGCAGATCGGCAGGATCCAGTGGAGAAGGGAACCTGTGCCCGACGTCGGCAACCAGGCCAGCTTCACGGAAAAGACGACGATCGCCACGATCGCGATCCAGAAATCGGGAACCGAGGCGCCGAGCAGGGAGATCAGGGAGGAGAGCCGGTCGAAGAAGCCGCCGGCGCGGAAGGCGGCAAGCGAACCCACGACGATGGCGGTAGTGGTAACCAGCGTCATCGTGATGGCAGCCAGCCAGAGCGTCCACACGAAGGCTTCGAGCACGACGTCGAGGGCGGGTCGGGCCTTGCGCAGGGACTCGCCGAAATCGCCGACCGCCACGTCCCCGACATAGCGCAGGAACTGGACCAGCAGAGGATCGTTCAAGCCGTGCAACTGGCGGAACTGCTCCTTCATTTCAGCCGAAGCCTCGACCGGGAGGAACAGGGCGGCAGGGTCGCCGGTCAGGCGCGACAGGAAGAAGACCATGACGATCAGTCCGACCAGGGAGATCAGACTGGCCACGGCGCGTTTTCGAATGAAGCTCAGCATGGCGTCCTCAAGGCGGCAGGCGGCAGGATGACCCACCGCCTCGATGGCTGTTGCGACTGGCAAGCCTGTCGTTCGAGCGGACAAGTCTACTTGATCTTGATCTCGGAGAGCTGGAGCATGGAATTGGTCGCCATGGTCGGCTTGTAGTCCAGGCGCTCGGAAACGCGCGAGAAGCCGACCATGTGGAACAGCAGCACGTCGGCGACGACGTCGTCATGCAGATAGGCGAACAGCTCCGACCATAGCTTGGCCCGCTCCTCGCCGACTGCAGCGGAAGCACGCTTGATCAGGTCGTCGACCTTCGGATCGGAAAAGCCGGACTGGGTGCCGTTTGTCGCGTATTTGAAGAACATCGAGAAGGAAGGGTCGCCTTTGGCATTGTCATGCATGGCGGCGACGATCTGGGGCCCGCGGCCTTCCTTGAAGGGTTTGGAATAATACTGCTCGTGCTCGGCGACCTCGACGAATTTCAGGTCGACCTTGAAGCCCACATCCTGCAATTGGGCCTGGATGGCCTCCATGATCTCGGTGACATTGGGAAAATTGGCAGAGCGGGCGATGATGGTGATCGGCGTGTCGAGGTTGACGCCATCCGCCTTGGCCTCTGCCAGCAATTTCTTGGCGCCATCGGGGTCGTAAGGGAAGACTTTGACGTTCGGATTCCAGCCGAGCGTCGGCGGGGGGACGATCGCGGTGGCGAGCAGGGCATCCTTGGGAACCAGCGTGCCGAGGAAGGCCTGGCGGTCGATGGCCAGATTGAGCGCGCGGCGGATGCGGACGTCGTTCAGCGGCGGGATATTGTGGTCGATGCGCAGATAGACCGTCTCGCTGTCGAGATAGGAGAAATCGGTGGCCGGATTGGTGGCGTCGAGCTGCGAGATCGACGGCGACAGATCCGCTTCGCCGGTCTGGACCATGGCGGCACGCACCGAGGGATCGGCGCGGAACAGATAGGTCGCCTGCGTCACTTCCGGCTTGGTGCCCCAGTAGTCGTCGCGGCTGGTGAGGACGATCTGCTGGCCCGGCGTCCAGTTGGTCAATTTATAGGGACCCGTGCCGACCGGCTCGCGTACGAATTCGAGTGGCGTCTCCTCGGGCACGATGGTGACGAGAGACATCAGCAGCGGCAGGATCGGCTGGGCAGGATCGGCCTTGAAGTCGATGGTGTAGTCGTCGACGATGGCGGGGGTCACGGTCATGCCGCCGAAATAGCGACGTGATTCACAGGCGTTCTTGTCGCTCATGATGCGATCGAAGCTGTGCTTGACGTCCTTGGCGTCGAAAGCCGTGCCGTCGGAGAATTTGACGCCGTGGCGCAGATGAAAGCGCCAGCTGCCATCGGGATTCTGTTCCCATTTTTCGGCGAGGCGCGGCATCAGGCCCTTATGGTTGCGAACATCGAGCTCGGTGAGTGTCTCGCTGACGTTCTGCATGATGACTCGGCCGATATTGGAGCGGGTTGCCATGCAGGGCTCCAGCAGATCCGCTTCCTCGGCGAGCACGATCTTGATGGGCCCGGATCCGGCGAAGGCGGGCGAGAGGGCCGAGCCCAGCATCAGCGCCCCCAAGACAAGCATTTTCTTCACGGCAGTCCTCCCTCCGACGTCCTTTCGCCGGTTGCCCAAACCATCGCCTTTTCCTATAAATTTGTCAATTTATTTCACAATGTAAATTCAATTGCCGATATTTTGAAAAAATTTTTCATTTAAAATCAATTAGTTAATAAAAAAATCTGCATTCTTTAATCGGAATCGTGACATTATAAAACTTGACAACTTTGTGTTTTTTGTGATGGTGGCCTCAGATGGGAGGGAACGAATGGACCCCGAGGAAATAGCCCGGAACATGAATGGCCGGCTCCAAGGCGTGTCGCCGGGGCGCCAGGAGGCTTTGCTGCCTTCGCCCATGATCCAGAATCATGCGGCCTTTCTGCACCTGCTTCACGATGGCACCCTGCTCTGCGCCTGGTTCGGGGGCACGCTCGAAGGCAAATCGGATATTTCCATCTTCGCCTCGGTGCTGCCCAAGGGCGCGCCGTGCTGGGGCTTGCCCCAAAAATTGAGCTTCGACCCTGCTCATTCGGAGCAAAATCCCGTGTTCTTCACGGCACCGGACGGAAGGCTGTGGCTCTTCCACACTTCGCAGCCTTCCGGCAATCAGGACGAATGCAGGATCCGCATGGCCGAGATCCGCCGCGGCATCTCGGAACCGCCGGCGATCACGGCCGAGGAGGGCCGTTATCTCGATCTGCCACGTGGCTGTTTCGTGCGGGCGCCGGTGACGGTGCGCGATGACGGGGCCTGGCTGTTGCCCATCTTTCGTTGCGTCCAGCGGCCCGGCCAGAAATGGAACGGCAGCCATGACACGGCCGCCGTTGGCATCAGCCTCGACCAGGGGAGAAGCTGGCAGCTTGAAGATCTCGACCAGTCGATCGGCTGCGTGCACATGTCGCCGGTCCGGCTGGGCGCGGATCGTCTTGCCGCCTTCTTCCGCCGGCGGCAGGCGGATTGGGTCTTCAGGACCCAGAGCATGGATGGGGGCAGGTCCTGGTCCGTGCCGCAGGCGACCGATGTGCCGAACAACAATTCCTCCATTGCGGCGATACGCCTCGACGATGGCAGGGTTGCGATGATCTGCAATCCCGTGAATGCGGCGCAGTCTGCGGACCGGCGCGCCTCGCTCTATGACGAACTCGGCGAGGACGATCGTCGCCCGGATGCGGATCCAGCCGGCGGCTGCACGCCCATCTGGGGCGTGCCGCGGGCACCGGTCTGCCTGTGCCTGTCGGAGGATGGCGGCGAGACGTTTCCGGTTCGTCTTGTCATCGAGGATGGTCCCGGTACCTGTCTCTCCAACGACTCGACCGACGGCCGCAACAAGGAAATGTCGTATCCCTGGCTGTTGGAGGAACCTGACGGTACCATGCATCTGGCCTACACCTATCATCGGCGCGCCATCAAATATGTCCGGCTGGCTCCAGGCTGGGACAAGGCTGCCGTTCGGAGTCCTTCATGAGCAACATCATCGGCATAACCATGGGCGACCCCTGCGGCGTCGGCCCCGAAATTTCGATCCGGGCACTCGCCGGCATGTCGCCCCAGGAGCGCGACACGATTCGCATCTACGGCAATTTGCCGACGCTGGAGGCTGCACGGGCGGCCGTCGGCCTCGATGTCGATCTCGCTGCTCATGTCGTGGACCTGCCGGTCGAGGGGGCGCCGCTGCCCTGGGGGAAGCTGAGCCCGGTCGCCGGCGATGCTGCGTTCCGCTTCATCGAGAAGGCGGTGCGGGATGCCGAAGCCGGAACGATCGGTTGCATCGTCACCGCACCGATCAGCAAGGAGGCCTTGAATCTCGCCGGCCATCACTATGATGGACATACCGGCATGCTGCGCAGCCTGACCGGGTCGAAGGCGGCCTATATGCTGCTGGCCTCCGAGCGTTTGAAGGTCATTCACGTCTCGACGCATGTGTCGCTGCAGGAGGCGATCCGTCGTTCCACCACCGAGCGCGTGCTGGCAACCATCCGCGCCGGCGACGCCCATCTCAGGCGCATCGGTTATGCCGCACCCAAGATCGCGGTGGCCGGCATCAACCCGCATTGCGGGGAGAACGGCTTGTTCGGCACCGAGGATGACGATCAGATCGCACCCGCGGTCAGGGCGGCTCGGGCCGAAGGCATCGATGCCCATGGTCCGATTTCCGCCGATACGGTGTTCCACCGCGCCTATTCGGGTGTGTTCGACCTGGTCGTCGCCCAATACCACGATCAGGGGCACATTCCGGTCAAGCTCGTCGCCTTCGACACGGCCGTAAACGTTTCGGTGGAATTGCCGATCGATCGCACCTCCGTCGATCACGGTACGGCCTTCGACATTGCCGGCAAGGGCATTGCCAATCACGGCAACATGATTTCGGCCATTGCCTACGCCCGCAAGCTGGTGTCCGGCGCGGCCAGGCGGGGATGACGCATGACCATCGCTCCAATCATTCTTCATCAGCCTCGCCGTCTTGCCGTCGGTGCCGGCACGGTGGCTGAGGTCGGCAACTGGGCCGGTGATGCCAGGTCGGTGCTCGTGATCGCGACACCGATTACGGCGGGGTTTGCCGATCGTCTGAAACCGCCCGGCCGCGTCACCGTGTTCGATGCCATTCCCGGCGAGCCTGATACGAAAACTCTGGATGCCGCTCTCGAAGCCGCGCGCCGCAGCGAGCCGGACCTGATCGTCGGTCTTGGCGGTGGTTCGGTTCTCGATGTCGCCAAGCTGGTGGCCGCGCTCTGGGATTCACAGCAGACGCTCGCCGATGTTGCCGGGCCGAACCGGGTCGCGGGCCGCCGGACGCGCCTCGCGCAGGTCGCCACCACGGCGGGCACGGGCTCGGAGGCGGGCATTCGTTCCTTGATCACCGATCCCGGCAAGGGCAACAAGATTGCGGTCGAAAGTCCGCATATGATCGCCGATCTCGCCGTACTGGATCCGGAACTGACCTATTCCGTGCCACCGGCGGTGACGGCGGCAACCGGTGTCGACGCGATGGCGCACTGCGTCGAAGCCTTCACCAATCGCCGCGCCCATCCGATGATCGACGGTTTTGCCCGCATGGGCTTCCAACTCGTCGGCAAATATCTCGCGCGCGCCGTCAGGGACGGCAGCGATACCGAGGCGCGCGAAGGGTTGATGCTCGGCTCCTATTATGGCGGCATCTGCCTGGGACCGGTGAACACCGCTGCCGGGCATGCCATCGCCTATCCGCTCGGTACGCGGCTCGGCCTGCCCCATGGTTTGGCGAACGCGATCATCTTCCCGCATGTGCTGGCCTTCAACCAGCCGGCAGCGGCCGGTAAGACGGCCGAAGTGGCGCATGCCCTCGGATTGGGACAGGATCTCTCCAGCACCGAACTGGTCGAGGCCGCCCATGATTTCTGCCGAGGCCTCGGCATCGAGATGTCGCTTACCGCCCATGGTGCCAAGAAGGACGACCTGCCGCTCTATGCGAGCGAGGCGCATGCCAATCGTCGCCTGATGGACAACAATCCGATCGACATGAATGTCGATGACGTGCTCGGAATCTACCGGGCTGCCCTTTAGGGCATTACGCAAGAAAGCCGCCGGTTTTCGGCGAGGGCAATGAGGAAACCCCGGACCTTGCCGGGGTTTTTGCATTCGGGCGGCTTATTTGCTCGCCTGGAACAGGCGGTCGCGAGACCCGGTCAGATGATCATGCATGAGCTGTCTCGCCTTCGCCCCATTGCGGGTGGCAATGGCTTTGGCGATGGCTTCATGCTCGGCGAAGACTCGCGTGAGGCCGGTCGCCTCGCGCTTGACCGAGGCGCCGTGAAAGCGCATCCCGACGGCGATGTGGTCCTTCAGGGCTTCCATGGCGGTGAAGAAATAACTGTTCTGGGCCGCTCGCGCGATGGCGAGGTGGAACTGGAAATCGGCATCTTCCCGATGGGATTGCCGGTTGGTGGCATCGCGCATGAGTTCCAGGGCCTGATGAATGGCGGCCAGATTGGCTGCGTCGTGGCGCTCCGCCGCCGCGGCCGCCGCGGCCGGCTCGACGGTGAGCCTGAACTCGTAGCAGTTCAGCAGGTCGGCAACGTTTTCCAATTGTCCGAAACCGAGCGGTTCCCGCATGCCGACGGCGCGGACGAAACTGCCTGCCCCTCGCCGCGAATAGATGAAACCCTGCTCGCGAAGCCGGCGCAGTGCCTCCCGAATGATCGGGCGCGAGACCTCGAATTCGATGGCGAGGTCATGTTCGGTCGGCAGGCGCTCGTCCGGCTTGTATGCGCCGGACTTGATGGCACGATGCATGCGCTCGAAGACGAGATCGCCGAGGCTCCTGCGCGCTGTTCCGTTTTGCAAACCCATCTGTCATCCCGTCCTGCGGAGGATCTGGCCGGCGATCCTGCTCAGCGCATCCGGCTGCCCGAACCCCCCTGATTTTGCAATGATGCAATGGCCCTGGGCGTGGGCCAAGCCCAGTCCCGGCAGGCATTCGCCCAGGAGCCGAAAACGTCTGATCTGCATTTTTTCCAGCACGGTCTGTGCCGTTTCTCCACCTGACAGCAGCAGTGTCGATGCCCTTGCAAGGCCCGAAAATACACTGTGTGCGAGGGCATGGGAGACCTCCTGCGAGGTCGCGGCCTCTGTGCCCGGCACCGCCTGCACGAGAGTGATGGCGCTGCCGTCGACGATGGCTTCCGCCAGGCGGCCATTGGGCGCCGGCAGGTAATGGGGATCGAAGGCAGCCTTGAGCGCATCGACCTGGGCGAGCGTGATCGGATCGCGAGATCCGATCACGAACAGGGCGGGTCCCTCAGCAATCTCGACCGTGCTCCCGGAGGCGCGCCGGCTGAGCCGTTCGGCAAGCGCTTCCGCCAGGCCTCGTGCGCCGATCAGAAGGTCCACGCCGGCCTCTTCCGACCGGGCGAGCCAGGCGCGCATCTCGTCCTGATCCGAAATGTCCGGAATTGTGGCACGTGTGGCATGCCGCCCAAGCGCCTCGGCCAGGCAGATCGGTGCGTCCACGCCGAACCCGTGGACATGGCCGGCTTTAACCACCCGTCCGAAATCGGGAATCGCTGGGGCCGCCAGTGCAGCGCGGAAGGGCAGGGCATCGAGCTCGGCGGCGATATGTCCTTTGAGGCGCGAGTCCACCTTCTTGAACAGGCGGGCCCCGGCTGGCAAGGCGGCCAAGGCCGCGGCGGTCAGACACCGCGCTGCATCGGCGGTCAGTTCGCGGGAGGCGAGATTGATCGAGACGACATCCGGCCCTTCCCGGACGGCTTCCTCAATGGCATCGATCGTCAATGCCACCTGCGCATGCATGCCCCGCGCCGCGAATGGTGCGGCGGTGTCCAGCGCTCCTGTCAAATCGTCGGCAAGAATGGCCAACATCGCGTTTCTCAAATTGTTGTTATCTTTTTTCCTCTATTTATCATTGAAATGTCAATGTTTTTTGTAAAAATATTACAAATATAACCAGGCGGGAGCTTGGCGGGGTGGGTTTGAGACATGCCGCCGGAGACAAGCCCGATCGGATCGCCCGTGCTGCTTGGTGCGGACATCACAAGATCCTTCGCCGGGGGCTGTTTGGATTGCCGGCAGCCACGCGCGGACCCGTTTCCAACGATCAGGATTCCAGGCCGGCGACGTACGAATTCATCTTCTGCGGACAGCTGGACGGTCCGAAGAGGCTCGCTCGATCAACGTGCATCCGATCTTGTGAATGCGGCGAGCCGACGATGCGGACTTCCTTGCAAGTTGCTCAATGGCCCAGGCACCCATGGCTCGATGCGGAAGCTCGAGCGTCGTCAACTGGGGCCGCAAGTGACGTGATAGCTCGTCATCATCATATCCGACGACGGACAGATCCGCCGGTATCCTCAGGCCAGTTTCGACGATCGCGTTGAAGCATCCCATTGCCATCTTGTCGTTCTGGCAGAAAATGGCGGTCGGCGGCTCCTCGAGCGACAGGAGCCTTTGCGTCGCCTCGAAGCCGGAGGTCGGCGTCCAGTTCCCCTCGGCGACCAGATGATCGTCATAGGGAATGCCAGCCTCCATCAGCGCCTGCCTGTAGCCGGCGAGCCGGTCCTGGGCCGCCTCCATGAAGCTTTCTCCCACGATCGTGCCGATGCGCCTGTGACCCTTTCTTATGAGGGAGACGGTCGCCATTCGCCCGCCTGTCGCCTCGTCGGGGACCACCGCTGGAAAGCGGTCATCGCTCGTATAGCAATTGAGCAAGACCAGGGGGACAGGAAGGTCGTCGAAAGTTGGATCCAGTGAAACGCGGCGGGTGAAGATCGACATATAGACGACACCTTGTGCGCCCGCCTGGAGAAGCCGGGCCACCGCCTTGCGTTCGTGCTCGGCACGGCCTTGGGTCTGCGCCACTAGAATGGTGACGTCGTTTTCCCAGGATGCCTGTCGGGCGCCGTCAATGGCATTGACGGCTTCCGGTGTCGTCGCCAGCTGGTCCACGATGAAGCCGATGCAACTGCCCCGCAGCTCTTCGAGATTCGCCCGCCGAATTGGACTTCCCATTCCATAACCAAGGGAGCGCGCCGCATTCTGCACCCGCATGCGCAGGTCGGGAGAGATCTTGATATCCGTGATGCCGTTCAGGACGACGGACACCGTAGCCTGCGAGCAGCCCGCTGCCTTCGCTACGTCCATCATCGTCACGCGCTTCTTGGTTTTCCGGCTGTTCACATGTCCCCCATACGGGATCCGACCCTACGCAAGCTACACAAGCTAATAAAATTCGACCATTGACTAATAATTATTAGCTGCGATAGCGTCTCCGCTAAAGGGAGGAGACGGCCGGATGACCACGCACCCCTCGTTCAATTACGATATCGCCTCCCAGGTGGCGCAACTCGTCGAGGATGGCATCATTGGATTGAAAGGCGCCTTCAGCCCTGAATGGGCCGACGACATGCGCGAAGATATGATGACGGCTTTCTGGGCAGCCATTCAAAGGCCCGGCGGCGCCGTCGGTCGTGGTCCGCGCCGCTGGTATGTCGAAATACATCCGCAGGCCTTTCGCGGTTTCGTGGACCT
This sequence comes from Labrys sp. E2SS-1L, assembly GCF_057073705.1. Lineage (NCBI taxonomy): Bacteria > Pseudomonadati > Pseudomonadota > Alphaproteobacteria > Hyphomicrobiales > Xanthobacteraceae > Labrys > Labrys sp. E2SS-1L. The sequence continues at coordinate 1,177,935 of NZ_CP172713.1, read as the reverse complement.
CATTACCCATCCCTGGGTCGTGGATGTCTGCGCCCATGTACTCGGACCCGATTACCAGATCGTGGAAATCGGCTTCGACGTGCCGTTCCAGGGTGCGAAATACCAGCCCTGGCATCGCGATTTCCCGTCGCCGGCCGACACTTATCGCGATCGGAAAATTACCTCGCTCGCCTTCAATCTCACCGGCGTCGATGTCACCGAGGACATGGGGCCTTTCGAAATCGCGCCCGGCACGCAGTATGACGACGGCCGCGAATGGAAGCATGAGATGTTTCCGGACAAGCCGCTCTGGGGCCGCTTCCAGGAGCGGGCGACCCGCAAATATCCGCAGCGTGGTGATATTTCCTGCCGGTCTGCCCTGACGGTCCATCGGGGAACGGAGCATCAATCGCCGATCGCGCGGCCCGTCATGGTCCTTGGCGTCGATGCGCCGGGGGCAGGGCATGCCGATCTGCACGACATGATGGTCACGCATGACTGGTACGAAGCCTTGCCTGATATTGCGAAACGGCATCTTGTTTGCAGGGTCGTGGACGAACTGGTGCCGATCAGCCAGAAGCACGACATCGAAGGTCTCGTGATGGGCGCCGACCCGACCTGAGGATGGCTCTCCATGGATCGGCGCTAGGCCAGGCCCTCGGCGACCGCATAGGCATGAAGAGCGTCCGCGAGGCTGTCTTTCCGGGGCAACAAGGCGCGCGTCGTGATCGAGTCGAGGTGGTGTGTCATCAGGGCGACCGCCTCGTCGGTCTTGCCGGCGATCAGCTTGTCCAGCAGTTCCCGATGCTCCGATACGGCGCATTCGGAGGAGTGCGGCCTGCCGTAGAGGGCGAGGATCAACGAACTGCGCGCGACCAGTTCGTTCACATAGCGTATGAGACTGGCATTGCCGGTCATCTGGGCCAACAATGTGTGGAATTCGCCGGCCAGGCGTATCGACACCGCGTGCTCGGTCCTGGCAGCCTCCTCGGCGGCGATATGGGTCGATAGCGTGTCTATCTGTTCCTGCGTCAGGCTTCCCGAAAGGGTCTCGACGACCAGGCGTTCCAGTGCGATGCGCGTGAGATACAGGTTCCGGCCTTCCTCCAGGCTGGGATGGGAGACCACGGCTCCCTTGTTGGGTCGCAGTTCGACAAGCCCTTCCTGGCTCAGGCGGACGAGCGCCTCACGGACCAGCGTGCGGCTGACGCCCAGCCGCTCGCCGATCGAGTCCTCCGGCAGTTTCGATCCGGGCGGCAGCGCTTGGTCGAGGATGGCTCGCTTCAAGGCTCGGTGAACGGCCTGGGAGCGGCCACCGCCGATGTCGCTCACCTTCTTTGCCATTCGAGATCTCCGGCTCCAACGCTTCTCTCTTGGAATTGCATGCGAATATTGTGGGTGTCCAGTCGCTTGTCATCGCCGTGAACATGCATTTGCCATCGCGAGGGTTTGCCAACTCGTTTGATGGATGCCTGATCCTGCGGCCCGGGCATGCGAGGTGCGTCCTTGAGGATAATTATGTACGCATATTTCCTATATTTTACATACAATAATTGCATTCGAAAATCGAAAGTGATTTTCGATAGGAGTGCCATTCAAAAGATATGTGAATTTTTCCAGCCTGATCGCATGTGGTTGCCTTTCATAAGCGGCGCGACAGTGCAATCGAGCGCCCGGGGCCTCTCCCCTGGCTTGACTCGGGCGTGTCATATAAGTATGCAATTTATTATAAATAATGCATACAATTAGTGAGCGCGGCTCGCTGGCTCGGGAGGGCAGGAAATATGAATGGCTCACAAGTGGAATTGTCTCGACGCGGCTTTATGGCGGGAGCCGGTGCCGGCAGTTTGGCGCTGGGTCTTGGCCTGGCGGCGGGCGCGAAGGCGGCAGACGGGAAATCCATGATCGATGTCGGTGCCGTCACGACACCCGTCAGCGATGTGACGAAATTGCCGGATGCCTATCACCTGCTCAACGTCCGCCTCGAGACGGGCTTTGTCGAGGAGAAGAAGTCGTGGCTCGATGCTCCGGTCATCGCCCACACCGGCACCGAGTTGAAGACGCTGCGCATCGCTGGCGGCAAGATCGCCGAGATCCTCGACAGCAAGGCCGCCATCCCGGCGGGCACGGCGGCCTATGACGCGCAGGGCCAGTTGCTCTTGCCGACCTTCCGCGACATGCACATCCACCTGGACAAGACCTTCTATGGCGGTCCGTGGGAAGCGACGCTGCCAAGAGAGCATGGTCGAGCCGATCGCATCGCCCAGGAACGCGAGATTCTGCCCAAGCTTCTACCGCTGGCCGAGGAACGTACCGCCGCGATGGTGCGCCTGATGCATTTGCACGGCACTACGGTCTGCCGCAGCCATTGCAATGTCGATCCTGTCAGTAAGCTCGGCAATCTCGAGCACCTCAAGGCGTCGTTCGAGCGCTTCAAGGATACGCTGGACTCCAAGATCATCATTTTTCCCCAGCACGGCCTGCTCGCCTCCAACAGTGTCGAACTGATGCGCGAAGCGCTGAAATCAGGCGGCGTCAGCTATGTCGGCGGTGTCGATCCTTCCGCCTTCGACAATGCCATGGAAAAATCGGTCGACACGACGGTCCAGCTCGCGATCGATTTCAACGTCGGGATCGACATCCACATCCATGAGCCGCGTCAGACGGCCATTCCCGCCTTCAACCGCATCATGGATCACATGGAGAAGAACAAGCAGCTGCAGGGTAACGTGACCTTCAGTCATGCCTATTCGCTGGCCGAACTCTCCAAGGAAGAGCTCAGCGACATTGCTGCCCGCATGAAGGCGCTGGGCGTTACCCTCGCCAGTGCAGTTCCCCTGGGCAAGGATGCGATGCCGCTGCGTGAACTGCACGAAGCCGGCATCAAAGTGATCTGCGGTACCGACAGCACCATGGATTGGTGGGATTCGTTCGGCAATTGCGACATGCTGCAGAAAGCCAACGAAATCGCCCGCATCCAGTATCGCAGCACGGAGTTCGAGATCAATCGCACGCTCGGATATGCGACCGGCTTTGTCACCCCGCTCAACGACAAGGGCGAGCAGGTCTGGCCGAAGGTGGGTGACGAAGCGAGCATGAATCTCCTCCCCGCCAGCTGCTCGGCCGAGGCCGTCGCGCGCTTGCCTGTCCGTAATGCCGTGTTCCACAAGGGTAAGCTCGCCTACGGCACGCTCCCCAAGGCCGGCTGACCTTGTCCGTATAGGCAAGCGCGGCGTTCTCGTGAGATCGGCCCGGCTATTCGGCAAGGCCGATTTGCTACCCGTTATGGGCTTCGTCGAGAGACTCTAGGAAGTGGCGCAGAGCTTCGCCGATCTCCATCGGCGAATCTTCCTGAACGTAATGGATACCCTTGACCGTCACTTCGCGCTGATGGGGCCAACTGCGGCATGTCTCGCGTGCCCGGCCGGTAAGGATTGCGCCTGGCTCGGCATTGATGAACAGCTTCGGGATAGCTGCCCTTGCCAACCAGGCGCTGTATTGCCGGACAATGGCCAGCACATCCGCCGGCTCGCCCTCGATCGGCAGTTCACGCGGCCATATGAGGGTTGGCAACCGAGCCTGGCGTTGTACGAATGGCTTGCGATAGGCGTCCATTTCGATCTCGCCCAAGGGGCGGATGATGCTCTTGGGCAGGACGGTTTCGATAAAGAAGTTCTGGTCGAGCACCAGCGCCTCGCCCTGTTCCGAGCGCAGGGCGCGAAAGAATTTGTCGCGCCCTGCAGGGAACTCCGCCCAATGGCGTTCGGCGACGATCGCCTCCATGTAGACGATGGCGCGTATCTGTTCGCTATGCCGGAAAGCGCGATAGAAGCCGAGCGCCGACCCCCAGTCATGCAGCACCAGAGTGACATTGGCGGTAAGGCCGAGTTGCTCGAACCATGCATCGAGATAGCGCGACTGATCGATGAAGCGATAGGCGCCGGATGGTGACGGGCTTGATTGTCCCATGCCGACGAGGTCGGGAGCCAGGCAGCGTCCAAGCCCGCTGGCATGGGGAATGACGTTACGCCAGAGGTAGGATGAGGTCGGGTTGCCGTGCAGAAAAACGATCGGGTCGCCCGTGCCGACGGCCACATAGCTCATTTCGCTGTCGAGTACCTTGATCCGTTCGCGCGGATGGGGATCTTCCGGATTGATCATCATATTCAAGGTCTTGCTCCCTGTCTGGAGAGGCCGAAGCGCCTGTTGGCGCCATTCGGCATCGCTCTCATGGGGGCAAATTAGGCCGTCGCAGCCTCTGCGAAAATTCGCTAATATTGCGCAATGCATGATCATTTTCGCACAGGCCGGATCGATTGGGAAGATGTGCGCTTCTTTGCGGCGCTGGCACGCCATGGCAGCTTGTCGGCAACCGCTCGCACCTTGCGGGTCAATCACGCCACGGTCTCGCGCCGCATTGCCGCCCTCGAAGCCGCCGTCCAGGTCAAGCTCTTCAAGCGCGATCCGAATGGCTACCAGCTGACCGATGCCGGCCGGCAGGCGTTGCAGGCTGCCGATACCATGGAAAGCGCGGCGGCCGCCCTGTCGCGGCTGGAGCCCGAAACCGCGCTGACCGGTCTCGTCCGCGTCACCACGACGCCCAGCCTGGCCGAGAGCTTCGTCATTCCCAAGCTGGCTGCCTTGCAACGACAGCACCCGCTCCTCGAACTCGAGATCAACGCGGAACGCCGGCCGCTCAGTCTCAGACGGCATCAATCCGATATTGCGCTGCGCATCGGTCGGCCGGAAAAGGGGGAACTGAGGGCACGCCGGGCCGTCAGCCTTGCCTATCGGTTCTATGGAACGCCGGTATGGCGCGAACAGATCGTCGCCGGTGCCTCACCGCGTTTCATTGGATTCGACGAGGCGGGCACCGATTTTCCCGAGGCGCAATGGCTCGCGGCACAGTTCGAAAACGCGCCAATGGCTTTGCGCTGCAATAATATAACGGGACAGATCGTAGCGGCGCGTGCGGGCTTCGGCATCGCCTTGCTGCCGCATTTTCTCGCAGCGGATGATCCCGATCTTGTGGAGATAGATTTGTCCCGCACGCCCCCATTGCGTGAGCTGTGGCTGTTGACCCGTCATGGCGCGCAACCGCCGCAGCGCATCCGGGTCGTGGCCGATTTCCTGTTCGATGCCATCCGACAGGAACGCCTGCGCTTCGAAGGCGTATAGAAGCGGTAAAGAAGTCCTGGCGCTATGGGCTGCAACCCGGCCCCTGCGGATCTGCAAGCCGCGACCCGGTATTCGTCAGGCGATGCCCAGGATTTCGGGGCGCACGGCCAAGGCTGGGAAACGATAGCCGGCCGGTTTTGTTTGGTGTTACGCTCGACACAACAGATCCAATAATTCGCCCGTAAGGTAATCAAGGTCCTATTTCGGTTCTGCCGGAATGATCTGACAGTCGAGCCAACCATTAGCGATCACCCCCAAAGGGAGCAGCGCGATGGAAGACGATCCGAGATCTGCCTTTTCAGAAAATCGACCGCATCGAATCCGCGGGTTGTTGGCCGCCGGCGTTACGACTTGGATGGTGCTGACGGGCTTTTCCTTGCTGGTGCCTTTGCTCCTGGGATGGGCCAGGGAGCTGGCGGCCGGCCGCGGGCTTTCCCTTCCCGCCTATGAGGCGTTTACCATCGTTTTCCTGGCAGTCTACGTCATCCCGATCGCCGCGGTGGTTTGCCTTGTCGTGGGCTATCCCCTGTGGAGCCTCGCGGGTGCGGCCGGAATGACCCGGCGGCGACATGCATTGGGGTTCGGCGCGGCCGCCGGCGGCATCATCGCGCTCCTGATGCTGCAATCACACAGTCTGGCAGGGTTCCTCATCGGCTTCTTCCTGGTGCCTCATCTGGCAATGGGGGCCGCTTTCCGCCTGCCGGATTGGCTGAAGGGTCTATCGATGCCCTACATCGTCCTAGCCTTTGCTTTTGCCGGCGCGGTCGCGGGTCTCACGGCCCTGTGCATCGGCCGCCGTGGTGCTGCAGGCCTTCGCTGCCTGTTTTGCCGGCCGGCTTGAGCGAGAGTTCCGGACGTTCCCGACATTTGTTTGGAGATCGCCATGATCAAGCAACTCGTCCTTGCCGCTTCGTGCTGTGTCGCTGCTGCCGTGAGTGGCCTTCCGGCGCCCGCCATCGCCACCAGGATCGGGAAAGGAGCGAACGAGGATCTTCCGACCTATTGCGCCCGGGTCGGTACCGACGACACCGTGCGCGAATACACACCGGACCTGCGCGATCGGACGCTGCGTGCCTATGAGACATTCCGGGGCGGAGGCGACGCGTCCCGGGAGAATCCGAGCGAACTCGACGCCCATTTGAAGGTCGACGCGAATTATCGCTGCATGGATGGCAAGGTGATGGTCTGTTCCATCGGTGCCAACCTGCCCTGCGTGAAGATCAACATGGCGCGCAACATTCCGCAGATCACAAAGTACTGCCTGGAGAATCCGGGCGCCGACGACGGCCGCGACCTGGCTCTTGCGATCACGGGTCATGACACCGGGCATAGTTTCCAATGCCGTCATGGACGCGCCGTCGTGACCGGCACAACCTGGGCACTCGACAAGCGCGGCTTCGCCAAGAAGATATGGTACGTTCTTCCCGACTAGAGCAAAGCGTGTTCACGACTGAACGCTTGTTTGCCCTCGCTCTTTGGTTCGACGCGTCTTTGCGATTCCAGATGCCCCCGTCGAATCGCAAAACGCTGTAGGAGCCGTCCCACAGCCGGGAATTCGGGCGCGCACCAGTCTTTGCAAACCAGGGACGAAACAACGGGGCGGGCCGCCAGATCCTCGTTGCCTCCTCACCGCCCGACGGCATCAAGTCCAGGCAGGTCTCGGAAATGGGCTGCGGGTTTGAAGAAGAACATCCTCCGAATGTAGTCGGCGCACAGTCTAGAATCTGTATAAATTATTGTTATTGCGAGAGAATTCAGAGAGTGGCAAAGGGGATTGAGTTGTCCTCTTTCATTGGCTGCCGTCGTGCCTCAAGTCCTGTGCTTCTTCCTCCTCCGCTCCAGGACAGCCTGCCGGGGCGCATGCAAACGGGTGTCCTCGCCGACCATGGCGCGTGGCCCGATCGCAGCCAGGCAATTCGGCCTAGTGGAGGATTGCTAGATGGTGCTGGACATCCACGCGCTGTTTCTGCGCCACGCCAAGGAGATCTCCAACACGCTGCGGCGTAGGGGGGTTACGGCCGACAATGCCGCCGATTTGACGCAGGAGACTTTTCTCAGGCTGCTTTCGGCGGACTCGCATGCCGAGGTGCATCACGCCAATCCGCGAGCCTTGCTCCATCGCATCGCGCGCAATCTACGCATCGACCAGCAGCGTCGTGAGCGCTTGGTGCTCAAGGACGACCTCGCCGACGAGGCCTTCGCCGCGATCTCGGACGACAAACCATTACCCGAGACGATCGTCATCGATCGCCAACGCCTTGCGATCGTCACGGCCGCGCTCGCGGACTTGCCGGACCGCACGCGCCAGGCTTTCCAGATGCATCGCCTGGGCGAAAGGACCATCAGCGAGATTGCCCAGGAACTCGGCCTGTCGACGACCAGGACCTGGACGCTGATCCGGGAAGCCTACCTTCATGTCCGGGCTCGGCTGCACGAGAAGGCCTAGGCAGGCCGAAAAGGTGTTGCGGTCGCAAAGTATGGCCGGGCGTCGGCATGCAACCCTTTGAACGTTTGGAAAAATGTTTCCGCTCATCCGTTTGATTGATGTAGTCAGGGTGGCTGGCAGGTGCCCGGTCGCCTGCCCAAGGAACGTCGATGAACGAAACTTCGCCACAGGAAGATCGGCTGTTCGAAGAAGCGGCCGATCTCATGATCCGTCTTCAGAACGATCCGGGCAATCCGGTGTCTAGGGAGATGGTGAAGCGCTGGCGCGCTAGGGGCCCGGCCTATGAGAGGGCGTGGCTCGAAGCCTTGGAAATCCATGGCTTGACAGGCAGGGTTCTTGCTTCCGCCGATCAGGTCGAACCGCGCCCCAAGCAGGGGTTGACCCGTCGTAGCCTCGTGGCCGCGGGAGTGGTTGGGGCAGGGGCCATGGCCGGTGGTTATCTTGCGTTGCCGGGCCTGATCCTCCGCGCCCAGGCGGATCATCTGACCGGAACGGCCGAAATCCGCCGCGTCACGCTTCCCGATGGCGGCACGGCGACACTGGGCCCGGACAGTGCCATTGCCCTGCATTTCGACGATCGCCGGAGGGCGGTTGCCTTGCTGGCCGGCATGGCATTTTTCGAGGTTGCCAAGGATCCTTCGCGCCCCTTCCGGGCTACGACGTCCGAACTGGCTGCGACCGCCCTCGGCACGGCCTTCGACCTCAGCAACGATGCCGGCCTCGTTTCAGTTTCCGTCGAACATGGGTTGGTCGAGATCGATGTTCCCGGTTCAGCTTCCGTCGATGGCGCCCGCCTGGCGGCCGGGCAATGGGCGACCTTTGACGAGGGCACCCGCCTTACCACCCGCGGCAACCGGGATGCCCGCCAGATCGGCGCTTGGCGCAGTGGCCAGATCCTGGTCGAAAACGAGCCGGTGCGAGCCGTCGTGGCGAAGATCGCGCGCTGGCAGCCGGGGCGCGTGATGATCGCCGATGCAGGTCTTGGCGCCAACCGCATCAGCGGTGTTTTCGATCCCGGCAATCCCCTGCGCGCTTTGGAAGCCGTGGTTCACCCCTTCGGGGCCCGCGTTCGTTCGCTCGGTCCCTACCTCACCGTGATTTCGTCGCTGTAAAAAAGCTTCGCAGAAGGGAGAAATTTCGCGGCTCCCATTCGTCTTCACTCAAGGGGCAGGCTTGCGATGCAGTCATCGAGCCCTGCAGCCCCGCGGTGTCGGTGAGTGAGGAGGATTGTCGATGGAATTGGCTCGAGGCTTTCGTGGGAGCCTGTCTGGCTGGGCGCTGAGTTCGGCCCTGATGGCTTCGAGCGTTGTCGCCTCCATGCCGCTCCTTGTCCCGTCAAGCGCGCAGGCCGCGCAGGTCCAGTTCTCCATTCCAAGGGGACCGCTCAGTCAGGCCTTGGCGGCGTTTGGACGTCAAAGCGGCCTGCAGATCACCTATCTGCCCGCAGTCGCGCAAGGCAAGTCATCGCCCGGTATTGCCGGTTCGGCCACGCCGCAACAGGCGCTGTCGCGCCTGCTGCGCGGCACCGGCCTGTCCTACAGCTTCACCAATTCGAGCACGGTTGCGATCACGGCGCCCATCATCCGCGACGGGACGGCCAGTATCTCGGGTGCCATCGAACTCGATCCGGTCGTGGTCGAGGGCAATGGCGAAGGCAGCACCGGTTATGTTGCCACGCGCAGCGCGACAGGCACGAAGACCAACACGCCCCTGATCGAGACCCCGCAATCGGTGACGGTGCTCACCCGCAAGGAACTGAACGATCGCAATGTGCAATCCTTGACGCAGGCCGTGGCCTACACCCCCGGCGTGCGCACGGAGTCCGCCGGGTTCGACTCCCGTTACGATTCTTTCTCCATCCGTGGCTTCGACGTCACCTATAACGGCATTTATCGCGACGGGCTGCGCTTTCCGGGCGCCAACATGGCGGTCTTCAAGATCGATCCCTACAATGTCGAGAACATCTCGGTGCTGCGCGGTCCGAGTTCGGCTCTCTACGGATTGGGATCGCCGGGCGGACTGGTCGACGTCACTTCCAAGCTTCCTGTCGACAAGTCTTTTGGCGAAGTGGCACTGGAAGGCGGCAACAGGAACCACATCCAGGGCAATTTCGATGTCGGGGGACCGATCGATGCCGATGGAACCTTGCTCTATCGCCTGACCGGAACCCTACGGGACGGCAAGACGGCCAACGTCCTGGGCGGCGGCGACGACAAGCTTGCCAGCCTGGCGCCGGCCTTCACCTGGCGCCCGAACGACCGGACGACGCTGACCATCCTCGGCGAATATCTTCAGGCCAAGACACCAGCCGCCTTCCCATATTACGAGTGGTTGGGTTCGCCCTCCAACCAGTATTCGCAAAGCGATCCAGACTATAACAGCCTGGAGCAGAAGCAATATCGCATCGGTTATCAGTTCGAGCACAAGTTCGACGACATTTTTACTTTCAGGCAGAAGCTTCGCTACGGCGGCGTCGACACGAAAGTACGCTTCACCGGTGTCAGCGACATCGACGCAAATGCGATGATCGCCAAGCGCTATACCGGCTACGTCCATGACAGGTTGAAGGCCCTGGCGATCGACAACCAGCTGCAGGCCGACTTTTCGACCGGCCCCATCCAGCACAAGACCCTGGTGGGCCTGGACTATTCCAACCTCACGCTGCGCAGCGGCCTCGGCTATGGAACGGCGCCCGATCTCGACCTCACCACGGGCGCCTCGCTCGGGGCATTCACCGATCCGCCCTTCAATACCTCCAACATGTCCGAAAGGCAGAACCAGCTCGGGCTCTATGTGCAGGAGCAGGCCAAATATGACAACTGGATCCTGACCCTGACCGGCCGGCAGGACTGGGTCCAGACCAAGACCTATGAGCGCGTTGGCGAAACCACCGAGCGCGCTTCCGACAATGCCTTCACCGGGCGCGTGGGCCTGACCTATCTGTTCGACAATGGCCTTGCCCCCTATGTGAGCTATTCGACCTCCTTCAATCCCAATCTCGGTTCCGCCGATGGCGTTGCATTCAAGCCCACGACCGGCCGGCAGATCGAGGGTGGCGTCAAATACGCCCCCACTTGGTTCGACGGGATGTTCACCGCTTCCATCTTCGACGTCATGCAGGATGGCGGCATCGTGTCGATCCAAAATGTCTCGGTGCAGCGCGGCAAGATCCGCGGGCGCGGTGTCGAATTGGAGGCCGTGGCCAATCTCGGCGCCGGCTTCAGCCTGCGCGGCGCCTATACCTTCCTGGACCTGAAGACCATCACCGGCGATGTCGGCACCGTCGGCAAGGTGCCGACCGCGACGCCGCGCAACAGCTTCTCGACCTGGGTCGACTACCAGGCGCCCGGTGACATTGCCCTGGCAGGCTTCGGCGCCGGTCTCGGCCTGCGCTATATCGGCGAAAGCTACGGCGACGCCAAGAACACCTTCAAGAACGATGCGGTCGCGCTGGTGGACGCCAAGCTCAGCTACGACCTCGGACAGATCCGGCCAGGGTTGAAAGGCTGGGACGTGCAAGCCAATGCCCGCAACCTGTTCGACAAGAAATATGTCACCTGCGAGTCTGGTTTTTGCTATCAGGGCGCTCGCAGGGTGATGACCGCCAGCCTGCGCTATCGCTGGTGACGCCTTGGAATCCGGCAAAGCTTCCTGTCTCTCGCCCAGCCGGCGGATCTTCCTGACCGGCGGGCTGGCCGCGCTCGCATCTGGCCTCGGTTCCGCCTCGGCAGCGCCAACGGGTTTGCAATCGGCTCCCTATCCCACGCGCATTGTTTCGCTCGACGATGGCTTGACCGAAACCCTGCTCGGCCTGGGCGTGACGCCGGTCGCCATGCCGCAGGTCGAAGCCTGGAACGATTGGGTGGTCGAACCACGCCTGCCCGCGGGCATCACCGATCTGGGGACCGACCGAGAGCCCAATCTCGAGTTGTTGGTGCGGCTTGCGCCGGACCTCATCATCACGACGCCTTACCTGGCTGCGATCGAACCCGTGATGGCGCGTATTGCCCCCACACAGACTTTCTCCATCTACGCCCCGCCGGGGGGGCACCCCTATGAACTGAGCATCAAGGAGACGCTCCGGCTTGGCGCCGTGCTCGGACGCGACAGCCAGGCACAAGCCCTGGTTGCCAGGGGGGCGGCGACAATGGCGCAACTGCGTTCCCGTCTTCGCAAGGCTGCCGACAGGCCGGTGCTGATCGTCAACTTCCTCGACGAGGGGCATCTGCGCATCTACGGCCAGCGCAGCCTGTTCCAGGATGTGATCGACCGTTGCGGCCTTGCCAATGGCTGGACACGGCCGACCAATTATTGGGGCTTTTCCACCATCGGGCTGGAGGATCTGGCCGCCAGTCCCGAAAGCCGATTTTTCTATTTCGAACCGGTTGCTCCGGGCATCCTCCAAAGCCTCGAAACCAACCCCGTATGGAACAGCCTGCCGTTCGTTCGCGCCGGGCACATCCATCGTCTGCCTGCCGCATCGGCTTTCGGAATGCTGCCTTCCGCGATGCGCTTCGGCACGTTGCTGAGCAGCCATCTTGCAGATGTCGAAAACACCAATGGGTGAGGTCGCACGGCGGGCAGGCCCTGCCACCCTTACCGCCAGCCTGCTTGCGGCAGCAGCAGCCTTGAGCTGGTGGCGCGCGGCCGAGTACTTGCCTTTGGGGGCCTGGCTCGATGCCTTGTCGATGCGCAACGTCACCGATACCTCCCAGATGCTGTTTGCCTACAGCTTCCTGCCGCGCCTGGTTGTCAGCCTCCTGTGCGGGGCTGCCCTGGGCTTGGCCGGCGCGCTGTGCCAGCTTTCCCTGCGCAATCCCATCGCCTCTCCCACCACGCTCGGCATCGAGGCCGGGGCGAGCCTCGCCCTGAGCGTGGCGATGCTATGGGCCCCCTGGCTGTTCGCTTTCGGGCGGGTCTGGCCCGCTTTGGCTGGCGGCGCGCTGGCGGCGGCAGGCGTTCTGGCCCTGTCGTGGCGACGGGGCCTGGCGCCGATTTCCGTCATTCTGGCCGGGCTTGTGACAGGGCTCTTCTGCGCGGCCTTCGCGGCCATGCTGACCCTGTTCAAGACCGAGTATCTCGCCGGGCTCTTCATCTGGGGCAGTGGCTCGCTCAGCCAGCAGGGTTGGACGGCGGCTGCCAAGCTCGCCCCTGTCCTCGTGGCTGCCGCGCTGGCTGCCGGTATGCTCGCACGTCCCCTGGCATTGCTGGGACTGGATGACGCCAAGGCGCGAAGTCTCGGGCTTTCCGTCGCCACGGCAAGGCTGGCTGCCCTGTCGCTTGCCGTCGTGCTCAGCGTCAATGTCGTCAGCGCGGTCGGTGTCATCGGTTTCGTCAGCCTCGCGGCTCCCGTGCTCGCCCGCGCTCTCGGTGCCCGGCGCGCGGGCCATCAACTGGCCTGGTCGACGGCGCTGGGGGCGGGCCTGCTGTGGCTCGTGGACCAGGCCGTGCAGTCGGCGGATGCTTTATCGGGCCTCAGCCTGCCGACGGGAGCCGTCACGGCCCTGCTCGGCGCGCCTCTGCTCATCGTCCTGCTCATGCAGCAAAGGAGCGTTCCGCTGGTGCCCCCGCCTGCCGCGGTGGAAAAGGCTCTGCTGACGTCCACGACCAGAGGCCGTCTCCTCGTCCTCGCGCTCCTCGTGGTCATCCTCCTGGCGCTGTCCACGACGGTTGGGCGCGACGGCGATGGATGGCATCTGAGCCTGGGGCAGGAGCTCGACAGGCTTGTGGCGCTGCGCCTGCCGCGCGCGATTGCAGCCCTGGCCGCAGGCGTGATGCTGGGCCTGGCAGGGTGCCTGCTTCAGCGCCTGACGGGCAACCCCATGGCCGGCCCCGAGGTTCTGGGCGTCAGCGCGGGTGCGGCCTTCGGCCTTGCCATTGCCCTGTTTTCCCTGCCCGCGGTCGGGCCGGGCCTGCAATTGCTTGCAGCCTCGATCGGCGCCTTTGCCGCATTGGCCGCCATCCTGGCGCTCGATCGCAAGGCAAGCCCCGACAGGGCCCTGATCGCGGGCATCGCGTTCGGCGCCATGTTCGATGCCGTGATCAACGTGCTGATGGCCGGCGGAGACCCGCGTGCGATGCTGCTGTTGAACTGGATGATGGGTTCGACCTATGCGGTGGATGCCACGGCGGCTCTCGTGAGCATCACGGCGGCGCTCCTCCTCTTTGGCGGATTGTTGCTGACGGCGAGAATGCTGACCATCCTGCCCCTTGGCAGGGGCATGTCGTCCGCTCTCGGTCTCAATCCCACGCACAGCCATATCCTCACCCTGGCCCTGAGCGCCCTCCTTGCCGCCGCGGCGACCCTGATCGTCGGGCCACTGAGCTTCGTAGGGCTGATGGCGCCGCATCTGGCGCGCCGTCTTGGCATGCGCCAGGTCTTGGCCGAATTGGTGGGGGCAGCCATCCTGGGTGGGCTGGTCATGGTCGCCGCCGACTGGTTCGGCCGCACCATCGTATTCCCACGGCAGATTCCAGCCGGTCTGGCAGCCTCCCTGATCGGAGGCCCCTGTCTGATCTGGCTCCTAGCGCGAAGGCCATCCTCATGAGCTCACCAGCCCTTATCGCAGACACCATCCATTTCGATCTGGTTCCGGCGTCGAAAATGCCGCCCTATCGCATTTTCCTGCGCATTCCCAAGGAAACGCCGCCGCCGCAGGGCTGGCCGATCCTCTATTTCCTCGATGCCAATGCCATTGTCGGGACGGCGGTCGATATCCTGCGTGTCCAGTCGAGCTATCCGCGCGGCACCGGCATCATGCCCGGGGTCCTCGTCGGTATCGGCTATCCGACGCCGGAAGCCTATGACAGCGTGCGTCGATCCTGGGACATGGGGCCGCCACCCGGCAAGACCTACCCGCCCCACACCGAGGGCGGCCCGGACGTGCGAACCGGCGGCGCCGACGAGTTCCTGGCGTTCATCGAGGACGAACTCAAGCCCCAGATCGCGTCCCGCGCGCCCATTGACGGTAAGAGACAGGCTGTGTTCGGGCACTCCTTCGGCGGCCTGTTCGTCCTGCATGCTTTGTTTCGCAAGCCGGAAGCCTTCTCGGCCTGGATCGCGGCAAGTCCAGCGATCTGGTGGGAAGGGGCGGGTATCGTGGCTGAAGCGGAACGTTTCGCGGCGGGCGCGGATGCGAAACCTCCGGGGCGCGTGCTGGTGATGGCGGGCGAGTACGAACAGCGCCTGGCACCATTCCAGGTCGGCGCGAGCGACGCGGCCGAACGCGCGCGAAGCTATGAGGAAAGCCGGATTGTCGACAATGCGCGAGCCATGGCCGAGCGCCTGGCGAGCGTGCCGGGCCTCGCAGCCTCCTTCCACCTGCTGGAAGGTGAAAATCACATGTCAGTCCTGCCTGGCTCCGTCAATCAAGCGATCCGCCTGGCGTTCGGTCCATCCTGAGCCCTGCGGAACGTGCAACGGGGCCTTTGGTCTCCAGGCTCCCCAGTCGCAACGGGGCGGAGCCTGCCGCGGGCCTGTCGTCGTCATGGAAGAGAATGCGCTCGCCGGCCCCATCGAGATCCTCGTACTGGTCGCTGCTCATCGACCAGAAGAAGGCGCCCAACGCGGCTGCGCCGAGGATGAGCGCGATCGGGACGAGGAAGACGAGGCTGTTCATTTTGCTGCCACCATGCGCAGGCGTTCGGCGCTCGACGCGGCCTCCGCTTCGATCGTGTGGCCGGCAGGGCGAAGACGAAGCGCATTGGCAACGACGATGACCGACGAAACCGACATGGCGAGCGCGGCCAGCAAAGGCGTGACATAGCCGGCCATTGCGACGGGGATGGCGAGTGCGTTGTAGCCGATGGCGATCGCGAAATTCTGCCGGACCAGGCGGCCGGCCTTGTGCGCGATGTCGAGGGCCGCGGGAATGGCGGCGAGGCTGTCGTAGAGAAAGACGAAATCGGCTGCGCTGCGTCCGATGTCGGCCGCGGTTGCGGGGGCCATCGAAACATGAGCAGCCGACAGGGCAGGGGCATCGTTGAGACCATCCCCCACCATCAGCGTGCGGCGCCCCTCGGCCTTTGCCTGGGCGAGACGGGCCACCTTGTCACCCGGCAGCAGGCCGGCAGCGAAATCCTCGATGTCCAGGGCCTTGGCGATACCGGCAACGGCACTCGATCTGTCGCCGGACAGGATCGTGACGGACAGTCCCGCATGGCGCAGGAGCTTCACCGTTTCGACGGCTCCCGGGCGCAAGGTTTCCGCGATCGCGAAGCGGGCGATCTCCTTGCCATTGCACGAAAGGACCGTGCCATCAGTGGCGCTCTGTGCATCGAGAGCCCAGCTGGCCCGGCCCAGTCGATAGCGCTGGCCGTCGAGATGGGCTTCGAGGCCGAGCCCGGCCTGCTCGCTCACCTCCGAGAGATCGGCGTGCCGTCCTGCGGCGCCGGGGGCTGCCATCGCGATGGCCTGGGACACCGGATGGCTCGAATGCCGCGCCAGCAGGCCTGCGATCTCCAGGGCCTCGGGAGCGACGCCGCGAAGATCGACGCGGGGCGTGCCGATGGTCAAGGTCCCGGTCTTGTCGAAGCAGACGGCCTCGACCTCGGCGAGGCGTTCGATGGCCGATCCGTCCTTCATCATGATGCCGGCGTCGAACAGACGCCGCGCGGCGACGACCTGGACGATGGGAACGGCAAGGCCGAGCGCGCAGGGGCAGGTGATGATCAGTACGGCGATGGCGATGCTGGTAGCATTGTGCCAGTCCCCGTTCACGGCCATCCAGCCAAGGAAGGTGAGGAAGGCAGCAAGATGCACCACCGGCGAGTAGAGGCGGGCGGCCCGGTCCGCGATCCTGCGATAGCGGGCCCGCCCGTCTTCGGCGGCTTCCATCAGGCGTGTCATTTCGGCGAGGAAGGAGTCTCGCGCACGCGCCGCTGCGACGAGCCTGACGGGCGCACTCAGATTGAGCGCGCCGGCCTGGACGAAGGAGCCGGTCGTCACGGCCACCGGCATGCTTTCTCCTGTCGCCAGGGCACAATCCAGGCTGGAGGTTCCGGACACGACCCGCCCGTCCACCGGGACGCGGTCGCCAACGGCGAGGATGATCGCCATGCCCGGCTCGATCTCGCCGATCGGCAGATAATCCCGGCTTCCGTCGGAACGCTCCACGGTCGCGCCGCGGGGAGAGAGCCGTATCAGGGAGCCTATCACCCCCCGCGCGCGTTGGCGCATGGCATGGTCCAGGGTACGGCCGATCAGCAGGAAGAAGATCAGGCTGGTGGCTGCGTCGAAATAGGCCTGGTGGCCATGGTGAAGTGTGTCGTAGAGGCTGAGCCCGAAGGCGAGCGTGATGCCGATGCTGATCGGCACGTCCATATTGGTGCGGCCACGCCTCAGCGCGGCCCAGGCCGAGCGGTAGAAGATGCCGCCGGAATAGATCAGGGTGGGCAAGGCCAAGGCCGCCGATATCCAGTGGAAGGCCTGCCGGGTTTCCGCCTCGGCCCCGGACCAGATCGAGACCGACAGCATCATGATGTTCATGGCCGCAAAGCCCGAGACGGCCAGGGCACGGATCAGGCGGGCCATTTCCGGATCGAAGGTCCGTTCCTCGGCCTCGTCGAGATGCGCCTTGTAACCCACGGCCGCCAGGGCGGCGATCATGTCGGGCGGCGCCGTGCCGCGCCAGGTGACGGCAACGCGGCGGGTGGTCAGGTTGGCGCGGGCGCGTTCGACTTGGGGAAGCCGCGAAAGGGCCTCTTCGACGCTTTGGATGCAGGTGCCGCAATGCATGCCGGGAACGGACAGGCTGGTCTGCCAGGATCCGTTGCCCAGATCACGGCTGGCCAGCGCGATCTCGTCCTGGGAACTCGCCCGCCCGATGGCCGCGGTGAGCTCGACGCCATGGGCACAGCAGCTCATTCGATGGCCCGGTAGCTGTGCCAGGTCGCGTGGCCGAGCAGGGGGAAGATCACGATCAGCCCCAGCATTCCCGTCGCGAGGCTGACGAGAAAGAGGACCAGCACAATGGCGCCCCACATCAGCATGACCGGCAGGTTGCGGAACACCATGGAGATCGACGTGCCCATGGCCGTGAAGGCGTCGACCGGTTTGTCGAGCAGCATGGGAATGGAGAAGGTACTGATGGCGAAGGCGAAGGCGGCGAAGAGGCCGCCGACGGCAGTACCGGTCAGCAGCATGGCCCAGCCGATGGGCGTGGTGAACAGCATTTCGGCGACGTGGTCGAGACCCGGGAAGGGGCGATAGCCGAAGAACAGGGCGTAGATGATCACCGCCGCTCGCATCCAGACCAGCATGAGCAGGCACAGGATCGCTCCGGTATAGAGCACCTGGCCGCCGGAGCGGGCCTTGACGAACATCATGCGGGAGAGCGTGAACGGGCTTCCGGTTTCGATGGCGCGGCTCTTCTCATAAAGACCGATGGCGAGCAGCGGGCCGAGCACCATGAAGCCCGCCAGCGCCGGGAAGAGGATGTAATCGAGGCCGAGCGCGCCGAGTGCCCATACGATGGCGATCGAAACGGCGAAGACGACAAGGCCATAGGCCAGGCTGGGGCCGGGCCGTTGGATGAGGTCGCGCCAGCCGGCGACGAGCCAGCCGAACGCCGCCGATGCCGGCAGATGCCGCCGGCGCCTTTCCGCCGCCGAGGGCAGGAGGGTTTCGAGCTGGCCGTTGGAACGTATCATGGAATCCCCCTCAGCATGAGGATTGGGCGGCGCCGAACGAGCCGGCATCGCGTGCTTCGCCCGTTGCCCTGTCATGGGCGACGCAATCCGGCCGCGAGGCGAAGGCCACGTAGATCAGATGCGCATTGGCGCCGACGAACACGGCGACGATCAGGGCGCTCAGCATGATTGCTGCCAAGCGCCAGGGGCGGGTATCCAGGCGGGACTGCGGGCCGGTCGATCGTCCGGTCATGGCTTGGCCGCCTCGAGCGTCGAGACATAGAGCGCCAGGATCTTGCGATTGGTCTCCGACAGGCGGCCTTCCCACTGCGGCATATATCCCTGCCGGCCGGCATAGATCGTGGTGTAGAGGGCCTGGCTGTCGCCGCCATAGATCCAGAACCGATCGGTCAGATCCGGCGCTCCCACATCCGTCTTGCCTTTGGCGTTGGCGCCGTGGCAGGCGACGCAGTTGGCGGCGAACACCTCTTGCCCTGCCTTGATTTGCGTGCTGTCGCCTTGCTTGCTGGAAAGGGACTGCACATAGGCGACGACATCCTCGATCTTCGCCGCATCGAGGACGTGCTGGCGGCCGAAGGCCAGCATCTGGGAAACCCTTGTGTCGGGGTGGCCCGAATTGATGCCGATGCGAATGGTCTCGGCGATGGTTTCGGGCGAGCCGCCCCACAGCCAGCTCTTCGAGGTCAGATTGGGAAAGCCGGGGCCGCCGGTCGCCTTGGCGCCATGGCAGGCCGCGCAATTGTCGCGAAAGAGAGTCTGGCCGGTTTCCCTGACCTTTTGCATCAGGGTGGGATCAGCCTCGATTGTGGCGAAGTCCCTGGAGGCGATCTCCGCCTCCCAGCTGCTGCGCTCGACGGCTGCCTGCTTGACCTGGTCGGTCACCAATTGCTGCTGGTCGATGCCGAGCAGGCCCTTGGTATAGGTCGTGACCAGCGGAAAGGCCGGATAGAGCAGCCAGCAGATCAGCGAAAACACAAAACCGAGGGCGAGAAAGACGAGCACCACCTTCGGCACAGGGGTGTCGAGTTCCTCGATGCCGTTCCATTCATGGCCGGTGGTCATGCGGCCGGTGACGCCGTCGCGTTTGCCTTCCTGCATGGCTTACCGTCCCGGCTGATCGGTCGTATCGAGGATGCTGTTTGCGGCCCTGTCGAATTCCGCCTTCTTGCCCGGCCACAGGGCGTAGATCGTGACCGCGACGGAAAGCCCGACCAGGTAGAAAAGGCCCCAGCTTTTGGAAAAGGCGACGACGCTCTGGTGATCGAAATCCATCTCACTTCTCCGCGACGGTCGGCGCCGGCTGCTTCGCGCCAGCCGCCGGCTTGTAGGGAATGTCGGTCTGCCGGCCGAGGATCTGCAGATAGGCGACCAGCGCGTCCATTTCGGTCAGCTCGCCCGGATTGCCGTCGAAATCCCGGACATTGGTGGCCTCGCCATAGCGCTCCTTCACGCCGGTGGAAGCATCGGCATCCGGTGAGGCCTGGCCATAGGCATCCGCCGTGGCGTTCTTGACCATGGCGTCGGTATAGGGAACGCCCACCGTGCGCTGGGCGGCGAGATTGAGCGACAGACCGTCGATCTTCAAGGCGTTGGCTGCCAGCCAGCCATATCTAGGCATGACCGACTCCGGCACCACGGCCCGAGGGTTGATGAGATGGGCCACGTGCCAGGCATCCGAATATTTGCCGCCGAGACGCGCGATATCGGGACCGGTGCGCTTGGATCCCCACAGCATCGGGTGGTCGTATTTCGACTCCACCGCAAGAGAATAGGGGCCGTAGCGCTCGACTTCGTCGCGCAGGGTGCGGATCATCTGGGAATGGCAGGCATAGCAGCCTTCGCGGATGTAGATATCGCGCCCTGCCAGTTCCAGCGGCGTGTAGAGGCGCATGTCCGGCGCCTTCTCGACCGTCTGATCGATGGTGAAAAGGGGAGCGATCTCGATGAAGCCGCCGATCGATGAGACGACGAGGATGGCAGCCAGGAAGGCGATGGAGTTGCGCTCGAGCTTGCGGTGAATTTCAGGCATGTCGTTACTCCGCCGGCATCGAGGCAAGGCTCGGCACATCTTGGGCTGGCACGTCTTGGGCCGGCACGTCCTGTTCGCCGCTGCGCCCGGCTTCGGCCTGGCTTGCGCGAATGGTCATCCAGACATTGAGGGAGCCCACCACCGCACCGGCCAGGAAGAACAAGCCGCCGATTGTGCGTGCGATGTAGTAGGGATGCATCGCAACCAGGCTTTCGACGAAGGAATATTGCAGCGTGCCGCTGTCATTGTAGGTGCGCCACATCAGGCCCTGGATGATGCCCGAATTCCACATGGCGAAGACGTAGATGATGGTGCCGGAGAGGGCGAGCCAGAAGTGCAGCTCGATGAGCCTGGGCGACCACATGGCCTCGCGCTTCCACATCCAGGGCACCAGGGCGTAGATCGAGCCGAAGGTGATCATCGCCACCCAGCCGAGAGCCCCGGCATGGACATGGCCGATGGTCCAGTCCGTATAGTGCGACAGCGCGTTGACGGGGCGGATGGCCATGAACGAGCCTTCGAAGGTCGACAGGCCGTAGAAGACGGCGGCGACCATCATGAAGCGCAGCGTGGCGTCGTCGCGGACCTTGTGCCAGGCCCCGTTCAGCGTGGCGAGCGCATTGCCGGCAGACGCCCAGGAGGGGACCAGCAGCATCACCGAAAAGGTCATGCCGAGGGTCTGCACCCAATGGGGAAGGGCGGTGTAGTGCAGGTGGTGCGACCCCGCCCACATATAGAGGAAGGTGATGCCCCAGAAGCTGATGATCGAGAGGCGGTAGGAGAAGATCGGCCGGCCCGCACGCTTGGGCAGATAATAATACATCATGCCCAGGAAACCGGAGGTCAGGAAGAAGGCTACCGCGTTATGGCCATACCACCATTGCGTCATGGCATCCTGAACGCCGGAGAACAGCGAATAGCTCTTGGTCGAGCCGAGCGAAAGAGGCACGGCGAGGTTGTTGACGATATGCAGGACCGCCACGACCAGGATGAAGGCCATGTAGTACCAGTTGGCGACGTAGATATGCGGTTCCTTGCGGCGCGCCAGCGTGCGGATGAAGATCGAGAAGTAGACGACCCACACGACGACCAGCCAGAGATCGGCATACCATTCCGGCTCGGCATATTCCTTCGATTGGGTCACGCCCATCAGGTAGCCGCTGGCGGCGACGATGCAGAACAGATTGTAGCCGAGCAGCACGAACCAGGGGCTGACCTGATCGGGCAGCCGGGCACGCGAGGTGCGCTGCAGGACGTGGAAGGAGGTCGCGATCAGAGCATTGCCGCCGAAGCCGAAGATGACCCCGCTGGTATGGACGGGGCGAAGCCGGCCGAAGCTCGCCCAGGCGGCATCGAAGGTCAGGTCCGGCCAGGCCAGGAGTGCCGCCACCCACACCCCGACGAACATGCCGACGACGGCCCAGATCATGGTGAGGACGATGCCGACCCGGGTGGGATCGTCATAATATTCCTCCAGCTGCGAAGCCGGCGGCTCGGGATCGAAGTAATGCCCGATCAATGCGAAGATGAAGCCCAGGGCCGCGACCAGCACGATGAAGCCGTGGACCCCCAGCGGCTCGCCGCGACCGCCGATCGACATCGCCAGGCCGAAGACGCCAAGCAGGACTACAATCGCCAGGGAAAACTGGCGTTCGCTCAAGGTGAGGCGGGAGATCATGCCATCGGCTCCATCGGCCTTCCACTCCGTTGCCGGACCGGTGGGTCAGGCTCGAGGATTGACGCTTGGCAGATCGCCGGCAGTTCTCCCTTGATGTAGATCAAGGTCGAGGCGAGGAAGTGCGCCGGTTCACAGGATTGCAGCTTGATCGCGGCGTTGATCGGTGGTCCGAGAAGGGGCGGCTGGAACACGCGGTTCAATTCCGGCTATAGAACGTCGGGGGCCTCATCTGATCGATCGACTGCAGAAAATGCCCAACCTGTTCATCCGCCTGTGCCTGCTTGTATGGATCCCGCTCCAATTCGGCGTCATCGCGGGGGCACACGCTGCCATGCCCGAGGCCGGCGTTTGCCGTGAGATTCCGGCGGGCCGCGACAGCGGCGACAAGCGCGTGGCGCTGATCGTGGGCAATGCGGCCTATCGGCATGGCCTGCCGGCGCTCGCCAACCCCGCCAACGATGCCGCCGCGGTCGCCGCGACGTTGAGTAGGCTCGGCTTCGAGGTCCTCCTCGTCACGGATGCCTCGGACCGGCAATTGCAGGCCTGCCTGACGCGCGCCAGCGCCCGGATGTCGCAGGCAGCGATCGGCCTGTTCTATTATTCGGGCCATGGCATCCAGGTCGATGACGAGAATTATCTCGTCGCTGTCAATGCGCGGGCGGGAAACCTCAAGACGGGCTTTGTGCCCGTGCAGCCGATCGTCGAGGAGATCCAGCGTCGGGCCGCCGCGACACTCGTGTTCCTCGACGCTTGCCGAAACAATCCGCTGGCGCCCAGGGGCCGGGAAGGCCTGTCGGTATCCACCGGCCGCGGCATCCAGATCGTGGCAAGCAAGGCGCCCGTCCCGAAGCCCGCTGCGCCGCAGGCCCGCGGCCTGATGGTCGCCTATTCGACCTCGCCCAATTCGGTCGCCGTGGACGGCGACGGCGATCTCAGCCCCTTTACGGATGCTTTCATTCACAGGGTCCTTTCGCCGGGCTATTCGATCCAGCGGGTGATGAGCGAGGTGACGAACGCCGTGGGCGAGCAGACGACATGGGCCCAGACTCCCTGGATGAAGTCCTCGCTCACCCGCGAGCTCAAGCTCGACGGCGAGCAGACTTTGGCCGAGGCCCAGGCAGTGTCGCAAAACTGGGCGAACCTGTCGCTGAAGCTCCTATGGACGCATGAGGGCCGGCAAGCTGCGCTGGCTGCCGCCTTGAAGGGATTGCCGGCCGAGCCCAGCGAGGCGACGCTCAGGGCATTTCCGGATGCCTATCTCGCCGTCTTCTCCGCCATGCATGCCAGCATGTCGAAACTGCCGGTGAACGGCTTGCCCCTTGGCGACATCAACGGTGATCAGGTCGCTGTGTTTCGCCTGCTCGAGAACGGTGCCTCGAGCCTGGAGCTCTGGTCCCAGTCACGTCAGGTTCTGCTGCGCCCGGTGGCGGAATATCCCGCAAACGAGGCCCATGGCGCTAGGTTCAGTCCTGACGGCACCCTCCTTTTGAGCTTCGGCAATGGAACGGTTGCCGGATGGGATATGGCCACGGGCGTCAAGCGTTTCGAGACCGTGGTTGCGCATGAGGCCGCCGGCGGCCTGCTCGGCCAGCGCAAATGGGTCTTCGATGTCGGCTTCAGTCCCGATGGGCGCTTCTTTTATGTAACCGCAACGGACAAGAAGATTCTTCAGATCCTCGATGCCCGCACGGGCAATGTCGTCGAAGCCTTCGACGGTGCCGCGTTCGCGCCCGTTGCGGACGTCGCTCAGTCTCCGGCGGTGAAGTATATCGGTGACGACAAGCTGCTCCTGCTGCTCTCATCGAGCCAGCAGCCCGAAGGGCCGGTGATTGCGACCTATGATCTGAAAGAGCATCAGTTGACGCTGATCGATCGGGTTTCCGCGAAGTCGGTGACACATTTGGGTTATGACCCCGCGGGGCGTTACGTCGCTCTGACGCTCATGCCCGACAATGGCTTCAGCGGACAGGCCGACTTCATGGTCTGGGATATTCGTTCCAAGAAGAAGGTCTTGTCCGCCAAGGGCATGGTGATGGACGCCTCCTTCGATCCGACGGGGCGTTTCGTGCTTGCGAGCGCCGGAACATCATCGACGGTGTATGACCTTTCCGACGGCAAGGAGACCAGCCTGGCGGCGATACCATCCGGGTTTCGGGCCATGCCCGGCTATATTGCCTCGTCCACGGGGCTGTCGCCCGTGGTGATGCCGTCCGGTCCCTGGTTTTCCTGGGATTTGCCGCATGGGCGGGCGCTCGTCGATCTGGCCTTTTCGACGCTGCCTGGGGAACAGCAGGCCCGCGTGGCCCAGGAGCGCGTTTCATACGTTGGAAATGACTGATCGAAGCGCATTCGGGTGCGAATGCCCATCGGCTTCGCGAACCGGCCCGATCCGCCTTGTGCTCGGAAGACTTGCGTTCGGAAGACTTGCGCTCAGAAGAAAGGCAGCGGTCCCGGGAAGTTTCCGATCGGCACCCAATGGGTCAGCAGGCCATGCCCGGGCCGCCAATGATGCAACAGGAAGGCCGGTGGCTCGACATAGGAGGCCGGTATGGAATCCGCCGCAAGGCGGAGGGCAATGGAGGTTGCGGTGCTCGGCGCGGTCATGAGCATGGTTCCGGCGAACCGCGCCTGCGCGAAACGATGAACATGCCCGCACAGGACGCGTTCGATATGGCCGTGGCGAAGCAAGAGCTCGGCAAGCCGCTCGCCGCGAAGGCATTTATAGGCGTCGATGAAATGGATGCCGATGTCGATCGGGGGCTGGTGCATCAGGATGACGGTCGGCTGGTCCGGGTATTCTGACAGTGTCTGTTCGAGCCAGAGCATCGCTGCGTCATCGATGTCGCCGTGATGCTGGCCGGGGACAGTGACATCGAAGCCGATCACACGCACCGGCCATCGGGTGCCCGTGTCGAAATGAAGGGGGCCGGCCGCCGTCAGGCTTCCGGTTTCACCAAGACAGGTCCTGAAGGCTTCCCGCTCGTCGTGGTTTCCAGGGATGGCGAAAACGGGTTGCCGCAACCTGGAGAGCGCGTGCCGGGCGGTCTCATATTCGGCCTCGGATGCTTCATCGACCAGATCGCCGCCGATGATCACGATGTCCGGCTCCGGCCTGAGCGCCTCGAGCGTTTCCATCGCCAGGTCGAACATGGCATTGGAGTCCACCAGTCCCTGATAGAGATGGCCTTTTTCCCGCAGATGGGGATCCGACAAATGGGCGATCAGCACTCAATAACCTCATCTAAAGCCGCGGTACGCCCTGGAAGGTCGGGCCCTTCTCAGCCGGCCAGGAAACCACCATCCGCACCGAGCACATGGCCGACGATATAGCTCGCCTCGCCTGAAAGCAGCCAGACGACCGCTGCCGCAATTTCCTCCGGGTGCCCCATGCGGCGGAGCGGCAATCCCGCTGCGACACTCCGCATGTCCGCGATGCCCGAGGACAGCATCATGTCCGTGACGACCCGGCCCGGCGCGATGGCGTTTATCCGAATGCCCTTGGAAGCATATTCCATGGCCGCGGCACGCGTCAGCGCAATGGCGGCCGCCTTGGAGGCCCCATAGAGCGCCAGACCCGGATTGGGATTTCGGATGCCGCTGACGCTGGTGTTGTTGACGATCGCCCCGCCACCCGAGGCCAGGAGCGCCGGGATTTCGTGCCGCATGGCGTGGAACATGGCCCGTACATTGGTATCGAATACCTGCGCGTAGACGCCGTCGCTCTGTTCCGCCAGCGGCGCCCGTCTCTCCTGGAAACCCGCATTGTTGAACACGGCATCGAGACGGCCGAACCGTCGCATCGTCTGTTCCGTCAGCCTGGCGAGATCGTCTTCCTGCGTGACGTCGGCAGGGATGAACAGGCTCCTCGCGCCTGAGCGCTGCAGTTCTTCCTCGAGCCTGGCGCCGAGCGTCTGCCGGCGGCCGGCGATCACGACGATGGCGGCGCCTTCCCGGGCCATGCGCAGGGCGGTGGCACGACCGATGCCGCTGGTCGCACCGAGGACGAGGCAGGTGCGCCCGTCAAGCCGTTCGGCCGGCAGGTGGATCGGAGCGGGACCGGCAAGGTCCGAGAGGGTGGGGGGCGGTGCCACTGCGGACGTCATGGGCGGGGCCTCATGAAGCGCTGCTCCAATACTTCGCTGCCCCATTGCCGGCCGGGGCGCTCTTCGACGCAGACGAAGCCATGTCTTTCATAGAGGTGCCGCGCCGCCGCAAGGCCGGCAAAGGTCCATAGATGGGTCTCCTCGAACCGATTCCGGTCCACGAAGTCGAGCGCGGTCGAGAGCAATCGACGGCCGGTACCCCCGCCACGAACCGACCCTTCCACGATGAACCAGCGCAGATGCGCGATGCCGGATCCAAGGTCCTCGCCGTCGATGGCGATGGAGCCGATGATCCTGTCGCCATGGATAGCGCTCCAGATATTGTTGGCGGGCCTGTCGAGACGATCGCAGAAAGCGGCCAGACCACCGGCGACGACGGATTCGAAAGCCTGGCCGAAACCGGACGCATCCGCGTAGTGAAGCGCGTGCATTTCGGTGATGCGGGCTATCAGTCCAGGTCGATAGCCGGAGGCGATGCGAAGCGGCGGCGCGGGGTCGGGCCCATCTGCGGCGAGGGACCCGGCGTAGAGGCGAAGGCCGTCCAGGACGACATTGCATTGGTCGGGAGACAGACGATCCAAGGCAGATACGACCTGCTCCCGCGCGAAGGCGTGAATGGCCGTAACCCGGCTTCGGCCAGCCGCAGTCAAGGAGAGCCTTCTTTCCCGGGCATCCTGCTCCCCCGGCTCTTCCAGGACGTCGCCGGAGAGGATGAGCTTGCGCAGCATGCGGCTGACACTGGACTTTTCCAGGCGAAGGATTGCGCTGAGCGTCCGGGCTGTGATGCCCTCATGCTTTTCGATTTCGATCAGGGCGTGGACGGCGGAGGGCGACAGGTCCGTTCCGGCCAGAGACTCGTGCATGAAGCCGAGTTCGCGGACGAGTTGCCGAGAAGCCTCGCGCACCAGTTCGATGATAGGCGGGGAGCCGGACATGGCGAAGCGTCCAATTTAGTTGTACGATACAACCATAGCTGCTTCTCGCCTTTTGTCGAGCCTCATCGTGTTCATCGCGGTGACCTTGGGCCCGCGGATACGCCGTCACGTCGTCGGGCGTTCGAGATCCTCGTCAGGCTGCATGATGAAGATCAGCACGAGGAGAATGGTGACATAGAACCGGAAGGCGGGATTCTGGCCATTCCAGGTCGAAGACTGCCACATGGCAAACCACTCCCCGCCGATCACCATGAAGCCGAAGAACCAGACGAGAAACCCGATCGTGGAGGCCATGACGGCATGGTTCTTGGCAGCATGGAAGCTTCTTGCCGGCGCGTGACGGGCTTTCCAGAGCGCAGCGCTGGCAAATAAGTACAAAATGCAGGTAATTGCTTCGCCGGCTATGATTAGAATGTAGGAAGCATTCCACAGGATCGGGCTGCTGATCGACCTATACATCAAACTATTGCCCGGAAACGTGCTGTCCATGGACAGGACATGCTTTACGAATTCGTAGTTCGAGCCATAGTCGGTGATGTTGCCGAAGGTCACGAGAAAGGCGAAGGCCGCAAGGCAGAGGCACATGACGATCTTGGCGTAGCGGGTGGACATATGCTGTACTTCCTCGGTTGAGACGGATGGGCCCGTGACTTGAGCAGTTCTCCAGCCAGCCTGCCTCGGGGAGGCAGGATCGTTCTCACGGCCAGTGCGAAGGCCTTTGCCGACAGGGCGGGGATACTGGCAGCCCTTGTCGGCGTGGCACTGCCTCTGGAATGCATGGTCGGCGATTGGGTGACCGTCTCCGGCAGCGATTTTGCCGTCATGCGTCGCCGCTGGGTTCTGGTAGACGAGGTCGTCAGCCTGGAAATCACGCTCGACCATCCCGCGGGGCGCGGCCTGCGCTGACAGAGCCTTTGTAGCCTGGGGCCTTCGGCGGAACCCTCAGACATCCGGGCACCTCACATGGCGATATTGCGCCGGCGATCGGGATCGCGAAGTCGTTGAATGCAGGTCAAGGCGAGGGCCAGCGATGCGTCGATCACCAGCATGCCCTCCGGCACCACCTCTTCTGCCGCGATGGGAAGCTCGGTGCAGGCGAGAATGGCCGCTTCGGAGCCGTCTTGCCTGCAGAGCTCGAAAGCCGCTGCACAGGCAAGTCGCGCCTGCCTCAGTTCACCGAGCTTGACCTGCAGGATTGCATCGTCGACGGCGTGCTGGAAGGCTGGCCCGATCGGGTTGCGGCAATCGAAGCCCGCTTCCCGCAGACGTTTCTGGTAGAAACCCGAACGCAGGGTCCCTCGCGTTGCCATCACGGCTGCCCGGTTCCCCTCGTACCGGCGATGCAATTCGCCGATGGCCGCGTCCGCGATATGGATGATCTCGGCCCTGGAGGCCGCAGACAGGGCGTCGTACCAGTGATGGGCCGTATTGCAGGCGATCGCGATGATCTCGACATCGAGGCTGTTGAGCATGTCGATCGCCTCGATCAGCCAGGGAAGGGGCTTGTCGCTGCCCTCGCGGATGGCGCCTGAACGGTCCGGTATCTGCGGCACGCTCAAGATCGCCATGGAGATATGGTCGGCATCGTTCTCGGCTGGAACCGCGTCGATGGTCTTGCGATAGAAATCCGCGGTGGCAAGCGGGCCAAGACCGCCGACCACACCGAGACGCGGTCGCAGGAGCCGGCCGGTCATGCCGCTGCTTCCGCCTTGGGAACGTTGAGCGCGAACCCCTCGCTCTCATCGACCGGATGCTGGGCCGAGTCCTTGGGCGCGATCGCGGCTGTCGCCGCGGCGATCGTCGATACGACCGTCAGCGTTCGCATGGTGTCGGTCAGCGCATCGATGGTGAGAAACAGCACGAAGGGTGCTTCGAAGGGCAGGTTCAGGTGCGCGCACAGGATCGCCATCTGCGACAGCGTGACGGCACCGCTCATCCCGGCCGTGGTCATGCCCACCAGGATCGAAGCGCCGGCGATGTAGACATAGTCGTTCATGCTGAGCGAACGGCCGTAAAGCTGGGCAATGAACAGCGAGCCGCACACGAACAGCATGATCGGCCCGGCGCGCAGCATGGTGACGTGAAGCGGCACCAGCATCTCCACGACGATACGGTTGAAGCGCAGGCGCTCGCCGACGAGGCTGATGATCCAGGGAATGCTCGCCGTGCTGGAGCGGGTGGCGATGGCGATCATGAACAAGGGCTGATGGGCCTTGAAGGTCGCCCACAGGCTTTCGCCGCTGCGAAACCACACCACAAGCAGCGACAATATCATGATAGTGCCGGTTGCGACGGCGAAAGTGGCGATGAAGCCGACCATCAGCAACAGTGGTTCGACGCCGGTCAAGGCGGTCTGGCTGGCGATGATCGCGAAGGAGGCGAGAGGCAGCAGGACGTTGAACCACCCTGTCATGATCAGGCAGGCACGATAGACCGTCTCGAGGGCGTTGGCGAAGCTGAGGGAGGTGGCGGCGGGCACCCGGCCGATGCCGATGCCGAACAATATGCAGAAGACCAGCACCTGCATGGTGTTGCCGACCGACAGCGAGTTGAAGATGTTGCTGGGGATCAGCTCCAGCAGACCTGAGAACACGCCCTCGTTCGTGGGGGGCTGGCTGGGTGGCGCCAGCGTCATCTGCAAATCCGTACCGATGGTTCCCCGGTTGTTGAGCACGGTGCCGAGCTCGATGCGATCCTGCACGTCGGTGATCACCCCCGGCTGCAGCACCAATGTCACGGCTCCTGTGATGGCGACGGCTGCCACGGATACCAATGCGATCGCCATGACGACCTTGGAAAGATAAGCGGCCGTTTGCGGATCCCGGGTCATCGATTTGATCGCGAAAACCGTCGCCGACACGATCAAGGGCAGGACGACCATCTTCAGCAGATTGAGGTAGGCGTCGCTGATCGGCGCGAGGGACTTGGCGAAATCCGGCAGGTAGGCGCCGCAGAGGGCCCCGAGCACCACCGACGCGATCACCGTCCAGGGCGATTGGGAGATGCGCCGCAGGCCCGCATTCCAGGTGGCCGATTTGTGCTCGCTTGGAACGGACACGGAGCTCATGGGGTCAGGCCTTGCGCAAATAGCGGTTCACCAGTTCGTCGGCCGTCATGGGCTTGTCGCGCCCCGACAGCTCGAGGAACAGATTGACGAATTCCAGGAGGTGGGGAGAACCGCGGCGCACGCCGATCGCAATGGTGTCGGTCAGATCGGTCAGGGTAACGGATCGCGCCACGATGGTGAGCGACGGGTCCTCGTGCAGCAAGCGCTTGATTTCCAGATCGTCGCGATAGGCCGCGTCCACATGGCCCTCCCGCACCGCTGCGACCAATTCCTGCCAGGTGAGGAAAGTCCGTACCTTCGCCTTGGTGAAATTGTTTCGCGCATAATATTCGAATGATGATCCGGCGATCACGCCCAGTTCGCCGTCGAATGCACGTACGACTTCCTCGGGTTGCCGCCCATTGGCAAGGATCGCGAAGCGGACCCGATTGATGATCAGGGCATGGCTCAGCTGGGCATAGGGACGCGAATAGCTGATGTTTCGCGCGCGACTGAGGGTACGGCTCAGCTTGGCGACGACGATGTCGGCGCGGCCCTGCTCGATCAGCGCAACCGCGCCATCGAAAGTGGGGGAACTGCGGTCGAGGACCAGCTTGACGCCGAGGGCGTCGGCAAGCTGCTGGCTGGTGTCGGCATCGATGCCCTGCAGCGTGTCGCTGCTCCCCCCAAAGAAGGGCGGCGATGCGAAGCCGGGCATGGCGACGACCAGCGATTTGCGCGCGAGAATCTCTTCGACATCCCCGACCAATGGCGTTGTTGCGAGAGACTCGTCGGGCTGGGTTGCTGCCACAACGGGCGATGCGGCAAGAGCAGGTGCTGCTAGAAAAAGAATTCGCCTGGTGATCATGATGTTGTGCAATCCCGAAAACAAACAAGACTCACATGCAATCCGAATAGGCAGCGCAATCAGGAGATGACCTGCAGAACAACGTGCTACCCTTTCGCTCTACACTGCATCCTCGCTCGGAGATCGGACACTTGAGGCGGGTGGGTCATAGGGCTTGCACAATGAATTCCCATCCGGTCAGGTCATACCGGCGGAAAGGTGTCGGCCCCATCTTCCAGGTGCTGATGTCATCCCCTCAATCCGAATTTCTCAAACCTCGGAAACACTGCGGCTGAACGCATTCGGCAAATTTATATCTAGTCTAGCGATAGGTTAGCTTAGATGGTGCCTGGATTTTTACAAGGTACCGCAGTGGCGAAAATTCCATCAGTTATGGCTATCCATGACCTTTTACACTTTATCCCGGAGATGCACACGTTCACGCTCCTCCGTCGTGTCGGTGATGATGGCTTATCGCTACGATATGGAAGTTTAATTATTTAAATTCAATATATAAAATTCCCATAATAAATGAATAATTTCAATTATACAAAATAATATTTGAGGATTTTTCTTATATAAATTGGTATTATCTGCAATTTTTTCAAAAAAATTCATATTTGCAAAATTTTCAAGTGGAGAATTACTTCGAATATCCACGGCTCCGGCTCGAAGGGCGCCGCCGTATAATCCTGGGACAAAAGATATCGGCTTTGTCGCAAATTGTGCGATGCAGCAAAGTCGGTACATCCTTCGACAAACTGCGCCTTCCAACGGCACACTTTCGAGACAGGCCTCGATCAGTCTGACCCGCGACAAGGGCGCTCCGACGACAGGCGGAACGCTGATAGACGCATGGCGCGGAGCACGGACTTGAAAAACGCAAAGGCAATCATGGGGCTGGCCGGCCTGGCAATCCTCGCTGGCATGACGGCTGCGGGTTGGACTCTCTTTCAGGCACGGGCGGCGGTGACGCCGGCGCCCATCCGTCCCGCACCCTCGGTCGTCGTGTCCCAGCCCCTGCAGATGCGCGTCGTCGATACGCAGGAATTCGCAGGTCGCTTCCAGGCCAGCGCCATGGTCGAAATCAGGGCGCGGGTGCCGGGCTATCTCGACGCCATCAATTTCGAGGACGGACAATTGGTCGAAAAAGGCCGTGTGCTCTTCGTCGTCGATCAGCGTACCTATCAGGCCTCGCTCGACATGGCCAAGGCCCAGCTCAAGAGCGCGGGGGCACAGGCGGATCTGGCCGGTCAGGAACTGGAGCGGGCCCGCCAGCTCGCCGGCACGGCGGCCGTCTCGCGTTCCACGCTCGATCAGCGCCTGCAGCAAAAGGCGGCGGCCGATGCTGCGATCGAGACGGCGCAGGCCACCTTGCGACGGGCCGAACTGGATCTCGAATTTGCGACGATCCGTGCCCCGATTGCCGGGCGAGTTTCCAATCGCCGGCTCGATGTCGGCAGCCTCGTCTCCGACAGCGGCACGGTTCTCACCACCATCGTGGCGCTCGATCCGATCGACTTCGTCTTCGACATGAGCGAACGGGACTTCCTGCGCCATGAGCGCGCCATGAAGGCGGGAGCCATGCCGTCCATGCGCGACAAGGGTGTTGCCGTGCAGGCTCGGCCGGATGGCGAGACAGGTTGGTCCAATGACGGCGTCCTCAGTTTCGTCGACAATCGGCTGGAGCCGGGCGCCGGTACCATCCGCGCCCGCGCCACGCTCGCCAATCCGAGCCTTGCCATTACTCCCGGCCAGTTCGGCCGGGTTCGCATGGCCGCCTCCGGCGACTATCCGGCCTTGCTGATCCCGGAGACGGCCGTCCTCACCGACCAGGCAAGCCGCATCGTACTCAAGCTGGGAGCCGACAGCACACTGCAGGCCGCGACGGTCGGTCTTGGTCCCAGCCGGCCGGATGGGTTGAGGGTGGTGACCAGCGGGCTAGGCCCGGACGATCGCATCGTCGTCAACGGCCTGCTGCGGGCCCGGCCGGGCCAGAAGGTCGCGCCCCAACCGGGCAGCATCACCACACAGACGGCCGGCCTCGCGGAGTAGACGATGCGCATCGCCCATCTTTCGATCGATCGCCCGATCCTGGCGACGGTCATGTCCGTCCTCGTCGTGATCATCGGCGTGGCTGCCTATTTCACCCTGCCTCTGGCGCAATATCCCGAAATTGCCCCGCCGACGGTCGTGGTCCAGGCCCAATATCCCGGCGCGTCGGCCGAGACTGTGGGCGATACGGTCGCCGTGCCGCTCGAGCAGGAAATCAACGGTGTCGAGAACATGCTCTACATGTCCTCGCAGGCCACCGGTGACGGCCAGCTAACCCTCACCGTGACCTTCCAGCTCGGCACCGACCTGAACGAGGCTCAAGTGCTGGTGCAGAACCGCGTGGCGGTGGCGGAGCCTCGTCTGCCCGAGGAGGTCCGTCGCCTCGGCGTCACCGTGCGCAAGACCTCACCGGACCTTTTGATGGTCGTGCAGCTCTTCTCCCCGGACGGGTCGCGCGATCCCCTCTACATGGCCAATTATGCCACGCTGCGTATCCGCGATGCCTTGCTGCGCCTGGACGGCGTCGGCGATGTCCGTCTTGCGGCGTCCCGCGATTACGCCATGGTCGTGTGGCTCGATCCGGACAAGGTCTCGGCGCACAATCTTTCGGCGGGGGAGGTGGTAGCGGCCCTGCGGGCGCAGAATGTCCAGGTCTCGGCGGGGGTGATGAACCTGTCGCCGGTGCCGCGCCAGGGGGCCTTCGAACTCAATGTCGAAACGCTCGGGCGATTGACCGACAAGGAGCAATTCGAAAACGTCGTCATCCGCACCGATGCCGAAGGACGCGTCATCCGCATCCGGGATGTCGCCCGCGTCGAGCTGACGGCGCAGAGCTTTCGTGGCACCGCCTATCTCAACGGGCAGCCGGCCCAGCCGATCCAGATATTCCAGCAGCCCGGGTCCAACGCCATCGAGACGGCCGCGCGCGTGACGGCGACCATGACGCGTCTCGGTGCGGAGATGCCTGATGGCCTGAGCTACGCCATTCCCTTCAATCCCACAGAGTTCGTCGCGGAGTCGGTTCGCGAAGTCTACAAGACGATCTTCGAGGCCATCGGCCTGGTCGTCCTGGTGGTGCTCCTCTTCCTGCAGACCTGGCGCGCTGCCATCATTCCCATCCTGGCGATCCCGATATCCCTGGTCGGTACCTTTGCCGTCATGGCGGCGCTGGGCTACTCCCTCAACAATATCTCCCTGCTGGGCCTGGTGCTTGCCATCGGCATCGTGGTCGATGACGCCATCGTCGTCGTCGAGAATGTCGAGCGCCATCTGGCCGCCGGCCTTTCGGCGCGAGAGGCCGCCCACCGCTCCATGGACGAGATCGGCGGCGCCCTGATCGCCATCACTCTGGTCCTGTGCGCCGTCTTCGTGCCCGCCGCCATGATGTCGGGCATTTCGGGGCAGTTCTTCCGGCAATTCGCCGTCGTCGTCGCGGCGGCCACGGCCATTTCAGCCTTCGTTTCGCTGACGCTCAGTCCGGCTCTGTGCGCGCTGCTGCTGAAGCCGCATGCGGCCGAAGGGCAGAAGCGCCGGGGCTTCCTGCCGATGCGCCTGATCCATGGCTTCTTCGGTCTCTTCAACCGTGGCTTCGACCGCCTCTCCATTGCCTATGGCAGCATGACAAGGCGGCTCCTGCGTGTCAGCGTTCTCATCCTCGTCGCCTATGCCGGCCTGGTCGGTCTCTCCGGCTGGCAATTTGCCCGCGCACCCACCGGCTTCATCCCGGTGATGGACCAGGGCTACATCATCAATGCCGTGCAGCTGCCGCCGGGCTCGGCCCTGAGCCGGACCGATGCGGTGATGAAGGAGGTCTCGCGCCGGCTCCTCGCCACTGAAGGGGTGGCAAATGTCGTGGCCATTGCCGGGCTGGACGGCGCCACCTTCACCAACGCCTCCAGCAGTGGCGTCGCCTTCACCATCCTGAAGCCTTACGCCGAACGCGAGCGCCAGGGGCTGACCACCGACCGGATCATCGCCTCGCTGCAAGCGCGCTTCGCCGATCTCTACGAAGCGCGCATCATTCCGATCAAGCCGCCCTCGGTACGCGGGATGGGCAATGCCGGCGGCTTCAAGCTGATGGTGCAGGACCGCAACGGCCAGTCGCCCCAGGCGCTGGAGGCGGCGGCCCAGCAGGTGCTGGCCGCTGCTTCGCAAGCCCCCGGGATTGCCAATGCCTTCTCGCCGTTCAACACGGCGACCCCGCGGGTCTATGCCGATGTCGATCGCATCAAGGCGCAGATGCTGGGGGTGCCCGCCGCAAGCGTCTTCGAAGCGCTCGAAGTCTATCTGGGTTCGGCCTATGTCAACGATTTCAACATGCTCGGGCGAACCTTCCAGGTGCGGGCCCAGGCCGACGGGCGCTACCGCACGGATCTTGCCTCGATCGGCAATTTCAAGATGCGCGGCGATGGAGGGGCCATGGTGCCGTTGAGCGCGGTGGCGACCTTCCAGGAGAAGTCCGGCCCCTATCGCATTCCGCGCTTCAACCAATATCCGGCGGCCGAGATACAGGGGGCTGCGGCGGCGGGGACCTCGACCGGCGCTGCCCTCGACCGTATGGAGCAGATCGCGCGCGACAACCTGCCCGAAGGCTTTGGCTTCGAATGGACCGAAGTGGCCCTGCAGGAGCGGCTTGCCGGCAATACCGGCCTTCTGATCTTCGGTGCCTCCGTCGTCTTCGTGTTTCTCCTGCTGGCGGCCCAGTACGAGAGCTGGACGCTGCCGCTCGCCGTCCTGCTGATCGTGCCCGTATGCCTGCTGTCGGCGGTGAGCGGATTGCTGATCTTTGCCATGGACGTCAACATCCTGGCCCAGATCGGCTTCGTCATCCTGATCGGGCTGGCGGCCAAGAATGCCATCCTCATCGTCGAATTCGCTCGCCAGGCCGAAGCGGAGGGGCTCGGCCGCGTCGAAGCGGTGGTGCAGGGTGCCCGCATCCGCCTGCGACCGATCCTGATGACCTCGCTCGCCTTCATTCTCGGCGTGCTGCCGCTGTTCCTGGCCAGCGGTGCCGGCGCCGAGATGCGGCAGTCGCTGGGCACGGCCGTCTTCTTCGGCATGATCGGCGTCACGGCCTTCGGCCTCGTCTGCACGCCGGTCTTCTATGTGCTGTGCCGCATGCTTGAAGGGGGAGCTCGTCGAAAACCCGTCTCGGCCGCGATCGAAGCTTCCTAGTCAAAGCAGCGGGATCTGCAGGATTACGCCGGTCACAGGAAAAATGTCGCAAGCTATGGCGCGATATCCGCAGGATACAATTGGATACAGTTCAGGCTGGTTTGTCCCGACAGCCGGTCTACCCAGCCCGCTGCGACGCCATTACAATAGAACGTGGAAGAGACGGCGGTGGGCATGGTGCGAAGAGCCTGCTTTGCCCTGGTCGCCCTAGGTCGGAGTGTCATGCATGGAATCGGTGCCCCATATCGCGGTGGTCGACGACCACCGTGACATTCGCGACCTCGTCGGCAAATACCTCACCCAGCATGGCTATCGTGTCAGCGTGGCCGAGAATGCGGCGGCGTTGCGGCGGCTGCTCGAGCGCAACGCGCCCGACCTCATCATCCTCGACGTGATGATGCCGGGCGAGGATGGCCTGAGCGTCTGCCGCCATCTGCGCAGCACCACGGTGGTGCCGATCATTTTCCTCACCGCCATGGTCGATGACACTGACAGGATCATCGGCCTCGAAATGGGGGCGGACGACTATCTCACCAAGCCGTTCAATCCGCGCGAATTGCTGGCGCGGATCAAGGCGGTGCTGCGACGGGTCAACAGCCTGCCGCCGCAGCGCGGTGCGGTGAAGGCCAAGACGCTGCGCTTCGACCGCTGGCAACTCAATGTCGGCCGCCGCGAGCTTGCTGGCTCGGACGGTGTCGCCATCCCCCTCAGCACAGCCGAGTTCCGGCTGCTGACGGCCTTCCTCGACCATGCCGGCCTGGTGTTGAGTCGCGATCAATTGCTCGACCTCACGGTCGGGCGGGCCGCCGACACCTTCGACCGCAGCATCGACAACCAGGTCAGCCGTCTGCGCAAGAAGATCGAGTTCGATCCGAAAAACCCCATGCTCATCAAGACCCATTGGGGCGGCGGCTACAGCTTCACCGCGGAGGTCGAGCAGGCATGATGGCCTTGTGGCGGCGCAGCCTGGCTGCGCAGATCATCACATTCATGCTGCTGGCGCTGGCGGTCTCGCAGGGCATCGGTTTCTGCGTTTCCTGGGACGAGCGCGGCCAGGCCATGCGCGCGGCGGCCAAGGGGGAGTTCTTCAGCCGTGCGGCTTCGCTCGCTCTGTCGTTGAATGCGACGCCGGATGCGGTGCATGACGACATTCTCGCCGTCAGCGGCACGATCTATTCGCGCTTCTGGCTGTCCGACCGGGAGCCGGTCGATGCGACGGCCTGGGCCAAGGACGCTTGGATGCGCCTTCACCAGCCACTCCCGCCCGGCAAGGTGCCCGTCCATCCCAAGCCGTCCGGCGGCCCGCCGGTGGCTGCCGTACCGGAAATACCAACCGGCGCCGCCTTCGCCAGCGAACCTGCCCGCTGGGTGGAGATCGCGCCGCAGTCCTGGCTGCTTGCCCGTCCCGCGAAGTTTCAATATCTCAACACCGCGATCGGCATGGGTCTGGCCGTCCAGCTCGATCGGGGCATGTGGCTCAATGCGGCCTATGCCAAGAATTATCACAACGCCTTCTGGACCTCGCAATCGACCCTCTCGCTCGGCATCACCGCCCTGGTGCTTTCGGTCATCGCCATATGGGTGGCACGCAGCATAGCCCGGCCGATGCGCCGCCTGGCTACCGCGGCCGAACTGCTCGGGCGCGGCGAGGCCGTGCCGCTCCTGCCGGAATCCGGGCCTGACGACATCCGGCAGACCGCCGAGGCCTTCAACCGCATGCAGGCCCGGCTGCAGCGCTTCGTCGAAGACCGCACCCGCATGCTCGCGGCCATCGGACACGATTTGCGCACCCCGCTGACTTCCCTGCGCCTTCGGGCCGAGTTCGTTTCGGACCCGGAGATCCAGGACAAGATGCTCAAGACCATTGCCGAGATCCAGACCATGACGGAATCGGCGTTGGCTTTCGCGCGCGAACAGGCAACGGCCGAGACCACCCGCACGGTCGATCTTTCAGCGCTGGTGGAGAGCCTGTGCGATGATCTGGTCGATATCGGCCAGAACGTTGCCTTCCTTGACGGCCCGAAGATCAGCTATCGCTGCCGTCCCGATGCGCTGCGCCGCGCCGTCCGCAATCTGGTCGAAAACGCCGTGCGCTATGGCGAGCGTGCCAGGGTTACGCTCGCGCGCACGGCCGAGAGTATCGACATCGTCATCGAAGATGATGGGCCAGGTATTCCGGAGAATGTCGGCGACCAGGTGTTCGCCCCCTTCTTCCGCCTCGAGCACTCGCGCAACCGTGAGACAGGCGGGGTCGGTCTTGGCCTCTCGATCGCCCGCGCCATTGCCCGCCATCATGGCGGCGACATCCGGCTCTTCAATCAGGCCAAGGGGTTGCGGGCGGTGATCGGTCTGCCGCTCGTCACCGGCCGCACTGCCCGGGTCCGGGCGTGACGCCAAGGCCGTAGCCGCCTCTGATGGCACCCCTGCGGGGACTCAAGGCATGAGCGGCATTGCCAGCCCTTTCGACCGACCGGATAGGCTTGTCTTGCGGCCATCAAGGCGCCCTGCAATTTGACGACGTCCCTTCAAATCGCAAGGGCGCATGGAGCGCTTGCCGCCTCAGTCGATGGCAGACTGATTGGGCGCGGCGTTGTCGTCGGCGGCGATGAGGCGGTGATTGCGGCGACCGACGTGAAACCTGTCGTGTCTTTGGCATGAGGGGCTGGCGAGACCAGCAGGTTCAAGGCGATGATCGCGGGAATCGAAGCGATGACGAGGATATCGAAAAACACGCCGCCGGCGCGGCGATAGGCGATGGCAGCGGGGCCATCCAGCGTCTCATAGGCGGGGTCGCCGACGAAAGGCACTTCATCGTCGACGATTTTCGATCGCGTGGAAAAACCAGCAAAGGATGTCATGGCCTTGCCTCCAGTTGCAGGGCGTGACCGTAAGCATCCTTTGTCGCGGGACTTCGCCGCCAGGGCGGAGATTTGTCGAAAAGCGTGTAACGGCGCCCCCTGTGACATTTGGATACCGTTGAGAGCCCCCCGCAGGGACGCTTGGCAGGGCTGGATCCGTTGGCGGCATCGCCATTGCCTTCACCGTCCGGCATGGCCCGGGCCAGGATTCGTTTCAGACGGTACTTGTTCCCTGAAACCGGCAAAAGCCCGGGGCCCGTACTCGCTCTGGTTTCAATCTGGGCCTGTGACACTTTCTTACAAAACAACCTGCTTCCGGACAAACTTGTGAGGCAGGTGCCGGCTATTATCAAAACAACGGCGATAAGGAATGTAGCGTCCGATCGATGATGGCCGAAGACAAGGGCAGGCTTGTGCTTTTCTTCAATCTAGCGATGCGGGTGGGCACTATCTGAATCGCAGGATTACTTTCAAACTCGCTCTTTGAATTTACAGGAATCTGCGTTTCTGTTGGAGCGAAAACCTATCTGTGAGGCAATATGAGCGATCAGATCATTAACGCCATTCTTCCTGCTGCAAAATATATCTATATCGTTTCTGTATTAACTTTTCTTTCGGTCCAGACTTTAATCACCTATCGCTATTATAAGAGTTGAATAAGGTATTATTTCACTCTTCTGGTGAATTTGAGCAGAAGACATTTCTCGGCCCGTATCAGTGATACGGGCCGAGTGTGTTCCTGAAGCTTTCATGCCCATCGCCTTTTCGCCGTCCTCGCGGGCAACATCCTTCGAGGCGGTTTTCCGGGGAGGGAGTTAGAATCTTTCCGGTTTTGACGGAGGCGTAGCTGCGGCCGGAGGAAGAGCGAAAAGCGCGTTGGAGACACAGAACATCTCGCCTTCGGCAACGACATAGTCGTTGTAGGACGCGACGAAGCGATAGCCATGGGGCCGCAGCAGCGTATCGATGGAGATCAGGTCGCCCCCCACCGCCTTCTCCTTGGGCTGCAAATCGTTGAACTCCACATAGATGAATTTGATGGCCCGCCGTTCCAGCATGGCGCGGCCGCCCTCGAGAACCATGCGGTCGAAGCCCTCGGTGTCGAGCTTGAGAATGTCGACCGCTTCGAAGCCGTTTTGCTGGCAATAGGCATCGAGGGTCATCGACCGAACACTGATCTGCGTGGCACCTTGCGGGTAGCGCAGCGCATATTGCGCGCGGTCGCTGAGGCTGTTGATCTTGGAGGAGGGGTACTCGAACATGTCGACTGTGCCGGTCTGCGTGCCGAGCGCCGTATTGACGCCGGTAAAACGGGGCTCCTGGCCGAGCCGTTGCATCAGGACGGCGAATGTATCCGGGTGCGGCTCGAAGCTGACGATTCTCGCGCCTGGGAATTTGCGCAGGGCGAGGGCGGCCGTCTCGCCATCATTGGCACCGACATCGAAGACGGTCACAATGGGATAGCGCCAATCCTCGGCAAGATGCCGAATATCGGCCCAGGGGTCATGGCCGAATTTGGCCCCGGTCCTGATCAGGAGCAGTCCGTGCCGGGCCAGCGCCCGTTTCACCAGCCTGGAGATTTGTGCGCGAAGAACGCCCATCGCCGTGCTGCACTCCAAGCTCGCCCGCTTTGACTGCGGGGCGGGGGATTCGACGAAGGCTTATTAAGTCATTTCACCTGTTAAGTCATTTTACCTGGCATGACAGCCCTGTTGAGCCATGGCCTGGATGTCCGGGAGGCAAAAGGGGAGGGTTGTGCCGGCAAGTGACAGGCGTGGTTCCCCATCGAATTTGACGACTCCCCAAAAATCGATAGTTTTCTTGGTCATGAAGGTCTTGAATTGCGGCATCGGACTCGCAGGACGAACAGGAATGCGGCTTTGAGCAGCGTCTTGGTGACGGGTGGCGCCGGATTTCTCGGTTCGCATCTGTGCGAGCGCCTGCTGAAGGAAAATAAAGAAGTTATCTGCGTCGATAATTTCTTCACCGGGGCTCGCCGCAACGTCGATCAACTTCTTGGCGATCCTTCCTTCAGGCTGTTGCAACACGACATTACGACGCCGCTCAATCTCGAAGCCGACGAGATCTACAATCTGGCCTGTCCGGCTTCGCCCAAGCATTATCAGTTCGATCCGGTGCAGACGACCAAGACGAACGTGCTGGGCGCTATCAATGTGCTGGATCTGGCGCGGCGCCTGAAGATCAAAGTCCTGCAGGCCTCCACCTCCGAAATCTATGGTGATCCGCACACCCATCCCCAGGCGGAAGATTATTGGGGGAATGTCAATCCGATAGGGGCACGTTCCTGCTACGACGAGGGCAAGCGCTGCGCCGAGACCTTGTTCTTCGATTATGTCCGCCAGTACCACGTACCCGCCAAGGTCGTGCGGATCTTCAATACTTATGGCCCGCGCATGCAGCCCGATGATGGGCGGGTGGTGTCGAACTTCATCGTCCAGGCCCTGTGCAACCAGGACATCACGATCTATGGCGATGGCGGGCAGACGCGTTCCTTCTGCTATGTCGACGATTTGATCGAAGCGCTGGTCCGCATGATGGCAACGCCGGCCGATGTTCACGGACCGGTCAATATCGGCAATCCCGTGGAGATAACCGTCCGGCACCTCGCCGAGCTCATCATCGAATTGACGGGTTCGTCGTCGCGGCTCAGATTCCGACCCCTGCCGGCGGATGATCCGCGCCAGCGCCAGCCCGATATCGCCAAGGCGCGTGCGCTTTTGGGCTGGGCGCCGTCTGTCGGCCTTCGCGACGGCCTCGCCAGGACGATTGCCTATTTCGAGGACCTGTTGAGATCGGACGAACATGGGGTGCTGCGTAGCCTCACTCCGGCCCAGTGAGTTCCTGAGGCCATGCGGGCAGCGCTGGCGGGAAGTTCAATGCGATTGTTGATTGGCCGGGCATGATCTATCTTGCCAAGCTAACCTGACGTGGGGACTGGCGCCGGGAGAGTGGCATGCAATTTCTGCTCAAGGCATGGGGGCCGTTGCTTCTGGCATTCGCCCTCGTTGTTTCGCCAATTCTGCTTGCACAGGCCCGCGCCCAGATCATCACCAATGGCGGCTTCGAGACGACGACCGGGTGGACGTATGCCGGAGGGTCTGGCCGAACACAAGAAGGCACAATACTTCTCAATCCTCCGGCGCACAGTGGGAGTTTTTATGGTACGATTGCCACGGGCGGCGGGACGATTTCACAGTCCATCACTATTCCTACCGCTGGCACTTATCAGTTGAGCTTCTATCTCGCGCCGCAGATTTCTCTTTCTCTTGGAACTTTGAATTTTAGCGTGCAGATAGGTGGAACAACTTATAATTTGACCTATGGCATTACAGTTATTGGCTTGGGTGGGTACAATCTTTATACGCTTACCGTCAACTTGCCTGCGGGTCTGACAAATCTCGTTTTCACCAATCTGCCCGGTCTGCTGACGGCCCCGTTGCG
This sequence comes from Labrys sp. E2SS-1L, assembly GCF_057073705.1. Taxonomy (NCBI): domain Bacteria; kingdom Pseudomonadati; phylum Pseudomonadota; class Alphaproteobacteria; order Hyphomicrobiales; family Xanthobacteraceae; genus Labrys; species Labrys sp. E2SS-1L. The sequence goes on along the minus strand of NZ_CP172713.1, from coordinate 1,135,495 downwards.
CGTGGATGACGTGTCCCTCGTGCAAATTCCTGGGCCTGTGCCGGGGACGAGCACGATTTCCTATCTGGTGGTAGCCCTTCTGGCTCTGGTGCTGGGACGCCGGCAAATGCGAGATGGGTTGAGATGGCTCCGAAGCCTGTTATCGACTGGTTGTTCATAGTCTCAGCTTGGTAGTCGCGCTCCATTTCCACGTCTTGCGTTAGGGCAAATCCATATGCCTTCTCTGCCCATCGAGGTTTCACTGATCATTTTCGTGATCCTGGTGGCTATCGGCATCGCCGGCTTCTTCGCGTCCTCGCGGCCCTACAATATTTTTGCCGAAAGCTGGCGCCAGGCATGCGTGATGATCATACGCCAGCCAGGTCTGTTCTTGGCAGCCTGGTTGATCTTCGCCGTCCAGGAGGTGGTGCCACCGCTGTCCTTCCTGGTGGCGTGGCCGTCGGGGTTGGTTCAGATTGGGGCGCTCGTCGCCTTTCATGCCCTGACGACCTATCTGCTTGCCCGCGTTGCGCTGCGCCTGCACCGGGGGCTCATCCATGGCGAATGGCGCCCCGTCATACCCACTGGGGCGCGGGCACGGCGCATGGGTTTCTACGTGCTGTCGTGCTGGGCCGTCATCGGGCTGCTCAAGCATCCGCCCTTGCCGGGTTCGCCGGTGCCACATGAGCAACTCGTGCGTGGGGCCGTCCTGCTGTCCTATGCGCTCGGCTTCATGGCGACGGCCGGCCTGGCGCTGGTGGGGCCTGCCGCCTCCCTGGACGAGCCTCGCCCGATATGGACTTCGCTGAGGACGGCGTGGCGCGAACCGATATCCATCCTGGTGATCATTATCGGCATCGGCCTGCAGATCGGCTTCGTGATGGAGGGGGCCAATCTGCTCCTCGGTCACTATCCCCAGATCGGCGAGTTGCGGCTGGTCGCAGCGCCGGTCGTCTGGGCGTTCATGGCGCTCATCCTGTTCATGTCGGAATTCGCACTGGTGATCTTCCTTACGCGGGTGTGGGAGGATCGCTACGAGGAGGACACGCGCAGCGCGGCTCACAATTTCAATTGGACCTGAGCGCGGCTCAGGGATTGGTGAGCAGAGCTGACCAATCGGGCTTGTCACTCCGGCATCGATGGGGCGAGAAGACGGCGAGGCCGATGGAGTCCCAGGCGCTCGAGCGGGAAAGGCCGAGCGCGACGCCGAGCTTGCGCTGCAACCACGGCCAGGCGAGATCTCGCAGATGCAGGCTGGGCACGGCCGCGCCGCCATAGACGGTGGTCAGCTCTTCATCGGCACCGGACATATCCGCGAGAATCCGGGTGGCATCGCGGTGGATGGTCTGTGTCAGCACCGCCCGCGTCGGCGTGGTGCAGTCGGGCCGTGCGAAGGAGAACTCGGGGCCGAGCGGGGTCTTGCGCTGGGCCGAGAGCGAATAGCCGGCTTTTGCAAATGCCAATGCGATCTGGGTTTCCGGGGCGGGCTGCGGCGGAAGACGAGCCTGGCGGATCGCCAGACCCAGTGAACAGACCACCAGCGCAGCGGCCAGGAGATGAAACAGGCGCGTCATACCGGAGCTTGCGTCTGCCCGGGCCTGGCCCGGCAATAGGCGAGGACGACGATCAAGACGGCATAGAACGCTGCCAGGAAACTCGCGCCCGTGCCTTCATGCCAGGCCAGATACCCCTCCTTCGAGGCGCAGATCAGCACCAGGCGCAGCCAGTTCAAGGCGAAGGTGGCGCCGATCACGATGAGGAACGCCGCGCGGTCGAAACGGCGGAGCGGTCCCCCGAGGCCGACGGCGATGATGGCGTAGGCCGTGAGGTTCTGGACCAAAGTGGTCGAGGTGGCGCAGCCCCACATCACGTCGAAGCCGATATTGTCAGCCGGGCGGAGGATATAGGTGCCATAGCCCGATACGTCCTGGCCTGCCATCTGGAGCAAGGTTCGCACGATGGTGGCATCGAGCAGGCCGACGACATTGTGAAGAACGAGGAAGGGCCAGCCCAGAAGCACGAACTGGGCGATGAAGGCCAGCAAAGCAAGGGCCGAGGCGCGGCAGGACGGGCGCTTTCGCAGGCGCCACGCCGCAAGGACGGCAAGCGCCAGCGCGGCGGCGAGCGGTATCTGGCGCAGCACGAGCACGCAGAAGGCCATTGCTGTAAGGATGAGGACCGCTTCGCCGATCTGGAAGGGGGCGTCACGACGCTCGCGGCCGATCAGCCGGACAATCATGGCGATCTCGATCACTTCCAGGACAGAGATCACGTTTGGCAGGTCGCCGATCTGCCGCAAGGGCTGCTGGCCCAGCCGATAATACAGCCATTCCAGGCAAGCGAGGACGAGGCACCAGCCATAGACGGCCCGGCAGGAGACGGCGCGCGAGGACGCCGTGGCTTCAGGAACCGCCGACATGGCTATCGGAGACGTGGTTATCGGCGGCGTACCGACTGTCGGGCAGGCCAAGGGGCCCTGTGTCCTGCCGGCGTCGGATCATCACATGCCCGAGCACGAGAATGTCCATGCGCGTGCGCAGGAAGCAGTCGAGCGCCTCGCGCGGGGTGCAGACGATGGGCTCGTTTTCGTTGAAGGAGGTGTTGAGCACCATGGGGATGCCGGTCCGCACGAAGAAGGCGGAAATCAAGGCATGATAGGCGGGGTTGGCCTTTTGCTGCACCGTCTGGGGCCGCCCCGTGCCGTCCACATGGATGATGGCGGGCACGAGGGCATGCTTGTCGGGCCGGACCGGGAGGACCTCGGTCATGAACGGCACGTCGTCGATACCCTCGAACCAAGCGGCGGCATGCTCGGCGAGAATGGAGGGCGCGAAAGGCCGGAACGACTCGCGGCGCTTTATCTTGTGGTTGAGAAGCTCTTTGATGTCGGCCCGGCGGGGGTCGCACAGGATGGAGCGGCTGCCGAGCGCGCGCGGTCCCCATTCCAGGCGCCCATCGAACCAGCCGACGACATGACCGGCCGCGATGGCGGATGCCGTCTCCCGGCAAAGCTCGGCATCATCGTCGAAATGCCCGATCTCACAGCCCATGGCGGCGAGATTGGCGGCCTCCGCCATCACCAGCCGATCGATGTCTGCGGAGGCAAAACCTGGTCCCCAATAGGCGTGATCCATCGGGGGCATACGATCGCCGCCGAGCTTGTGCCAGACGGCCAGGGCGGAGCCGAGAGCACCGCCGGCATCACCGGCGGCAGGCTGCACATAGAGGTGCCGGAAGGCGGTGGTTTGCCTGATCTTGCCATTGGCCACCGAGTTGAGGGCGCAGCCGCCGGCCATAGCGAGGTTGGGCAGGCGATAATTGTCCCAGACAGCCTGCAGGATGTGGCCGAGGACCTCCTCATAAAGGGCCTGGGCCGAGGACGCGATATCACGATGGCGCTCGGTCAGTGCCTCGTTCGGCGCTCTCGCCGGGCCGAGCAAGTCCTCCAGCCCATCCGAATAGAGCGGGGCGAAGACTGGGGCACCGCCCTGCCAGTCGAAGGCGATCCTCTCGCGGTGATGCCGGAAATAGCCGAGATCGAGGCTGAAGCCACCCGCCGCTTCCAGCCTGATGACACGCCGCAGCCTGTCGAGGAAGAGCGGCCTGCCATAGGACGCCAGGCCCATGACTTTGTACTCGTCGCCATAATGCGGAAAGCCGAGATATTGGGTGAGCGCCTGGTAGAACAGGCCGATGGAATGGGGGAACAGGACCCGTCTTTCGACGGCGATGTTCTTGCCTTGCCCGCTTCCCCAGGCAGTGGAGGAAAAGTCGCCGAAGCCATCGAGGGAGAGGATGGCCGCTTCCTGGAAGGGGGAGGCGAAGAAGGCCGATGCCAGATGGGCCAGGTGATGCTCGATCCGATGCACCGTGCCCTTGAAAAGCTGCCCGGGAAAGGCGGCAACCAGTTCATCGGATACGGACAGGCGCTTGCGCCTGTTCCGGAGACGGTCGAGAACGAGGGCAGGATCGGGCCTGTGGCGCATCATATGGGCCAGACGCTCAAGACGATGCACCTTCGGGTCGCTGTTGAGGGCGACATGGTCGACGTCTCCAAGCCCGATACCGGCCTCCTGCAGACAATAGGCGATGGCCTGGCTCGGAAACCCCGCCCAGTGCTTGATGCGGCGGAAGCGTTCTTCCTCGGCGGCGGCGATGATTTGCCCGTCCCTGAGAAGGCAGGCTGCGGCATCGGCGTGGTAGGCGTTGAGGCCGAGGATAATCAAGCCGGAACCCCTCCCGTCATTTTGCCAGGCGCCGATCGATCAGGGTCAAGGCAATCAGGCATTCGGCGATCAGGCGCTGCAGGGTGTAGTACCAGCCCGCCCAGCCGTCGAGAAACGCGCCCTTCCACAGCAAGGTGTAGAAGAACACCAGAAGCGGGGCCGGCCATGCCTTCAGCCTGAGACGGTCGACCCGGCTCAGTGCCTCCTTCGGGCTGGCAAGCAGATGGTCCGCCTCGATCTGCGCATAGCGCTTTTGGGAATCGACCCATCTGAGAAGGGGCTTGCGGTCGTCGTGATAGAGGGGAGCGGCCAGGCTGCCGACCTCGCCGGCCACGGTCACGCGATGGCCATGGCCCTCGTCGCGATAGCGTGCCGCCTGCCGGCGATAGAGCACGGTGCGGGCCGGATAGAGCGTCCCGCGCAGGGGCTTGCCATGGATGCGATAGATGAAGGCGGCCGAATAACCCTGCGCAGTTCCTTCACGGAGCGACAGGATTTCGCCAACGAGGCTCTTGCTCAATTCATAATCGGCGTCGAGGGAGAGCACCCAGGGGGTCTCGATGAGGCCCAGGCCGAAATTGCACTGGCCCGCGAAACTGTCGAAGGGGCGATGCACGACCTCGACATTGGCGTATCGGCCGGCGATCTCGAGGGTCTCGTCCGTGCTGCCGCTGTCCACCAGCAGGATGCGCGGCGCCCAGTCCAGCCTGTCGAGGCAGCGCGCCAGATTGGGAGCCTCGTTGAAGCTCAGGACCAGGACCGTCGTCTGCGGCGCGATCAACTCAGACATGCACGGCTCTTCCGGCGAGGGCGGTTTGACCCGCCTGGGCGAGGATTGCCTCCTGGTAGACATCGAGCATGGCTGTTGCAATGCCCGGCCAGGAGAATTGCTCGCGTGCCGTCTTCTCGCCCGCCTGTCCCAGCCGCGCGGCAAGATCCGGGTCTGCCAGCAGTGAAGAAAGCGCTGCGCCAAGTGCCGCAGGAGTGCCTTCGACCACCAGGCCACAGCCGGCGCCGGTGACCACATCGGCCAGCCCGACTTCGGGGGTGACGACGACGGGGCGGGCACAGGCCATCGCCTCCAGGACGGCGTTGCCGAAATTCTCCGAATGGGAGGCCAGCGCGAAGGCGGCACAGTTGCGCAGCAGGGACCATTTCTTTTCGCCGTGCACGGGACCAACGAAGCGGATGCGGGCATCGAGGCCCAACGCTGTTGCTCGTGCCTTCAACCGGGCGGTTTCGCCCTCGTCGTCATTGCCGGCGATGACGAGATCGGCGTCGGGTACCAACCGCATGGCATCGATCAGGCGCTCGATGCCCTTCTTCCAGCTGATCCGCCCCAGAAAGAGGACATAGGGCCGGACGTAACTGGGCTGCATGAGGTCAGCACCGGCAGGCGGCATGTCGATGCCATTGGGCACCAGGGCGAAAGCCTGGGCCGGCAGTCCCAGCTTCTCGATTTCGAGGCGTTCGGATCGGCTGGTCACATGAACGGCCGCAGCCCCGGCGAGGTTGGCCCGGTCGAAAGCCTGTATCCAGGCCGATTTCAGCAGCCGGCTCTTGCGCTGGATCAGCGGGCCGACGAGCATGCCTCGTGGTGCCAGCAGATAGGGAACGCCGTTTCGCCCTGCATGTCTTGCCGCGGCCGTGGTCGGCCATAGGAAAACGGAATGGAGATGAACGATGTCGAAGGAGCAGACGTGCTTTGCCAGGGCGCGGCCCATGGCGGGCGAGCGATAGAGACGCCGGCCCAGCCCGGCGGGGAAATAGTGGACATCCACCCCGTCGAGCTGCACCGGCCGATCGGTCGGGACCGGCAGGACACCGTTACCGTCGACATTGGTGGTGTAGACCTGCACGTCGCAGCCCTGGCTTGCCAATGCGCGGCACAGACCGTGCACGGCATGAATAGGCCCGCCATAGCGCAGCGCCGGCAGATAGGTCGGCACCACATGAAGGCAGCGCAGGGTCAAGATGTCAGCCCCGGCGCGGCGCGGAACCGCGTCTTGACCCGATGCGCCAGCGTATAGCCTTCACGCCAGCCCAGTGCCTTCCAGGCACGTCCAGCCAGTGCGGCGGTGCCTGTTTCGTAGGGAAGCATGACCAGCATGGCGAGCAGGCGGTCGAAGAAGACATCAGGGGCGAAATGCGCCGCGAACACCCGGCGCGCGCGATCGCCCATGGCAGCGGCCTCCCCGCGCGCCTCACTCAGGATGTGCGGTATGTGCATGACGTCCTTTTCGGCCACGAACAGGCTGAAGTCCCGCCACGGAATATCCGGCGGCGGCAGCCAGGCATCGGCGATGATCACCGGTGCACGGCCAAGCGCCATCGCCTCGAAAAGGCGGATGCTGGCGGCGCCGAAGCCGCGCGGACAAAGGGCGAATTGCGAGCCGAGCAGCAGCTCGCGATAGGTCCGGCGATAGTCGAAATCGGCGAAGCGGCCCGGTGCCGCCGCAAGATCGAGGCATGGCGTATCCGGGCTGTCGAGGGCCAGCAGACGCTCTCGTATCGGATGCGTGCCGGTCCGGCCTAGAAACGAGAAGAGATGGGCTGGCTCCTCCTGCGGCGGGGAGGCAGCCGGCATGGGGGCATCGGGGTCGGGCAGATAGCTCCAGCTCCGCGCCCAGGGCAGGGCCCTGGTGAGGGATGGATAGGCTCCTGGCAGCGCTGCATAGGGCCAGTCCGATTCCGAGAACAGGAAGTGCCTGGCCGCGGGGTGCGTCCCGATCTGGCGCCGCAAGTGCGGCAGGTCGGCAAGGCCGACATAGCCGCTGTCGAGGTACAAGACGATATCGGGGGTGTCGTCGCGAGCCGCGATCCGGAAGGCCGAGGGGGGATGCAGCGCTGCCAGCCTGCGGGCTTTCGAGAGAGCAGGGTTTTCCCGCAGAGCCGTGAGGAGAACGCAGGGGCGCATGGCGTCGCGTCCGTCTTGTCAGCGTCTTGCCGGCCTGGCTTCCAGCCAGACGCGCAGGCGCGGTGCCACCAGCCGGACGAACAGGGCGGTGAGAAGGACCGAAACCATCACGCCGCCAACCAGCTTCGCCAGGCTGACTTCCAAAAGGGCGGCCTGGGCCAGGACGGCGCAGGCCGAGGTGAAGCCAAGCAGTGGTCCGGCTCGCGCAGAGTGCACCAGCCAGCGGTAGATGCGACCATAGAGATAGCCGAAGACCAGGATGACGGCCATCATCGGCAAAGGGCCGAAATCGATGTAGAGTTCGGCCATGTAGCCGAGGCTGATCGAGGTGCCGCGATAGGTGCCCGATAGGCCGCCCGTGTAGTAGTTGGTGCGGCGCGTGTCGTCGACCTGGCTCTTATCGGCAAACAGGATGCGCGGCATGAAGGGGCGGCTCGCCGCATCCAGGAGGAGCGCCCCCTTCTCATGGGGGATGGTCTGCGGGACGCGGGCGAGAACCACCGCGAACAATTCGACATAGGAAATGCGATGGAGCATCTTCCCGGTCGCCTCCGACATCGAGGCGCCGTCGAGCCTGCCGAGGAGCTGGGCTATAGTGGCCAGCCGCTCGCCGAGGTCGAGCGTGACGGCCTGCGAGGCGGAGCCCCCGGAGGCGGCATTGCGATAGTCTTCCTTGATGGCCGTCCACAGGATCCCGCTGACGACGATCAGGCAGACCAGGATCGCCCCGCCCGCGATGTGAAGGCCGCGCAGGCGCGTTCCGGCCATGGCTGTGGCAAAGAGGGTGAAGAACATCACCGTCTTGAAATCGGAGAAATACCCGCCCGTGCTCATGGCTAGTTCGGCAAGAAAGACACAGGAAAACAAGGGGTTGCCTAGCTGATTTCGCACGAAGGATGCATAGGCGAACATCATGAAGAACGCCCATTTCAATCCGGCCAGGGCGAGGAGCGGCTGCGCAAGCCCGGGAATGAGCGCGGCAGCCTGGAGGGCGCCGACCGCGACGATCGAGGCCGCGAGATAGAGAAAGAACCAGGTGGCGAGCGGCCGGGCCAGCACCGCCTCCCGTGCCTGCCGGCTGGCGGCCCTGTCGGGCGGACCGCTGCCGAGCCGCATGCCCAGCGCCAGGAACAGCAGGCCGGCCAGGGTCAGCAGGATCGCTGACTTGTTGTCCCCGCCATAGATTGTATAGGCGCTGACGTCGATGCCGAGCCAATTGGCATGGAAGGCCGATATCGAGGCCTGCAGCCATTGATAGGCGAAGATGAACAACCCGATCGGCGGCTCGCCCGGCCGCCACAGCAGGGCGACGCCGGCCACGAGCACGACCAGGCTGAAGGTGGTGAGCAGGGCGTTCTCGGCGGGCAGGTTCAAAATGGCGAGCAGCACCGCGCCGACGATCACAGCCACAGGCAGCGGGGCTGCCGAGCGTGGGGAGGTGGCCGACATCGGCATCAGGTCAGGGCTCCCGACGTCCTGCGCTGAGAGGGCGCCTTTTCGAGGCAGGACGACAGGGCAGCCTCGATGCCATCGACCGCGGCGCCTACGCTGTAGCGGCGGACCAGCGACGCAAGAGCCTCCTTCGTTGCGAGCCCCGTCGGCAGATCGGCGAGAGCTCCGGCAAGCGCGCTAACGTTACCGGTCTCGAAGGTCCGTCCGGTGCGGGGATCGGCGGCCAGGTCGGGGGTGCAGCCACACTGATCGGATACGATGATGGGCCGCCCGCAAGCCTGCGCTTCATTGGCCACGAGTCCCCAGGTTTCCTGCCCGGAGGAGGGCAGCGCCAGTCCGTCGCAGGCCGCATAGACAGCCGGCATTTCGGTCTGGTTGCAAAAACCGAGGAAATGCAGCCGTACTCCGACCTCTGCGGCGCGCGTGAGCACCGCCTCGCGCATCGGACCATCGCCGGCGATCATCACCTCGATCTCGCGTCCTTTGCTGCGGCACAGCGCTGCCGCCTCGATGAGGTCGAGGGGACGCTTGCGTTCGACCAGCTTGCCCGCAAACGCGATGACCCGGCTGCCCTCGGCAATGGACAGGCTGGCGCGCAGGGTCTGGCGGGCCTCAGGCGTCGCCCGCGCTGCAAACCAGTCCGTGTCGACGCAATGGGGTGAGAAGTGCAGCCGCTCGAGCGGATAGCCATAGTGGCGATAATAGGCCAGGGAGTTCTGCCCTACATAGAGCACCGCATCGAAGAAGCGCAGCAGGCGGGGATAGGCCGCCTGCTTGGTCCAGGCCTTCAGGCGCCGGCGCGGTGTCAACAGATGGCTGTCTCCTCTCACCAGCACGGGCAGGTTGAGGCGCCGGGCGGCGGCAATGCCCTGGAGATAGGATTTCAGCGCCCAGCCGCAGACGAGCAGGGCATCGAAACCGCCCTCCTGCAGGGCCCCGGCGATGGCGGGCGTATCGCAGCCGAAGAAATGATCCACGCCTGGGTTCCTGGCCTTGTTGGCAAGGAAGCGATGCGGGTAGCCGGTGGTGAGATCTATGTCCCAGTCGAACGCCACCCCGAAGCCGGCGTCGGCCTGCTGCCGGGGCGTGGGATTGTGCGCGAAGAAGACCTCCAGCTCCATGCGCCTGGCGAGTTCCCGGAAGATCGGCGCCTGATACTGGATCGGATGGGAGGTGAGAACAGCCAGGCGCATGATCAGTGCAGCCCATCGAAAATGGCGCCATAGCGGCCGGCAATCGCCCGGGCCGAGAAGGGCTCCAGGAGATCCTGCCGGGCCTGACCGAGGCTGGCGGGGTCGAGGGCCAGGCGCTCCAATCCGGTGGCGATGTCCCGCGACAGGCCTCCCAGGTCGCTCGCGTCGGCAAAGGAGAAATGGATGCCTCCGCCGGTTGCCGTGAGAAGGGCATGGGCGCTGGACTGGCGGTGAAACAGCGAAAGATAGGGACGCCGCGTCAGCAAGGCGGGATAGATCTTGGAGGCGGTGTAGTGGGCTTCATCCGAGCCGACTAGCAGGAGGCCCTGGGACTCCGCCATCAGTTGCAGCGCTTCGGCATAGGCAAGGCGCTGGGGCGTCTCGACCACGAGATCGGCGACGCCTTCTGCTTCGGCAAGCGGACGGATGGAGAACGTATCGCTGCCCTTGGCCTGATTGCTGCTGCCGATGAAATGCAGACGCAAGCGCGCGGCAAGCTGCCGCTGACGTGCCCTCACCGTGGCAAGGCCTTTCAGAAGGATGCGGAAAAGCTCCTGCGAGCGTGGCAGTGCCGTACCGACATAACTCAGATTGATCATCGCCGGATCGAGCCGGCTCGGGCGGGTGCCCGGCATGGCCCGGAGGAGATCGAGATCGCCGGGATCCCCGCCGATCGGCAACGCTGCCATGCGCGAGGCGTCGAGCCAGGAATGGCGCGCGGCCAATTCCTCGTTCTGGCGTGCGGAGACCGATGTCACGAAACGGGCCCTGCGTAAAGCCGGCCCTTCGAGGCGAAGCGCGAGCTGGTGGGATAGCCCGGCCTTGCTCAACCGTTTTTGATCCCCGCCCCAGGCCGAAACCCAGGGGTCCTGGAAATCGAGCACCACCGGCACGCCGAATTTCGGCTCGATCCAGCGCGACATCAGCATGGGGTAGAAGGGCGATCCCGTGATCAGCACGGCGTCGATCCGCCTGGCGGAGAGCAGTTTCGCCGCGCGGCTGGAAAGGGCCGGCCAAGCCCGTAGGCTGAGATCCCCGATACCGAAACGGCGTGTCATGCGGGCCTGCAGGGCGGGAACCTTGACGATCTCCAGCCCCGGCGAGACCAGACTGCCGAGCAGGGGATCGGGTTCCTGCTCGTAGAAGCTGTCGTCCACGCAGAGGACGACAGGGGTCCAGCCCGCTGCCGGCAGGTGATTGGCCAGATGCCGGGCCCGATGCACGCAGGCCAGATTGGACGGCGGGAAATAGGGCGAGACGATCAGGACGGTGCGCGGGAGGGTCATGCCCGCCTCCGCGACGAACCGTCCAGGGCTTGGCGCGCCAGATCGACCACGATCGCGCCTTCCCGGTCCCAATTATAGGTTTTCTGCGCGAGATCGAACGCGCATGCCCGCGCTTGCGCCAAGCGCGCCGGACCCTGCAGCAGGCTGTCGAGGCTGGCAGCCAGGCTCACGGCATCGCCGGCTGTGAAAAGCGCGGTGGCAAGCGGATGCAAGCCGGCGAACGCCCGCTGAGCCGGCGTATCGGAGAGGATGGCGGGGAGCCCGGCCATGAGATAGGTGAACAGCTTGTTGGAGAGGGCAAACGCATTGTTCGCGGTATGCCCCGGTTCGGCGCACAGGCCGAGATCATGGCCGGCGGCCAGCCTGACGAGTTCGCCGGGAAGCGCGGAGGGCAGGAAATGCAGGCGCTCCGGCACGCCCTCCTGTTGCGCAAGGCTCCGCAATTGGCCTGCATAGGGCGCATCCACATGGCCGCGCAGATAGAGGTGCGGTCTCGAGGCGGCCCTCGCAATGGCCTTGATGGCACATTCGAGGCCGCGATCGGGGCCGATGACCTGCGAGAACCAGTAGAGCGAGGGACCTGGATCGGCCGTGCCCCTGGCGGTTGGGCGATCCGGAGCCTCAGACAGCGGAAAGCTGTTCAGCACGACCTGCGGCGGGTACATGGCGTAGGCCTGCGCATAGGCACGTGCGATCTCGGGCGAGGCGGCGGTGATATAGCGGCATCCCGGCAAGGCGGCCGCCTCGATGGCGCGCAGATGCGAGCGGTTCGGCTCTGCTGCCGGGCCGTCGCGCCATTCGCCGAGATGGAAATCCTCGGCGTCATAGGCATAGCCTGCCCCAAAGCGCAGGGCCGCGGCCCTGGCCGCCGGCAGGGCCGGCGGATAATGGGCGATGTAGAGATCGGCCGCGATGCGGCTGGCTGCGGCCATCAGGACGGGTGTGAACACGCTGAAGGCCCGGGAGCTGAAAAGGCGCCTGCCGCTCGCGGCGTGTGCAGCCCCCGCGAGTTCCTGGCCGAGCCGGCGCAGGCGCCAGCCCGCCCGCGAGCGCAGGTCGATGCGCTCGATCCGGAACGGCGCCTCTCTCAGGATGGATTGATCGCGCGGCTCCACGCCTTCCAGCATGCGGATGGCGACCACGGTGACGGCGAAGCCGGCCTCATGCAGGGCATGCGCCTCCTTGACCACACGCGGATTGGATCCGAGCTGGCCCGGTGTGAGGATACAGATATGCGATCCCGGACGGGGGCTCGTCATGTCCGCTCCATCTGCGGCGCGGGAGAGCCCTGGCGGGAGCCACGAAGGCGCTCTCCGAGTCCTTCGGCCAGCGCGGCACGATAAGCCGGCCATTGATGACGACGGGCCGTCTCGAGCGCGCCGGTCCGCATGGCTTGCAGGTGCTGGCGGTTGTCGAGGCACCAGGCCAGGGCCTGCGTCAAAGCCTCTGCATCGGCTGAGGGAATGACGAGCCCGTTCTCGGGCGTGACCAGGTCGGCCGCGCCCGTCATGTCGGTGACGATCACCGGCAGGCCGTGTGCCATGGCTTCGGCCACGACCATGCCGAAACCGTCGGCAAGGCTGGGAAACACCAGGACATCGGCCTGCTCGAAGGCCTGGAACAGATCGGCACGCGGGCGGGGCCCATGGAAGCGGACCGTCTCACCAGCCTGGGCAAGAAGGTCGGCGGGCAGCTCGATCCGGCCATAGATATCCAGCCTGGCATGATCAGCGGCCGGCAGTCGGCGCCAGGCCTCGAGCAGATAGGGCACGCCCTTGCCCAGGGTGACATTGCCGGCATAGACCACACGCAGGGCCTCCGCATCGTTCCTGCGTGGGGGCGGCTCGCGATCGAGCACCGGGGGAGCGCCGAGGGGGACGACCAGGATCTTGGCCGGATCCGCGCCCCCGGCGATATGGGAACGGGCGGTGAGGGCGGAATTGGTGACAATGAGATCGGCGAGCCCGATCTCCGCGTCGCGTCTCGCCTGCCTTCGCGCAAAGCGATCCGAGAAATAGGCGGCATTGGCATCGTCGAGCTGCTTCCACCGGGCCAGTTCACGCCGCCTGATGTTCTCGAATTGCCGGCTGCTGAGGGAGGGCAGGTGCAGTATGCGTGCCGCTTGTTCCCGTGCTGCGCGCTGGAAGCTCGCCAGCGCCGTATATTCGAAGGCATGGATGGCGTCGGCCCCGGGCACGTGGCGGCTGGCGACGGTGGCATCGAAGCGGTGGCTCATCCGGTCCCAGATGCGGTCGACGGTCACCGGCCCTGCGCCGCCCTTGGCCACGACGCTGCGCAGAATCTCCCAGGCCGGATAGGCCTGCACGAGGCTGTGCGGGACCGTCTCGATCGAACGGCGTAACAATTGTTCTCTTAGCGCCGCAGCCTGGCGCGACGGCAGGGTGCGCAGCAGGCGATCGCCCCAGCCCTGCGTGGAATAGTGGAAACCGGTCACGAAGGTCTTCAGCCAACCCTGTTCATGCAGGGCCAGGGCGATCTGCTGGGCATGCAGCATGGTGCCGGGATAGCTCAGCACCGACCTCATGCGGCAGCCCTCGAACCCCGTCCCGCGATCATGGCCTCGTAGATCTCTAAATAGCGATCGGTGACCGCATCCTCGCTATAGAACGTTTCGACCCGCTGCCGGCATGCGGCTCGCTCGATCCTCTCGAGCTCGGCGACTGCCGCCGCCATCTCCTCGACGGTGTCGACGACATAGCCGGTGCGGCCATGCTCGACCACTTCGGGAACGGCGCCACGACCGAAGCCGATGACCGGCGTGCCGCAAGCCATCGCCTCCGCCATCACGATGCCGAAGGGCTCTTCCCACAGGATAGGCATCAGCAGGGCCGAGGCGCCACCGAGCAACGCGTCCTTCTGCCGGTCGTCGACGGGCCCGACATAGGCGATATCGCCGTCATGCAGATGGGGCGCGACATGGGCCTCGAACCAGGCCCGGTGCTCGGCAGCCAGATTGCCGGCGATGACCAGCCGCCGACCGGCCAGCCGCGCCGCTGCGATGGCAAGGTGCGGCCCCTTGATTTCTTCCACGCGCCCCAGGAACACCAGCGGCGCATCGACCGGTACCTGCTCCCGGAGGGTATAGGTCTCGCTCGGCACGCCATTGGGAACGATGTGCCAGGCGCCGATATGCCTGACATGGCGCACCATATGCTCGCTGATAGCCGAGAATTGCAGCGTGCCGCGCGACAGGCGTTGCGCCAGCCCGGTGGTGCGCGGGCTGATCTCGCGCTGGTAGGTCATCAGCTTGGGGATCGCGCGCGGCAGGAGCGGCGCCAGATAGGCCAGTCGGGAGAAGCTGTGGATGATGTCGAAACGCTGGCCGGCGATCGCCCTCGCCAGTTCGCCGGCATTCCTGACCGTGTCGAAGCGCGAAAGGCTGCTCGCGCCGGGCCAGGCCCGCTTTGGGACGGGGCATTGCGAGGAGGGGTGCGCGAACAGGGTCAAGTCGTGGCCGCGTGCCACCAGGCGGCGTGCCAGCATGTCGACCACGCGTTCGATGCCGCCATAGAATTGCGGCGGCACCGGCAGCTCGGGATCGCAGGTCAGGGCAATCCTCATGGCGTGATCCTCGCGAGCCGGCTTTCCGGGGCGAGGGCGGGCGGCAGCGACCGGTAGAGGCCGATCATGTCGTCGGCGACATCGGCCTGGCTGCGCAAGAGGCCCTGGAATTTCGGCAGGGGGCCCTCAGATTTGCGAGCCACCAGCCGCTCGATCGCCTTGGCCCAGTCCGGCACGGAGCCGGGCCGGAGCAATTCGCCAGCCTTCGTCCCGGCCACAAGCTCGGCGATGCCGCCGAGATCCGATCCCAGCACGTAGAGGCCGGCCGCCTGTGCTTCCAGCACGACCAGCGGACCGGTCTCCAGCCAGAGCGAGGGCACGACGAGAACATCGTGCGCGGCCAGGGTCTCGGCGATCTCCGAATGAGGCCGGGGCGGGTGGAACCGGATGCGCGAATCGCCTGCGGCCAGGGCTCGCACTTCAGCCTCATAGCCATCGTCCTCAGCGGCGCCGATGGCGTAGATGGAAAGTTCGACTGGCATCTTCTCCGGCAGGCTGCGGAGGGCGGCGACTGCGACATGAATACCCTTGGCCCGGTCCCATCGCCCGAGATAGACGAGCCGCAGCCTGGTGTCCTCCGATCTCTTTCGAGCCGCAGCTTGCCCGGCCTCCGCCAGATAGGACGCCGCGAGACCATGGCGGCCGAGCGCGAGTTTGCCGGGCGGCGCGCCATTGCGCGTCAGCGTGTCGGCGAGCCATTGGCAGACGGCGACAAGCCGGTCGCTCAGCTCGAAGGCTTCGTCCAGCTCCTGCGCTTTCCCGAGGGCGAGTGCTCTTGCCGAAAGCGCGGTGGCAAGCCGCGTGCGACCCTGCCAGGCCCTGGTGGCAAGGGCGCGGGGCAGCCGGCCGACCGCCCAGGCGGCGGCGCGCGGGGCGCCGCGGCTCTCGGCCCAGCAGGCGCCGCAGCGGGTCTCCTCGACGAGGCCGTCGCAAGGGGTCTCTCCGAAGCGAAGCAAGGTACCACGCAGGCACACGGCTCCGGCAACATGAAGGGTCAGGACGGTTCTCAGCCCCTGTGCGCGGGCGGCGCGCAGATGGTCGAGACCGCATCCCGTCGTCCAGGAATGCTGGTGATAGATGGCGCGGGGATTCTGGCGCAGCAAGGCTTCGAAACGGTCGAACCGGCCGTGCCTGCGCGTGCTGCCGCCCGCCCGCCTCGTCTGGGGCAGCTCGACCGGATAGGTCCATACCGTCGTGCCGCGATGCTCGTAGCGATCCGGCGCCCCGGCTGCCCGCGGCACCAGCACGGCGCATGTCAGGCCCCTGAGGGAGAGTTCCTGCACCAGCCCTTCCAGATAGACCTCGGTACCGCCGAGATCGTAAGGCGGATACCAGGCGGTCGCCATGACGACATCGGCTGGCGCCTCGTTCATGGCCGCCCCATCATGGACAGCAGGCCGTGCGCGACGCGCAGCCCCAGCAGGCGGGCGAGCGGCGTTGCGATACGCGCATGTCGCGATTGGCGCAGGCCGAGTGTGCGGCCCGCGGCACTCGCCTCGAAAAAGCCCTGGTCCTCGCAGCGCAGCAGGCCACGGCCGGCATTGTCGTAGAGGTCGCGCAGCGTGGCGATGCGATCGGAAGTCAGGGTGCCGCGCTCGCGCCATAGGGCTTCGATCTGCCGGCCGTTGCGGAGCACGTCGCGCCAGAACCGCGCGGGATCGCTCCGCGACAGGCTTTGTGCCGCGATGCGGTAGTGGGCGCCAATATGGGCACTGGGCACGAAGCGCCCGCCACGGAATGCAGCGTCGAACAGGAAGCGGGCGTCCTGGATCACCGGCAGATCGGGGCGAAAGCCGCCGATCGTCTCGACCAGTTCTCGCCGATAGAGCAGGGCGCCGGTGGTGATCCAGACGTGGCTGGCGATCGCTCTTTCCGCGTCCTGCCGCAGCGCCGGCCAGTCGATGCCGCGGATTTGCGAGAGGAGGGGAGCACCCTGCTCGTCCGTGCTGAACTCCTGATAGTCGCAGGCGACCACATCGGCGCTCTCCGTCACGGCAAGGCGCCGTTCGATCGTGCCCGGCGTGAGCAGGTCGTCCGCATCGAGGAAGAGCAGCCATTCCGAGCGGGTTTCGGTGATGCCGCGATTGCGCGCCGCCGAGACGCCGCGATTGGGGCCCTCGATGACGCGATCGGCAGGCAGATAGCGCCGGGCGATCTCGGCCGAACCGTCGGTCGAACCATCGTCGATGACCACGAGTTCGGCGAGGCCGGGCTGGCCGATGGCACTTTCGAGCGTTTGCGCCAAGGTGAGGCCGGCATTGTAGCAGGGGATGACGACGGCAACGCCTGGCAGGAACGGCGGCATGTCAGCAAGGCTTCCCGGCGGTGTCGGGTCGACGGATAAGAAGAGGCGGCCGCGCGGCATAGATTACGGCCGCAGGAAGCGAAAGCCCCAGGGTCAGGGCCCTTGCAAGAGGGGTACCGCCGCGCAGATAGCCCGGGTGTCGCGCTTCGCTCGCAATCACCCGCAGCAAAGCCAGCAAGACGCCCGGCCAGCTACGGCCGGTCTTGCGGCGGAAATAGGCCGTCTGCCGCATCAGGCGCGCGGCTGCCTCCATCAGCGAGCGGCGATACCAGGTGCCGTTTTCCTGCCGGTTGTGATGCTGAGCCTGCAGATCGGGGTGACGGACGAGGCGCAACCCCTGCTGCTTGAGGCGGTGGGAGAATTCGGCATCCTCGAAATTGCGGTCGAGGCGCTCGTCGAAGCCGCCCGCCGCCATGAAATCCTGTTTGTGCATGGCCAGCGCGCAGGTGGGCAGAAAGATCAATGGATCACCATCGCGCCCGTTCAAAGGGTTGCCATCCGCGCGCCCTATCGCGCCCTGCTGGGGCCAAGTCGCGCCCCACGCTGCCTGAGGCTTCTCGCGCATCAGCGAAAGCAGGCGTGGAATGTAGGATCTTTCGAGTTCCATATCGTCATCCAGGAACAGCAGGATGTCGCAGGACGCTGCATTCGCGCCGATATTTCGGGCCCTGGAAACATTGGCCTGAGCAAGACTGATGAAGCGCAGGCAAGCGAAATGCTCCGAAAAGCCCTGCAACTTCGAAAGGTCGGCGCCGGGCGTCTGGTCGACGATGGCTACGTCGAGATCGCAGGCCTGGTCGATCACCGATAATTTCGCGAGCAGGCTGGGCAGCCGCTCGACACGCCGGAAGGTCGGCACCACCACGGAGACGAGTGCCGGCGAAGACATCTGCTTCAAGCGGATATCCGTCGCGCCCACAGATTCTCCTCTGGAACGTCCTGTTCGGGCGAATAGCGAATCCCGTCGATTGTCAGCAGTTCGTAGCCGAAATCAGAAAAATACGCTGTGAGGTGGCTGGCCGCGATCGCATAGTCAAAGCGGGAGGGAAGGTACTCGAACAGGATATGCCGCGGCCGAAGGACGGAATTGCGGAACATGTCGTCGATGATGGCAAGATCATAGCCCTCGATATCGATCTTCATCACGGCGGCGGCCGCGATATCCAAGCGGTCGGCGAGTTCAGCGATCGTGACGGCCATGGTGAGGAGGCGCCGCGTTTCATCCGGTCTTCTGGGCCTCATGGTGCCAAGCGCTCCTGCTTCCGGAAGGCCGAATTCGATGAAGCCGGTCGCATCGGCAAGTGGTGAGGTTACCGGCAAGACCCGATCCTCGACCTTGCTCAGCCTGATATTGTCGAGAAGCCGGAAGCAAACCCCGGGGTGGGGCTCGATGGCGATCACACGTCCGGCCGGTCCCACCATGCGTGCGGCGGCAATACTGTATTGGCCCACATTGGCGCCGAGGTCGATCACCGTTTCCCCGCTCCCGATGAGGGATTGAAACAGAGCCAGGCTTTTGGGTTCGTAGGAGCCGTGCAAGAACATGGCATGCTGCACATAGTCGACAAGGTCCAGCTTGAACGTCCCGAAGGCAAAGCGGGCGACGACATGGCGAAAGGGCCGGCTGGCGCGCAGCCAGTCGTAAAGCCGAAGCTTCATGGGATGGTCCGGCATGTGCCAGTAGCGGCGCAGAAGCCGGGCGTGCAGCGGTAGGGATGATGCCGCGTTCATTCCTGCCTTTCAAAGGTGATCGGCACGGCCACGCATCCGCGTTCATAGGATTGCTGGAAATCGAAGCCCGCATGCCCCGGATCGGATTGCACGACATCGAAGCAGATGGGCTGGGACAGGCGATGAAACTCCTCGACCCAAGGCTTCGACAGCCACAGATGCAGCTCGTAGCTTCCCCGTGCCAGCGGCAGGGCGCCAATCTCCAGGAACACGCGATTGGTGCCGGGGTAAATGTCGAATTCCTGGCCATGCATTGGTGCTGTCGATGAATAGATCAGCTTGCGCCCCAATCCGTCATGGATTTCGATTTCGATCGCCGCGCGCCGCCGATCCGGGGATTGAATCATGCAGGTGACCGCGAGCTTCTCGCCGAACAGGATCTGGTTGGCGGCCAGGGTGGCTCTGGCGATATGCGGCCCCAAGGGTGGCCGGTCCTCGACCACCACACCATCGTCGCCCCGAAAAAGAGCGGAATAGCGCGCAATGGTCTCGGCAGCGGCGCCGTGGTGAAGAATGCGCCCGCCGTCAAGCAGGATGGCATTCTGACATAGGGCGCCGATGGCGCTGAGATTGTGGCTGACGAGGAAAACCGTCCGGCCCTGGCCCGCGATCTCGTTCATCTTGCCAAGGCATTTCTTCTGGAATTCCGCATCACCGACGGCGAGGACCTCGTCCACGATCAGGATTTCCGGCTCGAGATGCGCCGCAACGGCGAAGGCCAGGCGCGTATACATGCCGCTGGAATAGTGCTTGATCGGCGTATCGATGAATTTCTCCACCTCGGAAAAGGCAACAATCCGATCGAATTTGCGGGCGACCTCACTGCTGGTCATGCCGATGATGGCGCCGTTCAGCCGGATATTCTCCCGTCCCGTCAGCTCGGGATGAAAGCCGGTGCCAACTTCCAGGAGACTGGCAATCCGGCCTCTTACTTCGATACGGCCCGTCGTCGGTGCCGTGATGCGCGAGAGGATCTTGAGCAGCGTGGATTTTCCGGCCCCGTTCCGCCCGATGATCCCCATCACCTCGCCGGGATGCACGTCGAATGAGACATCGGACAGGGCAAGGAAGCGGTCGTCCTCGATGGCCGACCTTGCCGAGGGACGAAAACGCCCGGTGACGATGCCGACCAGTGCCTCCCGAAAGGTACGCAGGGACGGATTGTGACCGCCCCTGACATATTCCTTGCTGACCCCGCGGGCGCGGATGCTCGGCGCACTCATCGTGAACGAGCTCTTCGTTGGACGTCAGAGGATATCCGCAAAGCGCCTCTCCACCCGTTCGAAATACCACACGCCGAGGACGAAGAGCCCGAGCGATAGGAGCAGCGAGAGGCCGATCGACAGCCAATCGAAAGGATGCCCGAGGAAGGCCGAGCGGAAGCCTTCCACCAGCCCGGCCATGGGGTTGAGGAACAACAGCCAGCGCCAGGCTTCGGGCACCAGGCTGGCCGGATAGACGACCGGGGTGGCGAACATCCAGAACTGCAACAGGAAGGGAACGACGAAGCGGAAATCGCGATAGGTGGCCGTGAGCGCCGAAAGCCCGGTGCCGATGCCCAACGCGCAGAGAATGACCCCGGCCATCAGGAGAGGAGCCACGAGAAGGTTGATGCTCCAGCCGACACCATAGATCAGCATCATCACCAGCAAGAGCGCGGTCGTGACCAGGAAGTCGACGAGGCCGGCCCCCGTGGAGGCGAGCGGGATGATCAGGCGCGGGAAGTAGACCTTGCTGATCAGATTGACGGATCCGACCAGCGATCCTGCCGCAGCGGTCAGGGCGTTGGAGAAGAAAACCCAGGGCAGCAGGCCCGCATAGACGAAGATCGGATAGGGCGAACCGTCGGTGGGAATCTTGGCGAGATGCCCGAACAGCACCGAGAAGATCAGCATCAGCAAGACGGGCTGGATGATCGCCCAGGCGAAGCCCAGCACGGTCTGCTTATAGCGGACTTTGATATCGCGCTCCGTCAGCACCCAGGCGAGGTCGCGATAACGCCAGATCTCGTAAAGGTCGGTGAAACGCCATAGCCGGTCTGGAACGATGAGCGTGACCGCCGGGGTTGGCTCCGGCGGAGGCTGGTTGCCCCTAATTGGATCAGAATCGGCTTGATACAAGATGGTCGACCTGTGCGGCGAAATGGGAGAAGGCAAAACGACTGGGGTGCTCCGCCGTGGGCCTGCCTTGATCGAGACAGGCGATGATCGCCTCGGCGAGGTTTTGGGGGGCGCTGGCGTCGACGAGCGTGCCGAGTTCTCCCTCCGCCAGGGCATCGGTGCTGCCATCGCCCTTGGCTGCGACGATCGGCAGTCCCGCGGCCGCCGCCTCCAGAAAGACGATGCCGAAGCCCTCTCCCGTGCTCGGCATGGCGAAGACATCGGCCAGGCGATAGATGTCCGGCAACTGGTCATCGGCAACCGGCCCGGTGAAGCGGATCAGCTCCGAAACCCCCAGCCGCTGCCCGATCCCGGCGAGACGGTCGCGATCGTCCCCCTCGCCGGCGATGAGGTAGAGTATGTCCGGATAGCGGCTTCTGATCCAAGGCAGGGCCTCGATGACACGGTCATGGCCCTTGTAGCGCTCCTGCGAGGACAGGCGGCCCACGGTGAGGATCACCTTGCGTCCCCGCGTGCCGAGGCGATCGGTGAGACCGGCAGGCGGCGCGCCGGGCGAGAAGCGCTCGTCGACCGTATTCGGCAAGACGCGCAGGCGCTCCGGTTCGATGTCGCTCCAGGTGAGGGCACGATTTCGGGTCGCCCGGCTGACCGCGGTGATCAATCGGGCCTGCTGCACGGCCTGACGGATGGCGAGGTTCGGCCTGGCCCAGCTCTCGATGCCGTGCAGCTGCAGCCAGAGCGGCGTCCGTGCCAGCCTGGAGAGTACGGCCGCGAGCGGCGCCATGAAGAGGTGGCCGCAAAAGATCAGATCATAGCGATGCGAGGTCAACTGCCCGAACGCTGTCACACTATAGGCCAACCGGCCCGTCCGGGGGGCCAGTTGAACGACATGAGCGGGCAGGTCCGTCGAGGTGCCGGCCGACCGGGGCAGGACGACGATATCCCCGACGCTGGTACTTGCAACCAGAGCGGTAAGGAAATCCCTGTTGTAGCGGGCAATGCCGCCCGGCATGCCCCAGCCATCGGAGAGCAAGGCCAATATTGTCAGCCGCCGCGGCGCCATGTCATGCGAACTGGCGATGGACGATGCGGCTCCAGTCGCGTGCCCAGCCATGCTGGGTTGGCTTGCGTGGAACGGGCATGGAACCGAGAGAGGACGCCTGCAACCACTGTGCGATCGGAAGGGCGAAACCGGTCTTGGGGCGATCGAGCACAGATTGCGGCAAGATCTTTGCCGGTGCCTGGGCAAGCGCCGTCTTGCCCGCAACGCCCCTCAGATCGAGCCGGGCCGAGCGCTCGAGCACTTCGCTGTCGACCAGGGGTGTCCTGATCTCGACCGAGTGCGCCATGCCGGCCCAATCGGCATCGCGGAGCAACTGGTTACGCAGATAGAGGCTCGACTCCAGCGCTGCGACTCGGGCGAAGGGATCCTTCGGCTGTCCGTGCAACTGGGCGTTGATCAGCTTCAGCGGTCCCAGACGGCGCAGGCCTACCTCGACGGTGTCGCGGTCGAGCACCTCGCCCAGTTCCCAGGGCAAATAGAGCCCACGCTTGAGCAGATAGGCGCCGGCATAGGATCCGCCATATTCAGGCAGGCCGGCGAGCTTGGGATGAAGGCGCAGCCGCTCGACGAAAGGTCTTCCCAGACGGCGCAGGCTCGTGCCGAGAAGCGGAACGCGTGAAGGAACCTGCAGGGTCCTCACCCAGCGGGGAATGTCCCGGAAGGAAGGGTAGCCGCCCAGAAGCTCGTCGCCGCCCAACCCCGACAGCACCGCCTTGAGGCCAAGCTCGCGGGCCGTCTTGGCGGCGAACCAGATGTTGAGGCCATCGATGCTGGGCTGGTCCATGGCCTCGAAGAAACGCGGCAGATCAGTCTCGAACTCGCTTCTGGTGATCATGCGCGTAACATGGTGGGTGCCGTAGAAGCGGGCGGTGTCGGCGGCCGGAGACGTTTCGTCCGCCGGCGTGTCGGCGAATTCCTCAAATCCGATGGTGATGGTTTTGACCTGCCCGGCACCGGCATCGCGCATGAGGCCGACCAGGGCGCCGGAGTCGACGCCGGCCGAAAGAAAGGCACCGACCTCGACATCCCCGGCCAGATGGTGCCGCACGGAGTCCAGGGCAATGCCGGCAAAGGCTGCTGGGCTGTCGCGCCCTGCCTCCAGGCTTTGCTGTGCGGCGCCATAGACGGACGCGACATGGTGATAGTTGCGCGGCACCTGTGCGCCGGCCCGGTCGACCAGCATCGTCGAGCCCGCCGGCAGGGCTCGAACCGCGCGGAAGCAGGTGAAGGGCTCCGGCACGCTGCCGAAAAGGTAGAAGCCGACGTCGCCGGCCGGGTCGCGGTCGCGAGAGATGCCGCCTCCGGCAATCAAGGTCTTCACCTGGCTGGCGAAGCGGAAGACCCAGCCGTCATCGCTGTAATAAAGCGGTTTGATGCCATAGGGATCGCGCGCCAGGAACAGGGTACGGGCGGTCGTATCGTAGATGGCGAAGGCAAACATGCCGCGCAGCCGCGTGACCATCCCCTCACCGTAGCGGGCGTAAAGATGCAGCAGCACCTCGGTGTCGGACCAGGTCCTGAATTCGGCGCCTTCCTTTTGCAAGCCTTCGTGCAAGGCGAGGTGATTGTAGATTTCGCCGTTGAAGACGATGACATGACGGCCATCGGCGCTCGCCATTGGCTGCAAGGCACGATCCGCGAGATCGATGATCGCCAAGCGGCGATGGGCCAGGCCCAGTCGTTCCGCCGGATCGAACCATTCACCACTGGCATCGGGCCCGCGCTGGGCCATGTGACGGCTCATGGCGCCCAGTTCCGGGCGGCTGATGGCGTTCGCCGCATAGTGATAGGCAAAGATGCCCGCGATGCCGCACATCAGGCAGGCTGCCATTGGCTGGCGTTAAGGCCTGCCGATATCATGGCATCGAGCCTTTCGGCTGGGCTGGACCGAGGCCGAGATCGTCGAATCTTGCTTGGCTCATGCTGTCCGCCTGACGGAGCAGGGCGGTGAGCTCGGTACGGATGGCGGGAGTATTCGACAGAGCCAGGCGCATGACGAGCTTGTCCGAAGCCTCCAGGCGATCCCAGCCGCCGGCGATATCCTGCGCCGTGCGGCGGCGGAGGTCGTCGGGCAGGGCGGTCCATAGCGGCAAGGCAAAGAGGGCACGGCTCGCCATCGGTACCGATTCATTCGGTCCCGTGAGTGCCGACAGGCGCAGGGCCTGCTCGACCTCCTCCATGCCCTTTCCGGCGGCAAGCCGGGCGGTAGCCAGATCGAGCCAGGCACTGCTCGACAGAGGCTGGCGCTTCAGCAGGCGGACGGTGTCCTCGATCGTTCCGGTGGACTGGGTCTGCGTGATGGCGGATTGCATGGCAGCTTCAGCCAGGGCACCGGTTTCCAGTGTCGCTGCAAAGGGTCGGAGAGAGGCCATGTCGCCAGTTTCTTCGGCCTGGCGCTCGGCGAGCGCATAACCGAGGACCAGGACCGAGCGCCAGACCGCAAAGCCGGCCACGGCTATGCAAAGAATCGCCGTGCCTGTTCGCATCAGCTGACCGCTCATTTCTCGTAATATTTCCGGTAGTAGCGGCTGCCATAATAGTAGCCATAGGCAAAGCGGCCATATTTCTTGGCCTTGTCGTCCATGATGTGGTTGAACACGATGCCGGCCACCTTCTTCTGGCCGGCGATCTGGCGTAGCGATTGCTGCACCATTTCGCGGGCTGTCGCGGCCCAGCGCACGATATAGATCACCTTGTCGACCAGATTGGACACGATGACCGGATCGATCACCGGCCCCATGGGCGGCGTATCCACGATCACCACGTCGAACCGGCTGCGCACCTTCGCCATCAGAGCCTTCATGCGCTCGGAGGCCAGGAGATCAGGCTGGTTCTTGCTCTCGCCACCAGCGGAAAGCGCCCAGATCCGGTATCTCTCGCTGTAGAAGAGCGCCTGTTCGAGTTCGATCTCGCCCAACAGGCATTCGATCAGGCCGGGCGCCTTCTCCTTCCTCAATTGCGAGGAAGCCGAGGGATGGCGCAGGTCGCAATCGATGAAAAGCACATTCTGGCCCGATTGGGCCGCCGAGGTCGCCATCATCAGGGCGATCGTCGTCTTGCCCTCGCCCGGCAGGGTGGACGTTACCTGCACCACCTTGGGGGGATGATCGACATTGCTCATCTGCACGGCGCTGCGCAGCGAGCGTATCGCCTCCGAGCTGCGTGCCAAAGGCATTCGCAGGGGATATTCGGGCAGGCTGAGCAGCCGACCATTCTCGTCCTTGGTGCGGGGCGAGAAGCGGGAGATCGAAGCGAGCAGCGGCATTTCGAGCAACGTTTCGATCTCGCGCGGCGTGGTGAAGCCGGCGTTCAGGGCTTCCCTCAGATAAGCCGCCCCGATGCCGACGATAAGCCCGAGAATGAGCGATGTCAGGATGATCTGGGTGCGCTTGGGGGAGGAGGGGATGCCGGGTGCCACCGCGGGCGTGATGATCCGTGCGTCGCGCGCCTCGAAGGTCGATTGTTCCTGGGTGAGGCGCGCGCGCTGCAGGAAATCCTCGAACAGGCTCTTGTTGACGGCGGCGGTTCGCTCGAGTTCGCGCAGGGTGATCGCCTTGGAGGCGTCGAGGTCGGATTGCCCGGAGGCTTCCTTCAAGGCCTGCTCGGCCGCGTCCTGGCGGGCCAGGGCAAGATTGTAGTTGTTCCTGACGTCGCTGGCGATCTGGCGCAGAGTGTTGGCGATGCTGCGGCGAACATCGGATAATTGGGCACGGACGTTCACGACTTGGGGATGGGCACCGGTATAGCGCGCCAGCAAGTCCGCCTCCTGGCGGGACAGATCGTTTTCCTGGCGCCGAAGATCGGCCAGGACACCGGAACTCGCCGCCTCGGGCAGAGCGTCGAGCTTGCCGCGCTCGGCCTGGATCTTGGTCAACAGATCCAGATGCGACTTTCTTTCCGCCGTATCGGCGCGCGCCGCCACCAGCCGGCCGTTCAATTGCGTGAGTTGCTCCTGGTTGAGCGACGCACCGGGCACGGCCTGCGCGAGATTGTTGTCGGCCCGGAACTTGGTCACCGCTTCCTCGGAGAGGCGCAATTGCTGACGCAACTCCACCAGGCGGTCGTTCAGCCAGTTCGAGGCGCGCTTGGCCGCTTCGAAGCGGGCGTCGAGCTTGTCGACCACATAGGCATCGGCAATTGCATTGGCCAATTGCATGGCCCTGGCCGGGCTGTCCGACGTATAGGAAACGTTGATCACATAGGCCTGGCCGGCCCGCGAAATCACCACCGCATTCTTGAGGCCTTCGACCGCGGCGACCATGGCCGGCGACATCGCGTCGTCGGACTCGCCGCCAGGAGCCGGCTGTGCCGATGTTGAGCCGGCATTGGTCTGGGGCGCCTGGGCGGGGGTGCCGCTGCCGCCGAGCAGGCCTTCCTTGAGCACCACGCGCTTGAGCAGAACGGTGGAGCGCATCACAGCGATCTCACTCTCGACCACGGACAGATCGAGAGCGGTGTCGGTGTAGATGGAGTCCGGGCCTGCAGCCTTTTCCTTGCGAGGGTCCAGCAGCAATTGGGTGGTGGCCGTATAGAGGGGCGTTTGCCGGGCGATATAGATTGCCCCCAGCAATCCGGCCAGGATGGTCCAGGCAAGGATGAAGGCCCATTGCCGCCAGACGAAGTTGACGGTGTCACGGATATCGAATCGGCCGCCCTGGGCTTCACTGTCCTCCAATCCGCGCAAGCTCGTGTCGAGACGGTTCAACATCTGGCGCAGCTCCGATGGTGATCAGGGATCCATCCGCAGTTCATGACAGTGTCCCATCCGACAGGTTCACGCTGGAACTGGCCCATTGGGACACGCCAGCGCCGAGCAAAGCCATAAAGGTCAACGAGATTGCCTGGATCTGCAGGCTGAAATCGACGAGCGCATGCACACCCAGCAATATGCCGGTGCCGACGGCGCAGATCAGCGGAGCCCGATGCCGGCGCCGGCGGAAGGCACCGATCCCGCAAAGTCCGATAAGCCAGGCCACCAAGGCTATCATCATGGTTCCGAATACGAGGCCAAGTCCTTGCAAAACCTCAAGATAGGTGTTGTGTGCCTTGTCCCACACGCCCGTCGTCGAAATGGATTGATCGCGATAGACGGGAAAAATATCGGTAAAGGTGCCGTAGCCAAAACCCGACAGTGGGGCATCCTGCAGGGAACGGATCAAGATGTCGTTGACGGCCGCTCGGCTGGTGTCGGTCAGGCCGGAGGCAGCGATACGCCCGAAGACGACGTCACCCATGAAGACGACTGCGCCTCCTAAAGCCAGCAGCGGCACGAGGAGCACGGAAATCCGCTGGAGGATGGATCCGTCCGAGCGCGGGAACGTCAGGACCAGCACGCAGGCAAGGCCTGCGGCCGTGGCGATGACGCCGCCACGCGAACCGGTTGCCATGAGGGCGCCGAGCGCCAGCAATCCTGCCCCGATCTCGATCCAATGGAACTGCGCGATCAGGCGAAGGAAACGGCCTGGCTGATGAGAACCGGTTGCGGATGCGGCTCTCAGCGCCCTGAGCCACAGGGTCAAGGCGATGATGACGCCGATGCCGGCATAGGCGGCCAGGCTGTTGCGGTTGACGAAGGTCGATCGCACCAGGCCGGGTGCGGGACCGTCGAGATAGGGGATGCTCGAAGCCTCGAAGACCGCAAGGTAGAGCCCCAGCGCTGCATAGACGGCGATGATGGCCATGATCGCATGGAGCAGCAGATGCGCCCGGGGCGCCGAGCGACAAAGCTGGAGCGCCAGCCAGAACACGCTGGCATCGGTGATCAGGCGAAGGAGCCCGAGCGCGCTCGCGCCGGGGTCGACACTGATCGAGCCGGGGACGGGTTCGCCGAGCGCCTGGGCGGCCAGGGGCCAGATGGGATGAACCAGGGTGGGCGGCATCCATGGCGAAATCTGCAGGAGGATCCAGGCGACGACACCAATGAAAAGGCCGATCGGGACCGAAAGATAGCGGGCAGCTACCGCATGAGGCCGGCCCAGGACGATCCGGCTGAGTTCGTAGGCGATCACCAGTCCGGGGAACAGGATGCCGTTCACGCCCCAAGCCATTGCGCGGTTGCTGCCGAGCCAGGCCGGGGCCCAGGCAAGGCCGAGGATGAGAGCGGCCAAGAGAAGCTTCTCGACAACGCCTGTCGTCATCCTCGTCTCTGCGCGAGACCTCAGGCGCTCATCCGCAAGCGTGCCGCTCGCCAATGCCACTCGCCCCGATCGCAACGATATCCGTTTTTGCCATGCTACCGCCGTTAGGGTGAAACGGTCTGTCTCGCCCTCTGTCCGACATCTGGAGGCCGGCAAAAGCCGGCCGGCGTCAAACTGCCTCCAGCGCTCGCCGTGGCAGATTGATCTCGACAGCTCGGCCCATGATCTCCAGCAGAACGCGGGCGCGTTCATTGGGATCGAGGCGCATCAACGGGCCGATGCTTTCAGTAAATGGACCCAGCGTCACGCGAACCGTCTGCCCTTGTGCAAGATCACGGTCGAGCCGGGCGACGCCCTCGGCATCGACATAGGTCAGGATCGTTTCGACCACGCCTTCGGGCACCGGGAGCGGCAGATTGGAGCCCATCACCACCTGCACCACGCCGATGGTGCCGTTGATCGAGCGCCAGCGTTCGCGTTCCAGATCGAGGCGTACGAACAGATAGCCTGGAAAGAGGGCGTGAAAGGCGGTCCGGCGCTTGCGCGCATGCAGGACGGTGCGAAGCGTGCGCGGCAGGAAAACCTCGAATCCCTGGTTCTCCAGATTGAAGCGCGCGGTCTCCTCCGAGCGGGCGCGTGTCTGCACGACATACCAGCGTTGCCCACGCATATTGGCCTGAAGCAGACTGGATAGGGCCCTGCTCATGATTGCAACCGGCGCAGGGAGCTGTTCCAGGCCTGCGTCCCCTCGATGGCGGCCTCAGGATTTGCAGACACGTCGTTGCTGAACAACATGAGCTCAGGCTCGCGGAAATGACCGAATCTGGCAACCATCAATTTCGACTTATCGGCAGGCCGGTAGGGGCTGACGAAGTCCAGCCCGCGGCGTTGTGGGGACTTTGATAGACGGGCGCAAAACAGCCCCTCGGGGCGCCCGAGGCCGTCGCCAGCGCCGCGAATTGCTGGCGCGCAAGTGCGGTCAGGAGAGCGGTGAGCGTCTGGTTGGCGCATTGCATTGCGGCCCTGACGGGTGTGCCGCAGGTCAGTGGATAGGGTTTGACGTCAGCCTTTCCCGAAGAGCACTTCTCCCGGCTCGCAGAGCGGGCGGCCATCGGCTTGAGACGGCGCAGCATCATGATCTTCTGCAGCCTGTCCATGCATCCGGCCCGGCATTGCGGACTGGATTCCGTCAATTCGTCGAAGGCATGCAGCAGGCCGCGGGCGATCGCCGCCATTTGCTCGGGATTGGAGCGGTTGGCCAGGGCGATCAGCGCGAAGGCCTGTTCAGGCTGGGCGACGGCCATTCGATAGGCGGTCCCCTCCAGGGCCTGCCCGCCATGGGGATAGGCCGAAAGCAGCCTGAGCATTTCCGGCGCCAGGTTTTCCTGTGCCTGTTCGCAGCCAAGCGGGTCCGTTTCCGAAACGCAGGCCGGCGCCTGGGTCGATTGCGCCTGAGCAGCCGTAGCGAGCCACAAGCAGGCAAGAATTGGCAGCGTGAGCCTCGCCAGCATGGTTCTCGGCTCCCTAGTAATGGTAAGTCAATCCGAGTGAGACGACGTTCTGGTTGAATGAAGCGGCGGAATTGAAAAGCGCTGCTTGCCTGTATTTCGAACTGGAACGGTTGAACTGGTATTCGACGGTGAGCGCCATGTTACGCCATAGATCATAGCGAAGCCCGGCGCCGGCCGACCAGACCTGAGTGTTGGTGAGATTGGAGACGGCGCTATAGCGCGTCTGGCCGTAGCCGCCCTGGACATAGGCGGACCAGAGCTGCGACAGGGCATAATCGACCTGGAGCCGGGACTGGAATGTCCGGCCGGAAGCCGATTGCATGGCCTGTGTGACAGCACCATTGCCCGAGGGAAGCAGGACGGGGGTCTGCGAGAAGGAGAGCGACTGATCGACCGAAGCGGCAATGGTGAGGTATTGCGTCGGATAGTATGAAATCCGCCCGCCGAACGCCGGCTGGTTCGTCGAGCCGGAGGTGCTGCGCGATCCGCTGCGAGCCTGGTACCCCACATAGATTTCGCCGCGCACGAGCCGGATCAGCTCCGAGCCGAGGCCTGTCGTCACATGGTAGACGGAGTCGCCCTTGACCTTCCTGTCATAGCGATGGAAATCGGCGCCGCCCTCGACGAAGGCATAGATCTGCGGGGTCAGCATGGTGGTGGCACGAAGCGCCACATAATAGTCCGTGCCATTGAACGGGGTGGGGAAGCCACTCTTTGCCGCGGCCTTGTCGTCGGGGCGATCGAAGCTGGCATAGATGACGCCGCCGGACAGGCGGATGGAGGTCTGATCGGTCACCTTCTTTTCGACCGCGACGCCGGCTTCGTAGGTATTGGTGAAAACCGAGGAATCGGTGAGGACGGCGCCCGGGCGCTGCCAGGTCTGGTAGGGCGATGACCAGAACCCCGGGCTGAACATGCCGTTGGCGCGGCTGAAGTCGCCGTGAAGCCGGATGGTGAGGTCCGGCAGGGGCGAATAGGTCCATGCCGCCCCGACCTTGGCAGTGATGCGGCTGCTGTCCTGGTGCGACGGGTAGAGCTGGAAATCGCCGTTGGCATAGACGGCAAGACGATGAATGCCGTCTTCCCATGCCGCATCCAGGCGCGGTTGGATCTGCACCCCGAGGGATGATTGGCGGTTTCGGTCCTGGCCGTCGATATTGTCGTTATAGACCGCGCCGAGGAACAGGGATGGATAGACCAGCCAGCCACCGAAGGGCAGTCCTTCGACGAAATTCGGGCTGGCGGTGATGCCCAGGGTTTCGGCCGTCGCCTGGCTGGGCGTGGCCTCGAGCGCCGATGCATGCCGCAAGCCAAAGCCCGGAACGAGCATCGCCACCGAAGCCAGGAAAACCAGTGACGTTGTGCGCTGCATGAATACCCCTGGCTCTCGGGTTCGAGCGACTAGAAGTAACGCATGGGGACGCGGATAAGATCGCCCGGCAGAACGGGAATATTCGATGAAATCGGGTATTTCTTGAACCCGTTTTCGCCGACATGCTGAATGTCGATGTTGGATGTGCTGGCCCTGTAGGTCGTGCCGCCGGCCACGGCCAGGGCGCTCACGATATTCAGGCCGCTCTTATAGTCATATTCTCCCGGCTTGTTGACCTCTCCCAGAATATAGAAGGGCCTGAAGCTGGCGAGGTCCACGGTGACCTTCGGATCACGCAGATACTCGCCGCTGAATTTGGAGGCGAGCGTCCTTTCCATCTGCTGCTTGCTCAGGCCTGCTGCCTTCACCGTGCCGGCAAGCGGCAGGGAGACGAAGCCGGCCGGATCGACCTGATATTCTCCGGTGAGACGGTCTTCCCCGAAGACCGTAACCCGGATCTTGTCGCCGGCCTGGATGTTCGGGGCTGCGACCGCTGCTTTCCGGATGAGGGCTTCCTGGTCGGCTTTCGAGGCAACGCCGACCGTGTCGTTTGCACAGGACGCGAGCAACAGGCAGAAAACCGCAATGAGTGCCGAAAATGGCCTCGATTGAATACCCATACGCGACACCCACAACCCCTCGCGCCTGAGATCGGATACGTAAACAACGTAACGATAGGCGTAAGTGTGTTTTTTTGTCCAATAATTTCTCCCGCCTGCCTTACGCTTTATTTAGTTTGCTTAATGAACAAATTCGTCCGACCTATGAAGAAGGATGTTGATAGCTCAAGCATCGGGCATAATCTTCGTGCTATTTGATTATAATTCGTGGCATGGATGGCGGCGTTGCCAAAGGGAGAAGGCGTGTCAACTGTCCCGCCTGGAACGAGAATTTACGCCGTTGGTGACATTCATGGCCGCCGGGACCTGCTGCTGCGGATGGAACAGCGGATCCTGGCCGACCTCGATGGCGGTATCACCGAACCTCTGGTGGTTTTCCTGGGGGACTATGTCGACAGGGGTCCCGAGTCGGCCGGCGTGATCGAGCATTTGTCCTCCTGCCGGTTCGGCGCGACCATCAAGGCCCTGCGCGGCAATCATGAGGATCTGCTGCTGTCCTTTCTCGATGACCCCGCGGTCCTCGAACGCTGGCGCAAGTTCGGCGGCCTGGAAACGCTTCACTCCTATGGGGTCGATGTCAGCGAAGCCCTGCGCGGGCGCGGCTATCGCCAGGTCCGCGAGCAGTTCGCCGGAAAGCTGCCCGCCGCCCATCGGCGATTCCTGGAAGACATGCCCCTGAGCCATAGTTGTGGTGACTATTTCTTCTGCCATGCCGGGGTGAAGCCGCGCATTGGCCTGGACCGGCAGGCAGGCGAAGACCTTTTGTGGATCCGGGACGAGTTTCTGAAGTTCGGCGGCAGCTTCGGCAAGATCGTGGTGCACGGTCATTCGCCCGTCTCCGAGCCGGAAATGCACGCCAATCGGATCAATGTCGATACGGGGGCCTTTGCAACCTCGCGTCTCACCGCAGTCGTGCTGGAAGAGGCAGGCCGGCGCTTCTTGAGTGCCACACCATGAGGAGCGGCAAGCCGATTACGCGGCAACAAGACCTGCGACCGCAATTGGGGAACGACAATGGTTCGGTGCGACCGCCTCGGAACTGGCAACCCTGTTTACGGGTTGGCAGCTTGACGTTGCTACAGTCATATTTATTCTGGGCTTGTAAGGAGCGTTGAATGCGGTCCCGAATCCCGACGTCATATAGTCCGCGTAAATTACGTCTGTCACTTTTCGACGTATTGTGGGTGATTGCCGCACCGATATTGACGCTGGCGTTGCGGGATATTGACCTCCTTGCCTGGCCGAATGTGCCATTCGACCTTCCGGGTCCCTATCTTTTTGTTTTTGTTACGATCGCATTTGCAATCCCGGCCTTGCTCATCTGTCGTGCCGGGGATGCCGTCCGGAACACGTTTTCGGTGCCGGACCTCTATGCGATCGGCGCGGTGATTGCATTGACCATCAGCGCCAGCGGCCTGGTGCTTTTCATGCTTACGCGACTCGATGGCATCCCGCGCTCGACCCCGATCATCTACTCGCTCGTCCTGGGCGCTGGCCTGGTGGGTGGGCGGGCCTTCTCGAGGCTCGTTTCCCATGAGCGCGCCAGGGTCAGTGCCAAGCGCAACATCACCGATCTTCGCAAGGTCATCCTGATCGGCACGGATCAGTTCGCCTGGCTCGTGATCAAGCTCATCGAGAGCCAGGCGCCGGTCACCACGCAGATCATGTCGGTCCTCGACGAGGGACCGTCGGCGACGGGACGCTCGCTCAACGGTGTGCGCGTAGCCGGGCGCGTGGGCGATCTCGGACGCATCGTCGATGAATATGCCCTGCATGGCGTGACCATTGATGCGGTGTGGCTGTCCATGGAGCCCGGCCAGTTGGAGACAGCCAGCCTCCGGTTCGTCACGGAAGAGTGTGGTCGCCGCGGCATCGCGCTCAAGAGCGTGGCACAGGCGCTGGAGCTCATGCCCAAAGGCACTGCGGGGATACCGGCCTTGCCCATGCTGGCGGCCCGGGATGCGCAGGCACATCCTGCGGCCGTGTTACGGCGCTATTTCGGCGTGAAGCGTGCCATCGACATCGTGGCCTCGATTGTCCTCATGCTGCTGCTGGCGCCCGTCTGGCTGCTGGTTGCCACGCTCGTATTGTTCGACGTCGGACGCCCCCTGCATTTCTGGCAGCAGCGGGTGGGACGGGGAGGCCGGCATTTCTTCATCTACAAATTCCGGACCTATCACGCTCCCTACGACGCCAAGGGGCATGTGGTTCCCGGGCCCGAGCGTCTGTCGCCGATCGGGCGGTTCATCCGGAAGATGCGGCTCGACGAGATTCCGCAATTGTTGAACGTCCTTACGGGTGAAATGTCGCTGATCGGCCCCCGTCCGCTTCTGCCGGCGGACCAGCCGGCCAATCCCGGGCTCCGCCTTGCCGTGCGGCCCGGCATCAGCGGCTGGGCCCAGGTCAATGGCGGCAATCTCGTCACCAGCGAGGAGAAGGACGCCCTCGACGAGTATTACATCGACAATGCATCCCTCGCCCTGGACCTGAAGATTGCCGTCATGACCGTGATCTTCGTATTGGGTGGCGAACGGAGGGGAAGTGCTGCGCTCAATCGCGCCATGGCCGCGCGCAGGGGCAGAAAAGCTCTGGCGCGGGGCTTGGCGGAACAACACTCCCCCCCGACCTATCGACGTTGACCGGAACGGCAGCGCCCCCGCATGGCTCCGAAACAGCGCCGCGTTTTTCTGGTCAACCGCTATTTCCATCCGGACACGTCCGCGACCAGCCAGATCGCGTCGGATCTGGCGGGCTTCCTTGCCGAACAGGGCTGGGAGGTGATCGCCATCACGGGT
Source organism: Labrys sp. E2SS-1L (assembly GCF_057073705.1). Taxonomy (NCBI): domain Bacteria; kingdom Pseudomonadati; phylum Pseudomonadota; class Alphaproteobacteria; order Hyphomicrobiales; family Xanthobacteraceae; genus Labrys; species Labrys sp. E2SS-1L. The sequence continues at coordinate 1,101,206 of NZ_CP172713.1, read as the reverse complement.
GCCGGCCGTTATGACGAACCCACCTGCAGGCTGGATCCCGACGCGGTTCTGCCCGGTGTTGCTATCCACCGCGTCGGTCCGGTGACGGAGGCGAGCTCATCGCTCCTCCGGCGTGCCGGCGTTGCGCTCGCCGTTCATGCGGCCCTGGCCGTCGAGGTCTGGCGATACGCACGCGCCGGTGATATCGTCGTGGTCAAGACCGATCCGCCATTGCTGAGTGTCTCCCTCTTGCCTGTCGTCCTGGCGCGGCGCCTCAGGCAGGTCAACTGGCTGCAGGATGTCTATCCGGAAGTTGCGGCAGAGCTCGGCCTGAAGGCCGGCAAGGGGCTGCTGGGAGGTATCCTGCGCAGGCTGCGGAACGCCAGCCTTCGCCATGCTGTCATGAACGTGGCGGTCGGCGAGAGGATGAAGGCGAAGATCACCGGATTTGGCGTGCCGGCTGCCCGGGTCACGGTGCTCTCCAACTGGTGTGATGACCGCAGCATCGTGCCGGCTGGCGGGGAGCCCAGTCGGTTGCGCCGTGACTGGGGACTGCAGGACAAGTTCGTGGTCGGCTATTCGGGCAATCTCGGCCGGGCGCATGAGATCGACACACTCATCGGTGCCGCCCGCCTGCTGCGGGACGAGCCCGGGATCGCCTTCCTGTTCATCGGAAATGGCTATCTGACCCCTTACCTCAAGCGGGCCGTCGCCGAGCATAGGCTGGGAGCGATGTTTTACTTCCAGCCCTATCAGGATGCCGGCGCATTGCCGCAGTCCCTGACGGTACCGGATATTCACTGGCTGTCGCTCAATCCGCACCTGGAAGGCCTGATCGTGCCGAGCAAGTTCTACGGTATCGCCGCGGCCGGAAAGCCGATGATTGCGGTCATGGCGCCGGACGGCGAGATCTCCGACCTGGTCCGCCGCTCCGACTGTGGGGCCGTCATCGTTCCCGGCGACAGCGCGGGCTTCGCGGCGACCGTCCGCCAATGGTGCGGCCGGCCTGATCTCCTGGCGGAGAAAGGGCGCAACGCGCGCGCCCTGATTGAGAGTGGGCTTGACCGGCGTTCCAGCCTGCACGCCTGGCAGACGCTGTTGCTGTCGGTCGCGGGGCCGCCGAAAAGCTAGGTCGCAGCCATGGATGCGTGGCGCGGTGCCGTCGCTCCACTCATTCAAATTGCGGGCTGCGGTAGCTTTTTGCCAACCTGAGCAGGCAAGGTGAAATACCCCCGCCGCGGGCTGTTGCCTCCCCCGTCCAGGCCTGCTAGTCCTTTTGCAAGGGGATACGACATCTTTCGCTGAACTGGATGGCTCAATGCACCAGCGTCGTGGCCTTATGCTTACCATTACTTGGGTTGTCTTTGCGATAATCGGCCTGGCCCTCGGTGGCGGGGGGATCTGGCTGCTGATGCTGGGGGGATCCCCCTACTATATCGTCGCCGGGCTTCTGATGCTGGTGACGGCCTTCCTGCTCGCCAGGCGTCATTCCTCCGCCCTCGTCGTCTATGCCGTGCTCCTGCTCGGCACGCTCATCTGGGCCGTGTGGGAATCCGGTTTCGATTTCTGGCTGCTGGCACCGCGCGGCGACATCCTCGCACCGCTCGGCCTATGGCTGCTGCTGCCCTTCGTCACCCGTCCCTTGCGTTCCCCCGCAACCGGCGAGTTGAGCCTGGCGGCCCGCATGCCGCTCATCGTCGCGCTGCTCGCCTGCGCCGGCGTCCTCGGCTATTCGCTCACCCAGGACCCGCAGAGCTTTGCCGGCAACCTGCCGCCGGTCGCTTCGCCGGCCCCTGTCGCAGCCGATGGGGCAAACCTGCCCGACGGCGACTGGCCGTCCTATGGACGCACCCAGTTCGGCAATCGCTATTCGCCGCTCGCCCAGATCACGCCGCAGAACGTGTCCCAATTGAAGGTGGCCTGGACCTTCCGGACCGGCGATCTCAAGGGTCCCAACGATCCGGGCGAACTGACCAACCAGGTCACGCCGATCAAGATCAAGGACACGCTCTATCTATGTTCGCCCCATCAGATCCTGTTCGCGCTCGACGCGAACACGGGCAAGCAGAAATGGAAGTTCGATCCGAAGATCGCCTATGACAAGACCTACCAGCACATGACCTGCCGCGGGGTCTCCTATCTCGAGACCAAGGCCGATGCCCGGACCTCCGATGGCAATCCCCCGCCGGCCGAGTGTCCGACGCGGATTTTCCTGCCGACCAATGACGGCAGGCTGTTCGCGGTGGATGCCCAGACGGGCACGCCCTGCGCGCAATTCGGCAAGGGCGGGTCGATCGACCTGATGGAGGGCATGGGGGTCTCCCAGCGTGGTTTCTACTACGTGACCTCCCCGCCCGTGGTGACCGACAAGATCGTGATGGTCACCGGCTCGGTGATCGACAATTATTCGGCCACCGTGCCTTCAGGCGTGTTCCGCGGCTTCGACGTGCATACCGGCAAGCTGGTCTGGGCCTTCGACGCCGGCAATGAGGATCCCAACCAGACGCCGTCGGCGACGCATAAATTCGTCGACGCCTCGCCCAATTCCTGGATCGTGTCGTCCTACGATCCGAAGTTGAACCTGGTCTACATCCCGACCGGCGTGCAGACCCCCGACATCTGGGGCGGCAATCGCACGCCTGCCAGTGAACGCTACGCCTCCTCCATCGTCGCCCTCAACGCCGATACCGGCAAGCTCGCCTGGTCCTACCAGACCGTCCATCACGACCTCTGGGACATGGACGTGCCGGCCCAGCCCAGCCTCGTCGACCTCGCCAGGCCCGACGGCAGCGTGGTGCCCGCCCTCTATGCGCCGACCAAGACCGGCAACATCTTCGTGCTCGACAGGCGGGACGGCAAACCGATCGTACCCGCCCCCGAAAAGCCGGTGCCGCAGGGCGCCGCCCCGGGCGACCGGGTCTCGCCGACGCAGCCCTTCTCCGAGCTCACCTTCCGGCCGGAAAAGAAGCTGACCGATGCGGATATGTGGGGCGCGACCATGTTCGACCAGCTCGCCTGCCGGATCATCTTCAAGCGCTTGCGCTATGAAGGGACCTTCACGCCGCCTTCGCTACAGGGAACGCTGGTCTTCCCCGGCAATCTGGGCACCTTCGAATGGGGCGGCATCGCCGTCGACCCGGTACGGCAGGTCGCGATCGCCAACCCGATCTACCTGCCCTTCGTGTCCAAGCTGATCCCGCGCGGCCCCAACAACCCGGCAACGCCAAATGCCAGCCTGCCCTCGGGAACCGAGCAGGGCGTGCAGCCCCAGTTCGGCGTTCCCTTCGGCGTGACGATCAATCCGTTGCTGTCACCGGTCGGCTTTCCCTGCAAGCAGCCGTCCTGGGGCTTCATCGCCGGCATCGACCTGAAGACCAACAAGATCATCTGGATGCACCGCAACGGCACCATCCGCGACGTCTCGCCGATCCCGCTGCCCTTGAAGATCGGCATGCCCGGGCTCGGCGGTCCCATCGTCACGGGCGGCGGCGTCGCCTTCATGACCTATACGATGGACAATTATATCCGCGCCTATGACGTGACCACCGGCAACCAGCTGTGGGAGGACCGCCTGCCGGCCGGCGGGCAGTCCACGCCGATGAGCTACGAGATCGGTGGCAAGCAATATGTCGTCACCATGGCCGGTGGCCATGGCTCGTTCGGCACCACGATGGGGGATTACCTGGTCGCCTACAGCCTGCCGTAGCGCCGATCGGATCCTGAAGCTGCCGGGCTCTCAAATGATCTTCGCGATCGCGTCGAACAGCGCAAGATTGAGATCCTTGGCGTCGTCGACCACGGCCTCGGGCTGGGACGAGACCTTGGCGACGACCATTTCGGCTTGCGGGTCGACATAGAGCCACTGGCCGTGAATGCCGAGGGCGAAGAAGGCGCCGTTGCCGGTGCCGGTCTGGTACCATTTGTTGCGATAGCGCCCTTGCGGCAGCCATGCCGCGGAGGTGCCTTCGACCCAGGCCCTGGAGGAGCCGCCGGTAGTGGTGTCGGTGACCCATTCCTGCGAGACGATCCGGCGTCCATTGGCCATGCCACCCTGGCGCATCATCTCGCCGATGCGGGCGAGATCGCGCGGTGTCATGTTGATGCCGCCGCCGGTGCGCGGCGTACCGGCCCTGTCGACCGTCACATAGGCGTCCTGCCGGGCCCCGAGCGGCTGGAACAGGCGCTCTGATGCGAGGTCCGGAAAGCGCTGTCCCGAGGCGCCCTGGATGATCAGGCCGAGGACGTCGGAATTGGGCGAGGCATAGTGATAGGGGCCACCGTGGGGAGCCTTGCCCTTCTTCAATCCGGCAATGAACTCAACGACCGTTTCGATCTTGTCGTCGGGGTCTGGCGGGTCCAGGAGACCGGCACGCCGATAGCGGGCATAGGGACCGCGCGGGTCGTGGTAGATCTCCTCGAAATCCAGGCTCACCCTCATGTCAAGGACGTCCCTGACGCGCGCATCGCCATAGGCCGAGGCTTTGAGGGCCGGCACATAGCGCGATACCAGCTCGTCGAAATCGAGCAGCCCGTCGTCGCGGAGGATCCCCGCGATGATCGAGGTGACGGATTTGCTGGTCGAGAACAGGATATGCCGGCTCTGCAGCGTAAAATTCGGGGCGTGGAAGTCTGCAATGATGCGGCCGGACTTCATGACGACCATGGCGTCGGCGCAAGTCTTGCGGAGGAGTTCGGCCACCGTGACAGGCCGCCCTTCGAGCCTCACTGTCTCGTCCAACAGGTCCCTCGCATCGACGACCGGCTCCTCCGCCAGGCCGGGCGTGGCTGCGATCCGAGCTGTCGGAATGAGTTCGCAGACATGGCGAAACGCCCAGACGTTCCAGGGCGCCGCGCGCCAGTTGCCGAGCCGGACCGCGTCCCTGGCGAAACCCCACGCCGCCTCGAACGCCGATGGATAGGTCATCAGGGGATACTCCGTCAGTCGATATGCTTGAGGAAATCGGCAAAGCGCTCGCTTGGCGGATCCGACAGCAGGTCCGCGGGCTTGCCATCGTGGACGAGTTGGCCGCCATCCATGAAGAGCAGACGTGAGCCGACACGCTTGGCAAATCCCATCTCGTGGGTCACGACGACCATGGTCATGCCTTCGAGCGCCAATGTCTGCATGACCTTCAGAACCTCCTGGCGCAGTTCCGGATCGAGCGCGGATGTGGGTTCGTCGAAGAGCATCAGCTTGGGCCCGACGGCCAGGGAGCGGGCGATGGCGACGCGCTGCTGCTGGCCGCCGGAAAGCTGCGAGGGGTAGTGGTCCATGCGTTCGCCGAGGCCCACCTTCTGCAACAGGGCGGCGGCGATGTCGCGCGCCTCCGCCTTGCTCTTGCCGCGCGCACGGATCGGGCCGAACATCACGTTCTGAAGGGCGGTGAGATGCGGGAACAGGTTGAACTGCTGGAAGACCATGCCGGCCTCGAGCCGGATGCGCCGCACATCGCGCGACGTACCGAGGACGCTGATGCCATCGACCAGGAGGGTGCCTTCACTCACCCTTTCCAGCACGTTGATGCAGCGGAGCATGGTCGACTTGCCGGACCCGGATGGGCCGATCACGACGGCAACCTCGCCGGGATCGATGGCAAGATCGATTGATTTCAGAACGCGATGGCTGCCGAACTGCTTCGAGACCTTGGAGAATTCGACCATGCTCATGGCAAGCGCGCCGCCCGTTCGACGAACCGCAGGCTGACGGCGAGAATGCTGATGACGATCAGATAGATCACGGCCACCGCCGTCCAGATCTCCACGGCACGAAAATTGCCGGACATGATCTCCTGCCCGCGCCTGGTCAATTCCCCGACACCGATGACGAGAAAAATCGAGGTGTCCTTGACCACCGAGACGAGCTGATTGCCCATGGCGGGAAGAGCGCGCCTGACAGCTATGGGGGAGATGACATGGACGAGCACCTTGCGAAAACTCAACCCCATGGCGAGGCCGGCCTCGCGCAGGCCCGCCGGAACGCTCTCGAGCGCGCCGCGAACGATCTCGGCATTGTAGGCACCGGAATTGATGATCAAGGTCAGAATCCCCGCGCTGGCGGCGCTGATGCGGACATCGATGAGGATGGGCAGCGCGAAATAGATGAACATCACCTGCACGGTGATCGGCGTGCCGCGGATCAGGGCGACATAGAGCTGAGCCGGAACCTGCGCCAGCCACCCTCCATAGGTGAGCAGGGCGCCGGTGATGGCCCCGACAACCACGCCGCCGGCCAGGCCGGCCAGAGCGATCAGCATGGTTACCTCGAGGCCCTGCAGCAGCTCGGGTAGAGCGTCGAAGACGGCCGTCCAGTCAAAAGTCATCAGGGGTCCCGTCGATGGTTGACCACATGACAAGTGGGCTAGGCGAGATGACAAGTGGGCTAGGCGAGCCTCGGCTGTGATTGCGCTTCGGCTCTCGATGGCTTGCTGCCGAGCTCACGCCGGGTCCTGTCCAAACCATTTTTCGCGAATGGCCTTGAGCCGCCCGTCGGCCTTCATCGCCGCCAGCGCCGCATTCGCCGGCATCACGAGCGGGCTGCCCTTCCTGAAGCCGATACCGACATCACGGCCTTCGAGGGTCGGGCGTATGACCCGGACTTTGCCCTTGCCCGTGTTGTTGGCGTAGTACATCAGGGCCGGCGTGTCATAGATGACCGCGTCGGTACGCCCGGCCTGAAGCGCCAGCAAGGCGTTGTTGATGCTCGGCAACTGGTCGAGCGTCGCGCCCTTGATGTGGTCCTTGATGTAGTCGACGGCGATGGTTCCGGTCTCGGTGCCGATCGCCTTGCCGGCCAGGTCGTCGGGCGTGTTGATGGTGGTGTTGCTGGCGCTCGTCACCGCCACCAGCCCGCTCTGGTAATAGGGGGCCGAAAAATCGATGACTTTCTGCCGCTCGGGTTTGATGAACAGCTGCGAGACGATCGCATCGATGTTGCCCGTCTGCAGGGCAGGGATGAGGGCGCCGAAGTCCATCGGCTGCACGCGCCATTTGCGGTTCAGGGCCTTGGCGACTTCGGCGAACATCTCCATGTCGAAGCCGGAATAGTGATCGCCATCCTTGTAGGCGAAGGGTGGGCTGCCGACATTGGAGCCGACGATGAGCTCGGCTTCGTCGGCCCTTGCCGGGCCAGCGAGAATTGTGGCGGGCACCGCCAGAAGGCCGAGCTGGAGAATCTGTCTGCGATCCATTTTTTTCCCCTTTGTTATGGCAGGCATCAGAGCGCTGGTGCCTGTGGTGATCGGGCCTGTTGCCGATCAGGACCTGGCTCGGTCACGCCCTTCCAGGCGGACGGCCCCTCCCAGCCAGCAGCCGGCAGGGCGCCCATGGCCGAGTTGAAAACGCACCAGGATTTCCGAGGGGCGCCGCATTGCCCGTCCCTGGCGGATTGTTATCGGGCGCTCTGATGCTTCCACCATGGCGTTCGCGAGCAGGCCGAAGGACAGGGCCGATGCGGCAATGCCGGTGGCTGCGTCCTCGGGATAGCCGGATGCCTTGGGGAACTGGCGAGCCTCGACGATCTGGGCGTCCCCATCGAGCACCGCGTAGGGATAGAGGCCGGTCGAGCCGATCCGGTCGCATAGGTCCTCGATCCTGGCGAAATCGGGGCTCAACCCGTTCAGGGTCTCGGCGCTCTTCAGGGGGACGAGCGTCTTGACCCGGCTGGTCGACGCGTTCTGGATCGGTCTTGGTGCGAGATCGCCCGATCCCACCCCGAGAACCTCGAGGATGCCGGCGGTGTCGCCATCGCCGAGCGTTTCGACCGTGCCGACCGGCTGCGAGATTTCGACAGCCGCACCGCGTTCGGTTCGTTCCCGAATTCTCGCCGCAACGCGGCCGCTCTTGGTCCAGATCGCAAGCTCGTTACCCGGCAGCCGTCCCAGCCGATCCAGCAGCCACAAGGCGCCGACGGTCACATGTCCGCACATCGACATTTCGTGGTTGGGCACCCAGAAGCGGAGTTCGAAATCGCAATTCGAGGCGGGCGGTGGCGGAAGAACGAAGCCGCTTTCATAGCCGGAGGAACGTGCAACCTGCTGCATGTCCGCATCGGACATTCCAGCGGCATCGATCACGATCGGTGCCGGATTGCCTCCATTGGGGCCTGCCGCAAACACACTGACTATCTCAACGTCCGAACCCATTGCCAACCTGCCTGTCGCGCAGAATTTACGGCGTGCAGGCTATCGCGGCGGTCCTCGCTCCGCGCGTCCGAACGGGCCTTAGATTTTGATCGACCGGGCCAGGCTCTTGCGGATGTCGGAAGGGGATCGGCCCTCGGCGCGCCGCATGGCATGGGCAAGCGCCGCTCCGCTCTCGAAACCCACCCGGAAGGCGATCTCGCCGACCGGCAGGTCGGTTCCGGTAAGGAGTTCGCATGCCGTTCGCAGACGGATCCGCAATTGGAACTCGCCCACCGAGAAGCCGGTGCCTTCGCGGAACAGGCGCGTGACGTGGCGCCTCGAGACGCCGAAGCGATCCGCCAGGGCGTCGAGCGGAACCTGCTCGTCGGCATGAAGCGCCAGATAATGCTTGAGATCCTCGACCAGCGCCATGCCGTGTTCGTAGCGTGAGGCAGCGGGCGCGATCTCCCCTGCCATGACTTCGGCGATGCATTGCACGAGCAGGGCGGATGTCAGCGCCTGCCTGACCTTGCCATCGCCGTAGGCGCCCTGGCCATTTCGAAGCGATAGCGCCTGCAAGGCTTTCACGGCGGAGGTGCGGTGAACCAGGATCGTGGTGCGCGTGCGCCGGTGAAACTCGCTGAGCGAGCCCGCTTCCCGGTCGAGCCGGCTGAGCGTGGCACCCGTCACATAGATGGCAAGGTGACGATGAGCGCCGATGGCCGCCCTCGTTTCATGCGCCTGGTTCGGGGGCACCACCGCAAACCGGTCCTGCGACAGCCAGGCCCCCTCGCGGCGGCCTTCGTGCTTGAGTTCGACGGTCCCCTGGCTGGGCAGGATGAACATCAGACAATCGTGCCAATGCCAGGGCATGGCATAGCTGCCGCTACCTGCCACCGCCGCATGCTCGTCGTCGGCGGCTATGAGCAGATCGGACCTTGCCGTGTCGCGCAATTGCTCGAATGACCGCAGCATCCTTGATCTCTGATCCCTTCCTTCGCACAGAGTAACAGCGGTAGATGGGAACCGGCAATGCAACTCTGTGTGCCCTTAGCCAGTCAGCCCACGCAAGGGCTGCGCATCGGTGTCTTCGCGTCAGGCGTGGCCGCTGCTACCGCCTGCCGCCCACCGAGCGCCAATGCGGCATGCGCTGGGCGGGGGCGGACCTTTTTCGGATCCGTCCCCTCGGCCACCCGCTTGCCGGACAGGCGCGGGAACGCACGATCCCTGTCAGCCTTCGCGATAGTAATAGCTGTAGCCGTTCAAGGCCGGCGCACCGCCGAGATGGGCGTAGAGCACGCGCGAGCCCTCGGGGAAGAACCCCTTGCGTGTCAGGTCGATCAGCCCCTGCATCGACTTGCCCTCATAGACCGGATCCGTGATCATCGCCTCGGTACGGGCGGCGAGGCGGATCGCCTCGTTGGTCTCGTCCGACGGCACGCCATAGGCCGGATAGGCGTAGTCCGGGTTGATGACGATCTCGTGCTCGCCGATCGTGCGGCCGAGGCCGACCAGTTCCGCGGTGTTGTCGACGATGGAGCGCACCTGCGCCCGCGTCTGTTCGAGGGTGCCCGAAGCATCGATGCCGATCACGCGATCGGCGCGCCCCTGCGCGGCAAAGCCGACGATCATGCCGCCCTGGGTCGAGCCGGTGACGACGCAGACCACGACATAGTCGAACGTGAAGCCAAGCTCAGCCTCCTGCCTGGCGACCTCCTCGGCAAAGCCGACATAGCCGAGGGCGCCGAACTTGTGCACCGACGCGCCGGCCGGGATCGGATAGGGCTTGCCGCCGGCCGCCTCGACCGACTGGATCGCATCCTCCCAGCTCTTGCGGATGCCGATATCGAAGCCGTCATCGACGAGCCGGGAATCCGCGCCCATCAGCCGGGTCATCAGGATGTTGCCGACGCGGTCATAGACGGCGTCGTAATGCGGCACCCATTTCTCCTGGATGACCACGCATTTCATGCCGATCTTGGCAGCGGTCGCCGCCACCATGCGAGTGTGGTTGGATTGAACGCCGCCGATCGACACCAGCGTGTCCGCACCCGAGGCGATGGCATCCGGCACGATATATTCAAGCTTCCTGAGCTTGTTGCCGCCCATGGCGAGGCCGGAATTGCAATCATCGCGCTTGGCATAGATCTGGACCTTGCCGCCGAGGGCCTGGGTGAGACGCGGCAGGTGCTCGATCGGGGTTGGACCGAAGGTGAGCGGATAGCGCTCGAACTTTTCAAGAAGGGACATTGGACGGGCTCCATGAGACGAAACGGAGCCTAGTCGAAAAGCCCTGGATGGTGCTTCCGAATTTGACCTTCGGCTTTCACGAGAATGAAAGCCGAACTATCATTGTGGCATAATATCTCTCATCAAGAAGTATAAAAATGAAAGAACCTTCCATTAGCGATCTCGATCGCATCGACATCAACATCTTACGGGCACTGCATATCGACGGCCGGTTGAGCAATGCCGATCTCGCCGCGCGCGTGAATGTCAGCCCGGCCACCTGCCACAGGCGCACGCAGCGCCTGTTCGACGAAGGTTTCATCACCGGTGTGCGTGCCGAAGTCTCTCCGACGTCCGTCGGGCTCGATGCCCTCGTGATGGTCGGTGTGGTGCTTGACCGTTCGACACCCGAGAGCTTTGCGGCCTTCGAGGGAGCAGTGCTCAAGCTCAAGGAAGTTCTGGACTGCAACCTGGTGGCGGGCGATTTCGACTATCTGCTGAAAATCCGCGTCCGCGACATGGCGGATTTCAACAAGCTGCACGGGCAGAAACTGATCGCATTGCCGGGCGTGAGGCAGACCCGCACCTTCTTCGTCATGAAACAGGTCAAGGACAATGCGCGCCTGCCATTCTGATGGCGGGGCTCCCGGTGCCGCGAGAGGGCGGCGCCGTGCCGGCTCGGGATTCATGGCTCCAGAGGATGGATGCTAAACGGCACGGTCATGGGTTGCCGATCAGGCGCGTGGGAGCGTAAGGTCGCATTCGGACTTTTTTCAACAATCGGCCTGGCAAGATTTGCCCGATAATGTTGTTTGTCGAAGAAGATGAAACCGGAAGGAGTGCCGATGGCGCGCTGTCTCGTCCTCGACCTCGGAGCCGGTAGTGGTCGCGCGATGCTGGCGACGTTTGAGAATCGTCGGCTGCGGCTCGATGAAATTCACCGCTTCGACGGCTACGCGGTCGAACGGGACGATGGCCCGCATTGGTGTCTTTCGCGCCTGTTCGACGGGGTAGAGGAGAGCCTGCGCCGGTGTAGCGCCGCGGTGAGTTCGCTCGATTCCATCGGCGTGGACAGCTGGGGCCTGGATTACGCGCTGCTGGATCACGCCGGCGGCATCGTGGAAGAGCCCTGCCACTATCGCCATCCGCGTTCGCAGCGCGGGCGGGATGCCCTGCCGCTCGCCCCGGAGGAGCTCTATGCGATCTCGGGTGCGCAGGACCTGCCGGTCAATACGATCTGCCAGCTTTTCGACCAGTCGCGGCACGCCTCCGGGACGTTGGCGAGAAGCCGCAACCTCCTGATGATGGCCGATATCGTCAACCATCATCTGACCGGCAGGCTGCGGTCCGAATTGACCCTGGCCCGTACGTCCGGGCTCGTCGATGCCCGCACGGAGGATTGGAGCGCCGAACTCTGCCAAAGGCTCGGCCTGCCGCGGCGGTTGCTGCAGCCCATCATCCGTCCCGCCGAGGTCTATGGCAGGTTGCGCGGCGAATTTGCCGACAGGCTGGGGCCGGTTCCGGTGATCTCGGTCGCGGCCCATGACACGGCCAGCGCCGTGGCGGCTCTCGATCTTGCGGATGGCGGTGGCTTCGTGATCTGTGGATCCTGGTCACTGATCGGTCTGGAGCGGCGCGCGCCCGATCTCGACGATGCCGTGCGGGCGGCGGGATTCGGGAACGAGGGCGGTGTCGATGGCCGCACCTTCCTGATCAAGAGTTTGAACGGCCTGCATCTCATCCAGAAGCTGCGGGCCGCCTGGCAGCAGCGCGATGGCCGGCCCGTGACGTTTGCCGGGATCGCCGATCAGGTGATGGAAGCCGCCCGTCTGGACGATACGCCCGCCATCGACCCATCCGATCCGCTCTTCTTCAATCCTCCCGATATCATCGAGGCGATCCGCAGGTCCTGCGCGCGGAACGGCACCTTTCCCCCTTATGACCTCGGTGGTCTGGCGCTGGCCGTCTATAATGGCCTCGCCTCAGAAATCGGCTCTGCGGTCCGGGTGATCGAGCAGCTGACGGGCCGCGTGCTGCCGAGCCTCACCTTGTGCGGGGGCGGCGCGCAGGACGCGATTTTGTGCGACCGGATCGCAGCCTGTTCCGGAAAGGCCGTGCGCATCGGTCCAATCGAGGCGAGTTCCTGGGGTAACGCCTTGGTCCAGCTCCTTGGTCTGGGGCAGATAAAATCCTTGGAAGAAGGCCGGGCTCTGGTTGAACGATCCGTCGACATTCGCAATCTTGTCTGAAACGTTCCGATATTTGGTCAGGTGATCTGGTGATGCATGTTGGCGGCTGAGCGAAAAACCAGGATACTCGACCTTGTCACCCGTAATCGCAGCGTCATGGTGACCGCGCTCAGCCAGGAATTGGCGGTTACCGAAGAGACCATACGGCGCGATCTCAACAAGCTCGAGAAAGAGGGTCTGCTCAGCCGGACGCATGGGGGCGCGGTCGCGCTCAAAGGCGAAGCCGAAGACCTGCCTTATCGGACACGACATCTCATCAATATCGGGGCCAAGCGCCTGATCGCCCAGAAGGCATCGGCGCTGGTCAAGGATGGCGATGCGGTGATGATGGACTCATCCTCGACGGCCTATGAAACCTTGAGAGGTCTCGGCAACCGGCGAGATCTGACCCTCATCACCAATTCCGTCCGCGTCCTGTCGGACCCTAGCTTGCCTGCCTATACGATCATGTCGGTCGGCGGAGAATTGCGGCGCCGCTCGATGACCTTCGTCGGCCCGCTGGCCAGCCGGACCATCGCCCAGTTCAATGCGGATGTCGCCCTGATCAGCTGCAAGGCAATCTCGCTGGCCGGCGGCCTCATGGAGGCGAACATGGCCGATGCGGAGGTGAAGCGGGCCTTCATCGCCAGCGCACAACGGGTTTGCCTCCTCGTCGACGGCGAGAAGTTCGGCAAGACGGCCTTGATCAGCATCTGCGGCTTCGAATCCATCGATTTCGTGGTCACGGACCGGGAGCCATCACCGGAATGGCGCGACTTGTTCGAAAGGAACAAGGTGAAGCTGATCGTGTGATGGGCAAGATCGGGCAAGTTCAAAAATAAAATGTCCGAATAGTTGACTTTCTGACCGAATTTGCGATAGCTCGGGCCAACCCAGCGAGGTGCCCGGCATGCAAGACGATCTCCGATTGCGCGAATATATCTGTGAAATCGGGCGCCGCGCCTATGCGCGCGAGATGGGCGCCGCCAATGACGGCAACTTCTCGGTTCTGCTGGACGACGGCACCTTGCTGTGCACCCCGACCAGCGTGTCCAAGGGGTTCATGACGCCGGAGATGATCTGCCGGATCGACCGGCAGGGGGCACTCGTCGAGGACAAGGGCTTTCGTCCCTCGACCGAGATCAAGATGCATCTATGCGTCTATGATCATCGGCCCGATGTCCGGGCGGTCGTGCACGCCCATCCTCTCTATGCCACGGTTCACGCCATCTGCGGCAAGCCGATCACGCAGCAGATCATGCCCGAATCCACCATGTTCCTCGGCGAGGTGCCGCTGACGCCCTACGCGCTACCCTCGACGAGCGAATTGTCCGAGGCGATCGCGCCCTATCTCGACCGATATGATGCGCTGCTGCTGGAAAACCACGGCGCACTCTCCTACGGCCACGATCTCACCAGCGCCTATTTCAAGATGGAAGCGCTCGATTACTACGCCAAGGTCGTCTATCTCGCGGCCCATTATGGCGGCGCGAAGGAATTCAACGCCGAGCAGATCGAGAGGCTTCTCGATATCCGCCGCACCAAGTTCGCCCAGCCCGGTCGCCATCCTTTCCTCGACCGCGCCGCCGAATAGGGCCGGCCTCGACGGGCATTCCCACAAAATCTTGCATTCCCACAAAATCTGGAACGGGAGGACGCCATGTATGCACGCAAGTTCCGCCTCGACGGGAGGGTTGCCGTCGTCACCGGCGGTGGGCGCGGCATTGGCCTGAGTTGCGCCGAAGCCCTGTTGGAAAACGGCGCAAAAGTCGTCATTGCCGACATCGACCTGTCGATCGCCGCCGAGGGGCGGGCGGAACTGGCGCGCAAGGGCTACGAAGTCGATGTGCGCCAGGTCGACGTGACCAAGCCCGCCGAGGTCGAGGCCCTGGCGGAGGATGTCGTGAGGGACCATGGCCGGGTGGACATCCTGGTTGCCAATGCCGGCATTGCCCGTTCTGGAACGGCGGCCGAGGATGTGAGCGACGAGCATTGGCTGCATGTGAACGACGTCAACTACAACGGCGTCTTCTGGTGCAATCGTGCATTCGGCCGCCACATGCTCAAGGCCGGCCGGGGAGCCATCGTGAATATCGGCTCGATGTCCGGCCTGATTTCGAACCGCCCGCAAAAGCAGACCTACTACAATGCAGCCAAGGCTGCCGTGCACCAGATGACCTCGTCGCTGGCCGCCGAATGGGCCGATCGGGGCGTGCGGGTCAATGCGGTGGCGCCGACCTATATCGAGACCGCCATGACCATGTATCGCCACGACAATGACGGCATGATCGACGTCTGGCTGCGCGACACGCCGATGCATCGTCTCGGCAAGCCGGACGAGATCGCCTCGGTGGTGCATTTCCTGGCTTGCGATGCCTCCAGCCTGATGACGGGCACCACGGTGGTGGCGGACGGCGGCTTTACCTGCTGGTGATGGCGGCCGGCGGAAGGGCCCGCGGCCTTCACCGTCGACAGCCCTTTGCAACGATTTCCTTCGGTCCCGATGGCGGCTTGGCGGGACGCTGAGGCGTGGACGCTACCGCTCGCGGCCGTCTTCTCTCCTGTGATCGGGTCTCCGTACTAAAACGATTCAGTAAGGTGTTGACAAACACGATCAGCTGGTGAATCGTTTTATTAAATCGTTTAAGTAAGAATGACAGGGAACGGAAACGTTGGGCTGCCATGCGCAAACCTAAGCGTATTTCCATCAGGAATGTTGCAACGCGGGCCGGCGTTTCGCCGGCGACGGTGTCGAACGTCCTCAATGGCCGCCAGGGGGCGGCAACCCCGGAGGTCGCCGAGCGCGTGCAGGCCATTGCGCGTGAATTGGGCTACGAGGTCGACCGGGTTGCCTCGCAACTCAGAACGGGAAAGGCGCGCGTCGTCACCGTTCTGGTACCAAGTCTCGACAATCCCTATTTCAGCGCCGTCATCGCCAGCCTGGAACGTTGCGTCCAGGATGAGGGCTACGACATCATCGTGGCGAGCTCGAACGAGAATGAAGAGGTCGAGCGATCCCGCCTGTCGGCCCTGCTGTCCTGGCGTCCGTCGGGCGTCGTCATCATTCCGAACGATGATCGCTTCGCCACCCGCACGCTTCTCGACGATGTCGGCGTGCCCTATGTCGTCGTCGACCGCATAACCGAGGGTTTCGAGGGCGATACCATCGGCAGCGACAATTTTTCCGCCGGGCGACACGCCGCCGAGCACCTCCTGGAATATGGGCACAGCAATGCCCTGGTGGTCGCAACCACCACGCGTATCGCCAATATTCGCGAGCGCTGCGCCGGCATTGTGCAGGTCTTCGAGCAAGCGGGCCTGCCTGCTCCGCCCATTCTCGAAGTCGGCCAGACATTCGAGACCGTCGCCGAGGGCCTGCAACGCTGGTTCACGGCCAATGAGCGGCCCACCGCCGTCATCGCCCTCACCAATTTCGGGACCCTCGGTGTTCTTGCCGACATGGCCCAGCGCAATATCCGGATTCCCGAGGACATCTCGCTGGTCGGCTTCGACGACTATGCCTGGATGCGCGCGACGGCGCCGCCCATCACAGCCATGCGGCAGGACGTCGAGCAGATCGCCGCGCAGGCTTGGGCGACCATTCGCGCCAGGATCGACGATCCGGCTGCCGTGCCCCGGCATGTCCGCCTGCCTTGCGAACTCATCCTGAGAAACTCGACCAAGAGGATCGGCCTGCCGATCCGTCGCCTGCCTGCCGCCGAAGAGCCGGCCAAGGGCGGAACGCGACGAAAATCCGTGGCCAGGCAGCCCAGGGTCTAGCTCGCCAGCCCCTTCGCGATCTTGAAACGACGCGCCGTCACCGGCACCGGCGCGCCCATAAGAACGGCCGGAATGGAGGATCAATATGAAACGCCCCGCATTCAAGCAGATCATGGTCGGCACGGCGTCCGCGCTTGCCTGTCTCGTCGGTCTGGCCGCACACGCCCAGGACATCGATTGGAAAGGCAAGCTCGCCGACCAGGCGGGCAAGACGCTGAAACTGATCAGCATCAGCGACCCCTTCATCGAGGCGATCAAGGCCACCAAGGACGATTACACCAAGCTCACCGGTGCCAAGGTGGAGGTCGATGGCAATGGCTACGACGCCCTGCACGACAAGGAGCTGTTGAACTGCTCGCAGAACGACAGCAGCTATGACGTGCTGCTCATCGACGGCATCTGGATCGGCGAGTTCGTCGAGGCCGGCTGCATCGATGCCCTCGACGACCGCATCGCCAAGGAGGATCCCAAGGTGATCGCCTGGGACGACTACACCTCCTCGGGCGCCGGCCAGGCGAGCTGGGACAACAAGAAATACTGCCTGCCCGTCGCGATTTACTACGAGCTGATGTATTACCGCACGGACCTGTTCGACAAGGCGAAGATGCAGCCGCCCAAGACCTTCGACGAATTGCAGAAGGCTGCCAAGTTCTTCACCAACAATCCGGATTTTCCGGGCGTCTATGGCTATGCCATGAACAATCAGCGTGGCGCAGCAGCCGGCCAGCAATATTTCGAATGGATCTTCAATGCCGGCGGCTCACCCTGGAAGAGCAATGTCATCGGCGCGGCTGATCCCTATGCCGACATGACGCCGACCCTGAATTCGCCCGAGTCCCTCGATCTCGTGCAATTCTTCAAGGACATGGTGAAATTCGGCCCGCCCGGCGTCGAGAGCTACGCCTGGGACGAACGTGCCAGCGCCTTTGCCAGCGGCAAGCTCGCCATGATGAACGACTGGTCGGTGCGCGCCCAGATCGCCAACGATCCCAAGACCAGCCAGATCGCCGGCAAGTTCGGCAGCGTCCTGATGCCGTCCAAGGCAGGCAAGCCGGTTCCGCCGGTCGGCGGCTGGGTCATGTGCCTCAACGCCCATGGCACCCAGAAGGACGCGGCCTGGGATTTCATGAAATGGTATGCGAGCCCGGCCGAGCACAAGCGCTATGCCCTGGCGGGCGGCACGCCGAGCCGCCTGAGCGCCATCAACGATGCCGAGGTCCAGGCCAAGTTCCCCTGGACCAAGACCATCGCCGAGGCCCAGAAGACGGCCTGGACGGAGGTCCGCCCGCGCATTCCCGCCACCTTCCAGCTGATCGACACCATTGGCGTCAACGTCAACAAGGCGATCATCGGCGAGATGTCGGTGAAGGATGCCATGGACGATGCCAATGCCAAGGCCACGCAGCTCCTGAAGTCCTCGGGCGCCCTGAAGTAAGCCTATAGCGTTTTGCTCTAGTGGGCATAACCCGCTTCATGTCCTGATCGGACGACCCTCCTCCGGCATGGGGGAGGGGGATCGCCGAGATCCCTGGCGGTTTGCATCCGCCAGGGTCCGGCCGGCAGCCAACCAGAGAGGCGGACCTCCATGCAGCCCGCGGCCCTAGCATATTCCCAAGACCTGCCCCGGCGGCGGCTTGCCTTCCTGCGCAACGACCGCCTGCAGCAGACGGCCTTTATCCTGCCGACCTGTCTCTTCCTGCTGTTCCTGACCATCTATCCCTTCGTCTATTCGGTCTATCTCAGCCTGCATCAGGTCAAGCTCACCACGCTGCAGCGCGCCGTGTTCACCGGCTTCGACAATTATCTCTTTCTCCTGCATGACGGGCTGTTCCTGCGCGCCCTCCTCAACACGGCCATCCTGGGCGTCAGTTCGATCTCGCTGGAGATCGTCATCGGCTTCACCGCCGCGAAGGTGTTCTACGAGCTGTCGCATCTGCGCTGGGTCGGGGCGCTGCGCTCGCTCTATCTGATGCCGATGATGGTGACGCCGCTGATCGTCGGCATGATCTTCGCCTATCTGTTCAACCCGACATTGGGGGTGGTGAACTACGTCATCCAGCTCGTCGGGCTGACGCCCGTTTCCTGGTTCGGCGAGCCCGTCACGGCTATGGTCTCCATGGTGCTGATCAATGTGTGGCAGTGGTCGCCCTTCATGATGCTGCTGTGCCTGGCGGCCCTGACCTCGATCCGCACCGATCTCTATGAAGCCGCCCGCGTCGACGGCGCGCGCTGGCACCATATCCTCTGGTCGCTGGAGGTGCCCTCGATCCTCAACGTCGTGCTGCTCGGCGTCATCCTGCGCATCATCGATGTGCTGCGCTTCTTCGACGTCATCTATGTCACCACGCGCGGCGGCCCGGGCGATGCCACCATGGTGGTGACGCTCTATGCCTACCAGCAGGATTTCCAGTATTTCCAGATCGGCGTCGGCTCGGCCGCCGCCGTTCTCATCCTCGTCATCAGCATCGTCATCACCACCTTCGCGGTTCGCCTGCTGAGGAGCGTGGAAAATGCATAGCATTCGTGGCAAGGACATCGGGCTCGTCATTGCGGCTCTCGCCTTCACGGCCTTCGCCGTCGGGCCGTTGCTGTGGATCGGCCTGAGTTCGTTCAAGAACACCAGCGACATCATCGCCATTCCGCCGGTCTGGATCCCGGACTTCACCTATCTCGACAATTACGCGCATATCTTCAGCGACTACTGGCCCTTCATCCTGAATTCGGTCGTGGTCACGCTTGGCGCCACCGCGCTGGCGCTGCTGTTCGCCATTCCCACGGCTTTCGGCCTGGTGAACTTCCAGATGCGCGCCTCCAACGCGATCGCCGACTGGATCCTGTCGACCCGCATGATGCCGCCGATCGCAGCCGCCGTGCCGCTGTTCGTGATCTTCAGGGGGCTCGGCCTTCTCGACAGCGTGTGGGCGCTGATCATCGCCTATGCGGGTTTCAACCTGCCCTTCGCGGTCTGGGTCTCGATGTCCTTCCTGCGCCGGGTCCCGCGCGAGGTGATCGAGGCGGCGCGCCTGGAAGGCTGCAGCTGGACCCAGGTGCTCGCGCGGATCGCCCTGCCCATGAGCCTGAGCGGCGTGATGACGGTGGCGACCTTCGTCTTCATCTTCTGCTGGAACGAGTTCCTGCTCTCGCTGTTCCTGACCACCCGCTCGGCCCGCACGCTGCCGGTGGTGATCTCCTCCTTCATCGGCACGGGCAAGGTCTATTGGGACCTGATCGCCGCCGCCTCGATCATCCAATGCGTGCCACCGGTAATCTTCACCCTCTTCATGCAGCGCCACATCGTCTCGGGAATGACGATGGGCGCTGTCAAGGACTGACCTCAAAGCGTTTTCCAGAAAAGTTGATCGACTTTTCGATCAAGAAAACACGTTAAAACAAAGGGTTATAGCAAAATGACAATAAGGGGAATGTCATTTTGCTCTAGAACAAGACCACGGAGATCCCACATGTCTGAATTAGCCCAGCGCGGCCGGAACCGCGCAGCCGTCGTCACCGGCGCGAGCCGTGGCATCGGGCGCGCCATCGTCAAGCGTCTGGCGGCCGAGGGCTACCACGTCGTCGCCAACGACATCGAACGCCAGCACGAAGAAATGGAAAAGCTGCGGGCCGAGGTCGAGGCCAGCGGAGGGCGCTGCGACATCGCCTATGCCGATGTCAGCAATCCCGATGACGTCGCCTCGCTGGCGGAATACGCCCTTGCCCGCTGCGGCACCATCGATGTCCTGGTCAACAATGCGGGCGTCCTGTCCGTCCACAAGGTCGAGGACATCGAGCCGGACGAATGGGACCGCATGTATGACGTCAACACCAAGGGCACCTTCATGGTGACCAAGGCGTTGCTCGGCCATTTCCGGCAGCGCAAGGCAGGCCGCATCATCAACATCGCCTCCATTGGCGGCAAGCGCGGCGGCGTCGGCCAGGCCCATTACTGCTCGTCCAAGGCCGCCGTGATCAGCTTCACCCATATCCTGGCTATGGAGGTCGGCCTCGACGGCATCACCGTCAATGCGGTCTGCCCCGGCATCATCGACACCGACATGGGCCGCAACAATTATCGGGACGAGGAGTCGCTCAAGAAAGTCATCGAGAAGACCACGCTCGGCCGCCTGGGATATCCTGAGGATGTCGTCGGTTCTGTCGCTTTTTTCGCGTCCGATGATGCATCCTTCATCACCGGGCAGGCGCTCAACGTCTGCGGCGGCATCATCTTCCACTGAAACCATCAACCTCTGCTGAAAGAAAGACCAGCATCGTGAACAATAAACTGGGACTGCACGCCTTTGTCTGGACGCCCGGCTGGAGCCACGAGCAATGTGCTCGGGCCATCGGGAAGACGGCGGAACTGGGCTATGACATCATCGAGGCGCCGGCCCTGGATCCGAGCGTGTTCGACGTGGACTTCACGCGGCGCGAGCTCGAGAAGGCCAATGTCGGCATCACCTTCTCCCTCGGCCTCGATGCCACCACCGATATTTCGAACGGCGACCCGGAGATGGCCAAGCGCGGGGAACGGCGCCTTCTCGACATCGTCTCGATTGCCCGGGACCTCAAGGGCACGCATATCTGCGGGATCATCTATTCGGCGTTCCAGAAATATGCCGTGCCGCCCACCAAGGACGGCGTCGCCCGCGCGGTCGAGGTCCTGCAGCGGGTCGCCGAGCAGGCGGCCAAGAGCGACATCACCCTCGGGCTGGAGGTGGTCAACCGCTATGAGAGCAACGTTCTCAACACGGCGGCGCAGGCGGTCGAGATGTGCAAGCGGATCGGTGCGCCGAACGTCAAGGTCCATCTCGACTGCTATCACATGAACATCGAGGAAGCTGACGTCGCCGCCGCCATCGTCGAGACCGGACCGCTGCTCGGCTATTTCCATACCGGCGATTCAAACCGGGGCTATCTCGGCACCGGCTCGATCGATTTCAAGATGATCTTCCGCGCCCTCGCCAAAGCCAACTACCAGGGGCCGATCACCTTCGAATCCTTCTCCTCCCGGGTCGTCGGCCAACCTCTCGAAGGCATCCTCGGCATCTGGCGTGACCTGTGGGACGACGGGGATGACCTCGCCGCGCACGCCAAGATCTTCACGCAGGCTCACCTCAAGGCCGCCTACGAGACCGAAAAGCGCGGCCGCAGCGGCCTCGTCTAGATCTCAGCCATCAGGAGGTGACCATGGGAAGCATCCAGTTCGACCGTGTCAGCAAGAAATATGGGTCTCACCAGGTCATCTCCGATGTCAGCCTGGAAGTGAAGGACGGGGAGTTCGTGGTGTTCGTCGGCCCGTCGGGCTGCGGAAAGTCGTCGCTGCTCCGGCTGATCACCGGTCTGGAGCAACTGTCGGACGGCCGTGTCTTGATCGACGGCAAGGATGTCTCCCGGCTCGCGCCGGCGGATCGCCGCATCGCCATGGTCTTCCAGTCCTATGCGCTCTATCCGCATATGAGTGTGCGGGACAATATCGGCTTCGGCCTGAAGATCGCCGGCATGTCCAGGCAGGAAATAGCCGGCAAGGTGGCGGAAGCCTCGCGCATCCTGGCCCTGGAGGACTACCTGGACCGCAAGCCCCGCCAGCTTTCCGGCGGCCAGCGCCAGCGCGTGGCGATCGGGCGGGCCATCGTGCGCTCGCCCACCGCCTTCCTGTTCGACGAACCCCTGTCCAATCTCGATGCGGCCCTGCGCGTGCAGATGCGCATCGAGCTGATCCGGCTGCACCGGACCCTTCGCACCACGATGATCTACGTGACCCACGACCAGGTCGAGGCCATGACGATGGCCGATCGTATCGTGGTGCTGCGGGCGGGCAATGTCGAACAGTTCTCTACGCCGCTCGAACTCTACGACCATCCCGCCAATCTCTTCGTCGCGAGCTTCATCGGCTCGCCCAAGATGAACTTCCTGCCGGCGGCGCCGAGCGGCGACAGGGACCTGGAGCTTCCGGGTGGCTCGACAGTCGCCCTGCCGGATGGGTGGCACTCGCGACTGGACCAGAAGATGACGCTCGGCATCCGCCCGGAGCATGTTCTCTACTCGCCCGATGAGGGCCTGTGGGAAGGCACGGTGTCCCTGGAGGAGCAGTTGGGCAGCGATGCCCTGCTCTATGTCGAGGTTCCATCGCTCGGCACCATCACCGTGCGCGCCGTGGGCGAAAGACGCTTCAAGACCGGCGACAGGATCTTCCTGACGCCGGATGCGTCCCGCGTCCATCTCTTCGATGGCGGCGGAACGGCGATCGCCGCATGAGGGGTGCTTCCATCCCAGGTACTTCTGACTTCGAAATTACTTGACACATACTTTGCAATCACTTCCCCTTGATGCTGAAAGAACGAGGTGCAAGAAGAATCCATAGTATTACGTTTTGATATACGGTTGGTTGGCGAGGCAGATTGCCGGTGTGCGTCGTCAAGCCGCCGCTTTTTACGAGCGCCCGCATCACAATGAGGCGCGATTTGAAAAACCATAGGGATGAAATGTCATGAGTAGACCGGATGCAAAGGGCCAGCTTTCGAGGTGGCTGGATCGCTTTGCTCTCGCCGCGGCGGCTGCCGACAGATCTGCGCTCCTCGCTTTGTTCGCCGAGGATTGCTATTGGCGCGATCTGCTGGCGTTCACCTGGAACCTGCACACCGCCGAGGGCAGGGAAGGCGTCGGTGACCTGATTGACGCGACCTTCGCACGCACCCGGCCCAGCGCCTTTACCGTGCAGGACGAGGCGTCGGAAACCGATGGCATCACCGAAGGGTTTTTTACGTTCGAAACCACAGAGGCACGCTGTCGCGGCTATGTCCGCCTCAAGGGCGATCTTTGCTGGACGCTGCTGACTTCGATGGAGGAGTTGAAGGGCTTCGAGGAAAAGAAGGGGCGCCGGCGGGTCATGGGGGCCCAGCATGGCGTTCACCGCGATCGCCAGACCTGGTTGGAGCGACGGCAGGAAGAGGAGGCTTCCCTCGGCTCCGAGACCCAGCCCTATTGCCTGATCGTCGGGGCGGGGCAGGGCGGCCTGGCGCTCGGAGCCCGGCTGAAGCGCCTCGGCGTGCCGACGCTCATCGTTGAGGCCCATGCGCGGCCGGGCGATTCATGGCGCAAGCGCTACAAGTCGCTCTGCCTGCATGATCCGGTCTGGTACGACCACATGCCCTATCTGCCTTTCCCCGACGACTGGCCGGTCTATACACCCAAGGACAAGATGGCCGACTGGCTCGAGGCCTATGCCAAGGTGATGGAGCTCGATGTCTGGAGTTCCTCACCCTGTCGCAAGGCGTCCTTCGATGCCGAGCGAGGGCAATGGAGCGTGGAGGTCCTGCGCGAGGGCAGGCCGGTTACGCTCGCGCCCAGGCATCTCATTCTAGCGACCGGCATGTCCGGCATTCCCAATGAGCCCACTTTTCCCGGCATGGATCTCTTCGCAGGCGAGCAATGCCATTCCAGCCGCTACAAAAGCAGCGAAGCCTATAGCGGCAAGAAATGCGTCGTCATCGGCTCGAACAATTCCGCCCACGACATCTGCGCGGATCTGTGGGAGAAGGGCGCCGATGTCACCATGGTGCAGCGTACCTCGACGCATGTCGCCACCTCGGACGCGCTCTTCCGGTTCGGCACCAGCCGGCTCTATTCGGAGGACGCCCTCGAGCGGGGCATTGATACCGACAAGGCCGATCTGCTCAACGCCTCGGTGCCCTACAGGCTCATGCCGGAAATCCTAAAGCCCGTGACCGCCTCCATCAAGGCTGCGGATGCCGATCTCCTGGAGAGGCTCGAAAAGGCAGGCTTCCTGCTCGACTTCGGCGACGACGAATCCGGCCTGTTTCTCAAATATATGCGGCGCGGTTCGGGCTACTACATCGATGTCGGTGCTTCCGACCTGATCGCGAACGGGGATATCAAGCTGAAAAGCGGCGTCGGGGTCCGCGAAATCACCCGGAACGGCGTGGTGCTCAGCGATGGCACCGAACTGCCGGCCGATCTCATCGTCTACGCCACCGGCTATGGTTCGATGAACGGCTGGGCCGCCAGGTTGATTTCGCAGGAGGTGGCGGATCGGGTGGGCAAGGTCTGGGGGCTCGGCTCCGATACCACCAAGGATCCCGGCCCTTGGGAGGGCGAGCCACGCAACATGTGGAAGCCCACCCGGCAGGATGGGCTCTGGTTCCATGGCGGGAACCTGCACCAGTCCCGCCATTACTCCCAATATCTCGCCTTGCAGCTGAAGGCGCGCCTGGAGGGAATACCCACGCCGGTGTTCGGCATCCCGCCGGTTCATCACCTGGCCTGACGAGGGGAAAGGTCGTCCGACGGTCGATCGTCGCGGCCTGCGCCCGGTGGTCGGTATCGATCACCGGGGGTGGATGGCTGCTTCACGACATGATCAGCCCGCCATCGACATTGATGGTCTGGCCGGTGATGTAGGCGGCGTCGTCGCTGGCCAGGAACGCGACCAGGCCGGCGACGTCCTCGCCATTGCCGGCACGGGCCATCGGGATGTTGCGAACCCATTCGGCCATCAACTCGCCGGGCTTGTAGTTGCCCAGCAGCTTGCCCCAGGCCGTGTCGTTATAGGCCCACATGTCCGTTTCGATGATGCCGGGGCAGAAGGCGTTGACGGTGATGCCTTCCTTCGCGACTTCCTTGGCCAGGCTCTGCGTAACGCCGACGACGCCGAATTTCGAGGCGGCATAATGCGGCGTGAAGATGAAGCCCTGCCGCGCCTGTCCCGAGGCGGTGTTGATCAAGCGGCCTCCCTGGCCATGCTTGCGGATACGCCGGATCGCTTCCTGGCAGCACAGGAAGACGCCCTTGGTGTTGACGTCCATGACCTTGTCCCACTCCGCCTCGGTCATGTCCTCGATCCGTGCGATGGTGATGACGCCGGCATTCTGGACCGATATATCCACTTTGCCGAATTGCTGCTCGGCGATATCGTAAAGTGCCGTCACGCTGGCCCTATCCGTGACGTCGGCGACGAAGGCCGCCGCCTTGCCGCCTTGCGCCTTGATCTCGGCAGCCACCTCCTCGACGCGCGCCTCGTTGGCGCTCACGACGACCGCCGCGCCTTCCCGGGCAAAACGTCGTGCAATGGCGGCGCCGATGCCTCGACTGGCGCCGGTGATCACGACGGTCTTTCCGGTGAAGCGGGAGGGGGCGGTCATGGCTCTTCCTTTCAGGTCTTTCGGGGGGGATCGCCGCTGAGTAACTGCTCGGCGGTGAAGTGATCGGTAATGAGGACGTCGATGTAGCCGCCGAGCATGGCGGCCCGAATGGCCGGCACCTTGCGGCTGCCGCCGGCGACGGCGACCACCCGCTTGGCGGCCTTGATCTCTTCGAGGGGTATCGAGATGACCCTGTCGTTGAGGGGGGTGATCACCGGCCGGCCTTCCGCATCGAAGAAGCGCAGGCCCATGTCGCCGACGGCGCCATGGGCGGCCAGTTCGTCCAGCTCCTCGCGCGTGAAGGCATTGCCTGAATTGACCAGCATGTAGGACGGCGTCATCGAGCCGATGCCGACCAGCATCAAGGTGATCTCGCGAAAGCAGCGCACCGTCTCCTCGACGAACGGGTCGGCCATCAGGACGTTCCTGCTCTCCGGCGAGCCGGCGACGCCCGGAGCAGGCAGGAATTGCGGTTTGGCATTGGTGAGCTGGGCGAGGCGCGTGACGATGTGCTGGGCATGGGACTGCATGGTGGGATTGCCCATGCCGCCGAAGATCTGCACCACCTTCTGCGCCTGGACGCGCTTGATCGGCGTGATCGCATCGACGGTGCGCATCAGCGACAGGCTCCATGAGGAAACCCCGATCACCTCGTCATCCGCAATCGTCGATTCGAGGAAATGGGCGGCGGCATCGCCGATGGCGGCCAGAACGGTTTCGTCCCGTTCGCTGAGCGCCTCGGCAACGATGGCCTCCTCGATGCCGAAACGCTCGCGCAGGCCGGCCTCCAACTCCGCGAAGACCCCCGGCGGCGGCGTGATCGAGATGCGGACGATGTTCTCGTCCAGGGCCTTCTTCAGCAGGCGCGAAACCCGGGCCTGCGGGATGTGCAGGCGCTCGGAGATATCGGACTGCTTGATGGCATCAAGGTAATACATCTGCGCAACGCGTGTGATGAGGCGGAGTTCGTCGGCCCTGGACATGGCTTCAGTCGTTATCCGGCGAGAGAGCTATTTTCGCGGGCAAGCTGCCGCACGAGGCGAACCCGCATTCTCGACCGGATCGTCGAAGGGCGACAAGCACGGATCTCACTCTTGCACCGTGACGTTGCCCTGTGCGGCATTCACCAGCACTCGAAGCCGCCATCGACCAGCAGATCGACACCCGTCACGAAGGACGAAGCGCGCGAAGCAAGGAAAACGGCCGGTCCGACCATTTCGTCGACGGTTGCCATGCGGCCCATCGGGGTCTCGGCTTCGAAGCGCTTCACCTGTTCGGCGACCTCAGCGCGCAGATTCATGGGCGTCGAGGTGTAGCCCGGGCTGATCGCATTGACACGGATGCCGCGATCGACCCACTCCATCGCCAGACTCTTGGTCAGATGGACGACACCGGCCTTGGAGGTGTTGTAGTGGATCTGCTGGATGCCCCGATTGACGATCGAGCCGGACATCGAGGCGATGTTCACGATGGTGCCTCTCCCCCGCGGCAGCATGACGCGAGCCTCGGCCTGGCACGACAGGAAGATGCCGGTCAGGTTGATGTCCAGCATGCGCTGCCATTGCTCGAGCGGCATGTCCTCGGCCGGCGCCGCATTGGCGATTCCAGCGGCATTGACGGCGATGGTCAGCGGACCCACCGCCTCCTCGGCCTCCCGGATGCCGTGGGCAAGATCCTCCGCCTGGGCGACGCTGCCCGCCAGGGCGACGACCTTGCGGCCGAGCTTTTCGATGGCGCTCACAGTCTGGCCGATGGTCGCCGAGCCCGGCAGGTCGAAGCAGGCGACGTCGGCGCCCGCCTCCGCAAGGCCGATGGCGATCCGTTGGCCGATGCCGCTGCCGGCACCCGTCACGAAGGCGGCCTGGCCATCCAGTCTGAAGATTTCCATGTTCGCTCCTGGCGTCAGAGTGTGGCGCGTTCCATCACGGAGACGCGATTGGCTTGATTGCGATCGAGAATGCCGCGATTGAGGCCGCGGCTGAGCACCATCACGCGATTGGACAGGCCCAGGACCTCGTCCAGGTCCGAGGAGACCACGATGACGGCGAGCCCCTGCTGGGCGAGGTCTGCGATCACCTCGTAGATCTGGGCGCGGGCGCCGACGTCGATGCCGCGGGTCGGCTCGTCGAGGATGACCACCTTGGGACGGCGCGAGATGCACTTGGCCAGGACGACCTTCTGCTGGTTGCCCCCTGAAAGATGGCCGACGGGCTGACTGGCGCTGCCTTTCACGCCGAAACGCTTGATGTTCTGGTTGGCGTAGCTGCGCACGGCGCCCGGCGTCACGAAGCCGGAGGGGGCGATCCGCGGATAATTGCCCAGGGCGATATTGTCGCCGATCGTATGCTCCAGGATGAGGCCCTGGTCCTTGCGGTCCTCCGGCACCAGCACGATGCCGGCCGTCAGGCTGTCGGCCGGGCTTCGCGGGGAAAGCGGCCGGCCGTCGATGGTGATCGAGCCGGCGGCAATGGGATCGGCGCCCGCGATGGCGCGCACCAGCTCGGTACGGCCGGCACCCACGATGCCGGCGATGCCGAAGACCTCGCCGGCACGCACGTTGAAACTGATGTCGCGAAAGGATTTGTCGGGTGCGCTCAGACCTTCGATGCGCAGGACCTCCCGGTCGCCCGGCGTGGTCATGGCAGGAAACATGCGTTCGACCGAGCGGCCGACCATGGCCTCGACCAAGGTCTTTACCGGCACCTGCGCCGTCGCATAGGTGCCGACCAGCCGCCCATCCCGAAGCACGACGACGCGATCGGCGATGCGGGCGATCTCGTCCAGGCGATGGCTGATATAGACGAACCCCATGCCCTCCTGCTTCAGGCGCTCGATCTGTTCGAAGAGGTGATCGGTTTCCTCGCCGCCCAGGGCGGCGGTCGGCTCGTCGAGGATCAGGAGCTTGGCGTCGAGGGTGAGCGCCTTGGCGATCTCGACCTGCTGCTGGGCAGCGACGCGCAGATGGCGCACCAGGGTGGAAGTGGGCACGTCGAGACCCAGGCGATGGAGCTGCTCGGCGGCGCGCCTTGCCATATAGGCGCGATCGACCCGGCCTGATTTCGTAGGCTGGCGGCCGACGAAGACGTTCTCCGCGATGGTGAGATCGGGCAGGAGCCGCATCTCCTGGTGGATCAGGCCGATGCCGCGGGCGAGTGCATCGGCGGGGCTGGCCGGCGCATAGGGTTCGCCGTTCCAGGTCATCGTGCCGGCGGTCGGCTGGATCAGCCCGGCGATGATGGAGGAGATGGTCGATTTGCCGGCCCCGTTCTCGCCGAGCAGCGCGACGACTTCGCCGGGCCGGACATCGATGTCGACGCCTTCGAGCACCGTCACCGGCCCATAGCGCTTGGAGGCGCCACGCACCGACAGGCCGGCGGTGAATGGTTCTGGGGATTCATTCATGACGGGCCTCCTGGAGAGGGCGCCCCGGCCGCCGTGGCCGGGGATCCGATGAAGAGCGGGCGTGCTCGCGAGGAGCGTTCGCAAGGGGCGTTCGCAAGGGGTGTTCGAGTGTCTGCGGCGCGGGACGCGCCGCAGACGGGTCGGGCCTCAAGGGTGCTCGGCGATGTACTGATCCACATTGTCCTTGGTGGTCAGCGCCGCGTCCTGCAACTGCTCGGCCGGCACCTTCTTGCCGGCGACGAGGTCGAGCGCCGATTGCAAAGCGAGCTTGCCCATGAACTGGGTGCGCTGCGTCATGGTCGCGTCGAGTGTACCGTCCTTGACGGCCTTGAGGCCGGCAAGGTCGCCGTCGAAGCCGAAGACCCAGACCTTGTGATCGGAACCGGCGGCCTTGACTGCCTGCGCGGCGCCGAGGGCGAGAGCATCGGCCCGCCCGAAGAAGATGCTGACGGTGGGATCACGCTGCAGCATGTTCTGGGCAATGTTGAAGCCCTCGTCCTTCATCCACATCTTGGAGGCTTCGCGGCCGACTTCCTTGATGCCGGGGCAATTGGCCATGGCTTCCTTGAAGCCCTTGTCGCGGTCCTGCTCCGGCGTGGTGCCGATCTGGCCCTGGATGATAGCGAGTTCCCCCTTGCCGCCGGTGACCTTGCAGACATAGTCGCCGAGCGTCTTGGCCGCGGCTACCGAGTTGGTGGCGATGAAGGTATCGCCCGGGGCGTCGGCCGGGTTGCGGTCGACGGCGATGACCGGAATGCCGGCAGCCTTGGCGGCCTTGACCGGAACGCTGGCGGCTGCCGCGCCGGCGGGAATGTAGATGAGGGCCTGGACCTTCTGCGTGATCAGGTCCTGGATCTGGCTGACCTGGGTGGCGCCATCGCCCTTGGCATCGACGGTGACGACCTCCGCTCCCATCGCCGCGGCGTTCTTCTCGACGGACTGCTTGATCTGGTTGAAGAAATCGGCCTGAAGATTGGCGACGGCAAGGCCGACCTTGACCTTGTCGGCGGCCCAGGCGCCGGAGACGGCGAGGGGCGAGACGGCAAAGGCGAGCGTCAGGCCGAGAGCGCGGATGGTTCTGCTCATGGGTGGTTTCCTCGGTTGGAGTCTTTGTTGCAGGCGTAGTTGGAGATATCGGGGAGGGCAGCGCCCGCCCCGATCGGGTTACCGGCGTCGCCGGATGAGGGTGTCGAAGGCCACGGCGGCCGCGATCATGATCCCGATGATCACGTCCTTGTCGTAGGTCTGCGCGCCGATCTGGCTCAGGCCCGAATTCAGCACGCCGATGATCAGGATGCCGATGAGCGTGCCGCCGATGCTGCCGACGCCGCCGGAGAGGGACGCCCCGCCGATCACCACGGCCGCGATGGCGGTGAGCTCATAGCCAAGCCCGTCATAGGGCTGGGAGGTCTGCAGCCGGGCGGCATTGGCCATGCCGGCGATGGCCGAAAGGGCGCCTGCGACGGCGTAGACGACGACGATCTGCAGTTTCACCGAAATGCCGGCCAGGCGCGCGACTTCCGGATTGCCGCCGATCGCATAGAGATTGCGCCCGGCCGGGCGGTATTTCAGGAAGGCCCAGGTCAGCACGACGAGCAGGAGAAAGAAGGCCGTGGTGGCCGTGATCAGCCCGAAATGGCGGTAGGTATTGAGCGTGTTGAAGGCGTCGGGCCAGCCGGAGACGACGTTTCCGTCCGTATACTTGTTGGCGAGGCCGCGGGCGACCGTCATCATGGCGAGCGTCGCGATGAAGGGCGGCAGGCGCGCCTGTGTGATCAAGAGGCCCGAGACCAGCCCGCAGGCAGCCCCGGCGAGGATGCCGAGGAGCAAGGCCGGCACGAAAGGCAGCCCGACGGTGGAGAACAGCCAGCCCGTGGTCATGGCCGAGAAGGCCAGGACGGAGCCGACCGACAGGTCGATCCCGCCGGTGATGATCACCAGCGTCATGCCGATGGCGAGGATGCCGTAGACCGTGACCTGGTCGAAAATGATGATGGCATTCTGTACCGTGAAGAAGTGTGGCGCCCGGATCGAGAAGAAGGCGATCAGCACGAGGAGGCCGATCAAGGGCCCCCAGACCCCTCCGGTCAGGTCGATCTTGAAGCGGGGTCTCGCTCGATCGGAATTCTCTGCTTGGGCTGACATGGTCCCTCCTTCCCGCTTTGGTTCTTCCGCCCTCGTCGTGGCTCTTGTCGTGGTGGTGATGCCGGTCTAGGCGCCTGGCCGGAAGCGCGAACGCGCGACGGCATCGAGCCAGCGCCGGCGCTCGGCCTGGCGCTCGGCTGGCCGCATCGATGGTTCGAAGACATCCCGCGGACGTTCCAGCCCTGCCAGTCTCCCGGAATTCCAAAGCCCGGCCTTGAGACCCGCCAGATGGGCGACACCCAGTGCCGAGAGCTCGGCCGTATGCCCTCGCAGGATGGGTCGGCCGATCATGTCGGCCTCCATCTGCATGAGCTGGTCGTTGCAGGTGGGGCCGCCATCGACATGCAGCCGGCGCACGGGCGAGCCGCTGCGCTCGAGGGCCTCGACCACATCGGCGATCTGGTGTGCGATGCTGTCGATTGCCGCCCGTGCGATACAGTTCCTGTCGGTGCCGAGCGTGACCCCCGTCAACAGGCCGACGGCTTCGGCGTCCCACCATGGCGCGCCGAGGCCGGTGAATCCGGGTACCAGGGTAACGCCGCCGGCCGATGCCGTCTTCGCCAGCCTTGCCAATTCGTCCGTATCGACGCCCAGAATGCCGGCCACCCATCGCAGGGTGGAACCTGCCGCGCGGATATTGCCTTCGGCCGCCAGAGCGAGATGCTCGGGCCCGATCCCGTCGATGGCCCAGGCGATGGTGAGGCAGAGGCCCGGGTCGAGCGCGGTGCCATTGGGGATCAGGCCCATCACGGACGAGCCGGTGCCCTGCGTGGCCTTGACTTCGCCGGGCTGGATCGCGCCATGCGCGAACAGCGCCGAATGGGAATCGGCCATCACGGCCAATAGGGGAATACCGTCCGGCAGGGGCGCGAGACCGCGAAGGCTTGGAAAGGGGCCACTTGAGGCGGTAAGGCGCGGCAGTGCTTCGGCTGGCACGCCGAACAGCTCCAGAAGGCCTTCATCCCAGCGCCCCTTGGCGACGTCGAGCAATTGCGTGCGGGAGGCATTGCCCGCCTCGATGAGATGATCGTCGGACAGGCGGCCCAGCAGCCAGCTATCGATGGTGCCGACGCGGATGTCGCCGGTGCGGGTCTTGGTGCGATCGGGATCGACCTGGTCGAGCAGCCAGCGCAGCTTGAGGGCGGAGAACATCGGGTCGAGCGGCAGGCCACTGACGCGGCGCACCAAGGAGAGCGCATCGGGCGTGCCGATCGCCTGCGCGAGAGAGGCGGTTCGCTGATCCTGCCAGGACAGCACGGGCGAGAGCGGAGCGCCCGTCTTGCGGTGCCATAGCAGGCAGGATTCCCTCTGCGTGCTGATCCCGGCAGCAATGACGGCTCGGGCCTGCTCGGGTGTGACGCAGGCCGCGACGGCTGTCCGGATGCTGTCCCAGATCTCCCCGGCATCCTGCTCGACCCAGCCGGGCTGTGGATGGTTCTCGCGCAGCGGTGCCTGTCCGCGCGCGACCACGGCGCCGGCGCTGTCGACCAGCAGGCACTTGGTCGAGCTCGTGCCCTGATCGATGGCGAGGACGAGCGGGCCGGTCATCAATGTGCTCCCTTGCCCAGGAGAGCGAGCGCCGCTTCGACGATGCCCTTGGCGTTCAGGCCGAAATGGTCGAGCAGGAACTGGGTGTCGCCCGTCGGTGCAAAGCCGGGCACGCCGAGAATGCGCATCGGCACGGGATGGTGCTGGGCAACCGTCTCCGCGATGGCACCGCCGAGACCCCCGACATTGATTGCTTCTTCCGCCGTGACGATGCGGCCGGTTTCGCGCGCTGCCTTCAGGATGGTTTCCTCATCCAGCGGCTTGAGGGTCGAGACGTTGAGGACACGGGCGGAGACGCCCTGTGTCGCGAGCAGGTCCGCCGCCTCCAGCGCCCGCGATACCATGGTGCCGATGGCAGCCAGCGTGACGTCGCCGCCCTCGCGCAGCGTGCCGATCCTGCCCGGCTGGAAATCGTCGCCCGGCCCGTTCACGGCAGGGATCTTGAAGCGTCCGACACGCATGAACACGGGCTTGCCCGCATTGGCTGCCCAGCGGACGGCCTGGCGGGTCTCCTGGGGGTCGGCCGGAGCCATCACCGTGAGCTCGGAAATCGCCCGCATCCAGGCGAAATCCTCGATGGAATGATGGGTCGGGCCCAATTCGCCATAGGCCATGCCGGGCGACATGCCGCACAGCACTACCGGATATTGCGAATAGGCGCAGTCCGCCTTGATCTGTTCGGTCGCCCGGCCCGTGAGGAAGGGAGCGGCAGCGCAGACGAAGGGGATCAGGCCGGCATTGGCAAGGCCGGCGCCGACGCCGACCATGTTCTGCTCGGCGATGCCGACATTGATCAGGCGGTCCGGGAATTCCTTCTGGAAGGCACCGAGATTGCTCGACCCGACGCTGTCGTTGCAGACCGCTACGATGCGGCTGTCCGTCCGGGCGAGGGCGGTCAGTTCCTCGGCAAAGGCCACCCGGCAGTCGAACGTCTCGGGGGCGCCGGCGGGGCGGGGGGCTTCGGGGGCGCTCATAGCGACAATTCCTTCAATGCGATCTCGACCTGCTCGGCGCTCGGCACCTTGTGATGCCACTCCACGCGGTCTTCCATGAAGGAGACGCCGCGGCCCTTATAGGTCTTGGCGATGACGGCCCGGGGCCGGTCCGTGCCGCGGGCGGCAAGCACGTCGAGCAAGGCCGCGGTGTCATGGCCGTCGACGTCGATGGCTTCCCATCCGAAGGCTCGGAACTTGTCGGCAAGCGGTTCGAGCGTGTTGGTGGCCTCCGTGCCCGCGCCCTGCTGGAAGCGGTTGCGGTCGACGATGGCGGTGAGGTTGGACAGCTTGCGATGACCGGCAGCCATGGCTGCCTCCCAGTTCGAGCCTTCCTGCAGCTCACCGTCACCGAGCACCACGAAGGTACGCCAATCCTGACCGGCGATCTTCGCGCCGACGGCCGCGCCGACTCCGATCGGGAGGCCATGGCCCAGCGGACCCGTATTGGCCTCGACGCCCGGGATCTTGCGGCGATTGGGATGGCCGTTGAGGGCCGCAAGGGGCCTCATGAAGGTGTCGACGGCGGCGGGATCAAAGAAGCCGCGCAGCGAAAGAACGCTGTAGAAGGCGGCGGCGCAATGCCCCTTGGAGAGGATGAAACGATCCCGGTCCGGCTTGGTCGGGGCAGAGGGATCGACGTTGAGCACGCCGAAATAGAGCGTGGTGAGGATGTCGGTCACCGAGAGGTCGCCGCCGACATGGCCAAGGCCTGCCTGTGCGATGGTCCTGACGATCTTGATCCGCACCTGGCGGGCAATTTCCGCCAGGGCCACGGGATCGGCCGTCTTCTCGAAGCTCGGATGGGCAACGGCTGCCAGCGGCACCGGAAACGAGGCAGGGCCGGACGCGGCGGCATCAACGAGATTCAAAGCGTGAGGGGGCGCCGTCATCAGTCCTCCATGTCGATATGAATATTTATTCATATGTGATATTAAATTCATTCTGAGACTAGATATCGACCTTGTCAAGCGTTGTGAACGCCGACAGTTCGCAGAAGGGAGACCAGGCCGTGGAGGAAGGGGCAGCAACTGGTCTTGGAATGTCGTCGAGCGTCCTGAACGACGCCGGCTAGGGGAGGTCCTGTTGTCTGCGGCGAACCGGCCAATCGGCGGAGGAGAAAAGGGCTCTCCAGCCATTTCAATCATCCGACGAATAATCCTTGTCGGAAGCCTTGATCTCCTGTAAAAGTGAGAAAACCTTTTCTCACACAAAAGCAGCGCCTTTTGCTCAAGGTGATGCTTAGATCGAGAAAGAGAAAACCTTTTCTCAATCGGGGAGCTTCGATGACGAAGGGAGGCGAGGGGGCGTCGGAGCCAGTCACGTTGCGCGACGTTGCCGCTGCCGCCGGCGTCAGCCTCGCCACCGCGTCCAAGGCGCTCAACGACCAGGGGCGGATGACGATCGAAACCCGCAAGCGGGTGCGTGAGGTTGCCGCACTCCTGGGATTTCGCCCCAATGCCCTGGCGCAGAGCCTGCTCCGCCGCCGCAGCTTCACGGTGGGGTTGCTGACCAACGATACCTATGGCCGCTTTTCGCTTCCGCTGATGGCCGGAATTACAGAGGCCCTCGTCGACAAGGGGGTCTCGGTCTTCCTGTGCAATGTCGAGGACGATCCGCGCCTGGCGCAGCTCCACGTCAATGCCATGCTCGACAAGCGCGTCGATGGCATCATCGCCACCGGCAAACGGATCGACCGCCGGCTCCCGGTCGACCTCTCGAATCTCGGCATACCGGCGGTCTACGCCTTCACCGAACCCGATCCGGGCGCGGCGGCGTTCGTCTCCGACGACGAAGCCGGAGCCCGACTGGCGACCGAACACTTTCTGGGTCTCGGCAGACGCCGGATCGCCCATGTTACCGGTCCGGCGAGTTTCTCCGTCGTGCATCTTCGCGCCAAGGCCTGCCACGACGTGCTGGCCCAGGCCGGATTGCCGCCCTTACCGGCCCTGATGGGGGCCTGGTCCGAGGCGTGGGGGCATGAAGCGGTGGGGCAGCTCTTTGCGGGGCGAGGTACCAAGCCCGATGCGATCTTCTGCGGCAACGACATGATTGCGCGGGGGGTGATCGATGCCCTGCGCGAGCGCGGCCTCAGCGTTCCGGGAGATGTGGGGGTCATCGGTTTCGACAATTGGGAGATCATCGCCTCCCAGAGCCGGCCGCCGCTGACCTCCATCGACATGAATCTCGCCGCACTCGGGCGGCAGGCCGGGCTGGCGCTGCTGGCCCAGGTCGATGGCCGGCCAGTCGAGCCGGGCGTCAGGAAATTGCCTTGCCGGCTTGTGGTGCGGGAGTCCTGCGGCGGCCCGCTCCATGACAATGAGACCCCATCAACAAGGGGTGGCTAAGTCGATGATACCAAAGGGGAGGAGACAATGAGAAAGCTGATGATAGGCTTGGCGACTTTGATCGCCACGGCGGCGATCGGGCTGCCGGCATGGAGCGCCGAGACCGCGACCATCTGGGTCCGCGCCGACGCCTCCAACTTCATGCCGAAAGTGGTCGAGGCGTTCAACAAGAGCCACGACAACCAGATCAAGCTCGACATCATTCCCAATGCGGAGATCATCACCAAATACGGGGCTGCCGCGGCGGGTGGTACCGCGCCCGACGCCTTGTCGCTCGACCTGATCTATACGCCGGCTTTCGCCGCGTCGGGGCAGTTGGAAGACATTACCGATTGGGCCAAGTCGCTGCCCTATTTCGCCGCGCTGTCGCCGGCCCACGTGAAGACGGGCACCTATCACGGCCGGATCTATGGCCTGCCATTCTCGGCCGATAGTTCCGTACTGATCTGGAACAAGAAGCTGTTCAAGAAGGCGGGGCTGGATCCCGAAAAGGGCCCGGCCAACTGGGCCGAAATCGAGGCGGATGCCGAAAAGATCAACGCGCTCGGCGGGAACATCAAGGGCTATTACTTTTCCGGCAACTGCCCGGGCTGCAATATTTTTACCCTGACCCCACTGGTATGGGCCTCGGGCGGCGACATTCTTTCCGACGACGGCACGAAGGCGACCCTGGAGGGACCGCAACTGCGCGCCGCCATCGATTTCTATCGTTCCATGATCAAGAAGGACCTGGTGCCGGCCGGTGCCCAAAGCGATACCGGCGCCAATTTCTTCGCCGCCTTCGCCGCCGGCAATATCGGCATCAGCCCCTCGGGCGCCTTCGCCATCGGGGCGTTGAACACGCAATATCCCGATATCGACTATGGCATCACCTTCCTGCCCGGCAAGGATGGCGGCTGGTCATCCTTCGCGGGCGGAGACAATTTCGTCGTCACCAAGGGGACACCCAAGGTCGCGGTGGTGAAGCAGTTCCTCGAATTTGCCTATTCCCTGGAGGGGCAGACCCTGCTGGCCAAATATGGCAGCCTGCCGGTGCGCAGCGATATTGCCAAGCAGGCCCTCAAGGATCTCGATCCGCGCTACCAGATCGCGGCAGAAGCCATGGCCAAGGGCCGCACACCCTACAGCACGGTTTTCAACGACATCATCAACTCGGCCAATGGCCCGTGGAACCAGCTGATCGGGGAGGCCCTCTACGGCGATGACGTCGAGGCGGCCATCACCACCGCCCAGAAGACCATGCAGTCCATTATCGACACCGCCCCGCAATAACGCCCGGTAATTGCCGCCGCCTCGGCAGAGGCGGCTCGATGGCCTCGCATCGACAGGAGTGGACGATGAGTGTCTCGGCAGCCTTGCCGCGCGCGCGGACGCGAATGCGCCGCCGCAGTTCGGGCAATCTCATGGGGCTGGTCTACATCGCGCCGGCGATCGCCCTGGTGAGCGTGTTCTTCATCATGCCGCTGTGCATGACGGCCTGGATGTCGCTGCACAACTGGCCCTTGATGGGAGTGCCGCGTTTCATCGGCATCGCCAACTATCTGGCGATCGCCCATGACACACGCTTCTGGTCGGCCCTCGGCTTTACCGCCTACTACACCGGCATCGTGACGGTGGCGATCTTCGCCGTCGCCTTTCCGCTGGCCCTGTTCATCGAAAGGCCGCGGCCGGGCGTCGGCGTCTACCGGACCTTCTTCTTCATGCCGGTGGTCGTCGGCTTCGCTTCCGCCAGCCTGTTGTGGTCCTGGTTGCTCAACGTCGATTCCGGCCTCTTCAGCCCGGCTCTGTTCGACCTCGGCTTGACGCAGAAGAAGATCAATCTTCTCGCCAGTTTCCAGCCGGCGTTCTGGTCGATCATCGCCATGGTGGTGTGGAAGGTCGCCGGCTTCACCATGGTCATCCTGATGACCGGCCTGCAGTCCATACCCGGCGAACTGCACGAAGCGGCCAAGATCGACGGGGCAGGGGCCCTGGCCCGGTTTCGCCTGATCACGCTGCCCCTGATGCGGCGCACGTTGGCGCTTGCGCTGATCCTCTCGGTATCGGGATCGGTGCTGGCCTTCGACCAGTTCTACATCATCCTTCGGGGCGGCCCGAACAACCAGACCCTCACTGCCGTCTACTGGATATTCAACCAGTCCTTCGTTTCCTTCAAGCTCGGCTACGGCGCCGCCCTTTCGATGGTGCTGCTAATCGTCCTGATCGTCCTGAGCCTGATCCAGTTGCGAATCCTCCGCCAGCCGGAGGGCGTGGAATGAAGACGGCTGGCGCAACCGAACGAGGATCCCCCGTCTCCTTTCTGGGGACCCATGCGATCGGCGTGTTCATTGCGGTCGTGTTCGCCGCGCCGATCGTCTGGACGGTCCTCTCCAGCCTCAAGTCACCGATGGAGGCGCGCCAGCCGCCCTTGCCGCCCTGGCCGAGCAGCGGCCTGTCGCTGGAGAACTATGCGGCATTGAATGGCTTCGGCAACGGCCTGGCCCAGCCGGCCCTGAACAGTATCTATGTCACCGGCATGACGGTGCTGCTGTCGGTATTGATCAGCGTTTTCGCCGGATACGGCTTTTCCCGCTTCCGCTTCCCGTTCAAGAACCTGCTGTTCATGATGATCCTGTCGACCATCATGATCCCGTTCCAGTCGATCCTGACGCCGATCTTCCTGATCCTGACCAAGCTCGGCCTGCACAACACATTGACGGGCCTGGTCGGGGTCTATGTGACGCTGCAACTGCCCTTCTCCATCTTCATGATGCGCAACGCCTTCGATGCAGTGCCGCGAGAGATCGAGGAAGCCGCCCGCATGGACGGGGCCAACGACGTCAGCCTGCTGATCCGCGTCATGCTGCCCCTGGTCTGGCCGGGGATCGTGACGATCGCGCTATTCGCTTTTCTCGGTGCCTGGAACGAATTCCTTGCCGCCCTGGTGCTGATGACGGACCAGAGCAAGTTCACCCTGCCGGTCATGATGACGGCCCTGCAGTCGGGCCGCTTCGGCGCCATCGACTGGGGAGGGGTGCAGGCCGGCGTCACCGTGATGATGATCCCCTGCCTCCTGCTCTTCCTGCTCTTGCAACGCTACTACATCCGCGGGCTCACGGCCGGCGCGGTGAAGTAGCCGACATCACCTGGAGATCCGTTCATGCCTGGTTTCAGTGCCGCACCATCCAACGCGCCCGCCAACACGGCCTTTCGCCCACCCTCGGTGGCGCAAGTCGAGATCGCCGGGTTCTGGGGTGACCGCATCGACGCGGTTGCCTCGCGCACGGCCGACATCCTCTACGATCGCTGCGTCGAGGCCCGCATGCTCGAGCAGATCGATCCCGACGTCCCGTCGCCGGGCGTGGTCATTCCGTTCCATTCGATGTCGCCGACCGGCAACGAGTTCACCGGCGCCACGGTGACGACCCAGATGTTCTGGGACTCCGACTGGGGCAAGACGATCGAGACCGCCGCCTATTCGCTCTATCGCCGCCGCAATGACGAACTGGAACGCAAGATCGACGCGGTCATCGACATGTTCGGCAAGCTTCAGCAGGCGGATGGTTATCTGTCGAGCTGGTATCAGCGTATCCAGCCGGGATTGCGCTGGACGAATTTGCGCGACTGTCATGAGCTCTATTGCGCCGGCCATCTCATCGAGGGAGCGGTCGCCTATTTCCAGGCCACCGGCAAGCGCAAGCTCCTCGACATCATGTGCCGGTTTGCCGATCACATCGCCGATATGTTCGGGGCGGAGGCCGGCAAGCGCAAGGGCTATTGCGGCCATGAGGAGATCGAGCTCGCTTTGGTCAAGCTGGCGCGCGTAACGGGCCAGCGCAAATATCTCGAGCTGGCGCGCTATTTCGTCGACCAGCGCGGCCAGCAGCCGCATTACTTCGACGAAGAAGCAAGGGCCCGTGGCGCCGACCCGAAGGATTACCATTTCAAGACGTATGAATATAACCAGTCCCACAAGCCCGTACGCGAGCAGGACAAGGTCGTCGGCCATGCCGTCCGGGCGATGTATCTTTATGCCGGCATGGCCGACATCGCCGCGGAATTCGCGGATGACAGCCTCCGGACGGCGTTGGAGCGCCTGTGGGACGACCTCACGACCAAGAACCTCTATGTCACCGGCGGGCTCGGCCCATCGGCGGCCAATGAGGGCTTCACGTCCGATTACGACCTGCCCAACGATACCGCCTATGCCGAGACCTGCGCCTCGGTCGCCCTGGTGTTCTGGGCGAGCAGGATGCTCGGCGTGGGCCCCAATGCACGCTATGCCGACGTGATGGAGCAGGCGCTCTACAATGGCTCGATCTCGGGCCTGTCGCTCGACGGCTCGCGTTTCTTCTACGAAAATCCGCTCGAAAGCCGTGGCCGGCATAATCGCTGGAAGTGGCACCGCTGCCCCTGCTGCCCGCCCAATATCGGACGGATGGTCGCCTCGATCGGCACCTATGCCTATGGCTTGGCCGAGGACGCGGTTGCGGTGCATCTCTATGGGGACAGCACCATCCGGTTCGAGGTGAACGGACAGAAGGCGGTGCTGACGCAGACCAGCCGCTATCCCTGGGATGGCGCGGTCTCGATGACGATCGACACCGAGCGGCCGCTGCGCTTCAAGCTGCATCTGCGCGTTCCCGGCTGGTGTCCCCGGGCGCAACTGGCGGTCAATGGCGAGACTGTCGATCTCCCGGCGGTGCTGGCCGATGGCTATGTCACGCTCGATCGCGAATGGAAGGCGACGGATACGATCCGCCTCGACCTCGACATGCCGGCGCGGCGCCTCTACGCCAATCCCAGGGTTCGCCAGGATGCCGGCAGGGTCGCGCTTGCCAGGGGGCCGGTGATCTATTGCGTGGAGGAGGTCGACAATTCCGAACCGCTCCATAGCCTTGTCCTGCCGCCGGCCGCTACGATCGAGGCCACCGAGGCGCCGGATCTACTGGGCGGCGTGGTGACGCTGTCGGCGCAGGCTGTTGCCGATCGGACCTCGGATTGGGGCGATTCCCTTTATCGCAACACCCCTCCCGACAGGGAACGGGCCATGGTGCGGGCTGTCCCCTATTTTGCCTGGGACAACCGGCAGCCGGGCGACATGCGGGTGTGGCTGCGGGAGTAGCCGCCGCCGCGCTGAGCGGCGGGCGGTGTGACATGTCGTTCCCATCGCCGCCTTGGGCAGCCGCTCTCCGCCTGCCATGGATGTCATGAACGGCCAGGGGCGCGGCTTTACGCCCTGGCCTGCATGTCGCCCAGAACCACCTCGGCAATCGCAGCGGCGGCCGAAATGTGCCGCCGACAGGCTGCTGCTGCGGCGTCCGGATCGTTCTTCTCGATGGCGTCGAAAATCTCGCGTATCTGCGCCGGGCCGGTGACCATGCGGTTGGCGGTCGACAGCGTCATCACGCGCAGCCTGGAGATACGGCTGTTCAGGCGGCTGACGATGTCCCAGGCGATCTTGTGGCCGCCAGCCTCGAAGATGATCTTGTAGAGCTCGGTCGTCGCGTCGATGATCGCGGCTGGGGAGCGTTGCCGCGACGTGCGGTCGAGATTGTCCAGCGCTTTCCTCAGCCGCCTCTTCACGTCGGCATCGGCAAGGCGGGCACAGTCGGCAACGGCCGTCGATTCAACCGCGGCCCGGATGGCATAGATCTGGCGGGCATCGTCCCAATCGAGCCGCGCCACGATCGGCCCCTTATTGAGAAGCATCGTCACCAGACCCTCGGCTTCCAGGTGACGAATGACCTCGCGAATGACGGATCGGGAAACGCCGAGCTGATCGCACAGGGTGCGCTCGACGAGACGCTCCTCCGGCTCGAAGAGGCCGTTGATGATCGCCCGCCTCATCCTCTCCAGAGCGATTTCACGCAATGTCGCGGGCGGATTCTCGATTCTGAGGGCGGCGAGATTGTCGGCGTTCTTGCTCATGTCTTGGTGTAGCCGCAAAAAATCATCCGGGCAAGCATTGACACGTGATATTATGGTATACCATAAGATGCAATGACCGTATGAGGATATTTCCATGGCCATCCAGATCCGCAAGACATTGCTTCAGGTCGAGACGACGTTGATCGAAGGAGGGAAGGCTGCTCCCCGGCCTCTGAAGCTCTTTGCGGCCATCGCCGTGGTGAAGAACCCCTGGGCAGGCAGGGGCTTCGTCGACGATCTGAAGCCCGAGATCCACGCCGTCGCGCCTGTCCTGGGCGAATTGCTGACCAAGATGATCCTCGATGCGGTCGGCTCCGGCGAGGCGGTGGAAGGCTACGGCAAGTCCGCCGTCGTCGGGCTGGACGGCGAGATCGAGCATGCCTCGGCCCTGATCCACACGCTGCGCTTCGGCAACCACTATCGCCAGGCGGTCGGCGCCAAATCCTATCTCGCCTTCTGCAACACGCGTGGCCCGGCCAATGCTCCCATCATGATCCCGCTGATGGACAAGAACGACGAGGGGCGGCGTTCCCATTATTTGACGATCCAGGCTGCGATCGCGGATGCCCCCGCCGCCGACGAAATCGTCGTGGCCTTGGGCGCCTCCGTTGGCGGGCGTCCCCATCACCGCATCGGCGATCGCTACCAGGATCTGAAGGATCTCGGGCAGGATGTCGCCAATCCGGCCGGCGTCTGAGCAGGCGGGCGCTGCCATGCAGACCGGACCCGCAACGCCATCCAGCGATACCGACCTGGCAGCCGCCGGGACGTTTCCTCGCCAGAAAAGCGCACGGGGAGCGGCCTATTTCGAAGCGGGTGAGGGTGATGCGCTGCTCCTCATTCACGGGGTCGGCATGCGCCTGGAAGCCTGGGCCCCTCAGATCGAACGGTTCTCGAAGACGCATCGTGTCATCGCCGTGGACATGCCGGGACATGGCGGGAGTGACAGGCTGCCGGTGGGAAGCAGCGTCACGGATTTCGTCGCCTGGCTCGGCCGGTTTCTTGATGATTTGAACCTGGGGCGCACCAGCATTGCAGGCCATTCCATGGGCGCGATGATTTCGGGTGGCGCCGTTGCGAGCTTTCCTGGGCGGGTTGCCCGCGTCGCCTATCTGAATGGCGTCTACCGGCGGGATCCGCAGGCGAAGGCGGCTGTGCTGGCCCGGGCCGAGGCCATCCGCGCGGAGGGCGTCGACAAGGAAGGCCCGTTGGCGCGCTGGTTCGACGACGAGCCGAACAATCGCCGCGCCCGCGAACTGACCCGAGCCTGGCTCGAACAGGTCGATCCGGAGGGGTATGCTGTTGCCTATACAGCCTTTGCCGGTGGCGACGAAACCTATGCCGACTGCTGGCCCGAGGTGGCTTGTCCCGCGCTGTTCCTGACCGGATCGGGCGATCCCAATTCCACGCCGGAGATGGCGCGGGCGATGGCTGCCGCCGCTCCGAAGGGGTGGGCTCGCATCATTGAGGGCCACCGGCACATGGTCAATCTGACGGCGCCCGAAGCGGTCAACGCCGTCCTGGCGGAATGGCTGGTGGCAGAGGAGAAGCCGGCATGAGCGCACCAAACCTCGATCCCAAAGCCCTTCGTGACGCCTTCGGTGCCTTCGCTACCGGCGTGACCGTGGTGACGACGCGCGATGCGGCGGACAAGCCGATCGGTTTCACGGCCAATTCCTTCACCTCCGTGTCGCTTGATCCGCCCCTCCTGCTCGTCTGCCTCGCCAAGAGTTCACGCAACTATGCGGCGATGACGGAGGCCGGCGCCTTTGCCATCAACATCCTGTCCGAGACGCAGAAGGATGTTTCCAACACTTTCGCGCGGCCGGTCGAGGACCGCTTCGCGGCTGTGGATTGGCGTCCTGGCGCCCAGGGTTGCCCGATCCTTTCCGGCGTATCGGCCTGGTTCGAATGCGCGATGCATGAGGTGGTCGATGCCGGGGACCATGTCATCCTGGTCGGCCGGGTCCTGGTCTTCGACAATTCCGGCCTGAATGGCCTGGGTTATGCGCGGGGCGGGTATTTCACGCCCAATCTTTCCGCCAGGGCGGTATCGGCGGCGGCCGAGGGCAATATCGAGTTCGGTGCGGTCCTCGAGCGCGAGGGGGAGGTGCTGCTGCTCGGCGAGGGCCCGATGACCCTTCCGGCCTGTCGCGGCGGTGATGGCAATCCCACCGATGTGCTGGCGCGCTACCTGGAGGAACTCACGGGACTGTCCGTCACCATCGGCTTTCTCTACTCGGTCTATGAGGACAAGGGTTCGGGCTTCCAGCACATCGTCTACCGTGCCTTCGCGGGCGAGGGGGAACCGAGGGTCGGTCGGTTCATCCGGCCGGACGCGGTCCGTGCCGGTGAGGTCAAGGATCAATCCACCGCCGACATTCTCGCGCGCTTTGCCCTGGAAAGCTCCATCGGCAATTTCGGCGTCTATTTTGGGAGCGAGACGGCCGGCAGGGTGCATTCCATTTCTACGAAGGGACCCCGTCCATGAAGTTCTCGCTATTCGTGCACATGGAAAGGCTGGATGCCGGCCAGTCCCACAAGCAGCTCTACGACGAGTTCGTGGCGCTGTGCGAAATCGCCGACAAGGGGGGCATGCACGCCATCTGGACCGGCGAGCATCACGGCATGGACTTCACCATCGCGCCGAACCCCTTCGTCACCATCGCCGACCTGGCGCGGCGTACCA
Source organism: Labrys sp. E2SS-1L (assembly GCF_057073705.1). NCBI lineage: Bacteria > Pseudomonadati > Pseudomonadota > Alphaproteobacteria > Hyphomicrobiales > Xanthobacteraceae > Labrys > Labrys sp. E2SS-1L. Next base: position 1,056,681 of record NZ_CP172713.1, on the reverse strand, counting down.
GCAAAGTCCGCCTCGGCACCGGTACGGTGATCGCGCCCTTCTGGCACCCGATCAAGCTGGCCGGCGAAGCCGCGATGGCGGACCTGATCAGCGACGGGCGTCTGGACGTGGGCATCGCCCGCGGCGCCTACTCCTTCGAATATGAGCGCCTCCTGCCGGGTCTCGATGCCTGGCAGGCCGGCCAGCGCATGCGCGAGCTCATCCCTGCCGTCCGGGGTGTGTGGGCAGGGGACTACGCCCATGACGGCGAGTTCTGGAAATTCCCGGCCACGACCTCCGCGCCCAAGCCGCTGCAGGATCCGGTGCCGATCTGGGTCGCCGCCCGCGATCCCAACAGCCATGAGTTTGCGGTCGTCAATGGCTGCAATGTGCAGGTCACCCCGCTCTGGAATGGCGATCGGGAGATCGAGAGCCTGATGGAGCGTTTCGAGGCGGCCTGCGCGAAGGCGCCCGAGGTTCCCAGGCCCAAGATCATGCTCTTGCTTCACACCTATGTCGGCGCGGATGCGGCCGACGTGGCGCAGGCGACCCGGGAATTGAGCGTCTACTACAACTACTTCTTCGCCTGGTTCAAGAACGAGCGGCCGATCCATCAGGGGCTGATCCAGCGGCTGAGCGAGGAGGAAATCGCGGCAAATGCCACGCTCTCGCCGGAGGTCATGCGGGCCAATCTCGCGCTTGGCACGGTCGACGAGGTCATTGCCCGCCTCAAGCACTACGAGGCGCTGGGCTATGACGAATATTCGTTCTGGATCGACACCGGCGTGAGTTTCGAGCGCAAGAAAGCCTCGCTCGAACGCTTCATCGCCGACGTCATGCCTGCCTTCAAGGATTGATGCGATGCAGCGCTTCCAGCTCTACATCGATGGGGCCTTTTGCGACGGCGAGGCTTCCTTCGACAGCGTGGATCCGGCAACCGGCAAGGCCTGGGCCCAGATGCCCGAGGCGCGTGAGGCTGACGTCGACAGAGCGGTCGAGAGCGCACACAAGGCGCTCTATGACGGCCCCTGGTCGAAGCTGACGGCCACCCAGCGTGGAAAGCTGCTTTACAAGCTGGCGGATCTCGTTGCCGCCAATGCAGCCAGGCTGGCCGAACTCGAGACCCGCGACACCGGCAAGATCATCCGCGAGACATCGGCCCAGATCGCCTATGTGGCGGAATATTACCGCTATTATGCCGGCATCGCCGACAAGATCGAGGGCTCCTATTTGCCGATCGACAAGCCGGACATGGAAGTCTGGCTGCGCCGGGAGCCGGTTGGCGTGGTCGCCATGGTCGTGCCCTGGAACAGCCAGCTCTTCCTGTCGGCCGTCAAGCTCGGTCCTGCGCTCGCCGCCGGCTGCACCCTGGTGCTGAAGGCCTCGGAGGACGGGCCGGCGCCGCTCCTCGAATTCGCCCGGCTGGTGCATGAAGCCGGTTTTCCGCCGGGCGTCGTCAACATCATCACCGGTTTTGGCCCCTCCTGTGGCGCTGCGCTCGGCCGGCATCCCAGGATCGCCCATGTGGCCTTCACCGGAGGACCGGAGACGGCGCGCCATGTCGTGCGCAATTCCGCCGAGAACCTGGCCTCCACCTCGCTGGAACTGGGCGGTAAGTCGCCCTTCATCGTGTTCGCCGATGCCGATCTCGAAAGCGCCGCCAATGCCCAGGTCGCGGGGATCTTCGCGGCAACCGGCCAGTCCTGCGTCGCCGGCTCGCGCCTGATCGTCGAGGCAAGCGTGAAGGATCGCTTTCTCGCGCTTCTCAAGCGCAAGGCCGAGGCCGTGCGCATCGGCAGTCCGCTCGACATGGCGACCGAGGTCGGGCCGCTCGCTACGGCGCGTCAGCGCCAGCATATCGACGCGCTGGTCGAGCGCTCGTCCGCAGCGGGTGCCAGGGTCGTCACCGGCGGCCGGGTGCCTGTCGGGGAGGGGTTCTACTATCCCCCGACCATTCTCGACTGCGACGGCGTGGATTCGCCGTCGCTGGCCGAGGAATTCTTCGGGCCGGTTCTATCCGTCGTCTCCTTCGAGACGGAGGAGGAAGCCCTGCGTCTGGCCAACGACACCGTCTATGGCTTGGCGTCGGGGGTGTTCACCCAGAACCTGACGCGCGCCCATCGCCTGATGAAGGGCATCCGCGCCGGTGTCGTCTGGGTCAACACCTACCGCGCCGTCTCGCCGATCGCGCCTTTCGGTGGCTTCGGGCTTTCCGGCCATGGCCGCGAGGGCGGCCTCGCCGCGGCGCTTGATTACACCCGGACGAAGACGGTCTGGCTCAGGACCTCGGACGACCCGATCCCCGATCCCTTCGTGATGCGGTGACGCCATGTTTTACGAGGTCCGCACATACAGGCTCAGGAACGGCACGGTGCCAGCCTACCTCAAGGTCGTCGAGGACGAGGGCATCGCGATCCAGAAGGAGCATCTGGGGCATCTGGTCGGCTACTTCTTCTCGGAGATCGGTCCGATCAACGAAATCATGCATATCTGGGCCTATGCGAGCCTCGACGACAGGGAACGGCGCCGGGCCTCGCTCGCCTCCGATCCGCGCTGGCAGGCCTTCCTGCCGAAGATCCGCGACCTCATAGAAACTGCCGAAAACAAGATCATGAAGCCGGCCGCCTTCTCTCCGTCGGAGGGGTACCGTTCACATGACATATCCAGACAAGAGCCCTGACAACCGGAGCGTGGGAACATGAAATCGACATCGATACTGGCCGCCTGTGCGGCATTGCTGATCATGGCGTCACCTGCAGTCGCAGCGGACCTGGTCTTCTCGAGCTGGGGTGGAACCACCCAGGACGCCCAGAAGGAAGCATGGGCGGACAATTTCACGGCGAAGGCCGGCGTCAATGTCGTACAGGATGGGCCGACAGACTACGGCAAGATCAAGGCCATGGTCGAGGCCGGCAATGTCACCTGGGACGTGGTCGACGTGGAAGGTGACTACGCCGCGCAGGCCGGCCCTAAAGGCCTTCTGGAAAAGCTCGACTTCGGCGTCATCGACAAATCCAAGCTCGATCCGCGCTTCGTGACCGACTATTCGGTCGGCAGCTTCTATTATTCCTTCGTGATCGGCTGTAACGCCGATGCGGTCGCGGCCTGCCCGAAGACCTGGGCGGATCTGTTCGACACCGCCAAATTCCCGGGCAAGCGGACCTTCTACAAATGGTCGGCGCCAGGCGTGATCGAGGCCGCGTTGCTGGCTGACGGTGTCCCGGCGGACAAGCTCTACCCGCTGGATCTCGACCGCGCCTTCAAGAAGCTCGACACCATCAAGGCCGACATCATCTGGTGGTCGGGCGGGGCGCAGTCGCAGCAGCTGATCGCTTCGGCGGAAGCCCCGTTCGGCAGCGTCTGGAATGGCCGCATGACGGCGCTCGCCAAGACTGGCGTCAAGGTCGAGACATCCTGGGAACAGAACATCACGGCGGCGGACTCGCTCGTCGTGCCCAAGGGCACGAAGAACAAGGATGCCGCCATGCAGTTCATCGCCTTCGCCACCTCGGCCCAGGCCCAGGCGGACATGGCTGCTACGACGGGCTATGCGCCGATCAACCTCGGTTCCGCCAAGCTCATGGATGCGGAGACGGTCAAGACCCTGCCCGATCAGCAGAAGGCGAGCCAGGTCAACGCCGACATGACCTATTGGGCTGCCAACCGCGATGCGATCGGCGAACGCTGGTACGCCTGGCAGGCAAAGTAAACTGGCAGGCAAAGTAAAGCGGAGCAGCGTGCAAGGGGAGGGAGCGCTCCCTCCCACCCGTTCCTGCCCGGCAGCAACATCGAATGATGCAAGGATGGCCCGGACGGGAGCCGGAACGGCGGACTGTTCGGGCTTCCCGATATGTCCCATGCGGAAAGGATTGCCATGTCCCAGCAGATAATAGCCGGCGCCGCGGTACAGCCTGTTTCGCGCCCGACCAGGCCGACGGGCCTGGCCTGGATCATGCCGGCCCTAGCCTTCGTCGCCCTCTTCTTCGTCGTGCCGGTGGCCCTGCTGCTGCTGCGAAGCGTCCTGGAACCCGTGCCGGGCTTCGGCAATTATGCCGAACTGCTGGGTTCCTCCACCTATCTGCGGATCTTCTTCAACACTTTCCTGGTGTCGGCGGTGGTGACGGTGGTTTCGCTGGCCATCGGCTTTCCCGTCGCCTGGGCGCTGGCGATCATGCCTAGGAAGCTCGCCGCCATCGTCTTTGCGATCCTCTTGCTGTCGATGTGGACGAACCTGCTCGCCCGTACCTATGCCTGGATGGTGCTGCTGCAGCGCACCGGCGTGATCAACAAGCTGCTCATGAGCATCGGGCTGATCGACAAGCCGCTGGCGCTGGTCAACAATCTCGTCGGCGTGACGATCGGCATGGTCTACATCATGCTGCCTTTCATCGTGCTGCCGCTCTATGGGGTGATCCGGAAGATCGATCCGGCGATCCTCCAGGCCGCTGCCCTGTGCGGCGCCACGCGCTGGCAATCGCTGACGCGCATTCTCCTGCCTCTGGCGGTGCCGGGCATGGTCGCCGGCGCGCTCATGGTCTTCGTGATGTCGCTCGGCTATTTCGTCACCCCGGCCTTGCTCGGCGGTACCGCCAACATGATGCTGGCCGAACTCATCGCCCAGTTCGTGCAGTCCCTGGTCAATTGGGGCATGGGGGGCGCCGCAGCGCTGGTCCTCCTCGTCGTCACGCTCTCGCTTTACGCCGTGCAGCTGCGCTTCTTCCGCGACCATAGCCTGGGAGGGCGCTAGCATGCTGCTGAACTTCGAACGCCTGGGCTGGTGGAAATTCGTCCTGCTCGCCATCACGGCCCTGACCGCTGCCTTCCTGCTGCTGCCGATCCTGTTCATCGCGGCCCTGTCATTCGGCTCGTCGCAATGGCTGATCTTCCCGCCGCCGGGCTGGACGCTGAAATGGTATTCGGATCTGTTCGCCGATCCGCGCTGGCTGCAGTCGGCCTGGACCAGCTTCAAGATCGCGGCGATCGTGACGGTGCTTTCCGTCCTGCTGGGGCTCGTCACCTCCTTCGGCCTGGTGCGCGGCCGGTTCTGGTTCCGCGAAGGGCTGAAGGCCCTGTTCCTGACGCCGATGATCCTGCCGGTGGTGGTGCTGGCCGTCGGCCTCTATGCCTTCTTCCTGAAGATCGGGCTGAACGGCACCATGACCGGATTCGTCGCCTCCCATCTGGTCCTGGCGCTGCCCTTCTCCATCCTCTCGATCAGCAGCGCCCTCGAGGGCTTCGACAAGTCGATCGAGGATGCGGCCGTGCTGTGCGGGGCATCGCCGCTCGAGGCCAAGATCAGGATCACGCTGCCCTCGATCAGCCACGGCCTGTTTTCCGCCGCGATCTTCTCCTTCCTGACCTCGTGGGACGAGGTGGTGGTGGCCATCTTCATGGCAAGCCCCACCCTGCAGACCTTGCCGGTCAAGGTCTGGGCGACCTTGCGCCAGGATCTGACGCCGGTGGTCGCGGCAGCCTCGACGCTGTTGATCCTGCTGACCCTGGTCCTGATGACGCTGGTCGCTCTCGTGCGTAAAGGATTGAAATCATGACGCAGCCCTTCCTGCAAATCCAAGGCATCCGCAAGGAATACGGCACTGTCGTCGCGGTCCAGAACGTCAACCTCGATGTCGAGAAAGGCGAATTCCTGACCTTTCTCGGCCCCTCCGGTTCGGGCAAGAGCACGACGCTCTATATCCTGGCCGGCTTCGACAATCCGACGGCGGGCGATATCAAGCTGAACGGGGCGACGTTGCTGTCCACCCCCTCGCACCAGCGCAATATCGGCATGGTGTTCCAGCGCTACACTCTGTTCCCGCATCTGTCCGTCGGCGAGAACATCGCCTTTCCCCTCAAGGTCCGGCGCAAGCCCAAGGCCGAGGTCGATGCCAAGGTCAGGCAGATGCTGCGGCTCGTCCGGCTGGAGGGGTATGAGGACCGCAAGCCGGCCAACATGTCGGGCGGCCAGCAGCAGCGCGTGGCTCTCGCCAGGGCGTTGGCCTATGACCCTCCGGTGCTGTTGATGGACGAGCCCTTGTCCGCGCTCGACAAGAAGCTTCGCGAGGAGATCCAGTACGAGATCCGCCGCATCCATCAGCAGACAGGTGTGACCATCCTCTATGTGACGCACGACCAGGAAGAGGCGCTGCGCCTGTCCGATCGCATCGCGGTCTTCTCCAAGGGGGTGATCGACCAGATCGGAACCGGGCCGGAACTCTATGCCAATCCGGCGACGCGTTTCGTGGCCGAATTCATCGGCGACAGCAATTTCCTGCCCTGCGAGATTCTCTCGTCAGCCCCCGGCCGTGCCAGCATCTCGATCTGCGACACGATGACGGTGCCCGATGTGCCCATGCACGGCTCGGCCTCCGGCAGCAAGGCTTCGGTCATGCTGCGGCCGGAACGCTTGTTCTTGTCGAAAGCGTCGCCGGACAAGGGGGTGCCCGTCACGGTCAGCGACATCACCTTTTTGGGCAACAACATTCATGTGGTGACGAGGACAGGCAAGGGACACGAACTGTCAGTAAGGCTGCCGTTCGGCCACGAGGCTATTGCCGGCCTCAGCTGCGGCGATGCGGTATGGCTGCGGTTCGATGCAGAGGCGGCTCACGTCTTCGGCGACAGCCGCTGATTTTCGGCAAGGACGATGCGATTCATCCCTGCCCGCGACAGCTCGGTTCGCGTTGACCCGTTCATGCGTCAGGCTTCTACAAGTCGCATGATGGTATCGACATTGAAACGGATCCGTTCTTCCAGTGCTTCGGGGGTCATAAGGTCGCGCTGAAAGACGATCGACCCGGTATAGCGGTTCGTAAAATAGTAATATCCGATTGCCGCGATCGTTATATTCAGCTGTACAGGGTCGATGCCCGATCGGAATTCGCCGGTCTCGACGCCGCGGTCGAGCAGGTTCCCGACCATGTCGACAAAGCGCGTGCTCACCTGGCGAACGACCTCGGATTTCTTGATGTGCTTCGCCTTGTGGAGATTGGCGCTGTTGACGAGCGTCAAGAATTCCGGGTTCTTCAGGTAATAGGTCCAGGTAAAGCGCACCAGACGTTCAAGCGCTTCCTTGGGTGGGAGGCGCTCCAGGTCGAGTTTTTGCTCGGCCGTCCGTATGTCGGAATAGGCGTCTTCCAGAACGCGCTGAAACAGATCTTCCTTGCTGTTGAAGTAGTGATAGATCATGCGCTTGTTGGCCTTGGCGCGTTCGGCAATGATATCGACCCTCGCGCCGCCAAGTCCGTTCTTCGCAAATTCCTTCTTTGCTGCGGCCAGGATTCTTGCCTGGGTGGCTTCCGCGTCTCTGATCCGAGGGCGCTTGGGGGACTTGGTGAGCATTCCTACCTCATTGGCGTTGCCTGACGCGCTGCCGTCCGTGATCTCGTTCCAGTTGCACTTTGTCCGCTGCTAGCCGGATTCGCTCAAGAATTTTGGTAACTTACTGGTTACTTTGGCGCGGCGCCAGTGCCGTATGCACTTTCCCGCACTCCCCTGCTGCAACGATCCGAGGCCAGATCCGTGCATCCAGCGGCGTTGACACGCCATCGATAACGAAGTAACTAGATAGTGCAATATCGAAAATGCGGCAGCGTCCGGTGACGCTCAAAAACGCGGTGCGATGCACGGGTCCGCAGGGGAGGAAGGCATGTCGTTCATCAAGAAATTCATCGAGCAGGAGACGGTCAATCGCCGCAATCTGCTGCTGGCATCGGCCTATGGCCTGGGAGGCCTGGCGGCGCTCGGCGCGCTGGGATCGGGGCCCGCACGAGCGGCGACAACCAATCCGACGATAGCCTGGAGCTATCGCGACAGGACCAATCCCTACTGGAACTACATCGTCTCGGGCGGCGAAGCCTTCGTCGAGAGCCTGGGGCTGCCCAAGACCGCCCTGGTTAATCTCATCAACGAAGGCTCCAGCGAAAAGTCGCTGGCGGACGTCAAGGCGCTGCTCGGCAAGAATGGCAGTAACGTCGCGCTGGCGATCGATGCGAACGATGCGCCGAACTGCCGTCCCGTGGTGGAGGCCGTCGCCGCCGCCGGCGCCTATGTCTCCACCATCTGGAACAAGACCGACGATCTGCATCCCTGGGACTTCGGCGACCATTACGTCTCCCACATGACCTGGTCGGATGAGGGACCGGCCGAGCAGACGGCCCGCATCCTCATGGACGCCATGGGCAAGAAGGGCGGCGTGGTTCACCTGGGCGGGATCGCCTCCAACAATCCTGCCATCGAGCGCCTCAACGGACTCAAGAAGGCCCTCAAGGATTATCCCGACGTGCAACTGCTCGACGCGCAGCCGGCCGATTGGGATACCCAGAAGGCCAACCAGGTCATGGCCGGCTTCATCACGCGCTATGGCGACGAGATCAAGGGTGTTCACTGCGCCAATGACACGATCGCCTATGGCGTGCTCGAGGCACTGCGCGCCGAGGGTATCGAGGGAATGCCCGTCGTCTCCTATGACGGCAACCAGCAGGCTGTCGAACTCGTCGCCAAGGGCCAGATCCTGGCGACCGTCTTTACCAACCCCTATTGGGGCGGCGGCATCAGCGCGGCGCTTGCCTATTACGCGGCTACGGGGGCCTTCAAGCCCTCGAGCGAACCCAAGGAACACCGCGAGTTCTACGGGCCGACGATCCTGGTCACGCCCAAGGACGCCCAGGAATTCAAGGCCAAATATCTCGACAGCAATCCCAAATATGACTGGAAGGACTTCTGGGGCCCGAGCAAGGGACAGATCCAGTACAAGTCCTGATCCCTTCCTTCCGCATCGGTCGTACGCCGCCCTCCAGAGCAAAGCGCGTTCAAGCGTGAACGCTTGTTTGCTCTGGTTCCCTGTTTCGACGCGTCTTTGCGTTTCTTGGTGCTTCCACCAAATCGCAAAACGCCATGGGGAGGGCGTGCGCCTGCATCCCGTTCCCTCTGACGCAAGAGCGCGACATGGATAGCCTGCTCACCAAGGACAATATTCAGAAATGGGCGCCCGTCCTGGTGCTCCTGGCGCTGGTGTTGTTCTTCTCGGTCGTCAATCCCAACTTCCTGTCGGTGCGCAATTTCGCGCGCATCGCGATTTCGTCGACGCCGGCGCTGATGGTCGCGGTGGGCGTGACATTCGTCATCCTGATGGGCTCGATCGACCTGTCGATGGAAGGCTCGGTCGCGGTCTGCGCGGTGCTTTTCGCGACGCTGTTCGGAGCCTTGGGTGGTTCCCTGGCCGGTTGGGGCTGGTTGGCGATCCCGGGCGCCATGGCGGTCGGAGCGATCTTCGGCGCGGTGACCGGCCTGGTCCATGTCCGCCTCAAGATTCCCTCCTTCATGGCCAGCCTTTCGATGGGCTTCGTCGGCATCGGGCTTTCGCTGCTGATCACGGGCGGTGACCGCATCCTGGTCGAGGATCCGCTCTTTCGTTCGCTGCTCACCTACCGTCTCGGCGGCTTTCCGCTGATGGCCTATGTGGCGCTCGCGGCGGTCATCGCCGGCTGGTTCGTCCAGACACAGACGACCATCGGCCGGAATTTCTACGCCGTCGGCGGCGGCGAGGACCTGGCCCATGCCTCGGGCCTCAATGTCTCCAGGGTACGGGTCATCTGCTTCATGATCGCCGGCGTCTTCTATGCCCTCGGCGCCATTCTCGCCGTGGCCCAGATCGGCATCGCCGAGACCGTGACCGGCCGCAACTTCATGTTCGTCTCGATCACCTCGGTCGTCGTCGGCGGCACGGCGCTCTGGGGCGGCGCCGGCGGTGTCTGGAACACGCTGGTCGGCGTGCTGATCGTCAACGTCATCGGCAACGGCATGGTGGTGGTCGGCCTGCCGAGCTACGTCCAGGACGGCGTCCTCGGCCTTCTGGTCATCACAGCAGTCTATCTGTCCACCGATCGTCGATCGCTGGCCTTCGTGAAATAGGCGCGCCATGTTCGAACTTCGAAACGTCGAAAAACGCTTCCCCGGCGTCCATGCCCTGAAGGGCATCAATTTCCAGATCGACCGCGGCGAGATCATCGGGCTCGTCGGCGAGAACGGCGCCGGCAAGTCGACGCTGATGAAGGTGATCTATGGCGCCGTCCAGCATGACGGCGGCGAGGTGCTCGTCGACGGCAAGGCCGTCCGCTTCCAGAACCCGCGTGAAGCGATGGATCGCGGCGTGGGCATGGTTTTCCAGGAACAGTCGCTCATTCCCAACCTGAGTGTGATGGAGAACATCTTCCTCGGATTCGAGAAGCAGTTCGCCCGCTTCGGCAAGATCGACTGGAAGCGCATGGCCAAGGCGGCCGGCGAACAGCTCAAGAAGGTCAAGCTGCAGATCGATCCCAGGACGGTCACTGCCAAGCTCTCCTTTGCCCAGCGCCAGCTCGTCGAATTGGCGAAGGTGCTGACGCTGGAGGAGCGCGTGCAGGGCCATCTCGTGATCCTCCTCGATGAGCCGACATCGGTACTTTCGAAGGAGGAGATCGGGCTGCTGTTCGGCCTGGTGCGCGACCTGCGCAAGCGTGCCTCGTTCATCTTCGTCTCACATCGCCTCGACGAGGTCATCGAACTGTCCGACCGCATCTATGTGCTCAAGGATGGTGCGGTGGTCGATGTCGTCAAAGGCGCCGAGGCCAAGGCCGAAGCCATCCAGCAGCGGATGGTCGGGCGCGACATCAACCAGGAATATTACCGCGAAGAAAAGCAGCGCCCCTACGATGTCCAGAAGCTGCTGTTGCAGGCGGACCGGATCAGCCTGCCCGGCCACTACAAGGACATTTCCGTCAAACTGCATGCCGGCGAAGTGCTGGCGCTCGTCGGGGTCGAAGGGTGCGGCAGCGAGGCGATCCTGCGCACGATCTTCGGCCTGGAGCGCATGCAATCGGGCACCTTGGCGCTCCATGGCAGTCCGGTGAACGACTTCGGTCCTTCGCAGGGTGTCGCCCGCGGCATCGGCTATGTCCCCAGGGAGCGCAAGATCGAAGGCATCGTCGGCGGCATGAACGTCTTCGAGAACATGACGCTCTCGCAGCTCGGGAACTATGCCAGGGCCGGCGTTCTCGACATCGGCTCCGAGCGCAAGCTCGCGCGCGTCTGGATCAAGCGCCTGTCGATCAAGGCCTCCTCGGAGAACGCCGATTGCGGAAACCTCTCGGGCGGCAACCAGCAGAAGGTCGTGCTCGCCAAATGGCGCAGCGGCGGCTCGAACATCATCCTCCTCGACCATCCCACGCGCGGCCTCGACATCGGTGCCAAGGAGGACGTCTACGAAATGATCCGGGAGATGTCGGCCGATGGGGTGGGCATCGTGCTCATCGCCGACACGCTCGAAGAGGCCATCGGCCTCAGCCACACCATAGCCGTTGTCAAGGATGGCGAGATCCAAAAATGGTTCAATTGTCAGCCAGGCGCAAAGCCCTCCCTTTACGACCTGCTTCATCACATGACGTGAGCGCCAGGGTGATGAATCTCCACCAGCTCAAGCGCCATTTCCCCTGGATCACGCTTCTCGTGCTGATCCTGCTTGTCGGCATCATGGACCCCACCTTCCTCAGGCCGCAGAACCTGATGGAACTCGGCGCCGACATTGCGCCGCTGTTCATCATGGCGCTCGGCATGACGCTCGCCATCTATATCGGCGGCATCGATCTTTCGGCCCAATCGGTAGCGAACATGACGACGGTGCTCGCCACCTTGTCGCTGCCCTATCTCGGCGTCTTCAGCGCCCTCCTGATCGCGCTGGTCGGCCTGCTGTTCGGCGCTGTCTCCGGGTTGGTGACGACGAGGCTCAAGGTGCCCTCCTTCATCGCCACTTTGGCGGTCGGCGGCCTGGCCCTTTCGGTCGGTCAGTTCGCGTCGGGCCAGCGCGCTCTGCACATGGATGTGGCAGCGAGGGACCAGGCGTTCGGATGGATGTTCGGCAGAACCGCCGGGATACCCCACGAACTGGTCGTGTCCCTGGGGCTGCTTGCGATCGCATGGTTCATTCAAAGCCGGACGACCGCCGGGCGCACGCTGAAGGCCGTGGGCGCTGGCGAACTTGCGGCCGTGGCATCGGGCATCCGGGTCGAGCGCTACAAGGTCCTGGCCTTCGCCCTTTCCGGCCTGTTCGCGGCGATCGCGGGGCTGATGTTCTCGGTCAAGCTCTCGGGTGGCTCGCCGACCCTGGCCGAGGGCTTTTTGCTGCCGGCCATCGTCGCGGTGCTTGTCGGTGGCACCCCGCTCACCGGCGGCGTCGGCGGCGTCGTCAACACGCTCATCGGCGCGATGATCGTGGCCGTCGTGCGCGCCAGCATGCTCTATCTCAACATCCCCGCCACGGGGCAGCAGATCTTCTTCGGCATCGTGCTGATCGTTGCGATCGCCCTCACCATCGACCGCTCGAAGATGCGGATCGTGAAATAAGCGAGGGGTTGGCGACATGGACATGATGCGAGCTGCAGTGCTCACCCACCCCGGGAGGTTCGAAGTCCGGGAGGTGCCCATCCCCCAGATCGGCCCGGATGACGCTCTCATCAGGGTGGATCGCTGCGGCATCTGCGGCACCGACATCCATATCTTCAGGGGGCACTATGCCGCCGATACCCTGCCTTTCATCCCGGGGCATGAGTTCACCGGCACGGTGAGCCGCGTCGGCGACAGGGTCCAGGGCCTGCAGGTCGGGCAGCGCGTCGTCGCGGACGTCAATATCGGCTGCGGGCATTGCTTCTTCTGTCGCCGCGGCGAGGTTCTGAACTGCCAGGCGGTCAGCCAGATCGGCATCCATCGCGATGGCGGCTTTGCCGAGTTCGTCGCGGTTCCGGCGCGTCTGGTCATTCCGGCGCCCACCGAGGCGAAGCCAGAGCTGCTGGCCCTCACGGAGCCGGTCGCCTGTGTTGTCCGGGCTGCGCGCAAATCGGGCATCGGTTTCGGCATGTCGGTCGTCGTGCTCGGCGCCGGGCCGATCGGCAACCTCCACATCCAGATGATGCGCCTCGTCGGCGCCGCGCCGATCATCGCGGTGGAACCCTCGCAACCTCGTGCGGAACTCGCGAAGAAGGCCGGCGCCGATCTCGTCATCACCGACCCCAAGGACGCTCGCAGGCTCGTCGCCGAGGCGACCGAGGGGCGCGGGGCGGACGTGGTGATCGAAAGCGTCGGTGCGCCCGCACTCTACGCCGAGGCTTTCAGGCTCATCCGCCCCGGCGGCCATGTTGCCGCCTTCGGCATCACGGGCCCTGGTGACAGCGTGCCGCTTCCCTTGCTTGAAACGGTGCTGCGGGAAAACTCGGTCAAGGGTTCGGTGGCCGGCATCGGCCAGGACATGCACGATGCCCTGACGCTGCTCAAACACGGGCGCTTCCAGGTCGAGCCCTTCACCGGCACGGTCGTGCCGCTGAGCGCGATTCAATCGGCCTTCGAAACCATCCAGGACCGGCCGGCCGTCTTGAAGACCCAGATCGACACGACCGCGTGACGGCATTGGCAGATCGCTTCGAAGCAACGAAACAACTGCGCCTTCGGCGCCCCGATAATTGCTCATAGATCGAGAGGATTCAGAATATGGATCAGGTCGTCGGTAGACAGTCGCTTCCCGACAGTCCCAGGACGTTCGGCTTTTTTGTCGATGGCAAGCGGATGGAGGCGGGAGACCGGGCCTATTTCGAGCGCCGCAGCCCGGGACATGACGTGCCGGTGACGCGCATTCCGAAGTGCACCAGGGAGGATCTGGACCTTGCCGTCAAGGCTGCGCGGCGTGCTTTCGAGGACGGGCGCTGGTCGAGGATCCCGGCCGTCGAGCGGGCGAACGTGCTCCTGCGCGCCGCCCAGATCCTGCGCAGCCGTGCCGCGGAACTGGCTTATTGGGAAACCCTGGAGAACGGCAAGCCCATCAGCCAGGCGCGGGCGGAAGTGGATGGCTGCGCCGGCATGTTCGAATATGCCGCCGGCCTCGCCAGGACGCTGCATGGCGATGCCTTCAACAATCTGGGCGACGGCATGTTCGGCCTGGTCACACGGGAGCCGATCGGCGTGGTCGGCCTGATCACGCCGTGGAACTTCCCCTTCCTGATCCTCTGCGAAAGGGTGCCCTACATCCTTGCGGCCGGCTGCACCATCGTCGCAAAGCCCTCCGAGGTGACATCGGCCACCACTCTCATGCTGGCCGAGATCCTGTCGGAAGCGGGGCTGCCCGACGGCTGCTACAATGTCGTCACCGGTTCGGGCAGCGTCATCGGCCAGGCCATGACCGAACATCTGGATATCGACATGGTGTCCTTCACCGGCTCGACGTCCGTGGGCCGGCGCTGCGTCGAGGCCGCCGGCGGCAATTTCAAGAAGCTCGGGCTGGAACTCGGGGGCAAGAATCCGCAGATCGTCTTCGCGGATGCGGATTTGGAGGATGCCGCCGATGGCGTGGCGTTCGGTATCGGCTTCAACACCGGCCAGTGCTGCGTGAGCGGCAGCCGCCTGATCGTCGAACGCTCGGTGGCGGCGGAGTTCGAGAAGCTGGTCGCCGCCAAGCTGGCCAGGGTCAAGGTCGGCGATCCGCTCGATCCGACCACGCAGATCGGCGCCATCACCACCACGGCCCAGAACACCACCATTCTGGGCTATATCGCCAAGGGCAAGGAGGAGGGCGCGCGGCTGGTCTGCGGCGGGGAAGCGCTCGACTTCGGTCGCGGCCAGTATATCGCGCCCACTCTGTTCGGGGACGTCACCGGTTCGATGGCGATCGCCCGCGACGAGATTTTCGGCCCCGTGCTTGCGGTCATGCCCTTCGACAGCGAGGACGAAGCGATCGCCATGGCCAATGACACCGTCTACGGCCTGGCCGCGAGCGTGTGGACCAAGAATATCGACAAGGCCTTGAACGTGACGCGCCGCGTTCGTGCCGGCCGCTTCTGGGTCAACACCACGCTGGCCGGCGGCCCGGAACTTCCGCTCGGCGGCTTCAAGCAGTCGGGCTGGGGACGCGAGGCTGGCTCCTACGGCATCGAGGAGTATACCCAGATCAAGTCCGTCCATATCGAGATTGGCAAGCGCGAGCCTTGGGTGCGCTGATGAAGGAAGATGGCTACGATTATGTGATCGTCGGCGGCGGCTCGGCGGGCTGCGTGCTTGCCGCCCGCCTCAGCGAGAACCCGGCCGTGCGCGTATTGCTGCTGGAGGCCGGCGGCCGCGACAGCAACCCCTACATCCACATGCCGGTCGGCTTCGCCAAGATGACGGCGGGGCCGCTGACCTGGGGGCTCAAGACGGCACCGCAGCGCCATGCCTGCGACCGGGAGATCCCCTATGCCCAGGCCAAGGTGATTGGCGGCGGCTCCTCGATCAATGCGGAGATCTACACACGGGGCCACGCCGCCGACTTCGACCGCTGGGCAGGTGAGGAGGGGGCGGCCGGCTGGTCCTACAAGGAGGTGCTGCCCTATTTCATCCGCTCCGAAGGTAACACCATTCTGTCCGGCGACATGCACGGGGCGGACGGGCCACTGGGGGTCTCGAACCTGCCCGACCCGCAGCCGATGTCGCGTGCCTTCGTCCAGGCCTGCCAGGAGTTCGGCATGCCCTATAATCCGGACTTTAACGGCAGGGCACAGGAAGGCGCCGGCATCTACCAGACGACCATCCGCAATGGCCGGCGCTGCTCGGCTGCCGTCGGCTATCTCAGGCCGGCAGCGAAGCGATCCAATCTCACTGTCGAGACCGGTTGCCTGGTCCGGCGCATCCTGTTCCAGAAGGCGCGCGCCATTGGCGTCGAATTCGTCAGGAATGGCCAGCTCGTTACCGCGAGAGCCGAGAGCGAGGTCCTCATCACGTCCGGGGCGATCGGATCGCCCAAGATCATGATGCTTTCGGGGGTCGGGCCTGCTGATCATCTTAGGAAATTGGGGATCGAGGTGGTCGAGGATCTGCCCGGCGTGGGCGAGAACCTCAACGACCATTTCGGCGTCGACATCGTGGCTGAACTGAAGGGACCGACCAGCCTCGACAAGTACAACAAGTGGCATTGGATGCTATGGGCGGGGCTCCAGTACCTGCTCTTCAAATCCGGGCCGGTGACCTCCAATGTCGTCGAAGGGGGTGCCTTCTGGTATGGCGATGCGGATGCCGCGATACCGGACCTGCAATTCCACTTCCTGGCCGGCGCGGGCGCCGAAGCGGGCGTGCCTACGGTTCCCTCCGGATCGGGCATCACGCTGAACTCCTACACGCTTCGCCCGAAAAGCCGCGGATCGGTCCGGCTGTCTTCCTCCGACCCTGCCACCAATCCGATCGTCGACCCGAATTTCCTGGCTGAGCCGGACGATGTCCGCGTGTCCGCCGAGGGGGTGAGGATCAGCCGGGAGATCTTCGCCAGGCCTTCCCTGCAGAAGTTCATCAAGCGGCTGCACTTGCCCGGGGACGACGTCAGAACCAACGCCCAGTTTGCGGACTATGCGCGCCGCTACGGCAGGACCTCCTATCACCCCAGCGGCACCTGCAAGATGGGCATCGACGCGATGGCCGTGGTCGATCCCCAGTTGCGGGTGAGGGGCCTCGAGCGGATCCGCATCTGCGACAGCTCGACCTTCCCCAGCCTGATCGGCTCGAACACCAATGCCGCCGCGATCATGGTCGGCGAGAAGGCTACGGACCTGATCCGCGGGAATATGTAGAGAGAGCGGTTTTTCTGGGATCGCAGGCATCCTTGCCTGCTTTTCCCGCGGTCTGGCTAACGCTTCCAAAAGCAGGCAGGGATGCCTGCGATCCCTGTGTAGTTAGACTGTGTCAGGATGGGTGCGGGCGAGAGACCGTGCGATCCTGGGTCGTTGAAGACCGTTTCCTGGCTTGGTCCTCGCCCGCGTTCGAGTACCCAACCTGAACAGTTGATCGAGGCCGCACCACCGGACCTCGTAGCACAGGGATAGGCGCGATGATCATACACCCTGGCTTCATCGGGATCGATGTCTCCAAGCACCATCTCGACATTTTCAATGCCATCACCCAGCATGTCGAACGCATCGACAACACGGCGCAGGCGATCATCTCAACCTTCGAGCTGCTGCAAGCCGATCCGATCAAGCTCATCGTCTTCGAGGCGACCGGGTCTTATGATGGGTCGCTACGCTCTGCTTTGACGAGCCTGCAATTGCCCTTTGTTCGCGTCAATCCAGCCCGAGCCCGCGACTTTGCCAAATCCATCGGCCTGCTGGCCAAGACCGACGCCATCGATGCGCGCATGCTCGCCGCCATGGCTCAGTGCCTCAACCTGCAAGCCGATCCGGCCGATGATCCTCATCGCCAACAACTGGCCTTGCTGCACAAACGCCGCGACCAGTTCGTCGCCACCCGCAAGCAGGAACTGACACGCCTGGCTCAAGCCGACATGGCCCAGATCCGAGACAGCCTCCTGGATCATCTTGCCTGGCTGGAGGCGGCCATTGCCAGCCTCGACCAGCACATCTCCCTCCTCATTGCTCGACATGACAGCCTCGAGCAAAGGCGCCGGCTGATGTGCTCAACACCAGGCATCGGCAGGGTCATTTCCACGACCCTGCTGGCTCTCTTGCCCGAACTCGGCCAACGCTCGTCCAAGACCATCGCCGCCTTGGCAGGCCTGGCTCCCTTCAATCGCGATAGCGGCCTTATGCGCGGCACACGCCAGATCAGAGGCGGAAGACGACGCGTGCGACAGGCCCTCTACATGGCCGCCGTTTCAGCCAGCCGGTCCAAATCCCT
This sequence comes from Labrys sp. E2SS-1L, assembly GCF_057073705.1. NCBI lineage: Bacteria > Pseudomonadati > Pseudomonadota > Alphaproteobacteria > Hyphomicrobiales > Xanthobacteraceae > Labrys > Labrys sp. E2SS-1L. Next base: position 1,039,029 of record NZ_CP172713.1, on the reverse strand, counting down.
CTTCGCTGAGACTTACCGCGCATTGCGACAAGCCGGAAAGCCACCAAAACTGGCTCTCATCGCCTTGGCACGAAAGATCCTCGTCACTCTCAATGCCATCGTGCGAGATCAGACCCCCTTCAAGGCATGACACTCGCTCAACTACAGTTGCCAGGAAGAGCCGGAAAGGCTTCAGTCCCACTCCGGCGCCCAGGGGATGAGGTCGCGCCCGACGATGCGCAGGTTCTTCTGCGTCTGCGCGTCGATCCGCGCCATGTCGATGCTCGACAGCGTGAAATCCATGATGTCGAAATTCGAGCGGATGTTTTCCGGTTTCGTCGACATCGTGTTCAGCGGCACGCCTTTTTGCAGAATCCAGCGCAGGACGACCTGTCCCGCCGTCTTGTCGTAGGCTTGGCCGATCTCGGCGAAGAGGGGCTGCTCGAACACCTTTCCGCGTGCGACCGAGCAATAGGATGAAAGCGGGATGCCGGTCTCGTTGGCGGCAGCCAGCAGGACGTCCTGATTGAGGAAGGGGTGAAACTCGACTTGGTTGGTGACCAGCGGCGCGTCGACGATCGATCTCGCCTGCCTCATCATGCCTGCCGTGTAGTTCGAGACGCCGATGTGGCGGGCGAGGCCGAGCTGCCGTGCCTTTTGCAGGAGCCCGAGCGAGGCGGCGATATTGCCGTCGGCCGGCGCCCAGTGCAGCAGCAGGACGTCCGCGAAGTCGACCCGAAGGTCCCTCAGGCTCTGTTCGACCGACGGGAGAAAGCGCTCTTCGGAGAAATTGTGGATGCTGACCTTGGTGGTGATGCAAAGCTCGTCCCGCCTCACGCCGCCATTGGCCAGGCTTTCACCGACCTCGGCTTCGTTCTCATACATCTGCGCGGTATCGAAGGCGCGGTATCCGGTGGCCAGAGCCGTCTCGATCGCCTGCCGGCAGGCGTCGCCGCGCAGGGGGTAGGTGCCGAAGGAGCGCTGGAACGTCCGCGTGAAATAGATGCTCATCCCTGTCGTTTCCATTTTTATCGCACTATCTAGTTACTTATATATCGCATCCTGGCGGCGGGCAAGCCACTGAATGCTCCCGGCAACCTGGCCGCGGAGAAAAGAAGTTGAAGGTGCCAACGCTATAAGGTACTAACCATATAGTTACTTATAAAAATCCTCGCGAGGAGACGATGTCCAAAATCAGGAGTGCGCTCGAGGCGGCGCGGCGTATCGGCGACAAGGCGGTGGTTGCCGTGAATTCCTCCAGCGGGCTTTGCTGCCCGGACCTGGTTCTCCAGGCGCTCGGCGAGCGGTATCGCGAAGAGGGGCATCCCCGCCAGCTCACCATGATCCACCCGATTGCTGCCGGCGACATGTTCGGCACCAAGGGCGTCGACCATCTGGCCCAGGACGGCCTCATCGATACGATCATCGGCGGGTCCTATCCGTCGGGACCGTCTTCGGCGGAGCCGCCGCTGATCTGGAAGATGCTCGGCGAGAACAAGATCAGCGCCTACAACGTGCCCAGCGGCATCGTGTTCGACATTCTACGGGAAGCGGCCGGCAAGCGTCCCGGCGTCCTGACCAAGGTCGGGCTCGACACCTTCGTCGATCCTGCGCTCGACGGCTGCGCCATGAACGATCGCGCCCGCTCGCGGCCGATCGTGCGCAGGGTCCAGTTCGAGGGCGACGAGTGGCTCTATTTCCCGGCGATCGCACCCGACGTCGCCATCATCCGGGCCTCGACGGCAGACGAGCGCGGCAATCTGACCTTCGAGCATGAAGGTGCCTATCTCGGCGCGATGGAGTTGGCGCTGGCTGCGCACAATTCCGGCGGCACCGTCATTGCGCAAGTCAAGCGGATCGCCCAGTCGGGCACTCTGCGTCCGCATGACGTCAGGGTGCCCGGTATCCTCGTCGACATCATCGTCGAGGCGCCGGACCAGTTGCAGACGACGGCGACCGCCTATGACCCGGCCATTTCGGGCGAGTTGTTCCGCCCCCTCGATACGTTCACGATCCCCGCCTTCGATGCGGCCAAGGTGATGGCCCGCCGGGTGGCCATGGAACTCGAGAACGGCTGGGCCGTGAATATCGGCTTCGGCATTTCCGCGAATGTTCCGCGCATCCTGCTGGAGGAAGGCCGGCATGGCGAGATCACCTGGGTGATCGAGCAGGGCGCCGTCGGCGGCATTCCGCTGCTCGACTTCAAGTTCGGTTGTTCCTCCAATGCGGAGGCGTTCGTGGCCTCGCCGCATCAGTTCACCTATTTCCAGGCCGGTGGCTTCGATGCCTCCCTGCTGTCCTTCCTGCAGATCGGCGAGGATGGTTCCGTCAACGTCTCCAAGCTGGCGGTGCGGCCGCATGTGACGGCCGGCGCAGGAGGCTTTGTCGACATCACCGCTCGCGCCAGGAAGATCGTGTTCTCGGGCTACTTCAATGCCGGCGCGAAACTATCGGTGGTCGATGGCAAGCTGAGGATAGACAAGGAGGGCAAGGTCGCCAAGCTCGTGCCCGAGGTCGATCAGGTCTCGTTCTCCGGCAAGCGTGCCACGCTGCAGAACCAGGACGTGACCTATGTCACCGAGCGCTGCGTGCTGAAGCTGATCGAGGGCCGGCTCACCGTCACGGAGATTGCGCCCGGCGTCGATCTCAAGCGCGATATCCTCGACCAGGCGGCCTTTCCGCTCGCCGTCGCCGACCCGCTGGTGTCGATGCCGGCAGACCTGTTCGAGCCCGATCGCCGCAGCCGGCAGGCGGTCACCAGAGAGGCGGCCGAGTGATGAGCGGGAATGGTGTGCGTCTGAAGATCGAGGGGCCGGTTGCGATCATCGTCATCGAACGCGAGGGCAAGCTCAATGCCTTCGATGCTGCCATGGTGGCGGAGCTGCAACATCTGTGCGCCCTCATCGAGCACGATGCGGCCATCCGCGTGGCTGTCATGACCGGGGCAGGGGCGAAAGCCTTCTCGGCGGGCGGCGACATCGAGGCCTGGAGCCGGGAGACGCCGGAGGATTTCGGTCGGTTCTGGGTGCGCGAGGGGCACGCAGCCTTCGACGCGCTGGCGCGGCTGCGCCAACCTCTGATCGCCGTGCTGAACGGCCATGCCTTGGGCGGCGGCCTGGAGCTTGCCGCCTGCGCGGACTATCGCATTGCGGAGGCCCACGCCAAGATCGGGCAGCCGGAGACCGGGCTCGGCATCATTCCGGGATGGTCGGGTACGCAGCGCGCGACACGCCGCTTCGGTGCGCAGGCCGTGCGGCGCATGGCGGTCTTCGGCGATATCCTGACCGCGAAGGGTGCGTGCGAACTTGGTATCGTGGACGAGGTGGTGGAGAGCGGCCAGGGGCTTGCCCGGGCCATGGAAGTCGCGGAAAAGGTGTGCTCGCGCGCGCCCCTGGCAACCGAGATGACGAAGATGCTGGTGAACGCCGCCGAAGCGGAGGAGACGGAGCGGGTCTTCGACTGCCTGGCCGGCATGGCCGCCGCGCAATCGAAGGAGTTGCAGGCTGGCCTCGCCGCCTTCCGCGAAAGGCAGCCGCCGAAATTCTGACCGGCCATCTTACGGCCGGCACATACTTGTTCCCAGTCGCTCGCTACAGCGAATCGAGATTATCACGCCAGGGCGATCTGATTGCTGGCTCCCCTAGGCATCTCAGCGGGGAGCGATGACCTCTTGAGGCTATGCAGGCGCGAGAACGGAAGCAGGAAGCTGCTTCAATCTCAAAACCGTCTCTCCGCCAAGCATCTTCTCGGCATATTCGACCAGCAGCGCCTTCGCGTGCTCGCCGGAGATGATGCCATCGGCATGCCCGCGACGCAGCCAGAAGCCGTCCAGCATCGCGGCAAAGCCGATGACGAAATGGTCGATCCAGTCCTTTGAGCGGATCGGAAAAAGCGCCGACATCATGTTGGAGCGCAATCTCTTATAGAAAAGCTCCTGCAGCCGGGCATAGCGGGGCGAATGAGCGGCCTCCGCATAAAAGGAGACCCAGGCATTCGCCGTGTTGCGATCGAATTTCGACTCCGGAAAGTTGCCGTCGATGATCGCGATCAGGCGCTCCCAGCGGGTACGGGCCTGGCGCAGATTGATGACTACTGCGTCCATCAAGAGCCGGTTTGCGAACCGCACCATCTCGAACAGAACTTCGTCCTTGTCCTTGAAATAATAGGTCAAAATGCCTTGCGACATCCCCGCTTCATGGCAGATGCGGGTGGTGGTCAGGCCCCTCAGGCCTTCACGCAGGAAAATGCGATGGGCGGCCTCGATCAGCTCGACCCTTCTGATGTCCTCAATCCGAGTCTTCTGTTTCTTGCGCGTCCCGGCCATGGAAAATCAATAGCTGAACAAGATTTTGTACGCTCTAACAAAATTTTGTCTTGTCAAAAAAATTAGCAGGCGTAGTCTTCCTGACAACGGCTGGCCGCCGGGGGCGGCGCCTGCCCGTGAATTCTTCGCGGGGCGATGGCTCACGACAATGGATCGAGATCGGGGAGAGACTTGATGCTGGCAAGCCCAGACAGCATGAGTGCGGCCGTGCTCGCGGCTTTTGGCGAGCCCCTCGAAATCGTTCGGTTTCCGCGTCCGGTTCCCGGCCCGGGCCAATTGCTCGTGCGTCTCCTGGCCTGCGGTGTCTGCCATTCCGATGTTCACATCTGGAGGGGCAGCGGCATACCCCAGCATCCGGCCTCTCCTTTCGTGATGGGGCATGAGGGGATCGGCGTCATCGCGGCCCTGGGCGAGGGTGTAACCGGCTGGGCGGTGGGCGACCTGGCTGGCATACCATGGATCCACGACACCTGCTGCCGCTGTGACGAGTGCCTGGATGGACATGAATCCTTTTGCCAGCACCATCGCGCTCATGGCCTGAATGTGCCGGGGGCCTTTGCAGAATATGTGATCGCCGATGCGAGGTTCGCCGTTTCCCTGCCCCCGACGATTGATGCGCTCACAACCGCTCCGGTGATGTGCGCAGGTGTCACCGCATATGGCGCAATCAGGAAAGCCGAACTCGAAGCCGGGGACAGTTGCATCATTTTCGGCTGCGGCGGCCTTGGGCTCTACGCCGTGCAGCTTGCAAGCCGGCTGAACATCAGGGTCCTGGCCGTCGATCGCGATCCGGCAAAGCTTCAGATCGCAAGAACCTATGGTGCAACGGAAACCGAAATCGCCGACGATGGCCTGCCTTCCCGGCTGGCCGCGGGGGATACGCGCTATCATGCCTGCATCAATTTTGCCCCGACGACGGCCACCTGGGACTCGATGATCGCAGGTATCCGCCCTCGCGGTCGCATCGTCGCGGCGGCGATGGTCTTCGAGCCGGTGCCCCTGATCCAGGAATGGCTGACGGCAACCGGCGTCGTCATCACCGGGACCAGCGTCGGCACACGCCAGCAGATGCGCGAGCTGATCGCAATACATCAGGAACACCCACTCGAGGTCGAGATCGAGGTGATCTCGCTCGAGCAGGTCTCGGATGCGTTGCTCGCTCTTGAACGGGGCACCTCCAGGGGCCGTTTCGTCATCGAATTCTAGAGCGTTTTGCGATTTCTTGGAATCACCAAGAATCGCAAAGACGCGTCGAAACAATGAGTTAGAGAAAAGAAGCGGTTACGTGTAAACGCGCTTTGCTCTAGGGATTCGCCGCCCTCGCCAACGAGCGCAGGGCGGTACGTATAAGAAAGAGGGGAGATCGTGTGATGAGACGTATCGGTGTTGCGTTCGCAATTGCTGCCCTGGTCATGGGCGCGAGCGGCAAGCCGGCGATGGCCGGCGAGCCGGAAGCCTGCAGAACCGTCAGGTTCTCGGATGTCGGGTGGACGGACATCACCTCGACGACCGCGATCGCTTCCCACGTTCTCCAGGGCCTTGGCTATACGCCCAAGACCACCGTACTCTCGATCTCCGTCACCTATGCCTCGATGAAAAATAAGGACATCGACGTCTATCTCGGCGACTGGCAACCCAGCATGGTGAACGAGCGCAAGCCCTATCTCGACGACAAGTCGATCGTCGTCAGCGGTGCCAACCTGCCGGTCGGCGCAAAATACACGCTCGCCGTGCCGCAATACACCTATGACAAAGGGCTGAAGGACTTCGCCGACATCGCGAAGTTCAGGGATTCGCTGCAGGAGAAGATTTACGGCATCGAACCCGGCGACACCGGCAACAACCTCATTCACGGGCTGATCGACGGCGACAAGCACGGGCTAAAGGGATTCCAGCTGGTTGAGTCGAGCGAACAGGGCATGCTGGCCCAGGTTCAAGGTGCTGTCGCCCGCGGGGAGGACATCGTCTTTCTGGGCTGGGCGCCGCACCCGATGAACGTCAATTTCAAGATCCAGTACCTGACGGGCGGCGATGACACGTTCGGCCCGAATTTCGGCAGCGCCGTCGTCTACACGGACATTCGAGCGGGATGGGACGGTGAGTGCCCGAACGCCGCCAAATTCATCGGCAATCTGAAATTCAATGTCGATCTGGAGAACCAGGTCATGAACACGATCCTGACCGAGGGCAAAGAGGGGGCAGCCGTGGCAGCCGAATATCTGAAAGCCAATCCAGGCGTCCTCGACGCCTGGCTCGACGGTGTCACGACATTTGACGGTCAGCCCGGATTGCCGGCAGTCAAGAAAAGCCTGGGCCTATGAGTAAGGCAGCTCATTCGAGTGTCTGCGAGTTCGCGCGACCTTTGTCATTGCCGGGCTCGACCCGGCCATCCAGTTCTTCCGGCTGGTTGCGCCTGTGGCTTCTGGATAGCCGGGTCAAGCCCGGCTATGACAAATCGTGGCGTTTCCTCCTCTAAGCAAACGGCATTGGGGCCGTCGTCTCAGCGATAGACCATCAGCTGGTTTTCCCCGGACTGGACGGTCTCCCCGGTCTGCTGGCGCACGCAAAAGCCCAGTGTGAGGATGCCCCGGTCCGGCCGGGATATCGTCCGCTTGTTCTTGATGCGGACGCGGGCGGTGATCGTGTCACCGGCCAGGACCGGGCGTTCGAAGCGAAAGTTCCAGCCCAGCGAGGCGATGGCGAGGAAGCGGGCCTGCGCCTGGTTCTTCAGCCCGTCGACGAGGGACAGGATCAGGAGGCCGTGGGCGACACGCGAGGGAAAGCCATGCGCGCGCGCCGCATCGTCATCCATATGGATTTCGAAGCGGTCGCCGGTCAGCTCTGCGAAGGCATCGATCAGTTCGGTGCCGACATGCCTTGCCGGTGTGTCGAACCAATCCCCGATGGACACATCCTCATAGCGCAGTCCGGTCGCCGCCAGGCGGCGACCGGTGTCGGGTGCGATGTCGTTCATGCCGGCACCGGCGCGTCCTCGCGCAGCAATTGCTTGCTTTTCAGCTCGGCCCAGAAATCCGGGGGTATGGGGTGGCTGAACCATGCCAGGTTCTGGTCGAGCTGCTCCACCGTGCGCGTTCCCGCGCAGAAGGCCGGGATGGCGGGGTGGGCGACGACGAATTGGAGCGCCGCGGCGGCAAGCGGCACCTTGTGGTCGCGGCATACCGCCTCGATCCTGGCGACCTTCTCCATCACCGCGGCCGGGGCGGGGGCGTAGTTGTATTTCGCGCCAGGCACCGCCCCGGTTGCGAGGATCCCGGAATTGAAGCCGCCGCCGACCAGAATGGCCGCACCTCGCTCCTGGCAAAGCGGTAGGAAGCCGTCAAGGGCCTCCTGTTCGAGCAGCGTATAGCGGCCCGCCAGGAGGAAGCAGTCGAAATCGCGCTGCTTGAGTGCCTCGTGGCAGACTTCCCATTCGTTGACGCCGACGCCGATGGCCTTCACCGCGCCTTCCGAGCGCAGGCGCTCCAAAGCGCGCCAGCATCCGTCCATGGCCTGCCGGAAGACTTCGGGCTGGTCGTCGCCGCGGGTGAAACGGTCGATGTCGTGAATGAACAGCATGTCGATGCGCTCGAGTGCGAGTCGCTGCAGGGAATCCTCGAAGGCCCTCATCGTGCCGTCATAGCTGTAGTCGAAGCTCATCGTATTCGGCGCCGCATTGACCCAGGGCGCGAAGTCGATCTGGGAGCGCCGGGCCGGGTGCAGGACGCGCCCGACCTTCGATGCGACCACGAAATCGTCGCGGTTCTTCCAGCGTAGCGCCTGCCCCAGGCGCAGTTCCGAAAGGCCATGGCCGTACATCGGCGCGGTATCGTAGAAGCGCACGCCGGCATTCCAGGCATGCTGCACCATTTCGTCGGCAACCGGCTCGCTGATCTCGCGCTGGAAATTCCCGATCGGCGCCGTCCCGAAGGCAAAGGCGGTGACGTCGACGTTGCTGCGGCCGAATTTCCGCTTTTCCGATGGCTTCATGGTTTCCTCCCTTGGCATTGCTCTTGGTGGTCTGCCTGACCTGGCCTCGTCTCGACTAGGTCGGTAACCCGCCGATTTCGAGGGAATCGTCAGGCTTGACCCGTTCGATCCACGTGCGTTATAGCAGTAACTAGATAGTTACAAAAGGGGAGAAGCGCATGTATCCGAGCGAGACGCAGATGCAGGTGCGCGACATGGCGCGGCAGTTCGCCGACGAGGTCGTCAAACCGCTGGCCGAGGGGCTCGATCGCGAGGAGCGTTTCCCCCACGAGATCTATGAGCAGATGGGCGAGCTCGGGCTGTTCGGCATCGGCGTTCCCGAAGCCATGGGAGGCCCGGGGTTCGATACGCTGACCTATGCCCTCGTGATGGAGGAGCTCGCGCGAGGCTATGCTTCGGTTGCCGATCAATGCGGCCTGGTGGAGCTCATCTCCACGCTGCTGGTGAGGCACGGCACGCCGGCCCAGCGCGAGACCTGGCTGGCGCCGGCGATGCGGGGAACCAAGCGCGTGGCCTATTGCATCACCGAGCCGGAGGCCGGCACCGATGTGTCCGGCATCAGGACCACGGCGGAGCGGGACGGAGAAGGCTGGCGCCTCAATGGCGGCAAGATCTGGATCCACAACGCGCCGGTCGCCGATGTCGGTTTCGTGCTGGCCCGGACGGACAAGGATGCAGGCCACCGCGGCATGAGCATCTTCATCGTCGATCTCAACGCCAAGGGCGTCGAGCGTGGCCCCAAGGAGCACAAGATGGGGCAGCGTGCCAGCCAGGTCGGCGCGCTCAATTTCACCGATGTCGTGCTCGGGCCGGATGCCTTGCTGGGAGAACTCGGCAAGGGCTTCCACATGATGATGAGCGTGCTCGACAAGGGCCGTGTCGGCATTGCGGCGCTCGCGGTCGGCATCGGCCAGGCCGGCCTGGAGGCGGCCGTCGACTATGCCCGCCAGCGCAAGCAGTTCGGAAAGGCGATCGCCGAGTTCCAGGGTGTGCAATGGCTGATTGCCGACATGGCCAAGGATATCGAGGCGGCCCGTCTTCTGGTGCACAGCGCGGCGGTGAAGATCGATCGCGGGGACAATGCGACGAAGGCCTGCTCGATCGCCAAATGCTTTGCGGGCGACATGGCGGTGGCCCGCACGGCCGATGCCGTCCAGGTCTTCGGTGGTTCCGGCTACATCCGCGGCTTCGAGGTCGAGCGCCTTTATCGCGATGCCAAGATCACCCAGATCTATGAAGGCACCAACCAGATCCAGCGCATGATCATCGCCCGCGAATTGTTCAAGCATGGAGCGCTGGCATGAGTACGCCAAGCCGGCAGGCGGCCTTCATCACCGGCTCGAGCCGCGGCATTGGCCTGGCGGCCGCTGTCGAACTGGCCAGGAACGGGTTTGCGATCGCCTTGAACGGGCCCGAGGATGACGCGGAACTGCGGGCTGCCGAGGAACGCGTGCGCGCTTTCGATGTGCCCGTCACCCGCGTCGCCGGCGACATCGCCGACATCGGTGCGCATGAGGCGATGCTCGACCTGGCCGAAAAGGCACTAGGGCCGCTTTCGACCCTCATCAACAATGCCGGCGTATCGGTCCTGAGCCGCGGCGATCCGCTCGATGTCAGCGAGGAAAGCTACGACCGCTGCCAGGCTGTGAATGCCAAGGCGCAGTTCTTCCTGTGCCAGAAATGGGCGAGGCGCGTCCTCGCGCGCGACCGCAATGACGGGCGCTTCTACTCGATCGTGAACGTGTCGTCGTCGAATGCCGATGCGGTCGCCGAGCCGCGCGCCGAGTATTGCATCTCGAAAGCGGGCTCGGCCATGGTCAGCAAGATATTCGCCGTTCGCCTGGGGCGCGAGAACATTGCCGTCTACGATATCAGGCCGGGCCTGATCGAGACCGCCATGACGCAATCGGTGACCAGCCAATACCAGCGGCGCATCGATGAAGAGGGCCTGACCCTGATGCGGCGCCTGGGCCGGCCGGAGGATGTCGGCACCGTGATGGCGACGCTCGCCACCGGCAAATTGCCCTATACGACGGGCCAGGTGATCGCCGTGGATGCCGGCATGCTGGTGCCGAGATTTTGAGGAAACTACGATGATCCGTCTTCCCGACACCAAGGGCGTTTTCTCCGACTATCGGCTCAGCGGCAAGGTGATCCCAGCCGCCCGCCTGTCCGCCGGCGCGGCACGCGTCGTATTTTCGGCGGCCCATGTCGTGGCCGATCCGTTCACCGCCAACGATCCTTCCGGCTCGGCCACGGTCGATTGGAAGGCAACGATGGCGTTTCGTCACCATCTGAACGATCTCGGCCTCGGCATTGCCGAAGCGATGGACACCGCCCAGCGCGGCATGGGCCTGGACTGGCCTCGGGCGCTCGACCTTATCCGGCGCACCCGCGAGGAGCTTCCGCAGGCACTGGTCTTCAATGGATGCGGCACAGATCAACTCGAGCCGATTGAGGCGCGAGGACTGGACGACGTCCGTCGCGCCTATTTCGAACAGGTCGAAGCCATCCAGGCTCTGGGAGGGCGCCTCATCCTGATGGCGAGCCGAGCCCTTGCTGCGGTGGCCGGCTCGCCGGAAGACTATGTGAAGGTCTATGGCGATGTCCTGGCCCGCTGCGACCAGCCCGTCATCCTCCACTGGCTCGGCGACATGTTCGACCCGGCGCTGAGGGGTTACTGGGGCAGCGACAGTTTCGAGGCCGCCATGGAGGTGGCGCTACGCGTCATCGAACAGAACGCGGCAAAGGTGGACGGCATCAAGATTTCGCTCCTGGACAAGGACAAGGAAATCGCGATGCGGCGGCGCCTGCCCGCCGGCGTCAAGATGTATACGGGTGACGACTTCAACTATCCGGAATTGATCGCCGGCGACGAGATCGGCTTTTCTCACGCCCTTCTCGGCATTTTCGATCCCCTCGCGCCGGCTGCGGCCTTCGCCATCCAGAAACTGGGGGAGGGCGACAGGCAAGCCTTCCATGCAACGCTGGATCCGACCGTCCCGCTGGCACGGCTCATCTTCCGGGCACCCACTCAGTTCTACAAGACAGGTGTCGTCTTCCTCGCCTGGCTCAATGGCTTCCAGGAGCATTTCATCATGCTGGGCGGAGCGCAGGCCATGCGGCCGCTGCCCTATTTCGTCGAGCTTTTCAAGCATGCGGATGCCTGCGGCCTGCTGCGCGACCCGGAATTGGCGGCCGATCGCATGCGCAGGCTGCTTGCCCTTTACGGCGCCTGAGAGCTTGTGATGCGCGATTTCTCGACGGATCATTCGGCGCTCGCCCTGAATACCGCGACGCTCGGGCACAATCTGGATGGGCATGGCGCCGGCTGGCCCGTCGAGCGCGTCATCGATGCCTGTGCCGAGCGCGGCTTTGGCGGGATCGTGTTCTGGCGCCGGGAAATCGGGGATCGAGCCATCGAGATCGGCAATCGTGTCCGTCAGGCGGGCCTCGAAGTCGCGGGCCTGTGTCGCAGCCCCTTCTTGGTGGGGCCGATGGCGCCGCGGCCTCTATCCGCCCTCCGCGACGACTTCCGGTCCTCGATCGACATGGCGGCTGGGCTCGGGACCTCGATCCTCACCATCGTCGTTGGCGGGGTCGAGCCGGACAGCCTTGGGGTGGAGGAAAGCCTGAAACGCGTGGCGGAGCGGGTCGCTGAAGCCGCGCCCTACGCGGCGCAGCGGGGCGTTCGCCTCGCGCTGGAACCGCTCAACCCGGTCTATGCGGGCAATCGTTCCTGCCTGGTGACGGTGCGTGACGCGGTTGATCTCTGCGAGGTGATCGGGGAGGCCAATGTCGGCATCGCCGTCGATGTCTATCATGTCTGGTGGGACACTTCGCTTGCGCGCGAACTCCAGCGCGCCGGCAAGGAGCGCATCCTGGGATATCATCTGTGCGACTGGCTTGCCGAGACGCGTGATGTCCTGCTCGATCGCGGCATGATGGGGGATGGCGTCGCCGACCTCAGATCGCTGCGCGCGGCGGTGGAAGAGGCAGGCTATCGGGGCTTGTGCGAAGTCGAGATCTTTTCGGCCGGGAACTGGTGGAAACGTGATCCTGCCGAGGTGCTCGACACTTGCGTCGAGCGCTTTCGGTCCGTCTGCTGAAGCCTCCGCCGGTCGGCAATGGGGGCTCGAAAGGCCCTTATATTCCATCGGCAGGATTGCGCTCGAAGAGGCAATTCGCCTCCAGGCTGGTGAGGCCAGTGAATTCATCCTCGAGCCCGGCGATCCATCATCCGGACTGTCGCTCTTGCTGGCGGCGGGGACATGCCGATGCCGGCTGCCGCGAAAATTCCAGGCAAATCGGCCGTTGCATCCATGGCCCGCCCTGTTGACGCTCATGCGTCGCCCCTTCAAACATCGACCAGTCGCAATCGTCGAGGCCGATGGCCGCAGCCTTTCCGGTCCAGGGTTGCAGCCGCCTGATTCCCGTCACCCGGCGCCATGTGTCGAGAGGTCACCAATGCCCCAGAGAACGGGACCTCCTCCACCATCCGGATCCTCGCCCGATAAGGCAGGGCCGCCTTCGGGTGGCGGTGGCGTCAACGGCCTCCTCCTCGTCATCGAATATCAGGACGCGGCCGGCCGCCGACGGTTTCGGCCGGTCACGCTCTGGTCGGTCAAGCCGGGGCGCGACGGCATTCCACGTCTTCTCGGCTACAGCCACGATCGAGGCGACCTTCGCTCCTTCCGTCTCGACAGGATCCTGTCGATCGCCGACGCCGATGGCGTACTGCAGGAGCCGCTGGATGAGTTCTATCGGCAGGTGCTCGGCCTGTCCTGGCCGCAAGCGCGCGCCGGGTCTTCCCCCGAGCAACAGGTGGGAGAGCGCTGGGCCGTGATTCGCAGGGTCGCGCGCGAAAGCGGCCTCGTCCTCGCCGTGGCGGTCGGCAGGGCCGACCTGCAAATGTCGGGCGAGGAGGTCAAGGTCATGCTCGATCATGTCGCGGCCGCGTGTGCCGCGGAGGGCATCGACCTGGACGCGGGCGAGATCGAGCGCACCCGCCAATGGATCCGGCGCATGAGGCCATCGACCGACGCGGTGAAGACAAGCTTGCACGAGCTGGACGCGGCAGCACCGGCCGTAAAGGCCAGGCTGATCGAAATCTGTCTGGCGGTGGCGGACAGCGATGGTTTTCGTCATCATCGAGAGCTCGCGCTCATCGATGAATTCTCGCGGGCACTTCTCGGCGAAAGCCTGCTGTCGCGCGGCCCGCCGCCGAGTGACGGCAAATCCGGCTGAAACGCCGAATGACGTCGAGAATCCGGTGCCGGGCGCAGAGCCTGCCTATCGTGAAACCGCGAGATACAGGGAGAGCGTCGCGACGGACAGGATCGTCGTGGCCAGGACGACACGGCTGGTGACCAGGGCCTGGCGTCCGTAGAATTCGGCCAGCATGAAGGGGCCTGTCCCGGTCGGCAGGGCCGCGAGGAGGACGGCAGTATGGACCGCGTCCGGCGCGAGGCCGAGGATGGGTGCGGCAATCACCCAGGTCGCGACGGGGTGGGCCACCAGCTTCAACCCGATCAGCAAGGCCTCGACCTTGCGCCCTGCCTCCGCCGCCCTGCCGGTGTTCTCCGCCAGGAAAAGGCCGAGCGCGATGAGTGCGCAGGGCGAGGCGGCGCCGCCGAGCAATTTGAGAAACCGGTCCAGCGTCTGGGGAAGGGGCCAGCCCGAAACCATCACCAGCGCCCCCAGGGCCGGTGCGACCAGCAGGGGATTGCGGATCAAGGTGAGCAGCGTCTTGCGAGCGATATCCCGTCGACGGGCCTGGGACTGCAGGCTGGCTTCGATCAGGACGATGGCGACGGCAAACAGGACGCAGACGGTCACGATCGTCGCGACCAGCGTCGGTGCCAGGCCGGATTGGCCGACGACCGCGAGGATCAGCGGGAAACCCATGAAGCCGGTATTGGCATAGCCGGCATTGAGGCCGTCGATGGCCGCATCGGCGAGATGGCAGCCCTGCCGCAGGCGGATCGTCAGGGCGAGGACGAAGATGAGGGCGCAGCCCAGGGCAAAGGCCAGAATGAAGCCGGGCTGCCAGATCCGGGCTGGGTCCGCGTTGGCCATGATGTCGAACAGCAGCGCCGGGAGCGCCAGATAAACCACGAGCCTGTTCACCTCGCGCGTGGCGTGCGGGCCGAGCGCATTGCTGCGCCGCGCGAGCCAGCCGGCGAGGATCAGGGCAAAGACGGGCAGGACGATGAGAAGGTTGGAAAGCATGGCAGGCCGATTGGGATGCCGTCTTTCATAGAAGAGGCAATCGATATAATCCAATCCAATGCATGGCCATTATCAATGCCCTGGAGGTATCGATGGATTCGCGCCAGATGCGCTATTTCGTGGCTCTCGCCGAGACCCTGCATTTCGGCCGGGCCGCTGCACGACTGCACATGACCCAGCCGCCCTTCAGCCGGCAGATCGCCAATCTGGAGCGTGAACTCGGCGTGCAACTGGTCGAGCGGAACTCGCGCCACGTCACCCTGACCCAGGCTGGGGAGAGGTTCCTGGCTGACTCACGCGCGGTCCTCGCGCAATTCGAGGATGCCTGCCGTGATGCGAGGCTGGTCGCTGAAGGCCAGAAGGGCGAGTTGCGCCTGGGCTTCATGATGCATGCCGCCCATCGCATCGTGCCGCAGATCGTCAGTTGCTATGCCGGGTTGAGGCCGGCCATTCGCATCGTTCTCCTGGAGACGACGCCGGCCGAGATCGAGCAAAGGCTTCTCGGCGGCGAACTCGATGCCGCCATCACCTTTGCCGGCCGGCCATTTCCTCAATTGCGGACAGTACCTGTCATCACGGACCATCTGTGCCTCATCGTTCCCCGCGAGCATGCCTTGGTCGGGCGGGACACCATTGCTCCACACGATCTGGCAGCAGAGGATTTGATCGCGGCGCCTGCAACCGTGGCGCCGACGCTCCGCGAGGCCATCGCCGGCTATTTCGAGATGGCCGGCATCGTTCCGCGGTTTCGCTATGAACCCCAGTTGCAGCACACCATCGTCCGCCTCGTGGCGGCGCGGCTCGGTGTGGCCCTGGTGCCGGCATCGATATGCGACGAGTCGATCGTAGAGGTCGTGCCAAGGGCGCTCGCGGCTGCACCGACATTGAAGGTCGTTCTCTCGGTTCCCGCTGAATCCGGCAATCCGGCCATCGCCCCCTTGATCGACATCATCCGGGAGTGGAAAGGGCCGCTCGCTGCCGCAATGCCTGTGGCCCAGCCGACGCGCTGAGTCGAAGGTTCTGTGACTACAGTCGCAACTACAATCGCAATGACGCAGACCCAAGGTCTCCGTCAAATCAGGACTGCAGCGCTATGCTGTCAGGCCGCCTTGCTGTTCGATGAAGGCGACGACATCGGTGAGCCCGATGCGCCGGCGCATATCGGTGAAGATGAAAGGTCGCTTGCCGCGCTGCTTCTCGGTATCGGCACGCATGATGTCGAGGTCGGCGCCGACATGGGGAGCCAGATCCATCTTGTTGATGATCAGGAGATCGGAGCGGGTGATGCCGGGACCACCCTTGCGCGGAATCTTCTCGCCCGCCGCGACGTCGATGACGTAGAGCGTAATATCGGCGAGGTCCGGCGAGAAGGTCGCCGCTAGATTGTCGCCGCCGGATTCGATGAAGACCACGTCGAGGTCGGGAAAACGCCGGCGCATTTCGGCGATCGCCGCCAGGTTGATCGAGGCATCCTCGCGAATGGCGGTATGGGGGCAGCCGCCGGTCTCGACACCAATGATGCGGTCCTGGGGAAGTGCCTGCACCCGGTTGAGGATGAGCTCGTCTTCCTTGGTGAAGATGTCGTTGGTGACCACGGCGACCGAATAGCTTTCGCGCATCGCCTTGCACAGCATTTCGGTCAGGGTGGTCTTGCCGGCGCCGACCGGGCCGCCGATGCCTACGCGCAAAGGACCGTTGCTGGAATGGGGGCCGTTACTGGCGTTCATGAGCGGAAGATCCTCGAATATTGAGTTTCGTGTTGCATCGAGACGATGTCGGACATCAGGGTGCAGGCGCCGAGGTCATCGAGCGTCGCGAGGCAGGCGCGCCTTGCCGTGGCCAGCATGATCGGTTCGAGCGCGGCGAGCGCCTGGACGCCGTCGCGCTGGCCGAGCGGGACCAGCCGGATGGCTGCCTGGACCAGATTGGCGGTGAAGGCGTGCAGGAAGCCGGCCAGCGCCTGTTCGAGCCCGATGCCGTGCTGCGCGGCGGCCTGGCCGACGGCGACGGCATAAGGCGCAGGCTTGATCGCCTCGCCGGTCCAGTGGGAGACGGCCTGCCCGAAGGCCTCGCCCTGCAGCATGGTTTCGCGGTGGCGTTCGCGCGTGCCGGCCATGGCCTCGGCAAGCTCCGCGACGGTGGCGCAGCTCTCTCCCCGAGAGGCAAGGCGCCAGGCCCCGCCCAGCAAAACGGCATCGTTCCAGCCGGAACCCGACCGGACGATCTCGCCGAGCCAGTCGACCAGCGTGGCTCGATCCTCGATCAGGCCATCGTGAACGGCCCGTTCCAGGCCGTGGCTATAGGCGAAGGCGCCGACCGGAAAGGCCGGCGATAGCCAGCTGAGCAACCGCACCAGACGCGCCGTATCGTCAGTCATGGCCATGCCCATGATCGTGATGGTGGCCGTGGGCATGGCCATGATAGGCGCCGTGCACGGGCTGGAAGCCGGAGACCACCTCCTGGATTTCGGCCCCGAGACCCTGCAGCATCGTCCGGATTACGGGATCCCGTTCGATCAGGATGATTTCGGTGCCGATTTCGGCGGCGAGATGGCGATTGCCGAGGTGCCAGGCCAAATGGGCGAGCGGGCATTGCCGGCCGGGTCGGACCGCGTAGAGTTCCT
The DNA here is from genome assembly GCF_057073705.1 of Labrys sp. E2SS-1L. Classification (NCBI taxonomy): domain Bacteria; kingdom Pseudomonadati; phylum Pseudomonadota; class Alphaproteobacteria; order Hyphomicrobiales; family Xanthobacteraceae; genus Labrys; species Labrys sp. E2SS-1L. Next base: position 1,021,885 of record NZ_CP172713.1, on the reverse strand, counting down.
CGGGCGCTGCGAGGATGGTGAGGGTGCGGCCGTCTTTGAGCACGAGGGCATCGCCATCGGCGAGCAGCACGGCCTCGGGCAGATCGATCATGACGATATCGCCCTGATCGGTGATGAGGCGCTTGCGGCGTAGATGACGGCCCCTGTGATCGAGCGTGATCGTGCCGACGGGAAGTCGGCTGTCATGATGGCAATGGGAGGTGGCGTGCAGCATGGTCAGTATCCGTTCAGAAATATGCGCTCCGTCATCCCCGGCCGAGTTTCTCACGAGCGCAGCGAGAGAGGGCGAGGGGAAGGGGACCCAGAGGTCATGAATCGCACCTTCTGGCCCTGGATCCCCTTCCCTCGGCCTATGGCCTCGCCGGGGATGACAACCTCTTCAATTCGACGATTCGTGCTGTCGCCTCAAAACAGGAAATAGCGTTGGGCCATCGGCAGTTCGGTTGCCGGTGGGCAGGTCAGGAGTTCGCCGTCGGCGCGGACTTCATAGGTTTCGGGATCGACCTCCATCTGTGGCAAGGCATCGTTCAGCACCATGGAGCGTTTGGAAAGGCCGCCTCGCGTGTTCTCGACCGCCACCATCGGTTTGGCGACGCCGAGCCGCTCCTTCAGGCCGCTGGCGAGGGCCGCTTTGCTGACGAATGTCAGGGAAGAGGCTGCCGGAGCACCGCCGAAACCGCCGAACATCGGGCGGTAATGCATCGGCTGCGGCGTCGGAATCGAAGCGTTGGGGTCGCCCATCGGAGCGGCGGCGATCGTGCCGCCCACCAGCACCATCTCCGGCTTGACTGCAAAGAAGGCCGGGTTCCACAGGACGAGATCGGCGCGCTTGCCGATTTCGATCGAGCCGACATGGGCCGACAGGCCCTGCGCGATGGCGGGGTTGATGGTGTATTTGGCGATATAGCGGCGCACCCTGAGATTGTCGTTGTCGCCGCTCTCGCCGGGCAGGCGCCCGCGCTGCAGCTTCATCTTGTGGGCGGTCTGCCAGGTGCGGATCAGGACCTCGCCGACGCGGCCCATGGCTTGGCTGTCGGACGAGATGATCGAGAAGGCGCCGATATCGTGGAGGATGTCCTCAGCCGCGATGGTTTCCTTGCGGATGCGGCTTTCGGCGAAGGCGATGTCCTCGGCGATCGCCGGTGATAGATGATGACAGACCATCAGCATGTCGAGATGCTCGGCGATGGTGTTCTTCGTATAGGGCCGGGTCGGGTTGGTCGAGGACGGCAGCACGTTGGACAGGCCGCAGACCTTGATGATGTCGGGCGCATGGCCGCCGCCGGCGCCTTCGGTGTGAAAGGCATGGATGGTGCGCCCCTTGAAGGCGGCGACGGTGTCCTCGACGAAGCCGCTCTCGTTGAGCGTGTCGGTATGGATCATCACCTGGACGTCGTAGTCGTCGGCCACGCTGAGGCAATTGTCGATGGCTGCCGGCGTCGTCCCCCAGTCCTCGTGCAGCTTGAGCGAGCAGGCGCCGCCTTCGATCATCTCGACCAGCGCTTCCGGCCGGGAGGTGTTGCCCTTGCCCGACAGCCCCAGGTTGATCGGGAAGGCGTCGAAGGAACGGATCATGCGGGCCAGGTGCCAGGGCCCGGGTGTGCAGGTGGTGGCGAGCGTGCCGTGGGCGGGGCCCGTGCCGCCGCCCAGCATGGTGGTGACGCCCGACATCAGGGCTTCCTCGATCTGCTGCGGACAGATGAAATGGATATGGGCGTCGACGCCGCCGGCGGTGAGGATCTTGCCCTCGCCGGCAATGATTTCCGTGCCGGGACCGATGACGATGGTGACGCCCGGCTGGATGTCGGGATTGCCGGCCTTGCCGATCGCTACGATCAGGCCATCCTTCAGGCCGACATCGGCCTTGACGATGCCCCAGTGATCGATGATCAGCGCATTGGTGATGACGGTGTCGACTGCGCCGGCGGCACGGCTCGCCTGGCTCTGGCCCATGCCGTCGCGGATCACCTTGCCGCCGCCGAACTTCACCTCCTCGCCGGGAATGGTGAAGTCCTTTTCGACCTCGATGAACAGCTCGGTATCGGCAAGCCTGACGCGATCGCCGACGGTCGGTCCATACATTTGGGCGTAGGCGGCGCGGGAAAGAGTAGCGGGCATCACAGTGCTCCCATGATCTTGCTCTGAAAGCCGAAGATGACGCGCTTGCCGCCGATCGGGATCAGCCGCACCTGCCGCTGCTGCCCCGGCTCGAAGCGGACGGCCGTGCCGGCGGGAATGTCGAGCCGCATGCCACGCGCCGCCTCCCGGTCGAACAGGAGCGCCGCGTTGACCTCGAAGAAATGATAATGGGAACCGACCTGGATCGGCCGATCGCCGGAATTGGCGACGACGAGAACGCTCGCCTCCGCTCCGGCGTTCAGCACGATGTCTCCAGCCATCGGCAGGACTTCGCCCGGGATCATGGTTTAGCCTCCCACGATCAGGGCCAACCCGGCGAGGGCGGTCAGCCCCCCGGCGAAGCGCGTGACCAGCCGACCGGCCTTGTCACCCGCGAGGCGGGCGATCCCCGGGCCGAGCAGGACACCGGCCGCGTGCAGCAGGGCCGTCGCCAGGGCAAAGCCGACCAGGAAGGGTGTGGCGCTGGCATTGCCCAGTTCGCTGCCATGGGCGAAACCATGGAACAGGGCGAAGAACCCGACGACGACCATGCCGATCGGCGTCGGCACCTTGAATGCCATCAGGGCGAGCAAGCCGAGCACCACGACGGAGGCTGCGATCGCCGGCTCGATGAAGGGCAGGGGCATGCCGGTGAGGGAGGCGCCGAAGCCTGCCGTCATGACGATGACGAAGGTCGCGGGAACCGCCCACAGCGCGCGTCCGCCGAGCTGGGCGGCCCACAGGCCGACGGCGACCATCGCCAATATATGGTCCGCGCCCGAAAGAGGGTGCAGGAAGCCCGTGGAGAAGGAGGCATGCTCGGCCGGGTTGATATGAGCCATGGCCGGCGTGGCGGTGAGCATGGCGGCGAGTGCGAACAGATATTTCTTCATTCTGGCCTCTGAAAAATTGCCCTTGTCATGCTCGGGCTTGACCCGGGCATCCAGGGATTTGGGTCTTCATTGCCCGAAAAGGGGGGCTGGATTGCCGGGTCAAGCCCGGCAATGACAAAGATTGAGTTCGTTCGGTTCACCTATTCTCCGGTTCTCCGGCGGTCTATCGGATGGGTTCGTGCACGGTGACCAGCTTGGTTCCGTCCGGAAAGGTCGCTTCCACCTGCACGTCGTGGATCATCTCGGCGATACCGGGCATCACCTGCTCGCGCGTCAGCACATGCGCGCCGGCCTCCATGAGATCGGCGACCGAGCGCCCGTCTCGCGCACCTTCGACCACGAAATCGCTGATGAGGGCGATCGCCTCTGGGTGGTTGAGCTTGACGCCGCGTTCGAGGCGCCGGCGCGCCACCAGGGCCGCCATGGCTATCAGGAGCTTGTCTTTTTCGCGGGGCGTGAGGTTCATGCGGGTTCCGGTGGTTAGAGCTGCCATACTTTCGGCAGGGGACGGTCGGCGAGCAGAAAGGACAGGAGAGGCTCGAGGCGATGCCTGAGCGACAGGCTGTCTTCGGCGAGGAGGCGCACCACCAGCTTGCCGTCCCAGGCGCTGGCGCCGCCATGGCTGCCGATGATGTCGCGCACCGCCTCGATCCGTTCCTCCGGCTCCGGGCAAACGGCAAGCATTGTCGCCATAGCTCGGTGTCCGCCCAACGTCGCGGGGGCAGCAAGGCGTTTGGCGATATCGCCGTCTATGCGGAAATCATCGGCGAAGATCAGTTTTCCGTTGCTGCGTACCCGCCAACGATCCATCAAGGCGCCGCTGCGCAACACTTCGCCCATGGCCGCGCGGCCGAACAGCACGGCTTCGACGGCAAGCAGTTGGGCGCCCTCGGCCAGGTCGACCTCGAGACGCCGGACGAGGCGGCCACCGTCGAACAGGATGGTCTCCTGCGGCAGCCAGGCGAGGCGAGAGCTGGCCTCGGCGGTCAGCCGGTTGACGACAACAGCGTCCTCGCCCGTCGAGCGGTAGATGCGTTCGCAGGCCTGGGTGGTGATGGTGGCCGAACTTGCCGCCCCCGCCACGACCTCGAAGGCGAGCCTGTCGCCACCAGTCAGACCGCCCGCCGTGTTGATGAGGATAGCCTCCGGCTGAGCTCCAGGCAGTGGTTGCGGCAACCGTATCTTGGCGCATCCTTCCTGATACAGGGTCGCTAGTCTGGAGGCCCCGTCACGCTGGCGAAAGGCCAGGCGGGCGACGCCCTCGGCCCGTTCGAGGCGGAGCGGGGCCTTCCTGACGTCAAAGCAGGAGATGTCGGCGTACATCGGGCTTGTCCAGGTCGGCGGCCTCGCCGGAAAAGACGATCTCGCCGCGATCCATGATGACGACACGATCGGCCAGTTCGCGCGCGAAGTCGAGATATTGCTCGACCAGGAGGATGGTCATGCCCATCTGATCACGCAGGAACGCGATGGCCCGGCCGATATCCTTGATCACGGAAGGCTGGATGCCCTCCGTCGGCTCGTCGAGCAGCAGGAGCTTGGGTCGGGTCACCAGCGCCCGGCCGATGGCAAGCTGTTGCTGCTGGCCGCCCGAAAGGTCGCCGCCCCGGCGCTGCAGCATCTGGGCGAGCACGGGGAACAGCTCGAATATATGGCTCGGAAGGCTGCGCTCGGCGCGCTTGAGCGGCGCAAACCCGGTCTGCAGGTTTTCCTTTACCGTCAGCAGGGGAAAGATCTCCCGGCCCTGGGGCACGAGGGCGATGCCGAGCCTGGCCCTGTCATGGGCAGGGCTGCGGCCGAGTGGCTTGCCCTCGAAGCTGACGGAGCCGGCGCTCGGCCGGTGCTGTCCGGCGATGGTGCGCATCAGGCTGGTCTTGCCGACTCCATTGCGGCCGAGGATGCAGGTGACCTTGCCGGCTTCGGCCTGCAGGGAAACGCCGCGCAATGCCTGGGCGGCGCCGTAATGCAGGGTGAGATCACTGACGGACAACATCATCTGCTCTATCGCCCCAGATAGACTTCGACGACCCGCGGATCCGCCGAGACATGGTCGAACCGCCCCTCCGACAGCACGCTGCCCTCATGCAGGCAGGTCACCTTCACCCCGAGCTCACGCACGAAATGCATGTCGTGCTCGACGACGACGACCGAATGCGAACGGGCGATCTGCCTGAGGAGATCACCGGTCTGCGCCGTTTCGGCATCGGTCATGCCGGCCACCGGCTCGTCGACGAGCAGGAGCTTCGGGTTCTGGGCCAGCAGCATGCCGATCTCCAGCCATTGCTTCTGGCCGTGCGACAGCCCGGCTGCCTTGTCGTCCCGCCGCTGTTCGAGACGGACGGTGGCGAGAATCTCGTCGATGCGCTCGCTTTCGGAGCGCGAGCGCTGGTCGAACAAGGCGGCGAAGATGCCGCGCCGGCCCTTGAGGGAGAGGGCGATATTGTCCTCGACCGTATGCGTTTCGAATACGGTCGGCTTCTGGAACTTGCGGCCGATGCCGAGATTGGCGATGTCGGTTTCATCGAGCTTGGTCAAATCATGTTCGCCATCGAAGAAGACCTCGCCGGTATCGGGCCGGGTCTTGCCGGTGATGATGTCCATCATCGTGGTCTTGCCGGCCCCGTTCGGGCCGATGATGGCGCGCATCTCGCCGGGCTCCAGGATGAGCGAGAGATTGTTGATGGCTTTGAAGCCGTCGAAGCTGACGCTGACGCCGTCGAGATAGAGAATGCTGTGCGTTTGCTGGGTCATGAGGTCGCTTCCTCCGCGGCGTCGCTTTGGGCGGGCACGAGCGCCTTGCTCGCAGAGGCCTTGCGAGGGGATTTGGACCGGCGCCAATGCTCGAAGGCGCCGACCAGGCCCCGTGGCAGCAGGAGCGGCATGACGACGAAGAGGGCACCGAGTGCGAACAGCCATAGATCGGGCAAGGCGGCCGTGAACCAGCTCTTGGCCCAGTTGACGCCGACGGCGCCGATCACCGGCCCGATCAGGGTGCCGCGGCCGCCGATGGCGGTCCAGATCACCACCTCGATGGAGTTGGCCGGCGAGAACTCGCCGGGATTGATGATGCCCACCTGCGGAACATAGAGCGCACCCGCGATGCCGGCCATCACCGCCGAGAAGGTGAAGGCGAACAGCTTGATGTTTTCCGGCCGCCAGCCGAGAAAGCGGGAGCGATATTCGGCATCGCGTACGGCAATCATGAGCTTGCCGAGCTTGGAGGCGGTGATCATGGCGGTAAGCGTGACGAACAGCGCCAGCATCAGGGCGCTGGCGGCGAACAGGGCCGCGCGCGTGCCCGGCGCCTGCAGGGAAAAGCCGAGCAGATCCTTGAAATCGGTCAGGCCGTTATTGCCGCCGAACCCCATGTCGTTGCGGAAGAAGGCGAGCATGAGCGCATAGGTCATCGCCTGGGTGATGATCGAGAGGTAGACGCCGTTGACGCGGCTGCGAAAGGCGAACCAGCCGAAGGTGAAGGCGAGCAGGCCCGGTACGGCCATCACCATCAGCGCGGCGAACCAGAACCTGTCGAAGCCGTACCAGAACCAGGGCAGTTCCTGCCAGTTCAGGAATACCATGAAGTCGGGCAGCACGGGATTGCCATAGACGCCGCGATCGCCGATCCCACGCATCAGATACATGCCCATGGCATAGCCGCCCAGTGCGAAGAAGGCGCCATGGCCGAGCGAGAGAAGCCCGCAATAGCCCCAGACGAGATCGAGCGAGAGGGCGAGCAGGGCATAGGTGAGATATTTGCCGAGCAACGCCACGAGATAGGCGGGCATATGCAAGGCGCTGTCTGCCGGTACCGCCAGGTGAAGCACCGGCACCAGCACGGCCGCCGCCACGAGAAGCGCGACGAGGATGGACAAGCGGCGGTCGAGGCCGTTCTTGAGCAGGGTTGCGAGGATCATGCTTCCACCGCCCGCCCCCGGGGCGCGAACAGGCCGCGCGGGCGCTTCTGGATGAAGAGGATGATGAAAACGAGCACGATGATCTTTCCGAGGACCGCGCCGGCATAGGGTTCGAGGAACTTGTTGGCGATGCCGAGCGTCAGCGCGCCCAAAAGCGTGCCCCACAGATTGCCGACGCCGCCGAACACCACGACCATGAAGGAATCGATGATGTAACCCTGGCCCAGATTGGGCGAGACATTGCCGATCTGGCTGAGGGCGACACCGGCGATGCCGGCGATGCCGGAGCCGAGGCCGAAGGTCAGCGCGTCGACCCTGGGCGTGCGGATACCCATCGAGGACGCCATGCGCCGGTTCTGGGTCACGGCGCGCATCTGCAAGCCCCAGCGGGTGCGATTGAGGATGAGGCGCAGGGCGATGAACACCGCAATCGAGAAGGCGAAGATCCACAGCCGGTTGGCGGTGATGGTCAGTTCGCCGACGCTGATGCTGCCGGACATCCAGCCGGGATTGGCGACCTCGCGGTTGGTCGGTCCGAAGATCACGCGGATGCCCTGCTGCAGGATCAGCGAGACGCCCCAGGTCGCCAGCAGGGTTTCCAGCGGGCGGTCGTAGAGAAAGCGGATGATGCCGCGCTCGATCACAACGCCAACGGCGCCCGCGACCAGGAAGGCCAAGGGCAGGGCGATCAGCAGCGACCAGTCGATCAGGCCAGGTGCATAGGCGCGTACGGCCTCCTGCACGACGAAGGTGGTGTAGGCGCCGATCATCACCATCTCGCCATGCGCCATGTTGATGACGCCGAGCACGCCGAAGGTGATGGCAAGGCCGATGGCGGCGAGCAGCAACACCGAGGCCAGCGAGATGCCGTACCAGACGTTCTGCGCCAGATCCCACAGCTTCAGGCGCGCATCGATGGTGCCGATGCCCGCGGCGGCTTCATCTTTCAACGCTCCGTCGGCGCCGGCCTCGAAGCGGCCGAGCAGCGCGGCGGCCTCGCGGGTGCCGAGAGAAGCAATGAGCCCGACGGCCGCGCTCTTGTCGGCCTGGGGCCTGTCGGAGAACAAGGTCGCGGCAGCCCGCGCCGTCTCCAGCCGGGCCTTGACGGCGGTATCAGCCTCCCTGGCGATGGCGCTGTCGAGCGCCGGGAGAGCACCGGGGTCGGGGGTCTGGGTCAGCGCGTCGGCAGCCGCGAGGCGTGCCGCCTTGTCGGGGGAGGAGAGCGTGAGCGAGCCGCTCGCCTCCCTTATCGCCCGCCTGATGGCATTGTTGACCTTGATCCTGACAAGTTCCCCCTTGCCCGCCGTCCCCACGCCGGCGCCAGTGAGCGGATCGGTGATCGCGAGCGGATCGCCGCTGCCCGAAGCGATCAGGACCGCCTTGTCGGATTGGCGCCAGTAGAGATTGCCGTCTGCCAGCGCCGCGAGGGGGCGGGCCGCCAGTGCATCGCCGCTTCCGGCCAGTTCACGCACCACCGCCTCGACCTGCTGGAAATTTCCAGCAGTGGCCAACTTGGCAAGGCCGGCCCTGATGCCGGCCTCATCGGCGTGACCAAGTCCGGGCATGAGGAGGCAGGCCCACAAGGCCAGGACGAGGAGACGAGACCCGTGCATGGCGGAGCGCAACCGGAGACGGGAAGGTTCACAGGACAGCATATTGGAGCCTTAAACCAAGCTTCGAAAATGCTGAGGCATTCTCGGCTTGAACAGCTGATGATTTTCGATGCCAAATCAGAGATTTGACGAAAATCACCAGAAAGGACCAAGGGGCATTGATAGTGCTTCTTGGCGTTAGTTCGTGCCCTGGCCGCCGCATTTGCCGGTTGCGACGTTGAAATTGCCGCAGGACAGCGGCTTGCGCCAATCGGCGATCAGATCCTTGGAGTCCGGCAGGTAGTCGGACCATTCATCGCCCACCACCAGTCCCGAACTCTGCCAGACGGTCTGCATCTGGCCGTCGGCCTGGATTTCGCCGATCAGGACCGGCTTGGTGATGTGATGATTGGGCATCATGGTCGAATAGCTGCCCGAAAGGTTGGGCACGGATACGCCGACGATGGCGTCGATCACCGCGTCGGGATCGGTGGTGCCGGCTTTCTCCACCGCCTTCACCCACATGTTGAAGCCGATGTAATGGGCTTCCATCGGGTCGTTGGTGACGCGCTTGTCGTTCTTGGTGAAGGCGCGCCAAGTCTTGATGAACTGGGCATTGGCTGGGGTATCGACCGACTGGAAATAGTTCCACGCCGTGAGGTGGCCGACCAGCGGCCCGGTATCGAGGCCAGCCAGTTCCTCCTCGCCCACCGAAAAGGCGACGACGGGAATGTCCTCGGCCTTGATGCCCTGGTTGGCGAGTTCCTTGTAGAAGGGCACGTTGGCATCGCCGTTGATGGTGGAGATGACGGCGGTCTTCTTGCCGGCGGAGCCGAATTTCTTGATGTCGGAGACGATGGTCTGCCAGTCGGACTGGCCGAACGGCGTGTAGTTGACCATGATGTCGTCCTTGGCCACGCCCTTGGACTGCAGATAGGCCTGCAGGATCTTGTTGGTGGTCTGGGGGTAGACATAGTCGGTCCCCGCCAGCACCCAGCGCTTCACGCCTTCCTGGCTCATCAGATAGTCGACGGCGGGGATGGCCTGCTGGTTCGGTGCTGCGCCGGTGTAGAAGACGTTTCGCTCGCTCTCCTGGCCCTCATATTGCACCGGGTAGAACAGGAGGCCGTCGAGTTCCTTGAAGACCGGCAGCACGGATTTGCGGCTGACCGAGGTCCAGCAGCCGAACACCGCCGCCACCTTGTCCTTGCCGAGGAGGTCGCGGGCCTTCTCGGCGAAAAGCGGCCAGTTCGAGGCGGGATCGACCACCACGGCCTCGAGCTTGCGCCCGAGCACGCCGCCTTTCTTGTTCTGCTCGTCGATCAGCATCAGCATGGCGTCCTTGAGCGTCGTCTCGGAAATCGCCATGGTGCCGGACAGCGAATGCAGGATGCCGATCTTGATGGTGTTTTCTTCGGCGCTGGCTGCGCCGCAGGTGATCAACATCGCGATGATGCTGCCCGACAGGCAATGACCGAGTCTTCCGAGCTTCGACATGACGCCTTCCCCTTGCTTCTTGTTGGATCCCGCAGGGCTCCTGCAAGCGGCGTGCCAATCGGGGCGGGGCAGTCCTCGAAAGCGCAGAGCCTGCTGGCAGGCGGCCGGGACAAGGTGCTGAAGTGTTTCGATGGGAGGGCAATAATTTAAGCATGCCTAATAATTAGGCGAACTGCTGCCTTTCGGTGCCACCCGGTGGCGCCGAAATGGGTTCGTGGCTCCTGCCGCTGTCACTATTTCACGGGCGTATAGGTCACGATTTCGCTCGCTGCATTCTCGACTGCCGGCTTGGAATAGAGCAGGGGCACATATTGTCCGTTGGCCCATAGCGGTGCGAGATCGCGGTAATGCGGGCTGAAGGGATTGCCCGATTGCCCCGGTGTATTGATGGCGCGGCTGGCGTCCCAATTGCCGACATCCAGTACCATGCGGAAGGAGGCGCCGGAGGTCAGGCGAAAGTCCGAGCTGCGATAGCTGGCGGCGTGGGGCACGTTGCTGGCGCCGCCGAGCTCGAGCGGGCCGACGCGCATCTGCGCTTGGGTCGAGAGATCGGCCAGAGGCATCAGCGCGTGATCGAATTGGGCATGGTGCAGCCTGCCCCAGCGCCATTGGCCGGCATCCTCGCCGAGAAGCTTGGAAACCTCCGCGACCGCCGTGCCGATGCTCTGCAGCAGCAGTTTGTCGCGCGCCTTGGCCGGATCGGGACCGAGGGAGGCGTCCGGCTTTTCCAGAAGCTCGAACATCGCGCCGACACTTGGCCTGGGAATGAGGGCACGAGCGCCTTGCGGCACGCTGGCATTTACCAGGGCCGGGCCGATATGCCTGCTGATCCATACCTCGAACAGAGCGGCGGCGGCGCTGTCGCGATCGTCGCTCGCATTCCAATCGCGCAGGAGCTGCAGTCCTTTGGCGATTTGGGGGTCATCCGACTGCAGCGGCTTGAGGAGCGCGATCAGGCGGCGGCCCAGCATGCTGGTGTCGTCATTCTGCAGATCCATCGCGTCGGCGAGGCTGAATTTCTTCTTGTCCTGCAGCACTTCGACGATGCGGTCCCAGCGGGCGGGATTGGCCCAGGAATCGAAACCGATGCGGCGCTGCTCGATGGGATAGCCGGGCGGCAGGTTCATCTGGTTGGCGGTGGCGAAATAGCCGGTCTTCGGGTTGAAGACACTCGGCAATTCGTCCAGGCGCAAGAAGCCCTGCCATTCATAGCGCCCGTCGCCCGGTACCGGCAGCAGCCCGTCATAGCTCAGGCGGCGCGGCGCCATTCCGCCCGGCTGCCAGCCGATATTACCCTTGGTGTCGGCATAGATCTGGTTTTCCGAAGGGGCGCCCCAACGCTTCATGGCGGCTTGGAATTGCGGCCAGTTTTTCGCCGTCATGTAGTCGGATGAGCCGAAATAGGCCGAGGTTCCCGGCTCGAACCAGACGGAGCGAATGGTGAAGGCGAGGTTTCGCTTGGCATCGCTGGCAAGCACCGGTCCGTGCCGGGTGAAGCGCATCTCGATATCCTGCGGGGCGCCGCCCTTGACCTCGACCTTTTCGTGCACGATCCGGACAGGTTCCCAATTCCCGTCGAACTTGACCTGATCGGGATTGCTCGGATTGAGCGCCTCGACATAGAGGTCTTCCTGATCCATGCCGAAGATCGTCAAGCCGAAGGCGATGCGGCCATTATGGCCGATCGAGATGCCGGGAAGTGCCGGTTCGCCGGCGCCGATCACGTTCATGCCCGGTGCAACGAGATGAACGATATAGCGAAGGGACGGCACGCTGTGGTCGCGATGCGGATCATTGGCGAGGATCGGCCGCCTGGTTGCCGTGCGCTTGCCGGAGACGACCCAATTGTTGGAGCCGATCGTATCGACCTTGTCCTGTGCCTGCGCCAACAGGGCGTCGGGGTCATAGGCCTGTGCGGCCTTTTTGGCCGGTCCAAACTTCACCGGATCGGTCGCAAGTGTGTAGTCTTTCAGCACGTCCCGTGGAATGGAACAGGGGTCGAGGCCGTCGGGCAGCTTCGTCGTCCATTCGGGCTCGAGCTGGGCCTGGAGCTTGTCGGCCTCGAGCCCGGCTGCGCAGGCAATTTGCGCGCGCTGCACTTCGAGTTCGACATTGCGCGTCAGGCCATGGCTGCGGATGCGCACGATATCGTCGACATGCCACAGGTCAGGACGCGATCCGGCGATCCTGAACTCCTCGGGCAGGGGCTGCGTGCCGTCCCGGGTTTCCTGGACATAGGCATTGACGCCGGCGATGAAGGCGTTCGCATAGTCCTTCGCGTTGGGGCCATAGGACTGCCATTCCCTGTCCATGTCACCGCGATAGAGGAACAGGCGTGCCGCACGGTCCTGTTCGACATAGGCCGGACCGAAATCCCGGGCTAGAAGGCCAAGGCCGCGCTTGCGCCACAGGTCGATCTGCCACAGGCGGTCGCGCGCAGCATTGTAGCCCTGCATGAAGAACGCATCGCGCCGGCTGGCAGTATAGAGATGCGCGATGCCCCAATGATCGACGATCATCGTGGCAGGTTGCTGCAAGCCTTGGATATTGTGGCTCTGTTGCCGTACGCCTGATGAGATTTCCGCAAGAGCAGCTGAACCCCAGGCGACCAAAGAAACGGAACTCAGAAAGATTGCCAGGCTGCGAACCATATCAATGACCTTATTTTTCTATGCGGTACACTTTTAGAAAATTATGATTATTTTTAATGAGACGCAGATAGTGGCGCCATTTCTAACGTCAGACAAGAAACTTATCTTCGCCGCCCAGGAACGTCTACCGTCATGCCGTTGCGTTCTGGCTGGCGCCAGACGGGCGGTGGGAGCGCGAGGTCGGCCCTCGCCATCCTGCGTCGATGGCGTTCGAGAGCGCAGCTGAGACCGGATATATTGCGCAGAAATGCGCATTGGATATTTTTAAAAAATAAGCAATATTAATTACTTGTTTTATGATCTTAAATTTATGATCGAGCATCGGCGCTGTGGCAGTGAGGTGCCTCATGCCACCATTCGCGCTGGCTTATCGGCTATGCAGGTCGCCGCTCTTGACCGTGTTGCTCTCTTTGGAACTATCGGCGAGCAGGAGGAAGCGGGCCGATAGCGGCAGGCTGGCGCCGCCGAGCGCGCGGGCATGGATGCCCACCGTTCCCTCGCGCACATGGGGCGTTCTCAGCCCTTCCACGTCGATCCTGCCGAGTGCCTCGCGTACGGCGCCGACCAGGCGCGCCCGGACATCGGTCGGCATCCAGCCGTCGATGACGGCTGCTTCGAAATCGATCACGGCGCAGGAAGAGACGATGGCATAAGCCAGGGCATCGGCCGCCTGGTTGATCCAGATCTCGACGTCCTCACCCAGGTCGCCCCACGCCTCGGGCGAGGTCCAAAGATGCGCGGCATCGATGCCGCGTGCCTTCAGGGCCTTCTCCAGCATGGCGATGGAGGCGACGTCGATGAGCTGTGTCGGCCTGCCGTCGGGGCCGGGGACCGGCATGGAGCCGAGCGCGCCGGCATTGCCGGTCTGCCCGCCGAACAGGCGGCCATTCAGCACGATGCCGCCGCCGGCAAAGGCACCGATATAGAAATAGACGAAGTCGCGCACGCCCGAGAACTGGCCGAAAACGAGTTCCGCGCCACAGGCGGCAGTGGCATCGTTCTCCAGATAGACCGGAAAATCGCAATTCGACTGGAGGTCGGCCTGGATGCTGCGATGGCGCCATTCGTCGAGGACATCGGGTGGGGCGCCCGCCGCATCGGCCCAGTTCCACAATTCGAAGGGCATGGCGATGCCGAGCCCCGCAATACGTCGGTTCGCTGCCGGGCTGAGCGTGGCCCTGACGGATGCGATGCCGTCGAGCGCGAAGCGGATCGTTTCGCCCGGGGCAGGGTAGCGGTAGGATTTGTGCAGCATGGCACGCACATTGCCCAGGAAATCGATCAGCACCAGATCGGCGCTGCGCCGCCCGATCTTCAGGCCGAGGAAATAGGCACCTTCCGGATTGAGTGCCATCGGGATCGAGGGCTGGCCGATGCGCCCGCGCACCGGCTCCTGGCGCGTCAGCAAACCCGCTTCCTCCAGCTCGCGCATGATCACCGAAACGGTCTGCAGCGACAGGCTGGTCATGCGGGCGATGTCGGATTTGGCCAGGGCGCCATGCTCCCGGACGAGCGAGAGGACGATACGCTCATTGTGGTCGCGCATGCCGCTCTGATTGGTGCCGCGATGAAATCGGCTCTCGGCCAGTTCGGACGAACCGGCCTTCTGGGTGCCAGCCTCCATCCCGTTTCCTCCCCGTCGGCAGAATGTCTCGATTGGCTGTGAACAGGCAATGGCAAGAAAATTCTGCAAGTGTCTGAAATTTTACAGCTTTCACTCGCTTGAGCTTGTGACTCGAACGGGGGAGGCTGCATTGGGCAACATTGTTTCTTTCGCCCACAATGAGTGCTTCGTGCAAGGGCGTCAATAAATAACTAAATAAGACTTATTTATTTATTGACAGGGTAGGCGGGGATGGTGTTTTTTCATGTCCAGGCGCCGACACGGCAATGAGGGGCGCCCCGAAAGCGAGGCCCGGCTAGCCGGCCACGCGTTCCAAAAGGGAGGAATATGATGAAGAAACCGGTCCTGAAGTCGGCGCTGCTGTGCGCCAGCGTCCTGTCTCTCGGTATTTTTGCAACCCCGGGTTTTGCGGCCGATGTCGGCGCCTGCCTGATCACCAAGACCGACACCAATCCCTTCTTCGTCAAGATGAAGGAAGGTGCCAGCGCCAAGGCCAAGGAGCTCGGCGTCAACCTCAAGGCCTATGCGGGCAAGATCGACGGCGACAATGAGAGCCAGGTCTCGGCCATCGAATCCTGCATCGCCGACGGGGCCAAGGGCATTCTGCTGGTACCTTCGGACTCCAAGGCCATCGTCGACTCCGTCAAGAAGGCCCGCGCTGCCGGCATCCTCGTCATCGCGCTCGATACGCCGCTGGAGCCGATCGACGCGGCCGACGCCACCTTCGCCACCGACAATTTCAAGGCCGGCGAACTGATCGGCCAGTGGGCCAAGGCCACGCTCGGCGACAAGGCCAAGGAGGCCAAGATCGCCTATCTCGATCTCAATCCGAGCCAGCCGACCGTCGACGTCCTGCGTGACCAGGGCTTCATGAGCGGGTTCGGCGTCTCCAAGATCGAAAATCCGACCAAGATCCAGGATTGGGGCGATGCCCGCAACGTCTGCCACGACGTGACCAACGGCAATGAGGAGGGCGGCCGGGCTGCCATGGAGAACTGCCTCCAGAAGGACCCGACGATCAACGTCGTCTACACCATCAACGAGCCGGCTGCCGCGGGGGCCTATGAAGCGCTCAAGGCCGTCGGCCGCGAGAAGGATGTGCTGCTCGTCTCGGTCGACGGCGGCTGCCCGGGCGTGAAGAACGTCGCGGAGGGCGTCATCGGCGCGACCTCGCAGCAATATCCGCTCAAGATGGCCGCCATGGGCATCGAGGCCATCAAGAAGTTCGCCGATGGCGGCGAGAAGCCCAAGCCCACCGAAGGCAAGGCGTTCTTCGACACCGGCGCCACCCTCGTCACCGACAAGCCGGCTTCCGGCGTCGAGTCCATCGACACCAAGAAAGGCAAGGATCTGTGCTGGGGCTGACCTGAGGCCAGCCCGGCCAGCGTTCAATCTTGTTCTTAGGGAGGAGCGGCCGCCGCGCCGCTCCTTTTACGAGGGGCGACCGCCCCACGGGAGGAGACCAAAGATATGACCGATCCTTCGGCAAATGTCGGCCGTCCACAGGACTTCGAGAAAGTCCTCTCGGGCAGCGACACCAGCGTAGCCAGCTTCGACGTCCACAACAAATCCGCCCTGGAAAAGGCGCAGCACTTCCTGCACGGAAACCCGGCCATGGTGCCGCTGATCGTGCTGGTGCTGTCCACCGCCGTCTTCGGCATCCTCCTGGGCAGCAAGTTCTTTTCGGCCTTTTCGCTGACGCTGATCCTGCAGCAGGTGGCCATCACCGGCATCGTCGGCGCAGCCCAGACCCTGGTCATCCTGACGGCCGGCATTGACCTGTCTGTCGGTGCGATCATGGTGCTGTCATCGGTGGTGATGGGGCAGTTCACCTTCCGCTACGGCCTGCCGGCGCCGCTCTCAATTCTCAGCGGCTTCGCCTGCGGTGCGCTGTGCGGCTACATCAACGGGCTGCTCGTCTCCCGCATGAAGCTGCCGCCCTTCATCGTCACGCTGGGCAGCTGGCAGATCATCCTGGCCGCCAACTTCCTCTATTCGGCCAATGAGACGATCCGCAGCCAGGACATCGCGGCTCAGGCCCCGTTGCTGCAGCTCTTCGGCGCGAGCTTCCGCTTCGGCGGTGCGGTCCTGACCGCCGGCGTGATCGCCATGGTGCTGCTGGTCGCGGTGCTGTGGTACGTGCTCAACCACACCGCCTGGGGCCGGCATGTCTATGCCGTGGGCGATGATCCCGATGCGGCCGAGCTTTCCGGTGTCGGCACCAACAAGATGCTGCTCCAGGTCTACACCCTGTCCGGCATCATCTGCGCCCTGGCGGGCTGGGTGCTGATCGGCCGTCTCGGCTCGGTTTCCCCGACCTCCGGCCAGTTTGCCAATATCGAGTCGATCACCGCAGTGGTCATCGGTGGCATCTCGCTGTTCGGTGGCCGGGGCTCGATCCTGGGCATGATCTTCGGCGCCCTGATCGTCGGCGTGTTCCAGCTCGGCCTCCGGCTGGTGGGCACCGACCCGCAATGGACCTACCTGCTCATCGGCGTGCTGATCATCGGCGCCGTGACCGTCGACCAGTGGATCAGAAAGGTTGCAGGCTAATGGCACAGGAACCCATTCTCTCAGGGCGTGGTCTGATCAAGCGCTATGGCCGGGTCACCGCTCTCAACAATTGCGACTTCGACCTCTATCCCGGCGAGATCCTCGCCGTGATCGGCGACAACGGCGCCGGCAAATCCTCGCTGATCAAGGCCTTGTCGGGCGCGGTTACGCCCGATGAAGGGGAAATCAGGCTCGACGGCAAGGTCGTCAACTTCAAGTCGCCCATCGATGCCCGCGAAGCGGGGATCGAGTGCGTGTACCAGAACCTTGCCCTGTCGCCGGCCCTGTCCATCGCCGATAACATGTTCCTGGGGCGGGAGATCCGCAAGCCGGGCATCCTCGGCCAATGGTTCAAGATGCTCGACAGGCCGGCCATGGAAAAGCGGGCCCGCGAGAAGCTGACCGAGCTCGGCCTGATGACCATCCAGAACATCGGCCAGGCGGTCGAGACCCTGTCCGGCGGCCAGCGCCAGGGCGTCGCGGTGGCGCGTGCAGCTGCCTTCGGATCGAAGGTGGTCTTCATGGACGAGCCGACTGCCGCTCTCGGCGTTAAGGAAAGCCGCCGCGTGCTGGAGCTTATCCTCGACGTCAAGCGGCGTGGGCTGCCGATCGTGCTGATCTCGCACAACATGCCGCATGTGTTCGAGGTGGCCGACCGTATCCACATCCACCGGCTCGGCCGGCGGCTCTGCGTCATCAATCCACGCGAATACACGATGTCCGACGCGGTCGCCTTCATGACCGGCGCCAAGGCCCCGCCCGAGGAGTTGGTTGCGGCCTGACAGAGACGAGGGCCGGGGGGCTTTGTCCCTCCGGCTGGCGTGTTTCTTGCTTCGCCTCATTATCGACGAAGCCCTCCGGAGACGATGCGCCGTATCAACGCCGGCATCGTCTCCCAACCCGAGAAAGGTCACCATGGCGCTGAACCCAACGCTCGCACGGGTTACCGATCGGATCGTGGCGCGGTCCGTGGCCCTTCGCCGCCCCTATCTCGAGCGCATGGCGCGCGCCCGTGCCGCCGGCACCGTGCGAGCCCATCTGTCCTGCGGCAACCAGGCCCATGCCTACGCCGCGATGCCGGTGGATGACAAGGCGGCCCTGGTCAAGGGCGGCGCGGGCAATCTCGGCATCATCACGGCCTATAACGACATGCTCTCGGCCCATCAGCCCTATGAAAGCTACCCCGACCTGATCCGCGCGGCGGCGCGCACGGCCGGCGGCACCGCGCAGGTCGCTGGCGGCGTGCCGGCGATGTGCGATGGCGTCACCCAGGGCCAGGCCGGCATGGAATTGTCGCTGTTCTCGCGCGATGCCATTGCCATGGCGGCCGGTATCGCGCTCAGCCACAACACCTTCGATTCCACCGTCTATCTCGGGGTCTGCGACAAGATCGTGCCTGGCCTCGTCATTGCAGCGGCCGCTTTCGGCCATATGCCGGCGGTCTTCGTGCCGGCCGGGCCGATGGCGAGCGGCATTGCCAATGACGAGAAATCCAAGGTGCGCCAGCTCTTCGCCACCGGCCAATGCGGGCGCGACAAGCTGATGGAAGCGGAGATGGCGGCCTATCACGGGCCGGGCACCTGCACTTTCTACGGCACCGCCAACACCAACCAGATGCTGATGGAGTTCATGGGCCTGCATCTGCCGGGTTCGAGCTTCGTCAACCCCAACACGCCCCTGCGCGATGCACTCACCGTGGAAGCCGCAAGGCGGGCCCTGGCGATCTCGGCGCTCGGCAACGACTATACGCCGGTTTGCGACGTGCTCGACGAGCGCGCCTTCGTCAACGGCATTGTCGGGCTCAACGCCACCGGCGGCTCCACCAACCTGCTCATCCACATGATCGCCATGGCGCGGGCGGCCGGCATCGTGCTCGACTGGCAGGATTTCGCCGATCTTTCGGAGGTGACGCCGCTGATGGCGCGCGTTTATCCGAACGGGCTTGCCGATGTGAACCATTTCCACGCTGCCGGTGGCCTCGGCTTCATGATCGGCGAACTGCTCGAAGCCGGGCTCCTGCATCCCGATACGCGCACCGTGGCCGGCGAGGGGCTCGCCCGCTATACCAGAGAGCCGAAGCTCATCGACGGCGCCCTGGTGTGGTCGGAGGGGACGAGCGCCTCCCTCAATCCCAAGGTGCTGCGACCGGCCGGAGAGCCGTTCCAGCCGACGGGTGGCCTCAAGCGGCTCCAAGGCAATCTCGGCACCGGCGTGATGAAGGTCTCGGCCGTGGCGCCGGAGCGCCATGTCGTCGAGGCGCCGGCACGCGTCTTCGCCGACCAGGAGGCGGTCAAGCAGGCCTTCCGGGCCGGCGAGTTCACCGGGGATACCGTGGTGGTGGTGCGTTTCCAGGGGCCGAAGGCCAATGGCATGCCGGAACTGCACAGCCTGACCCCGCTGCTTGCCGTGCTGCAGGATAAGGGGCTGAAGGTCGCTCTGGTCACCGATGGGCGGATGTCGGGGGCGTCGGGCAAGGTGCCCGCGGCGATCCATGTCAGCCCCGAGGCGCTCGACGGAGGACCGCTTGCCAGGCTCAGGGACGGTGACCTCGTGCGCGTCGACGCGATTGCGGGCACGATCGACGTGCTGACGGCGGGAGCGCTCGAACGGGAGAATGCCGAGCCGGATCTCGACGGCAACGAATTCGGTGTCGGCCGCGAACTCTTCGGCCTGTTTCGCCGGCAGGTCTCGGCCGCGGAACATGGTGCTTCGCCCTTGTTCGGCTGATTGAGGCTCATTCGGTCGAGTCGAAATCATCCTCCCGCATGACCAGCATCGCGGCCAGCGTCGCCAGGCCGCTATCGAGCTGATCCATCGACGGGCTGGCCAGCGCCAGCCGGACGGCGTTGGGCGCATGGCCTGGCGTTACGGCGAAGGTCGTGGAGGGAGACAGGGCAATGTCGCGCCTGGCCGCCGCCGCGACGAAGGTTTGCGAGCGCCAATGCGCCGGCAATGTCAGCCATAGATGGTAGCACTTTTCGTTGGTTTGAATCTCGAAGCCCGAAAGGCGCTCGGCCGCCAGCTTCTGGCGCGCGCGGGCATCCAGGCGTTTCAGCCTGGAGAGTTCGGCAGCGGTGCCATCGCCCATCAGTCGCTGCGCCGCCGCAAAGGCAAAGCCGGAGGCGGTCCATCCGCCCGAGCGCACCGAAGCCATGATGGTTTCACGCAGGTGCTGGGGCGGCACGATGAAGCCCAAGGACAGGCCCGGCGCGACCTTCTTGGACAGGGAGTCGATGACGATGCACCGTGCCGGCGCGAGAGCTGCGAGCGGCGGCACGTCGTCGAGGAAGCCGTAGACATTGTCCTCGATGATCGGAAGGTCGAGCTTCTCGGCGACATGCAGAAGGTCGGCCCGGCGCGCCGCGCTCATCGTCATGTTCAGCGGGTTTTGGACAGCCGGCTGGACGTAGAGCGCCGAAAGATGGGCTTCATGGTGCGCCTTTTGTACCGAGTCGGGACGCAGGCCGCCCTCGTCCATCGCCAAGGGCACCAGCGTGATGCCGAGCCGCGCGGCAACGCCCTTGATGAAAGGGTAGGTCAAGGCCTCGACGCCGCAGCGCCCGCCGGTCGGAACGATGGCGGCAAGGGCGGCCGCCAGGCTCTGGCGGCCATTGCCGGTAAAGACGAGTTGCTCCGGGGTTGGCGACCAAGCGTCCCGCGAAAGGAAGGAGGAGGCAAGGGTTCGCAGCGCCGGCGTTCCGATACTGGTCGCCTGTCTGAGTGCCATGTCGAGGGCGGCAGGCTGTTCCAGGCCATCGAGGCTCCGGGCAATGAGGGCGGTCTGATCGGGTAGCAGCGGATAGTTGAACTCGAGATCGATACGAATGCCGCTCGGCTCGCCCGGTGCCGCCACGCCGCGCCTGGCATTGCCCGAAATGAAGGTGCCTCGCCCGGTTTCGCCGACCGCCAGGCCCCGACGCAGCAGCTCCGTGTAGACGCGGCTTGCCGTCGAGGCGGCGATCCCGCGCTCATAGGCGAAATTGCGCTGCGGGGGCAGGCGATCGCCCGGCATGAGCCTGCCGCCCGATATATCGGCAGCAATCTCGTCGGCCAATTTCAGATATTCGGACTTCGACATTATTGCACCGAGAGCAATGTTATAATTGCACCGAGAAAAATATCAGAGCATTTTGCCTATATCAACCGGATTGTACCGGGCTCTGTGAAAATTTCTACCATTCATGTCGGCCGGCACATCGTGGTTTGCGGCAACGGCGTCGCTTGGCCTGACGTCATCACTGGAGATTGGAAATGCCTGTTTCCTTTTCGACCGTCGTCCATCCTGAATTCGTGAAGAAGCCTGCCACCCGATATCGGGCACTCGGCGCACTTCGCGATGCAATCGTACGTTTCCTGGCCCGGCGCGCCGCCCTTGCTGACCTTCGCGACCATGATGATTTCGCGCTACGCGACATCGGCCTTGCACGCGGTGATATCGAGGCCGCGGTCTATGGCCGGCCCATCCCCCCCGGTGGGACCAAAGCGTCATGATCCCCGATTGGGCCACGACGGCCCTGCACAGGCGGGAATGCTCATGTCCGTCGGCGATGCAGGCGGCACCATGGACCTGAGCGCTGCCACCATCCTCGTCGCTTTTGCCGGCGTATTCCTGATCAGCTTCATGAGGGGCGCCTTCGGTGGCGGCTTTGCCATCGTCGGCATTCCGCTGCTCTCGGTGGTCATGGATCCCGTCATCGCGGGCGGATTGCTGGCGCCTCTCTTCATCGCGATGGATCTCTACGCCTTGCGCTACTGGAAGCCGTCGACCTGGTCGAAGCCGGACCTCATGGTGCTGCTGCCCGGGCTTGTGATCGGTATCGGCTTCGGCTTCCTGCTGTTCCGCGTGCTCGACCATCGCGCCATTGCGATCATGATGGCTGCCGTCATCCTGGTCTTTGTCGGCCTCTGGCTCGTGCGGGGCGGGGAATTGACGCATCGCCCGCGCTCCATGCCGAAGGCGGTCGCCGCCGGCCTCACTTCGGGCATCACCACCATGGTGGCGCATTCGGGAGGGCCGCCGCTTGCGATGTATCTGTTGCCTCTCGGGCTGGGGAAGGAGATCTACGCGGGAACCACAAGCCTGTTCTTCACCGTCGGCAATGCGACCAAGCTGGTGCCATGGCTGCTGCTGGTACAGCCTGCGGCCACGACCTGGGCGCTGATGGCGATCTGCCTGCTCGCCATTCCCGTTGGTGTCTGGTCCGGCTGGCGGCTTCATGGCGTGTTGGATCAGCGTCAGGTTTATCGTGCCTGCTATGGCTTGCTCGCCGTGACGGCGTTGAAATTGCTGTGGGACGGCGTTTCCGGCTTCTCGGGATGAATGTGAATGCCAGGCATGCCCGCAAGGCTCGGGGATGATGCCGATTTCCGCGCCCTGTAGAGCCCCACCAGGATAGGCTCGATCGAGCCCGGCAAGTCCGGTGTGCGTATTGGAATATTTTTGTATCGCCATCCAAAATCCTTCGCCAGGATCGGCAGCGTTGGAATATGGGTGCGAGGATCAGATGTCGGATGCTGCGGAAAAATCGACCGTATCCGAAACGCCGCCGCCCGCGCGCAGCATGCGGTCACGTTGGCTCTATCCGGCCTTGCGCGTCGGCTTTCTTCTGCTCGCCGCCTGGCTGGTCTGGTACGTCGCCGGCAATTGGAACCGCTGGACCGGTGCTGCCCGCCTCGCGGAAACCGACAATGCCTTCATCGTGGGAGATGTCACGCCCTTGTCGGCGCGTGTCTCCGGCTACATCAAGGAAGTCCCCATCCACGACTATCAGGCGGTGGAGGCCGGCGATCTCATCGCCGAGATCGAACCGTCGGACTATCAGGCGCAGCTCGCTTTGGCCCAGGCCAATCTCGCCGCGGCCGAAGCCAGTCTCGCCAATGTCGCCAATCAGAAGAACGTCCAGAATGCCCTGATCCGGCAGGCCGGTGCCAATATCGATGCGGGCAGTGCGGATGTGCGGCGCTACCAGCTCGAAGCCACGCGCCAGCGCGACCTGCTCAAGACCGGCACGGCCGGCACCCAGCAATCGGTCGAGCAGGCCGATGCCAATGCCCAACGCGCTCTGGCCCAGAAGACGCTCTACGAGGCCCAGCTCGACCAGCAGAAGGCCCTGCTTGTCGGGCTTGACGTGCAGGAGCAGCAGGTCAGGGCCCAGATCAAGGCCGCGGAGGCGCAGGTCACCCTCGCCACCAACAATCTAGGCTACACCAAGATCCGGTCGCCGGCGAAAGGGCTCGTCGGCCAGCGCCAGGTTCGCCCGGGCCAGTTCGTCAATGTCGGCACGCAGGTCATCGCCGTGGTGCCGCTGCCCAATATCTGGGTGGTGGCGAACTACAAGGAAACCCAGATGACCAATATCCGTCTTGGTCAGCCGGCGCATGTTACCGTCGATGCCTTTCCCGACCTGGTTCTGACCGGACGGGTCGAAGCCTGGTCGCCCGGCACCGGCAGCACCTTCGCCCTGCTGCCGCCCGACAATGCCACCGGCAATTTCACCAAGGTCGTGCAACGCATTCCGGTCAAGATCGCCCTCGATCCCAACCCGGCGCTGGGAACCCTGATCCGGCCCGGCATGTCGGTGGTTGCGACCGTCGATACCGGTGACAGGCCAGGCACCGGCGCGGCGGCTTCGCCATGACGACGGCGGGCGTGACGATGGCGGGTATGACGGCGACGGCCGCCCCGCTGACAGCGGCCGGGGCAGCCCTCGAACCGGCGACGCACGCCCCGCCGCGTTTCCGCGCCGATACGCTGCGTCCCTATATCGGCATCCTCGGCGTGCTGCTCGGCTCCATCATGTCCACGCTCGGCAGCCGCGTCACCAGTTTCGGTCTTGCCGATCTGCGCGGCGGGCTGCATCTGGGCTTTGACGAGGGGGCCTGGATGACCACCACCTTCGCCGTCGGCCAGATGCTGGTCGGCGTGGCCTGTCCTTATCTCGGCGCCATTTTCGGGGTGCGGCGCATGCTGCTGCTGGGCATCACCCTGCTCTTCGTCGCCAGCCTGCTGGCGCCCCTCTCTCCCAATCTCGGCGCCTTCCTGGCCGCCCAGTTCCTGGCCGGGGTCGGATCGGGGACGTTCATTCCGCTGACCATCAGCTTCATCGCCCGCAGCCTGCCGCCGCGCCTGATCATCTACGGCATCGCTGTTTACGCCATGAATTCGGAGCTTTCGCAGAATGTCGCGGCCTCGCTGGAAGGCTGGTATGCGGACAACCTGTCCTGGCGCTGGATCAGCTGGCAATATTGCGGCCTGCTGCCGCTGATGTTCACCTGTGTATGGTTCGGCATTCCGCGCGAGGACGTGAAGACCGAACTCCTGCACCATTTCGACTGGCCGGGCCTGGTCTATGCCGGCGCCGGTTTCAGCCTGCTCTATGCCGGGCTCGACCAGGGCAACCGGCTCGACTGGACCAACAGCGGCCTGGTCAACGGCCTGCTGATCGCCGGCGGCCTGGTGACGGCGGCCTTCGTCGTGCGCGAGCTGTGGGTCAGCCGCAGGCCCTTCCTCAACCTGCGGCTCCTGATGCAGCATCATCTCCTGTTGTTGCTGCTGCTGCTGGCGGGCTTTCGCTTCATCATCCTGTCGACCGCCTACATCATTCCCAACTATCTGCAGTCGGTGCAGAACTTCAGGGAATTGCAGGTCGGCGCCGTGCTCTTGTGGATCGCCTTGCCCCAGCTCATCATCGTGGTGCCGCTCGGCTATGTCCTCAAGCGCGTCGACGGACGATGGGTGCTGGCTGCCGGCACGGCCCTGGTCGGCATCGCCTGCCTGATGGCGGCGCAGCTCACCAGCGCCTGGGCCACCGACGATTTCCTGCAATCCCAGATCCTGCAGGCCCTCGGCCAGTCCTTCGCCCTCACGGCGCTGGTCGTCCTGGCGGTGCAGTCAATCAATCCGGCCGACGCGCTGACGATCGGCGCCCTGCTGCAGATCAGCCGCATGTTCGGCGGCGAGATCGGCACCGCCTTCATGCAGACCTTCGTGCGGGTGCGCGAACAGGTCCATTCCAATCTGATCGGCCTGCATGTCGACAGCCTTGCCGGTGCGACGGTCGACCGGCTCGCCGCTTATCGCAATGCCGTCAGCGCCCACACGGCGGACGTGGCGATCGCCAGCGCCCGGGCGACGAGCCTGTTGTCCTCGGCCATCGCCAAGCAGGCGGCGGTGCTGTCCTATATCGACGGCTTCCTGGCTGCTGCCGGCGGTGCCTTCGTCTGCCTCCTGCTGATTGCCCTGCTGCCCAGGCCCAATCGACTTCCCATCTAGATGGGATTTCTATTTCTCTATATATTTCTTTATTTTATCTAACAATTCTAATCTAATTTCTTAGTTGTTCCACTCCAATGATGTGCCTTGCCACGAACGAAACAGGCGAGTGGTCGAAGGCCATATGATCGGAATATCGTCGGGCTGCGAATGAGGTTCTTGCGCCTTGCATCCAGAAGACAAATGCTTGGCGCGATGTCCAGCAACGCGCCCCGTTTCTTCCGTGGTCAGAATCTCCAGACGAAATTGCCCCTGACGCTCTGGTCGACGGCCTTCTCGCCGAATTGTCCGCTGTAGGACACGCCGAGGCTGACCGCGTGGGACAGAGCCACGCTGATGCCCGTGTCGACCACCAGGGCGTCGCGGGCGATCGGCGTGCCGCTGGCGTTGAAGACGGAGCCATTGGCCAAGGCGAGCGCGGTCGTCGGCCTGACATCGCCGAAGGCGTGCCGCCAGCCCAGGGTGGCCTGGAGGGTGGTGCTCATGCCTTCGACGAGATCGAAGCTGGTGGCCGCACGCAGCCCCAGGGTGGTGAAGCCCAGATTGCTGGTATCGCCTCGGCCGCTCAGAGCCGCATCGCCGCCTGTCTCCCGGAAGCCATCGGTGTGCAGGTTGAGATAGGCGGCGTTGACGAAGGGCTCGAAGCGGAAGGCCTGGGTATCGATGCGATAGCCGAGCTCACCGAAGAGCTGGGCCGTGCCGGCGTCGTAGCTGGTGCTGAGCCTGTCGGCGAAACCCGGCAGCGCCACGGTACGGTCGCTGTCGATGTCGTGCCAAGTGTAGCTTGCGCCCAACCGCAGGGCGAGGGCGTTCCACTGCCGGCCGGCATAGAGGCCGACGTGATAATTGTCGGCCGTACCCGAGGCGGCGCGCGCATCGACGTCGAAGCTGGAATGGCTGTAGCCGGCAAAGGCGCCCAGGCGCCAGTCCTGCAGGAACGAACCCTGGACGAGGGTATCGAAGCCGATGAGGAAGCCGCCGGTATCGTGATCGACCCGGGCGTCGCGACCGCCGCCGCCGAGATGGCCCCAGGATCCGAAGCCCTGGGCCCAGAAGCCGGACAGGGCCACCGGGGTGGCTGAGCCGAACGGCGCCGGCGTGGTCGCCGGCACATTCTCGGCATAGGCGATCGGGCCCGAGAGCATAGCCGCAGGTGCGATGGCACCGAGATCAGCGGTGTAGAGCCGGTTCAGCACGGCATCGCGGATGAGGCCGCTATCCTGGACCAGCACGCTGCGGGCCGAGGCATGGATGTCGCCGGACAGGGTCGAGAAGGCCTGGCGGGCGCTGGCGACGTCCGGCGCCTTGGCGACGGCCTGATAGAGCGTGCTGCCGTTCGCCAGCGTCTCCACGCTGTCGGCCACGGCGCGCTGGCTCTCGCTGCTGGCGACCGAGGCGAAGGAGGTGTCGTTGCGCGTGACCTTCAGATAGACGTTGTTGGCATTCTGGGACAGGCCGAGATCGACGAACGGGGCGTTGTCGACCACCTTGGCGAACTGGCCGGTGATGCCGCCATTGGCGGTGAGGATCTTGTAGGTCTGGCCGATCGTGTAGTCGCCCGTGGCAGGGATGACGGAAACCGTGCCGCCATTGAGGGTGGCGGTGCCGGTGGCGTGAATGAAATCGTTCTGCCCGGCGGCGTTGATGTTCACCTGGATGGTGCCGCCTTCATTGACGAAGTTGCGTACCGTCAGCGTGGTCGGGCCACCGGCCTGGAAGGCGATCTTGCCGGCATTCTTCACCGTGCCGGTGACGCTGGAATTGCCGCCCCCGGGGATCGCCCAACGGGCCGTGGCGGAACTCAGCACGACTGTGCTGGCGTTGGTGGCCGAGCCTGTCCAATGGGCAGAATCGGCCAAGGTTACATTGCCCCGCGAGGCGCCATTCACAGTGAGATTGCCGGTCCATGTCGTGGTGCCGCGCAGGCTGGCCGACAGGGTGTTTGCTCCATCCGCGGCAGGTGCGTCCACCGCCATGTCTCCGGAGAGCGTGGAATCGATTGCGGTAAGGCTGAGCGCGCTGGGCAGATGGAAGATCCGACCCGTTCCGACATCGGCGAGCAGGCCGCCGCTGCCTTTGAAGGCCGTGACGTCCGAGCCGGTCAGACGCACCGAGGCTCTTCCGCCATCGGCATAGATGGCCGCGCCGGCCGAGTTCATCGTAAGCTGGCTGTTGTCCAGGACGAAGGTCGCGTTTTCCGTCACGGCGTTCGAGACGTGGATGCCCCAGATCGCTCCCCCTGAATTGGCGCCATCCAGCTCGCTGTTGGAGACCCTGATGGTGCTGACACTGCCGCCGCTCAGCAAGGAGGTGCCGCTGCTCTGGTTGGTATCGGCATGGATCTTCATGCCGGTCGCCGTCAAAACTCCGTCGGCGACCGCCGAAAAAACGCCTTGGCCTGCTCCCGTCAGTGAAATGGTTCCGCCGCCTTTCAAATCGACCCGGCTGCCATCGCTGCTGTTGGCGACGTAGAGCCAGGCACCACTGGCATTGATCGGGCCATTCACAGTGATGGTGCTGTCGAACTGCGCAGAAAGGCCATCCGACCAGGCACCGTGGCCCACCAGGGTGGTTTGGCTGCTGAACGTCATGCGGCTGCTCCGGGAGGCTATCGCACCCCTGGCAACGTCTGCGACGTCAAGGTTCAGATCGGTTGCATAGATCGTGGCCCCCGCTACGTCTCCCCAATTGGCTTGCAGCCCCGTCGAGCTCCCGCCGACGCGAACGGTTCCTCCGCCCTTCAGATTGATGGTCGCCCCATCCTCGGCAAAGATGCCGATGTCGTAGTCGTCGCCATTCGAGGCAGGCGGTACCGTGACGTCGATGGGTGTGTCGGCATTGCTGTAGAGCAACGAGCCCTTGTCGATGGCGTGAAAGCAGATCTCGTTCTTGCAGGTTGCCTGGGCAGGCGTGATGCGCACCGTCTGTCCGCCGCTGGCCGTTACCTGGGCATAGGCGGACTGGCACAGCATGACGGCGCTCGATGCCAACAGGAAACTCAGAAGCGAGCGCCTGGTCAGGTGGGAGCGAACGCAAGCGTTTCCGATCGACGACGTCATGGGATTCCTCCTTCCACGTTGCCGTGTCAGTTCAGGTCTGCGCAACCGCCTGACGGGGCCTGCCGGGTGCCTTTGACGCAGGCGCACCGAACGTTTGGAATATGAGTTATATCTCATTATTCTTTAGAATATGAGTCAAAGTTTTCTTGTTTTGATGATACTTTCAAGTGTGTTAGTTTTATATATTAAGTTGATATGAAAGAATTAATTCTCCTGGAATCACCGATTATGAGCAATATGCGGATATTGAATTGATACAATTGAGGGGCGTCTACGAATCGTTTGCCGAGCGTAGAAGTTTTTGTTGAGATCGGTATATCTCTAGCCATGTTCTGTTGCGAGAAGCAGGGCCTGCCACCGTCGCTACGGATCGATGCAAGTGTGGAACGTCCGGTCTTGCCGATCCCTGAAGGCAGCCGCAACGGTTCCGGCCGCGCGGTGAGAGCGCGGTTGCCGGCGCCACCCTCGGATAGAGTGCGCTTCGCCGTCCGGATCAGGTCGAGGGCAAAAGGGAGCTAAAGCGTTTTGCGATTTGGTTGAATCACCAAGAATCGCAAAGACGCGTCGAATCAGAGAGTTAGAGTAAAAAAGCGTTCACGCCTGAACGCGCTTTGCTCTAGGGAGGACGACCCCGGTAGTCCCTCGACGGAAGCGGGCTATTTTTCGAACCGAATGCGATGGCGCGCCGCGAGTATCTCCCGCGTTTTTGCCAGCTGTTCGTTGCGTTGCTCTTCGTTCCATCCAAGGGCCTGGGCCGCGATGTCGGCAATCGTCGCGAGGTCACGGCTGCTGAGGCGGCCGGTGATGGCCAGGGTACTGCGCCGCATCACGATGTCCTCGAGTGTCACGACCTTTTCATGGCGCGTCAGCCAGTCGATTTCGCCCCAGGAATAGTCGTCCGCATCGGCCAATCGGGCTGCCTGCGGTCCCTCATGGGCAAGGATGGCCCGCGCCGTCGTGCCATAACGCCCGAGCAACTCGGCGACGCGTTCGGCGGACGCACCGGTTGCCTTTGCCGTCTGATCGATCCAACGGGCATGGCTGGCCGGTTCGCCCGGATAGCCGCGTCCGCCGCCGATGGCGAGGTCCCGCGTGCCGCGCCTGCGCGCCTGGCCGAGGCGTCCCAGGACGAGATCGCAGACCTCCTCGGCAAAGCCGCGGAATGTCGTCCACTTGCCGCCGACCAGCGAGATGATCGGGTAGGGACGGTCCTTGGCGGGTTCCAGCACGGGAGCCGAATGATCGCGGCTGATCAGCCCGGCAGCCGTATTGCCGGAGGCGGGCAGGGGGCGGATGCCGGAATAGGCGTAGACGATCTGATCACGCGAAAAGGCCAGGCCGGGCAGGAGATCGCGCAGGCTCTTGAGGAAATAATCGATCTCCTCGTCGTCGCAACGAACCGTGTCGGGATCGTCGGCCCGGATGTCGGTCGAGCCGACCAGGGCCCGGCCGAGATAGTCGTAGACCAGGCAGATGCGTCCGTCATTGGCCTCGAAATAGATCATCCGTCCCTTGAGCGCCGCGAGCAGCTCGGGATGGTCGAGCAGGATGTGCGAGCCCTTGGTGCCGCCGATCAGCTTGGTGGGCGAGCCGAGGGCCTGGTTGACGTGATCGATCCAGGGGCCGGCCGCATTGACGACGATTCGCGGGCGAACGGCCCGCTCCGTGGCGTCTGGTCCGCGCAGGCCTATGACGCCGTTCTCGGCCGACACCAGGCTCGTATAATTCAGGGCCTCGGAGCCCGAGCTGGCCGCTATGCCGTCCTGCAGCAGTTCCAGCACCAGCCGTTCCGCACAGGTGACCTTGGCGTCGTAATAGGTGCCCGCGGCGACGATCTTCGGCGTCATCGGTGCGATTTCGGTGAGCGCGCGGCCCCGGGACCACAGGGCATGTTTGGGCATGACGCGATGGCGGGCGCCATAGAAATCATAGAGCGCCAAGCCGATCTTGATGAGCACGGCGCCACGGTTGCGCGGCGCCGTGGTCGAACCGAACAATGTGCGCAACGCCGCCGGGATGCCCTGCAGCCAGGAGAAGATCGGGATCACGGTGGACAGGGGCTCGACCAGATGCGGCGCATTGCGCAGCAGGAGGTTGCGCTCCAGCGTCGACTGGGCGACGAGGCGCAATTCCCCCGTTTCCAGATATTTGATGCCGCCATGGATCAGCCGGGACGGCGCGGCGCTGGTGCCGGAGCCGAAATCAGCCTTGTCGGCGATCAGGCAGGTCAGGCCCTGCTCGCAGAGATCGCGAAACAGGCCCGCGCCGTTGATGCCGGCGCCGAGGATGAGAACGTCAATGTCTTTGGTCATGTCAAATACCGAAAGGTCGTGCGGCGCGAGATCCGCCGCGCTAGGCCGCTTGCGAGGCGAGGGCTTCGATGCGCGGCCACAGGGGCGCAAGTTGCGTGGCGATGTCGCAATGCAGCGCGTAGCGCTCCTGCAACTGCTGGCTGCGCGTGGGATCCGGCTGGTAATGCCGGGCGAGCGCTGCGAGATCGCGCGGATCGTCCGTTGGCGACGCATAGAGGCCGGCAGCGGCGCCAGCGCATAACGCGGCGCCCCAGGCGGCTGCCTCCTCCGTTTCGTTCACGGTGACGGGCAGGCCGAGCGCGTCGGCGAAGATCTGGGCGTAAAGGGGATTTCTCGAAATGCCGCCCGTCAGGCTGATGGCCCGCGGGGAAAAGCCTTCGCGCAGGGCATCGACATGCACACGATGGTTGAAGGCGATGCCTTCGATCACGGCACGCAGCATGTCGCCGCGATCATGCCAGCCGCGCAGGCCGAGAAAGCCGGCGCTGGCGGTCGCGCCATGCGGTGAACCGTAGAGATAGGGGTGAAAGAGCACCGTGGAAGGCCGGGCAAGCGCGGCCTCGATTTCGGCCCCGATGGCGGTATGGATGGAGCCGTTCGTCTCATCGGCGCTGCGCCGTTCGATCGCGCAGAGCGTATCCAGGAACCAGTCGTAATTGGCGGCGGAGGCCGGCGATATGCTCATATGGTTCCATTCGCCCGGCTTGATGCCGTTGCGGCAGAACCAGCGTGCATCGGTCTTCGGCGTGCTGGCGATCGTCTCGTTGATCGAATAGGTCCCCGCGACGATCGCGACGGTGCCCTCGCGATGGCCGCCGATGCCGAGGGCGGAGGCGACGACGTCGTGCACGCCGGCCACCACCGGGGTGCCGGCCCTCAGGCCGGTCGCCGCGGCTGCGGCCTGCGAAACCGTGCCGATGATCTCGTCCGGCCGGGTAACCGCAGGCAGGGCACCGGCAAGGCCATCGAGGCCGAAGATCGAAAGGATGTCCGGCTCAAAGACCTGGCTTTGCACGGATGTGAATGAGGTGCTGGCCTCGGTGAGATCCGTGCCGAGCGTTCCGGTCAGGCAAAAGCGCAGCCAGTCCTTGCAGGCCAGGACATGGGCGATCCTGGCGAAGCGCTCGGGCTCGTGGCGTTTGATCCAGGCCAGCAGCGCCGAGGGAGCCGAGGCATGCGCGACCTGGCCGGTGCGGGCGAGGGCGGTGGCGGCGGTGCCGTCCCTATCCCACTCGGCCACGACCGAGGCAGCGCGGCTGTCGAGCGAGAGGATACCGTTGCCGAGTGGTCGGCGCTCCGCGTCGAGAAGATAGAGGCCGTCACCATGGGCGGTCGCGGCAACCGCCGCGACATCGCTCGCGGGACGCCCGGCTTTTTCGAGCGCTTCGGCAATGGCCTCGGCCGTCGCCTGCCAGAGGCCCACCATGTCGCGTTCGACATGGTGGGGATGGGGGATGATCTGGGGAATGCGCCGGCGGGCAACCGCGAGCAGCGTGCCTTTTTCATCGAAGACGGCTGCCTTGGTCACCGTCAGCCCATTATCGATTCCGATGAGGGTCGGCATTGGCAGGCACTCCGTCGCGAAGGGTTGTTGCAGATGATGCGAGACCGCCGGACGAAATGCCGGATATCGTCACGCAGGATGGGATGAGCGCTGCTTGAGCGGCGCGATCACGATGTTGATGCCGCGCGAGCGCAACAATTCGACCTGGAGCGGGGCCATGCCGTCATCGACGATGATGGCATCGAACTCGCTGAGATTGCCCATCGCATGCAGGGCACGACGCTGGAACTTGGTGTGATCGGCAAGCAGGATCCGCTTGGCCGCACTGTCGAACATGGCCCGCTTGGTCTCGACCATCTCGGCGGACTGGTGGAACACCATGTCGTCGGTGATGGCGGACATCGACAGGAAGACACAGTCGGCGCGAAGGCGGCGGATCTCGGCCGTGGTGGCAGGGCCCATGAAGGCGTTGCACCAGTTGTAGTAGCGCCCGCCGAGGCCGAGCAGGGTGACATCGTTCATTTCCTTCAACTCGTTCATCAGCGGGATCGAGTTGGTGATCGCCGTCAGCGGGACGCGGGCCGCGATATGGGGCGCCATCTGCAGCACGGTGGTCGAATCGTCGAAGAAGACGGCCTGCCCGGCTTCCAGGAACTGGGACGCCACCTGGGCGATGGCACGCTTTTCCACGGCCTGGCGCATGGAACGGTAGACATCGCTCGATTCGACCAGGCTGGTGGGCGTCGCCGACACGATGCCCCGAGACTTGCGCAGCAGGCCGCGATTGATCAACTCGTCGAGATCGCGATGCACGGTCATCAGGCTGATGGCGAAGCGTTCCGCCAATTCCTCGATGCGCATGGTGCCCTCGGCCATCACCGCCTGCATGATGAGCTGGCGGCGGGCCAACTGTCGGGCATGGCGGCTGTCGCTCGGCACCTGATCGGCGATGATCTGTTCCAGCGTTTCGTCCTGCGTGGCTCTCGTCGATGTCATGTCGGTCTGTTTCCGGATTGTGCCGGGGCAGAATATCCCGAAGCGCGGGAATATGCCTGCCTGCAGCAATCACTGCTGTGGAAGGACGCGACACGCCCTGCGAGAACCGGGATGGCCAACAGCCATCCCGGCTTCGTCATTACTTGGCGAGCGTAAAGGCCGAGACATACTTGTCGACATTGTCCTTGGTGATCAGGACGCAGTCGAAGAGCTGCTTTTCGGTCGCCGCGCCGGTCTTGCCGGTCTTGATGAAGGTATCGGCCTGGACCACCGCTTCCTTGGAGAAGACCGCAACCGGCTGCAGGACGGTA
Source organism: Labrys sp. E2SS-1L (assembly GCF_057073705.1). Lineage (NCBI taxonomy): Bacteria > Pseudomonadati > Pseudomonadota > Alphaproteobacteria > Hyphomicrobiales > Xanthobacteraceae > Labrys > Labrys sp. E2SS-1L. The sequence continues at coordinate 988,589 of NZ_CP172713.1, read as the reverse complement.
TATTGCAGTTCGCCGGCCTTGATCGCGGCAACCGCGTCCGGCGAGCCGTCGAAGCCGCCGACCTTGACCTGCTTGAGCTTGCCGGCTTCCTTCAGCGCCGCGACGGCACCGAGGGCCATCTCGTCATTGCCGGAGATCACGCCGATGATGTCGGGATGGGCCTGCAGCATCGACTGCATCTTCTGGTAGCCCTGGGCGCGATCCCAGTTGGCGACTTCCTGGGCCGACTTGGTCAGGTCGGGATATTGCGTCAGCACGGTTTCATAGCCGTTGGAGCGGGTGGCGGCGTTGTTGTCGGCGGGGTTGCCGAACAGCTCGACATATTTGCCCGACTTGGCGACCGAATTCACCCACTGTTCTGCGCCGACGGCAGCGCCCTGCGCATTGTTCGAGACCAGCTGAGCCTTGGCCAGACCCTCCTTGTTGATCTCGGCATTGACGAGGAACACCGGAATGCCGGCATCGACGGCCTTCTTGACCGCGCCGACCGATCCGTCGGCATTGGCCGGATCGAGGATGATGGCAGCGGACTTGTTGGTGATGGCGGTGTCGATCAGCGTGCTCTCGGTGTTGGTGTCGCCCTTATGGGCGGCGACCGAGGCGGTGTAGCCGAGCTGCTCGGCGGTCTTCTTGGCGACCTCGCCCTCGGTGAACCAGTAAGGATTGGCCGGATCGGTGACGATGATCGAGATCAGGCCCGCCGCCGAGGCCGAGCCGATCAGCAACGGGGTCACGGCGACGGCCGCAACCAGTAAACGCATGCCTTTTTTGAACATTGGGCATCTCCCTTGATTGGTGAAGTTGTCTGCCGTCGCAAGACGGCAACGATCCCACTGCAGATCTGTTGTTGTTGCCGAAATGGGAAAGTTTCTGCGCGGACTCCTAGCCTTGCCGGCCGCGGGCCTTGTACTGGATCGAGTTGAGCAGGACGGCGAGCACGATCACCGTGCCGGTGAAGACGGTCTGCCAGTAGGAGGATACGCCGATGATCACCAGCCCGTCCGACAGGAAGCCGATGACGAAGGCACCCAGCATCGTGCCCTGGACCGTGCCGCGCCCGCCAGTGAGGGCGGCGCCGCCGATCACCACGGCGGCGATGGCCGTGAGTTCATAGGTCGTGCCTGCGGTCGGGCCGGCGGAGGTCAGCTGCGAGGACAGCACGAGCCCGGCGATCGCCGACAGGATGCCGGAGACGGTATAGACGGTGATCTGCACGCGCTTGACCGGCACGCCCGACAATTCGGCGGCGCGGGCATTGCCGCCCGAGGCATAAAGCCAGCGGCCGAAAGCGGAGCGACCGAGCACCAGCGCGGTGACGATGGCGAGCGCCGCCAGGATCAGCACCGAGATCGGCACGCCGAACAGGCGGTTGAAGCCCAGCCACTCGAAGCCGGTATTGCCGAGATCGGCATGGCCGGAGAGATTGTTGTAGGTGAGGCCGTTGGTCATCAGCAGCGCCACGCCGCGGGCGACATACATCACGCCCAGCGTCGCCACGAAGGCAGGCACCCGGAACCAGGCGATGAGCACGCCGTTCAGCGCTCCCACCAACCCGCCGACCACCAGGGTCAGGATCACGATGGCCCAGACCGGCGGGTAGAGGATGACGCCTGCGACTTGCAGGGTCACGCCGCCCATCAGGAAGCCGGCGACGCAGCCGGACAAGGCCAATACTGAGCCGACGGACAGATCGATTCCGCCGTTGAGGATCACCAGCAGCATGCCGAGCGCCAGGATGCCGTAGATGGCGACATGCGAGGCCATCGTCAGGAAATTGCCGAGCGTGAAATAGTTCGGCGACAGGAATGAAAAGACCGCGACGATGAGGATCAGGGCGAAGAAGGCGCGTCCCTCGAGCAGCAGCCGGCCGAGGCCGGGCCTCGATCCTTGCCCCTTGGCGCTCGTACTTGCAGCGGTTTGCGACATGGGCAGGCCTCCTAAAAGCCTAGAGCGTTCTGCGATCTGCCGGCATCGGCAGGGGTCGCAAGGTCGTGTCGAAACAAAGAGTTAGAGCAAAGGTGCGTTTCATCCGAATGCGCTTTGCTCCGGGGGGATCAGTGGACGACGGCTTCGCCGGAGGCGGCCATGATCTCGTCCTTGCTTGCGGTTGCGTCGAATTCGGCGACGATGCGGCCCTTGCGCATCACGATGATGCGATGCGCGACGGAGAGGCATTCGCCGACTTCGGAAGTGGAATAGACGACGGCAAGACCCCGGCGCGCGCCCTCGGCGAGAAGCCGGAACACTTCAGCCTTGGCGCCGATGTCGATGCCGCGGCTCGGCTCGTCGAGCAGGATCACCTTGGGGTTGGTGGCCAGCATCTTGCCGATCACCACCTTTTGCTGGTTGCCGCCGGACAGCGAGCCGATGGGTGCTCCGCCCCCCGCCGTCTTGACCGTGACCTTGCGGATGGTGTCGTCGATCAGCTGCTGCTCGATCCTCAGCGAGGTAAACAGGCCGCGCGTGAAGTCGGCAATCGAAGCCAGGGACAGGTTCTGGCCCACGCTCATGGTCTGGACCAAGCCGTCGCGCTGCCGGTCTTCGGGGACCAGGGCCAAGCCGGCCTGGATGCGCCGGGCGATCGTCAGGCCCGAGACCTCGTCATTTTCCAGGAGGACCTGGCCGGACGAGGCCTTGAGGCGCCCGGCCAGGGTTTCAAGCAATTCGGTCCGGCCAGCGCCCATCAGGCCGTAGATGCAAACGATCTCGCCGGCCTTGACGTCCAGCGACAGCTTGTCGACCACGTTGTAGCCGCCACCGGCCGGATCCGGCACCGTGAGTTCGCGCACCGAAAGCGCGGTGGCGCCGAACGCGTAGCCCACCGGCGGGGAGCCGAGATCGTAGTTCTCGCCCACCATGTTGCGCACGATCCATTTGAGGTCGATCTCGGCACGCGGGGCATAGGCCGTCATGGTGCCGTCGCGCAGGACGACGGCGTGATTGGTGATCTCGAGCGCTTCCTCGAGGTGGTGCGAGATGTAGACGATCGATACGCCCCGGCTGGTGAGATCGCCGATGACCTTGAAGAGCACCGCCACTTCCGTTGCCGACAGGGCCGAGGTCGGCTCGTCCATGATCAGGATGCGGCTCCGGACCGAGAGGGCGCGCGCGATCTCGACGATCTGCTGCTGGCCGAGCCGCAATTCGCCGACCGGGGTCAGGGGATCGATGTCCTCTTCGAGCTCGGCCATCAGGGCGCGCGTCTCTTCTTCCTCCTTGGCGAAGTCGACGCCGGTGAGGCCCATGATCTCGCGCCCCATGAAGATATTGTCCCGCACCGACAAATTGGGTGCGAGGGAGAGTTCCTGGTGGATGATCGAGATGCCGCGGTCGCGAGCGTCCGACGCCGAGGAGAACTCCACGGGTTGGCCGTCGAGGAGGATCTCGCCCGATGTCGGGGTCACAATGCCTGACAGGATCTTCATCAGGGTCGACTTGCCGGCGCCATTCTCGCCGAACAAAGTCGTGACCTGGCCGCGATGAATGTCGAAGTTCACGCCTTTCAGGGCGTGGACATTGCCATAGGACTTGGCCACGTTGCGGGCGGCCAGCACGACCTCGGGTGCCTGCGCGCCGAAAGGAGAGGGGGCCTGGCTCATTTCACCGTCACCGCCACGGGTGTGATCAGCCAGTTTTCCGGGTTCACCAGCCGGAAGGCACCGACGATCTCCAGGGTCTTGCCGGTGAGGTTGGCGGTGTCGATGCCGGTGAGTACCTGTTTCTTCATCTCGCGATTGATGGCCGAGCCGGCGTTCTGATACTCGATCTGGTTCTTGAACTGGCCGAAGGCGATATCGCCCGGCGCGTCGCGAAGGTCGGTTCCGTTGATGGCAGGGCCGGTCTGGACGCGCACGCCGATGGAGGCCGGCAGCCCATCCACCGTGAGCTTGTAGATGCCCGCCTTCTGCTCGCCGGCGACGCCGGTGAGGCGGACGGGAATGATGGAACCGGTGGAGGCTGCGGTTCCGTATTTCGTGGCGGCTGCCGCCTTGTCGGCGAGAATCTCGGGCGCGAGGGTCTTGGCCTCGACGGCGCGCTGCTCGATGGCCGCCTTGACCTGCGGGAAATGCTCGGCGCCATAGCTGTCGGGCGAAAAGGCCGCCTGGCGCACATCGTCCTTGGAGCCGATCTGCACGATGCGGGTGTCGAAGGCGATGCCCGCGGCGACGAGAACGGCAAGCGCTGGCACGATCAGCCGACGCCAGCCAGCGGCGGCCGGTGCCCTCGCGGATGCACCATGACTATTGCTCATGACGAAGCCCACCATTTTCGCTGCATGCGACCAGGAAACGGGGATGAGGGAATGCCCGGCCGAGGCTCGCGCCGGTCTGTGCCGCAAGCGCGGACCCGGTGCGCCGAATGCGCAGCATGGCTCCTCCCATTCTGCCGCTGATCCGGCCCGCTTTCGCGGAGCCGGAACGGCTCTCTCGCTGATCATTGAGATATGTTATATCTGTGTTTTATAAAACGTCAACAGAGTTATAACAAGGACTCGTTGGACCGGTGTAAAAGTTTCCTGGAAAGAACAGTCTCGCCGTGCGCATCCTTCGATGATGCGGGGGCGGCCTCTGGCGTGGCAGTGCGGTCCACTGCGTGGCCGTCAGCCCGAAGAGTTGGTGTGTAAAATATCGGAAAATATGATTTTTATGTATATTAATCAATAAGTTAAATTAGTTTAATCAGCTCAGGAAATTGAGGAGTCTCGCGATTTTCGGCTTCGTTTTGGCTGCGGCGTCCGGAGGGGGCTCCGGCTTTTGGATGCGCGTTCGTCTTTTAGAGGCAGGCGCAATCGAATGAAATAATATGTTATCTCAGCAATAAATTACGTGACGTATGATATCTTTGTGATATATGAAACACAGTGATCGAAGATCGATGCGCACGGCGGAAATCGTCGGCGACGTGGGAGGCCTGGCCCTGCCTGGGAGATGGTTCATGCGCGGAAGTGTCGACCCGTCAGTTCGCAAAGGATGTTGCGATGCCCGCTGATCTGCTGATCGGGGTGGATGCCGGGACCTCGGTGATCAAGGCCGTCGCCTTCGATTTCGGCGGCCGACAGATCGGGGCCTCGTCCGTACCCAATCGCTACCAACGTGGGCCTGACGGTTCGGCCACCCAGTCACTGGAGGTGACCTGGGCCGATTGTGTCGCGGCGCTACGCGGATTGGCCGGCAAGGTCGAAAACCTCGCGGCGCGCACCGCTGCGCTCGCCGTCACGGCCCAGGGCGATGGTACCTGGCTGGTCGGCGCAGACAATACACCGGTGGCCGATGCCTGGCTGTGGCTGGATGCGCGGGCGGCGCCCACAGTGCAGGGCCTGGCGGCCTCGCCGCTGAACCGGGCACGCTTCGAGGCCACGGGCACGGGCCTCAATACCTGCCAGCAGGGGTCGCAAATGGCCCATATGGACCGTCACGACTCGTCCTTGCTCGACAGGGCCGAGGTGGCGTTGCATTGCAAGGACTGGCTCTATCTGAACCTGACGGGCGTGCGCGCCACGGATCCGTCGGAAGCCAGCTTCACCTTCGGCAATTTCCGCACCCGCCGCTATGACGATGGGGTGGTGGAGGCCCTCGGCCTGACGCATCGGCGTAAATTGCTGCCGGAGATCATCGACGGCAGCCAGATCACGCATGCCCTCACGGTGCGCGCGGCCGAGCAGACGGGATTGCTGGCGGGCACGCCGGTGAGCCTGGGCTATGTCGACATGGTCATGGCCGCGCTGGGGGCGGGTGTCTATGGTGGTTCGGGCGATGCGGCCTGCTCGACCATCGGCTCGACCGGCGTCCATATGCGGGCCAAGAAGGCGGCGGACGTTCATCTCAATGCTGAAGGCACCGGCTATGTCATCGCCCTGCCGGTGCCCGGTGTCGTCACCCAGGTCCAGACCAACATGGCGGCCACGCTCAACATCGACTGGGTGTTGACGATCGCGACCGACATTCTGGCCCAGATGGGCCAGAAGGTCACGCATCAGGATTTGGTGAAGCGCATCGATGGCTGGCTGGCCGACAGCCGCCCGGGATCGCTGATCTACCATCCCTATATTTCCGATGCCGGGGAACGCGGTCCCTTCGTCGATGCCGAGGCGCGGGCCGGCTTCATCGGCCTGTCCGCCGGGCATCGCTATGCCGATCTGGTGCGTGCCGTCGTCGAGGGGCTCGGCCTGGCCATGCGCGATTGCTACGCCGCCATGGGTGATCTGCCGGCCGAGCTGCGCCTAGCCGGCGGCGCGGTGCGCTCGCGTGCTTTGCGCGGCGTGCTGTCCGCTGCGATCAACGCGCCGCTGCGGGTTTCCTCGCGCGAGGAGGCCGGCGCCGCCGGCGCGGCAATGATGGCGGCGGTTGCCGTTGGCGCCTTCAAGGACATGGATGCCTGCGTCGCCCAGTGGGTGACGCCCCTTCTGGGCGCGCCCGAACCGCCCGATCCGGCCCTGGCGAGCCTTTACGACCAACTGTTCCCCGCCTTCAGGGCCACGCGCCTCGAATTGACCCCGGCCTGGAAAGCGCTTGCGGCCGTCCGGCACGATGCCGGCGGGGTGGGCGCTGCATCGGCAGCGGGAAGGAGCCTTGCAGTATGAGTGAGATGATCGACCTTCTGGTGATCGGCGGCGGCATCAACGGTGCCGGCATCGCCCGCGATGCGGCAGGCCGCGGCCTGTCCGTCACGCTGGTGGAAAAGGACGATCTGGCCCAGGGCACCTCCTCACGCTCGGGCAAGCTGGTGCATGGCGGCCTGCGCTATCTGGAATATTACGAGTTCCGCCTGGTCCGCGAAGCACTGATCGAACGCGAGGTCCTCCTGAACTCGGCCTGCCACATCATCTGGCCGATGCGCTTCGTGCTGCCGCACAGCCCGCAGGACAGGCCCGCCTGGCTGGTGCGCCTCGGCCTCTTCCTCTACGACCATCTTGGCGGCCGCAAGAAGCTTCCGGGCACGCGCGTGCTCGATCTCAGGCGCGATCCGGTCGGCGCGCCGATCCTCGACCAATATGCCAAGGGCTTCGAATATTCGGACTGCTGGGTGGATGATGCGCGTCTCGTCGCGCTCAACGCGCTCGGCGCCGCGGAAAAGGGCGCCACGATCCTCACTCGCACGGCGGCGATTTCAGCGCGGCGGGAGGAGGGGGGCTGGACCGTCACCACCCGCGATACGGTGACAGGCGAAACCCGCACGCACCGGGCCCGATGCATCGCCAATGCGGCAGGACCCTGGGTCTCCGACGTCATCGCACAGGCTGGCTCCAACTCCACGCGCAATGTGCGCCTGGTCAAGGGCAGCCACATCATCGTGCCGAAATTCTGGGAGGGGCAGCAGGCCTATCTGGTGCAGAACCACGACAAGCGCGTGATCTTCATCAATCCCTATGAAGGGGACATGGCGCTGATCGGCACCACCGATATCGCCTATCAGGGGCCTGCCGAGGATGTCGCTGCCGACGAGAAGGAAATCGACTACCTGATCACGGCGGTGAACCGCTACTTCAAGCAGAAGCTGCGGCAGCAGGACGTGCTGCACGCTTTCTCGGGGGTCCGGCCGCTCTTCGACGACGGCAAGGGCAATCCGTCCGCCGTCACGCGCGATTACGTCTTCGATCTCGACGAGACCGGCGGGGTGCCGCTGCTCAACGTCTTCGGCGGCAAGATCACCACCTTTCGCGAACTCTCCGAGCGTGCGCTGCACAGGCTCGGTAAGTTCTTCCCCAAAATGGGCGGCGACTGGACGCGTGAAGCCAAGTTGCCTGGCGGCGAGATCGAGAATGCCGACTATGTCAGCTTCGTCGAGAGCCTGCGCACGGCCTATCCCTGGATGTCGAACCGGCTGCTCCAGCACTATGGTCGTGCCTATGGCGCGCGCACGCCTCAGGTCGTCGGCCCGGCCCGCAGTGTCGCCGATCTCGGCCGCCATTTCGGCGGCTGCCTCTTCGAGGCCGAGGCGCGTTATCTCGCCGGCCATGAATGGGCCCGCAGCGCCGAGGACGTCCTGGTGCGCCGGACCAAGCACTATCTCCATCTGAGCGAACCTGAAAAGGCGGCCTTCACCGCCTGGTTCGAGCGCGAGATCGCTGCCCTGGGCGCAGCGGCGCCGACTTCCTATTCCAACGCTTCCGCCTGAGGGTCCGATGCCTCTGACGCTGTCCCTCAATACCAATCCGCTGGTCAACCGCTTCGCCGATCCCAACGATCTGATCGACACGGTGGCTGGTGATCTCAGGCTGCGCGACCTGCAGCTCACCCATGAATTCATCAATCCGAGCTGGCCGGCGCCCACCATACGGCGCCTGGTCCGCCAGATGAGCGGCGCCCTGGCCCGCACCGGTGTGCGTGTGACTAGCGGCATGACCGGGCCCTATGGCCGGCTCAATCATTTTGGACATCCCGATCCGGATGTGCGGCGCTATTATGTCGATTGGTTCAAGACCTTCGCCGACATCATCGGCGATCTCGGCGGCACGTCGGTCGGCACGCAATTCGCCATCTTCACCTTTGCCGATTACGACGATGCCATCAGGCGTGAGGAACTGATCCGGATCGCCATCGACTGCTGGGCCGAGGTCGCCGAGCACGCCAAGACCGCCGGCCTGACCTCCGTCTTCTGGGAGCCGATGAGCATCGGCCGCGAATTCGGCGAAACCATCGAGGCCTGCCTGTCGCTGCAGCGGCGGCTGACGGCCGCCGACATGGCCGTGCCGATGTGGATGATGGCCGATATCGATCATGGCGACGTCACCTCGTCCAACCCCGACGACTACGACCCCTATGCCTGGGCGCGGGCCGTACCGAAGGTGTCCCCGATCATCCACATCAAGCAGAGCCTGATGGACAAGGGAGGGCATCGGCCCTTCACGGCCGAGTTCAATGCCAGGGGCCGGATCCAGCCCGAACCGTTGCTGACCGCCCTGGCCGAGGGTGGTGCCGACGACAACGAGATCTGCCTGGAGCTGAGCTTCAAGGAACGCGAGCCCAACGATCGCCAGGTCATTCCCCAGATTGCCGAGAGCATCGCCTTCTGGGCGCCCTTCATCGAGACAGGCGCGGAGGATCTTCATGTCTGACGCAAAGGGAACGGGGCGGGGAGGCGGGACCGGACGCGCCGTCACCGAGAACGAGCTGGAGGAATCCCTCGCCTGCCGCGCCGCCTGGCTGCATTATGTTGGCGGCCTCACCCAGGCGGCGGTGGCCAAGCGGCTCGGCCTGCCCTCGGTGAAGACCCATCGCCTCATTGCGCGGGCGGTGGCGAGCGGGGTGGTCAAGGTTTCCATCGACGGCGACATCGTCGAATGCGTCGAGCTGGAAGCGGAACTCTGCCGGCGCTTCCATCTCGATCATTGCGAAGTCGCGCCCGATCTCGGCGAGGAGGGCATCCCGCTGCGCGCGCTCGGCCAGGCCGGGGCGGGGTTCCTGCGGCGCGAGATCGAACGCGGCGACCATCGCACCATCGGCCTCAGCCATGGGCGGACCCTGACATCGGCCGTCGCGCATATGTCCCGCATCGCGGCCGGCCAAATGCGTTTCGTCTCGCTGCTCGGCGTGCTTACCCGCAATTATGCCGTCAACCCGCATGACGTCATGCACTCCATCGCGGAGAAGACCGGTGCGCAGGCCTATGTGATGCCGGTGCCGTTCTTCGCCAACTCCGCTGAGGACAAGGCGGTCCTGCTCGCCCAGCGCGGCATCAGCGAGGTGCTCGCCATGGCCAATGGCGCGGAGCTGAAGGTGGTGGGCATCGGCTCGGTCGATGCCGACGCCCAGCTCGTTTCGTCCGGCATGATGCACCCGCAGGAGATCCGGGACATCAAGGCCGAGGGCGGCGTGGGCGAAATGCTCGGCTACTTCTTCGACGCACAGGGGCGGGTGCTCGAAAACCCGCTGACCGCGCGGACCCTGGGCGTGGCCCTGAACGGACGGGCCGATGACCACATCGTCGGCATTGCGGGCGGGGCGCACAAGCTCGAGGCGATCCGGGCCGTACTGCTCAGCGGTCGCCTGCGAGGACTGATCACCGACGAGGCCACGGCACGGGCGCTGCTCGGCTAGGTCTGTCTGAAACGTACCGATTTGCAAGTCGGCCGGTCGTGGTCGGCACGGAGATACTTGGAAAATGACACGTCACTGGGTCGGCACCAGCTGGAAGATGAACAAGACCCTGGAAGAGGGTCTGGCTTTCGCGAAAGCCTTGGCTCAGGCACTGGCTTCGGTCGATGACCGCCTGCAGCCCTTCGTCATCCCGCCCTTCACCCTGGTGCGCGAGGTCAAAAAGGCGCTCGCCGGGACGCGCGTGAAGGTCGGTGCGCAGAACATGCATTGGGCCGATGCGGGAGCCTGGACCGGCGAAGTTTCGCCGCCGATGCTGCGGGATTGCGGCCTCGACCTGGTCGAGCTCGGCCATAGCGAGCGGCGGGAGCATTTCGGCGAGACGGATCGCGCCGTCGGCCTGAAGACGGCGGCAGCCATCAAGCACGGCCTGATACCGCTGGTCTGCGTCGGCGAGACTCTGGCTGAGCGCGAGAGCGGCAGGGCCGAAGAGGTGCTCGCAACCCAAGTCGAGGGCGCGCTCGCGCAGCTTGGCGACGGCAAGCCTGCTGTCGAGATCATCTTCGCCTATGAACCGGTCTGGGCCATCGGCGAAAACGGCATTCCAGCCAGCGCTGACTATGCCGATCGCCAGCAGGCCCTGATCAAGAAAGTGGCGGCGAACCGGCTCGGGACATCTCCTGCGGTTCTCTATGGCGGCAGTGTCAATCCGGCCAATGCCGCCGACCTCATCGGCCAGCCCCATATCGACGGGCTCTTCATCGGGCGCTCCGCCTGGCAGGCCGAAGGCTATCTCGACATCCTCGAACGCACGGCCCGGGCCCTGTCGGCATAGCCCCTAGTGCAACCGATCTCACTTATACAAGGAAGGAAGACCGTCATGAAAATCGCACTTGGAGCCGACAGCGCGGGCAAGCCCCTGCTCGACGTCATCGCTGCGCATCTGGCCAATCGCCCGGACCTGGAGGTCACCGATCTCAGCCAGTCGGGCTATTACGCCGACCTTGCCGCAAAGGTCGGGCAGGACGTCGTCGATCACAAGCATGACCGCGCCATCCTGTTCTGCGGCACCGGCATCGGCGTGTGCATCTCCGCCAACAAGGTGCCGGGCATCCGGGCGGCTCTCACCCATGACACCTATTCGGCGGAACGCGCAGCCAAGTCGAACAACGCCCAGATCATCACCATGGGCGCGCGCGTCGTCGGTCCGGAACTCGCCAAGGCCATCGTCGATACCTGGCTGTCGTCGAATTTCGATCCTGAGGGCCCTTCGGCCGGGAACGTGCAGGCTATCGACCAGCTCGACGCCCGAAAGTGATCGACGATCTGCGGTGAGAGACGGAAGCCTCCTGGGCTTCCGTCTGAAATGCATCAAAAAGGATGGGAAGCAGGCAGCCGAAGGAGAGATGATGCGCGGGACACAGGGGCCGTCTCCCGCTGGTCGTCATCCTGGCGTCGGCTCGCGGCTTGGGTGATCCGTCATCCGGGCCGGTGCTCCATCGCACGAAAATATGAGCGGGACCGGCGATGACATTTCCGCAAGCGCGCTTAAATGCAACTGGCGTCCTGTTGCCGGCGCCTGACATTCGGTAGCCGGAAAACGGGCGTTCTTGAAACACACAGAACGGAGGCCGGCTCGAGCATGACGACGTCAACCCTCATCAATCGGCGAATAGTGCTTGCCTCCCGGCCCGTCGGTGCGCCTTCCCCGGACGATTTCAGGTTTGAGGACGTGCCGGTCGGCGAGCCTTCGGACGGGAAGCTCCTCCTGCAGATCCTCTATCTCTCGCTCGATCCCTATATGCGCGGCCGCATGAGCGCCGCCAAATCCTATGCCAAGCCCGTGGCGATCGGGGATGTCATGGAGGGAGGTACCGTCGCCCGCGTGATACGTTCGCGCCATCCCGATTACCGGGAGGGCGATATAGTGCTCTCCCATTCCGGCTGGCAGAGCTTCGCGCTGTCCGATGGCGTGGGGTTGCGCAAGCTCGACCCCAAGGCGGCGCCGTTGAGTACGGCGCTCGGGGTGCTCGGCATGCCCGGCTTCACGGCGTACGCCGGGTTGCTGACCATCGGCCAGCCCAAGCCCGGCGAGACCGTCGTCGTTGCTGCGGCATCTGGTGCTGTCGGCTCGGTCGTCGGCCAGATTGCCCGGATCAAGGGCGCCCGGGCCGTCGGGATTGCGGGTGGTGCCGACAAATGCGCCTTCGTGCGCGATGAGCTCGGCTTCGACGCCGTGGTCGATCACCATGCTCCCGATTTCGCCGCCCAGCTCGCCGCTGCCTGCCCCAAGGGGATCGACATCTATTTCGAGAATGTCGGCGGCCGCGTATGGGATGCGGTGTTTCCGCTGCTCAACGATTTTGCGCGTATCCCCGTCTGTGGCTTGATCGCGCAGTATAATGCCGGCCCGGATGCCTTTCCTGGTCCCGATCGCTTGCCCTCGATGATGCGGGATGTCCTGAGCAAGAGCCTTCTCATCCGCGGTTTCATCCAGCGCGAATTCGCCGACCAGCGCCCCGCCTTCTATCGCGAGGCAGCAGAATGGATCGCCTCGGGGCGCCTCCGCTACAAGGAGGATTTCGTGGACGGTCTGGACAAGGCGCCGCAAGCCTTCATCGGCCTGCTCGAGGGCCGCAATTTCGGCAAGCTCGTCGTGCGTGTCGCTCCCGAATAGCAGCGCCTTTTCCGGGTGCGCGGACGTCCCGTCCGCTTCTTCCCGCCAACCGGACGCAACGTTTCCAAGAGCGGACGAGACGTCCGCGCGCTCCGAAAAGGCTCGCTCGCAGCATAAAATTGACTAATTCAATAGACTTTCTATATTTGGAGGAATTTCCAGCGACGAACGGGTGTTTCATGAGGCGTCATATGCGGGCGATGATCGGGCTGCTGGCCGGTGCGGGATTGCTGTTTGCCTCGGCGGCAGAGGCAGAAGAGGGCAAACTGCGCATCGCCCAGCAATTCGGCGTCGTCTATCTTACGCTCAATGTCGCGCAGGCCCAGAAACTGTTCGAAAAGCACGGCAAGGCGGCAGGCGTCGACATCGAGGTTGAATTTGTCAAGCTCTCGGGCGGCGCGGCGGTGAACGATGCGCTGCTGTCGGGCAGCATCGACATTGCGGGGGCAGGGGTCGGACCGCTCTTCACCTTGTGGGATCGCACCCATGGCAAGCAGAACGTCAAGGGCGTCGCCTCGCTGGGCAATTTTCCCTATTACCTCGTTACCAACAACGCCAATGTGAAGACGATCGCCGACTTCACCGACAAGGACCGCATCGCGCTGCCGGCCGTCGGCGTCTCGGTGCAGTCGCGCATCCTGCAATGGGCCTCAGCCAAGCAATGGGGCGATGCCGATTATGACAGGCTGGACAAGATCTCGGTCGCGCTGCCGCATCCGGAAGCCGCGGCGGCGGTGATCAAGGGTGGCACCGAGATCACCGCCCATTTCGGCAACCCGCCCTTCCAGGAACAGGAACTGGCCGACAATCCCAAGGCGCATGTCGTGCTGAAATCCTATGACGTGCAGGGCGGTCCGGCCTCCTCGACGGTGCTCTACGCCACGGAGAAATTCGTCGAGGAAAGTCCCAAGACCTACAGGGCCTTCCTCGACGGTCTCGACGAGGCCGCTAGGTTCATCCGCGACAATCCCGAGGCGGCGGCCGATATCTACCTGGAGGTGGCCGGCGCCAAGACAGACCGCAACCTGCTCCTCAAGATCATCAAGAACCCGGAAGTCAGCTTCAAGATCGCTCCCGACAACACGCTGGGGCTCGGCCAGTTCCTGCACCGCGTCGGCGCCATCAAGAACGAGCCGAAGAGCCTGGCGGACTATTTCTTCGACGAGCCTCGCATTTCCGGCGGCAGCTGAATGCTTCGTTCCAAGAATGTTGAGATGGGTGATCGGCGGACCGCATGACGGACAGCCTCCTGCAGGGTTTTTCCAAGCCAGTCTTCTCCAAGCCGCGTGACGTTTCGCGTGCGCTGCAGCCAGCTGTCGAGAATGCCTTGACAGCCCCTTTGCTGCAGGCGCGTTCGGTGACTTTGGAATATGCGACCCGCCATCAGGTCGTCCGGGCCACACATAGGGTGGATCTCGACGTCTATGAGGGCGATCGTTTCGTCCTGCTCGGGCCGTCGGGCTGCGGCAAGTCCACGCTGCTGAAGGCAGCGGCGGGGTTCATCAGGCCGGTCGAAGGGGAGTTCGTGCTCAGGGGGCGGCCGATACGCGCGCCGGGCCCCGACCGTATCGTGGTTTTCCAGGAATTCGATCAGCTGCCGCCGTGGAAGACGGTGTTGCAGAATGTGGTCTTCCCGCTCGTCGCATCCGGACGCCTGCCGCGCCACCAGGCGCGGGAGCGAGCCCTGCATTACCTCGACAAGGTCGGGCTTGCCAGCTTCGCGGACGTCTTCCCGCACCAGCTCTCGGGGGGCATGAAGCAGCGGGTGGCAATCGCCAGGGCGCTCGCCATGCAGCCGGAAATCCTGCTGATGGATGAGCCTTTCGCGGCGCTCGATGCCCTGACGCGGCGCAAGATGCAGGAGGAACTGCTGCGCCTGTGGGACGAGGTGCGCTTCACCCTGCTGTTCGTCACCCATTCCATCGAGGAAGCGCTTGTCGTCGGCAACCGCGTGGCGCTGCTCTCGCCACGTCCGGGCCGGGTGCGCGCGGAGATCAACAGCCATGAATGGGACCTGACGAGCAGTGGCGGGACGGCCTTTCAGGCCGCGAGCCAGCATATCCATCGCCTGCTGTTCGAGGAGGAGGCGAAGGAGCCGGAAGGCGCGGTCGAAGCGAGGATTGGCATGCGAGGACGGGGATGAGCATGGTCTCGAACGGATCGCTCGTTCCACCTGTCCGCCCGGAATTCGAGCGCGACCTCCCGCCCTTCGTCGAAGTGGCGCTCGAACGCCGGCTGCCGCTGGCGACCCGTCTCTGGCAACAGGGCTGGCTGCGCAAGAGCCTGATACTCATGGCCCTCGCGCTGCTGTGGGAAGTTCTTGCCCGCTATCAGGACAATGACCTCTTGCTGCCGACCTTCATGGCGACCGCGCGGGCCTTCATAGCCGACATGGCCAGCGGCGAGCTGCCCGAGCGGGTGAGGCTGTCGCTCCTCGTGCTCGTCCAGGGATATGTCGCCGGCATCGTCCTCGCCTTCGCGCTGACCACGCTCGCGGTTGCAACCCAAGTGGGCCGGGATTTGCTCTCGACCCTGACGGCCATGTTCAACCCGCTGCCCGCCATCGCCCTGCTTCCGCTGGCGCTGCTCTGGTTCGGGCTCGGCGCCGGCAGCCTGGTCTTCGTGCTGATCCATTCGGTGTTGTGGCCGCTTTCCCTCAACATCTTCGCCGGTTTCCAGGCCGTGCCCGAGACCCTGCGCATGACGGGCCGCAATTATGGCCTGCGGGGCGTGCGCTACGTCCTTCAGATCCTGGTACCCGCCGCCTTGCCCGCCATCCTTTCCGGGCTGAAGATCGGCTGGGCCTTTGCGTGGCGCACGCTGATCGCGGCGGAACTGGTGTTCGGCGCTTCGTCCGGCAAGGGTGGGCTCGGCTGGTTCATCTTTCAAAACCGCAACGAACTCTACACCGACCGTGTCTTCGCTGGCCTCGCCCTCGTGATCCTGATCGGGCTCGTCATGGAGAATGTGGTGTTCGCGACATTGGAGAGGATCACCATCCGTCGCTGGGGGCAGGTGCGCTGACCTTGCCCGTCGTCTCACAGTCCGTCTTCGACTGGCGGTCGCCCTCGAGGACATCAGGAATGCTTACGGAAAGACCGACCATGTCGAGTAGCGAAGCGCGCCAAACCGGCGATCACCACGGCTCCGCAGCCACGGGCAATGGCGGGCCAACGCCATGAGCGGGACGGGCGAATATCTGTGGTACATCCCCAATGACCTCGGGGCCGGCCATCGCGGCGACGCGGCCGCCGCGGATCACAACAGCCTGGAGACGCTGACCAGCCATGCCCGGGCTCTGGAGGACCATGGCTGGAAGGGCGCACTGATCGGCACCGGCTGGGGCCGGCCCGATACCTTCACTCTTGCCACTGCCCTTACCGTACGGACCACCACTTTCGAGCCGCTGATCGCCATCCGGCCCGGCTATTGGCAGCCGGCCCAGTTCGCCTCCGCCGCCGCCACGCTCGATCAGCTCAGCGGCGGCCGCGTGCGCGTGAACGTCGTGTCGGGTCTGGACAATCTGGCGGCCTATGGCGATGCTGAGGGGGAGCAGGCGCACCGTTATGCCCGCACCCGGGAATTCATGCGCCTGGTGCGCAGGCTTTGGACCGAAGAGAACGTCACCTTTGAAGGCGAGCACTTCCGGGTTGCCGGCTCTGCCGTGGCGCCGCGCATTGCCCCGCGTGGCGAGCGTCGGCATCCCCGTCTCTATTTCGGGGGCGCTTCGGAGGCGGCGGAACGAGTCTCCGCAACCGAGGCCGATGTCCAGCTGTTTTGGGGGGAGCCGCGCGGTGGCGTCCAGGAGCGCATCGAACGCCTCAAGGCTTTGAGCAAGGCGCTGGACCGCGATCTTCCACCCCTGGAGTTCGGCCTGCGGATCACGACGCTTGTCCGTGACACCAGGGAGCAGGCCTGGGCCGATGCCGAGGCGAAGGTTGCCGAGATGGCCAGGACCAACGGCGCCGGCTGGCACGACCACCGCCAGGCCGTCGCCGAGGGGCAGCGCCGATTGCTCGATCTTGCCTCGCGCGGCGACGTGCTCGACGACAATCTCTATACCGCCCCCGGCAAGTTCGGCGGAGGCGGTGCCGGCACGACCTGGCTGGTCGGCTCGGCCGCCGATGTCGCCAATTCACTGCGCAAATATCGCGATCTCGGCATCACGCATTTCGTGCTTTCCGATACGCCCTATCTGTCCGAGATCAAGCGCCAGGGCGAACGATTGCTGCCACTGCTGCGCGATTGATGCCGGTGCCGAACAGCTAAAACAGCCTGATCTGGCCGACATCGGCATCGGCGTCGAGATCGGTTATCAGCATGTGCCCTGGCGTATTGGTGATGAACATCTCCGGCGTCGAGCATTTCAGCACGCTTTGCGCCGTCAGGCCGGAAGCCCAGAAGACGGGAATCTCGTCGGGACGGACATCGACGGCATCGCCCCAGTCGGGGCTGTCGACGTCGTCGATGCCGATCTCCGCGGGATCGCCGACATGGACCGGCGAGCCATGGGCGTGCGGAAAACGTGCCGTCATGGCGCGAGCCCTGTCGACGAGATCCTTTCGGATCGGCCGCATCGAGACGACCATGTAGCCGCCGAACATGCCCACGCCCTGGGTACGGATTGAGGAGCGATAGAGCGGCACGTTCTGGCTCATGGCGACATGGCGCACCTCGATCCGGTTCCGTCGGAGCATATGCTCGAAGCTGAATGTGCCGCCGAGTGCGAAGGCGACCAGATCGTCACGCCACAGGCTGATGATGTCGGTCCTGCTCCAGGTCTGTGGCCCGGCATGGAAGACATCATATTGCGGCAGGTCGGTACGCACGTCGATTTCGCCGAGAGTAGGCAGGCTAGGATCTCCGGCCCGATTGACGCCGACCAGGGGCAGCGATTTGGGGTTGCGCATGCAATATTCCAGGAAGTCGTCGGCAAGGCTGTTCGGCAGGATGATGACGTCTGCCTGCAGCTTGCCATCCGCCAGGCCGGCGGTGTGGCCGCGATAGTGGCCGAGCCTGATCGCTTCGCGCAGACTGGTCGCGCCGACCATGCGGAATTCTTCGTACCTCGTCGCGATGTGTGGACGTCCCATTGATTTCTGTGGCCCCCAGCTTGCTGCGAGAGTAGAGAAATCTCGAACAAGCGATTAGAATTATTATATTTTTTGGTTCTTTCGATGGCTGGAACGGCTCTTTGTTGTTCGGCTGCCGGCCCGAGCGCTCGCACAGGTTCCTTATGACCGGGCAGTTTGTTTTGGCTTTTGCGACCATCGCTACCTCGCTCCACCGACAAGTGCTTTGAGGTCGTTTACGCCCTGGTCCAGGAAGGCGAGATCGCTGGTCATGTAATGGATGAGGAAGGCGGCATAGAGCACCGAGACGAGGCTGAAGACGAGGGTCTTCACCACCAGCGACAGGGCAAAAATATTGAGGTGCGGCGAGGCGCGGGCGAGAAAGGCGAGCACGACGTCCGAAAGCAGCAGGCTGACGATCAGAGGCGCCACCAGTGTCAGCGCCATGCCGAGAATGCGCGTCAGCAAGGTCAGCAGGATGGCGCCAGCATCCCGGCTGAAGATCGGCGAGAGACTGTCGATCGCCCAGAGCGCATAGCTGTCGTACAGCGCGCTCAAGGTATGATGAAGGCCGCCGGCGGCCAGATAGATGCCCACCATGACGATCATCAGCAGCGTGCCCGTGGCGCTCGTCTCATGCGTCATCATCGGATCGATCAGCGTGCCCATGGTCGAGCCGCGCTGCAGGTCGACGATGTTGCCAGCGGCCTCTGCTGCCCAGAACGGGATGCCGAGCACGAAGCCGAGCAGGGCGCCGATCACCACTTCCTTGAGCATCAGCATGAGCATCATGGGCGCGTCGACATGGCCGCGCCCGGCAATGTCGACGGTCATCGGGATGACCGGCAGCGCCAGCGCCAACGCCACGCCGGTGCGCAGGATCCCGGCCAGCCGGGTACGGGAGAACAGCGGCATCAGCGCGACCAGGCCGACGATGCGCGCCGTGGCCAGGGCACTGGCCAGGACCAGGGTTTCCAGCCCCTTGAGGGATGCAAACAGGTTTTCCATCACTGGCGCGTCACGACGGGAAACTCGTCCATGACCTTGGACGCCTCGTTGGCGATCTGGTAGCCGAGGAGCGGGCCGACCAGCAGGATGACGACGAGAACCACGACCAGCTTGACGGTCTGCGGCAGGCTCTGGTCCTGGATCTGGGTCAGTGCCTGGGCAAAGCCGATGAGCAGGCCGACGACCAGCGCCGCCACGATGGCAGGCCCGGAGAGGATCAGCACCATCCATAGGGCACTCTGGACCTTGGCAAGAATGAAATCATTGGCCATCGGGCGGTCCTTGCGGTGCAACCGTCAATTGTAGCTGAGGATCAGGCCGTGCATCAGGCGCGACCAGCCGTCGATCGCCACGAAGAGCAGCAGTTTCAGCGGAATGGATATCAGTGTCGGCGAGACCATGATCATGCCCAGCGTCATCAGCACATTGGCGACCACCACATCGATGATGAGGAACGGCAGGTAGAGCAGGAAGCCGATCTCGAAGGCCCGCGTCAGTTCGGAGGCGACGAAGGCCGGCACCAGGATCTGCAGGTCGTCATCCTTCACTTCCGCCCGTGCCGGTTCCGGCCACAGCCGCTTGGTGCCGTCCAGGAAGAACTGGCGCTCCTGGGGCTGGGTGTAGCGCAGCAGATGCTGCTTGAGCGGTTCGCGGGCCAGCTCGGCCGCGCGCGTCAGGTCCTGCGTGGTCTGGAACTGGATGTTTTCCTGCTGCAGACGTCCCGAGATCTCGCCGATCAAGGGCGTCGTCACATAGACCGTCAGCACCAGGGCGATGCCGTAGATCACCAGGTTGGGCGGTGTCTGCTGGACGCCGAGCGCGTTACGGATGAGGAAGAGGACGACGGAGATCTTCAGGAAACCCGTCATGGTCACTACGGCCAGCGGCAGAATGCCGACCAGGCCGACCGCGACGAGAAGGCCGAGAAGATTGGGCGAGCCCTCAAGCATCAGTTGCCGTGCGAACGATACGCACTCCCATGCCGTCACCGACCTTCACGATCTCTCCGCGACCGATGCGCTTGCCATTGGCCACGAGATCGACCGCAGGCTCGGAAAGCTCGGGGAGCGGCACGATGGAACCGGCAGCGAGCCGGCTGACCTCGTGCAAAGGCATCGTCATGCGGGCGAGTTCGAAGACGACCGTCACCGGCAAATCCTCCAGGCCCGCGTCGTCAGGCTGTCCGCTTGCCGATTGTGGTTCATCCATGATCCATCCCCATCTCGTTTTGCTGATCGGCATCGGCGCCGAAACAAGTCTGCCGCTCTGTCCGATCGGCTCCGCCAGCGCCGCCCGGCGCCCGGCCAGCACCACCAGGACCGTTTGCGCTCCGCGGGTCCAGCCATCGGTCATGACGATGTCGCCGGGCTGGAGGGTACGCAGTTCCCCCACCGAAAGGCTGGTCGCGGCCCACCAGAGGCTGACGGGCAGGGGCAGATCGAGCCGGCGAACGGCAGGCTTGCCCGATGCGGTGTCGAGGATACGGCCGATCCTGGTGGCGAGCGTGGTGTCCGCCTGCAGAAAGCAGGCGCTTTCGGCCTGGCCAGTGGGCCGGAGGGCAAACGCGAAGGGCATATCGGGCGGGGAGCTGAGCCCGGTGGCTGCGATCAGCTCGATCGTCCCGTCCAGTTGCTGTTCCAGCCAGGCGATCTCATCCCGCAGGTAAGATTCCAGCAGCAGGGCAGCATGCGCGGGGGCCGGCGGCCCGACTGTGGCGCCGGGATTGGCCCGCGCCAGCCAGCGTTCGAACTGTGCAGGCGCGAGACAAAGACGGCCCGTTGCGGCACCGACCTTGAAGTCGATGGCGGTGGTCGTGTCCGGATCCACCGCCGGTTGCCACAGGACGGAAAGCAGGAACTCCTCACCGGCAATGCGGATCTTCACAGGCGGACGATGGCGATAGAAGGCGTTGAGGGCCGCGGCATCCGCAGGGGTGATCGCTTGCAGGCGGGCCGCCGAGACCGGGGGGGCGGCCGCAGGGCGCTGTCGCGTTTTTCCAAGTGCCGCTAGTCTCTGATGCATGCGAAAATCACGCTCTTCCTGGCTTGAGCTTTGACGCGGCCGCGAGGGTCGCTTCCTCCTCGATCGTGATTTCCTCGATCGCCTCCAGCCGGCGCCTGCTGCGCGATCTCATCTCGTCGACGAGACGGGTCAGTTTCTCGACGGCCTTGCGCCGGGCGTGGTGGTCCTCGCGTACCTGCATCAGCTTTTGCTGCTGCCCGGCTTCAGCCTGCCTCGCCTCTTCCGTCGCCTGCCGCAGCTGCTCCACTTCGCTGGCGGTAAGCTGGAAGCGGCCGCGCAGCGCCAGCAGGTCCTGGGCCGTCAGCGGCCGGCCCATGAGATCGACGAAGGAGGCTCGTTCGTCGGCCGCAGCCTGCTCGAGGCGAGTGGCGAGCGCGCTGGCCGCCGATCGCGCCCGATCCTGTGCTTCGCGAGCCAGGCGCTGCTGGTGGGCAACCGCTTCCAGGGCGCGTCGCTCGCGCAAGCTGCGGATCCTGTGGAGCTGGGAGATGATCGCCGGCCTAGCCATTGACGATATCCCGCAAGCGTTCGGCAGTGTGTTCCATGGCTTCCTGCTGGTCGGAGGGCTGACGCAGGAAGGCATTGATCCGGTCGATCTTGGCGACGGCTTCATCGGCGACGGCGTCGCTGCCTTTCTGGTATTCGCCGATGCGCACCAGCAGTTCCACCTCGGCGTGGCGCGACATCAGCTCGCGTATGTGGGTCGCGTCGGCGCGGTGCTGCTGCGAGACCACCGCATTCATCAGGCGGCTTCTGCTGCGCAGGATGTCGATGGCCGGGAAATGGTCGCGCCGGGCCAGATCGCTCGACAGGAAGACATGGCCGTCGAGCAATGCCTGCAGCTCCTCGGCCACCGGGTCGAGCGTGCCGTCCCCTTCGAGCAGCACACTGTAGAGGCCGGTGATGGTGCCGATCTGCCCCGGGCCGGCCCGCTCGAGCAGGCGCGGCAACGCCGCGAAAAGGGAGGGCGGAAAGCCGCGCCGTGTCGGCGGTTCGCCCGAGGCCAGGCCGATTTCGCGCTGGGCTCGGGCGAAGCGTGTGATGTTGTCCATCGCCAGCAGGACATGCTGGCCCCGGTCGCGGAAATATTCGGCGATGGTGGTGGCGACGAAGGCGGCCTTGACGCGTTCGATCGCCGGCCTGTCCGAGGTTGCCGCAACGATGACGGTACGCGCCATGCCCTCGGGGCCCAGCGCATGCTCGACGAATTCGCGCACTTCGCGGCCGCGCTCGCCTACCAGCGCGACCACAGCCACATCCGCGTCGGTGCCGCGTACGATATTGGCGAGCAGGGTCGATTTGCCGATACCTGGCTCACCGAACAGGCCGATGCGCTGGCCGCGGGCACAGGTAAGCATGCCGTCGAGCGCGCGGATGCCGAGCTGGATCGGTTCGCTGATCAGCCCGCGCGAGAGCGGCGACGGAGGGAAAGCGTGTACGGGGCGCCGGTCATCGAGGGTATCGCCATAGAGCGGCCGGCCGTCGAGCGGCTCGCCAAGAGCGCTTACCACGCGGCCGAGCAGGCCCGGACCGACGCCGATCTGCAGCTGGGCCGCCACCGGAATCACTTCGGTCAGGCTCGACAGGCCGGCCAGGTCGTCGAGCGGAACCAGCACGGCAGAACCATCGGCAATGCCGACGACCTCGGCCCTGACGCGGCGGCCCGTCTTCGGATCGACCAGGTCGCAGATTTCGCCGAGCCGCGCCTCTTCCACCGTGGCATGGATGACGACCCCGACGACTTCGCGCACCCGCCCGCTTCGTGTTCGCTGGTTCTCTTCCCGCAGCCGCTTGCCGAGGCGCGGAACGATGTCGGCGAGTCTCGCGTCGATGTCGATGGAGGCGTCGGTCATGACGCCGCCTTTCTCGCCGACCCGAGTGCAGCGGCGACGGCATCGAGCTGGGTTCCGATACCGGCATCGATCACGGCGGCCTCACTCGCTACGATGCAGGCATCACGCGCGAGGGCAGGATCGGTCTCGACCTCGATGGGGAAGCCGAATTGCCGCTCCCGCGTGAGTGCGTCGAGTTCCTCGCGAACCCTGCCATATGAATCGGGGTGAACGGTGAGCCTGAGATATTTGGCCTGCCTGACCTCGGCGACGGCCTGGCGGGCGATCTTGGCGACGAGTTCGTCGAGATCGAAGCTGCCCAGCAGGCGCCGGGCGACTTCCAGTACCAGGCCGCTGACCTGGTTTTCGACACCCTCGAAATAGCGATCGAGCTTGGCCGTCGTCTCGGTGACGAGACGTGCAGCCTCCCGTTTGCCTTGGGCAAGCCCGTCTTCATAGCCCTGCGCATATTCGGCGGCATAGGCCCGCCGTCCTGCCTCGCGCAGGTGTCCGGCGTCCTGCCGCGCGGTTTCCAGAAAGCCATAGCCGTCCTGCCAGGCCCTTGCCTCCGCCGCGCGCAGGATGCGCCCGGTCGGGCGCCTGGGTCGATCGGCCAGGGGGCCTGTGTCCTGCCCTGCCATCTTCTACCTCGAGCCAGCGGCCCGCCGCACGATCGGCGGGCCCAATTGCGTAGAAGGCGCCGGTCCGATGCCATCGAGTTCCGGACGGGGCGGCAGCTTGAGGCGGACCCGCATCCCGACACCCGCCGGCAGGGCATCGCACCAGGCGCCGAGGCAGCGCCAGCCATCGGCCGTGACCCGCCCCGCCAGGCCGGCGATCGGATCGAGGTCCTGTTCGGGACCGGCAAGGTCGCGATTGACCACCGCGAATTCACAGAGCGCTTCGCCGAGTTGCGCATGCAGTGCCGCCGTGGTCTCACGGCGGATCACGCCGGCGAAAGCGGCGGCCCAGTAGATCGCGCCGGCTTTCAGCGCGATATCGGCCAGCGCGTCCGGGTCGCAGAGCGCGATGGCCCGGTCGCCTTCATCGACCTGCGGCTCCTGGGGAGAAAAGCCGTAATGCTCGCCGATCAGGCTGGAGAGCCTTGCCTCCAGCCGCCCGGCAGTCAGCATATGGGCGCAAGCCTCGTCACCCAGCGAGCCGCCGAAACAGGGAACCAGGCGCGCCGCAATCGCATGAAGGGCCGGCTTGTGCAGAAAGGACTGCCAGGCCTGGTCAGCATCGATCTTGCCGGTCATGGCGCCCTCTTCACGGCGCGAAGGGGAGGAGCGCTGTCGAGAGTGTAGACATCGCGCCGCCGCCGCCAGTGAAGATAGGCCAGGCTCCCGACCAGGAGCACGACCATGGCGATCAGCCCATAGACGATCCACATGGCACGCGCGAGGTCGTCGGGATGCAGCCAGATGCCCATGAAGTTCGTGAGGCCCGGCTCGCTCGTGGTCGGCTCGACCGCCGCCGCGACCGGCACGAGGATGACCGAAACATTGTCATAGGTCAGGCCGGCAACGCCGTTGGCAACCAGCATCTTCACCTGCGGCACCAGTTCCTTCATGTCGACCGAGGTGCGATGGCGGATGAAGACCGATGCCGAGGACGGCACCAGTTGCTGCTTGAGCGGATCGTTCTCCGGCAGGACGAGATGGACGCGGGCCGACAGCACGCCGTCGATGTCGGAGATGGTTTGCGAGAGTTCCTGGCTGAGGCCGTAGATCATCGCCGCGCGTTCCTCCACCGGGGAGGAGACGAGCCCGTCGCGCTTGAACACCTGGCCGAGGGTGGCGAATTTCTCCTTCGGCAGCCCGATCGCGTCGAGCACGGACATGGCTTCGGCAAAGCGCGCCTTGTCGACCAGGACGGTCACCGTACCTTCCTTGTCGATCTGGCGCTGGGCGGGAATGCCCTTGCGCACCAGGGCGGCGACCACTTCGTTGCCCTGGCGCTGGCTGAGGCCGGTATAGAGTTCCACTGTGCAGGCCTGCAGGAACAGCACGCCGACAAGAGCAAAGACGGTGCCGAACCGGCGCAGCCAGGCCGGCAACCGATGCATCGATACTGGCCTCACGGAGCCCCCGCCACGCACTATTGCTGTTTGATCAGCGTGTTGACCGAGCCGGTGGCGGCCGTCACGCTGTTGATGGCGACGGAGACATTGGCTGCCGCCCACATGAAGGAAATGGCGCGATCCAGCGTCAGATCCGCGTTCGGCTGGCCCGGTGGCCCTTCATTGCCGGCCGCCGCATTGCCGGTTCCTTCGCCGGCCGGCGGGGCGGAACCCGTCTGGGGCCCGTTCTTGGCAAAGGCCGACTGGGCCTGCTGCACCACCCCTTCGAGCGAGTGGAGGGCACCGCCGACGAGGGCGGCGGGATCATTGGGCTGCCCGGTTCTGCTAACGCTCTTTTCCATCTCCACGAGATAGTCGAAGAGCTGATGCTCGACATTCGCCTGTGGCTGGGGCGGTTGGAACTGGGTGGGTGCCGCCGAAACCGCGCCTATGGCAGCGTCTGCAAGCTGCATGTTCATTCCTCATCGATCGCCGATTGGGGCCTGCCTTCCGGTTCCAGCTCAGCCTTCCTCGTTGCGGGCCTGCTGCATGCCTTCCAGAGCCCGGTCGCCCTGCTGCTGGGCCATGCTCACGGCGAAGTTGGCGAGGGTTTCTTCCATCTGCTTCTGCAGGGCCGCTTCCTGGCTTTCCTTGCTCGGGTCGGGCTGATTGGTCGGGCTGATGCCGTTGCTCTCGATCTTCATTTGCTCTCTCCTGGATGCTTGGCGGCGGGCGGGGTCTCGACCTCGGCGCGCCGGCCTCGGAAAACACGCACCGGCACGACATTTTCGGCCGAACCGTCGACTTCGCGCGCCCGCGTCGGACCGGATGGCTCGGTCAGCACGCCGAGCGCCTTGCGGACGGCGTCGATATAGGCAGGCGGGCCGGAAACCGAGACGACCCGCTCGTTCTGGGCGATCTTGATGGGGTAGCGTGCATCGGCGACGCCGAGTTCCCGCAGTCGGCCGGGGATGCCGGGCAGGGTGGCTGCGTCGACCTTGAACATGTCGGTACGCATTTCGGCTTCGGTCGCCACGGCCAGGCTGGAGCCATCATAATACCAGACCAGTCCGTAGCGGTCGCAGACCCATTGCAGGAACTCGCGCGCCGTGCCTATCGGCATGCCGGCACTCAGGCGACCTTTCACCCCGTCGCTGAGCTTTACCGGAACGTGGATGTTGCGGCCGAACTCGGTCAAGGCGTCGCGTACCGACTGGTCGATGGTGATGTATTTGTAGGGACCGGCAGGCCAGTCAGGCTCGGCTGCGCGCGTGGGCAAAGCCGCCACGCACAGGCAAAATCCGACTGCGAAGCCGAGAATGGCAGGGGAGCGACGACGCGTTCCCATAGCCATCCTGCTGGTCTCAAATTCCATGCCCCTTACCTGTGCAACGACGCGTCCGCTCTTCGAGCGTGAGTCCCATGCGGCATGATTTGCCTGCCAAACCGTGCCGCACATTATCGTGATCGTCGCTGAAATGAAAGTCCAATTGGATTATAGAGCCATAGGCAAGTGCCAAACGCTTCAGATTCGTGCTGCGGATGGAGGTACGTTGTTACGGTTTTCGAACGAGGCGACGCGCAGGGGAGAGCAGGGAAAATGACGGTCGAAGCAGGGCGTCTTCATGCGTGCCGCTGGCTGCGAGGCAAACCCATGATCCTACAATCCGTCATGCGCAGAGCCGCGATGGCTGTCGCTGTCGCCGGCACCTTGTCATTGTCGATGATGGGTATCGCCGCGGCCCAGGCCGGCGGCTACGATCCGCGCACATGGGTCTATGACGGCGAGGATGACGTGGTCATCGCGCCCTCGGACAATCCGGGGGATGTCGTCGGTGAGCCCGCCCCTGGGGCCGCCCGTCAACCGGCGACGCGGCGCACGCCGCCGATCGCGCGCCAAATCGTGGCCTTCGCCGAACCCCATCCCAAGGGATCGATCATCGTCGACACCGGCGAGCGCCGCCTCTACTACGTGCTCGGCGACGGCAGGGCGCTCAAATATGCCATCGGGGTCGGACGCGAGGGTTTTTCCTGGTCGGGCCGGGACCGCATTCTCGACAAGAAGGAATGGCCCGATTGGCGTCCGCCTGCCGAAATGCGGGAAAGAGAGGCCGCACAGGGACACTACCTGCCGGTGCGCTTGGCCGGTGGGCCCAACAACCCGCTCGGCGCGCGTGCGCTCTATATCGGCAATACCCTCTATCGCATCCACGGCACCAATGCGCCCTGGACTGTCGGCACGGCCAATTCTTCGGGCTGCATCCGCATGACGAACGATGACGTGATCGATCTCTATCAACGCGCCTCGATTGGCGCCGAGGTCGTCGTGCGGTAGTCGGAGGTACGAAAATACTGATAAATTCTTGTAGAAATTGCCGACAAGGGCGCTCCGCAACCCTTCCGGGTGCTGTGTTGGCTTCCAGGGCCGAGGCTGGCGTTTGGGACGAACCTATCGGATGCACAGAGCCATATTCGGGAAGAGGATCCGGTTTCTGGCCCACGCTTTGGCATAAATCATTGTTTTGGCATCATTTTTTTAGGTCCGACGGTCAGTCTTCCCGGGAAGGTCGCCCTGGAAGAATCAGGTCTTCTTTCCGCCTGCCCAGAAAGCCGCGATCACGCCGACGGCGATGAAGATCATCATCGCGAAGAACACCTGGGCGATCTGGAAATTGAGGGAATCCCTGGCCACGAAAAGAGCGGCGACGGGCGCCGCCACGAACAACAACAATCGAATGATCACGCCCATCTGTGCCTCCATGGCTCGCTTCGAAGCCAGGGAGCAGATTGGGCTTGTCATCGGTGCCTTGCATTGACCTGAATCAAGGCGAGATCGGACTCCTGCGGGCTCGGAATGCTTCCGAACTCATCTCATGCCGTCGCGCCAGGCAGGTAGATGCGGTCCCCGGCAAAGATGACGTCCGGGATAGCGATGTGGCCCATGTTGAGCAACACCGTTTCCCGCACATCGGCCGAATGGTTGCGCGCGATGCCGCCCATCGTATCGCCGTCGCGGGCGATGATCGGCTGATAGCCCTGGCGTTCGAGTTCGGGATTGAGACGTCCCTCGCCATCCTGTGCTCCGGCCGGATGGGTCTGCACGAAACTGGCTTCGACCCAGCCCTGATGCTCCGTGCCATCCGCGCCATGGGCACTGACGGGAACCCAGGTCCTGCCGGATTCGTCGGTTTTGGAAACGCCCGTTTCCTTGACCAGGGAACCTGGCCGGATCACCGTCTCCACACCGGAATCGCCAGCCGGCTCGTCCCGCAGATTGAGCCCGTCATCCGCCGAGACGACGAACTGGGCCGGCGTCGCCTCCGATGTGCCGGGTTCTCTCGGCAGAGGCTTGTTCGGGCCCGCTTTCGTCGTGGTCGGCGAGGGAGTTGAGGAACTGGTGGCGGTAGGCGAGGTGGTGGGCGTTGGCGTCGTCTTTGACGGCGTTGGTGTTGGCGTTGCTGGCGCCGGTGTCGTCGGCGTCGGGGTCGGCGTGGAATTGTTGCCGGAGGGCTGTACCCCTGGGGCATTTGCCTTGTTCTGCTGATCCAGCCAATTCGCGATCACGATGCCGCTGAACAGGATCATGCCGCCGCCGAAGGTGACACCGAAGACGACACGATCGAAGCCTGACATGCTAGGCTCCCATTTCCCGCGTCCCAGTCCTGTCCGGGCACCGCGTGCCCACAGATAGGCCGAACCGAGGAGGAAGGCGGCGTTGTCGACCGTATCGGCGGCGCCCGGAACGAAGTCGAACCCTTTTGACACGAAATCCGGCACGCCAGGCAGGCTCGAGAGGTTCGAGCCGTCCTTGGGGATGGAATCGCCGAGCGAGAGGCCGCTCCCGATCGCATAGGAGGGCAGGTTCCATTTGTCGGCCATCGGCATGGTGGGCCGGCCGGTGCGGGCTTCGCGCACGGCCTTGGCGAAATAGAAGGCGTTGCTTCCTTCAAACAGGGCTCCGCCGGCACCGCCCAGAGTGACCGAGGTCGGGATGCCGGCCGCCTGGGTCGGCAGATAGCTCAGCGCATCGCCGATCTTCATGATACGGCCCAGCGGCGTGTGGAGCGCCGTCCATTTGCCCGGCAGGGCCGCAGCGGCGCTCATGGTCAGACCGCGCCAGGCGAGACCACCGGCTCGCATGTAGGCTTGGACATGCGGTGGCAGGGCTGGCCAGACGGCGGCAAAGGTGGCCGTGGCGGTCGTGGTGAGAACGAGATCGTCGACGCCCATCGCGCGCATTTTTGCCAGCGCCCGCACTGGCGCCGAGGCGGGCGTGTAGCCGTTGAGGGCCGAGCGCTGGTTGCCTTTCAGCAGGGCGGTCTGGAAAGGCTTGAGCACATCGACCTGGGCTGGCGTGAGGGCCTGCAATTGATCGTCCTTCAGGCCTGCCAATTGGTTCGGCCTGAGTTTCTTCACCTGCTCCGGCGTCAACTCAGCCAGTTGCGAGGGGTTGAGCTCGGCCAGATCGAGATATTTGATGCGTTTGGGCGCGATGGCGCGCAATTGGTCCGGCGTCAGATCCCTCAATTGATCGGGCGTGAGATTGACGATTCCACTCGGCGAGAGGCGGGCGATGTCATCCGGAGACAGGTTGCGGACCTCGATGAGTTCGTCCAGGAGCTTGCGCCCTTCCTCGCTCATCGCTTTCTTCTGGGTGTCGCCAACTGCCTCCATCTGCGCCAGCGTCAATTCGGGAATCTGCTTGCGTGTCAGGGTGGCTGCCATATCGGCGACAGATGCATTGGGCAGAGCGCGCAGCTGTTCGCCGGAAAAGGCTCTGATCTGCGACTTGGTCAGTGCCGAAAGCTGATCGGGTTTCAGCCATCCGGCCTGCTTGGCGTCCAGACTGGCGATATCGAGATATTTGACGCGATTGCTCGGGATCGCGCCGATCTGGGCCTGCGTCAACTGCCCCTGCAGGCCGGACCGCTTGAAGGCTTCCCATTGCTTCAAGGTCAACCAGGAGACCTGCTTGGGCAGCATGGAGCCGATATTCAGGTCTGCAATACGGTTCTCTGGGATCGAGCGCGTTTGAGCCCGCGACAGATGAGGCAGCAGCCCCGCCTGATTGAAGGCTTTCCATTGGCTGTTGGTCATTGCCGCGATCTGGGCCTGAGAGAGACCCCCGATCTGTCTTTTCGTCAAACTGGCGCTATCGAGATATTGGACGCGATTGTCGGGTATCGCCCCGATCTGGCCCTGAGTCAGGTGCTCCTGCAGGCCGGCCTGATGGAGCCCCTGCAATTGCTTGCCATTGAGGGCCGCGACCTGAGCCTTGGTCAGCGAGCGAACCTGGGATTTCGTCAGGGATCCGGCGTCGATATTCCTGATCCTGTTTTCCGGAATCGCCTGCAATTGGCCGCGCGTGAGCGAACCCTGCAGTCCGGCCTGTTTAAAGGCTTCCCACTGCTTGGGCGTGAACGCGGCGACCTGATCCGGCTTCAGCCAGGGCACGTTCTTGGCGTTGAGCTGGGTAAAGTCCAGCTGTTTGGGATCGGTGGCTTGCAATTGCTTGCGCGTGGGAGGCGTGATTTTCGGCGATTGGCCCGAAGGGGTGGGGCCGGTCTTCTTGCCCAGGGTGATCGGGTCGATGGGGCCGTCGCCGGCACCATGTACGCTGCTCGGGGAGGCAGGAGGCGCCGCATCCCTGCCGCCTCCAAACCAGAAGTCGCTCTGGGCGGCATGGTTGGGCTGCTGGAGCGTTGCGCCACCGGAAACATCGGTTAGCGGCAGTCCGGGCAGTTCGACCACCTCCTTGCCTCCTTCGGCAGGCTTGATGGCGTCGGCAAGCTCGACAGGTCCGTCATAGGCGCGCGTCCGCACGCCGAGCCTGTCGGCCACCTCGCCGGCGAGGGACCGCGTGAGGGGACTGCCGGTTTGATGGTCGAGGGAACCGGCGCGGCAGGCGAGGATCGTGATGCCCTGGCCGTCGCGATAGCCGGCATTGCGCAGGTCCTCGATCAGCTGGGTCGCGCCAGGCAGGTTGGTCTCGTCGGCGATCACCAGGAAAGTGTCCTTGTCGACCGCGCCCTTGTTGGACAGCCCGATCGACAGGTCCTTGGCAGCCACAGGCTGCCCGCCGATCGTCACCGTACCGTCGGGAAGATAGTTCAGCGTGCGGCCGTTTTCCGAGCCGAACGAGCGTGTATTTACCGAGGCAGGCAATGCCGTCGAAGGGGACCCGCCGGCCGACTCGTCGGCCGCGGCGAGCGGCTTGGTGGCTCGCAGCCCCTTGACGCCCAGGCCCGTGCCGGCGACGCCGACGCCGAGGCTGGTCAACGCGCTGGCGAATTCAAGGCCGCTCATCTGGTCGCCATAAGCGGCCAGGTCATGGGCCGACACTGCCGTCAGCGGCACGCCCGTGCCGATGGCCGCCCAGTCGAGGCCGCGCGCGGTGCGGTTCAGCCCGCCCGAACTCCTCATATAGGCGTCTGCCGTCGTGGCGACGGAGCTGCCTTGCCCGGTCATGCCGATGCTGGCCCGGAACGCCTGCGTCACCGACAATTCCGTGGTTTTCGCCATGCCGATGGTGCGCAACACGCTCGATCCCATCGGCAGGACGGTGGTGGCCACCGTGCCGATGTTCATCATCGATTCCATGTCGCCCAGCTCGCCGCCATGCTGGAGATAGTCCACTTCCTTGATAACGGCGCGGGTGCCGAGATAGGCGCCTCCGGCATAGGCCACGCCGGCAGCGAGCGGCGAAAAGGGATTGGGAATGACGGCGACGGCCGTGGCGAGGGCGGTGCCGATGCCCACGATCGGATCGATGATCTTGTCGAAGGTCGAGACATTGCGGGCCTGCACGACCTCCAGGTCGATCTTGCCGTCGGCCCCGGGCTTCATGCTGAGGCCAACAGGCACGATCAGCTTGCCGCTTTCCTGGAACTGGCGGTTGTTGTCCTGGAAATCCTTGATGGACTCGAATTTCTGGCCGGTGGCATCGACATACCAGGTCTTATCGCCATCCTGGACGGCGAAAAGCGAGACCTGTTGCGCACCGACCTTGTCGTCGACATAGAACAGGGGCACGACCTTGACCGAGGCGGTGTTGCCGCCGATGTCGCGGATCTCGTCGACGACCTTGTCGAGGGTCGTGCGGCCATCGTCGCTGGAAGTGTCGATGCCGAGGGTGCGCGCAACCAGCCCTTCCTGGGCCTGGCGCCCCTCGAGCGGCGTGAACTGGTCATTGTAGCCGGAATTGTAGAGGTTCTGGAACGTGGCCTGGTAGACCGACATCGCCTGGTCGGGATGGTCGTCGAGATAGACGCTCTGCAGATGGGCATAATAGGGCGCCGATCCCGCATCGTCCAACAGCTTGAGCGGCTGGGTTAGCAGGAAGGAATACCATTGCTCGGAGCGCTCGGCCGATTGGCGGGCATTCTCGACGCTGGCGCGCTGATCCTGCGCCGCATCGAGCCGGATCTGGGCCGCCGCGACGTCGGGATGGACCCATAACCACTGGCCATTGATCTCCATGCGAACAGGCTTGCCGCTCTTGACGATGGCATCGATGCCGCCGCGCTGCACGTCGCCGGCCATGTCCGGGGTCACCTGCACCTTCTGGCCATTGACCGTGACCTCCACGGGCTGGGTACCCTGGGGCAGCAGGCCTGCCGGCGCCTCGACACTGCCCGGGCCGTGCTGCTTGAGGGCGCCATCGAGATCGGTCTTCAGCCCGGTGATCTGCTTGTCGAGACCGTCCCGCACCAGACCGAGCTGGTCCTTCATCATCGCCTGGATCTGCTGGCCGGCCGAAACCTGCGCAGCCTTGGCCGCCGCCAGGCCTCCCCGGCCGTCGGCGTAGCACATATTGGCGTTGGCGGGGTTGTTGAGAAGCGCCTGCCACTGCTTGTTGAGTTCGCCGTTGCGCAGGTCCTCGCGGATGTTCTTGTCGCTGGTCGTGAAGGTCAGTTGGACCCGTTTGGTATCGTGCTCGTATTTGGTCTCCAGGTAGAGCTGATGATCCTTGGGATCCTCTATGACGTGCTGTTCCTTGATCTTGCCCAGATAGTCGCCGCCATAGGTGGAATATTCCTTCTCCATATCGAAGGAGCCAGGATTGGCGGCGCGGTACTGTGCCAGAATCTTCTGCCGGAGATCGGTGGCCTGAACTTCCTGGCCAGAAAGCGTGCTCGTGGCCGAATAGAAGTTGGAATAGGTCGTGGCTGCATCGACCTGCTTGCCGGCATTCTCGCTCAATGTCTTGGCATCGCTGAGATTTTTCTCAGCCGCCGTGCGCTCCGGCGTGCCCGGCTTGGTGGCGTTGACCTCCTGCTGCCGGACGCCGACGAGATAGTCCGCCAGTGCCTTGTCGCCCTGGCTGGAAGACAGCCCCGCCTGGTAGAACAGCGCAGTGACGTCGTCATGGGCCGCCTTGGACTGGGCGTCCTTCAATTCGTAGTTGGTATGATCGTCGGCGGCGGTGGCCCTTACCGTCGTCTGCCCGGGGAGGGGGGGCGGAGGCGGCAATGTCGCCTGCTTGCTGATCGCCTGGTCGAGAAGGCGTTGGGCCTTCTCGTAGTTCTCGCGCGCCGTCGTCGCATTGGTGAGCTGGCTGTTGGCATCGGTGAGGGCCTTCTTGGCGTCGGCGAGCGAGCCCTCCGGCGTCGGCGCGTTCCATTGCAGGCCGAAGGGGGCCAGCTTGTCGTCGAGCAGGACCTTGGCGTCGGTCATCGCGCCCTTATAGGCGGGATCGAGCGCGTAGACGTTCAGCTGTGCCTGTGACTGATTGACCTTGGCACTGGCCTCGGCCCGCTGCCCGATGGCGACGTTTTCGGCGTCCATCGCCTTGGCGACCACCGGATCGACCCATTTGCCGTTCTTCGGCACCCAGTCGCCTCCCGACGGTGCCTTGCCGGGGGGCGGGGTGCCATAGGGGTTTTCCGCCGTCGGGTTGGTTCCAGGCTGGCCCTCGCCATATTTTGCGATGGCGTCCTGGGTTTTCTGGTGCAGGTCGGTGACGGCCTGCTGCAGGCTTGGCAATTCCTCGCCGGCGAAGATGCCGTCGAGGGTGGTCTTGATGATCTCGGCCTTCTTGGCTTCCTGCGGATCGGAGCTCTTGGGGTCGATGGAGACGAGGGTCTGGGCGAGCGCGGCCTCGGCGCTGTCGGGCTTGACCTTGACGTCGCGCCCGGTGGCGTCGTCATGCAGGGTCATGCTGCCATCCGGCTTGGTGGTCAGCGTGTAGCCGTTGAAGGTCACGGAGACGGTGGTGTCCTTGCCCTGCTTCACGGTGCGCGTGGTGCGACCATTGCCCTCCACGACGCTCTTGGTCTCGGTCCCGTTGGCTTCCGTGCTGGTGGTGACCGCATTGCCCTTTTCGTCGGTCGTGCGCACCGTTCGGGAATCGTGCTGATAGTCCTGGTAGTAGCCGGTGACCGTCTTGCCAGTCTTCTGGTCGACGATCTCCGTCGATTGCACGTCGCCATTGTCGCTGGTGGGCTGGCTCGTCTTGACCTCCAGGCCCGCGGCCGCGAGCTGCGCGGTCACCTGCTCCTTGGTCAGCCCGCGTTCGGCGGCGATCTGGTCGATGCTCTTGCCGGCGGCGACATCCTTCCCGATGCCCTCGGCCCCCTTGCGGGTTGGGTCCTGGCTGGCGGCAAGCGTGGTCTTCTGCCCCTTGGCATCGGTCACCACCGTGGTGGACTTGCCGTCCGCGCCGGTCGTCTTCACCGTCGTCACGCCATTGGAGAGCTGCGTCGTCTGGGTGATCGTTCCCGTTCCCAGATCGTCCTCGCGGCGGGTTGTCGTCGTTCCCGTCTTCGGGTCGTAGTTGGTGGTGATCTTCTGGCCGGATTCGTCGCGCACCGGCGTGTCGGTCTCCTTGCCCTTGGCGTCCTTCACCTGGGTGTAGTAGGTGCCGTGCTGGAAATCGTAATATTCGGTGACGGTCTGGCCGGTCTTGGGGTCGCTGATCTCAGTGGTGCGGACGTCGCCATTGTCGCTCTTCGGATCGGTTGTCTTGATGTCGAGGCCGCCGGCCTTGAGCTCATTGAGCACCTGGTCGCGCGTCAGCCCGCGTTCGGTGGCGATCTGGTCGACGCTCTTGCCTGCCTGAACGTCCTTGACGATGGCGCCGGCATCGGCCCCCGGCTTCGGCGTATCGACGGGAGCGGGATTGTCGACGAGGGTAACGGCCGGCGTGCCGCTCTGGGGCGTGACGAACAGGGCCGGGGTCACCGTCGGCGTACCGGATGAAGGGAGCAGAGGCGTGCTGTTGGCAAGGGCCAGCGGCGTGACGACCGGGCTTGGTGCCGTCGCCGGCGGTTCGAGTTTCGTCAGCTCCGTATTGGTCTGCTTGAGTTCCTTCTGCAGCTTGGTGGCCTCTTCGGCCTCGCCCATCTTCTGTGCGAGTCGGATCTGCTCGCGCAGCTTCTGCGCCTGGGCCCGAAGTTCTGCGATGCGGTCGATGTCGTTCTTGGGCGTGATCTTCGGCGGAGGTGGCGGCGGCAGAAAGATGGGACGAACGACCATGCGTTGAATCTCCAAAGGCAGCCCGATTTCCTGCGCACCTCCACCGGAACGCCTGAGCCGGGTTTCAAAGTGGCTGTGGCGCCCTCATCGCGAGGGCGTCCAGTAGACATCGTATTCGCTGAGATGCTGCTCCACGGCGCGCATCGCTTCCTTGACGTCGACGCCGGACCGTTGAGCGATGAGAGCGATGAGGATCTCCGCCGCCGCGAGGGCCGGGGTGACGCTCCTGAAGAAGGAATGGGATTCGACCGTGACGATGACGCTGGCACGCGCCAGGCGTGCCAAAGGCGACACGCGGCTGTCGGTGATCGCCACGATGGTCACGCCGCGCTTGGCCGCACGGCGTGCCACCTCGACCGTGGCGCGGGCATAGGGCGCCATGCCGACCACCAGCATGACGTCTCCGGGACCGGCATGACGAAGGGCATCGACCTCGCCCTTGGCGGCGGCATCGAGCAGCGTGCCACGATCGTCGAACAGCGAGAGCAAGCGGGAAAAGTGAGTCGCGACGACCTGTTCCGACCGCAGTCCCAGGCAATAGACGCGCCGTGCTTCGATCAGGATGTCGGCGACGGCGACATGCTGCATGGCGCTGGTATATTCGCCGAGGCGGGCGACCTGGGCGGCGAGCATGTCAGTGGTCGCGCTGACCGTCGAATAGCCCTGGCCGTCCTCCGCCACGCTCGGTGTCTCCACCGCTTCGGCCGGCTTGGCGGCCGATTTGGCCCCCGGCTCGCGCAGTGCCTGCGCATAGAGGGCCCGCATGTCCTCATAGGCTTCCAGGCCCAGCCAGCGGGCAAGGCGCATCATGGTGGAATGCGAGACACCGGCCCGCTGCGCCTGCTCGCGCATCGATATCAGCGCAACCTCCTGGGGGTGGTCCAGCACGAACCGGGCCGCCAGCTTCAGTTGCGACGGCATGGTCTCGAACCGCTCGACCAGGAGCTGCGTCAACGGACCTTCTCTCATTGCGGCGACCCAAATCTGTTGATGACAAGAGTATGACATGGCCTTCGCCAATGCAACAATTGGAACTTATTAATAGCGTGCATTCCAAATGGACTTTCATTCCGAGATTCACTAGCATGCCGGCGACGGCGATCCGAGCGATGCCCTTCGCAGTCTTGTGATCTCGCCGTTCGAAGCGCGATTCAAGGAGTGAACGATGTCCGTGTCTTCCCTAAATCCAAACGCATCCAGCACCCCCAGCGGGGCTGTCGACGATGCGATCGCGAAAATGGAAAAGATGTTCTTGCTGAACCTGAAGCTTCAGGTGGCGACGACTGAAATCGGCGTCAAAAACAAGGCCGCCGACAACATCACCCGCGGCAGCAAGACCTGAATGACGAGCGCCGCCGGCCCCGGCCGGCGGCGCTCGAACCGTATTGTCCGAGCCGTTTTCCGAAGGCGCAGATCGGAAAAGGTGGCCCGACTGGGGATTGGGGACTGGAACGATGCCCACCGGAATGATCGACAAGGCTCAAGGTGAGGCGCATGCCCTGCGTCGGCCCTCGCCACCGCCGGCTGCGGACAAGACCCGATTCGAGCCCGAATCGGCCGTGAATTTCCAGGTGACCGATGGCCTCCACAAGGATGCCAGCCTCGGGTTGGACGAGGCGGAGCATACGATCGGTTCCGGCAGGGATGCCGACATCGTCCTGAGGGATGCGGGGATTGCGCCTCTTCATGCGCGCCTGCGCTACCGGGGCGGCCGGGTGGAGATCGAGGCCCTCGGTGGGGCGCTCAGCCTTGCAAAGGGCGAGATCCTGCCTGAGGGCCATGGCCGCCGCTGCCGCCTGCCGCTCGAAGTCGGCATCGGTGAAGCGCGGTTTCGCCTGGAAGCCCGGCGTGGATCGTCAAGGGCCGCACGTTTGGGTGGCGGAACCTGGCTCGGGCGCTTGCTTTTCGCGAGCGGTGCCGTGATCGTCACGGTGGTGGGAGCCTCGCTTGCCCTGAACTGGCTGCCGAGCGCCACGGCATTTTCCTCCCAGCCCCACCGGACGGAAGCACCGCAGACGCTTGCTGACATCACCGAAAAACCCGCCGCACAGCCGGTCGTCGCGAGCTCGACCGATGCGGCTGCTCCGGCGAGCCGTGCTCGTGACGACCTCGCGGGCCGTCTGGCGGCTGCGGGATTCTCCAATCTGACCATCGCCACGGAAAAAGACCGGCTGGTCGTCTCGGGGGTGCTGCCGGCGCAGCAAGGCGAGGCCTGGCGCGACGTCCAGGCGCGCTACGACCAGGCTTATGGCGACCGCGTGCCGCTCGTCTCGCGTGTCGAGACGGGCAAGCCCGCACAGTCGCCGCCGCTCACGCTGCGGGCGATCTGGTTCGGCGAGCGGCCCTATGTCATCGCCAGCGACGGCGCTCGCTATCACGAAGGGGCATTCGTCACCGGCGGCTGGACCATCGAGAAGATCGGCGAAGATGATCTGCGCCTGGCCAAGAACGGCTCGACACTCACCTTGAAATACCGATGACCCGACGGCTGGATGCCATTCGCCTCGATGCACCCCATCTCGGTTCGTCCAGTCAGGAGACGAACGTCAAGGGCTTGCAGGGGCCTCCGGTCAACCGGCGGCGACTGCATTCGATCGAGTCACGCTCCGAAGAGGCCGGCAAGGCCGGTAGAAGCGAGCGTTCGGAAGCCACGCCGCGATCGGCGGGCAGAGCGGCCGGACCATCGGCCAAGCGCTCCCTCGACGACGAACTGCAGGATCTGGTGATGCCCAAGGGAGCCGGCTCGGCCATTCTGCGCCGTTCGGTACCCATCCTGCGCTACTGCATCACCGATCTGGTGCCCCAGTTGGAAGGTGGAGACCAGCTTCGCAGCCTCGCCCGATCGCTGATGGAAGAGGAAATCGAACGTCATCGCGACCTGATGGCGCGGCTGCAGAAGGAAACCGAGAGCTGACCGACCGGCAGGACACCGTAAAGCTGCTGCACCTGCTGGGCTATCTCTATGGTCGCCACGGCCAGGTCAAGCGCGGCACGGCCTATCTCCTGATCGCGGCGCAGCTCGAGCCGGCGAATGCAGAAGTCCTGCAGACCCTGGCCCATCTACTCGTGCTGGGCGGCGAGGCAGGCAAGGCGCTCGCCACGATCGAAAGGCTGGAGGAACTGGAAAGCGCCGACCATCCCGCCCTCGCCTTGCTCAAGGGCAAGGCCTTGCTGGCGGCGGGGCGCCCCGTGGAAGCGCGGCGGTCCTTTCAGGACTTTCTGGCGCAACGAGAGCTGAATGAGCATGCCTGACCGCCTTCTGACGTTCCTTGCCAAGGCCGCCAAGCGCGCCGATCTCGTCATCGCGATCATGATGCTGGTCGCGGTGATCATGATGCTCATCCCGTTGCCGACAGAGCTGGTCGACGTGCTGATCACCATCAACATCGCCATCAGCGTGCTGGTGCTGCTCGCCGCGCTCTACGTCACCCATCCGCTCGATTTCTCGTCCCTGCCATCGGTGATCCTGGTGGCGACGCTGTTTCGCCTCGCCATCACCATCACCACGACCCGCCTCATCCTGCTCCAGGCCGATGCCGGCCAGATCATCACGGCCTTCGGCACCTTCGTGGTCGGCGGCAGTATCGCAGTGGGACTGGTGGTGTTCCTGATCATCACCATCGCGCAGTTCCTGGTCATCGCCAAGGGCGCGGAGCGGGTCGCGGAAGTCGCCGCGCGCTTCACTCTGGATGCTCTGCCGGGCAAGCAGATGAGCATCGACGCCGAATTGCGCAATGGCGACATCGACAAGACGGAGGCGCGCCGGCTCCGGCAACGTCTGGAGCGCGAAAGCCAGCTCTTCGGCGCCATGGACGGTGCCATGAAATTCGTCAAGGGCGACGTCATCGCCGGCATCGTCATCATCCTGGTCAACCTGATCGGTGGTATCGCCGTCGGCACCCTGCAGCACGGCATGTCGGTTGGCGTGGCGGCCTCCACCTATGCCCTGCTGACGGTAGGCGATGGCCTGGTAGCCCAGATCCCGGCGCTGCTGGTGGCGGTGGCTTCGGGCACCATGATCACCCGCGTTTCAGGAGCGGAGGGCGAAGGCGATCTCGGCGGCCAGATCGCCGGGCAGCTGTTGCGCGATTCGCGCACGCTGGGCCTGGCTGCGGTCATCCTGGCCGGTCTCAGCCTCGTGCCTGGCTTCCCCACCATCATCTTCCTGATTCTCGGTGCCATATTGGGTGTTGGCGCCTATGCCCTCCATCGCAATGCCAAGGGGACGAAGGAGGAGGGACAGAGCTCGAACTCCGCGATTGCCTCCGATGTCGCGCGGTCCGGCAAGGCTTCCGGTTCCCTCACGGCCGAGGAAGGGGAGGAGACCCTGCCTTCGAGCCGGATCCTGGTTCGCTACGGCAAGGGCACGCTGCTCGACAGGGCCGTGCTGGACGAGCATGTGGGCGGTATTCGCCAGCGCCTCTACGATGATCTGGGCGTAGAGCTGCCCCGTATCGGGGTCTATGAAGACCCGGCCGTGCCGGGCCAGCACATCCGGATCGACGTGGAGGAGGCGCCGGTCCTGGAGGCGGATCTGCCCGAAGGCCGTATCAAGGTCGAGGGCGATGTCGCCAACCTCGCTCTGCTCGGCCTCGCCTACGAGGAACATCCCGCCGGCCCGCGTGACCAGGCCTTGTGGGTCGACGCCGGTGCGGCACCGGCCTTGGCAGAGGCTGGACTGGTCTCCTCCGAGCCGGGAGAAGTCGTCGGCCAATGGGCCGAGGACGTGTTGAGGCGCTATGCCGGGCACTTCGTCGGCATCCAGGAGACCCGGGCACTGCTTTCCGAAGCCGAGCAGGACTATGGCGAGCTGGTTAGGGAAGCCCGCGAAACGGTGCCGCTGCAGAAGATTGCCGAGGTGCTGCGCCGTCTGGTGGCGGAAAACGTGCCGATCCGCAATCTGCGCATCATTCTGGAAGCCTTGGTGGATGCAGGCGCCCACCAGCAGGATCCGGCCCTGCTTGCCGAGCATGTGCGCGTTGCGCTGAAGAGGCAGATCAGCTTCCGAGCCGCCGACCGCAACCGCGTCATCGCCGCCTATGTCATGCAGCCCTCGGCAGAGGAACTGCTGCGCGCTGGCCAGCAGACGGCGGCGATGGGCGGCTTCCTCGGCCTGCCGGAGGAGCAGGCCCAGTCCATCGTCACGCAGATCGGCCGGGCTCTCCGGGAAACTGCGCCCGATGCCGCACCGGTCGTCCTGACGGCGGGAGACGTCCGGCGGCACATGCGCACTTTCCTGGCGCAGCACGGCATCGAGCTTGCGGTTCTGTCCTATCAGGAGCTCGCACCGGAATTCAACGTGCAGCCGCTCGCCACCATCACCAGCCTGCAGGGCCAGGGCGCTGCCCGGCCTTCGCTCGCAACCACCCGCCCGGCCAAACAACATGAGGGGGCCGCCTGACACGGGGCAGGCACGGGCGCCATCGGTAGACGACAGGAGAGGAACGGAATGACAAGTCACGGCAGGGCCGGCCTTTGCATGGTCACACATGCAACGGGTCTCGCCCCGGAAATCGGTTGGTCTCTCCTGTATCGGCAACTGGCCGTGCTTGCCGCTTTCGCGCTTCTCCTGCTGGGCCTGGTGCAAGGCGCCTATGCCCAGACCATGACCAGCCTGCCGAGCAAGCCCAGCGTCGACCTCGCCGTGGGGCAGGGGCGGCTGTTCCGCTTCAAGCAGCCGGTCGAATCCGTCCTGGTCGCCGATACCACCATTGCGGATCTGCAGATCGTCTCGCCGCAACTGGTCTATGTCTTCGGGCTGAAGCCGGGCCTGACCAATCTGATCGCCGTGACGGCCGACCAGAAGGTCGAGGCGACCACGGAATTCCGGGTCAGCACCGATCCCCGACCTGCCCAGCGGGCCCAGAAGGTGATGCAGCCGCGCGGGGCGACCAATCTCACGATTTTCGGGGACCGCATCGTCGCCAGCGGCAATGCCGGCAGCGTCGACGAGGCGCTCGATACCGACGATGTCGCGCGTACCTACTCGCAGCCGGATCGGCCGCCGATCAACGACACCACCATCTCCGGCTCTCAGCAGATCAACATCCGCGTGCGCTTTGCGGAGATCTCGCGCTCCGAATTGCTGTCCTTCGGCGTCGACTGGGGCGTCTTCGCCAATTCGGGCAACTTCTCCTTCGGCCTCTTGAAGACCGGCGGTGTGAGCGAGGGCGGCGGCAATCTCGGCATTGGCCTGCGATCCAATGCCGTCAATGTCAGCGCGCTCATCGAGGCGCTGCAGCGCAACGGCATCGTCAAGATCCTGGCCGAGCCGAACCTGACCGCGGTCACCGGCCAGACGGCAAGCTTCCTCGCCGGCGGCGAGATCCCCGTGCCGATCCCGCAAAGCCGCGATACCGTGACGGTGGAATACAAGTCCTTCGGGGTCTCGCTCAACTTCACCCCGACCCTGCTCCCCAACAACCACATTGCCATTCACGTCAAGCCGGAGGTCAGCTCGATCTCCGATTCCGGCGGTGTCAGCCTGAACGGCTTCAACCTGCCGAGCTTCGTGGTGCGGCGTGCCGATACCACGGTGGAAGTCGCAAGCGGGCAGACTTTCGCGATCGCGGGGCTGTTCCAGCAGAGATTCGCGAAAAGCCTGCAGAAATTCCCGTTCCTGGGTGACGTGCCTGTGCTCGGCACGCTGTTCCAGTCCGAGCGTTTCCAACGCGAGGAAACCGAACTGGTGATCCTGGTGACGCCCTATCTCGTCCAGCCGGTGCGAGGCCATGACCTTGCTACCCCGATCGACCGGCCCGCCCGAAACAAGAAGGCTCGCAAGCCAGCGAATACCGCCGGCATGGGCCTCATCGTGAAATAGGAAGGACGGGAGCGATGCGCGCGAATTTGCTGCGGGCGGGTCTTTGCCGGGGTGTGGCTCTCCTCGGCGTGATGGGACTGGCCGGTTGCTCGGCCGGCCCGACAGCCGATTATTCCCCCGGCTACAGTTATGTGGCGACCAATGCCGGCCATGGTTCGGCCAAGGGCGCGACAGGTTCGGTGCTGGTGCCCGATGCCTGTCTTGGCCCCCCGGCCGATGTCCAGCGTCCGGCCTGGGGCACGGTGGAAGCTGCCATGCCCGATCTCGGAGCCCATCTGCCGCCGGGCTGCGCCAATGCCTATAACCTGCAGCGCATGACCGAAAGACAGGGGGATCTCGTCGAAGGCCGGCGCATGGGGCCGGCTGCCGGGGTCACGACCGCGCGCGCGGCCCGCAAATATCTGCTGGGAGAGAAGGAGGGGGATGCATCCTCATCGGAAAATCTCGGCGGTGCCGGCGGCGGCGCGACGCAGCAGTCCTCCGACTAGGGCCGGATTCGGACCGAGGGAAGGACCGGGCCATCGCCTAAAGCATTTTCCAGGAAATTTGACAGACTTTTCGGCTAAGAAAATGCGTCAGAACAAAGATCTAGAGAAGAATGACAATTCGGAGAAAAGTCGTTTTTCCCTAGCTGGCGCTGGCCCCGCCGTTCATCAGGCCGAGCGCCTCGGCGCGCTCCTTGGGACTGGACTTGGCGCGGATCGAGCGGGTGCGGGCCAGCAGCGCATCGACCTCGCTGCTGGAAAGGCCGACAGGCGGAGCGGAGCGGACCTGGCTGTCCTGGCCCAGCAGGCCGTAGCAGACCACGAGGTTGCGTTTGTGATGCAATTGCGCGTCCGGAGCCGCGGCGACCTGCTGGATGAACGGCATCGCCTTCGGCGCGTCGCCGGCGAGGGACGCGGCGAGCGCCATATTGGCCTTGATGTCGAGGTCCGCGGGCGACAGCGCCAGGGCGCGCGAGAAGGAGGCCTCGGCCGGGCCGGTCTGGCCGGCCACGGTCTGCGCGACGCCAAGCCGATTATAGGCGCTGGATGTGTTGACGATCTGCGCGCCCTCGCCGAGGGCGCGGAGCCCGGCCTCGTTGTCGCCGGTCGCCATCATGGCCGAGCCCAACCCAACCAGGGCCTTGCCATCCTTCGGCGATTTCGCCAGCGCGGTGCGATAGGCGCTTATCGCGCTGGGATAGGAGCCGGCACGGACATAGGCATCGCCGACCTCGACATTGGCCGTCGCGGAGGCGTCCGGCGCTGCAGCTGCCCTTTCGTAGAGGGCGAGCGCAGTTCC
Source organism: Labrys sp. E2SS-1L (assembly GCF_057073705.1). Lineage (NCBI taxonomy): Bacteria > Pseudomonadati > Pseudomonadota > Alphaproteobacteria > Hyphomicrobiales > Xanthobacteraceae > Labrys > Labrys sp. E2SS-1L. The sequence continues at coordinate 945,299 of NZ_CP172713.1, read as the reverse complement.
CTTGTCACCATGCGACTCGACATCGGCAGCCAGCCGCATCAGGCGGGAGGATTGCGTGTTCGATGCGCTCCCCAGGCCGACAGCGGGCGTGTTGGCAGTATGCGCCGTGGTGCAGGCCGAAAGCACCATCATCGCAAAGACGGGACAAAACGCCGTGCGCAGCCGCATGCCGATCCTCCTGAAAGCCGCCGGATCATATCGCAAGCCTCCTGCCGCGGAAACCATATACGCAGGTCATCCACGAGGAACCTCGCGAACATGCACAATCGCGCAGGAAATAGCGTTATCGCGCATGGTATAGGGCGCTGAGATGTCCCAGGAAAGCGAAGAGAAAAAGCTTCCCGCTTCGGAAAAGAAACTGCGCGATGCACGGCGCAAGGGCCAGGTTTCCAACAGCCGGGACCTTGTTTCAGGCTTCTCGATCTTCGCGGCGCTGGCTTTTCTCTATATTGCCGGGTCCGGCATCATGGATCGCATCAAGCAATTCGCCGAGCTTGTCGCGAGTGCGCAATCGGCTCCCTTCGCCCAGACCGCCAGTGCCCTCATTCATCAGGCCATGCTCACGCTTCTCTATATCGTGGTGCCGCTGGCGGGTGTCGTCGTTGCCGTGACGATTCTGGTCAGCACCATCGCGACGCGCGGGCCGGTGTTTTCCTTCGAACCGCTCAAGCCGCAATTCGAGCATGTCAATCCTGCCAAGGGGTTGAAGCGCATCGCATCCCTGCGCAATGTCGTCGAGTTCGCCAAGAGCCTGATGAAGACGCTGCTGCTAGCGGCCGTCTTCGTCGCCATCATGGCCGCCTGGCTGCAACCGCTCTTCGAGGTTCCAGCCTGCGGCCAGTCCTGCCTCGAGCCGACGCTGCTGGCCATCCTTACGCCCCTGGGGGGGGCGGCGGCGCTCGCCTTCATCGTGGTCGGCCTCGTCGACATGCCGATCCAGCGTGGCCTCTTTCTGCGCGACATGCGCATGACGAAGACCGAATACAAGCGAGAACACAAGGACTTGGAGGGTGATCCTCTGATTCGACAGGAACTTCAGCGCCAGCGTCGTGACACGGCCAGCCGGCCCTATAGGCTCGGCCTTGCCAATGCGGTGCTGGTCATCGCCGGCCCGGAGCGCCTGGTGGGTTTGCGCTATGTACGCGGCGAAACCCCCGTTCCCGTCCTGGTCGGCAAGGGCGAGGGCGCTGCTGTGCCGGGCCTGCGTGTGCAAGCCCGCGAACTCGACCTGGCAATCGTCGAGGATGGAGCCCTGGCCGAAGTCCTGTTCGAGCGCACGGCTCCCGGCGCCTATGTCGAGCCCGACTATTTCCCGGCCATCGTCGCCCATCTGGTCAAGAACGGGCTGGTCTAGAGCAAAGGGCGTTCAGGCTGAAACGCACTTTTGCTCTAACTATTTGTTTTAACGAATTTTCTTGAGCGAGAAGTCTGTCGGCTTTTCTGGAAAACGCTCCAGGACATCGTCGCCGGTCAGGCCACCGGGACGGCGATGCCGAGCGCCGCGAGAGCGACATCGATCTGCGCCACAGAAGCCGGTCCGGCATTGCCCTTGCGAACCTTGGAGGCGGTGTTGTCGATATGCACGGTGACTTCGCCCGAACCATAGTCGTCGGGCGCCGTGAAATCCTCCCGGGCGTTGAAGCGCGAGGGATCCGTATAGGTGGAATCGGACGAGGCGGTCTGCGGAAGTTTGGTGGCATCGCCTTTAAGGCCCGCGAGCGTATGGTGCAGATTGCTCACCAGCGTGTCGCGCGCCGCCTTGGGCATGGCGTTGATCCAGTCGATGAAGGCCTGCCGGCTGGTGGGGTCGTTCATCTTGAAGCCCTTGAGTTCGCCATATTGGATGAGGAGAGGCACGGGGCTGTAGCCTTCGCGGCTCTGGTTCCTCAAGGCGGTGGCAGCCTCTTCCGACAGGCCGGCATGCTTGAGGAAGGCAGTCGCGTCGGCGGTCTCGAATTCGTGATTGTCGCGATTGCCCGCCACGACGAACTGGGCGATTACCGCGCCGATGACGACGGCCAGCCCGATCGGTCCGAAGGCGGTGCCGGTGCCGAGCGCGGCCATCACCGTGCCGCCGCCGGCGACCAGGGAGAGGCTGCCCATCGTCGGATCGCCCGCCTTGAAATAGTCGACCGCGTTCCAGACATCGAAGATGGCGCCGACCGCACCGAGAACCTTCACCGCCGGCTTGCTGCTGGATCCGAACACCTCCACCGTCTTGTTGCCGCCCGAGAGAAGGCCAAAGCCGTGCGAGAGCTCGATCGCACGCTGGCTGACGCCGGCGGCATCGATCACCATCTTGAGGCCGCCCTTCCAGGTCGGATTATTGGCAAAGTTGACGCCGGTATTGACCAGGCCCGCCAGGGTAGCGGCAGTGCCGATAATGCGCAGGATCTTGCCCGGCGTCGTGTCGTTCTTGAAGGCCTTGATGCCATTGGTGTCGGTGATGTCGTCCAGCCCTGCATTGAGCTGGCGCATCTTGCGCTCCACTTCGGCGGGCGTGTCACCGGCCTTTGGCAGTGAATCCTCGACCAGCTTGACGGCCTTGTCGAGCTCGCTCTGCTTGACGCCGAGCATCTTGGCCATGCTGCCGTCCTTGAAGGAGACGAGCGCATCGTCGACCTTCTTGAACGTCGCCGGATTGCTTGGGTCGAAATCGGCGAAGCCGGGGATCACGGTGCGGCGGATCAGCTGGGTTGCCGCTTCCTCGACGATCTTGCGGCCGCGGTCCGTCAGGCGCAGCGTGCCTGCCAGCTTGTCGAACTTGGGCAGGCCGAGCAGGGTCGGCTCCTGCGTCAGCGTCATGTTGAGCGCCATCGCGGTCTTGTCGTCGGCGAGCAGTTTGGCGACGGCGTCGTTGGCCTGTTTCTGATACCGGGCGAGCTCGGGCGGCAGATTGCCCAACTGGTCGATCTGGACCAGGAGCTTCTTGCCGTCCTCGCGGATCTGGGCGGCGAGGTCCTGCTCCTTCTGCTGCCATTGCGGGCCCTTGCCCGTCTTGTAGTCGGCGATCGCCTGGGTGAGCTGCTCGGGCGTCATCAGCGGGCCCTTGCTGGCGATCAGATATTGCAGCTCCTTGGTGTGTTCCAGATAGGCATCGACATCCTTGTTCACGGTGCCGGCCGCAAATTGCTGCACATTGGGAATGACGGTTTCGTCGACCGGGTAGCCGAGGGCAAGCGGGTAATCTAGGCGCGAGCCGCTGGCGATGGCCTGGGGGATGGAGTTGATGTCGTAGCTTCCGATCTCGGCGAAGCGCGTGACGATGGTCGATGCGCCTGGTGCGTCGCCTATCTTGTCGATGATCGCCATCAGGTTGGACAGGCCTTCCATGCCGATCAGATCGGTGCCGATCTCGCGCTGACGCGTGGCATTGGCGGCCTCGATGGTGGGCAGGGCGGCCTGCATCAGCTTCACGGCGAGGTCAGGGTCGGCCTTGTCCACCAGGCCGCGCAGATTGTACATCACGGTCGCGGCATCGCCCTGGTCGCTGACCGCCGTCTTGGGATCGTAGTTCTTCAGCTGCTGGGTCGCTTCGTCGGCAGCGGCCTGGATGAGGGTGAGGGCATCCTGCGAATTGGCGATGGCCCGCTTCACCTCGGGTGTCGCCTTGGCGTAGCCCTCCGCCATTTTCTCGAAGGCCTTGCCGGGGCTGCCTGCGGCATTGGCGTCGTCGATGATCTTGCGCGCCGCGGCCTCCACCTGCGGCCCGGCATGGCCGGAGGGGCGCAGGGCGATGCCGAGATCCTTGCCGGCCGCTTCGATGGCGCTCTGCGCCGGGCCGCCATCCGTCCAGTCGCGATCGAACAGGCGCTGCAGCGCGGCCGGCCGCGCGGCTTCCGGCAAGCCGCCCAGATAGGCCTTGGTGTCGGCAGTGAGTTGTTTCTGCTCGGCCGCGAAATCATAGTTCGGATCGTCGGAATCGGCGCCCTTGTTGCCGCGTTCATAGAGGCCTTTCGCGAAAGCCTCCTCCGGATCGGTCTCCAGCCCGCGCTCGCGAATGGCCGCTTCGGCGCTGGCCTTGGCCGGGCCGCCATCCGACCAGTCATAGGCAGCGATCCTGAGGGCAGCCGCCTGGCGCTGGGATGGCGGCAGGGCATCGAGATAGGTCCCGATATCGGCCTTGATCGCCGCACCACCGGCCTTCAGCTCCTCCAGGGAGATTCCGTCCTGGTAGCCGAGCTTGTTGCCCTGGCCATAGAGATCGTCGAGGAACGCCTTTTCTCCGGACGGCACGCCGCCGGCACCGGCTGCGGACTTGGCAACCAGCTCGGGCGCGCTTTCAGGGACGATGACGACATCATTGGGATGCAGCACCTCGCCATTGGCGTCGAGATGCCCCTTATTGGCCGCGATAAGGTCCGCAAACTTGACATTGCTCTCGGCCGCGATCTTCCACAGGCTGTCGCCCTGTTCGACGATAACCGTCTTTTCCGTTTTCGGATCGAGCTGCTTGGGCCCGCCGGCATCGGCACGCTCGCGCACGGCCTTGTCGATCTGCGATTCGAAGAATTTCTGCTGCTGCGGGGGGAGCGCGAAGCTCACATTCCGGATCGGATCGAAGCGAAACCGTGCGTTCGGATCTATACGAAAAGACATGCTGCGTTACCCCGCCAGAATCAGTCGTGCCATGGCGACGGCGCATCCGCCGCGAACGGCTGCGCGGCCAGTTTGTGGGCAGCACTATGGCCGGGGGTGGATGATGGTTTGATGACACGCCGGGACCATCCGGCGCGGGCCTGGTGGATTCCGCGAGGCGAAGGCGGACACGTCAGATCCTGGACTGGCCCATTGGGAAAGGCTGGACTATCGTCGCATCTCACTTGTGATATCGGTGAGTTGATTGCCGGAAGATTTCCATCTGCGATGGTCGACGGCGAATAGTCCGATCAAGATTTGGGGCCGGTATGGGTACGATCTGGCAATCACTCCTGGCAAACCTTGCACTCGTCTCGATATTTCTGGTGGGATGGGACATCATTTCGGATCTCGCCAGGCGGACGTCCAGGAAAGTTCAGGATCTCCTCCTGGGTGCGGTGATGGCGGGCGGGGCCATAATATCCATGCTGTTGGCCATGCCGATCGCCTCCGGCTTCATCGTCGATCTGCGGTCCGCCTTCATCGCTTCCGCCGCCTTTTTCGGAGGATGGAGAGCGGCTGCCATTGCCACCCTGTGCGCGATCGCCTTCCGGCTCTATCTCGGCGGCGCAGGGGCATGGCCGGGTGTGACAGGCATCCTGATCTCGGCAGCCGTCGGGCTGGGCTATCACTACGCCATAGGCGGCCGGCGCCGGAAGTCGGTGGATATTCTCGGGTTGGGTGCTGCGGTCGCTGCCGGCAGCGCCATCGGCTTCATGCTGTTTCCATCACATGCGGGTCTCGAGATTTTCAAACAGGCCGGTTTGCCGCTGTTGTCGTTCGTCTTCGTCAGCCAGATCATCATTGGCGTCCTGCTCGACAGGCAATGGCGTCGACGCGAACTGGCGGAAGCCAATTTGATCTTCAGTGCGATGGTGCGAGAGCTGCCGGATTGCCTCAATGTGAAGGATAGTCAGGGCCGTTTCATCGCCGCCAATCCCGCAACGGCCAGATTCATGCGGGCCGGTTCGGTGGATGCCCTGATCGGCAAGACGGATTTCGATTTCTTTCCCACGGATCTGGCGGAGAAGTTTCGACAGGACGAAGTGTCGACCCTGGAGCGTGGCGAGACGGTGCGGATCGATCAGCCGGCCGTGTTTCCGGACGAGCGGAAGGGCTGGATAGCGACATTGAAAGCGCCGTTCCGTGACGAGGCCGGGCGGATCGTCGGCATCATCACCTATAATCGCGACGTGACCGAGCAAAGGCGTGCGGCCCAGCTCAAGAACGAATTCATCTCCACCGTCAGCCATGAATTGCGGACGCCGCTGACCTCGATCCGCGGCTCTCTCGGCCTCATCGCCGCCGGTGTCACGGGCGCACTGCCTCCAAAGGCCGCCAATCTCGTCAAGATCGCCCACACCAACAGCGAGCGGCTGGTTCATCTCATCAACGATATCCTCGACATGGAAAAGATCGAGTCGGGCAAGATGGTGTTCCAGGTCACCAGGACGGCGCTGCGCCCGGTTCTGGAGCAAGCCATCGCGGGCAGCACCAACTACATGTCCGAAAAGCAGATCCGCATCGCCCTGATGGACGACGCCCCTCGTGCGGAAGCCGTTCTCGATCCGGATCGGCTGCATCAGGTCCTGGCCAATCTCCTGTCGAATGCCATCAAGTTCTCACCCGACGGCGAGACGGTAATCCTCCGATTGCAGCGCCAGCCGGGCAGAAAGCTGCGCATATCGGTGATCGATCGCGGCAGCGGCATTCCGGACACTTTCCAGGATCAGATTTTCGAGAAATTTGCCCAGGCCGATGCCTCGAACACCCGCAGCAAGGGTGGCACCGGCCTTGGCTTGAGCATTGCCAAGACGATTGTCGAAAAGCTCGGCGGCAGCCTCTCTTTCGAAACAGGAGAGGGAACCGGCACGGCCTTTCACGTCGATCTCCTGGAAGCGGAACGGCCGCCCAGGCCGGAACCGGCCGTCATCGTGCGCAAGCGGGACAACCGGCTCAGGGTACTGATCTGCGAAGACGAGGCCGACATTTCCGCTGTGCTTGCCATGCTTCTCGATGCGGAGAATTTCACCAGTGATGTCGCCCCCGACATCGCCTCGGCCAAGACCCTTCTGCGCACACGCGACTATGTGGCGATGACGCTGGACATCAAGCTGGCCGGGGAATCGGGCATCGAGCTCTTCCGCCATATTCGAGCCTCCGCCACCAATGCCGACATTCCGGTCATCGTGATCTCGGCAGTCGCCGACGAAACCCGGCGCTCCCTCAACGGATCGGCGATCGGGATCGTGGACTGGCTGGAGAAACCCGTCGACCCCGATCGTCTTCATGCCGCGCTAGAAAAGATCGTCACCCGCAAGCTCGATCGGCGGCCCAACATCCTGCATGTCGAGGATGACGAGGGTGTCCTGACCGTGATGTCGGAAGGGTTGGGGCCGGATGTCTGCATTTCCTCGGCCCGCTCCTTGGTGCAGGCCCAGGAGGCGATTGCGCTGCAGCGCTTCGATCTGGTCATTCTCGACATCGGGCTGCCGGATGGGTCCGGGCTCGACCTCCTGAAGGATCTGCCGCCCGAGACGCCGGTCATCGTGTTCTCGGCCGTGGAGCTCGACCAAAATCTCGGCGATCGCGTCAGGGCCATCATGACCAAGACCAAGACGTCCGAGCTGGATGTGGCAAGGCTCGTCAAGAACTTGCTACCGACCTTCGATATTCATATCCATGCGACGACCCCCGGGGAGTGAATCGATGCCGACCAAGATCCTTTATGTCGACGACGAGGATGACATCCGGGAAATTGCCCAGATCTCCCTGGAGCTCGAACCGCAATTCGAGGTGCGTTCGTCCGCCTCGGGCAGCAGGGCGCTCGTCGATGCCGCAGAGTGGCAGCCGGATCTGGTTTTGCTGGATGTCATGATGCCGGGCATGGACGGACCGGAAACGCTGCGCCAGCTGGCTGCATCGGCCCGAACGGCTGCAATTCCGGTCGCCTTCGTCACCGCCCGGACCCAAACGCATGAGGTCGTGCGATATCGTGCCATGGGCGCGATCGGCGTGATCGCAAAACCGTTTGATCCCATGGCGTTGGCGAAGGATGTGAAGAGACTGCTTCAGGAGCGTGGATCAGGCCGGCAGCTTTTGTGAAGGTCTGACTGGTGCGGTTCATTCGGACAGGATGGAAAAATCGGGCTTGTTCGCTAGCCCTGTTCGCTGCCATTGAGATCATGTGCTTGTCTCCGTTCATGTCGGTTGCCTTCGCCTCGGAGGGCAAGGAATGGTCCTTTCCCATGCCAGGTCTTACGGCCACACCCGAAAAGCTCGTCGTCATCGGTGTGAAGGAGAATGGACTTTTCAAGCCGACCGAGGTCGTCCGGCCTGGGCAGGAGGACAGCAAGCGGCCATCACGGCCGGCCTCCTTTCCCTTCGAGGCCAATTTGCTCCCTCTGCTCGATCATCGCGTTTTTGGGGTGGAGGAGCGCGTCCAACTGTCGTCGGATACAGCGGGGGTCGTGATCCGATGCTCCCCGGGGCGTCGACCGGCCGGCGTGGTATTCAGCGCGGCCGGATACCGGCTCCCGCCCGGCATGCGGGGGGCGTTGCGCATCGAGGGGCAAGGTTCGACCGGTTTCGGCCTAGCCCTGACCGCGCCGGGCGAGGATGCGCCCGAGCGCCCCTCCGGCGGCATGCAGGCCCTACCTTCGTCCATCCCTTCGGCAACCTGGCGCAACACCGACGGTGTCCGCAACCTGGTCGTGACCTGCCCGCAGGGCGACGCGACGGTGACGATCTCGGCTTTGCACCTGGTCCCCGATAGTGTCGGAGACCATCGGGGCGTCGGGAGCTGGATCTGGGACCTGCGACCCTGGCTCGCCGATCCCGGCCGGTTGGTGGACGAAGCCCGGCGCGAGGGGGTCGATCGTCTCTATGTGCAATTGCGCATCGAGGGGGGGCAGGTCGAGGACGCTGCCCAGATTGTCCGTTTGATCGAAGTGCTCGCTCGCGCCGATATCGCCGTGCATGCGGTGGAGGGCGATGCGGCAATGGCCACGTCTGCCGGGCGTGCCCATGCACTCGACCGGGCCAGGATATTGCAGCGCTTCAAACAGGCCGCTCCTGGGCTGCGTTCGTTCCAATATGATATCGAGCCCTATCTCCGGCCCGAATATGCCGCCGATCGTGCTGCCGGATGGCGTGAGTGGGCGACGACCGTCAAAGTGCTTTCGCAGGTGTTTGGCGAGCCCATCGAAGTGGTGCTGCCCTTCTGGATGATCGATGATGCGGCGGGCGAGCAGGCTCTGGAAAGTGTGCGTGGATCGATCGGGTCAATTGCCGTAATGGCCTATCGCACCGACCCGGCAATCGTCGAGCAAATCGCGCAGCCATGGCTGAATTGGCAGGGCGCTGATGCAATTCCGGTTGGCATCGCGCTCGAAAACGGTACAGTTCCTGACGAATATCACAGAACATATGTTCGAGCTCGGCGCGGCGAGGTTCTGCTTGATCGCTCAGAAGATGGGGGCGCTGTACGAATACTGACCGAACAGATCTCCGATTCAAAAACTAAACCTGTTTTTTCGCTAAGTCACGAAGTTGAGGTGAATTCATCGCGAATCAGCTTTATGAATGCTCGCCAGACCCTGGCAGAGGCTCGAAGAAGGCTTGAGCGGACATTGTCGGCATGGCCTGGGTTCGGTGGCTTGCTGATCCATGAATTGCTTGGGCCGGGGCAGTGACGGTTGACGTAGGACAGTGCAAGTGAGTGCTGCGAAGACAAAGGTCCTGATCTGCGACGATGACCCCTTGTTGCTGGAGCTCATGGAGTTTCGGCTGCAGGCAAAGGGCTATGACGTCGTCAAGGCGGTCGATGGTGCGGAAGCGCTTTCCCGGGTCGGAGGGGAGCGGCCGGATATCGTCGTACTCGATGCCATGATGCCGAAATCGGACGGATTCGAGGTTCTGGCCCGCATCAAGAACGATCCCGACCTGTCTGCGATTCCGGTTGTGATGCTGACGGCCCGCAAGGGGGAAAAGGACATCGTTTCCGCTCTGGAGAAGGGGGCGGACGACTATCTGGTCAAGCCCTTCATTCCCGAGGAATTACTGGCGCGGCTGGCACGCCTGGTTTCGCGGCGGCAGGGCAGGCGCGGATGAAAGGGCGGGCGGGCGCCGTCGCATTGACGCTTCTTCTGGCGCTCGGGCAGGCTGCTTCGGCCCAGACCTCCGATGAGCTCTATGCTTCCGGCGTCAAGGCCCGTCAGCAGCAGCATTTTGACGAGGCTGCCGATCTGTTCAGACGTGTCCTGGCACAAAAGCCCGACAATACAGATGCCCTCGTGCAATTGGGCTTCGTCGAACTCGGCCGCAACGATCTTGCGGCTGCCCGCGAATCCTTCGCCAAGACGCTTGCCCTCGCACCTGCCTATGCGGACGCCAAGTTCGGGCTGGCGGAGATCGAGTTCCGCTCCGGGAATTTGGATGCGGCGCTCGGGCTCGTCGAACCGCTCGCGCAGGAGCATCCCGACAATGGCGATTTTGCACAGCTTCTCGCCAATCTCCGCAAGGCGCAGGCAGCGAAGAAGCAGGCGGCGACCGCGAGGCCTGTAAAACCCGGCCCCGCCAAGGCTTTTCACCCATCCAAGCCTCACCCATCCAAGCCTCGTCCGGATCCCGTTGGGGCCTTGCTGGAGAAGGGCCGGAAGCTCAGAAATGCCGGGCGCTTTGCCGAGGCCGAGCAGGTCTATCGCGATGCCCTCAAACGTGCACCGGGCAATACGGACGTGCTGGTGGCGCTCGGCCTGGTCGCGGGCTTCCAGCAGAAGTTCGAGGAGGCAGGCCGTTTTTTCGATGCCGCTCTTCGGATCAGGCCTTCCTTGCTCGACGCCAGGCTCGGCAAGGTGCGGCTCGCTCTTTGGCAAGGCGATGTCGCGCTTGCCAGGACCCGCATCGACTCCGTCCTGGCCGACGCACCCGGCAATTCGGAAGCCCTTGTCCTCGCGGGGCGGATCGCCATGCTCGAAGGCGACCATGCTCGCGCGGCCCGGGTCTACCAACAGGTCCTGGCGCGGGAGCCTCGCAACAGCGAGGCCCTGGTGGGGTTTGGCGATATCAGCCGGGCAGAGGGCGATGACGATGCGGCGCGACAGGCCTATCGCCAGGCTTTGGCCATCGAGCCCCATTCCCAGGATATCGCGCAGCGACTGGCCGTGCCGCCGCCTCGCAAATGGCGTTTCGACATCGGCAGCGAGGTCAGCGCCTTGACGGCGGGGCAGGGAAACTGGACGGATAGCATCGTCGGCCTGTCCTACCGCCTGACGCCCAGCACCACCGTTTCGGGCAAGACCCGTCTCGCCACGCGTTTCGGCCAGACGGACCTGCAGGTCGAAGGGCGTGTCGACCACGCTTTCTCCTCGCGATTTTCGGCCTATGCCCTGGTCGCTGCGACACCGAGCGCGGATTTTCTGGCCCGCTATTCCGTCGGCACCGGTGCTTCCTGGCAGGCGGTTTCCCGCACGAACGGCGTCGGCCCGCTGTTTCTCAATGTCGATGCCCGTTATGACGATTTCGCAGACACGCGGGTGACGACGATTTCGCCCTGGATCCAGGGTTATGTCTTTGATGGCCGCCTCGGCCTATCGGCCCGCTGGGTGCACGCACGCGATGATGCTGATACCCGCGCCGACGGCTATGTGCTTCGGGCCGATGTCGTGGTGACGCCGCGATTGTCGCTGTTCGCGGGCTATGCCGATGCTCCCGAGATTTCGGACGGCTCCCTGGTGCCAACCCGCTCCGTCTTCGGTGGTGCTGCCTATGACCTTACCGACGACCTGACGCTGAGGGCCAGCTTCGCCCATGAAAGGCGCCGGGCCTTCGATCGCAATACCTTCGGTCTTGGCCTGACCGCCCGGTTCTGATCATGCTCTGGCTGATATGGTCCATTTCGATTGTCCTGAGCGTCTTGTCGCTCCTGGTCATGGGCATGCTGATCCTTCGGCGCCTGCTCAAGCAGCGCCGGAAGGCGGCCGAGGCACAAGCCCGCCAGACCGTGCTCAGGGCATTGATCACCTTCTCCCACGACCGCGACCGTCAGGTCCTGAAGCAAGTGGTCGCCAGCGTTCCGCCACGCGTGGCCCTGGATGCGGGTTTCGAGTTCCTGGCCCTGTTGCGGGGAGATGAGCATGATGCCGTCATCGCACTTTTTGCCGAGTGTGATCTGCCCGCCGAAGCAGGTCGCCAACTTCGCAAGGGCAATGCCGCCGCGCGCATTCATGCCGCCGAGATGTTGGCCAAGTTCAAGTCGAACGACACGGCAGCCGCGCTGCAGACGGCTTTGGAACGTGATCGCTCTCGGGAGGTGCGTCTTGCGGCTGCGATCGCTCTTTGCGATCTTGACGCGTTGCCTCCACTCGATGCCGTCTTGCGCCAGATCGGCCTGACCGGCCAGCGCTCCCGGCGCCTGGTCGATTTGTTCAGGCGTCTGCCGGCCGATCGTTTCGATGAATTGAAGGCCCATATTGCCCGTCCCGATACCACGGCCTTCGTCAAGTCTGCGGCGATCGAGGCCCTGGCCCGGACGGGCGACCATCGGCTCAATGACCTCTTCCAGCAGGCAGCCAAGGAGGCCATTCCCGACGTCGCGGCAGCGGCAGTCCGGGCCCTGGGTTTGCTCGGCCATGCCGATGCTGTCCCCGTTCTCACCGAGGCCATGGCCCATGGCGACTGGAGCGTCCGGGCGGAGGCGGCCGAGGCCGCCGGTCGCCTGGGGCTGCCGGATTTCGTCGCGCCTCTCCTCGTGCTGCTGGACGACGATATCTGGATGGTGAGCTACACGGCCGCAAAAGCCATGCGCGGCATCCCGCCATTGGGCGAGGACAGATTGCGCGAAGTCGCCGCGGGTGAGACCTCCCTTCGCCAGCGCATCGCCTCGCTCGTTCTCGCGGAAGGACCTGCATGATGTCGGACTGGGCTCACTACGCTACGCTAGGAGCGGGCATCCTCGCCTGGCTCATCATTGCCCTGGGCCTGATTCAGACGCTGGTCTATCTGCTGCAGCTCTTGGTGGCCGCTTATGCGCTTTCGCGGCGGCCGCCCGTTACGCGCTCGGCTCTGCTATGGCATCGCTATGCCGATATCGCGCCGCCGATCGCCCTGATCGTGCCTGCCTATAACGAGGAAATGAACATCGTCGAGAGCGTCCATTCGATGCTGGCGCTCGAATATCCCAATTTCGAAGTGGTGGTGGTCAATGACGGCTCCAAGGATCAGACATTGCAGCGTCTGATCGAGGGCTTTCGGCTGGTGAAGTTCCAGCGGCCACATGAAGACGCCCTCAAGCACAAGCCGATCCGCGGCCTCTACTCCTCGCCCATGAACGAAAGGCTGTTCGTGGTCGACAAGGAGAATGGCGGCAAGGCGGATGCGCAGAATGCCGGCATCAATGTCTGCCGGGCGCCTGTCTTCTGCGTCATCGACGGGGACTCGATCCTGGAGCCGGATGCGCTGATGCGCGCCGTCCAGCCCTTCATCGAGGATCCGGAGCGTGTGATCGCAGTGGGCGGAACCATTCGCATCGCCAACGGTTCGCGCATCGAAAGCGGCCGGGTGCAGGAGGTCAACCTGCCCAGGCGCTGGCTGCCGCTGTTCCAGATCGTCGAATATCTGCGCGCCTTCCTGATGGCACGGCTGGCCTGGAGCCGCATCAATACCTTGATGCTGGTCTCGGGCGCCTTCGGGGTGTTTCGCCGGGCCGAGGTCGTCGCCGTCGGAGGCTTCACCAAGGGCTCGATGGGCGAGGATCTCGATCTCGTCATCAAGCTTCATCGCCACATGATCGATGCGGGGCGGCCCTATCGCATCCAGTTCATTCCCGAACCGGTATGCTGGACGGAGGCGCCGGAAACGCTTGGCGTTCTCGGCCGCCAGCGTTCACGCTGGCAACGTGGCGCGCTCGAATGCTTCTTTCGCTATCGCTCGATGCTGTTCAGGCCGCGCTATGGCCGCGTGGGCTTCCTCGGCCTCGGCCACATCCTGGTGGTCGACGTGCTCGGGCCGATCGCCGAGGTGCTGGGCTATGTCCTGATCCCGGTGAGCTGGTTCCTCGGCTTCCTGTCCACGCCCTATATGTTGGCCTTTGCCGCGCTGGTCTTCGTCTACGGCGTGTGCGTCAGCGTCGGGTCGCTGGTGCTGGAGGAAATGGAACTGCAGCGCTTCCCGCGAGCGCGTGATCTGGCCATCCTGACCCTGGCTGCCGTGGTCGAGAATTTCGGCTACCGTCAGCTCAACAATTTCTGGCGTATCAAAGGGTGGTGGCAATATCTGCGTTCCGACCAGAACTGGGGCGAGATGACCAGGACGGGTCTGTCGGGGGCAGGCAAATAGCGCTTTGCCGCCCCATCATGCCAAGGCTGATTCGAGTTCCGCGATAAGCCGAGCGAGGTGCTGCTGAATGGCGACCTGATCCGTGCCGTCGGGCGCCGTAAGGGCCGTTTCAAGCTCGAATGCGCAGCGGCTCACCTCGGGAAAGCCGAAAGTGCCGCCGGCACCCGACAGCGAATGCGCGATCCTGACGAGATCTGCGTGTTTTTCCGAAGGAACTGCTATTTGGTCGTCGGCAAGCGTCTTCAGGGCAGCGAGCTGGCCATGCGCGCGTTCGATAAACCGCAGCCGCAGGCGCGCAATGGGATCTTCAATAATCGAAGCCTCCTGTGTTCGGGACGAAGCGGACCCATCCTACAGCGCCGGGCGGCGCGCAGCACACAATCTATTGGGCGCGAATGCGATCCAAATTCATCTTGTTGTTCCTGTATGTCGCGGCAAGCGACGTGCAGTTTCGTGGCGCAGCCCTCTGCTCACCAGGACGGGCCGGCACCTGTGGTTGCAGGCATTTGTCCAGGCGCCGCTTGGTGTCTGCTGCCTTGCGTTCGGCAGATCTGACATCGTCAGCCTTCATGTCCGCGGTGTTGGACCTGAAGGTGAAGCAGCTCTTTGAAGGGCTGGTATTGCCGGCGTAGTTGCAGTTTCCGAAGGTGAAATAGATACGGCCACCGACATCGACGACTTCGTAACCCCCGACATTGCGTTGATAGGTCACTTTCTGGAATTGCCGCAGTTTGATGCAATCGGAAGGAAGCGGGCGTCCTGACTTGATTTTATCGAGGGAGACGAAAAGCGTGCAGGCCGGCTGGTCGGGATACCGCGTGTATTTCTCGCCGAGCATCTGCGCAGATGCCGATGTTACTGCCGCAAGCGACAACGACAAGATCGCGACGAGAGACGAACTATGCATGACTCGCTCCTACTCAACCGTGGTTGAACAAATGTGATCATCCAGGTGTGGAGTAAGTGAGGCCTGAGGCTGCTTGCGAGGCTTCGCAGCATGGTTTTGCGCCAATACAGCCTGCCAAAGGCGACCGTGAAGTCGCTTTTCTAGCCGCGAATCTGGCCCAGGACCGCATCGCAATGGTCGACGAAGGCGTCGGCGTGCTCCCGGCGGAAGCAAAGGGGCGGGCGGATCTTCAGAGTGTTGCCATAGGCGCCTGCGGCGCCGATCAGGACACCGCGCTCGCGCAGCCCGTTGATCATGGCGCTGGCCGTTTCCGGCGCCGGCGTCTTGCTTTCGCGGTCCGTGACGAATTCCAGGCCGATGAACAGGCCGGCGCCGCGCACTTCGCCGATGGCAAGATGGCGGTTGGCGATCTTCCTCAGGCTGTCGCGCAGATAACGGCCGACATCGCGGGCATTCTCGATGAGACCCTCTTCCCTGATCACGTCGAGCACGGCGAGGCCCGCGGCCGCGGCCACGGGATTGCCGCCGAAGGTGTTGAAATATTTGTCGCGGGCGTTGAACGCGGCGAGCAGGTCTGGTCTCAGCGCCATGCCGCCCATGGGGAAGCCGTTGCCCATAGGCTTGCCCATGGTGACGATGTCGGGGACGATGCCGTGGCGCTGGAAGCCCCAGAGCGCATCGCCGGTGCGCCCGAAGCCCGGCTGGACCTCATCGGCGATGAAAAGGCCGCCCTGGGCGTGGACGGCGGCGATGACCGGGGCCAGCAGGCCGGGCGGGTCGGCGTGGACGCCATCGCTCGAGAAGATGGTATCGGCGATCATGCCGGCAAAGCGGATGCCCTTGCTCGCCATCTCCTTGATTGCCGCCATCACGGCGGCGGCCATGACCTCGCCGGGATGTTCGTCCGGCTTGCGATAGGAATCGGGCGCCGGGACGGTGCGCACATGCGGTGCGAGCGGGCGGCCGGGGCGCGACGACGGCGAAATGTCGGTCACGGCCGCCGTGTTGCCGTGATAGGCCATCTCGCTGACGATGAAGCCGGTGCCACCGGTCGCCGCCTGGGCGACACGCAGGGCAAGGTCGTTGGCTTCACTCCCGGTACAGGTGAGGACCAGATTGCCGATCGCCTCCGGCAGGGTCGCCAGCAGGCGCTCGGCATAGTCGTCGACGACGGCATTGAGATAGCGCGTATGGATGTTCAACCTGCCGACCTGCTGCCGGATCGCCTCCACCACCCGCGGATGGCAATGCCCGACGGAGGGTACGTTGTTGTAGACGTCGAGATAGCGCCTGCCATCCGCCCCCTGGATCCACACGCCCTCGGCGCTCACCGCCTCGATGGGCTCCCGATAGAACAGCACCGCGCCTTGCCCGAAAGTGCCAAGGCGCCGCTCCACGGCGCGGCGCGCCTGCTCGTCGCTCGGTTTGGCCGCTTGCGGGTCATAGGCGTTGAGGGCGAGGATTTCCTTCTCGATCTGCATGGCAGGGTCCAGGCGGGTTCGGGGGATGGCTGACGGCATCTCCCGGAGGAGACGAGCAACTTTGCAACCACCATCGAGTTGTGTGTGAGGTTCCACAATCTTCAAACACCCTCAGCACAGACTTTGAAGAATATCAGGAGCGGGTGTCATCGCATCTCTCAAACTATGCAAAAAACGACGCCAAATTTATCCGTTTGGTCAATACATGAAACCGGCCGGGTTGGATGATTGCATGTGGATGTGAGGAAAGTTCCGCATTTTTTGTGGACATTCCACATTTATCGGCACAAGATCATGAGAGAGGACGCCAAGTCCCGTTTCCGGTAGTGACGCCAATTGGTGGGGTTCTCGATGGCAAACGATGCGCCGTCCGCGGAGAAGGAAGACAGATATTCCCGTTCGGTCCAGCCGAACCAGGAACGGGACCGGCTTTCCAAGGAGGTGCGCCAGCAGCGCATCATCGCGCAGCTCTCCGCCGCACCGACCTTGCGTGCCTCGGAACTGGCCGCAGCCCTCGGCGTTTCCGGGGAGACGATCCGGCGTGACCTGCTCGAACTGCATGAGCAGGGCCTGATCAATCGCACCTATGGCGGGGCCTCGCGTCCCTTCGCCCACGAACCGTCACGCAGCGACCGCCGCCACGTGATGATCGCCGAGCGCGAGGCGATCGCCGCCGCCGTCTCGGCCATGATCCTGCCCAAGGAAGTGCTGATGCTGGGCGGCGGCACCACGACCTATCACGTCGCCCGCTTCCTGGCTGCCCGCAACCGCGACATCACCGTCATCACCCATGATTTCGCCGCCGCGATGGCGCTCGGCACCAACCCGACCATCCGCGTGCTGTTCTGTGCCGGCCGCCTCCATGCCAGCGAAGGCTATCTGTTGGGGTCGCAGACCATCGCCAGCATCAACGGCTACGAGGCCAACCGCGCCATCGTCGGGGCCACGGGCCTGGGCGCCCGCGGCATCTACGATGCCGACGAGGAGGCCGGTGCCGTCTACGCCGCCATGGTCCAGCGCGCCGCCGAGGCGATCGTGGTGGCCGATCATGCCAAATTCGACCAGCTCGCGGTCGCCATCTGCTCGCGCTGGGATGCGATCGACCGCCTGGTTACCGACAGGCAGCCGCAAGGCTCGCTCGCCGGCGGCCTCAAGGAGGCCGGCACCGAGGTGATCGTGGCCGGTCCACGAAACGAGAATGCCGGGGAGGGCGCACGCTAACCCTTCACGCCAGGTGGCCGCAGAGCCGCTGACGGGCCCGGTCATCACCAGATTGCCGGCCAGCCATAACAAGATCGAACATCATCCAGACAGACGGAACGGGGCCACCTCATGCATCATCCTGCCATCCGCACGCGACCCGCGGCATCACGGCCGATCCATATCGGTCGGCTCACGTTGGAAATCACGCAGGCCGAGGGGGAACGGATCTGTCATTGCGAGCCGGCCAAGGGCGCCAGCGAGGCCTGCTACATGCTCCTGGTCCCCTTGAGCGGCAGGCTGCACTATGCGCAGGCCGGCCGTACGGGCAGTGTCGGGGCGGGGGAATATGTGCTGCTCAGCCAGATGGAATTTCACGAATTCGCTGCCCAGGCCAATACTGCGCTCATGGTCCTGCGCATTCCCGTGCTGGAATTGCGGGGGCGGCTGACATCGGTGGATGATCACATCGGCCGCCGCTTCGGGGCCAATGTGCAGATGACACGCCTTATGGTGGATCTGCTGCGCAGTGTTGCGGAGGTCTTCGTTGATTGCCCGCCGCCCAATCCGGAAGCGCTCGCCACCGAGATCTTCAGTTTCGTGGCACTTGCCATCGGTGCCGAGGATCGCGGCTCGACCGTGGATGTCCGCAATGCGCGCTACCATCTGCGCCGGCGTATTTTCGAGTTCATCGAGAAAAACCTCGGCGACCAGGAACTGACGCCCCGCAAGATCGCTGCCAGCAGCAGGATTTCGCTGAGCTATCTCTACAGCCTGTTCAACGACGACGACACCACGGTGAGCCAGTTCATGCAGCTCAGGCGCCTGCAGCGGGCCTATGAGCTGCTCGTGGCCGATCCGGGGGGGCGCCTCACGGTCTCGGAGATCGCCTATCAGGTCGGCTTCAAGAACGTCTCGCATTTTTCGCGCAGCTTCAGCCGCCAGTTCAACATGGCGCCGCGCGATGCCCGCCGCACCGCGCAGGAGGCGCCGGAGCTGAAGATGCCGCTGCCGGCGGTGGAGACGCAGGAGCGCCTGCCGCGCCGCGGCTTCACGGCCCATACCCTGCAGGCTTCGCCCTGAGGGCGGGTCTTCGGACCCGCTCAATTGCAACGGCAAGCCCGGCGCTTCCGAGTCTGTTCGGACGCCCTGACTAAAGAACTATGCAAAGGTCGAGAAAAACACCTTTCGTCATGCCCGGTACCGGCACATCAGCCTGATTTCAACGCTCCGTCATGCTACCGCGTCATACCCTCGCCAACGAGACAGTGCCTGGCGCCTTCGTCACGGTTCAATCCCACTTGGAAAGCTGGAACCGCCGGAAAGTCCGGCGCGGTTCAGCTCCAAAGCGCGATCCTGTCTTACTCTGACGACGGCACCTGCGGGATCTTTGCATCGGGAATAGCCGGCTGCGCTCCGGTACGCAGCCGCTCCCTCAGCCCTTGGAACAGGACGTAAAGCGGAGGGATCACAAAGATGCCGATGAAGGAAGCGAGTATCATACCGCCGAAGACGGGTGTACCGACGTTCCGCCGCGCAATCTCAGAGGCGCCGGTGGCGACCACCAAGGGATACAGTCCGAGAATGAAGGCAAGCGACGTCATCATGACGGGACGGAAACGCAGCCGTGCTCCCTCCGTTGCGGCCTCGAGCAAAGGCACCCCCCGCTCGCGCTGCTCCTTTGCGAACTCAACGATCAAAATGCCATTCTTGGCGGCAAGGCCGATCAACACAATCATGCCAATTTGACCATAGAGGTCGAGTGTAAGGTGGCCGATGGTGATCGCGGCAAAAGAGCCGAGAATACCGACCGATACTGATAGCAAGACGGGAACCGGGATGGTCCAGCTCTCATAGAGGGCCACCAGAAAGAGGAAGGCGAACAATACGGCGAAGGCGAGGATGAATCCGGTCTTGCCTTCAGCTCGCTTTTCCTGGAATGCCGTGTCCGTCCACGCTCCGCTGTACCCGTCGGGCAGGGTAGCGGCTGCAACGCGTTCCATCGAGGCAAGTGCCTGCCCCGATGACACGTCAGGAGCGGGGGCACCCTGTATCGTCACCGCTCTCTTGTTGTTGTAGCGAATGAGCGAAGGCGGCCCGACAACGACGCGCACTTCGACGAAGGAACGCAGGGGCACCATCTTGCCGTCCGCGTTGCGGACATTGATGCGATAAATGTCTTCCACAGACTTGCGATCGGCAGCTTCGGCCTGGACCTGGACCTGCCAGGTCCGCCCGAACAGGTTCATATCGTTGACATAGTAGCCGCCGAGCGAGGCCTGAAGGGCCTGGAAAACATCGCTGAGGGAAAGACCCAGGATCTGGGCCTTCTCACGATCGATATCGAGGAACAGCGACGGATTGTTTGCCGAGTAGGTGCTGAATACGCGTGTCAGTTGCGGATCCTGATTGGCCGCCACAGTGAGCCCGCGAACAACTTGGGCCAAGGCCTTCGGATCGCTGCTGCGCAAGTCTTGAAGCACATAGGTGAAACCGCCGCCTGTCCCCAAGCCGACGATCGGCGGAGGGGCGAGCGGAACGACCGAGCCATCCCGAATTTGCCGAAGCTCTGGCCCCAGCCGGGCAATCACCGCGCTGGCCGAGAGGGACCGGTCTTTCCGATCTTCAAATGGCTTGAGCGTTACGACGATGAAGGCGGCGTTAGGCTGAGAGTAGTTGTCGATGAAGTTCAGTCCGATGATCGATGTGTAATCGGCTACGGCGTCCTCCTTCTTCAAGATCGTCTCGGCCTGTCGTATCACATCGCTGGTGCGTGCGACGGACGCTCCTCCCGGCAAGGAAACAACGACGAAGAAAGCCCCCTGATCGTCCTCGGGAAGGAATCCGGTCGGTGTCTTCTTTCCCAGGAGAAAGACGCCCCCCATCGCAGCGCCCACGCCAACGATGCCGATCACGGCAAAGCGTACCAAACGCGCTACGACGGCGCCGTACCCGTCCCGGATCCGGTCGATAGCGCGCATGACATAGCCGATCGGGCCACGCTTGGGGCCATGGGATCCCGGTTTTAGGAGAATGCCACACAGTGCCGGGGACAATGTCAGGGCGTTGATTGCCGATAGCAGCATGCCAACGGCGACCGTGACCGCGAATTGCCGGAACAATTCACCGGAAATTCCAGGAATGAATGCAACCGGAACGAACACCGACAGGAGGACGAGGGTAACGGCGACGATCGGGGCGGTGATCTCCGCCATGGCTTTCTTGGTGGCATCGGCAGCCGACAGTTCCGGGTGCTCTTCCATGATGCGTTCGACGTTCTCGACGACCACGATCGCGTCATCGACGACAATGCCGATGGACAGCACGATGGCGAGCAGGGAAACGGTATTGGCCGAGTAGCCGATCGCATTCAGAACGATGAAACTGCCAATCAAGCTGACAGGAACAGCCAAGGTCGGGATCAGCGTCGCCCGGACGCTGCCCAGGAAGAGATAAACGACGAAGACGACAAGAATGAACGCCTCGATCAGCGTCTTCTGGACCTCATGGATCGTATCCTTGACGAAGACGGTCGGATCATAGGTCACCTTCCAATCAAGATCGTCCGGAAATTTTGCGGCAAGCTCGGTCATGCGCGCCCGCACCGCGTCGAGGGTGGTAATGGCGTTGGCCCCCGGCGATTGATAGAGCGCGAGCACCGCCGAAGGACCGCCATTGAAGAGCGTCTCACGATCCAAATTGGCAGCGCCGAGTTCCAGCCGGGCGACATCTCCCAGATGCAGGAGCGACCCGTCGGGATTGGTCCGCAACACGATTTTCTGGAAGTCCTCGATCGAACTGAGCCGCCCCTTGGTCTGCAAGTTCAGCTGCAGCTGCTGATCGTCCGAGATCGGGCGTGCGCCGATCCGCCCCACTGCTGCCTGGACGTTCTGCGCCTGGATTGCACGAATTATGTCGCCAACCGCGAGATTGAGTCCTGTCAGGCGATCTGTGCGCACCCATGCTCTAACGGCATAGTCCTGCGGTCCCCACAGACTGGCATCACCAACGCCCGGTATGCTTTTCAGGTCGTCGAGGAGGTTGATTGTGGCGTAGTTCGAGATAAACAGAGGATCATAAGTGTGCTTTGGCGAGTATATGGCCAGAACACCAAGGAGCGCCGAGGACTTCTTTTTGACGGTGACGCCCTGCTTCTGGACGTCTTGGGGAAGCTTGGAAATCGCAGTCTGGACGCGATTATTCATATTGACGGTATTGATGTCCGGATCGGTTCCAAGTTCGAAAGAGCCGATGAGCGAATAGCTGCCATCATTGCCGCTGACGCTCTTCATATACATCAGCTTATCGACACCCACGACTTGCGCCTCGATAGGCTGTGCAATCGTCGCATCGATAATGTCGGCGGAAGCGCCTGGATAGGATGTCGTGACCGAAACCTGCGGCGGGACAATGTCTGGATATTGCGCGATAGGGATGACAAACAAGGAGAGCAGACCGGCTATCACCGTGATGATGGCAATGACAATTGCCAGGCGCGGCCTATCGACGAAAACCGAGGAGAGCATGGCTTACTTTCCCTCGCCTATGATCGTCGCAGGTGTGGCTCTCACCGGTGTTCCCGCGCGAAGGCTTTGGAAACCCTCCGTGACCACCTGTTCTCCACCGGACAATCCATCGGCAATGATTGCGCTAGCGCCACTTTCGCCCGCTGTCTTGATGCGTTTGACGACAGCCTTGCCATCCTCCACCACGAAGACGTAGATGCCGGCTTGATCGGCAATCAGCGCAATCTGGGGCACGAGCACTCGTTCTTGCGGTTTACCTGTCTGAAGCTCGACCTTGACCAATTGCCCATCGATCAAGGTGCCCGATGGATTCGGTATATCGGCCCGGATAACGACCGTGTCCGTGAGACGATCGACTGTCACATCAACGAAATTTATCTTACCGACCTGGTCGTAGAGTGTCCCGTCGGAGAAGCGGACCCTGACTTCGACAGCTTTGCCCTCGCCGGTTTTTCTCGCTTGGCTCAGATCTCGCTGGCTGACCGGAAAGGTCACATGCATCAGGTCTTGACTGACAAGTGTTGCCAGAACACCGCTGTCTGGCCCAACAATATTGCCCTTGGTCACGGCAGTTCTACCAATGCGGCCAGCGATCGGCGCGTAAATATCGGTGTAGCCAAGGTTGATCATCGCTGTTTGAAGGCTTGCTTGCGCCGATGTTACGCCACCTTTGGTTTGGGCCTCCTGGGCAACGGCCTGGTCTCTGGCGACGACGGTTCCCGCATTGCGTGCAACGAGGTCTTCCGCGCGTTGGCGCTGGATGGTTGCGAGCGTCAGTTCGGCCTTCACCCGCTCAAGAGCGCCTTGAGCTTGTTCGACGTCGGCCTGAAACAGCGATTTCTCGATCTTGTAGAGGGGGGCTCCCACAGCAACGGTGTCGCCTTCGCGAAACGACACGTCATCCAGCACGCCCTTGACGCGGGCCCTGATCTCGACACGCTCCGGCGCCTCGATACGGCCAACGAAGTCGACCGATTGCGTGACAGGGCGACGCTCGGCAACGACGGTGGAGACCGGCACCGCCGGGACATCCGCGGCAATCGAAAAAGCCGAAAAGGAGAAAGAAAACGAAAGACCGATTATTGAAGCATAGCCTCCACGCCGCACAGCGTTTAACCAGCTCATCGACTTTTCCTTCCATAAATCTCTTACACGGTGTCAGATCTTGAGTTTCAGTTCATGAGATAGGCTTTAGTGTGCGTTTTCTATTGCGGCTTACATTATGCCAGTCGTGTGAAAGAGATAAATTTCGGGCCTTTTCAGTAAGATATTTGGTTTTTGGCGAGTGTTTCTTTCGTGTACGCTTATTTTTGAAGATTTATATTAGAAACAAATTGCCATTTCAGTGCACGGAGTAGTTGTTCATTCCAATTTCGTAACAGTGCGTGTCCCGCTGTAAAAATAGAGCTTCATGATGGGAGCCACTCAAAGGGGCGGCGCACCCTGGGCCAGTTTCGAACAACCACATTTTTTCTTCCAACCACAGTACCCCTGCGAACCACCCGTCTGTTTCCCGGAATGATCCTCCGATCTCCTCGGCGAATATGGGGTCTGCCCAGCGGATGGCGTGCCATGGCCCGGCGCGCTGCGATTTGAGTCGTTCCGTTATTCAACAACGCCTGACTGCCATCGACGCCGCCAGCCGGCATGGCTTGGGCGATATGCGACGAAGCAGGCGCTATAACGATGGCAAGCAATCCGCCTAAGCATCTCACAATTTAGCTCCCTCATAGGCGTAACAAGCACCCTTATATGAGGTACATCACCAGTTCGGCCATCTAAAGCGAACCTCCTGATTTTTTTAAAAAAACTAAACCAACACTGGTGCTATTTCCACATATATTTTTAGAGCTTTTCAT
This sequence comes from Labrys sp. E2SS-1L, assembly GCF_057073705.1. NCBI lineage: Bacteria > Pseudomonadati > Pseudomonadota > Alphaproteobacteria > Hyphomicrobiales > Xanthobacteraceae > Labrys > Labrys sp. E2SS-1L. The sequence continues at coordinate 921,352 of NZ_CP172713.1, read as the reverse complement.
GGATGATGAGTTGATCTTAATCCTTCAAACTCGACCGATTTTGTTTGGATTTTTCACCTAATTTTCTCGATTGGAAAAATGAGCGGAAGACGATGAAGGCGTCGAAGTTCTCGGCCGCGTAGAAAATGGCTCTACTGAAGCAGGGTAATGAGGGTATCTCACCCGCAGATATTTGCGGCGCAGTGAGCGACAACCGGCGCTGATCTACCTTAATTGTAAAAATATGTAGGCACACTTTCGCCGGAGATGAAGAAGCCAAAGCAGCAAGAGGATAAGCGCGTGCGGTTGAAGAAGACCGCCGTGGACCCAACGCCGGATCGCGAACGGTTGCAGGACGTCATTCGTCGAAACCTCCAAGGCCTGCCTGGAAGCGGCAGGTGGTGCATGGCATGCCCTGCGATTGGATGATTTCGGTCTGCTCGACGGTATCGTTCGTCGCCCGATATAGGCTGTGCTGGGTCTGGGCCACCATCTGAGGGATTGGTTCGCAGAACACCGTACTCGGCCGGACCCTGTTGGCATCGTCCAGAGTCGATCGCGGCACCGCAACCCCGCCGACATGGTACAAGCGGGCAGCCGTAGGCTTGATCCGGGCATCCCGATCGCGCTTCTCGTCGAGATCGCGCACTCGGATCTACACCGGACACCTCGTCCGGCGGGGGACGAGCCCGGTGATGACAAAATGTCGAGGTTGCTGCGACTGGCGGGCAGCTTCAGATCTGCCGCAGCCAGCTTTCCCAGCGCGGGTCGTACATTACCTGGCGCGCGCGCATATATTTCCACACGCCATATTTCTGATAATCGAAGTCCCAGCTGTTGAGCTTGCGGTTCACCACGGCCCAGCTTGCCCATTTGACGTCGGCCAGCGCCCGGTTGAGCATGACGCGGGCCACCATGTCGGGCCGGACCGAGCCGCAATATTCCTCGATCAGTTCCAGGGTCTTCTGCTCGTCGTAGAACATCTCGGCGAACAGCACGCCGAGCTCATAGGCGCGTTCATTGTTGGAAGCGAACTCGTAGTCGATCAACTTCATCGGCCGCGAGTTGGGGGCACCATCGGCACTGATCAGGAAATTGCCGGGCATGGGATCGTTGAAACAGGGCACGAGATCGAGCCCTGAGGCGAGGAAGGCGGCCTTGGCCTGGCGATAGCGATGCTCGATCCACGGCATGGCCGGCGGGAAATGCGCGCCGAGCTCGCGGCCCTGCTCCATATGCTCCTCGATCATGTCGAAGATGGTCTTGGTCAGCGAAAGCGCCGGGCTTGCATGCAGGCGGCGATAGATGCCGAGCACGTCGACCTGGATGGCGGGGTCGGAGAAATCGGCATTGGTGCAGGCCCGATAGCCATCCAGGAATTCGCTGATCTCCAGCCCATCCGCTGCGTCGAAGAACACCACTTCCGGCGCCACGTCGATGGCGTGGGCGTTGCGCGCGGCTTCGTTGGCGGCAACGCGGTCGATGAACATTTCGGATCCCGCGCCGGGCACCTTGATGAAATAGCGCCTGGTGTCGCCCTCGATCTCGGCGACCCAGTTCTGGTTCATCAGCCCGCCGACCAAAGCGGTGTAGTGCACGCCGCGGCCCTGCCAGGACGGTACCCTGGCGACGGCCTGTTCCAGACGGTGTTCGGCTTCGCTTGCGGCCTCGCCGAGGTGTTTCTTGACGGACATCAGATCCTCCGCAGCGCTTCGCCGAAACGCGGCGAGTGCACGGCCATGCGGCAGCGCACCAGGCGCCAGCTGGCGAATTTATGGAATTCCAGGGTGTTGCGCGGCGAGCGGGCGGCGACCAGCGTGCCGATCAGGCCCCAGCGCAGGTCATCTGCCACGCCATAGAGCCAGGCTCGGTTGTAGGCGGCCTCGTCGAAGCCGCCCTGGCTGCGGGCGAAAGCATCGCGCGCCTCCGGTTCCTGGTCGAAGGCCTCGGCGAGGAAGCTGCCGAGATCCTCCAGCGGGTCGGCATTGCCGGCCCTGTCCCAGTCGACCAGGCGAATGTCGCCGGCCTCGCTGATCATGATGTTGGAGACGTTGCCGTCGCCATGGCTGGGAACCGCGGCCTTCCGCCCCGGCACCAGCGCCTCGCCGGCATAGCGAAGTTCCGCCAGCAGCCAGTCGGCATCGACAGGCAATTGGCCCTTGGCTGCGCGGGTATCCCGATGGAAACGCTCGATCTCGTCGAAGACACTGGCGGTGCGGGGGAGGGCTGGGCTCGCCTGGAAACGTCGTCGCGCCGCCAGGACGCGATCGACAATATCCTCCTCGAGCAAGCGCTCCAATGTGGCGGTGCGCCAGCCGGCGTCGAGATCTTCCGTCACCAGGCCACCCGTGCTCTCGTCCGCAAGGTAGACATGGGGACCTATGCCGAGTTCGGAGGCCTGCCGCGCCGCCTGGAAGGCGCAGGCGACGTCGATATAGAAGGCGGCGTCGGGATGCATGAGCTTGACGAACAGGCTGTCGCCGCTCGCCTTGTCGCGTACCCGCCAGGGTGAACCATCGACACCCCGCCAACTCGGTGAGGCAAGCACCGGTATGGCGGGTTCCGTGGTGATCGTGCGCGCCGCCCAGCCGGGCAGCTGTCGGACATGGGCCTCGACCCGTGCCCGCTCCTCCTCGAACATGCTCATTCCGTCGTCGGTCCCCCGGAGCCTCTGCGAAGTCGCCAAGACCTTTGCGACATCTCTGGAATCGCAAAGGCATGTCGAAACAAGGAGCTAGGGCCGGAGCGTTTCGTTTGACGCATTTTGCCCTAGCGATGGTGATTTTGGAGGCGATGGCGCAGGCCATTGCCCCGATCCTATCTTCGCCGCGAAAGGCTGCGGTGAGGATGCCTGATGCTCCATGATTTCTTGTCCGGCAGACCGCGCCTCTACCCGAGCTTCGGCAAAACCCGTTAGGTCGGGCGATATCACCGGCGCCCCTATCCGCGCCGGAACAGGGAGCCTTTCATGTCCATCACCAGCCTTGTCGCCATGAGTGTCGGTGAAATCGTCGACGCCTATGCGGCGGGGGAGCTTTCCCCGGTCGAGGTCACGCAGACGGTGATCGAGCATTCCGAGGCGACCAATGCCGCGGTGAACGCATTGTTCTGCCTGCGGCCGGACGAGGCGCTCGCCACGGCCCGGGCCTCCGAGGCCCGCTACCGGGCCGGCACGCCGGCCGGCGTGCTCGACGGCATCCCGGTCACCGTCAAGGACAGCGTCGCCATGGTGGGCTGGCCCTATACCCACGGCATCGCCGCCAATCGCGACCAGCCGGCCTCTACCTACAATTCGCCGCCGGCCCTCGCTCTCATGGAGACCGGGGCTCCCATCTTCGCCAAGACGACCATGCCCGATTGCGGGCTGATGGCATCCGGCATCAGTTCGCTGCACGGGATCACCCGCAATCCCTGGGGCCTGTCCTGGAACACCGGAGGCTCCTCGGCCGGCGCCGGCGCCTCGGTCGCTGCAGGCATGGGGTTCCTATCGGTCGGCACCGATATTGCCGGCTCGGTGCGCCTGCCTGCGGCCCATTGCGGACTCGCCTCGCTCAAGCCGAGCCATGGCCGGGTGCCGCATCTGCCGCCCGATACCATGCGCATGGCCGGCCCGATGGGACGGCGCGTCGAGGATATCGCCCGCATGTTGAGCGTGCTGACGCGCCCCGACGAGCGCGACACCTGGAGTTTTCCGGGGGACGGTATGCAATATCACCGGCATCTCGAGCGCGACCTCAAGGGGCTGCGCATCGGCGTCCTCACTGATATGGGGTTCGGGCCGAAGCCGGAGCCCGCCGTGCGGGCCGCCGTGGAGGCCGCAGGCCGGCTGCTGGAGGGGGCAGGGGCAATCGTCGAGCCCTTCGTCTCACCGCTCGATCAGGACGCCTATGCGCCCATCGACCTCTATCTGCAGGTTCGGGGCTTCGTCGAGTATAGCGATTTGCCGCCGCATGACGGCAACGGCATCAACCAGTATGTGCGGGACTGGGCCCTGCAGGGGGCTTCGCATTCGGGCGAGGATCTTTTCCGCAGCCTCGGTGTCATCACGAAGATGAAGGCAGCCCTGCTCGCGGCCTTCGAGGGCTGGGACTATGTGATCGCCCCGACCCTGCCCGTGGTGAATTTCCCCGCCGAGGAACCGGGCGTCTCGCGCGAGGTACCGCTGGCGCACACCGTGTTCACGGCTCTCTTCAACCAGACGGGCCAGCCGGCCTCCACCGTCTGCACCGCCTTCGACGATCGGCATCTGCCGATCGGCATCCAGGTCATCGGCCATCGCTGCGACGATCTCGGCGTCCTGCAGGTGACCAAGGCGCTGGAGGACCTCAGGCCGATCACCATGGACTGGCCGCTCCAGCCCCGGGCATGAGGCGCGCATGAGTTCGACATTGAACCAACTGCTGCAGATCTTTGCAAAGATCGGCGCCACGCCGGATGGTGGGGTCTGCCGTCTCACCGGAACGCCTGAAGATGGCGGAGCACGGGTGCGGCTTGCCGCCGAGATCCTCAACCGTCAATTCGGCCTGCATGTCGACCCCATCGGCAACATGTTCGGCATCGCCACCCTTGCCCCATCGTCGCAGGAGGCGGTGATCGTCGGTTCCCATCTCGACAGTCAGCCGACCGGCGGGCGCTACGATGGCGTCTATGGCGTGCTGGCGGGCCTGCTGGCCGTCGAGGCGGTTGTCGCACGCGCGGCGGCGGAACCGGGCAAGGCCAGGCGCAATCTGGTTGTCGCCAACTGGACCAACGAGGAGGGCGCCCGCTTCCAGCCGAGCCTGACCGGCAGCTCGGTCTTTGCCGGGACGCTGGCGCTCGACGCTGCGCTCGGCCTTATCGACGGGGCTGGCGTCGCCCTGGGCGAGGCGCTGGCCGCCATCGGCTATCGCGGTACGGCAGACTTGCCCCTGCAGCCCCGGCGCTATGTCGAGCTTCATGTCGAACAGGGCCCTCTGCTGGAAGAGGAAGGTATCGAGATCGGCGTCGTCACCGGCTGCTGGGCTGCGCGCAAGCTGTCTCTGGTCTTTCACGGCGAGCCCTCGCATACCGGCCCGACGCGCATGGCGCGTCGCCGCGATGCGCTGCGAGCCGCCGCCAGGGCGATCGAACTGCATCATCAGCTGATCGAAGCGAGCGGCAGCGGTGCCCATGCTTCGGCGGCCCGCATCACCGTCGATCCCAATTCGCCCAATGTGACGCCGAGCCGGGTCCAGGTCTGGTTCGAGTTCCGCCATGAGGAGGCGGCTGTGGCCGTTGCGCTGGGCGATGCTTTTCTGGCTGAGGCGCAGGCTGCGGTGGCGCCTCTGGGTGTCGACATCGAGATCGCGGTCGATGAGCAGCGCGGCACGGCGAGCCTCGATCCGCACGGTGCGGCATTGACCACGGCGGTCGCCCGGGAACTGGATCTGTCTTCTATGGAAATGAAGACGATCGCAGGCCATGATGCGCTCGCCCTTAACAAGCGCATGCCGGCGTCGCTGATCTTCGTGCCGAGCCAAGGCGGCCTCAGCCACAACCCCGCCGAATTCACCGACGAAGCCGCGCTCGACAAGGGGCTGGCAGTGCTGACGGAAGTGCTCTGGCAGCTGGTGACGGAGGAGTAGGGTTCGGGGTACTTGAAACCCGACCGGGAGAGGTGCAATCAGCCTTCTCCCCTTGTGGGAGAAGGTGGCCGAGCGTGCGAGGTCGGATGAGGGGTGAAACGCAGCCTTGCAGGCTATTCGTGCCACCCCTCATCCGCCCCGTTGGGGCACCTTCTCCCGCAAGGGGAGAAGGTTATTCGTGCTTTATTTTGGACCGCTTAGTCTATTCAAGCCGCTGCCGATTTCTCCCCCGCTTCGGCATCGAGCAAATGGCAAGCGGCGAAGCTGCCCGGGCGGTGTTCCCTTAAGGCGGGCGTCTCGGTGCGGCAGCGCGCGAAAGCCTTGGGGCAGCGGGAGGCGAAGCTGCAGCCGGGTGGGATGTCGATCGGGCTCGGCGGCTCGCCTTCGAGCAGGTAGTCCTTGGGATCGAAGGGCTTTTCTTCCAGCGTCGGGGCCGCCGAGAGCAGGGCCTTGGTATAGGGATGCTGAGGCTCGAAGAAGAGATCGTGATTATCGGCGATCTCGACCATTTCGCCCAGATACATCACCGCGATGCGGGTACACACTTTCCGGACCATGGCGAGGTCATGGGAGATGAAGACATAGGTAAGATCGTTCTTCTCCTGCAGGCTGGAGAACAGCTCGATGAGCTTGGCCTGTTCGCGCTGGTCGAGGGCGGACAGGGTCTCGTCGAGGATCAGCAGCTTGGGCGAGAGCACGAGGGCGCGGGCGATCGAGATGCGCTGGCGCTCGCCGGTGGAGAGGGCATTCGGCAATTCATCATAGAGGCGTGGCGACAGGCCGACCTCCTGCATGGCCGCGATCACGCGCTCGCGCAGGGCCTTGCCGGAATGGCTGCCGCGGATCAGCAGGCTTTCCTCGATCATCCGCCCCACCGTTGTGCGCGGCGGCAGGGCATTGTAGGGGTCCTGCAGCAGGAGCTGGAACTCGCCGCGCTTGGCCAGCAATTGCTGGGCGGAGAGCGTGCGCAGCGAGACCCCGCCGAGGATGATGTCGCCCTTGTCCGGCGCCTCCAACCAGGCGAGCAGGCGGGTCAGGGTCGACTTGCCGCAGCCGGATTCGCCGACAATGCCGAAATTCTCGCGCGGCAGGATGTCGAAGCTGACGCCGCGCACCGCCTGGATATGGCGGTAGGTGTTGAAGGTGCCGCGCTTGCGGGCAAGATAGGTGCGATGGGCCTCGGCCACCCGCATCAGCGGCGCGTCGGCGTCGTTGCGGCGCGAGAGTGGTCGTTCGCGCGTCGACCAGATGCGGGGCACGCTGGCGATGGCGCGGCGGGTATAGTCGTCCCCGGGGGCCTGCATCAGCGCAGCAAAGGGCTGTTCCTCCACCAGCCGGCCCTGATGCAGCACGGCGGTGCGGCCGCCGAACTGGCCGAGCGTCGCCAGCGAGGACGACAGGTAGATCGTCGCCGTGTTGTGGCGTTGGCAGAGGTCATGCAGCAGCGCCACGATCTGGGCGGCGATGGTGACGTCGAGGGGCTGGGTGATGTTGTCGGCGATCAGCACGGCGGGTTCCGCGCAGATGGCGTCGACGATCATGGCGCGCTGCATCATGCCGCCGGAGAATTTGGCCGGATATTCGAAATAGCGCTCCTTGGGGGAGGGAATACGCACCTCGCCGAGCAGCTGGATGACGCGCTCCTCGCATTCCTTCCGGCTCCAGGCCGGGCGTACGCTGCGCAGCTTCTCGCAGATCTGCACGCCGACCGGCTGGGTCGGGTCGAGCGAGCTCTGGGGCTTGGAACCGATATAGGCGATGTCGCGGCCGACGATGAAATTATCGCCGGCGGCGTCTCCGGTGATGTCCTTGCCGGCGAACAGCACGGAGCCCCGGCGATAGGTGAGGCTCTCGGGCAGCCAGTTGGCGAGGGCACGGCTCAGCACCGTCTTGCCGGCGCCGCTCTCGCCGTAGATGCCGAGGATTTCGCCGGTATGGAGGGTGAGGGCGATGTCGTCGAGCACCGGCGCCTCGTCGCGCGGCGAGCCGACGGTGAGATGACGGGTTTCCAGGATCGGGGAATTGTCCATCTCAGGCGCCTCCATAGATCTTGTTGCGCGCCTTTTCGAGGGCGGATCCCATCAGGTTGATCGATGTCAGCGCCAGGGCCAGAAACACGCCGGGGCTGGTGGCGATCCACCAGGCATTGATGAGATATTTGCGGCTGTCGGAAATGATCGAGCCGAAGCTCGGCGTCGGCGGCTGGATGCCGAGGCCGAGGAAGCCGAGGATCGCCTCGAAGATCATCATGCGGGCGACGTCCAGCACGGCGACGAAGGCGATCGGGGGCAGGATGTTCGGCGCCGCATAGAGTAGCAGGATGCGCCAGTCGCCGGCGCCCAGCACGCGCAGGCCGCGCACATATTCCTTGCCGCGCTCGGTAACGGCGGCGCTGCGGGCGACGCGGGCATAGAGCGGCCAGCCAGACAGGGCCAGCACGATGATGATGGTGTGCACCTCAGGCTTGGTTACGCCCAGGATGGTGATGGCCAGGATGATCATCGGGATCGAGAGCTGCGCGTCGGTGATGCGCATGATGATGGTGTCCCACCAGCCGCCCTTGAAGCCGGCGAGCAGGCCGAGTCCGCAGCCGATCAGGAAGACCAGCGCCACGGTGACCACACCGATCAGCAGCGAATAGCGCAGGCCGATCAGGCAACGCAGCAGCATGTCGCGGCCGAGCTGGTCGGTGCCGAGTGGATGCAGCCAGGTCCATTTCTCGCCCAGGAACAGCGGCGGAAGGAACTTGTCCTTCACCACCATCTTGGTGGCTGAGATCGAGGAGAGCTCCGGATAGATCGCCGAGGTGAGGAGCAGCGCCAGGAAGACGAACAGGCCGACGCGAAAGCTCGGCATGGCCCAGGCGCTGGCCAGGATGCGCCGGCTGATCGACTGGGCCCGTTCATAGGTGGGCGCGGCGTCGCTGGTCACGATGCTCATGCTCAGATCTCCACGCGGGGGTCGATGAGATAGGCCACGAGATCGACCAGGATGTTGATGAAGACGAAGACGGCGCTGGTGGTGATGGCGATGCCCTGGATCACCGGAAAGTCGCGGCCGAGCACGGAGACCACGGTGAGATTGCCCAGGCCCGGATAGTCGAAGATGTATTCGATCACCAGCACGCCGCCGATCAGGGTGGAGAGCTGGATGCCGAGCAGGTTGACCAGCGGCACCGAGGCGTTGCGCAGGGCGTGGGAATAGACGATGCGCCGGCGCGACAGGCCGCGCACGCGGGCTTCGTCGATGAAGGGCGCCTGCATCACCTCGCCCAGGGAGGTGGTCAGGGTGCGGATGATGAAGGGCGAAATCTCGACCGCCAGCACGAAGGCCGGCAGCAGCACATAGCTGAAGCCCTTGTAGCCCAGCGCCGGCAACCAATCGAGCTTCACCGACAGGAACAGGATCAGCACGATGGCGAGCCAGAAATTCGGGATGGAGACGAAGAGCGACTGCACGCCGAAGGCCAGGGCATTGGGCCAGCCATGCTGGTTGAGCCCGCCCGCGAGCCCGATCGGAAAGGAGATCAGCAAAGCGAAGACCAGGGCGACGCCGGCCAGCTGCAGGGTCAGCGGCAGGCGCTCGAGGATGAGGTCGGCCACCGGCGCCATCTCGGCCTTGGTCGGATCGACATATTGCCCGCCCGCCGCGACGCCGCCGCTGCGCGGCCTGATATAGGATTGACCGAGATCGCCCTTGGCCAGGCCCATCATGTAGCGGCCATATTGCACGATGATCGGATCGCGCAGCCCCATCTTGGTGGCGACTTCCTCGACGACATTGTCCGGCGCCATGCCGCCCACGATCAGGCGGACGGGGTCGCCGGGGACCACGCGCAGCAGGGTGAAGATGATCAGCGACGTCAGGGCCACGATGAGCAGGCCCTGGGCGATCCGCTTGATCAGGAATTCGACAATCAGCATCGGCAAACAGTCTCGCGTCCAAACAACCGCTGGAAAAAAGTGGAGCCGGCCGGGGGGACCGGCTCCAGTCCCTCGCGGCTCAGGCCAGGTTTGCCTTGCTCATGTCCTGCATGCCGTTGGGATAGATGTAGAGACCGTCGAGCTTCTTGGAGTAGGCGTGGATGAACACCGAGGTGAACAGGGCCAGCGCCGGCGCCTTGCGCGCGATGGTCGGCAGGGTTTCCGTCTGCAGGATCTTCTTGCGCTCCTCGATGGAGCCGGCGTTGCGCTCCTTGTCCAGCACCGCGTCGATCTCCTTGTCGACGATGCCGGTGATGCGCTTGGAGGAGGAGTGGAAGTGGGTGCGGATCACCAGGTCCGGCTCGGGCGAGCCTGTGCACCAGCCGCAATCGATCATGTTGCCTTCGCCGCCGCCCGGCTTGTCGTAGAGCAGATTGCCCCAGGCCGCGACTTCCAGGGTCTGCAGGTTCACCTTGAAGCCCTGCTCCTCCAGCATGCCGGTGATCAGCTCGGCATATTCCTTGGTCTTGGGATAGAAGCCGACCGAGGAATAATAGGTCAGTTCCGGCAGGCCCTCGCCCTTGGGGAAGCCCGCCTCGGCCAGCAGGGCCTGGGCCTTGTCCGGATCATATTCGGGATAGTCGGCGACTTCGGTGTAGCCGAACTTCACCGGCGAGATATGGGCCTTGGAGAAGGTGCCGGAGACGCCGAGGACTTCCAGCACCTGCTTGCGGTCGATCGAATGGCAGGCGGCGAGGCGGATGCGCGGATCGTCGAAGGGCTTCTTGGAGCAGCGGAAGAACAGATATTTGTTCTCGACCGAAACTGCCTTGTGGATGGCGAAACGATCGTCCTTGGCGATGGTGTCGACCTGTTCCTGCTCCAGGCGCTCGATAATGTCGGCCTGGCCGTTGAGCAGGGACAGCGTGCGTGTCGTGGTGTCGCCGACGAAATGATATTCGACGCCGGGGATCTTGGGCGCGCCGAATATGAAATCGGTATTGGCGGCGAGGATGGTGGTGTCGCCCTTCTGGTCGACATATTTGAACGGGCCGGTGCCGTTCATGCGGGCCGAGAGCTGCGCCTTGTTGGCGACGTCCTTGGCCGCCATGACGGCAGGAAGGACGAGAGGTAGTAATAGAGCGCGGCCGGATAGCCATAGTCCTTGGTGTTGATATGGCAGGTGTGCTCGTCGACGATGTCGACCTTGACCTGGCCCGGATACCATTGCGCCGGCCTGTCGGCTTGGGAGCCATATTCATAGGTGGCCTTGACGTCGGCCGAGGTGAAGGGCGTGCCGTCATGGAACTTCACGCCTTTACGCAGCTTCACCTCGAGCGTGTAAGTGTCGATCGGCTTGAGGGACTCCGCCAGCTCGAACACCAGCTCTTCCGGATTGTCGGGCTTCATCGGTGCCCGGGTCAGATAACCGAACACGAAACCCTCGACGATGAGCTGGCCGAGATTGGTATGGGTGGTCGGGTCCCAATTGCCGGTCAGCGCCTCGGCGCCCAGAAAGCGCAGGGACCGGCCTTCGGCGGCGAAGGCCGAGTTGACCAGGAAGTCGGGGTTGACGCGGCCGAAGCCGAAGGCGCCGGCTCCGGCCAGCGCGCCCAGCATTAGGTCTCTGCGGTTGATCATCTCTCGTTCCTCTGAATGGGGGCGCAGAAGTTTTTCGGGCTCGCCTTCCGATCCGACGCAGTGCCGAGCCGTCCCGTCTTGTGGTTGGCGGGTGATGAAACTCTAGACCAGATGGCGCCGGAGCCTGATGCCTACAGCTCCACGATTCCATTGCTGACCCTTCTCGCGCCATGCCCAATCAAGAGGCATGGAAACAGGGCCATGCAGCGGGCGGCTGCCGGCACAGGAATGCAGGAGTTCAGGCAATAGGCGCTGCGTGCCCGGCCGGCCTATGATCCCAGCCGAATCGTGTCAGGGAACCTCGCCGATGCCGTCATTCCAATCCATGAATCTGAAGGGGATCGTTTCGGATCTCGACGGAGTGGCCTATCGCGGCGACAGCCCGATTGCCGATGCCGTCGAGGCCTTCCGGCGCTGGCGTGCGGATGGCATTCCCTATGCGTTCGTCACCAACAATGCCACGAAATCGGCTGCGGATTTCGCGGCCAAGCTCACGCAGATGGGGATTGTCGCCGAACCGGAGCAGGTCTTCTGCGCGGTCTCGGCCACGGCAAGCCTGATGCGCCGTCGCTGGCCCAAGGGGGCCCGTGTTTTCGCCATCGGCGAGCAGCCCTTGTTCGAGGCGCTTGAACAGGCCGGTTTCACCCCGGCGGGGGACGATGCCGAGGTCGTGGTGCTCGGCTTCGACTATCAGCTGAATTACGCGAAACTGAGCACCGCGGTGCGCGCCGCCCTCGGTGGAGCTGCGGTGGTGGTGACCAATCCCGACCTGCTGGTGCCCGTCGAGAATGGCTACGAGCCCTGCGTCGGCGTGCTGATGGCGGCCGTCCAGGCGGCGGTGCCGTCCTGCCGGCCGATCGTGGTGGGCAAGCCCGAGCCGCTGATGATCGAGGAAGCGCTCGGCTTTCTCGGCACGCCGCGCGAGGGGACGATCATGATCGGCGATCAGATTGCCACCGATATCCTGGCCGGCCAGCGGGCGGGCCTGCGTTCCGTGCTGGTGACGACCGGCGTGGCGGCTGCCGCCAGGCCGGATGTGACACCGGATATCGAGGTGGCGAGCTTGCTCGATTTGATTGGGAGCTGAACCTCGACCTTTGTCGTCACCGGGCTTCGTCCCGGTGATCCAGAAGCCACGAACTCATAGAACTGCAGTGAATGGATGCCCGGGACGAAACCCGGGCATGACAAAATGGAGCATTTCTCGGCCCAGCCTCGGTCTCTGAGTCAAGCTGCGGGGACTCGCCCCCCGATCTGAACCCTTGTCCACTCTCAGGCGAAATAGATGCCCACCGAGCCATAAGGACCGAAATCGGCGTGGATCGTGTCGCCATGCCGCGCCTCGATGGGGCGGATGAAGGAGCCGGCGAGCACGATCTGTCCGGCCTCGATGCCTTCGCCATAGTCAGCCAGCCGGTTGGCGAGCCAGGCGATGCCGCGCGCCGGCTGGTTGAGCACGCCGGCGCCGAGTCCGGTTTCCTCGACCTCGGCATTGCGCGTGACGATGGCGCCGATCCAGCGCAGGTCGACCTGATCCGGCCGCATCGCCCGACCACCAGCGACGATGCCGGCATTGGCGGCATTGTCGGCGATGGTGTCGACAATGGTGCGGGCCTTCCGGGTCTGAGGATCGACGCGCACGATGCGCGTATCGAGGATCTCGAGGGCAGGGGTGACATAGTCGGTGGCTTCAAGCACGTCGAAGACGGTGACGCGTGGGCCCCGCAGCGGCGCCTTCATCACGAAGGCGAGCTCGGCCTCAATGCGCGGCTGGATGAAGCGGTCGGCCGGAATGGTGGCGCCATCCTCGAACACCATGTCGTCGAACAGCACGCCGGAATCAGGAATGTCGATGTTCAGCGCCGACTGCATCGCCTTGGAGGTGAGGCCGATCTTCCAGCCGATCACCCTGGCGCCGCGATCGATCTTCTTCCTCGCCCAGGCGCCCTGGATCGCATAGGCATCGGCCATGTCCATGCCGGGATGTCTGAGGGAGAGGAGGCCGGTCTGGCTGCGGGTGCGTTCGGCCTCGTCCAGGCTTGCGGCGGCGGCGGCGATGTCGTCTGGCGTCAGCATCTCAGGCCTCGTCGGCGATGGTATTGGTGAGCGTGCCGATACCCTGAGCGCTGACTTCGACGACGTCGCCGGGCTTGAGCCAGATCGGCGGATCGAAGCGTGCGCCGGCACCGGTCGGCGTGCCTGTGACGATGACGTCGCCGGGAACCAGCGTGGTGAAGGTGGAGATATAGGCGATGATCCTGGTGAAGGAGAAGATCATCCGGCTGGTGCGGTCCTTCTGGCGAAGCTCGCCATTGACGCGAGTGGTAAGCTCGATGTCGGCGAGCTGGGCACTGTCCGTGTAGGGAATGAGCCAGGGGCCGATCGAGCCGGTGCGATCGAAATTCTTGCCCTGGGTGACGTTGAACTTGGCATGGCGCACCCAGTCTCGGATCGTGCCCTCATTGCACAGCGATAGCGCGGCGATATGGCTGAGCGCCTTGGCCTCGGCAATGCGCCGGCCGCCCTTGCCGATGACGATGACGATCTCGCCCTCATAATCGAGCTGCGGGCTTTCAGGCGGGCGGATCAGCGGCTGGCCATGGCCGGTGAAGGAACGGGGGAAGCGGATGAAGAGGGACGGATTGGCCGGCGTCGCCTGGCCGTCCTTGTATTCCTCGTTGCGGTCGGGAAAGTTCACGCCCACGCAGATCAGCTTTTCCGGCGCGGGGATCGGAATTTCGAAGGTGATGTCCGACAGGGCATAGTCGGGGGGCAGCGATGACGCTTCCTCGGCGAGTCGTGCCAGGGCGCCGGCTGCGATCACCTCGCGCAGGCTTGGCCAGCGTTCGCCATGGCGCTTCGACAGGTCGATGATGCTCTCGCCCTCAGCGAGGCCGTATTTCAGGGTTCCCTGATGGGAGAAGGCGGCAAAACGGGGCCTGTCGGTCACGATCGTCTCCTTGAAGATCTGGGCGGGGCGCATTCAGGACCGAACACGCGCCTTTTCGGTGTTTCCGGGGGCAGCGATGTCCAGGCTGGCGATCAGGGAGCGATAATCGGCTGGGCCTTGAGGATGGAGTCGATGACGGGTGTGCCGGCGAACTGGCTGCCATGCTCGAACCAGGATTTGGGGGCGGGAGCGCCCCACAGCGTCTGGCGTTGCGGGTCCTTGAGGTCCCATTTGATCGGCTCGAGGTCGGGATCGACCGTCTGGTAATCCGAGCAATAGATCTCGATGCGGTGCCCGTCCGGATCGAGGATATAGAGGAAGAAGGCGTTGGAGATGCCGTGGCGCCCGGGACCGCGCTCGATATTGGCGACCCAGCCCGATGTCGCCATCAGGTCGAGCAGGTCGATGATGTTGAGCGGGGTCGGCACCCAGAAGGCGGTATGATGCAGGCGCGGCCCGCGGCCATTGGTGAAGGCGATGTCGTGCACGCCGCCCTTGCGATGAGTCCAGGCCGCCCAGAGCCGGCCGGTCTCCTCGTCCTCGGTATATTCGGTGACGCGAAAACCGATCTCGTTGTAGAAGGCCACCGACGCGTCGACATTGGGCGAAAAGCAGTTGAAATGGTCGATGCGCAGCGGCTTGACGCCGCGATACAGTGCATATTTCTGGTGGATCGGCGGCAGGCGGTCCATCTTCGAATAGAATTCGAGCGGAATGCCCTGGGGATCGCGGGTGCGGAAGGTCCGGGCCTGGTAGGGCCGTTCGATCCAGTCGACCGGCAGGTTCCTGTCCTTGAAGAAGTGAGCGGCCCTGTCGAGGTCGTCCTCCGAAAAGACCTTGAAGCCGAGGTCGCGGGCCTCGGCGGTGTCAGCTTTTTTGAGGATGATGCAGTGATGGCCGCGCTCCTCCATGGCCCTCAGATAGACGGTATCCGCCGTCTCGTCGGTCACCTGCAGGCCGAGAATGTCGACATAGAAGGCGCGCGATTTGGCAAGGTCGGTCACCGCCAGCTCGACATGGCTGAGCCTGACGATGTTGAAGGGTGGATGGAGAACGGGTTGGGGTATGGGCATCGGATCTTCCTCCCGCCCGCTCCCTTGAGGGGCGGGCTGTCTTCTATGGCGGCCAGGCCTGGGGCCTGTTCCTTCGAGCGGTCAATCAGCCGCCCAGCTTCGTGATGGCGTGGGGCTTGGTGGCGAAGGCGATGTTCTTGGTCTCCATGTAGAAGTCGAAGGACCAGTCGCCGCCGTCACGGCCGATGCCGGAATTCTTGACCCCGCCGAAGGGCGTCGGCAGGTGGCGCACATTCTCCGAATTGACCCAGATCATCCCGGCCTCGAGCGCATCGGTGAAACGCAGGGCCCGGCCGAGGTCGGAGGTCCACAGATAGCCGGCCAGGCCATATTGGACGTCGTTGGCCAGGGTCAGGGCCTCGTCCTCGTCGGCGAAGGGGATCGCCGTCAGCACCGGTCCGAAGATCTCTTCCTGGGCGATGCGCATACGGTTGTTGGCAGCCGTAAACAAGGTTGGCGCGACATAGCAGCCCCCGCCCGGCCCTTCGACCTTGGTGCCCCCCGCGGCAACCTTGGCACCTTCGGCCTGGCCGATGGCGATATAGTCGAGCACCTTCTTCTCATGCACCGGGTGGATCAGCGGACCGACCACGGTTTCCGGATCGAGCGGATGGCCGACCTTGATCCGGCTGGCCTTCTCGGCGATCAGCGCGGTGAACTTTTCGTAGATGCTTGCCTCGACGAGCAGGCGCGAGGAGGAGGTGCAGCGCTCGCCGTTCAGAGAATAGATCATGAAGACGGCGGCGTCGGCCGCCCGTTCAAGATCGGCATCGGCGAAGACGATCACGGGGTTCTTGCCGCCCAGCTCGAAATGCACGCGCTTCAGGGTCTCGGCACCCTGGCGCATGATCATCGCGCCGGTGCGGCTCTCGCCCACGAAACCGATCGCCTTGATCAGGGGGTGCTCGGTGAGGGCGCGGCCGGCATCCTCACCAAAGCCGTTGACGAGGTTCCACACGCCCTTGGGCAGGCCGGCTTCCTCGGCGATCTCGACCAGCAGCCTTGCCGTCAGCGGCGAGAACTCGGCCGGCTTGTGCACGACGGTGCAGCCGGCGGCGAGGGCCGGGGCGATCTTCCAGGTCGACAGCATGAAGGGCGTGTTCCAGGGGGTTATGATCCCCACCGGCCCGATCGGCACGCGCGTGGTGACGTTGAACTGGCCCTCGGCGCGCAGCGACTTGCCGTCGCGGGCTTCGGGTGCCCGGTCGGCGAAGAAGCGGAAATTCTCGGCGCCGCGCAACGCGGCCTTGGCCATGAACTTCAGGGCCTGGCCGGTGTCCATGCATTCGACGAAGGCGATCTCCTCGGCGCGCGCCACGATGGCGTCGGCGATCTTGTGCAGGAGCTTCTTGCGCGTCGTGCCCGGCATGGCCGCCCAGTCGGCGAAGGCTGCCTTGGCGGCCTTGGCGGCGCGATCGACATCGGCGGCCGAGCCGCGCGTCACGCGGGCCAGGGGCTTCAGATCGATCGGCGAGAGCGTCTCGAAGGTCGCGCCATCGGCGGCTGCGACGTCCTCGCCGCCAATGCGGTTGGCAACCACGCCATGCTTGAAGTGGTCGAGATAACTCTCGGCTTTGGTTAGGTTTTCCTGCAGTCTGGACATGACAAATCTCTCGCAAATCGGCCGCGGGTACCAGGGCTCAGGCCCTATTGTCCGCGGAGGCGTGGGTGGATGGCGTTGCGTTTCCAGCTCAACTCGGAATCGATTTCCCGGATTTCCAGCGAAAGCGCGAAGTGAGGAGTTTCGAACAGGGGAGCGAGGACCTCGCCCGCGACCGCAAAAAGGGCCTCGCCGGTCCGCCTCTTTTCGTCCGCGCTGCGGCCCTTGCCGATGCGAAAATTGAGGTCGACGAAGGCATTCTCCGGCAATCGGTCGGCAATGGCGAAATGCTCCGCGTTCAAGGCCCGGACGCGGATGGCACCGAGTTCGAACAGGCCGGTAGCCAGGATCGCGGCGTGCAGCCGGTTGCAGAGTTCGCCGATATCGGCGCGGCCTTCGAGATTGCCGGAATATTCGATGGTGAGATGCGGCATGGTTCCCAGCGTTTCCCGATCTATTTAATTAACATGTTAATAATTTAACCGGCGATGTCAAGCCTCGATTTGCAGGGTATCGGCGAGCTGGAGGCTTTCCTTCAGATAACGCGACAGGCGCCCGGCCGCGTCCGGGGTGTCGGGCCTCTGCGCCAGCCAGCCGATATAGGTCAGGCTCCGCAAGGTCAGGAACAGCGGCAGGGCGGCAAGGGTTTCATCGCTCAGATCGCGACGGCTGCGATAGCCGGCGATCAGCGCGCGCTCGATGGTGGGATAGGCAGGCTCGCGCCGGTTCTTCAAAAGCGCCGTAGCGATATCGAAGAGGCGATAGCCATGGCCGCAATCATCGAAATCGATGAAGGCCACGCCGCCATTGGTGATGAAGACATTCTCACGCACGAGGTCGGCATGGATGAGGCCGTAGTCGAGGCGAGGGGCATGGCTGTCGAGGGTCTGGCGGAGCCGGACTCGGAGCGCGGCAAGCGCTTCACTTTCTTGTGGCGAAAGGCCCGGACACTCCCAGAACCGTCCCCAGAGTGGCCGCCCGCCCACGAGCCCCTCAGCATCCCAGGCCGGCCGGTGGAAACCGGGTGGCTGCTGCCAGGCATCGGCGAGATCATGCATGGTGGCCATGGCCTGGCCGATCCTGAAGAAGAGTTCGGTCTGTTTGCCCGGCGACTGCGCCAGGGGTGTTCCCGTCTGGCCGAGCGGCATACCCTCGACCCAGCTGACGACATCGGCATGCTGGGCAGCAAAGCGGGCATTGCCTGCCAGGGGCACGAGGCTGCGCCCGTCGGCAGCCGGAATGGACGCCGGCACGGCCAGTCCACCCCGCTTGAGAGCCGTCATCCAGGCAAGCTCGGACTGCAGTGCCGCTTCGTCGTGATAGCCGGCGCGGTGCAGCCGCAAGGCGGCCGGTCGACTGTCGGCGAGGACGATGCCGAAAACCGCATTCTCCCGGTATTTGAGGAGCTGCGCCTGCTGGGCCGGCACCGGCCAATGCCGGAGCGCTTCGCCGGCCCGTTCCAGCAATGCGTTCTTCAGCTCTTGCGTGAGATTGTCGGCCATTGTCGCCTCATGAAACTGCTCGCCGGTCGGTATTCTTAGCCTCCCCTGGAGGGGGAGGGTCGACGCGTAGCGGCGGGGTGGGGTGATTGTCTCAACCGTCGCATTTTTCACCCCACCCCGGCCTTTCAGGCCGATCCTCCCCCTCCAGGGGAGGGGTAAGTCTCATAGGCTGGACAACACGTCATCGAGGGTCGAGAGCATCAGGTCGGCATGCTCGGTCGAGAACGGCATGGGCGGGCGGATCTTGGTGGCGCATTGATGCACGCCGATCTTGCCCATCAGCACGCCGCGCTCGCGCATGGCGTTGACGATGCGGGTGGCCAGATCCGGGGCCGGTTCCCTGGTTGCCCGGTCCAGCACGAATTCGGTGCCCATGAACAGGCCGCTGCCGCGGATGTCGCCGATAAGGGCGTGCTTGCCGGAGAGCCGCTCGAAGCCGGCCCGCGCATGGGCGCCGACGGTGCGGGCATTCTCGATCAGCTTCTCTTCCTCGATCACGTCGAGGACGGCCATCGCCGCGGCGCAGGAGACCGGATTGCCGCCGAAGGTGTTGAAATAGCGGAAGGCCTTGCGGAAGGCGTTGAGCGTATCGATGTTGGCGACCACGCCGCCGACCGGATGGCCATTGGCCATCGGCTTGCCCAGCGTGACGATATCGGGAACGAAGCCGGCGCGCTGGTGGCCCCACATATGGCTACCGGTGCGGCCGAAGCCGGGCTGGACCTCGTCGGCGATGACGAGGCCGCCGGCCTTGTGCACGGCCGCCACCGTCCTGTCGAGGAAGCCCGGGGGCAGGTCGGGAAAGCCTTCATTGGCGAAGAAGGGATCGATGATCAGGGCAGAAAAGCCGTGCGGGCTTGCCTGCAGCGAGGCGATCGCCTCCTCGACCTTGCCGGCAAAGGAGACCGCGAAGGCCTCGCCCGGCACCCCGCCCAGCGGGCGGTAGCTGTCCGGCGCCGGCACATGGCGGACATGGCCGCCAAAGCCGCCGACCGGCGGCATCCGGGTGGAGAGCTGCGACACCGCGGCGGTGTTGCCGTGATAGGTATGGTCGGTGGCGATCACGCCGGTCCGGCCAGTCACCGCCTGCGCCATGCGCAGTGCGACGTCATTGGCCTCGCTGCCGGTGCAGGTGAGGATGGCGGCGTTCAGGCTGGCGTCGAAGGTCGCGGTCAGGCGCTCGACATAATCGAGGATGCCCTCATGCAGGTAGCGCGTATGGGTGTTGAGGGTCGAAGCCTGGCGCGTGATTG
The DNA here is from genome assembly GCF_057073705.1 of Labrys sp. E2SS-1L. Taxonomy (NCBI): domain Bacteria; kingdom Pseudomonadati; phylum Pseudomonadota; class Alphaproteobacteria; order Hyphomicrobiales; family Xanthobacteraceae; genus Labrys; species Labrys sp. E2SS-1L. Next base: position 901,828 of record NZ_CP172713.1, on the reverse strand, counting down.
CCTCGACCACGCGAGGATGGCAGTGACCGACATGCGGTACGTTGTTGTAGCAGTCGAGATAGCGCCGGCCCTCGTCATCCCAGAGCCAGACGCCTTGGCCGCGCACCAGATGCACCGGCTCCTCATAGAACAGCGACATGTTCCGGCCGAGCAGCCTTTCGCGGCGGGCGAGCAGAGCGGCGTTGCCGGCCATCTCAGCGCCCTCCCGCGGCGCTCAGCCCGGCATCGAGGGCGGCGACGATGCGCGCCACGTCCCCGGCCGTGATCACAAGCGGCGGTGAGATGATGACATTGGCCCCCGAGGTACGCACCAGCACACCTGCCTCATAGGCGATGTCCTGCACCTTCTGCACCACATCCTTGGCGGCAGGCGTCTTCCTGGCGCGATCGCCGACCAGTTCGAGCGCCCACATCAGGCCAATGCCGCGCACGTCGCCGACGAGTTCGTGCCGGGCCTTGAGCCCGTCGAGACCCTGGTCGAGCTCGGCGCCACGGGCGGCAGCGTTGGTGGCCACGTCGAGCCGGCGGATTTCCTTCAGCGTGGCGATAGCCGCCGCCGCGCCGATGGGATGGCCGGAATAGGTGTAGCCATGGCTGATGGTGGCGAGCGTGTTCTTGTTGCTTTCGAAGGCCTGCGCGATCGTCTCCGAGATCATCGCCACGCCGAAGGGGAAATAGCCGTTGGTGATTGCCTTGGCCGTCGACATCAGATCGGGCTTGATGCCCCACAGGCGCGATCCGGTCCAGGCGCCGGTGCGGCCGAAGGCGGTGATCACCTCGTCGGCGATCAGCAGGATGCCGTGCCGGTCGCAGATCTCGCGCATCAGCGGCAGGAAGCTCTCATGCGGCACGATGATGCCGCCCGAGCCGAGCACCGGCTCGAGGATCAGGGCCGCGATGGTATCGGCACCCTGGAAGGCGATTTCCTCTTCGAAGAGCCGGCCGATCGCCGCCGCGATCTCGGCGCCGTCCTCGGTGCCGAACGGATTGCGGTAGGGCCAGGGTGCCGGCAGATGGTATACGCCCGGCAACAAGGGCTCGTAGTTGCGGCGGAAGTGCTGGTTGCCGTTGACGGAGGCGCCGCCGAAATGGGTGCCGTGATAGCCCTTCTTCAGGGCGATGAACTTGGTGCGCTCGGGCTGGCCGTTGACCCGGTGATATTGGCGCGCCAGCCGCAGGCAGGTTTCCACCGAATCCGAGCCGCCGGAGGTGAAGAAGGCGCGGCTGAGTCCGTCCGGCTTGAACCACTCCGCCAGCTCATAGGCGAGCTCGATCGAGGGCGCGTTGGTGGTGCCCCGGAAGGTCGAGTAATAGGGCAGTTCATCGAGCTGGTCCTTGATCGCCTGTTTGATCGGGTCGCAGGAATAGCCCAGATTGACGTTCCACAACCCGCCGACGCCGTCCAGCACTGTCTTGCCGTGGATGTCGGTGATCTCGACGCCCCTGGCGGAGGTGATGATGCGCGGCGGATTGGCCTGCATGTCGGCCGGATGCGCCATTGGATGCCAGAGCTGACGGGCATTGTTCTCGATCAGGAAATTGGTCTCACGCATCGTTCATTCCTCTCAAAGGCCGAGCATGGCCAGGGCCTGGGCATAACCCTCGGCTGGCCGGGTGACGTCGAAATGGACATGGGGCAGGCGCACCGCTCTGGCGCCCTCGATGTTCTTCAACTGGTCGTCGACGAAGACACAAGCCTCCCGGGCGATCCCGAGCTCGGCGAGCACCTGCTCATAGGCGCGCGGGTCAGGCTTCAGGATGCCGGTATGGGTGGCATCGACGATCACGTCGAAACGGTCGATCAAGGGAAAGCGTCGGCGGAATTCGACGCCGTAGAACAGGTCGAGTTCGTTGGAGAGGATGGCGAGCTTCAGCCCCGCCGCCTTCACCTGCAGGATGGCATCGCGCGCTTCCGGGCGCAGCACCAGTTCGGGCTCGGCGCCGCGGGCCCGGCGCACGAAGGTCTGCATATCCGTCCAGTCCTCGCCGACCATCTGGCCGACCTCGCGGGCCCGGGTGAGCCAGTAGTCGCGCTCGCTGATCTCCTGGCGCTGCATCGAGACCCAGAGCGGATCGGTTTCCGGGGCGAAGGGGCCGCGCCAGGTAAGCGTATCAGGCTTCAGGCCGAGCGTGCGCTCGGTGACGTCATGCGTTTCGAACAGGGTGCGGGTGACGACGCCGCCGAAATCGAGGATGAGGGCGCGCTCGCCGGTCATGGCCGTCCCTCCGGCACGATGCCTTCGACCACCCAGGTGTCGAAGAGCGCGAGCGCGACGTCCGAGAAGTGCGGTGCGTTGATATGAGCGTCGATCTCCCGCAGGGCGACGCTCGGCGGCAGGACCTTGCGGATCTCGTCGACGAAGGCCGCATGTCCCGCCGGATCGTGCAGCGGCTCGCCCGGCTTGTCCCATTCCTGCAATCCCTCGATCGGCAACAGGAAGGCCGTCTTGCCGGTGGCTCGCTCGAGCTTGGCGGCGACCACGCGCGCGATCTCGCGCCGGCCTTCGGGCGAGGCGGTCACCGAGCCGATCAGGCGGTTATGGGCGTGATAGGGACGGTCGGCCAGGATCGGCGGCGGCTCGCGCCAGGACGGCAGGTCGACCATATCGACGGCGCCCGGTGCGACGATCTGGGGAATGCCGGCGCGCCCTGCGTTTTCAAGCCGGTCCGGGCCGGAGGTGACGATGCTGCCGTAATGATGGTTGCTGACTTCCTGGATGCAGAAATCGAAGACCGCCGCGAAGCCGCCCTTCTCGGCAATCGCCTCGAAAGCCCGTCCGCCCATGCCGGTGGCATGGAATACCGCCACGTCATAGCCGCGCCGTTCCAGCTCCGGCTTGAGATGTTTCATATATTTGAGGCAGGTGGAGCCGAGGGAAGTCATGCCGATCAGGGGGCGGGCGGCATCCGGCTTCCGGGCGTGCCGGGCCGCTCCCACCACCGCGCCGCAGGCCTGCGAGAGCACGGCACAGCAAATGCCGCTGAGGCCGTAGAGGCCGCCGGCCCACAGGATCATCATCAGGTCGGGCGCGATGCGCTCGGGCGGAACGAGGTGGGAATAGGCGATCGTCGAGACGACGAATTTGGGGATGCCCACTGGCAGGACGGCCGATACGTCGAGGGCGAGGTCGGTGCCCATCGAGCCGCCGAGCGCGATGATGCCATCCACCTTGCCGGCCCGGTAGAGGTCGAGGACGAGGGCCGACGCGCCCTGTGCCATCAGGGCCATCGCGCTGTTCTCATCCCCGCTGGTGATGATGGCATCGATGGAGGTTCGGGCAGCCGCGGCGACATCGTGCCTGGAGTGATCGGGGAGATAGGGCGGATCACCCAGGATGCTGACATCGAGCATGACGGGGCGTCCGCCCGCTTCCCGGATGACGGAGGCCATGAACTGCAGTTCGTCCGATTTGGTGTCGCCCGTTCCGATGACGAGTATTCTGGGCACCGAGACCACCGTGCTCATCAGGCAGTCCTCCCAAGACGAGTGGTACCAAGACGAGCCTTGGCTTCAGCGGGGCGTTCCAGACCGTAATATTTTTCCGAAATGGCCTCGGCAGTGGCGACGGCCTGAGCACCCAAGGCCTGCAGGGCCGTCTTGCCGACACGTACCGTCGGGGCGGCAACGGCGATGCATCCGATCGGATGGCCGTTGGGTGCAAGGATCGGGGCGGCCACGCTGACCACGCCGATCTCGAAGCCCTGATGGCCGATCGAGAAGCCGCGAGCCCTGGTTTCTCCGAGCAATTCGCCAATCCGGGCCGGATCGGCGATCGTATGCTCGGTGAAGCGTTCCAGCGGCGATGCCAGGGCAGCCGCGATCTCCGCCGCGGGGCGGAAGGCCAGGAAGGCGAGCCCCGACGCCGTCGCGTGGAAGGGCAGGTTGCCCCCGACATCGACGATGACCCGATGAGCCCGTGGTGAATCCTCGACGTGGATGGTGGCGAGCTGGCCGCCCGAAAATTCGGAAAGATGCACCGTCTCGGCCGAGGCCTCCGCCAGTGCCTTGATATGGGGCAGGGCGATGCGCAGGAAGGGATAGCGGGCCTCGCGAATGCGGGCGAGGCGCACCGGCGCCGCCCCGATGCGGTATTTGCGTGTCACCAGATCCTGCTCGACGAAGCCATGCTTGGTGAGCTCCACCAGGAAACGCCGTGTGGTGGCCTTATCGAGGGCGCAGAGCCGGGCGATGTCGGTCAGCCCCGCCTCCTCCTCAAGGCGCGACACGGTGTCCAGCAATGAAAGGGCCTTGCCGATCGTGCTCATTCTTCCTCCACCGGGGTCGGTTCGTGTCGGCTTCCGGTGCACCGGGAGCCTTGCGGGTTCTTCTGCCGGGACCCGAGATAATTAACATGCGAAATAACTTGACAGCTGCCGCGGTTCTTTGCAAGTCTATATTTGAAGTAACGGTTCAAATATTGAACCGAAGTTTGCGCATCAATACAGACGGCCAACAAGAATAAGGGGCAGCATCGTTCATGCCGTTTCAGACGAAACGGCGGGCGGGCTTCCCCATGCATGCCGGCGCCTTCAACCAGGGGAACGAACACCCATGACCGTGCAAGATTCGCGGCAAGATTCGCGGCAAGACACGCGACACGACTCGCAAAGCCAACCATCCAACCAGCTCCGCAAGAACAGCCTCGGCGTGGGGGCGATCACCTTTCTGGTGGTCTCGGCTGCAGCGCCGCTGACGGCGGTCGCCGGCGGTGTGCCCCTGTCCATGTTGCTGGGCAATGGCCCCGGCATCCCGCTGACCTTCGTGCTGGTCACCCTGATCCTGCTGCTCTTTGCCGTCGGCTATGTCGCCATGGCCCGCCATATCCGCAACGCCGGCGCCTTCTATGCCTATACAGCCCAGGGGCTTGGCGGCCTGATGGGCGGCGCGGCGGCCCTCATCGCCATTCTCGCCTATAATTGCATGCAGATCGGCGTGTTCGGCATGTTCGGCGCGGCGACCAAGGGCTTCTTCGCCGAACAGTTCGGCCTGGACCTGCCCTGGTGGGTCTGGACTTATGTCGGCATCGCCGCGGTGGCTGTTTTCGGCTATCGCCGCGTCGATCTGTCGGCCAGGATCCTCACCGTGCTGGTCGCGCTGGAATATCTGGTCGTGCTGGTCATCGATGCGGCGATCTTCTTCAAGGGCGGCGATGCCGGCCTCACCCTCACGCCCTTCACGCCGGCGGCGTTCTGGAGCGGCACGCCTGCCATCGGCATCCTGTTCTGCTTTGCCGCCTTCATCGGCTTCGAGGCGACCACGATCTACAGCGAGGAGGCCCGCGAACCGCACAGGACCGTGCCGCGGGCGACCTACATCTCCGTGCTGATCATCGGCGTGTTCTACATGCTGACCTCATGGCTGATGGTGAACGGTGCCGGCGTCGACAAGCTCGTGCCGCAACTGCAGGGCCTTGCCGATCCGACGACCTTCCTCTTCGGCCTCGCCGAACGCTATGTCGGACACTGGATCACCGTGGTGATGAGCCTTCTGTTCATCACCAGCCTGTTCGCGGGCGTGCTCGCCTTCCACAATGGCGTGGCGCGCTACATCTATGTCGCCGGCCGCGAGGGGCTTCTGCCGCGCTCGATCGGCGTGACGCATCCCCTGTTCCAGAGCCCCCATGTCGGCTCGATGATCCAGACCGTCATCGCCGTGCTGGTGGTCGCGCTCTTTGCCGCCACCGGCCAGGATCCGGTGCTGGCGCTGTTCTCCTGGCTCACCAATGTCGCGACCCTGGCGATCATCCTGCTGATGGCCTTCACGGCGTTGGCGATCGTTACCTTCTTCACCCGCAATCCAGGGCTCGAAGGCAATGTGCTGGTGACCAAGATCCTGCCGGTGGTGACCGGCCTGATCCTGCTGGCCCTGGTCTATTTCATCGCGGTGAATTTCGGGGCATTGGCGGGCGCCAATGGCGTGCTCGCCGTGTTGCTGCCGGGCCTGGTGCCGATTGCTGGCATCATCGGCTTCCTTGCGGCTGCCCGGCTGAAATCCGCCGACGCTACTGCCTTTGCCAGGCTGGGCGTCGGCCAGGAGGCGTAGCCTGACAGCCGCAAGAGCAAATCTGGCCTTTCGCGAGAGGCTGCCTGAAGGATCGGGAAACACGACCTTTGTCATTGCCGGGCTTTGTCCCGGCAATCCGGAGGGCAACGCGACCTGAAACAGCGAGGACTGGATGCCCGGGACAAAGCCCGGGCATGACAACAACGGAGCTTTTCTCAATGAGCGACTGTGGTCGTGGGTTGAAGACGGGCGATCGCTCCAATCCTGACGGTGGACATACGCCCACCGTCCCCATCCGTGAGAGTTCAGAAATGCAGGACCAGATCGACCGCCTTCGACATAGTCCCATCGCCCCGCAATCGCTGTTCATTGGTGGCAATTGGAGCGAGCCGCAGGATGGCGCCGTCCTCGACGTCATCTCGCCGATCGATGGGCAGAAGTTGACCACAATCGGCGATGCCGGGGCTGGCGATGTCGACCGCGCCGTGCGCGCCGCCCGCCTCGCTTTCGAGAAAGGCTCCTGGTCGAAGGCGGCGCCCTCACTGCGCAAGAAGGTGCTGCTGCGCATCGCTGAACTGATCGAGCGAGATGCCCTCGATCTTGCCGTGCTGGGCGTGCGCGACAACGGTACGGAAATGGCCATGGCGCTGAAGGCCGAGCCGGGCAGTGCGGCGGCGACCTTCCGCTACTACGCCGAAGCGATCGACAAGGTCTACGGGGAGATCGCGCCCACGGCCAGCGACGTGCTCGGGCTCATCCATCGCGAGCCGGTCGGCGTCGTCGCCGCCATCGTGCCGTGGAACTTCCCGATGATGATCGGGGCCTGGAAGATCGCACCGGCGCTGGCGGCCGGCAATTGCGTGGTGCTGAAGCCGGCGGAGGGAGCTTCGCTGAGCCTTCTCAAACTGGCTGCCCTGTGCGCCGAGGCCGGCCTGCCGGAAGGCGTACTCAACGTTGTCACGGGCAGGGGGGCGGTGACAGGCGAGGCGCTCGGCTTGCATGGCGATATCGACGTCATAGCCTTCACCGGTTCGGGCGTCGTCGGGCGCAGGCTGCTCGAATATTCGGCCCGCTCCAATCTCAAGCGTGTCTATCTCGAGCTCGGCGGCAAGTCCCCCAACATCGTGTTCGCCGACGCGCCCGATCTCGATCGGGCGGCAAAGCTCTCGGCCCAGGGCATCTTCCGCAATGCCGGCCAGGTCTGCGTCGCCGGTTCGCGCCTGCTGGTGCATCGTTCCATTCACGAGCCCTTTTCCGAAAAGCTCGCCGCCATCGCTTCCACCATGAAAGTCGGCGATCCGCTGGAGCTCTCAACCGAGATCGGCGCCGTCTCCAGCGAGGCGCAGCTGAAGAAGGACCTGGCCTATGCCGAGCAGGCCCTCGGCGAGGGCGCGCGCCTGCGCACGGGCGGCCGGCAGATTCTCCAGGAAAGCGGCGGCTTCTACATGCAGCCGACGATCTTCGATGTCACGCCCGGCATGACGCTCGCGCGGGAGGAAGTCTTCGGCCCGATCCTGTCGATCATTCCCTTCGAGACGGAGGCCGAGGCGATCGCTATCGCCAATGCTAGCGATTACGGCCTCGCTTCCGCTGTTTGGACCGCCGACCTCTCGCGCGCCCATCGCATGGTTCGCGCCCTGCGTGCCGGTGTGGTGCATGTCAACACCTATGGTGGTGCCGACAATACCGTGCCTCTCGGCGGCGTAAAGCAGTCCGGCAACGGCCATGACAAGTCGCTGCACGCTTTGGACAAATACAGCGATCTCAAGACGGCCTGGATCCAGCTTTGACTGAACGCGTGGTCATCACCAGGGCGCCAGGCCTGGCGCCCTGGTGGGTGGGCCAAAACTATTGATTGATCTCCGGCTCGACCAGCCGCGCCAGGTTGCGCAGCGAGTCCTGCCAGCCGAGATAGCAGGCCTCGGGTGGGATGAGGTCGGGAATGCCGGCCTGCTCGATGTTCAGCTCGGTGCCGCAGGACACTTTCTTCAGCGCCACGGTCACCACGATCTCGCCTGCCAGATTGGGATCGTCGAACTTGTCCGTATAGCGCAGCCGCTCGCCTGGCACGAGTTCGAGATATTCGCCGCCGAACGAATGGCTATGACCCGTGGTGAAGTTGCGGAACGACATCTTGAACGTGCCGCCGACGGTCGGCTCGGAATGATGCACCGTGCAGGTGAAGCCGTTCGGCGGCAGCCATTTTGCAAGGGCATCCGCTTCGAGGAAGGCCCGATAGACCTTTTCGGGGCTGGTGGCGAGAACGCGGTGCAGGCGGATGGTGCTGGGCATGGTCATTGTCCTCTTGACTGAGAGAGCGGAAAGTCATGGGCGAAGGCATTTGCCATGCCCCGAGGACGAACACCGCTCCACCGGTCCGACAGGGCGGCACAGATTTTTTGGCACCCGCCTCCATCGGCCAAGGCCTCGCGGGGATTCCATCGAGGCACAGCTCGGTCGATGGCGGCGTTCACATCCCTCCGGAAGGCAGGCCCTCCGGCAAGCGGATCTGCCTGGCTTCGCCGCCGCCGCTCCAGCTTTCCAGATCGAGCTTCCACAGCGGCGGCAATTTTGCGAAGGGAGGCGTGGTATGGGCGATCACGATCGCCGCGCGCCGGCTGTCGGAATCGACCTTTAGGTTGATCGCCTTGACATGGGCCTTGATGGCGTCGAGCCCGATCTCGAGGATACCCGCGATCTCCTGGTTCGACTTGCCCTGGGCGATCCAGGATGCCACCTCGACCTGGCGCGGCGTCAGCGTGGGAAATGCCAGCCGCAGCCGGTGGGCCGGCGTGAGCTTGGCCAGGGTACGTTCCTGAGCCTGGCGGTAGCATCGCAGGATGTGAGTGCGGAAGGCCTGCAGCCGATCGCGATCATCATCGCTGAAAGCCGGCCGGCCCACGATGCGATGGCCGACGATCGAAACGGCATAACCTGAGTGCTCCATCACGATCCCGATCATCCGGCGGGCTCCGGACGGCAGGAATGCCTCCCTTGCGATCGGGAGTTCGATGAATTCCTCATCGCTGAAGAAGTCCGACTCGCGCAGGGCCTTATCGCCATAGAAGGACGGATCATGCTGCCAGAACGGATGGGAGTGCATATGCCGCGCGAAGGCCTGCATGGCGTTGGCCCGCCGGCCGGGATCGTCGCCGACGGATACCAGAGCGCGAAAGTCACGGCTGGGATGGTGAAATTCCGTGAAGCTTACCACTTCCGCATCGACCAGGCGGCCGATGGCGGCGAATAGAAGAGCGGGAAGCGTCTGCAGATCCGGCTCCGCTTCGTAGAGGCGAATGATCTCAGTATCGAGTTTGTTGTCCCTGTCCATGGGATCCTGCGGAAAAATCTGGGGTGCGATTTCAGTTTTTGCGTCGTTTCACCGATTGCAGAACCTACCTGCCGCAGTAATGCTCCGCGATCGACACCCATATCAGCACAATCATACCCCTTCGGGTAATAGTCAGACGAAGATTTATTGGGAATGTTGCTGTTCTATCCACCGTGGCGCAGCGCGTTGGATTCGTCAGTGGCCGGCGTTGCCGTGATCGGTCCTGACCCTTCGATATTCTATCGACGGCCGCCGGGGGCATTGCGGTGACGATATGGGAAGGCGCGGCGGCGGGTTCCGCTGCAGGGCAATCTGGCGGCCGGCGTGGCGGTCGCTCCAAAATTGCATCGAGCAGACGCCGTCTATGGGCGTTGGCCACGGTTTCTCCTCTCGCAATGATGCTCGGTGTGACCGGCCTGGCGGCCCCCGCTCGGGCCGGAGCCTGTACAGTCGACTCCACCGCCTGCGACGCTGCCGGCGGTGCGGGCTATGATCGTGGCGGCATCGGCGGGGCCGGTAATGGCGGCGGCGGCAACGCCACCGCCTTCGAGCCTGGCGGCGCCACGGTGCAAATCCCCGGCACGCTCGGGGATGCTGGCGAGGGCGGGGCCGGTGGGGCAGGGGAAGGCGCGGGAGGAACCGGCGGCGGGCGCCAGGTTATTTACGGCGTGGTTGTGGCTACTCCTGTCAAAGCCGACGACGGCTCGCCGGGATCGAATGGATTCAATTTTTCATCCGGCGGCGGTGGCGGCGGCGGCAACTATATTATCGGAACGAATCTCAGCGTTTCGGGCATTGGGGCTCTCCGTGGCGGCAATGGCGGCACCGGCGGTTTCGGAACGTCGGGCTCGGCAAGCAATGGCGGTGGCGGTGGCGGCGGTGGTGCGGGCGTGGTCTCCATTCAGCCGAATACCGTCATCGGCAACCAAGGGCTGATCCAGGGAGGCAATGGCGGCAATGGTGGTGGCGGCGGAAACCCGGGCGGCGGCGGTGGCGGTGGTGACGGTCTGCTGGTGTTCGGCAACGGTACGAACATCGCCAACCTGGGAACGATCGTCGGGGGCGTTGGCGGAAGCGGCACGGGCGGATCGATCGGAGGCAACAGTGGCGCCGGGGTCAACCTAGTCGGCAGCGGCGTCAACCTGATAAACTGGGCGGATATTGTCGGTGGGGCTGCCAATGGCGCCGAAGCCGGCATCGGTGTGATGACCAATGGCAACAGCACCATCCAAAATCATGGGAAGATCAGTGGCGGGCTCGAGGCCAATGGCCTGACCCATGGTGCCTCCATTCGCTTCGGCGGGACAGGCAACACGCTGAAACTGTGGTCCACCTCGATGCTGGTGGGCGACATCCAGCTGATCACCAACGCTGCTGCGACAATAACCGCACAGGAGGCCGGTGTGCCGGTGGTGAGCAATGCGATCACACTCGGCACCGGCTCCTCGGTGACGTTCGACACGACCGACGGCGATCTTTCGATTTCAGGCGTGATATCCGGCGCGGGGCAGGTCACGGCTACAGGCGGCGGCACGGTCGTGCTGTCAGGCGACAACAGCTATACGGGCGGCACCAGCATCTCTGCCGGGACATTGCAGCTCGGCGTCGGCGGCACCTCGGGCTCGATCGTGGGGAACGTGACGGACAACGGCCTATTGGTCGTCAATCGTTCTGACACCTCGACGCTGTCCGGTATCGTCTCGGGTAGCGGGGCGCTCGTGCAGAGGGGCACCGGCACCACCATCCTGACCGGCGCGAATACCTATAGCGGCGGGACCACCATCGAGAAAGGCACGCTCGCGCTCGGCGCCGGAGGCAGCCTCGCGGCGAACGGCAATGTGTTCATCACCGGAGCGGGCGGCAGCTTCGATATCAGCACTTCGGGCGGCAACCAGACCATCGGCGCCTTCGCCGGCAATGGGGGCACCACGATCATGCTCGGCTCGAACACATTGACCTCGAGCACTGCCTTCAACACGACCTATGGAGGGGCCATCACCGGTACCGGGGGGCTCGTGAAGCAGGGGGCGGGCACGCTGACCCTGTCCGGGCAGAACACCTATGGCGGCGGCACCACCGTAGCCGGAGGTACCCTGGCCCTTACGGGCGCGGGCAGGCTGGCTGCCAATGGCGCCGTGACACTGTCGGGCCCTGGCGCGGCCTTTGATATCAGCCTTGGATCTGGTGATCAGGCCATCGGCGCGCTCGCAGGTGTCTCCGGCACCGCGGTATCCCTGGGTAGCAACTCCCTGATCCTGAACACCGCCACATCGGTCGATTTCGGCGGCGGGATCACCGGCCAGGGCGGCCTCGTCGTGCAGGGGGAGGGTATCCAGATCCTTACCGGTGCCAACACCTACACAGGCGGTACGACGATCGCCGTCGGCACGAGTCTCCAGCTCGGCAATGGCGGCACGGGTGGCTCGATCGTCGGGAATGTGGCGGTCAACGGCGCTCTCATTCTCAATCGATCCGACAACCTGACCTTGGATGGCACCCTGTCGGGCAGCGGCGGGATCCTGCAGCGCGGCCAGGGCACGACGCGGCTGACGGGCGACAGCAGCGCTTTCACAGGCCGCGCCAGTGTTGTCGGCGGCAATCTCGTGATCGCCGGCCAGCTCGGCGCGCCCACTTCAGTCACGGGCGGGACCCTCACCGTGGACGGCGTGCTCGGCGGTCGGGTCGATGTCTACGGCTCTGGTACGGTGACCGGCGGGGGCACGATCGAAGGCGATCTCGTTTTCTCCGGCGGCGTTCTGACGGGAGCGGCCGGCAAGACTCTGACCGTCGACGGCAATCTCGACCTCGCCTCCAGCACGAACGTCAATGTTGCCCTGGGTTCGGCCTCGGCGACACCGCTCTTCCAGGTCGGCGGCAACCTCACGCTCGACGGCACGCTCAACGTCACCGACCAGGGCGGCTTCGGCCCTGGCGTCTACACCTTCATCGGTTACGGCGGCAGCTTGACCGATAATGGACTGGAGATCGGCACGTTGCCGGCCGGTGTCGTCCCGGACAACCTGACCATCCAGACCTCGGTCGCCGGTCAGGTCAACCTCATCTCCACCGCCGGTATGGCGCTCGGTTTCTGGGACGGCGAGAATGCCGGCCAGCGCGACAATGGCGCCGTGGACGGTGGCGGCGGCGTCTGGCGCGCCGACGGGCGCAACTGGACTGACAAGGACGGCTCCATCAATGGCCCCTATCAGCCCAACCCGACCTTTGCGGTCTTCCAGGGCACGGCCGGCACTATCCGCGTCGACGCCAGCGCCGGCGCGATCGCGTCCGCCGGCATGAATTTCGCCGTGGACGGCTATCGTATCGAGGGCGATGCCATCGCCCTCGCGGCCTCCGGCGGCGAGAGCATCATCCGCGTCGGCGACGGCAATCCGGCGAGTGCCATGACGGCGACCATCGCCTCCGAGCTCACCGGCTCCAACAAGCTGGTAAAGACCGATTATGGCCGGTTGATCCTCGCTGCCGACAACAGCTACAGCGGCGGGACCCGGATCGAGGGCGGCACGCTGCAACTCGGCAATGGAGGCACCACCGGCTCGGTTCTCGGCGATATCGCCAATGACGGCCTGCTCGCCGTCAACCGTTCCAACACCTTGACCCTGTCCGGCGTGATCTCCGGTTCGGGCGGGCTCTGGCAGGCCGGCAGCGGTACGACCATCCTGGCCGGCACCAACACCTATACGGGCGGCACCGAGATCGGAAACGGTACGCTGCAGATCTCGGCCGACGCCAATCTCGGCGCGACTTCCGGCGGCCTGATTTTCAACGGTGGCAAGCTGGCGACGACGCAGACCTTCGACATGGCTCGCGCCATCACGCTGGCGCAGGCCGGCGAGTTCAATGTCGGCGGCCATACCGTGCTGGGCCTGACCGGCGCCGTCTCGGGACCGGGCGACCTGCTCAAGACCGGAGGCGGGATCCTGCGTCTCGACAATGCCGGCAATGCCTATGGCAACACCCTGGTGCGCGAGGGCGGGCTGATCGGCAATGCCGCCTCGATTTCGGGCAATATCGGCAATGCGGGGATCGTCGTGTTCGACCAGACCACCGATGCCAGCTTTGCCGGCGATATCGTCGGCCTCGATGGGACCTCCGGTGTCATGGATAAGCGGGGAACCGGCAGCCTCACCCTCACGGGTGTTTCCAGCCTCGACTGGGCGATTGAGGCCGGCAACCTCACCAGCGCCGCCGAACGCTTCGGCGGCAGGGCGCAGATCGTCACCGGCGCTTCCCTCACCTTCGACCAGACGGCGAACGCCTTCTATGGCGGCTCCCTCCTGGGCAACGGCAAATTCATCAAGGCCGGCTCGGGCACGCTCCTCTATGACGGCGACAGTTCGGCCTTCGCCGGGACGACGGACGTCACCGCCGGCGAGCTGATCGTCGGCTCGGACGCCGGCCATGCCAGTGCCGTGCTCGGCGGTTCGCTCAACGTCGAGGACGGCGCCTTGCTCGGCGGCCATGGCACTGTCGGTTCCGGCGTCGGTTCCGTCATCACCATCGCTTCCGGCGGCACGCTCGCGCCGGGCAACTCCATCGGTACTTTCACCGTCAACGGCAATCTCGTCTTCGACGCGGGCTCGCATCTTGCCGTGGAGGTCGATCCCGCTGGCACGGATGCCGATCTCGTCCATGTCACCGGCAATGCCACGCTGAAGGGGGGCTCCGTCGCCCATATCGGCGCTGACGGTGCCTACAAACTGCGCTCAAGCTACACGATCCTGTCCGCCGACGGCACCTTGTCGGGCAGCTTTGACAGCGTCACCACCGATTTCGCCTTCCTGACCCCGGAGCTCGCCTATGACTATGGGGCGGGCACCGTCGATCTCAACCTCAAGCGCAATTTCATCGACTTCAGCAGCGTCGGCCAGACCCGCAACCAGCGGGCGACGGCCGGCGGCATCGAGAGCATCGGGCTGGCCGCAGGTCACCCGGTCTACGATGCCATCGCCCTTCTGCCCGACGACAAGGCGCTGATCCGCGCGGCTTTCGACCAGCTTTCCGGGGAGATCCATGCTTCCGCCAAGAGCGTGCTGATCGAGGACAGCCGCTTCATTCGCGATGCCGCCACCGGCCGTATCCGCGCCGCCTTCGGCGATGTCGGCGCTTCGTCCTTGCCAGTCACCGTCTATGGCGCGGGCGGTCCGCAGGCGGCTTCGCCCACCGCCGATCGGCTTGCCGTCTGGGGCCAGGGCTTCGGCGCCTGGGGCCGGATCGACAGCGACGGCAATGCCGCCAAGCTCTCGACCTCGACCGGCGGCTTCTTCGTCGGCGCCGACATGCCGGTTTTCGAGGCCTGGCGCTTCGGCGTGCTCGCCGGCTACAGCCGCAGCGACTTCAAGGCCCGGGATCGTGCCTCTTCCGGCACCAGCGACAATTACCATTTTGGCCTCTATGGCGGCACGAGCTGGAACGTGCCGGGCGGTCGGCTCGGCCTGCGCACCGGCCTCGCTTACACTTGGCACGACATCGACACCAGCCGCTCGGTCGTCATTCCTGGCCTCGTCGACAGCCTGAAGGGCGACTATCGCGCCGGCACCTTCCAGGCCTTCGGCGATCTTGGCTATCGGGTGGATACATCCTATGCATCGCTGGAGCCGTTCGCCAATCTCGCTTATGTCAGCCTCGACACGGGCTCCTTCACCGAGCAGGGCGGGGCGGCGGCGCTCCATGCCAATGGCCAGGCCACCGACACCTATTACTCGACCCTCGGCTTCAGGGCCGCGACGAATATCGATGTCGGCGGCACTACCGCCACGCTGCGCGGCTCGCTCGGTTGGCGCCACGCCTTCGGCACCACCACGCCGCTCTCGACCCAGGCCTTCTCCGTCGGCAACGCCTTCACTGTGGCGGCCGTGCCGATTGCCCGGGATGCGGCAGTGGTGGAAGCCGGCATCGACGTGGCGCTTTCGCGCGCCGCAACCCTCGGTCTTTCCTATGATGGGCAGCTTGCCGCTTCAGCCCGGCAGCATGCCTTCAAGGCGAATTTCAACTGGCGGTTCTGACGCCCGGCGCCAGTCGATTGCCTCGCAAAGCTGACTTCCGTTATATTGTTCACCAGGCCCGACAGCAATGATGGCTCATAGTCATGCCGGGCGCGGCATCATCGCGGATCGAGGCTGGGGAACGTCATGGCGAGTTTCGTGCAGTTCCTGCAATATTCCGGTGTGTTTGCCGCCCAAAACTTCCTGGTGGTCCCGGAGGGCGGCTTCAATCTGGTTTGCCTGCGCGATGCCCAAGGCGTTCACCTGGCCTACGACAAGGCCCGGCTGCAGATCGACGATATCAGCGTCGAGCAGGTCGAGCGCATTGCCCAGGATTATGTCGACACCCGCTACGGCAAGCTGCAGAGCCAGGAGCGCGACGATCAGTTGCTGCGCCTGCGCACCGCGCTCTATGGCACCATACGGCCGCAGGCCGGGGCACGCGCCCTCAAGGTTCAGGCCAAGGGGACCGGCATTCCCCCACTGACGGGCACGCGCGGCAGCACGGTCATCAAGCTCGACGTCGCCATCATGCCACGCAAGAGCTACTCGCTCGCCTTCAAGTTCCTCAGGCATTTCGACCAGGCGGGCAAGGTCGTCAACGCCACGAAGTTCAAGCCGGATGACGCGCCCTGGTTCCTCACCCGGCTGAACTGGATCTTCGGGGCCCAGACCAACATCTTCTTCACCCCGGCCGGCGCCGACTGGATCATGGTGGAAAAGGCCCTGGGGCCGAAGATCATGCGGGATGTCTTCCGCCAGGACATCGTGCCGCTTAAGCAGAATGGCGCCGATCTCACCTGCTTTCTCGTCGGCGATTACGATGCCATGGCGAGCGAGGCGGCGGGGCAGTTCCTGCCGGACGAGCAGGTCTGCGTGGTCGTCGACCGGGGCAATCCGGGAGTGTTCGACTATGGCGAGGCCTTCATCGGCGTGATGGCGCACGAGGTCGGTCACTTCCTGCACCACAAGCGCAATCTGGGTGGCAGCGGCCACCATAACCGCGGCGGCATCCTGCTTTCCAGCGGCCTCGAAAGCCTGGAGCTGGACAGGCAGCTCGTCAGCGACCTCAACGCCTGGACATAGCGCCTGGTTTTCCGGCGCTCCGGCGTGTTTTCGGCAGGTTCTGCGATTTGTCATGCCGGGTTTGACCCGGCCATCCACAAACACCGGCAAGGGGCTGGATTGCCGGGTCAAGCCCGGCAATGACAAGGTTCGCGCATATCAGAACTCTGCTGCAGGCAGCAGCTTCCCGCCTCAGGCCGGCAACACGACCACCTTCGTCCCCACCGGCGTCTGGCCGTAGAGGTGGAGCATGTCCTGGGTGAGCAGGCCGGTACAGCCGCTCGTAACGCCGGAGCCGATCGACTGGGGAATGATGGTGCTGTAGAGCGTGTAGAGCGTGTATTTGCCGTTCTGATAGAGATAGAGCGTGCGGGCGCCGAGCGGGTTGTTCAGGCCGGGCGGCATGCCGCCGGCATATTTAGCGGCCTCCGGCTGGCGCGCGATCATCTCCCTGGGCGGCGTCCACACCGGCCATTCGGCCTTGCGCCCGACATAGGCATCCCCATGCCAGAGGAAGCCCTGGCGGCCGACATTGGCGCCGTAGCGGGTGGCGATCCCCTCTCCCTCGATGCGGTAGACATAATATTTGCTCGGATCGACGATGATCGTGCCGACCGCTTCCTTGCTGGGGTACTGCACTTTTCGGCGATAATATTTCGGGTCGATCTTGCTGACATCGACCGCCGGGATCGGGAATTTCTCCTCGGGCACTGCCGCATAGAGCCTCGCCGCCTCGGCCCGGCTCAGGCCGCCTGACGTCGCACAGCCGGCCAGCCCCAGCGCGCCGAGACCGGCAGCCGAGCCGACCAGAAACGACCGGCGGCTGAGAAGTCCCGATCCGAGCCCGGGCTTGGCGGCCTCGTCCATCTCGCCGGTATCGGCAATCCCACCGTCCATGATCATGATCTTCGCGTTCCCTTGTCCCATTGCCCGACCAGAGAAGACAGCGGCATGGGCCGCCGAATGTCTCGCTGGGCTGAAATTGCCCTTACATGGTCCGATTGGCAAGCTCGGGCCTTCGCGCGGCCGGTTGCCATGCACCAAAATCGGTGATCTCTCGCGGGCCCGCAATCGACTTTCGCCGAACTCCGAGAAAGTTCTGCAGATCATGGCAGCGACGTCCGGGGCCAAGCCGCGCGCTTCATGCCTCGCCTATGGCGAAGGGAGCCCGCGACTTTTCCAGTCGCTGCGCGGGACCGGATTGCCGACCTGGAAGGCGAAGGCGATTACCTTCGTCGCCTTGGCATCGACTTCGCAGCGATAGCTCAGATCGTACCATTGCGAATTGGCGGCGAACGCCGCCTTGGAGTCCTCGAGCACGCTCCCTTGCTCGAGCAGTTCGCGAGGCAGCATATCGGGGACATAGGAGGGCGAAGCATGCAGCAATTGCTCGTGGAGTTCCGTCACGCAAAGCTGGCCCGCTCGCTCGCCGCGAGACATGCTTCCCATCGCGAGCATTGCGTTGATGTCGTTGGTTGTCTCCTGCGAAAACAAGGTCTTGGCTTCAGGAAGCTTGGAATTTGGTTGAGCTTGATTTTGGGCTTGAGCGTTGATTTTGGCTGGCGCGGCCGGTGTCTTTGTCGCGACATCCTGGGGAGCGGGATCGGCCGCAGCCGTCATCACGGGCAGTGGTTTCGGCTCACTTGTTTGCGCCGGATCGGGGCGGCCCGGAGGCGAGGCAGAACCGTTTGCGGAGCTGTTGCCATCCCTAGCCCTTCGAGGCCCACGATCCTTGTCGCCAAAAAGAAACACCGGCTTCATGACCGGCGGCGTCGCCTGCCGATCGCCCGTCGCCTTGGATGACGGTGGTTTCGCCGCACTTTCGGCCGGCGGCTGTGCGGGGCTGGCCGGCGGCGGAGCTTCGGCTTTCGGCTTTGGTTTCAGGGGCGGATCGACCGATTGTACCAAGTCGACCGTTATCGTCTGTTCTTCCTTCAGGGGTGACACCAGCGATCTCGGCAGGATGAGCGCGGCGACCAGCAAATTGAGGAGAAGGGAGGCCAGCAGGCTCCACTTCCACCATCGCTGATCCTGCTGATCGTTTCTCATCCCGGAAGATGTGGAACCAAATATCGGCAGTATCAAGCACGAGGGCCTGCCGGGTCGAAATATCCTTCGGCAGCTAGGGCGGATAGTCGCCACCGCCACACCTGCAGCTCGGCAACGGCTCATCGTGCGATGAAGTCCTTCCGCCACTTGCCAACAGCAGCCTCATGGACTTCAAGGAATGAAACCAGGGTCGATTTTGGTATACTATGTGGTGCTGCGTTCTCGGGGCGGATGCGCGTGATGGATCAGGAGAGAATTCTAGCTGCAGTCCTCTTGGTCGATGTCGTGGGGAGCACGCCGCTCTATGAGCGCGTCGGCGATGTCGGCGCCTTGCGGCAAATCTCGGACTGCCTGGATGCGGTACGCGCGATCACCGCCCGATATGGCGGCGAATTCATTCACTCGAAGGGCGATGATGTCCTAAGCCTGTTCAAAAGGCCGGAGGCGGCACTGAAGGCTGTCCGCCAAATCAACAGCCAGCTGACGAATGGGGCGTTGAGGACCAGGATCGGATTGCATTTCGGCGCGGTCATTCGAATGCGGGGCGACATCTTCGGCGACGTCGTCAATGTCACCGCGCGATTGTCCACCACGGCAAACCCCGGGGAAGTGCTGGTCAGCCAGAGCTTCTTCGAAGCGCTTATTCCGGAAAGCCGCAATGCCTTGCGGCTCCTCGACAGCATGGCCTTCAAAGGAAAGCAGGAGCCCTTCGATGTCTATACCCTGCGGGAGGACGATGTGGCGCTTAGCACGCAGCTTGCCCGCCAGAGCACGGTTTTCGACAGGCTTGCCGGCCCGGTACGGCACCTTAACCTCGTCATCCGATATGGCGATCAGCTGCGATCCTGCCGCAACAACGAATCCGTGACCATCGGCCGGTCCCCGGAGTGCGATATCGTCGTGCCGCGGCCCTGGGTCTCCAGGCATCACGCGACCTTCACCATTTCGAACGGCAGGGCCAAGCTTGCCGAGCGAAGCTCGTCGGGCACCTTCATGTCGACGGGGACGGATCTTGAAGTATTCGTGCGCCGCGAAGACGTTCTGCTCTTCGGCTCCGGCTTGATATCGCCCGGTGTGCGATCATCCCTCAGCGAAGCCCAGATTCTATACTACGAAATCATCTCGGGCTGACCGCTGCTCACGCAGCTCAGCAAGACCGGCGGTTCGCCGGTCTCCTAAAAAAGATAGGTGCCGCCTCACGGATTGACCCATTTATTCTTCGGGTTTTTCAGCCAATCCTGATAGTGCCCGATGATGTCGTCGCGTGTAATCTTGTAGCCCTTCCTGGCGGCGGCTGCCTCGATGTTGTCGATCATCATCTTGCCCATCGCCTGCATCACCTGATCGGCGTCGGGATTGCCGGTCGTCCAGCTCGTCGGCCAGCCTGTATAGGGGTTCCAAGGCACCGGAACGCCGCCCAGCTGAATGGGCGACAGATTGTCGGAGGCGATCTTGAGCCCCATGGTGCTGACATAGGCAAAGGCTGCGTAGGGTGCGGCCTGATCGAACGCCTTGTCCCAATCGATATTGGGTTGATCGAGGGCATCCAGGACACCGGGCGGTTGCCACTGGAAGGTGACGACCACCGAGCGGTCGCGTTCGTCCTCGTCGAGAGACTCCAGGTGCGGCCAGCTATCGCGATAGAACGGATTGGCGGACACCTGCTGCTTGGCGCCGGAGCCGCCGGACGTGAAGAATTTTGCCGATGAGCCGGCGAGCTTGCGCAAATATTTGTCGATGTTTGCCGCGCGTCGTTCGGAGAGGCCATTGTTGTCATAGCTCTCTCCGCCGGTCCGGCTGGCATGGCCTTCGACGCCGATCCTGAGCTCGGCATGCGCCTTGATGAACAGGCGCATCACGCCATCGATCGCCTTCAGGTGCAGCGCCTTGGGCGCGTCGCTGCCCACGTCGTAATTATAGAGGAGGAAGAACGCGAAGTTCTTCATCGGCGCTGGCAGCCAGAGGGCCAGGCCGTCACCGGTCTTGTTCGGATCGGCTCCCTTGCCCACGAGCTGCGCCAGGACCTCGTCGCGGATGCGAAGCCATTGGACGACCAGATTGTGGTCCGCCTTCGGGTCGAGCTTGCGCGAGATGCCGGTGCGCGCTCGAAACCGCCGATCGGCCTCTCCAGACACATAGTCGCGCTGAGGCGTGGACAGTTGTTCGTAACGCTTTGACCAGACGCCGGGTATGTATTGGTCGGTCATGTTCGCTCCACAAATGCGTTGCTGTGCAGAACGATCGGTCCTTGCCCGTCGCTCGGCGAGCGGGCTGGAGCAATCGTTCTAATGCGGGTTGAAGAAACCGAGAACGCGGGTGGCGGACAGCGAGTGCAGTGCCTGCACGAAGCCCTCCACACTCAGTGTTCGAGGTGTATCCAGGCGCAGGCCGCTTCCACCGGCCAGTCGCACGAAACTCGAATTGCCCAGGGCCGCGATCGCATCAGGATACGGCTTGGCGTCGTCGTCGACGCCGGCACGTGCAAAAACCTCCTGGAAGAACGCGGGCATGATTGTGCCTCTATATTTTGCGCTCGCATGCACATCCCGGAAGAACAGCTCGCCGCGAACGGCAAGTTGCCGACGTCCGCGCGACCTGACACCGTGCCCTGTTTCAAGTCATTCGCCGCCAGCTCTTGCATGCAGCCAAAGGCGGATGGCTCAGGGATCCTTGCCCGGCAGCTCATTGCCGGATCCCGCTATATTATGCCAAGGCGCTGATCAGTATATCCCCCAAAGATGGGACCCCCAATAAGTATCGCCGGATTAGGATGTTCATTGAAAAAGAGAATAGAATTTCTGAAAATGTATTATTCTTATAGAAAATAACAATTAATACAATTGATGTTTATTTTCAAAATTTCCAAAAGGAAATTATCAAATTTGACGGATTATGACGCAAAGAGCCGAGACTGTCATGTCAATATGAGAGTAAGATTCGATGTTTGGATATATAGTATTCGTGATTTTTTCTTGAAATTCAATCCAAATTGAAAGTAATTACATTTTTTGTCGACGATATTCTAGCCTCCAAAGCTCCCCGCCTGTCCCAACACATGCGCGTAGCCTCTGTCGAAATAGAGCAGGGCGTGGCCGTCCTTGCGGCTGCGGATGTCGACGACCTCGCCGATGAAGATGTGGTGGCTGCCCACCAGATGCCGGTCGATCAGGTGGCAGTCGAAGGAGACGATGGCGTCGGCCAGCGCCTGGTTGCCGGAGGGGAGGTCGATCCAGTCGGCGGCGGCGTAGCGGGAGTCCATGTCGGCGCGCTGGCCGGCGAAATAGCCGGCGAGGTCCTGGTGGTCCGGTGTCAGCACGTTGACGCAGAACCGGGCGTTCTCGATGAAGACGCCGGTCTGGGCCGAGCGGCTGTTCATGCATACCAGCAGGGTCGGCGGCTCGTCGGTCACCGAGCACATGGCGGTGGCGGTGAAGCCGCCGCGCCCGGCGCTGCCATTGGTGGTGACCACGTTGACGCTGGCGCAGACCCGCGCCATGGCGTCGCGAAAGTGGGTCCGGGAGACGGGATCGGGCATGGCGGCGGCCTCACTCGGCCGCGGCGGCGCGTGCCGGGCCGGCCTCGCCGAGCGGCGGCAGCCAGGTCTCGCCGGTCCAGCCTTTCTCGTCATAATCGGCCATGCATTGGTCGACCAGGGCTTCCATTTCCCGAAGCCGTCCGCCACGCTCGGCGCCCTTGAGCACCTGCAGGCGGACTTCCTCGGGTGCGCCGGCATAATTGAGCTCGTACAAAGCGTGGCGGCCGGCGAATTCCGTGCCCGTCGCGTCCCATAAGAGCTTCATGATCTTGATGCGCTCGATATGGCCCATGTCGTTGGAGCCGCGCACATATTGGGCGAGGTAGCGGTCGATCTCGGGGTTGGCGAAATCCCGGGCCGAGGAGGGCAGATAGATCAGGCCGGAGGCGATGGTGCGCCTGACGATGTCGATCACCCTGGGATAGGCTTCCGACATGAAGGTGCGGTAGGCGAGCGCTGCTTCCAGGTTGGGCAGCACGGCACCATCAGCCCAGGGAATGGGGTTGTGGGCCATGGCATTGGCGAAGGACCAGAACTGGTGGCGGATGGCGATGACTTCGCCGAGCATGGCCTGGTTGCCGCGGAAGGCATCGCCGCCGGTGGCGCGCAGGGCCTTGGCGAGCAGGCCGGCGAGGAAATCGAGCTTCACGCCGAAGCGGATGCAGCCCTGAAAGCAATAGCCATGCATGAAGCCGGAGGCGGGATGGAACGACAGGATCTTGCCGGCATCGCGCAGCACCAGCACATCCTCCCAGGGGATGAAGACGTTGTCGAGCACCAGGATGGCGTCGTTCTCGTCAAAGCGGGAGGAGAGCGGATAGTCGAAGGGCTGGGCGGTGCGGTTGGCGGTTTCCTCATAGGAGGTCCGGCAGAACATCTTCACCCCTGGCGCGTTCATCGCCAGGATGAACATCACGGACAAGGACGGGTCCTCGGTGACGGTGGCCGAGCTCTGGGCGAGGAAATTGTAGTGGGTGAGGGCGGAAGAGGTGGCGACGACCTTGGCGCCGGAGACGTAGATGCCCGCATCGGTTTCCTTGGTGATGTGGACGAAGACGTCCTTCACCGCGTCGGCCGGCTTGTGGCGGTCGATCGGCGGGTTGACGATGGCATGGTTCATGAACAGCACGGCTTCCTGGGCGCGCTTGTGCCAGGCCAGCGCATTGTCCCTGAAGGGGCCGTACCAGTCGGCATTGGCGCCGAGCGTGTTCATCAGCGCCGCCTTGTAGTCGGCGGTGCGGCCCATCCAACCATAGGTCATGCGGGCCCAGTGGGTGATGGCGTCCTTCTGCGCCACCAATTCGGCCGAAGAGCGCGCGACGCGGAAATATTTGTGGGTGTAGCCGCCCGAGCCCGTGTCGGTCGGCGCGGTCAGGATCGGCTTGGTCTTCTCGTCATGCAGGGCGTCGTAGAGCCGGGCCAGCGAGCGCGCCGAATTGCGCATGGCCGGATGGGCGGTGACATCGGCTACCCGTTCGCCATTGATGTAAACCTCGCGCCCGTCGCGCAGCGAAGCGAGATATTCGGCACCCGTGAAGGGTCGTTTTGTATCGGCGCGAAAATCTTCTGATCGCATCGCCGTCCTCCCTGATGTTCGTTGAGGTGAGGCTAGGCCTTGCCGGCGGCGTGTGCCATGGACAGAATGGCAAAATCGCTTGTACTTTTTTCGGCGGCGCTGATGGCTCATCAGGTTCCCAGTTTCTTCGTCTATGGCGAGCCCGATCGCCCGATCGATCTTGGGTTTTTGCATGTGGAAACGGTGATGGAGCGCAGATCACTGCATTCAGGCCGGGTTTCCGCTCATAAACATGACAGGATGGCTCAGATCACCTTCTGGAGCAGGGGCCGGGGCGAATATTTCATCGAAGATCGGCGGCTGGACTTTATCGCACCAGCTGTCAGCTTCATTCCCAGCGGCGTGGTGCATGGTTTCACTGTCGCGCCGGATGAAAGCGATGCCGTCGTCGCCTCGATTGCCGACAGTGCGCTGCCGCCGATCGCTGCGCTTTCGGCCCTGCCGATCGAGGAGCCGCTCATGGTGCGCGGACAGGCCGAGAGCCGTTTCTGGCCTTCTCTGGCCGCGACCATGCAGCGGCTGCTCGAGGAGTATCAGCTGGGGCAGGGGGCACCCCTGGCAGCCTTGCTGGCCGTGGCGATGAACGACATCGCCCTGCTCGGCCGGACCGGCCGTACCGGCGAACGCGAGGGCCATGACCTTGCTTTCGCCTTCCGGCGCCTGGTGGACCGGCATTTCCGGGATGCCTGGCCGGTCGAGCGCTATGTCGCGGCGCTCGGCACCACGCCGCATCTGCTCGCCAGGGCTTGCGGCACCTCCCATGGCCTGTCCGTCAAGGCCTTCATCGACAGGCGGCGCCTGATCGAGGCCAAGCGCCTCCTGGTCTTCACCATTCGCTCGGTCGAAGACGTCGCCTATGAGATCGGCTTTCGTGATCCAGCCTATTTCTCGCGCTTCTTCCGCAAGCATGTCGGCGAGCCGCCGGGCCAATGGCGCGCCGGGCAGGTGCAATCTTCCCATCTGGGGGCGGCGAAAGAACCATCGCCGACGGTTTGATCAAACGTCGATGTATGCGAGTAGTGCTCAATTCCCTGAGCCGCTATCGGGGGACGATGCATGGATGAAGTGAAGGAAGCGCTGCCGGTGATCGAGGAAGCAAGGTTGAAGGAAACGCGGCGTTCCCTGCCGATCGCGCTCCTGCGGGCGCGCGAGGCCGTCATGAGCCATTTTCGCCCCATGCTCGCCAATCACGGTGTGACGGAACAGCAATGGCGCGTGCTGCGTGTCCTGAACGAGGCTGGCACGCTCGATGCCTCCGAGGTCGCCGATCGTGCCTTCATCCTGGCGCCCAGCCTGACCCGCATGATCCGTTCGCTGGAGGAGCGCGGCTTCATCTCCAAGCACAAGGACAAGGGCGACGGGCGCCGCGTGCTCCTGAAGCTCGCGCCCGCCGGCGAAGACGTCATCCACGAAGTCCTGCCCGACAGCCGCAAGATCTATGCCGTGCTGGAAGAGCGTTTCGGCCGTGAGCGCATCGATCAGCTGGTCGACCTTCTGGGAGAACTCGCGACGTTTCGCAACGAATCCGAAACGCCCGATGATCTTGCGTGAGCCGATGACCGCACCCGCTTCAGTCCTGCACGAGTTGCCCGGTGGGGAAGAGCTGCTCGCCTGGTTCGGCCGGGTACCGAGCTTCCACGATGGCTATTTGCTGGAGATCGCCTTCTTCGGCAAGGGGCAGGCGCTCATGCGCATCCATGCCTGGATCCTGACGGACAAGGTCGATGACCAAGGCCATCTGATCACCGACAGACATGCCGTCGTCACCTTTGCCCTGGACGGTGTGAATACCATCGAGTGCAGAGATTTCGACATGGTGCCCGGCATCATCCTCGATCTGGATGTCACGCGGGTGGAGGAGGGCCTACGCTTCGAATGGAGCGCGAGCTATGGCGTGGGTGGTGCCGTCACGGCGCGGCAGGCCCGCATCACGCTGGAGCCGGGCAGGCCCTGAAGGCGTGCCTCGCGTGTCAGGCCGCGACCAGTTCACCCGCCTACCTGGCGGGTCGAACATTCATAGATCCTGTTTCCCGTGCGGGCGTCGATGCCTTCCAGGCTCACCTCATAGCCCCAGAGGCTGCGGATATGGCGCAGCGTCGCGTCGCGGCTGTTGGGCTCCAGCACGATGCCGTCATTGACCTTGTGCTGGAGGCGCAGATGCCGGTCGCCCAGCAGATCCACGTCGACGACCTGGATGTCCGAGCGGTTGGCGCCGATATCGTAGCTATGGGCGAGGGCGGTGCGAATATTCTCGTAGCCGCGCTCATTGTGGATCGAGGCGACCTTGTAGAAGGATTCGTTGGCGGCATCGGACAGGACGAACATCCGCCATTTGCGGATCAGCGTCGGGCTCAGATATTGGCGGATGAAGGACTCGTCGCGGTAATTGGCCCAGGCGTCGAGCAGGACTTCGCGCCAATTGCCGTTGCCCGCGAATTCCGGAAACCAGTCGCGATCCTCCGGCGTCGGCTCGGTCGAGATGCGCTGGATGTCCTGCATCATGTCGAGGCCGAGCGCATAGGGATTGATTCCGGAAAAGCGGGGATCGTCATAGCCCGGCTGGAACACCACGTTGGAATGGTTGCGCAGGATCTCGAGCATGGCGCCCTCGCTGATCCGGCCACGGTCGAACAGCGCGTTCATCAGCGTATAATGCACGAAGGTGGCGCAGCCCTCGTTCATCACCTGGGTCTGGCGCTGCGGATAGAAATATTGGGCGATGACACGCACGATCCTGAGGATTTCCCGCTGCCATGGCTCGAGGATCAGGCTGTTCTTCTCCAGGAAATAGAGCAGGTTTTCCTCGGGAAGATTGAGTGCTTTCTTCCGCTCGGGCGTGCCGTCCTTGGCATCGTCGGGCCTGTCGCCGCCTTTGGAGGGCGGCAGCGTGCGCCAGAGATCATTATAGGTGCGCTCTTCATATTCCAGCCGCTCGCGCACCCCCTCGCGCTGCTTTTCCGAGGATAGTTTGGGCGGGCGGCGATAGCGGAACACGCCCTGTTCCATCAGTGCATGGGCGGCATCGAGTATGGCTTCCACTGCAGCGACGCCATGCCGTTCCTCGCAGCGGGTGATGAAGCCCTTGGCGAAATCGAGATAGCCCAGGATCGCGCCCGCATCCGTCCATTGCTGAAACAGATAATTGTTCTTGAAGAAGTGATTGTGGCCGAGCGCCGCATGGGCCGTTACCAGGGCCTGCAGGGCCATGGTGTTTTCTTCCATCAGATAGACGACGCAGGGGTTGGAGTTGATGACGATTTCATAGGCGAGCCCGCGTCCACCCTTGCGGTACATCAGCTCCTGATGGAGGAAATGCTTGCCGAACGACCAATGTCGATACATCAGCGGCATGCCGACGGACGAGTAGGCGTCGAGCATCTGTTCGGAGGAGATGATCTCCATCTGCACGGGATAGGTGTCGAGATTGAGCTCCTCGACCGCCAGCGCCTCGATGGCATCATAGGCCCGCGACAACGTCTTGAAGTTCCAGTCCGAGCCTGAGAACAGCAAGTCGGCGTTGGGCGCATGCTTGGGCGTCGGCTTGGGCATCGGCGCTCCTTTCACCCGCCCTGCGAGGCGGGCTGCCTGGTGAAGAGCTGGCGAAAAACCGGATAGATGTCCGAAGCCTTGGCGATGCGGCTCATCTGGAAGTTCGGCCAACGCTCGGTAACGGCCGCATAGGCCTGCCAGAGCGAGGTTCCGTTCTCGGTGCCGCCGAAGATATGACTCTCGCGCTCGTCGATGATCTCGACATAGGCGAAATACTGGCACAGGCGCATGATCTCGCCATCGAGCAGCGCGATGCAACGCCCGGAATCGGTGGCGATGTTGTCGCCGTCCGAAGCCTGGGCGGCATAGATGTTCCATTCATTGGAAGGATAGCGCTCCTTGATGATGCGCTGCATCTCCTCCAGGGCGGTCGAGACCACGGTGCCGCCGCTCTGAGTCGAGTAGAAGAAGGTCTCCTCGTCGACTTCCTGCGCCTCATGGGTATGGCGAATGAAGACGATGTCGGTGCGCTCGTAGCGCCTCTTCAGAAACAGATGCAGCAGGACGAAGAAGCGCTTGGCCAGGTCCTTTTCCCGTTCCCCCATCGAACCGGACACGTCCATGAGACAGAACATCACCGCATTGGCGTTCGGCAGCGGCTGTGCGTCGAAGCGGTTGAAGCGGATGTCGACCGGATCGATATAGGAGATCACCCGGCGCCGGCGTTCCAGCCGGTCAATCTCCGCGCGCAGCTCGGCGATGCGCTGGTTCACTGCGGGACCCGCCGCGCCGGTATCGATCTCCTGCAATTCCCGGAGAATTGCGTCCAGGTCCTCCTGTTTCGGGCGCTTGAGGGCAATGCGGCGGCCATGGCTGTTGCGCATGGTGCGCCCGACATTGATATTGGTCGGCGAGCCGCTCACCGAAAAACCCGCCCGCCGCGGCTTGACGATCAGGATCTCCTTGAGGTTGAGCTTGACCATATCGGGCAGCTCGAGATCCTCGAAGAAGAGGTCGAGCACCTCCTCGCGGGTCAGCACGAAGCGGAAATCGTCTTCCGAGTCGGTCAAGCCCGGAGCCGAGCCTGACCCTGCTCCCTGATTGGGCTTGGAGACCCTGTCGCCCGGCGCAAACTGCTTGTTGCCGGGTAGGACGTGATGGCGACCGCCGCTGTCCCTGGCCTCGCGGAAGGTCGGCTCGCTCGTGCCGTGCACCGGCATCGAGACGGAATGCTTGGCATCCACATCCGCGATCTTGCCCGTCTTGATCTGGTCGCGGATGCTCTGCTTCAGCTCGGCGCGCGCCCGACGCAGGAAGCGCTGACGATTGCCAAGGCTCTTGTCCTTGGGATTGAGGCGGCGATCGATAAAGATTGGCATGGGAACACCACCCGGCCGGGATCAACCCGCCTTGTTTACACGCATATACCAATCCACCAGCCGACGCACCTGCCGCTTGGTGTAGCCGCGTGCCTCCATGCGCTGCACGAACTCCGTATGCCGCTTCTCGGTCACGCTGTCCTGCTTGGAGCCGAAGCTGATCACCGGCAGGAGATCCTCGACCTGGCCGAACATCCGCTTCTCGATGACTTCCCGCAGCTTCTCATAGCTGGTCCAGGCCGGGTTGCGGCCGTTGTTCCTGGCCCTGGCGCGCAGGGTGAATTTAACCACCTCGTTGCGAAAATCCTTGGGATTGGCGATGCCGGCCGGTTTTTCGATCTGGGACAGCTCCTTGTCGAGCACCTCGCGGTTGAGGACCTGGCCGGTATCGGGATCTTTGTAATCCTGATCCTCCACCCAGGCATCGGCATAGGCGATGTAGCGGTCGAACAGGTTCTGGCCATATTCCGAGTAGGATTCCAGATAGGCCTTCTGGATCTCGTGCCCGATGAACTCGGCGTAGCGGCTGGCCAGCTCCGATTTGATGAAGTCGAGATAGGTGGTTTCCGTTTCCTTCGCGAACTGCTCGCGCTTGATCGCCTCCTCCAGGATGTACATCAGGTGCACGGGATCGGCGGCCAGTTCCTGGGTATCGTAGTTGAAGGTCTGCGACAGGATCTTGAAGGCAAAGCGCGTGCTGACGCCGGTCATGCCCTCATCGACGCCGGCGGCATCGCGATATTCCTGGACAGCCTTCGCCTTGGGATCCAGCTCCTTGAGATTCTCGCCGTCATAGATGCGCATCTTGGTGTAGAGCGGCGAATTGTCGAACTCGGCCAGCCGGGTCGACACCGAGAATCGGCTGAGGATATCGAGCACCTCCGGCGCGCAGGGGCTGCTGGCCAGTTCGCTTTCGCGCAGCAGTTTTTCGTAGATCTGCCTTTCCTCGGTGACGCGCAGGCAATAGGGCACCTTGACCACCAGGATGCGGTCGAGGAAGGCTTCGTTGTTCTTGTTGCTCTTGAATTGCAGCCACTCCGACTCGTTGGAATGGGCCACGACGATGCCTTGATAGGGGAAGGCGCCGAAATTTTCGGTGCCATTATAGCTGCCTTCCTGGGTGGCGGTCAGCAGGGGATGCAAAACCTTGATCGGTGCCTTGAACATCTCGACGAATTCGAGCAGCCCCTGGGTCGTGCGGTTGAGCCCGCCGCTGTAGGAATAGGCGTCCGGGTCCGACTGGCTGAAATGTTCGAGTTGGCGGATATCGACCTTGCCGACCAGGGCTGAAACGTCCTGGTTGTTTTCGTCGCCAGGCTCGGTCTTGGCGATGCCGATCTGGCGCAGCCGCGAGGGCACCAGCTTGACGACACTGAATTTGGAGATGTCGCCGGACAATTCATCGAGACGCTTGGCCGCCCATGGGGAGATCAGGCCATTCAGGCGCCGCCGCGCGATGCCGTATTTGTCTTCCAGGAGCTCGCCCATCCGATCCGGATTGAACAGGCCGAGCGGCGACTCAAAAACCGGGCTTATCTTACCGCCCACTTTGAGCGTGTAGATGGGGCGCTCTTCCATCAACTTCTTCAGCCGTTCCGCTAGGGAAGACTTGCCACCGCCGACGGGACCGAGGAGGTAGAGGATCTGCTTGCGCTCTTCCAGGCCTTGGGAGGCATAGCGGAAATAGCCGACGAGCCGCTCGATCGTATCCTCCATGCCATAAAAATCGGCGAAGGCAGGATAGGTCTTGACCGTGCGGTTGGCGAAAATCCGCCCGAGGCGCTCGTCCTTGCTGGTATCGACCAGTCTCGGCTCGCCGATTGCGTCAATCATCCGCTCGGCCGCGGAGGCGTACATCGACTGGTCCTCGCGGCATGCGAGCAAATATTGCTGGAGGCTCATCTCCTCCTGCGCCGCGCTGGTATAATGTTCCGCAAACAGGTCGAAAACGTCGCTTCTCTCAGTCATGGCAGCCTCCCATGGTGGCTGATCGGGTTGACTGCGCCCTTGCTCACTCAACTGCAGGAAACCCGTAGAGTTCCGAGTGACTCACAAAGAACATCCGCTAAGATTGCGGCAGATTATGGTAGTCTGGTGCCGATAAGTATTTTTATCTAGAGTGCGATCGAAAAATTAATGTTCGTCGCTCAGCCACCTCACGCTTGTGGCCCTCGCCGCAAGTATGAATCGGCTGATCAACAAGGACCAATCTAACGCATCATCGTTGATTCGTCCGTGCATGTGCGCACCGTTCACAGCCAAAATACACTGCCGGCAGCCCGGAAGGGCACGTGATGCGGAGGCGGGCATGGCATGGCTGGCAAGCCGCGGCAAAGCGACGCGACCGGCGTCGAGGCCGCCTGATGTGTGTTTTCTCGAAGGGACGATCAGCGATAGCGAGCGAAGACCTGGGTGGTGCCGTCCTTACGCAGCAAGAGGACGTCATAGGGCTCGGCATCAGCTCTGCCTTCACCCATGCCGGGCGAACCGATGGGCATGCCGGGTACCGCCAACCCGACCGCGTCGGGACGTTCGGCGAGCAGGCGCGCGATCTCGCGGGCCGGAACATGGCCTTCGATGACGTAGCCGCCGATCAGGCCGGTATGGCAGGAGGCGAGGCTCTGCTCCACGCCCAATTGCAGCTTGCGCCGCTGCAATTCGTCCGACGGGAGTTGCCGGACGTCGGTTGCATAGCCCTGCTCCTGCAGATGACGGGCCCAGCCGACGCAGCAACTGCACCCCTCATTGGTGAGGATCTCGATGACGGGGCCGGCCGCATGGGCAAGGCAGGGCAGGGAAACCAGCGTCGCAACCGAAAGGCCGCGAAGGACTTTCACGACTGAGTTTATTTTCATCTTCAGGCCTTTGTATCGATAATTCGATGTAATTTCTGAAGCTTGGTCTCACGCGGCTCATGCATGTCGAGCATACTGGCAAACTTGCCATCGGCATCCATCACATAGACGCCGGCGGTATGATCCATGGTGTACTCGCCGCCTTCCATCGGCACCTTGCGGGCATAGGCGGCGAAGGCCTTCACCATGGCGTCGGTTTCCGCCCTGCTGCCGCGCAAGGCGAGGATGCGCGCATCGAACGAGCTCATGTATTGCGCCAACAGGTCCTGGCTGTCCCGTTCGGGATCGACAGTGATGAAGAGGACGTTGAAAGCATTGGCGGCAGGGCCGAGGGTGCTCATCAGATCGGTGAGATCGGACAGGGTGGTCGGACAGACGTCTGGACAATGGGTGAAGCCGAAAAAGGCGAGATAGGGCTTGCCGGCAAGACGTGCATTGTCGATCGTCTCTCCCTTGTGGGAGGTCAGCCGGAAGGGACCACCGACCCTGGCCATGTCGATGACGGGTTTGTCGGTCGCCGGCCCGGCGGCGCCTTTCCATGTCTCCGGCAACAGGGCGTTCGCCGCGAGCAGGAGCGCGGCGACCGCGATGGCACACCAAGCGGCGATGCGGACGATTTTCAGACCTATCATCGTGCCCGCTCCTTGCGCAGGCCTTGCCCTGCCAATTCCAATGTCAATTCCGTTCGCCTCGTTTGTTTTGGTGGATTCTCGGCCGCTTCCTCGAAGGCAAGGAGCGTATCGGCAACTTCGGTCCTGAACCAGGACGAAGCCGGATCCTGGTCGAGACGGGCCGACCAGACCATCGAGACGGCCGGCAGCGCGAGGTCGAGGGGAGCCGGCCCCGCCGCCAGGCCGAAGCGCGGCCCGTAAAGCTGTGCCATGCGCGTCGGTATCGTCGTGATCGTCGGGGAGGCGGCCACCGTCGCCAGCACACTCAGAAATTCGGACGATGCCGACACCACGTTGAGCTTGGCGTCGATGGCATCGAGGGCGGCTTCAAGGCAACCTTGCAGGCTGTCGGTCAGTGTGACCAGCGCATGTGGCAGCGCCAGATAGTCGGCCAGGCCGATCGGCATGGCAATATCAAGCCGGCCAGGATTGAAGACGCAGCTCAAGGCCTGCTCGAACAGGAATTGCGCCTTGTGGCGCTGGGCAACGGCCTGGAAGCAGCCGACGGCGAGATCCAGAGTGCCTTCATCCAGCAGGCGATGAACCTCGTCGCTTCCCGCCTGTCGGCTGAGCAGCCTCACGCCGGGGGCGGCTCTGCGCAGGCGGGCCGTGAGCCCGGGTATCAGCAACAGCTCCACCTCGCTGGAGAAGCCGAGGCGGAATGTACGTTCCTCCGTCGCCGGGTCGAAGGTGGAGGGCGCGTGGAGTGCGGCTTGAATCTGTGCCAGGGCCAGGCGAACCGGCTCGGCCAGGGCAAGCGCATGGGCGGTGGGCTGCATGACGGTGCCGACGCGGACGAAGAGTTCGTCCAGCAACAGCACGCGCAGGGTCGACAGGCTGTGGCTCATCGCCGGCTGCCCAACCTTGAGGCGGGTCGCTGCACGCGTGACGCTGCGCTCCTGCATCAAGGCGTCGAAAGCCACCAGGAGGTTGAGATCGAAGGAACGAAGATCGAAATGGTTGATGTGCGACATGAGCCGTATCGATTTCTAATATGATCTCGATAACGCTAAATCCTGCACCAGACAATGCCGTTCTTCGAGCCGGCAGATGTGGAGCAGGATATGAAACAGGACACGGAACAAGCCCTCGGATCCTATCGGGTCGGCGCAGCCACCATCACCAAGATTCCGGAATTGGCACTCGACGGGGTCGATGCCGCTCTCCTCTTTCCCGATTGTGATCCCGGCGCGGCAGCCGAGGAAGCACGAAAACTGGGACGAGGATCGGTCGACGAACAGACGGGGCTGTTGCGCCAGAGCGTTCACGCCTGGCTGGTGACGACACCGGATCGGGTCATTCTCGTCGACACGGCTTCCGGCAACGACAAGGAGCGTCCCGGCCTGGCGGTGCTGCATCACCTCGACGAGCCGTTCCTAGAGCGGCTGAAGGCGGCGGGCGCCAGGCCTGATGACGTCGACCTGGTCCTGCTGACCCATATTCACGCTGATCACGTCGGATGGAATACGCGCAGGGTAGAAGGACGCTGGGTTCCAACCTTTCCGAATGCCCGCCATGTCTTTTCCGCCCGCGAGCGCGCCTATAATGCGGCGCTCGCGGCAGCGACAGGCTCGGACGCCGCGATCCGGGCCGAAGCGGACCTGGGCGCCATGGCTCGCCTGCCGCTGCCTGGCGTGTTCGAAGACAGCATGAATCCCATCATCGAGGCGGGACTGACCCGGGAAATCACGGTGGACGGCTCGGAAGCGGAGGAAGGCTTCTTCTTCTTTCCCAGTCCCGGCCACAGCATCGATCACACCTCGATCGGTTTTCGTTCGGAAGGCGAATACGCCCTGTTCTGGGGCGATGTGCTGCATCATCCCCTCCAGATTGCCAGGCCGGACTGGAACTCGGCCTATTGCGAGTTCCCGCCGGCAGCCGCCGCGTCGCGCCTTTGGGCACTGAACCATGCGGCCGAGACCGGTGCCCTGGTGCTGACCACGCATTTCGCCGAGACCTCCGCCGGCCGCGTCCGTCGCGACGGCAAGACCTTCAGCTGGCAATTCGTCTGAACAAGGAGCCCGTCATGACTTTAGCCGACACCCTGTCGATGCCGCGCATCATTGCCCGGACCCAGCTGATCGCGAGTGACACGCCGGGCGTCCAGCTGCAGCTCCTCAACAAACGGCCGGACGGCATGAATGCCTTCTGTCCCGAGAGGACCCTGGTGATGATGCATGGCGCAACCTTCTCCTCGGCGAGTCTGTTCGACGTGCCAGTCGGCGAGGGCTCGTTCATGGATGTGCTGGCGCGTGCGGGCTACGATGTCTGGGCTGTGGATGCGCGGGGCTATGGCGGCTCCACGCGCATGATCGAGATGGAGGAGCCGCCCGAAGGCGGTGTTCCGCTGACGCCGGCCCTTACCGCGGCGCGGGATCTTGCCGCGGCGGTCGACTTCATCCGCCGCGAGCGTGGCATCGCTCGGCTCGGTGTGCTCGGCATGTCCTGGGGCGCGACAATTGCCGGCATCCTTGCCAGCCGGCCCGAAGCGCCTGTCGAGAAATTGGTGCTGGTGACGCCCCTCTGGCTCTCGGAAAGGCCGTTGCGCATCGATGCGGGCGGGCCGCTGGGAGCCTACCGCCTGGTGAGCCCGCGGGCCTTCGAGGCAGGGTGGCAAGCGCCGGCGCCCGAAGAGGCGAGGGCGACCCTGATTCCCAAGGGCTGGTTCGAGGCCTGGGAGAAGGCGACCCTGACGACCGATGCGGATTCGCCCGTGCCGGGCACGATCAGGGCCCCTTCCGGTGCCGTGCAGGATGTGCGCGAGCATTGGACCTCTGGCAGGCCGCTCTATGATCCGGCCGGCATACGCTGTCCGGTGCTCCTGGTCGGCGGTGAATGGGATATCGATGTCCGGTTCGACATGGCACACGATCTGTTCACTCGCCTTACCAAAGTGCCCTACAAGCGGTTCGTCGAGATCGGGCAAGCAACGCACATGGTGCTCATGGAGAAGAACCGGGCGCAGGCTTTCGATACGGTAATCGGCTTCCTTAATGAAGGCTTCACGCGGGGCGACTAGGTGGCTCGATAGCAGGCGGGCTCGCGCATGCCGAGCTTTGATGGCTCTGGGTTACGGCGCGGACCCTCGATATCGATGGAGCCAAGGAGAGGAAAGCATGAGGACACGCGCGATCGGTTGGCGCAGGACCGCGATGGCTCTCGCCATCGCCGCCGTACTCGCCGGGCTCGCCTTGTTTTTCTTCCTCGCACGCTTTCTCGATCCCGATGCCCTGTGGAAGATCGTCGACGGGCAATGCGTGCCGGAACAACAGCAGCAGGCCGAGCGCCGGCATTGCATCGAGGTC
Source organism: Labrys sp. E2SS-1L (assembly GCF_057073705.1). NCBI lineage: Bacteria > Pseudomonadati > Pseudomonadota > Alphaproteobacteria > Hyphomicrobiales > Xanthobacteraceae > Labrys > Labrys sp. E2SS-1L. The sequence goes on along the minus strand of NZ_CP172713.1, from coordinate 866,567 downwards.
GACCTCGGCAAGGGTGTCGATCACGGGTTTGCCATCCTCAAGGACAATGCCCCGACAAAACCCTATAATTACCTGCTCATCCCGACGAAACGCATAACCGGCATCGAGGACGAGGCCCTGCTGGCGCCGGATGCGGAGAACTATTTCGAGCATGCCTGGGCCGCGCGCTTCCATCTCGGCGCGATCCTCAAGCGCAACCTGGATTGGAACATGGTTGCGCTGGCCGTGAACTCGGCAAAGGACCGATCCCAGAACCAGCTTCATATCCATGTCGGCTGCGTCAGGCCGGACATTCGCAATGCGCTGAAAAACAGCGAAGCGAAGCTTTCAGAAGGCTGGTCGCCCCTCGGGCTGCCGACCTCCGATCGTCCCTATCTCGCATTAAAGCTGAGGCAGGACAGCCTCTCCGGCTTCGACCCGTTCCGAAAGATCGCCGACGACATTCCCGGAGCCAGGGCCGCGATGGGTCTTCAGACCGTCGTCGTGGTCGGCGCGGTCTTCGGGGACGAGAGCAAGGGCTTCTATATCCTCAGCCGACGCCGGGAGGATGGCTCACCGGCTCATGGCGAGGACCTGATCGATCCGACCTGCCAATTGGCCAGGCAGTCGCAATAGACTGGCTGGGACCGGAGCCTGGAGGCTGCTACGCTGACGGCCACGCAGCAGCGCGGTCTCGCGATGAGGCCGAGCAATGCGGCTGCACGGGGAGGGCGCCATGATCGATGAGACGATCGCGAGGGCAATCGTGGAGCAGATGGCGGAAGCGCTGATCTTTGCGACTGTCGACGGCAAGATTGCGCTGTGGAACAGGGGAGCGAGCCTGCTGTTCGGCTTCGAGCGGGATGAAGCGATCGGCCAATCGCTCGATCTCATCATTCCGCCGCATCTCCGGAACGCGCATTGGTCGGGGTTCGATGCGGCGATCGAGACCGGACGATTGAAGTTGAATGGCAAGCCGACCCTGACGAGGGCGCTGCACAAGACGGGGCGCAAGCTCTATGTCGAAATGAGTTTTGCCCTGGTCGAGACCGACCAGGGCATCCTCGGTTCCGTCGCCGTGGCGCGTGACGTCACCGAGAAGGTCGAGCGGGAACGGGCTGGCGCGATCCGCTAAGGCGTTTTGCGATTTGACGGAATCGGCAAGAATCGCAAAGACGCGCCGAACCAAAGAGTTAGAGTAAACAAGCGTTCACGCTTGAACGCGTTTTGCTCTAGGGAGTGCGTTCAATCGACAATACCATCCTTGCCTTCGATGGCCATGAGCGTCGCGGTCAACAGGGCGATCAGCCGCTCCTTGCCGTCGCGCTCGGCAAAGACCTCGGCCTGGGCGAGCGTCAGCGTGCGCCCGGCCTTGATCACCTTGCCGCGCGCCGTGATATGCTCGCCCGCTGCCGGGGCCAGGAGATTGATCTTGAATTCCGCCGTCAGGACGCCCCGGTCGGGCGGCATCAGGCTGAGAGCGGCATACCCCGCCGCACTGTCGGCAATGGCGCTCACGGCTCCGGCATGGACGAAGCCGTGCTGTTGCGACACTTCGCTTCTCGGGACGAGAGATATCTCCACTTGTCCTGGCAAAACTGCGGTGAGGGTTGCCCCGAGCGTGCGCATGAGGCCCTGCTTTGCAAAGCTGGCCCGAATGCGGGCCTCGACCCGCGCAATGTCCGGTTCCGTCACAGGACCTCCATTTGGAAGATAATCAATGCAGCGTCATCCGTGACGCACGACGCCGACACTTCGGCACACTGGCTAATAAGCCAGCGATGCCCGGATGGAAATCATGCGATGAAGACTGGCTCCGGCCGATCGCAAGTCCCGATCGGCAAACGTCTTGCGCTCTACGTCGAATGAACTGCTCAGCATAATAAGACGCATTGTAATCACTAGGTTTTCTTGAGATAATGCAGACAGTGCGAAGAACGCCCGGCTGAGGATGTTCTCAAGCAACGCACGGTGGTCCTCAAGGGCGTTTGAGCCAAGCTCATCGTAGCCTGAGAGGAGGCGCGTTATGGCAACGTTCAAAGTCATGGGGCCCTTGGGGCTCTTGCAGCACCGACGCTGGGAGGACATCGCCTCGATGATCCTCGGCGCCGCAATCATCATCTCTCCGCTATGGCTCGGCACCACCGAAACGCCGACCGTGATGCTGGTCACGGCCCTGGTCGGCGCGGCCGTCGTGGTGCTGGCCAGCCTGGAGGTGGTATTCCTGCGACGTTGGGAGGAAATCCTGGCGCTCGCCTGCGGCCTGTGGCTGGCAATCCAGCCATTCGTGTTCGCCTATGATCCACCGCTGCGCAACTGGCACATCGTGCTTGGCGCGCTGGTGGCGATCCTGGCGATCCTGGAACTCTGGCAGGACCGCAATCGCGACATGTCGGCGTAGTTTGCGCGACCGGACAGATATGGCCAGGCCTCTCGCCAGGCCTGGCCTGCTTGTCAGGCAGTCAGAAGCCGAACCTGATCTGATCCCTATCCAACAAGTCGAAGAGAGCGCTGTATGGCGCCAAGGCCGGCTCTGTCCTTGTTCCATGGAGACTGAAGAGTCGGGCGTGAGGTCGATGCCGGAAGAGACGCGCCGTGCTTGGTGAAAGCCCGCGAGCCGCCAGTTCGAGCACGCTTGGCGGCGGGTTCAATTGCTGTAGTGTCTCGGCTTTCGAATGCGAGTCGCGCCAGAAGGGAAGAGATGATGACTGCCTTGTTGCCGAATGTGGACCCCGAAGGTCTCCTCGAATATTCGGTGGTCTTTACCGATCGCGCGCTCAACCACATGTCGCAGGTCTTCCAGGGCGTCATGCGGGACATCTCGCAAACCTTGCGCCGCGTCTACAAGGCGGAAGAGGCCGGCGGCGTGGCCCTGGTGCCCGGCGGCGGCACCTATGCGATGGAGGCGGTGGCGCGTCAGCTCGCCCAGGGCAAGAAGGTGCTGGTCATCCGCAATGGCTGGTTCTCCTATCGCTGGACGCAGATATTCGAGATGGGCGCCATTCCCGCCGAGAGCATCGTGCTGAAGGCGCGCCAGACGCAATCGGAATCGGGCGTGCGCCAGCTGCCCTTCCAGCCCGTGCCGATCGAGGAGGCCGTGGCCACCATCGAAGCGGAGCGCCCGAATGTCGTCTTCGCGCCGCATGTGGAGACCGCCTCCGGCATCATGCTGCCGGACGGATACATGAAGGCAATCGCCGATGCGGCGCACAAGGTCGGCGCGCTCTTCGTCCTCGACTGCATCGCTTCGGGCTGCGTCTGGGTCGACATGAAGGAAGTCGGCGTCGACGTGCTGATCTCGGCGCCGCAGAAGGGATGGAGCGCTTCGCCCTGCAGCGGCATCGTCATGCTGAGCGAAGCCGCGAAAGCCGAGGTAAAGGCCACGACCAGTTCCTCCTTTGCCTGCGACCTGAAGAAGTGGCTCGAGATCATGGAGGCCTATGAGAAGGGCGGCCATGCCTATCATGCCACCTTGCCGACCGATGCCCTGCGCGGGTTCCGCGACGCCGTGCTGGAAACCGAGGCGAGGGGCTTCGAGAAGGTGAAGGCGGCACAGCTCGAGCTCGGGGCTCGCGTGCGCCAGCTCTTCGCCCAGCGGGGTTTTGCCAGCGTTGCCGCGCCGGGCTTCGGAGCCCCCGGGGTCGTCGTCTGCTATACAGACGATCCCGGCATCAAGTCCGGTGCCAAGTTCGTTGCCGTCGGCGTGCAGGCGGCTGCGGGCGTTCCGCTCATGTGCGACGAGCCTGCCGACTTCCAGACCTTCCGTATCGGCCTTTTCGGCCTCGACAAGCTCGCCGATATCGACCGCACCGTGGGCAGTCTCGAACGGGCTCTGGGAGAGGTCGTGGGTACCGCCAACATCAGGTAGCTGCGAAGCGGAGCGTATTGCCGGCCCTGTCCCCCGAAGGGATCACGAAGGCTGGTGAAGAGCGGCGGGCCGGCGCTGCAGATCAGACGTGTTCTGGTCGTGGCGCAGTTTCAAGAGATCGGCCGCATCCCGCACCACTTTCGAGATCTCGAGCAGTTGTTTGACCAGAGGACTTGTCTTGCGCCAGATCATGCCGATGGTGCGCGAGGGCTGGGGGTTTGCAAAGCGGGTGATGGAGACCTGTGCCGAGCGCGTTTCCATCGGCACGGCCATTTCAGGGATCAGAGTGACCCCGATGCCTGCGCCGACCATCTGGACGAGCGTCGAGAGGGAACTGCCGTCCAGCAATTCGCGTGTCCGCAGGGACGGGGCATTGCAGAAGGCCAGGGCCTGATCGCGGAAGCAATGACCCTCCTCGAGCAGGAGCAGCCGCATTTCGCTGAGCATCTCCCGGTCCGGCACGGGCTTTCCCTCGTCCTCGCTCGGGCGCACCAGCACGAAGCTTTCGGTGAACAGCGCGACCTCGTTGAAGGAAGGTTCCGATACCGGCAGGGCGACGATGGCCGTATCGAGACGCCCGTCGATGAGTTCCTGGATCAGCCTGGGGGTCACGGTTTCGCGCACATGGATATCCAGGCCTTCATGCGAGCGGGCGAGATTGGAGACGAGGGTCGGCAGCAGATAGGGGGCGACGGTCGGGATGACCCCGATGCGCAGCGGCCCGACCAACTGGTCCTGCCAGGCCTGGGCCAGGTCTCCCAGCGCCTCGACGGCGCGCAGAATGTCGCGGGCCCGCGTGGCGAACTCGGTGCCGAAACTCGTGAGCCTGATCTGGCGCGCACCTCTTTCGAACAGCGCCAGGCCCAAGCCTTCCTCCAGCTCCTTGATCTGCATCGACAGGGCCGGCTGGGAAATCGCGCACGCATCTGCCGCCCGGCCGAAATGGCTGTGCCGCACCAGAGCCTCGACATAGCGCAGCTGCCGCAACGTCAGATTTTTCATAACCTAGCCTTATCGCGACAATCGGAAAAGCTGACTTAAACTGATGGCCGGACTCTAGTAAAGCTCTAAACGGGGATGGTGATGCGAGTCGAAGGCGACTCGAATCCCACATGTGACCCCGCCAATGCCGCCTTGAGGGCGCACAGAATCCGGGTGGCCGCGATTAATGTCGTTTGCAAGGTGTTCCATTGCGGTGAGCGGCTGGCATGAAACCATGCCGCGCCCCGTGTGCCATTCGTCCCGGTGGCCGTGACACGCGCGTGTTGTTCTCAGACGCGATAGTGCCCGGCCAGGCAAATTTCATCACAAGAACCATTGGAGGCAATGATGGACGGAAGCGATACGCCGAACACCGGCAAGTGCCCGGTAGCGCATGGGGCGCGTCCCGGCTTTGAGGTTCGTTCGAACCGTGACTGGTGGCCGAACCAGCTGAACCTGAAGATCCTGCACCAGCATTCGAGCCTGTCCAATCCGATGGGCAAGGCGTTCGACTATGCGCAGGAATTCAAGAAGCTGGACCTGGCGGCGCTGAAGCAGGACCTGTTGGCGCTGATGACGGATTCGCAGGAATGGTGGCCGGCCGATTTCGGCCATTACGGCCCGCTGTTCATCCGCATGGCCTGGCACAGCGCCGGCACCTACCGCACCGGCGACGGGCGTGGCGGCGCGGGTGCGGGCCAGCAGCGCTTCGCTCCGCTCAATTCCTGGCCCGACAACGTCAATCTCGACAAGGCCCGCCGCCTGCTCTGGCCGATCAAGCGCAAATACGGCAACGCGATCTCCTGGGCCGATTTGATGATCCTGACCGGCAATTGCGCCCTGGAATCGATGGGCTTCAAGACCTTCGGCTTTGCCGGCGGCCGCGAGGATGTGTGGGAGCCCGAAGAGGACGTCTACTGGGGCAGCGAGAACGTCTGGCTCGACGACAAGCGCTACAGCGGCGACCGCAATCTGGAGAACCCGCTGGCCGCCGTGCAGATGGGCCTGATCTATGTCAATCCGGAAGGCCCCAACGGCAATCCCGATCCCCTGGCGGCGGCGCGCGACATCCGCGAGACCTTCGCCCGCATGGCGATGAACGACGAGGAGACGGTGGCGCTGATTGCCGGCGGCCACACCTTCGGCAAGACCCATGGTGCCGGCGATGCCGCCAATGTCGGGCCGGAGCCGGAGGCCTCCGGCATCGAGCTGCAGGGCCTTGGCTGGCACAACCAGTTCGGCAGCGGCAAGGGGGGCGACACCATCGGCTCGGGGCTCGAGGTGACCTGGACCTCGACGCCGACCAAATGGAGCAACAACTTCTTCTGGAACCTGTTCGGCTATGACTGGGAGCTGACCAAGAGCCCGGCGGGTGCCCATCAGTGGCAGCCCAAGCATGGGGCGGGCGCCGGCTCGGTGCCGGATGCGCATGACCGCTCCAAGCGCCATGCCCCCTCGATGCTGACCACGGACCTGGCGCTGCGCTTCGACCCGGCCTATGAGAAGATCTCCCGGCATTTCTTCGAGAACCCGGAAGCCTTCGCCGATGCCTTCGCCCGGGCCTGGTTCAAGCTGACCCATCGCGACATGGGCCCGCGCGCCCGCTATCTCGGCCCGGAGGTTCCGGCCGAGGAGCTGATCTGGCAGGATCCGCTGCCGGTCGTCGACCATGGCCTGATCGACGACAAGGACGCGGCCGATCTCAAGGCCAGGATCCTGGCCTCGGGCCTGTCGACCGCCGAGCTGGTCTCCACCGCCTGGGCTTCGGCCTCGACCTTCCGCGGCTCCGACAAAAGGGGCGGGGCCAATGGTGCGCGCATCCGCCTGGCGCCGCAGAAGGACTGGGAGGTCAACCAGCCGGCGCAGCTGGCCAAGGTGCTCGGTGTGCTGGAGGAGATCCAGCAGGGCTTCAACGCGGCGCAGGCCGATGGCAGGAAGGTCTCGCTGGCCGATCTGATCGTGCTGGGCGGCAATGCCGCGGTCGAGCAGGCGGCCAGGCAGGCCGGGCAGGACGTGGCGGTGCCCTTCGCGCCGGGCCGCACCGATGCGAGCCAGGAGCAGACGGATGTGGAATCCTTTGCCGTGCTCGAGCCGGTGGCGGACGGCTTCCGCAACTATCTGAAGACGACCTACAGCGTGCCGGCCGAGGGACTGCTGGTCGACAGGGCCCAGCTCCTGGGCCTGACGGCGCCGGAACTGACGGTGCTGGTCGGCGGCCTTCGGGTGCTCGGCGCCAATGCCGGCGGCAGCCAGCACGGCGTGCTGACCGACCGGCCGGGCGCGTTGACCACCGACTTCTTCGTCAACCTGCTCGACATGGGCACGGCCTGGAAGGCGACCTCGGCGGCCGAGGACGTGTTCGAGGGTCGCGACCGCGCCACGGGCGAGGTGAAGTGGACCGGCACCCGCGCCGACCTGGTGTTCGGCTCCAACTCCCAGCTGCGGGCGCTGGCCGAGGTCTATGCCAGCGACGATGCCAAGGCCCAGTTCGTCGCCGACTTCGTCGCCGCCTGGGCCAAGGTCATGAACGCCGATCGCTTCGATCTCGTCTGATCTTCGGGTAAAGCGTTCGAAACTGCCTATATCGGTGGTTTCAATCATGCGGGGGCGGCCTTGGCCGCCCCCGTTTTCTTTTGCGGGCTCGCCGTACATCCTTCGCCTGCACGTCCGGACGGAGGCGACGGCCCGTCATTGCTCGGCAGGGCAATCGGTGTCATCCGGGCGGCCAGTCTTTCCACCACCCGAACGAGCAGGATTTCTACCCGTCCGGGCGTTTCCAACCGGGGCAAAACGCGGTCTGCTAAGCCAACCAAAAATCCCCAGAACCAAGCATTCGGGGGAACAGGCGAAAGGCCGGTATCGGGCCGCCTGCGGGATCGTGGCTAGAGCGTTTTGCGATGAGATGGTGTCACCTCGAATCGCAAAGGCGCGTCGAAACAAAGAGCGAGAGCAAACAAGCGGTCACACTCGAACGCGCTTTGCTCCAGCGAACGGGGGACGCCTTGGACGAGAGCAGGCCACTCAGTTTCCGCGAGGATGTACGCAGCCTGCTGTTCAGGCTGCTGCTATCCGTCGTGAGCGAACGCGAGCCATCTCTGGCTGCGGTGCTGGCCGGCACCGAACCGCTGGATACGCTCGACAAGAAGCAACGCATCTGCGCCCTGCAGGCGACCGGGATCTGGTTCCAGCTGGTCACCATCGCCAACGAGCTATTGGCCATGCGCGCCCGGCGTGAGCTCGAGCAGGTCGGCGGCGCCGACGAGATCGTCGGCTCCTTTTCCAATGTGATGGGGGAGATCGCCTCCGCCGGCTATCCGGCCGAGGAAGTGCAGGCCGCGCTCGATCAATTGTGGGTCGGGCCGACGATGACGGCCCATCCGACCGAAGCCAAGCGCGTCACCGTTCTCGAGATCCACCGCCGCATCTATCGCAAGCTCACCGAACTGGAGCAGCATCGCTGGGCGCCGCGCGAGCGCGAGCAGCATGTCAACGATCTCGCGAGCGAGATCGAGCTGTTGTGGATGTCCGGCGAATTGCGCCTCGAACGCCCCTCGGTCGAGCGCGAAATCGCCTGGGGCCTCCACTTCTTCCGCGAGGTCATCTTCGAGGCGACACCCCGGATCTACGAGACGGCCCAGGAGGCGCTGGCACGCCACTATCCGGAATATGACCTCAAGGTGCCGTCCTTCCTGCATTTCGCCTCCTGGATCGGCGGCGATCGCGACGGCAACCCCAATGTCACGGCCAAGACCACGGCCTATGCGCTGGATGCCTGCCGCCAGGCCATCATCGGCTGGTACATTCAGCAGGTGCGCCGTCTGGTGGCCTTGCTCAGCGTCAGCGCCAACGTCGTCGACATTCCCGAGGATTTCGGCAAGGCCCTCGAGCGCCTCCTGCGCTCGACGGGTGCCGCATCGGCCGTCATGGCCCGCAACCCGGGAGAGCCGCTGCGTCAGTTCGCGGCGGGCATGTTGGAGCGCCTGCGCGCCATGCGCAGCGAGTCCATGGCAGAGCCCTATGTCCGCGCGGACACCTTCAACGCCGATCTCAGCGAGCTGGAAAACGTCCTCGTCCGGCTTGGCGGCTCCCTGACGGCACGGCGCCTCATTCGTCCCCTGCGCCAGCAGGTCGAGAGTTTCGGCTTCCGCACAGTCTCGCTCGACATCCGGCAGAATTCCACCGTGGTCAATCGCGTGCTGGCCGAGCTGTTCGGCCAGATCCCGGGAGGCGACTCTCCGCAGCCGGAAACCGGCCCATGGAGCGCGCGCCTGCGGTCCGAACTGCAATCGGGCCGGAGACCGGTTTTTGACCGGGCAACCTTGTCCGACGAAGCCCGGGAATTGCTCGACCTCTTCGACGTCATCCGCGAGGCTTCTGCCGATCCGGGTGCAGGCGCGATCGGCGCCTTCATCCTGTCGATGACGCGCTCCTGTGACGACCTGCTCGCCGTCTATCTGCTGGCGCAATATAGCGGTCTAGCCACGGCCGCCGACGGTAGCGGCACCATCAATCTGCGGGTGGTGCCGCTGTTCGAGACCATCGCGGACCTGCGGGCCGCCCCCGACATTCTCGACCAGCTGCTGGGCCTTTCCATCGTGCGCCGATCGGTGCGCGAATTCGCCAACCGCCAGGAAGTAATGCTCGGCTATTCCGACTCGAACAAGGATGGCGGCTTCCTTGCATCCAATTGGGAGCTGAGCAAGGCGCAGCGGCGCATCACTGCCCTCGGCCTCAAGCGCAAGGTCAAGATCAGCTTCTTCCATGGCCGCGGCGGTTCGGTCAGCCGCGGCGGGGCGCCGACCGGCCGGGCCATCGCGGCCCAGCCGGCCGGCACCATCGACGGCGTGATGCGCGTCACCGAGCAGGGCGAAGTGGTATCGTCGAAATTCGCCAATCGCGGCACCGGCCTCTACCAGCTCGAGATCCTGGCCGCGAGCGTGTTCGCCCATTCGGTCAAGTCGCGCAACGAGAGCCAGCTCAAGGACAATCCCGAGTTCAACGAGGCGCTGGAAGCGCTGACCGGCATGTCGCAGGCAACCTATTCCGGCCTGATCCGCGAGCCGGGTTTCATCGATTATTTCAACCAGGCGAGCCCGGTCGAGGAATTGTCGCTGCTCAAGATCGGCTCGCGCCCGGCCCGGCGTTTCGGCGCCCGTGACATTGCCGACCTGCGCGCCATCCCCTGGGTCTTCGCCTGGAGCCAGAACCGGCACCTGATCACCAATTGGTATGGCATCGGCAGCGCGCTCAACTCCTTCGTCGGCGTCCGCGGCGAGGCGGGGCTCGATCTGCTGCGCCAGATGTTCGAACGCTCGCGCTTCTTTCGCCTCGTCGTCGACGAGGTCGACAAGGGGCTCTACCAGACCGACATGGAGATCGGGCGTCTCTATGCCTCGCTGGTGCAGGACGGCGAGGTTGGCGAGCGCATCTACCGCAAGATCGCGGCCGAATATGAGCTGACTCGCAAGATGATCGCCGAGGTCAATGGCGGACTGGCCCTTTCGGAGCGGTTTCCCTCCTTCAAGCGCCATTTCGACCAGACCCGCCCGCAGATGGATGCGATCCACCGCCTGCAGGTCCAGCTCCTGCGTGAAGTCCGCGCCCAGGACGGCAAGTCCGCCAGCCCCAAGCGAGCGGTCAATGCCCTGCTGCTTTCGATCAACTGCATCTCGGCCGGGCTCGGTTGGACCGGCTGACGATGGTCATATCAGCGCCTCCGGGCGCCATAAGGGAGGAGTTTCATGGACAGCCCCGTCAGAACCGATAGCACGGATATCGGCCATTTCTTTCACGATACCTTGTCCAAGGCCGATCCGGCGGTCAGCGGTGCGATCGGTCGCGAGCTCCATCGCCAGCGCGAGGAAATCGAGCTGATTGCCTCGGAAAACATCGTCTCCAGGGCCGTGCTGGAAGCGCAAGGCTCGGTCCTCACCAACAAATATGCCGAGGGCTATCCGGGGCGGCGCTATTATGGCGGCTGCCAGCATGTCGACGAGGTCGAGGACCTTGCCCGCGAGCGGGCGCGGCAGATGTTCAACTGCAGCTTTGCCAATGTGCAGCCCAATTCCGGCAGCCAGGCGAACCAGGCGGTGTTCATGGCCCTGATGCAGCCGAGCGATACCTTTCTCGGCCTCAACCTCGCCGCCGGCGGACACCTCACCCATGGCGCGCCGGTCAACCAGTCGGGCAAATGGTTCAACGTGGTTTCCTATGGCGTCGACCCGCAGACGCACCGCATCGACCTCGATCAGGTGCGCGACCTTGCCAGGACGCATCGGCCGAAAATTATCCTGGCCGGCGGCTCGGCCTATCCGCGCATCATCGATTTCAAGGCTTTCCGGGAGATCGCGGACGAGGTCGGCGCCAAGCTCTTCGTCGACATGGCGCATTTCGCCGGCCTGGTCGCCGGCGGCGTCCACCCCAACCCGCTCGACCATGCCCATGTGGTGACGACCACGACGCACAAGACCCTGCGCGGTCCGCGCGGCGGCATGGTGCTGTCGAATGACGAGGAGTTCGGCAAGAAGATCAATTCGGCGGTCTTCCCCGGCCTGCAGGGCGGCCCGCTGATGCATGTGATCGCTGCCAAGGCCGTGGCCTTTGGCGAGGCGCTGACCCCTGCGTTCAAGACCTATGCCGCCAATGTCGTCGACAATGCCAGAGCCCTCGCCGAAGCGCTGTCCTCCGGCGGTGTCGACATCGTGTCGGGTGGCACCGATACCCATCTGATGCTGGTGGACCTTACCCGCAAGAACCTCACCGGCAAGGCGGTGGAAGCGGCGCTCGGCCGGGCTCACATCACCTGCAACAAGAACGGCATTCCCTTCGATCCCCAGGGGCCGATGGTGACCTCCGGCGTGCGCCTGGGCACGCCAGCCTGCACGACACGCGGCTTCATGGTCGAGGAATTCAAGGAGGTCGCCCGCCTCACATTGGCGGTGATCGATGGTCTCGCCGCCAATGGCGAGGAGGGCAATGCCGCTGTGGAAGCCGGGGTGCGCCAGGAGGTGAGCGGCCTGCTCGCGCGCTTCCCGATCTATGAGTGAACGACGACGCAGCGGAGGGCCATGGCGACTGTTCGAGCCATGGCCTTGTCCCGCCGTTGTCTTAGGGTTCTAGCTGCGTATCCCCGACCGTACCTGCGGGCTTGTCATGGCTGCAACGTGACGTCGTCGGCCTTGGTCACGCGGGCGAGCAGCGGGAAGATGCGCTGGAAGGCGAAGGCGTGCATGTCGGCAGCGCGGCCTGTGCAGGCGTCCTCCACCAGCACGACGGCATAGCCGTGTTCATGGGCGGCGCGGGCGGTCGATTCGACGCCGATATTGGTGGCGATGCCGCCGATGACAACGGTGGTGATGCCGCGGCGCCTCAGCTGCAGGTCGAGTTCGGTGCCGTAGAAGGCGCCCCATTGATGCTTGGTGATCCTGAGGTCGGAGGGGTCTGCAAGACCGTCGGCCAGATCCGCCCAGCCCTCGGGAAATCCGCCGGGCGGTATTCTCATGGGCTGGTCGACCGGTGCCTTGAGGGCATCGCCGCGATCGGCGGAGAAGGCGACATTGACAAGGATGACGGGCGCTCCGGCTGCCCGAAAGCGCCGGGCCAGTTCCTGCCCCTTGATCAGCACATCGGGGCCGGAATAGGGCTCGGCGGCCGTGCCGACAATTCCCTTTTGCAGATCGATCAAGATCAGAGCCGTCGTCGAGGCGGGCAGAGCGGGCATGGATTGATCCTTTTGCGGAGTTTTCGACTACCTCGCGCCAGGGTTGCATGATGGCGGGGAGATCGATATCTATTTGAGGAATTGCTCAAGCAGCGTATGTATTTGAGGATGGGCTCAAATTTGTCAAGCCAGAAACGCAAAACCTTGGCGCCCCAGCGCGAGGTCGGCCGGCAGCGCGTCGCCGAACTCCTGGAAGCGGCGGCGGAGGTGATCCAGGAGCGGGGCTTCGAGGCGACCACCATGGCGGAGATCGCCCTGCGCGCCGATGCCCGCATCGGTTCGCTCTATCGCTTCTTCCCCAGCAAGGACGCGGTGGCGGATGCGCTGATGGATCATTATGCAACGGTCCTTGCCGCTGCCTATGACGCCGTGCGCGATCAGGCGGCAGGCGCTACGCCGGAGCAGCTGGCGGACATCCTTATCGATCTCCTGGTGAAGCTTCATCCCCAGGCGCGAGCCGTTACGGCCCTGCTGGATTCCAGGACGGATTGGACGCAGATCCGCCTGCGCTTCCGCGCTCAGGCTCTAGCCGGCGTGCGCGCGGCGCTGATGGCCAACGCGCCAGGCCTGGCGGAGGCCGAAGCGGACGACATCGCCGCAGTCGTGCTCAACAATATGAAGACCATGGTCGGCATGATGCGCAAGGACGCGCCGACGACGCCAGGCGCGCCGGACCAGCTCAGATTGATGAACCGTCTCTATCTGGGGGCCAAGCTGACGCCGGCACGGCCATGACGATTGACAATCAAGACGAGGTGACGAACGGCAGAGCTCTCCCGTGGCGCAGGCGCGTCATGCCCATGAAATCTTAAGCCTCTAGCCTGATTTTGCTTGTCAACGCGACGGAACGCGCCGCAAGTACGATCCAGTTTGAGGATGCTGCGTCCATGCGTTCGAGAGTATTGCCCGTTCTGGCTTTCCTTGGCTTCGCCGCCGGCACGTTCATGCCCGGCTCGCGAGTGCATGCCGATGAACGTTCTCCCTATTCGGTGCTGAACTTTTCCTCACAGCCCGACGCCGGTCCGGACTGGATCGTGACGGTGGGGGTCGGGACGCAGTATGGACCGACCTATGAGGGAGCCTCGAAAACCAGCGTTACCGTGCTGCCCTCCGATTTCGACATCAGGCGAGCAGGGGAGGCACCCGGATGGGGCGCCCCCGATGACGCATTCTCGTTTTCGGTGTTCGAAAGCCATGGCTTTGCCATTGGGCCCGCTGCCGATTTCCGTGGCGGCCGCTCGCGATCGGATGAGCGGGACCTCACCGGCGTGCATACGGTGCCCGCGACGCTCGATGCCGGCCTGTTCATGGAATATTGGCTGATCGAGAATCAGCTCCGTGCCCGGGCGGAAGTGCGCCAGGCCCTGCGGGCCGGGCAAGGGCTGGTCGCCGATTTCTCGGCCGACTGGGTGCAGCCCTACGACGCCTTCACCTTTTCCATCGGTCCGCGCCTGTCGGTTGGCAACGGCACCTATATGCGCTCCTCCTTCGGTGTGACGGAGCGCGATGCCGCACGCAATGGCCAGGTGATCCCCTACGACCCCTCAGCCGGCATCAAGGCCTATGGTGCCCTGGCTTCGCTTTCCTACCAGTTTTCGCCGGCCTGGAAAGCGACGCTCTATGACAAATACGAGCGCCTGACGGGCGATGCCGCGGACAGCCCGGTCACGAAGCGTTTCGGTTCGCTCAACCAGAACACGGTCGGCCTCAGCCTGAGCTATTCCTTCGGCCTGAAATTCCGATAGGCGGGCGCAGCGCCATGGAAGAGTCGCGCGAGAAATCCGCCAGCACGGCAGGTGCGTGGTAGGAAGCCCTCAGTGCAAAGATCTGTGCCGCCCGATGATGGTGATCACTGGCCAGCGTGGGATTGAGTCATCGGACTTCCGTCAGTTTGAGACGGGCTTCAAGGGCTGCGTGTGCTTCCTTCCGCTCGCTGTAGCGATCGGTGAGGTAATCCGAGGCATCGCGCGTCAGCAGGGTGAACTTGACCAGTTCTTCCATTACATCGACGACGCGCTCGTAATAGGATGAGGGCTTCATACGACCGTCGGGCGTGAACTCCTCATAGGCCTTGGCGACCGAGGACTGGTTGGGGATGGTGATCATTCGCATCCAGCGGCCGAGGACGCGCATCTGGTTGACCGCATTGAAGGATTGCGAACCGCCTGAGACCTGCATGACGGCAAGCGTCTTGCCCTGGGTCGGGCGTACCGCTCCGATCGACAAGGGAATCCAATCGATCTGTGCCTTCATGATACCTGTCATGGCACCATGGCGCTCAGGGCTGCACCAGACCTGCCCCTCTGACCATTGCGACAGCTCCCGTAGTTCGCGGACCTTGGGATGATCTGCCGGCTCGGTGTCCGGCAGCGGCAAGCCATGCGGATCGAAGATCCGGGTCTCTGCGCCGAAATGCCTGAGGAGCCGTTCCGCTTCCAAGGTCAGCAACCTGCTGTAGGAGCGTTCCCGCAGCGAGCCATAGAGCATCAGGATGCGTGGCGGATGTCCCGACGCCTTCGGCCGCAGACGATCGAGCGAGGGGATTTGCACGCAATCAGCGGCGATGTTGGGCAGGTCGTTCGTCATCCATCGCGTCCTTCCGCTGCGGCCGCGGAGGAACCCCGCTCATACCAAGGCTTGGATCGATTCACGATCCACACCACGGACAGCATCACCGGTACTTCGATCAGCACGCCGACGACGGTTGCCAGGGCGGCCCCCGAGTTGAAGCCGAACAGGCTGATGGCGGCGGCAACGGCAAGCTCGAAGAAGTTGGAGGCGCCGATCAGGGCCGAGGGGCCGGCGACGCAATGCTGTTCGCCTGCGATGCGATTGAGCACATAGGCAAGCCCCGCATTGAAATAGACCTGGATCAGGATCGGTACGGCAAGCAGCGCGATGACCAGGGGTTGAGCGATGATCTGCTCGCCCTGGAAGCCGAACAGCAGCACCAGCGTGGCGAGGAGCGCCAGCAGGGAGAGGGGGCCGATGCGCGCGAGAAAATGGTCGAGCCCCGCCTGGCCTCCGGTGGCCAGCAAGCGACGGCGAAGCCACTGTGCCACCGTCACCGGAATGACGATATAAAGCCCGACCGACAGGACGAGCGTGCCCCATGGCACGGTGATCGCCGAGAGGCCGAGCAGCAGGCCGACGATCGGCGCGAAGGCGACGACCATGATGGCATCGTTGAGCGCGACCTGGCTCAAGGTGAAATGCGGCTCGCCCTTGGTCAGGTTCGACCAGACGAACACCATGGCGGTGCAGGGCGCCGCAGCGAGGATGATGAGCCCGGCGATGTAGCTGTCGATCTGGACAGCCGGCAGATAGGGCCGGAACAGCCAGCCGATGAACAGCCAGCCGAGCAATGCCATGGAGAATGGCTTGATGGCCCAATTGATGAAGAGGGTGACGCCGATGCCCCGCCAGTGCCGGCCGACCTCGCGCAGGGCGGCGAAGTCGATCTTCAGCAGCATGGGGATGACCATCAGCCAGATCAGCACGGCGACCGGGAGATTGACCTTGGCGATCTCGGCGGCGCCGATGGTTTGGAAGGCCGCCGGCATCAAATGGCCGAGTGCAATGCCGGCGAGGATGCAAAGGGCAACCCAGAGCGTCAGGTAGCGTTCGAATGTGGACATGTCAGAAACTGATCTTGCGGGTCATGAGCACCGCGCTGGCGGGGCAAAGCGATGACGCCTGGCGTGTCGCCAGGATCGCGATGGGCGCAGCTGCCCGCTCTACCGGCTTGAAGCCGACGCGAGAGAAGAAATCAGATGCCGATGTCGTCAGGAGCCAGGCTCGCTTTGCACCAGCTTCATAAGCCCGGTAGAGCAGCAAGGGCACGATGTTGCGGCCGATCCCCGTTCCTCTCGCCTCCTGCGGTACCACGACCGATCGGATCAGAACCTCGTCGCCCTGCAACTCATAGCCGCCAAAGCCGACAGGCTGGCCGTCGAGTGTGTGATAGGCAAAGAATCTGCTGCCTGGCTCGGCGAGGTCGTCGACCGGTAAGTTTTCCGCCTGGAGGGCGGCGACAAAGGCCGGATTGGTCGGAGCTGCGGCGACGTCCTTCAGGAAGGGAACACCTTCCTCCTTTTCGATCCTCGAGCGTGCCATTGCTTGAGGAAGGAGATCAAGCGCGACGTCGGACGGTCGGCAGAGCTTCACGCCAAGTGGACTGACAACGATGGGCCGGTTGATCAGGACGGGGTGTGCGATCATCGCATCCAGGAGCTGATCGTCGGTCAGATCAGGCGAATCCAATCCGAGTTCCGCATAGGGCGTGCCCTTCTGCCGGATCAGCGCTCGCACGCCGATACCCATTCGCTCGACGAGCCGAGCCAGCAGGGCCCGTGAGGGAGGCGTTTTCAGATATTCGATGACATGGGGCTCAGTCCCCCATTGCCGGATCAAGGCCAGTGTGTTGCGCGAAGTGCCGCAATCGGGATTGTGATAGATGACGATATCCATGCTGGCCGTCATGCCGCGCTGTTGCGGGGCGAGGTTGCCCCTTCGGATTGGCCGATTTCGATGAGCTGTGCGCGTAGGGATGCCTGATCCAGGCTGGCGACTGGCAGAGCGATGAAAGCACTGATGCGGTTTTTGAGAAAACGCAGCGCCGTGACGAACGCCGTTTCCTTCTCGATGTCGCTGCCCTCGACACGAGCCGGGTCCTCGATGCCCCAATGGGCCGACATCGGGTGCCCGGGCCAGACCGGACAGGTCTCGCCATGCGCGTCGTCGCAGACGGTGAAGACGAAATCCATCTGCGGCACATCAGGCCCGGAGAACTCGTCCCAGCTCTTCGAGCGCAGGCCTTCGATCGGATATCCAGCCCGTTCCAGGCAATGCAGTGCGAAATGATGGACGCTGCCCCTGGGCTTGCTGCCGGCCGAGAAGGCGTTGAAGCGGCCACGGCCATCCTTGCGCAGGATGCTCTCGGCCAGGATCGAGCGGGCCGAGTTGCCGGTGCACAGGAACAGCACATTGTAGATGTGCGAAGGCGCATGCGGGTCAGGCATGGGGGATATCCTTTCGAGGAGCACAGCACGCCGAGAGCGAGGCGACGGCGGGATTGCAGACTTCCGGGTGGCCCTGACAGCAGTCACGCATGAGGAATTCGATCAGGCCGGAAAGCGCCGGATAGGCCGCGCTGTAGAGGATCGAACGTCCCTCACGGCGCGATTCAACCAGACCGGCCTGCTCGAGGTGGCTGAGGTGAAACGACATGCGCGAGGAGGAAGCGCCGTCCATGGCCTCGCCAATCGCGCCTGCCGCCAAGCCGCCCGGGCCAGCCGTCACCAGCAGCTTGACGATCCTCAGCCGCGTTTCCTGGGATAGGGCGGCGAAGGCATTGAGGGCTTGCTTTTCGTCCATTTTTATCTCAACATCTCAAGACTCATTGAAATGATGGATACACCAACATGAACGCTTCTGCCAGCCCATTGACGATCGAATTTGGCGGCGATGCCTCGCTCGACGGTTTCCGAGCTGCGTTGAAGCCGCATGCCGGCAAGGGGCTGGTGCTGCATTATGGCGAGCGGACGATACGGCCCGGCTATCATGTCACCGAGGTCAAGGCGGGCTCGTTCGTCACCCTGGATTGTGGCGGCAATCCGGATGCCTGGCGAGAAACGATCCTGCAGGTCGAGGACATCGAGGCGACCGCCGACGGGGATTTCATGTCCGTCGCCAAATTCGAACGAATTCTGCAACGGGTCGCGGAAAGGCTGGAGCTCGAAGCGGATGCCCGGCTTACCTTCGAGGTGGGCCAGCCTGGCGAGCCCATGCAGATATTCGATGTCGGTGCACTTGAAATCGCCGGTGGCGAGCAGATCGTCCTCAAACTCGAAGGGCGCCCGGCAATTTGCAAGCCGCGCCATCGGCTCGAGCAACCGGCCGGCGCGACGGCGTGCTGCAGTTCGAAAGCAAGCGGCGGCGGGTGCTGCTAGCACTGCAGTTGCGTTTGCATGAAGGAGCACGGGAAAAGGGGAGTGTCAGCCTCCACAGCTCCATCAAGTGATGGAGCGGGGCTGACACTCCAAATCCCCTTCGAACAAAGAAGCAACTGTAGAGTACTAGGCCGAGCGCAGGCTTGCTCCGCATTTTTCAGAACGAGTTGACGATCCGGCCGGCTCGCATGTCGGTGATCATGGTGTGGGCGTGGTAGTGCATGGCGCATTTGATCGCGTAGATCTGCATTACCACCGGTGAGCGCCGGCGTTTGAGCATCGTCCACAGGCGCTGGCGATAGACCCGGCGCAGTTCCTTCTGGGGTACCCGGCGCATCAGGCGCAGGAAGATGCCGGCGGCCTCCAGCATCCACATCAGGTTGAGCCTTGCCAAACGCAGCGGATGGCGGCGCAGATGCCGCAGCCTCGAGCGTTCGGGCCTGATGCGCTCGTCGAGATAGAGGGCATCCAGGCGATCGAAATAGGCCTGGGGCTGGTGAAGATCGGCCATTACGTCCAGATAGCCGTCGCGCAACGCCTCGCGGCTGAAATTGAGGGGGATGACATTGGTGCCGTAGGGCTGCCGGTCGGCGAGGTCGAGGCGACCCTCCTTGGCGAGGCGGCTATAGAGCGGCGTCTTGGGAATGGCTGCGAGCATGCCCACCATGGCATTGACGATGCGCGAGTCCTTGATAAAGCGGCGCTGGGCCTCGAAGATGGTGGCATCGTCGCTGTCGAAGCCGAGGATCATGCCGCACCACACCTCGATGCCGCTGCGCTGGATGGTGTGGACCTTCTCCAGCATGGTGGCGCCCTTGCGCACGTTCTGCAGCTTCTTGGTTTCGCGCAGAGCCGCCTCGTTCGGCGTCTCGATGCCGATGAATACCACCCTGATATTGGCGTCGACCATCAGCTCCATCAGCTCGGCATCGTCGGCGAGGTCGATAGAGGCCTCGGTGACGAAGGTCATCGGATAGTCATGCGCGACCTGCCAGGCGATGACGTCACGCAGCACGTCCTTGATCGCCTTCTTGTTGCCGATCAGGTTGTCGTCGACGATGAAGGCGGTATCCATGCCTGTCGCCAGCAACGCCTCCAGTTCGGCGATGACTTGCCTGCTGGTCTTGATGCGCGGCTTGCGACCGAACACCACGATGATGTCGCAGAATTCGCAGGTGAACGGGCAGCCGCGCGAGAACTGCACGCTGCCGACGGCGTAGTCGTCCATCTTGAGAAGGTCGAAGCGCGGTACCGGCACCGTGCTCATGTCGGTTTTGTCGGCCTGTTCGTAGCGGCGGGCATGGCGGTTCTGGATCCAATCATCCAGAAAGCGCGGCCAGCTTTCCTCGGCCTCACCGACGAAGGTGACGTCGGCATCATCGCCGAAATAGTCCTCCCGCACGGTGATCCAGGGCCCGCCGACCGCCACGAAACAATTGTGGCGCTTGAGTTCGTCGAGGATCTCGCGCATGCGGAAACGCTGTACGATCATGCCGGTGAGGCCGATAATATCTGCCCGGGCGCAGAGCTCGTAGTCGATTGCTTCGACGTTTTCGTCGATCAGGGTCACGGTGTGTTCGGCCGGTGTCAGCGCTGCCAGCAAGGGCAGGCAGGCGACCGGCAGGTTGGCCTTGGCGTCGAACAGGGGTAGGGCATGTTCCAATCCCCAATAGGAAGCCTCGAAGCGCGGATTGATCAGCACGATATGGGCCATGGTCGTCACCGTTCAGTGGTGTTGAAGGATGTTCTTGCGGCTATTCCATCAGTTCGTTGCGTTCGAAGGTTTGCCCGGCGGCGAGCCGGGCGGCAGCAGTTGGCGCGCGCCGTCTCAGGCCGCGCTGTCGAGTTGCGTGTCTACATTTGTAAAATTGCCGGTGGCCGGTGGGTGCGCGGCGGCGATATAGTCGCGCGTCATCGGCAGGGCCTGGTTGGACTTGGCAAGCTGGATCTGGAACACCACGAGGTCTTCGCAGCGGAAGGCAACCTCGGCGGCGGCAAGGTAATATTCCCACATCCGGCAGAAACGAGCGTCGTAGAGCGCCTCGGCCTCGCTCCAGCGCGCCAGGAAGCGTTCGCGCCAGGCTCTCAGGGTTTCGGCGTAGTGCAAGCGCAGCACCTCCACATCGGTGACGATCAGCCCGGCGCGTTCGATGGCCGGCAGGATCTCCGAGAGCGAGGGAATATAGCCGCCGGGGAAGATGTATTTGTCGAGCCAGGGCGTGGTGAAGCCGGGTTCGGCCGAGCAGCCGATGGTGTGGAGCAGCATCACCCCATCATCGGCCAGGAGCCGGGCCGCCGTCCTGAAGTAGGTCTCGTAATGGGCAAGGCCGACATGCTCGAACATGCCGACGGAAACGATGCGGTCGAAATGCCCCTGGACACTGCGATAATCGATCAGGTCGAAATGGACGCGGCCTTCGGCGGCACCCTTGGGCCGCGCGCGGGCAAAGGCGAGTTGCTCTTCCGACAGGGTGACGCCGCGGACCTCGCTTGCACCCGCTTCGGCGATCGAGCAGGCGAGACCGCCCCAGCCCGAACCGATGTCGAGCACCCGGTGCTGCGGCCCGACTCTGAGCTTTGCGATGATATGCTGCTTCTTGGCAGCCTGGGCCTCCTCCAGGCTCTGGCCGGGATGTTCGAAATAGGCGCAGGAATATTGCCGGTCGGCATCCAGGAACAGATTGTAGAGGCGTCCATCGAGATCATAGTGATGCGCGACATTGCGCTTGGAACGGCTCGGCAGGTTGCGCAGCCGGAAGCGGCGCAGGGCGGCGCGCGTCCGGTCGATGAGGCGCGCGGGCAGGGGATGGGTCTGGTTCTGGCCCTCACGCAGGATGAGATGCACGAAATCATAGATCGAGCCTTGTTCGACCAGGAAGCGCTCGTCCATGTAGAGCTCGCCGAGCCGCATGTCCGGATCGGCCAGCAGGGCCGCCACGGCAGCCCGGTCCGTCAGGTGGACGGTGACTGGTTCGCCGCTGCCGTCGCCGAAGATGAGCCTGGTTCCGGCGGGTGTCACCACCGTCAGATTGCCGCGGCTGACGATCCTGGCGAAGGCCCAGCGCAGGATGCGGTCCAGGATGGAATCCATCTCATGATCTCCTATGGGGTGGCGCTAGGAGCGCGGCCCGACCGTCTTGGAGACGGTGATGTCGTATTTCTTCAACCGGTGCCAAAGGCTGCGTTCATTGATGCCGAGCAGTTCGGCTGCGCGCACCTGCACGCCGTCGGCCCGCTTCAGGGCCTCGACGATGAGACCGCGCTCGAAGGCGGCAGCTGCATCGTCGAGTTGAATGGGGAAGTCCTGCGCCGCGCCGTTACCTGGCTTTTCGGCGATGTAGGGCGGCAGGTCGGTGGCCGATATCACCGGGCCACGTGCCGAAATCAGCGAACGTTCCACGCAGTTCTGCAATTCGCGGATATTGCCGGGCCAGCGATAGGCGGCCAGCACGCGCACTGCATCGGGACTGAAACGGATGTCGCGCTTGCCGAGCGTGGGTGCGAGGTCGTCGGCGAAAAGATCGAGAAACAGCGGAATGTCCTCGGCGCGTTCGCGCAGCGGGGGCAAGGCAATCGGGAAAACGGCGAGGCGGTAATAAAGGTCCTCGCGGAACTTGTTCTCGGCCACCATCTGGGTGAGGTCGCGATTGGTTGCGGCGATGATGCGCACGTCGGCCGTGCGCGAACCCGTCGCTCCCACTGGCTCATATTGGCGTTCCTGCAGCACGCGCAGGATCTTGGCCTGCAGGTTGAGCGGCATGTCACCAACCTCGTCAAGGAAGAGAGTTCCGCCCTCGGCCTGGGCGAAGCGGCCGACACGGTTGCTGACCGCGCCGGTGAAGCTGCCCTTCACATGACCGAAGAACTCACTTTCCAGCAGCGCTTCGGGAATGGCGGCGCAATTGACGGCGACGAAGGGCTTGCGCTGGCGCGGGCTGTTGAAGTGGATGGCGCGTGCCACCACTTCCTTGCCCGAGCCACTCTCGCCGGTGAGCAGCACGGTGGTGCGCTGTTCGCACACTTCGCTGACCGCGCGCAGCACCTTCTGGAAGGCCGGAGACTTGCCCACCAGCGTGTCGAACTTGTAGCGCCCCGCCAGTTCCTGGCGTAGCCGTTCATTGTCGCGCAAGGCCTCGTGAAGGCGCAGCGCGTTGGCGAGGGTCGTCGCCAGTTCCTCCTGTTCGATCGGCTTGTCGATATAGTCGAAGGCGCCATCCTTGATGGCCTGGACCGCGTCGCGCACGGTCGAGTAGGCCGTCATGATCACCACAGGCATCGAGGGATGGCGACGGTGAATCTCGGCCAGCAATTCCTGCCCGCTCATGCCGGGCATGCGCAGATCGCTGAGCACGAGGTCGACGGGTTCTTGCTCCAGCCGCTCGAGCGCGGCAGCACCGCTGCTGGCGGTGAGCGGGCGGTAGCCCAGCCCCTCCAGCACGCCACTCAGCACGTCGAGCAGCTTCACCTCGTCGTCAACGAGCAGGATCGTTTGGGACATCGCCTGCCCTCCGTTGGGATGCGGGTATCACGAGTTCGAAAATGGCGCCGCCATGCGCAGCGTTGCGGGCCTCGATCCAGCCGCCATGGCCCTCGGCAACTGCGAAGACGCGGGCGAGGCCGAGGCCGGTGCCGCTGTCCTTGGTGGTGACGAAGGGATCGAAGATGCGGTCGATCAGGGTTGGCGGGATGCCCGGGCCATTATCGGCAAAGATGAAATGCACCTCGTCTCCTTCGCTGGCGATGCGGATATCGAGACGCGGGCGAACGGCAAGGCCGGGTGCCGTCGCCAGTTCGGGCATTCCTTCCATGGCTTGCAGGGCATTGAGCACCAGGTTGAGGCAGGCCTGGATCATCTGGTCGCGATCGACATGGATGCGGGCACCGCCGCTTTCATCCTCGACGTTGACAAGGATTTTCTGATGCTCGATCTCGCTCTGGCAACTGCCGAGAACCCGGTCGATCAGATCGACGGGAGCCAGGTCCATCATGCGCTGCGGCGGCCGGGCAAAGGCCAGGAAGTCGCGGATGAGCTGGTCGATGCGGCGGACTTCGTCGATGACATAACCGAGGCGCCGCGTTTCCACCTCGGTCAGATTGGCACCGTTCTGCAGGAGTTCGGCGGACGTCTTGATGATGCCGAGCGGATTGCGCACCTCATGGGCGAGGCCGGCGGCGACCTCGCCGAGCGTGGTCATGCGCTCGCGCCGTCTGAGCTTGGCCTCCATCTTGCGCAGACCCTCCAGCTGCTGGGCCATCGAGTTGAAGGCGGTGGAAAGCTGGCCGAGCTCGTCATGGCGGCGCGTCGGCACGCGTTGGGTGAAATCGCCCTTCGCGATGGCGTTGACGCCTTCCGCAAGGCGGATGACCGGGCTGGTGAGCAGGCGCGACATGATCAACCCGGCACCGAGCGACAGCAGCATGCCGAAGGCGAAGATGGCGATGAACAGGTTCTTGCTCGTCACCCAGTCGGCAATACCCGACTCCGAACTGAGGCCGCAAAACAGCACGCCGATGAGATTGTTGCCGTCACGGATCGGCGCATAGATGCCGATGGAGGTGTCTTCGTCGTCGATGTCGGCGGATGTATACTCGTCAGCGGCGTTGCCGGCGACTTCGGCCAGCGTTGCCGGGGGCAACGCCACTGAGGCTTGGCCGCCGGAGGCGTAGACCTGCGTGAACTGACCGTTGACCTTGTAGTAGAGGCGGACGGTCAGCGACGACAGCGCTCCCATATTGGCGACGAAGCTCTGGTCGACCAGCGTGCCGATCAGCACATGGTAGCGCTGGCCCTGATAGTCGAAGGTGCTGGAACCCGCTGCCATCAGGGTCGGCGTACCGTCGATCACGTCGAGATAGAGCTTCTGCCCCTCGCCGAAGGGCACGCTGGTGATGTTGGTGGCGGGCTTGGAGGAGAAGACGATCCTGCCTTCATTGTCGGAGATCAGCAGGAGGTCGTAGCCGAGCGCGTTGATCATATGCGACACTGCCGGCGGCATTTCTCGCGACTGCCCGGTGACGAGAGCGGTCAGGCTGCCGTTCTCGGCGAGCACGTCGGCGATGCTGGCAGTTTCCCGACGCTGGTCGAGAATGTTGGCCACGAAAAAGTGCGAGGTCTGGAACAGCCAGGCCTCGACATTGTCCTCGAAGGTGGTGGAGACGACCTGCGTGGCGAATTTGGTCGCGATCAGCATCGGGATGACGCTGATGATCACGAACACGCCGACGAGCTTCCAGCGTATCGACCGGCTCCACCATTTATAGAGAACGGTGAGCATCGTCACCCGTCGCCTCCTCCCATGACGACCACCCCCGCGACGATCAGGCCGATGCCGACCAGGCGCCAGGGTGTGAGCTCTTCACCAAAGACGTAGTGGGAGGCGATGGCAACCACCAGCATCACCACGGCGGTGAGGGGAAAGCCGAAGCTGAGTGGAATGCGATCGAGGATGACCATCCAGGCCGAGAAGGCACCGAGATAGCCGAAGACACCGACGATGACCCAGGGATTGCTCGCCGCTTGCATGAGCCAGGCAAGGCCGAAGGGCAGATGGGCCAGCGCCTCGCCACCGATCTTGAGGGCAAGCTGGGAGGTGGTCTCGAACACGAGCAGGAGCAGCCACGCAAACAGGGTATTGCGGTAGTCCGGGCGCATGGCGGATATCGCGTTGGTCATGCCGCTTCCTTCACGAGATTGGCGATCGCGGGATCGAAACGGTCCAACCGCACGAATTTGGCGACGACTTGCAATATGGTGTTAATTGCCGCGTTGCGATGGCGGAAATATTGCCAATTGGGCTGCAACCGGCAGCCGAGCCGCAGCTTGGGGCCGTAGAAGGCCTGGCCGCTCTGGTAGACGGGGATGCCGCGCTCGATGCAATAGCGGACATTGTGCAGCCAGCTGTTGAAGTAGAGATTGAATTTCGGAACGACGGCGTAGTTCATGCCGATATATTTGTCGATCAGGCGATCCGCGGTCTCGATCACGAAATTGAAGGCGACCAGCTCGTCGTCGTGCCAGTAGAGGAAGACACTGGCCTCCGGGGCGAGAAAGCGCAGCAGCTGCGGGAAATAGTCCGGCGGCAGATATTCGAACTGCAGGTCGCTATGGGCGACGGTCTGTTCATAGAGAGCCGACACTTCGCCGACCACGTGGTCGATATTACGGCGCTGCTCGACCCGGATATCCTTGAACGCCTTGAGCTTGCGCCGCATATCCTTGCGGGTGGCCTTGCTCAGGCTCTCGAGATAGCCGTCGAAACTGCCGTAAGGCAGGTCGAGCACGGCCGTGGGTAGGCCGGGCAGACGCGTGAAGCCGCTCGGCGCGAGCGCGCCTCGCCACAGGCCGTCGTCCCGGGCAGGAGCATCCTTGATGCCGAGCAGGCCGTAGCGCTTGGCCGCCCCGAATTCCTGCAGCGCGGTAACGATGCGCCGGAGCAGCGCCGGCCGCTCATAGGCCGGCACTTCCGGCGCGAAGCCGAGATGGCAGATTTCGGCGACCGGCGAGCCGAAGGCGATCAGGCGCAGCGACAGCAAGGCCGGCAGCAGGCGATGGATCTGGTTGGTGATCCGCTTCAGGACGCCCTGCACGGTGGTGTCGAGGCGATATTCGGTGCCGAAGGCTGGCACCACGGCGACCAGGCGGCCATTGTCGCGGATGGCCGCGTAGTACCAGGTGAAACCGGGCGGGCCAGCTTCCTCGCAGGCGCGATAGAAGGCCCAGTTCTCCGGGTCGGACGGAAAGCAGCGATTCCAGTCCGCACTGTCGAAGGCGGTGATCGAGTTTTCGACGACGGCGGTGAGCGTCATGATCGTCCTCGATTGAGCGCCAGGCTCAGGCTGGGAGCAGCAAGCCGGCGGGGCTCGGTACGCTTGAGAAAACCGACGGAATGATCGATCACCAGCTCACGTTCCTGGTCGAGCGTGATCATGTGGTAGCTGTTCTCCAGCAGGATCTTCTCGACATTGCCGCCAAGATTGGCCGCCAGGTAATTGGCATTGCGGATGCTGGTGACGTCGTCCTCGCGGGCATGCAGGACCAGGACCGGCATGCGCAAGGCGGGCAGGCGCGGTTTCAGGTCCCGGATGAGATAAAGAAGCTGGGCAAGGCTGCGGCCGGGCATATAGAGCAGGCCCGCCTCTTCGCTGCGGCCGGACTCCATGGCGGCCTGCACCCTGGCCCGCAGCCTGTCGTCCTTGATGCCGTAGGGAAAATTCTCGCGGAAGCGGAAGAAGCGCCCGAGCCCGAGCAGGATGGCCCCATGCAAAAGCACACTGCCGCGCGGCACGCTCCAGCCGTCATAGAACATAGTCGGCGAATAGAGCAGGCAGCCGGCCACCCGGTCGGACCGGTGGGATGCCACCAGTAGGGCTAGCAGCGCGCCCATCGACAAGCCGCCGACGAACACGGCGTCGTGGTCCTGGCGGATCCGGTCGAAGGCTTCGAGCGCGCTGGCGAGCCAGTCCTTCCAGCCGGTCGCGGTGAGGTCGGCCTCGCTGCCGCAATGGCCCGCAAGCTGCACGCCATAGACCGAATAGCCGGCCCTCACGAGACCCTTGGCGACCAGCTTCAACTCGGCCGGCGTGCCGGTGAGCCCATGGATCAACAGGATGGCAGTCGGGCCGCCGGCATAGTGAAAGGCATGGGGCTGGGCGGGAGCCGGCGAGCTTTCGGCCTCGGACTTGCCGATAGGGGTATGGACGTTCATGTCGAGGTCCCCACAATGGCGACGCCTACGGCGATGAGAGCGGTTCCAAGCCAGCGCCGGCGCGATACCGGTTCCTTGAGAATGAAGCGGCTGGCGAGCGCGATGCCGCAATAGGAGAGGCTCGCCAGCGGGAAGGCCACGCTCAGCGGCATACGCGACAGCACGAACAGCCAGGCGCCGATCTCGATGGCGTAGGTCGCCACGCCCAGCCAGATCAACGGCGTCGTCGTGACCTTGAGCCAGACCGGCCGCGAGGAATCCCCGCCCGTGACGCCATCGAGGCCCGCCTTGAAGCAGAGCTGGCCGACGACGTCGCACAGGATCGTGCCGAAGAGGACCAGAAGGGCGAAACCGTTCATAGGGCAGCCTCGAAGGCGGCGATCAGCCGCTCGTTGGTATGGGCATTGACGGAGAGATCGGGTTCGGCGTCGGAACGCGGCTGGTCGAGCCGGGCCTCGATGAGCTTGAAGGGATTGCGGTGGCGGATCGGCGCGTATTCGCCGCAGATATCGGCACCGACCACGCTGAAATTGGCTGCCAGGCGCCTGATGGCTTCGATCAGGCGTTGCAGCGGCAGTCCACCCTGGTCCCAATTGGTCACGGCTTCCGTCGGCGGCAGTACGTCCTTGTCGATGGTGATCCAGATCCGCTCGGTCGGCACACGCTCCATCAGGGCGCAAAGGAAGTCGCCCCAGTCCTGGTCCACCAGATTGTGCCAGCGGATCAGCCCGTCGGCGGCGACATGCCCGGCGCCGCTGCGGACGGCCTTGCGTGTTTCCGAGGGACCATGCCACCAGGGGAAGAGTTCCAGCCGTCCGTTCGATAGAGCCTCCAGATTGGCGCCCTTGCGATCTGGACGCACGAGATCGTCGCTGCAGGGGCCGATGGTGACGACGCGCTGGACATGCGGCAGGGCGAGCGCCTCGTTGACCCAGGATCCGCAATGGCGGCGGGGCATGGTCCAGCACCAGTCGGGGTGATTGTCGAAATGGAGCACGGTCAATGGCCCCGGAGCGGAGGCGATGAAACTGGCGGTAAGGTGATGGAAATCGCCGGAACCGACCAGCGTCAGCGCCGGTCTCGACGAGGCCGGCAGGCTGGCCCAGAAGCTCTCGAAGGCGGCATAGGCCTGGCGGCGTGCCCATAGACGCAAGGCCGGCCCAAGCGAGCGCAGGTCATGCAGGACAGCCTGGCCGGACTGCAGGCGCCGGGCGACCGGCCCCTGGCCGGGCAGGCTGCCGTCGAGATCCAGGACCCGGATCGGCATCATGGCAGCACCCTGCCGGGGATGCCGGCTTCCAGCAGGGCGGCTTGCTTTTCCTGTCCGAGAAAGGCGCCGCTGGGTGCGTGTGTGGGCAGGTCGGCCAAGCCGGCGGCGCCGAGGTTTGGCAGCCGCTCGGCCAGGAGCCGGGTGACCTCGGCAAAATCCGCATAGGGCAGGTGCACGATGCCGTTGGCCTGGCAGTGCTCCCGCAGGCCTGCCTTGGCAAAGACGAGATCGACGACCCCGGCCGCGCAGTAGTCGGAACGTCCGTCGCCGATCAGGATGGCGGTGTGCGCCTCCGCGGTGCCGGCCGAACGCACGGCTTCGCATTTGCAGGTTCCGGCCGCCGAATGACAGGCCGAGGAGGCATGCGGGCTGAGCATGGCATGACGATCCTCGGCCAGGAACATCAGGCGATTGGCGATAACCGGCAGGTCGCCCAGGCCGACGCGCGACAGGATGCGCCGGATGGCGTAATCGAGGCCGTCGCTGACGATGATCGGCTCGATGTCATGGTCTCGGCAGAAGGCGACGAAATCGACGAAACCAGGATCGATGTCGACGGCGTCGAGCAGATGATCGAGGGCAGGGCGGCTGCAATGCAGCAGCGCCACCTGGCGGGCCATGCAAACGGCGGAGCCGATCAGGCCCGCCTGCCATTGGGCTTCGATGTCGCGCCAGCCAGGTGTCGCAAAGGCTTCCAGCAGCACGTCGGTCACGTCGCTTGTCGCAATCGTTCCATCAAAGTCGCAATATATCCGATACGCCATTTCACGATCCGCCGGCAGAAGGTTTTGCCCCCTTCATCGCAAGATGCATGCCAGTCGGCTTTCTTGGGATCGCAGGCGTCCTCGTCCGCTTTTCTCTCGCTTCTCAAAGCAGTTGTTACGGCTTGTGGCGGCGAATGAGCGCAGGCGAGGGCACGGATCACCGGCCTTCCTCCAAATTGCGAGCTACAAGTTTTGTAGCTCGCGTCAGGAAATGTCGCGGCGCTGGCCGCCCTCCCATTCGCTGCTATGGCGCGCAACACGTCGAAAGTCGTGGCGGAATGCGGGCATTCGAGGCTTTGGCGATCTTGGCACGTTCCTTGCGGTTGGTGTGGCAGCCGCTCTGTGGGTCGCCGCAACCAGGCGACCGAACCAGGAACGTTCAAGATGCGCATTCTGCACTATTCAAAATGGGACTGGGTACCCGTCGTACTCGGGACCGCTCATTTCCTCGCCGTGATCGGGTTGTTCGTCGCCTTCCCGCATTTGTCCTGGTGGAGCTTCATCTGCCTGGCGCTGATCTATTCGCTATCGATATCCTGGAATATCAATAGTATATCCCACAACTTCATTCATAATCCGTTCTTCGCCAGTCAGACCCTGAACGTCGTCTTCAGCTTCATACTGTCGATCACGCTCGGCTTTTCGCAGGCCATGTACAACTTCGTCCATATGCGCCATCACAGCGGCAATATGGACAGGCCCGATGAAGCCGGAAAAACCATCGATTACCTGTCGATCTACAAGCATGGCCATGACGGCAAGCCCGAAAATGTCTGGGCCTATACTTTCCTCAGCTATTTTCGCGATGACCCGGCCGAGATCCTCCGGGCCATGGCGCTCAGGCGCCCGGGGGAAGCCCGACAGGCCAAGTTGGAACTTGTTGTGATGATCGGCTTTTATGTGGTGCTGGCGCTGCTCGACTGGCGCTTCATCGTCTGCATGCTGCCCTTCAACTATCTGGGCCAGTGCCTGTCATCCCTCAACGGCTATTACGAGCATTTCGGCGGCGACCCGGAAAAGCCGCTGGCCTGGGGCGTGAGCACCTATGAAAAGGTCTACAACTGGACCTGGATGAACAATGGCTATCACGCCGAGCATCATTACAGGCCCAAGGTCCATTGGACCAAGATGCCCGAGCTCCACCGCACCATTGCCTCGGAGCAGGAGCAGGCTGGCACGCGGGTGATCCGCCCGCCCCATCCCCTTGGCTTCCTCGACGCCGATCTGGCCCAGCACTGACGCACGCCCGTCGGCTCCCACGTGACGCGCCCGCCAAAACCCTCCTCAATCGAGACAATCCCGTGAATTACATCAGCCCCTCCCTCACGCGTACCACCACCAGCGCCTCCCTGTTCGAGACGGCGCGCCATGTCATTCCCGGTGGCGTGAACTCGACCGCCCGGGCCCAATGGTCAGGCTGGCTGCCTTATCCCCTGTTCGTCGAGAAGGGGGAGGGATCGCGGCTCGTCGATGTCGACGGCAATCACTACATCGACTATCTCCTCGGGCTCGGCCCGATGATCCTCGGGCATCGCCCGCCCCAGGTGACCCGGGCGGTCGTCGACTTCATCGAGCAGCGCGGCACCGTCTTCGCCTTGCCGACGGCCGACGAGGCGGTCCTGGCCGAAAAGATCGTGGCCGCGGTCCCCGGCGTCGAGCAGGTTCGCCTGTGCAATACCGGCACCGAGGCCGTGCTCTATGCCACCCGCCTGGCGCGGGCCTTCACCAAAAAGCGCAAGATCATCCGCTTCGAGGGCATGTATCATGGCTTTTCGGATGGGGTGTATTGGAGCAAGCATCCCCCCATCGACAAGGCCGGGCCCGATCATAGCCCCAAAGCGGTGGCCCAGGGTCCCGGCATGCCGCGCGGCGTGGAAGAGAACCTGATCATCCTGCCGTGGAACGATGCGCAGGTGCTGGCCGACGTTCTGGCCAAACACGGCGAGGAGATCGCCGGCATCATCACCGAGCCGGTGATGTGCAATACCGGCTGCATCCTGCCCAGGCCC
The DNA here is from genome assembly GCF_057073705.1 of Labrys sp. E2SS-1L. NCBI lineage: Bacteria > Pseudomonadati > Pseudomonadota > Alphaproteobacteria > Hyphomicrobiales > Xanthobacteraceae > Labrys > Labrys sp. E2SS-1L. The sequence continues at coordinate 835,320 of NZ_CP172713.1, read as the reverse complement.
GGCTACCTGGAAGCGATGCGCGATCTCGCCACCCGGCATGACGTCGTGCTGATCTTCGACGAGGTCATCACCGGTTTCCGGCTCGGCCTCGGCGGCGCCCAGGCGCGGTTCGGCATCCGGCCTGATTTGTCGGTGTTCGCCAAGGGGCTCGGCGGCGGCTTCCCGGTGGCGGCACTCGGGGGCAGGAAGGAGATCATGAGCCTGGTCGCCGACGGCACCGTGTCGATGGCCGGCACCTACACGGCCAATGGCATTGCGGTCGCTGCCGCCAATGCGGCTCTGGACGAGCTCGGCCAAAGCGGGGTCTATGAGCGACTGGATGCCGTCTCGGATGAACTGAGGACGGGGCTCGACCTCGTCCTGAAGCAAGCAGGGTTGCCTGCCTACACGGTCGGTCTCGGCCCCTTGATGCAGGTGTGGTTCGCCGACAAGCCGATCCACAATTATCGCGACGCCGAACGTTACGCCGACCAGGGCCTGTTCCGGCGCTGGTTCGAGGGCATGCTGGAGCGCGGCGTGCTCTTCCATCCCGGCGCTTACGAGAACCTGTTCGTATCGACGGCCCATAGCCGCGAGGACGTCGCGGTCACGCTGGCGGCCGCCAGGGATGTCGCCAGCGGCCTCGCGCGGACGATGTGATCGGTCGGGCCATCCGGTGGCTTGCACCTGGCGGCCGGCCGCTTCCGGCCTGCTGCCACGTGCGATGGATTAGCCTTGCATCGCGCCCTCGAACACGAGGGAGCGATGGGCGGATACGCCGGCCATTACGCCGGCAGCCGAAGCCATCGTGGCATTCGCCATCATGCTGGTGACGTCGCCGGCGGCAAAGACACCCTCGACGCTGGTACGCTTCTGGTCATCGACGCTGACGAGAGGCCCGAGGGGACCGTCCTCGATCCGGCAGCCGAGCTGTTCTGCCAGCGGTGACGTCAAGCAGGTTCGCGGCGCAGTGAAGATGGCCCCGACCGGCACCGTCAGGCCATTGGTGCATCGGACGGCCTCGATGGCCGTGCCGGTGCCGATGATCTCGACGGCCGGGCTCTGCTCGACCTTGATGTTGCGAGCGCGGAACAGCGGTAGGAGGTCCTCATCGGGCTCGAACCGCCCTTGGGTGAAATAGACCGTCGGGCCCCAATCCGACACCAGCACGGCCTGATGCGCCGACATCGGATGGTTGGCGATGACGCCGAGGCGGCGATCCGCGACTTCATAGCCATGGCAATAGGGGCAGCTGAAGATGGAAAGGCCCCAGCGCTCGCGCATGCCGGCGATCTCGGGCAATTCGTCCCCGACGCCGGTCGCCAGGATCAGCCGCCGCCCAAGGGCGATGCCCTTTTGCCCGAGGTCGACCTCGAAGACCGCTCCTTTCCGGCGTGCCTGTCGGGCTTGGCCGGCAAGGAAACCGAAAGTCGGATAGGCGGAGAGCTGAGCAAGAGCGGTGCCGATGATCTCGCGCGGCGGGCGTCCATCCTGGCCGAGAAAGCCATGGGCGCTCTCCACGAAGCGGTTTCGCGGCAGGCCGGCATCGATGAGCAGCACCCGGCGTCGAGCGCGGGCGAGCTGCATCGCCGCGGAAACGCCGGCAAAACTGCCGCCGATAATGATGACGTCGTGAGGGGAATGGTCGGCACGGTCGAGAGGCGACACAGTCATTGAAGTACCTTGAGTCCGGTGTTGAGAAACCTTTGCTGGCACGCCTGCCATATACGTATCATTGAAAGTTACATGATAGTTCGGCCGGCGAAGAACGCAACTTTTATTGTTACGAGATTCAATTCCGGTTATCACGGATAGCGGCAACCCATCATCGCCACGGTCCAGCGGCCGGTCGGAGATGCTGAAAGGAAAGGGGACCGAATGGCTCGCGATAGCCGGCTGTCACGCATGCTCCATGTGCTGCTTCATATCGATCAGGCCGAACGCGGGCTGACCTCGGACGAGATCGGCCGGATGCTCGACACCAATCCCGTGGTGATCCGCCGCACCATGGCAGGGCTGCGGGAGCAGGGCTATGTGACCTCGGAGAAGGGCCATGGCGGCGGCTGGAAACTGGCGCGGCCTCTCGGTGAATTCACCTTGCTCGATGTCTATGCCGCCATCGGCGAACCGCCCATATTCGCCCTGGGTCTCGCCGAGGACCACGCGCAATGCCTGGTCGAACAGGCGGTGAATGCCCGCCTCGACGATGCGCTCGGCCAGGCGCGCCAATTGTTGCTCGATCAGTTTGCCAAGGTAACGCTGGCGGATCTCTCCGCCGATTTCCACGTACGCCTGGCCGCTCATGGCGAGCGTCGGTGCAACGCGCATCGGGAGGAACGCTAGAAAGGCCTATTGCGCGAGAGGAGGGGTCAGCCCGCCTTCTCTGCATCCATCCGTCCCGGTGGGCTTCGGACGAATGTGTCCTGTGCGCCCAGCACGCGTCCGTCCTGGGCGCGAAGTTCGAGCCTGCGCACGGGGAGGGCGGTCTTCTTGTCCACCAGCAGTACATGCGCTTCGTCAGGCTCGAAGAAGAAATCCTCCCCCCATTGCCGCAGGGCGACCAGAACCAGGAACAGGCCGCGGCCCTTCTCGGTCAGAACATATTCGTGATGGGGGCCGCCATCGCTGGCAGGCACCAGATCCATGATGCCATGGCTCACCAGATTGCGCAGCCGCGCCGACAGAATGTTCTTGGCCAAGCCTAGATTCTTCTGAAACTCGCCGAACCGGCGCAGGCCATCGATGGCGTCACGCACGATCAGCAGCGACCACCAATCGCCGATCGCATCCAGCGGCCGGGCGACGCCGCACAGGGATTCCTGGTGGCTTATCCTCTTGGCCATGACATTCGTCCACCATTCTCGTCCGCGCTCTCGTTTCGGAATATAGAGGTTGCAAATTAAAACCGCAAGGTTTATCGAATCCATGGTTTCAATCTAAAACCATGGATATGGACATTCTCATGATCGAGGCAGAGGCCACCTTCGATAGGACCTTTCCGTTCGCCCCGCACTTCACTGACGTGGCTGGCTTTCGAATGCATTATGTCGATGAAGGACCCGGCGATGGCGAGCCCATCTTGTGCCTGCATGGCGAGCCGACCTGGGGCTATCTTTTCCGCAATCTGATTCCTGTGCTGAGCCGGACGCATCGCGTGGTCGTTCCCGATCACATGGGTTTCGGCAAGAGCGAGACGCCGCAAGGGCGCAGCTATTGGCTGCAGGATCACATCGACAATCTCGAGCGCTTCGTCCTTGCCCTCGATCTCGGCAACATCACCCTCGTCATGCATGATTTCGGCGGCCCCGTCGGCATGGGACTTGCTGCGAGGCAACCGCAACGGATCCGGCGGATCATCTCGGCCAATGGGCCGACGCCCTTCGGGCAGGCCGATCTGGTCGAACGCCTCACGGCCAATGCGCAGGTGTCGCCCTGGTTCCAGTGGATTGCTCGAGCCCATGCCGGGGGTGTGCTGACAGGGGTGCTTGGCCAGCTCGGCTTCAACATTTTGAGCACGTTGAAGCTGAACGGCTTCGAGAACAATGCCATTGTCACCGACGCTTGGCTCTCAGCCTATGGTGCTCCTTTTTCGGAGCCGGCCGAATGCCTGGGTGCAATCGGCTGGGCCGAGGGCTTTGCCCTGGGTATCCACCGCTTCGAGCAGCCCAGCCCGGCTGCCATCGAGATCATTCGCGACAAGCCTGCTTTGGCGATCTGGGGGGAGGCGGACCGCACGCTCCAGGCCGGGCATTTCCTGCCCTTGTTCTCCGAGCTTTTCCCTCGGGCGCCCATCGAGCGGCTGAAGGGAGTGGGACACTACTGCTTCGAAGATGCGCCGGACACCCTTGCCGATCTGATCGGCAATTTCATTTGCCGGTCGTGAGATCGCGTAGCAGTCGCGCGGTGACCACCCTGCAGTCCTATGGCTTAGCCGAGTGCGTAGGGTCTCCGCCGCGCGGGTGAGTGTCCACGCATGCGGGATGATCGGCTTGCCATATCAAGGTCATGCCTCCAGGCTAGAACGTCAGGATAGTTCCTTGATCCTTAGAATAAAAAATCCATGTAATGTATTGAGATATATGAATTAATGTGTGCTTCCTGCTGGATTGCGTTGGTGGTGAGACGGCCGACCCTCAATCCGGCAAGACAGCATCCGATCGTTTTTTCAACGATCCGATACCCGCCATGAGGAATTCGTCATGCCTGTCGGCCAGTATAAACTCCTCCTGCCATTCCTACCCCTTGCCATGCTTGCTCTGGCGGCTTGCGCCTCCAATGCCGCACGGCCGGGACAGCCTCCAGCCTGCGTGGCGGAGGCGGCGCAACGCCTGGTGGGTCAGCCCAAGCCAACCGATGATGTGGCCAGGAAACTGACCGGTGCCCAGATCGTGCGCCAGATCAAGCCAGGCCAGGCCGTCACCTTCGATTTTCGTCCGGACCGGGTCACCATCACCACCAACCCGGCGACCGGGCGGGTGGTCAGCGCCGGTTGCGGTTGATTGAAGGTCGCCCTTCCATCCTCTCGGAAGGGCACCGAGGCGATGGGCCGGTTACATCCAGCTCCGGCCGTCGCCGCTGGAGCAGCCATAAGGCGGCAAGCGGTCGCCGAAACGCTTTTGCAGCTGATAGCACCCCCATTTGCGCAGGGCCATCGGCATGCGGCTGTTGAGCTCGATGCCGACTTCGTCGAGCGGGTCCTTGGCGGCCGTCACATAGTCGTACCAGCGATAGCCGGCCGTGCCGACGATGGCGATGACGGCCACCACCACGATCATGATGAGTTTTCGCAAGATCAGCATATTGAATACCTATGGCCTAATGACATCGAAGGAGGGCTGGCTCAGTTTCCCGTGCCGAGCATGGAAGAACGGAATTTCTGTTGGAGGGCCATCACGGCCTGCCCCTTGGCGTTGAAATCGTTGAGCAGAGGCTGCAGGGACGCCAGGGTCTTCTGATCCTTGGCAGTGATCATCATGCCGGTGACTTCGAGCTTGTCCTTGTGGCTTGCGATGAAATCGGAGAGCTGCAACGCGGCGGCAATCATGTCCTGGACCGGCGGCAGCATCTGCTTGACGCTGCTGGCCACGTTCGTCACGTCCCGCTCATAAGCCTTGTCGAAAACGGCCTTGAGATCTTCGGGCTGCTTGAGCTGCGCCTTGGCGTCATTGGCCTTGGCAAGGGCCTGGTCGATGGCACCACCAAGCTCGCCGATGAGATTTTGTACGGCGACCAGATCCTCGCGTCGCGACGCCAGATCGCTCATCGAACGGATGGAGCCCTTCGCCATGATGGCGCTGAAGCGCTGCTGCAGATTGCCTGGCTCACCGGTCGGGCCTGCCGCAAAGTCGGTGATGATGGCATAGTCCTTGACGTAGGGGCCGAAGGCGTCCTTCTGATTGCCGCTCAATTGCGGCACATGAGCGCCCGGCTTGTCGAGGATGCGGGTCTGCAGGAATTCGATGAATTCCTTGCGCTGGCTGGGTTCCTGGTCACCGCAGGCCGAAAGGGCAAGGCAGAGCAGAATCCCCAGAAAGGCCAAGGGGCGGGCAAACGAGTTCATACTGTCGATTCCAGGCAATTCGAATTGAGTGATTTGAAGAGAAATTCCAGAAAGAACATTGAAATTATAGCAATTTCACCCTCTGGAGGCGGCGCGGACACGGTCGAGGGGGAGGAGGCAGGGCAAGCGTACCTAGCATGCCATGTCATTCATTCAAGCTTTGTGCGCTACCGGTTCCGCTTTCAGGTTTCAGCACCGGGCGACGCCTGAGCCCTGACGTCTGCTGAGTTGTTCATCGAACAAGAGCATATTGAGGCCTCCATGCACGACGACATCGCCGCGACATCGCTTTCCTCGACGGTTTCCGCTCCTGCGGCATGTTTCCTCAGCGAAATCTGGCGCGCGGTCGGCGGGGATCCGGCACATCTCCGCCATCTGGCGATAAACGGTACCGGCGCTCTGCCCTCGATATTCCACGTCACCGATCTCGCCAGCGCTGCCGTGGCGGCCGCTGGCCTCGCCGTCGCCGAGTTGGTATCGCTGCAACTGGGCAGATTCCCTGCCGTGCAGGTCGATCGACGGCTGGCCTCATTCTGGTTCCTTACCTCGTTACGGCCCCAGGGCTGGTCGATGCCGCCGCAATGGGATGCCTTAGCCGGCGATTATCAGGCGGCGGATGGCTGGATCCGGCTGCATACGAACGCCCCGCATCACCGTGATGCGGCCCTCGCCGTCCTGAAGACGCCAGCGGATCGCGAGGCGGTGGCTGCCGTGGTGAAGCAATGGCCGGCCGTGGCCCTGGAGACAGCCATCGTCGCCGGGAATGGCTGCGCCGCCGCCATGTACACGCTCGAACAATGGGTCGATCACCCACAGGGAAGGGCCGTCAATGCGGAGCCGCTGCTGCATCGTAGCAGCAGCATCGGCGGCAACCGACTGCGTGCGACATTGTCGGCTGGCCGGCCCTTGCAGGGTATCCGCGTGCTGGACTTGACGCGCATTCTTGCCGGGCCCGTCGCGACACGCTTCCTCGCCGGCTTTGGGGCCGAGGTCCTGCGCATCGATCCGCCTGGATGGGAAGAGCCGGTCACCGTACCGGAGGTGGTGCTCGGCAAACGCTGTGCCCGGCTCGACCTGAAAAACCCGGATGATCTGCATGCGCTGGAACGGTTGCTCACGCGAGCGGACATACTCGTTCACGGCTATCGGCCCGATGCCCTTGCCCGCCTCGGGCTTGGTTCTGCGCGCCGGCGCCAGCTCAATCCCGGGCTAATCGACGTCTGCCTGGACGCCTATGGCTGGAGCGGGCCGTGGCAGGGTCGCCGGGGCTATGACAGCCTGATCCAGATGAGCACGGGGATTGCCGACGCAGGCAGGCGGGCAGCAGGGCGCGATCGTCCGACACCACTGCCGGGACAGGCGCTCGACCATGCCACGGGCTATATCCTGGCGGCAGCGGCCATCCGCGGCCTGGTGGAGCGACTGCAGACGGGGCAGGGATGCGAGGTGCGGGGATCGCTGGCTCGGACCGCACGCCTCGTGGTTTCAAATGGAAACCAGTCAGTCGCTATGGAAGCGCCGGCATCCGAGCAACCCTCCGACTGGTCCGACATTGTCGAGCAGACAGGCTGGGGGCCGGCCCGGCGCATCCGCCCGCCGGTCGTGATCGCGGATAATCCCATGGCTTGGGACTTACCCGCATCGAAGCTGGGATCGTCTGTGGCGGCTTGGCTCGCCGACAAAGCCTGACGCATCAGCAGCACTGCGTTCGTGCCCGAACCCATGGCGCCGAAGATCCTGTTTCTAAAGCGTTTTGCGATTTGGTGGAATCACCAAGAATCGCAAAGGCGCCTTAGCCAATCCTTTGGATCGGCCTTGGGAACAAGGAGTTAGAGCAAATAGGCGTTCACACTTGATCGCGCTTTGCTCTAAGGCCGGGCCAGCGAGGCGCGCTTGTGCGCCGGATGATTCCAATAGGTCGTCTGGCCCTGATAGGCCGAGACGCCGGCAATGGCCGTGGTCACCATGGCCACCGCGAGTGTCGCGACGATGCAGGCGGCGAAACAGTACTGGCGACGGGCAATCCTCCGGCCAGCCTTCCCGGCCTGGGATTGTCCCTCGATAAGGTCCAGCAACGTTTCTTTCCGCACCAAGATCTCGCCCTCGAACTGTCGACATGACGTAACGACAAGGCAGAACGCGACAGGGCTCGTCAGTGCGATTTCGCACATTGCGATCATCACCCGATCACAACGGCTGGAAAAGCAGCCGGGACCCAGTCTGCGGGCGACGTTTTGGCACGGCACTACCGCGGACCCGCAGAGGCGCGAGTTCCCCTGGTAGCCTATCCTGGCCGCGATATCACGGCCCTTAAAAGCCCATGCCACCGCCGCCCGGCATGGCCGGTGGCGCCTCCTTGCCGGGCAGTTCAGCCACAAGCGCCTCGGTGGTGATCAGCAAGGCAGCGATCGACGCTGCACCCTGCAGGGCCGTCCGCACCACTTTGGCTGGATCGATCACCCCGGCCCGGACGAGATCCTGATATTCGCCCGTATAGGCATTGTAGCCCCAATTATAGCTGTCCTTTTCCAGAAGCTTGCCGATGATGATGCTGGCGTCGGCACCGGCATTCGCCGCGATTTGCCGGGCTGGCACTTCGATTGCACGTCTGACGATGTCGACACCGGTTTTTTGGTCGCTATTGCCCGGTTTCAAGCTGCCCAGGGCGCCGAGCGAGCGCAGCAGGGCCACGCCACCGCCGGGCAGGATGCCTTCCTCCACGGCCGCGCGGGTTGCGTGAAGCGCATCGTCGACCCGGTCCTTGCGCTCCTTGACCTCGACTTCGGTGGCGCCCCCCACCCGGATCACCGCCACGCCGCCCGCCAACTTGGCCAGGCGCTCCTGCAGCTTCTCCCGGTCGTAGTCGGAGCTGGTCTCCTCGATCTGGGCGCGGATCTGGCCGAGGCGGGCCTGGATCTCCGCTTTCTTGCCGGCGCCGTCGACGATGGTGGTACTTTCCTTCTCGATCACCACCTTCTTGGCCTGCCCGAGCATTGGCAGCCCGACATTCTCCAGCTTGATGCCGAGATCCTCGCTGACGACCTCCCCGCCGGTGAGAATGGCAATGTCCTCGAGCATGGCCTTGCGGCGGTCGCCGAAGCCGGGTGCCTTGACGGCGGCGATCTTCAGCCCGCCGCGCAGCTTGTTGACCACCAGGGTGGCGAGGGCCTCGCCTTCCACATCCTCGGCGATGATCAGCAAGGGGCGGCCGCTTTGCACGACGGCTTCGAGCAAGGGGAGCAATGCTTGAAGACTGGAGAGCTTCTTTTCATGGATCAGGATATAGGGGTCTTCGAGGTCGGCTCGCATCTTCTCGGCATTGGTGACGAAATAGGGCGAGATGTAGCCCCGATCGAATTGCATGCCCTCCACCACCTCGAGTTCGGTAGCCAGCGCGGTTGCTTCCTCGACGGTGATCACGCCCTCATTGCCGACCTTCTTCATCGCCTTGGCGAGGAATTCGCCGATCTCCGCGTCCCCGTTGGCCGAAATCGTGCCGACCTGGGCGATCTCGTCGTTCTTGGTGACCTTGCGGGCATGCGTTTTGAGATCGGCGACCACCGCGTCCACCGCCATGTCGATGCCCCGCTTGAGATCCATCGGGTTCATGCCGGCCGCCACCGCCTTGGCGCCTTCGCGGACGATGGCCTGGGCGAGAACCGTGGCGGTGGTAGTACCGTCACCGGCCGCGTCGGACGTCTTGGCGGCGACCTCGCGGACCAGTTGCGCGCCCATATTCTCGAACTTGTCGGCGAGTTCGATTTCCTTGGCGACGGTGACGCCGTCCTTGGTGATGCGGGGGGCACCGAAGCTCTTTTCGATGACGACATTGCGCCCCTTGGGACCGAGCGTCACCTTGACCGCATCTGCAAGCAGGTCGACGCCCTTCAACATCTTCTCGCGCGCTTCGGATGAGAACTTCACGTCCTTGGCAGCCATGACAATCCCTCCCTGGAATGGCTCGACCTTCGGCAAGACTGCGCTTTTTTGCGCTAACTTGTTGCTTTGACGCGGTTTTGCGACTTGGGAAATATCTTCATCGCATCGCGACATGCCCGAGCATGTTGCGATTTCTCCGAATCGATCTTTTCCACATTCCCTGTTTCGACGTGTCTTGTTGATGGAGAAGTCTATCAACTTTTTGGGGGAAACGCTTCAGTCTGGATATTGTTCTCGTTCAGTCGTTCCGTGGCGACCTTGTCTGTTCTGGCTCTCGAATTCCTGGTGGCGGAGGAGCAGGGGAGCGGGATCGTCCTCAACTGCCGGAAGGCAAAGCCGAAGGTGCAATGATCCTGCAAGGAACGCGGTATGACGATCTGTCGACGGGGAGAAGGCGGGATATTTCGCATTTCAACCGATCTGGCGGTTTGCCAAGCACGATCGAGGGTGTAATGCTGCCCGCATTCCACGACTCGCAAGCAACATACATTCCCGAATGAAACCCCCGTCCAAGCCTTTCTTCGTCGAGGTCAGGCGTTCGCGATCGATTCCGGCCCAGGCCTCTCCACCCGCGCGACCGACGTCGTCTTGGGAGGACGCGCCCGAGCCTGCCGGTGCGCGATCCAAGGCCTGGCAACATGCCGAGCAGTTCTTTCAGCCTCGAGCCACCGAGCCCGGGCCGTCAGAGCAGGAGCCCCTCGCTCCTGTTGAGCCTGTGCCCATTCCGGCCCAGGCCGTGGTCGAGCCCAAGGACGAGACTGCCCATGTCGAGGCGCGCGACGGGAAGGGCGATAAGAACACCGTCAAACGCAGTCGCAAAATGGCGAAAGCCCCGGTGCTGCCGCCGGAGGAAGCAAGGGTTATTCCGGTAAGGAAGGCACGCAGGAGCAAGGCATCGCAGGAAGAGCATCCCCCGGTGCATTCCCAGCTGGCTCCTGATGTGGCCCCCGGGAACGATCAGGAACCGCCATCTTCCAATCTGCCGGAAGAAGTCAAGACTGCTCCGCGCAAGAAAGCTCCCGCCTCGGAAACACCGCTGGATGAGGTTTCCTCCGAGGATGCGGCCGAAGCGGGTGCGCGCAGGCCTTTGTCGGCTCGCGCCGCTCGCTCCGCTGCCAAACCCGCGGAACGCTGGACCTGCCGGTTGCGGCATGTCCGCCGGAATCTGGGCTCTGGCCGCATCGGGCAACTGCGTCCGTAGCCCCGAAGGGGCATCGCCTTTTGACCGGGATGGCTGATACGAGTTATCGGCCTGGCAGGTCGCGCCGACCTGTGCCGATGCCGACATGGCTTGGCGGTGTACTAGGTCTTGGCCGTTCGGCAGCGCGGGGTGATGGTGCATACGGAACAAGGCATTCTCAAAGTCTCGATCGCCGTCACCATTTTCGTAGCCGGGTTCGGCGTGGTGTTCGGCCTGCTTTCTGGTTCCTTCTCCATCGTCTTCGACGGCGTCTATATGCTGGTCGACGCCAGCATGAGCGGCCTGGCGCTGATTGTGGCGAGCCTGATCGCCACCAATTCGTCCCCGGCCACAGCCGTGGGAAAGCTGCATGAGCGCTTCACCATGGGCTTCTGGCATCTGGAGCCGATGGTTCTCGGCCTCAACGGCGCCATGCTCATCGGGGCGGCCATTTATGCGATGATCAATGCCATCGGCAGTCTGATGGTCGGCGGCAGGGATCTCCAATTCGGATATGCCATCCTCTATGCCGCCGTGGCCTTGGCTGCCTGCATCGCCATGGCGGTGATCGAAACCCGGATGAACCGGACCATCCGCTCCGATTTCGTGGCGCTCGATGCCAAGGCCTGGATCATGTCAGCCGCGATCACGGGGGCGCTGCTTCTGGCTTTCTGCATCGGCTATGCGATCGAGGGCACGCGCTTCGACTGGCTCACCCCCTATGTCGATCCCGCCGTCCTGCTTCTGCTCTGCCTGGTCATCATTCCTCTGCCGGTTTCGACCGTCAGGCAGGCCCTGTCCGAGATCCTCCTGGTAACGCCGACGTCCCTCAAGGACCATGTCGACGCCGTCGCCAAGATCTTCGTCACCAAATACGGCTTTCTGACTCACAAAGCCTATGTCGCGAAGGTCGGCCGAGGTCGGCAGATCGAGCTCTATTTCATCGTGCCGTCCGGCCGGCCAGCCACACGCTTGGAGGAATGGGACCGCATCCGTGACGAGATCGGCGAAGCGATCGGCGGCGAAAGCCGGGATCGCTGGTTGACCATCGCCTTTACCACGGATGTCGAATGGGCCGTGTAGAACGGGCAGAGGATACCAGCGCCGCCTCTGCGAGAGCTGATCATATCTATAATTATGGTTTTATATCAATGAATTACATTGATATAATAATATTTTAGGTTGGATTTTCTCAAGCCAGGATCTTTGCCTTGAGCCAAAGGAAAAGCGGCAGGCGAGCCCATTGCCTGAGGCGGTCTGCATTCTCCATATCGGGAATGGGCTCGCGCAGGGCCGTAATCGCCAGGCCCGCCCGCGAGAGGGCAGAGACATAATTCTCAAGCGGTTGCGACCAGCCGGCAAAGTGCATGCGAAGTCCGTCATGCTCTTCTTCGCCTTCGAAGCGAACCCGGCCGTAATAGCTGCCTTCCAGGATGAAGGGCGCATCCGGCTCAGGGCCTGCGAAGCGGCCACGGTCCCGGAAGGGATGCACCAGCGATATCAGGAACTCGCCGCTCGGCTTGAGGACACGTCGGGCTTCGGCAACGGCCGCCGGTACATCCTCGACATCCATCAAGACATTGTAGGCCACCACCAGATCGAAGCTGGCCGCGGCAAACGGTAGTTTTGCAGCTCCTGCAACGGCGTAGGCGTCGGCTGATTCCGCCTGCCGCGCGGCATCGACCATCGGCGCCACGGCGTCCGTTGCCGTCACGTGGTAGCCCAGCTTGCGCAGTTCGCGACTGACCCGGCCTTCGCCGCAGCCTATCTCCAGAGCCTTGCCTTGCCCGGCACCGATGAAGGCAAGCAATGACTGGCGATAGGCCCAGAAAGCGTCATGGCCCGGCGATCGCGCCCAGGCGATCCACTGTTCGGCAATACGCGTCCAATGGGCCTCGTCCGCTGAACGGTCCATTTCGTCTCACTCCGATCAGATTGTGCTGATTCGAAGGAGCGAGCCTAAAGCAAAGTGCATTCGGGCGGGAAGGGCTGCACCTAACCCGCTGTTTCGGCACTTCTTTGTGCTCGATGACGGTGCATCGACACCTCCGGACAACCGCGCAGGCCTGGCGAATGATCCGTGCGGTTCTCTGCCCTTCTCGCAGACCAAGCGTCAAAGCAGCGCGGTTTCCGCATCATGCGACGAAATTGCTTGCGGGCACGACAGCGCTTGGCGCAAGGACAATCGGGAAACGGCCGGCCGTCATGGACTCCACGATGCAGCGGTCAAGTCTTGGCCACGAATCAGATCTTGGCCGCGAAATTGCTTGGGGGCAGCGGTCCATGGTTCAGGTCATCAGGCAATCGGGCGACGTATTGGTGCTCGGTGCCGGTATCGTCGGCGTCTCGGTTGCTCTGCATCTTCAGAAATTGGGGCGATCCGTCGTTCTCGTCGACCGCCGTCCTCCAGGCGAGGAAACCAGCTACGGCAACGCGGGCCTGATCGAACGGGCCAGCGTCATTCCCTATGGCTTTCCACGTGAGCTCTCGACGATTCTCCACTATGGGCTGAATCTATCTGCGGATGTGCGCTACCATTGGCGCTTCCTGCCCAAGGCCCTGCCGTGGCTCGCGCGCTTCTGGTGGGAGTCCTCGCCCAAGCGGCTGCGCCGGGCTGCCCTCGATATGCTGCCCCTGATCGAGCATTCGGTGGAGGAGCACGCCAGGCTGATGGCCGATGCCGGTATTTCCGAGCAATTGCGACCAACCGGCTGGATGGAGGCCTATCGCAGCACCGCGGCCTTCGAGAAGGCCTGTTCGGCGGCTAGGCAGCTCGACGAATTCGGCTTGCGCTACGACCTCCTTGCCGCTTCCGCACTGCGTGAGAGGGAACCGAGCCTGGCGGGTGTATTCGCGGGTGCGGTGCATTGGCGCGATCCCGCCACGATTGCCGATCCTGGCCGGCTGGTGAAGGAGTATGCTGCGCTTTTCGCCCGCAATGGCGGCAGCTTCGTCGAGGCCGACGCGACAGCCCTGCGGCAGGAAGAGGGCGGCTGGAGTCTGGAGACGCCGGAGCACCACTATCACTGCCGCGAAGCCGTCGTGGCCCTTGGGCCATGGTCGGACCGGCTCTACACGAAATTCGGCTATCGCGTGCCGCTTGCGGTCAAGCGCGGCTATCACGTGCATTTCAATCCGGCACCCGGCGCCGTCCTCAATCGGCCGATCGTCGACATCGAGCGTGGCTATCTGCTGGCGCCGATGACCCGGGGCATCCGGCTGACGACGGGAATCGAGTTCGCCGCACGCGATCACGCGCCGACGCCGGTACAGCTCGACCGGACCGAGCCGCATGCCCGCGAGGTATTTCCACTCGCGCAACGTGTCGAGGCTGCGCCCTGGATGGGATCGCGCCCCTGCCTGCCGGACATGCGTCCCGTGATCGGCCCGGCTCCACGCCACAAGGGCCTGTGGTTCGCCTTTGGCCACAACCATCATGGCCTGACGCTCGGTCCCGCCACGGGGCGACTGCTGTCGGAAATGATGGCGGGATTGCCCACTTTTGCCGATCCGACGCCCTTTGCAATGAACCGGTTCGGCTGAAAGACATAGGGAGTGCAGGCCGGCACCAGCGCCGTTCAGCCATGGGCCCGCTTTGCTCGAGGCGGCAAGGTGCTGCGGATCCTGGCAAAGAGGGCGGCTGGCAGAACCGGCTTGTGCAGCAGGGGGATGCCGCTGGCCTCCGCTTCGCGTAGCCGCTCGGGCGCGGTGTCGCCCGTGATGAGGATGGCGGGCAGGTCGGGGATCCGTTCCCGGAGGATGGCAATCGCTTCCGCGCCGGTTCGCTGCTCGCGCAGGCGGTAATCGCAGATCACCAGATCCGGTGCCATGCGGTCGAGGCAAAGCCGCGCCTGCTCGATGCCTTCCACGGCCTCGCACCGCGCGCCCCAGGTTTTCAGCAGGCGCAACATGCCCTCACGAACGGCTTCGTCGTCGTCGATCACGAGGATCCGGCACGGTGTGCCCAGCGTCGTGTGGTCGTTCGCGAACGCGGACGGCTCGGGATCGGCCTGCATGCCGGACTGCCCGGCTGCAAGAGGCAGAATAAGAGCGAATTTGCTGCCGCGGCCAACCACCGAGCGCAATCGCAATTCATGATTGGCGGCCCGGGCGAGACGCTCGGTGATAGCCAATCCCAGGCCGAGCCCCTTGCGGCGATCGCGCTCGGGATTGCCGAGCTGATGAAATTCTCGAAAAATTTCCTGCTGGTTGTCGGCCGCGATGCCGATGCCGCTGTCCCAGACCTCGACATGGACCTGGTCGGAGCGGCGCCGGCAGCCGATCAACACACCACCGCGTTCGGTGTAGCGAATGGCGTTGGAGATCAGGTTGCGCAGGATCAGCTCCACCAGTGCGGGGTCTGATTCCACCATCACATCGGTATCGCGCTGACGGTAGACGATGCCTTTTTCATCCGCCGACGGGGCAAGTTCGGTACCGATCCTGTTGAGCAGGGGCTGGAGTTCGAAACAGCGCTTGCTCACCGTGACCACGCCGGCTTCGAGCCGCGAGAAATCGAGCAGCGTGTTGAGCATGTCGCCCGAAGCACTCGAGGCGGCGCGGGCATTGTCCAGGATCTCGCGTTGCTGCGCCGTCAACTGGCCACGGGCGAGCACTTCCAGGAACAGGCCCTGGGCATGGATGGGTTGGCGCAGATCGTGGCTGGCGGCAGCCAGGAATTTCGATTTGGCCTGGTTTGCGGTTTCGGCCTCGAGGCGGGCGGCCTGGGCGATTGCCGTCTCCTGGCGCAGGCGCTCTACCAATTCGTTGTTCTCGAACCGCAGCTCCGCCAATTTCTGGAAGGTCTGCGACGCGCTGCGCGCCGAAGCGATGATGGCGATGCAGAACAATATGCTGCCAATCGCCATGCCCCAATACATGGGATCGCCGAGCGTGACCAATTTGAGGGAGAGCATGGCGATGAACACGACCGAATAGCCGACAAAGGCCGGCAGCACGGGCGCCATGAAGGAGAGGGAGCCAGCCTGGATGCCGGCCATGAAACACAGAAGCAGGGCGATGGCGAGGGGCGAAGCCTGATCAAAGGCGATCCAGGGCAATATGCCCCGCAGGACGCCGATCGCCGTGGCAAGCAGGACGGCATAACGCTGGTAGCGACCGGCCTCGGCAACAGGATCCGGACTGTCACGGAAGCGGTTGGCGAGCAGGCGCAGAAAAGGCACGGGAAGAAAAGCGCAGACTGCCCAGATCGCCAAGGGAAGCACGGGGGCATTCAGGGCGAAGATGACGGCCATCGCCGCATTGCCGATGCCGCCGATGATGAAGGCAAACGGAGCCGTGCCAAGCATGAAGCGAAGCTGCTCCGCAGCGATGCGGGCGGGAACCGGCTTGAACAGGAGCGCTGCCATTCAGCGTATCAGGCCGCGTTCGCGGGCCGTGGCCACCGCCTCCGCCCGGCTCGCCACGTCGAAAGCCGCCAGCAGGGCCTGGACGTGCACGCGTACCGTGTTTTCCGACAGGTTGAGGTGGCGCCCGATCACTTTGTTGGAATAGCCCCGGCCCAATTGGTCGAGAACCTCGTATTGGCGCGGCGTGAGCTGGGCCTGGCTTCTGGCGAGCGGATGAGCGATCTCGCTGGGGGCCGTCTCTCCTCGCAGGGCACTTTCGACGGTCGCGACGATACGATCGGTCGGCTCGGCCTTAGACAGGAAGGCCGCCGCGCCCTTGGCGAGGGCCTCCGCCCGAGTGCCGACATCGTCATGCGAGGTGAGGATGATCACAGGTGCGCCTGGCCAGCGTCGCCTGAACACGGCCAATCCTTCCATGCCGCTCAGGCCGGGCATCTCGATATCGAGCAATACCGCATGAGGCCGTATCTGGTCCTCGGCAATGGCCTGGGCGATCGAGGCGGCCTCGCGGATCATGGCGTGCGGCAGCCCTTGCTCGAGCACCAGGCGCAAGCCGGCGCGCAGGAGCGAGTGATCATCGATCAGGAGTAAGTGCAGCGGCGATGGGGCGTGCATGACACCCTACTTTAGGCTAGTTGCCGACCTTAGACCATTAGTCCATGCAGACTAGTCCAAGACAGACTATGGAAAATGAGCTAAGAGTTTTCTAAAGTCGCTTTGACCAACGGGTTGGAGTTGAGTGGAGCAACTTGGCGGGATTGGTCTCACGACGAGCTTGCCGGCCGATTGCGGCTAAGGCGCTTGCCGCAAGAGAATCGGATGGTTGAGGTTTTCACCTCGTCGATCTATCGCCGATCCGGGCCAAGCAGGCTGCATTCCCAATGGTAGCCAGCGTGACAGGGGGGCGCACTATGTACTTCGGCAATTCGCTGCCGAAGTTCTCATGGTCCATTTTCTTGCTGAAAGACTCCTCCCGTGGAACCGATCCCCACTTCCCATGCTCCCGAACACGACCGGCAGGGCGCGCCGTGGACGATTGCCGTCATCGATGACAAGCAACTCACCCGCAGCTGTCTGATACACAGCCTCGTCTCTGCTGCCCCTGCCTTTTCTGCCCTGGGATATGCCAGTCTGGCGGATTGGCACCAGAGTGAGGAAGGCTACGGCCCGTGCATTGTCCTGTTTTGCGTCACGGGTCAGAAGGCAACCGAGGCGGTCGTGGGGCTCGATCTCGATTTTGTGGCCCAACATTGCGGTGACGTTCGGGTGATCGTGGTTTCCGACATCGAGGATCCCCGGCTGGTCGTGGCGGCTCTCGGCAAGGGGGCACGGGGCTATATCGGCATGAGCTCCAGCCTCGATGTTGCCCTGGCGGCTATACGCCTGGTGGCGGCAGGTGGCATCTTCGTCCCGGCAAGCGGCCTGCTGCCGTCGAAGTCACGGGCTGGTTTCAGCGGAGAGGAAAGCCAGGACGAAGGCGTGTCTCGGCAGGCGGCCTTCACACCCAAGCAACTGGCGGTGATCCAGCGATTGCGCCAGGGCGAGTCCAACAAGATCATCGCCTACAAGCTCAATATGGAGGAATGCACCGTCAAGGTGCATATCCGCAACATCATGCAGAAGATCCGGGCGCGCAATCGCACGGAAATCGCCTATATGACCAACGATCTTTTTGACGGCGACGCCCACTGATCCAATCGGAAGGGGCAACCGAGTTCGGTTCCGGTCGCCGGGATCGGGGCGTTGCAGGCTTCAGAAGGCAACCGCCTCGACGATGCGGACACCGGATCGTCGGGCTCGCGCCACCAGATCTGCGCAATCCTTGCCGCCCGGAAAAGCAATCACCACGAAGGGCTCGTAGAAATTGAGCATGTGCTCGTTGCGCAGCGGTCCCGCGGATGTGCCATATCTGAGCCAGGACGCGCGCTCGACAATCGACCTGACCCGATGGGCGACGGCCCACTTGGTTGCCAGCAGGTCAGCGCCACGCTTGCCGGCATGAACGATACGAAATTCTCCCTCATCCGCCAGCAGGCGGTCCAGGATGGCGAAGACGCGTTGCTCATCGATGGTCTCGTCATCACCACAGACGAGCACGGTTCTGGGCTTGCCTGGCGGCAGGCGCGGGATCTTCTCGCCGGAAGGCTGCAGCAGCGAGAGATGTCTGTTGTGCATGTCGATCGTCATGAGTGCCACCGCCCGGACCTGTGACCGCTTTGAAGCGCAGTTTCTCTATTCTTCTTCGCGTTGATGCATTTTCTTGAGCAGAATTTCCCCGATCTCCCGGGGGGATGTCGCGGGTCCTGCCGTGATCCTTGATACCGAACCTGCATGTTGGCCGAAGACCGGCCTGTATCTGGTTCGGGTCAAACCTCTTGGCTCTTCCTTGCCCGCCATTAGATCAGCCACCGGCGTGACAGGGGTGTGATCCGATTGTCCGGAGCCCACTACCGCATGATAAGGCAAGGCGAGCGAAGGCGAGTCTCGTCGTGAAAGTGCCCCATCAGCGCCCAACTCTCATGCCACTCTGGCGGTGTCATCGAGATCTGATCTCTGTCATTCACCCCCCCCTCCATTGGTATCCGCCGCCCTTGCTGAGTATCGCCGACGCCCTCATTCACTCTCTGACATCCATCATACTCGCCCTGGCGGCCATCCGCGTGACGGGCATCATGGCCCTGGCAGTGGCCGGCTTGCTGGTGGTGGGCGTAGTAGCCACCACAATCCGGCGAAGAAGGCGCGGTTGAGGCACCGGCCGTCAGCATCCATGATTGAGCGTTACCGAATCCGCTCTTCGCCCGCCGGCTCGCGCTGATAGGTCGCCAGGACCTGCCGCAGCTTGCGCCCCAGCAACAGGAGAGCCGCCAGGCCGGCGCAAAGGCCTAAGCCGAAAGTGACGATCTGCAGCGCCGACAGCTGTCCATCGAGGCTCGCGCGCAGTCCCGCACCGGCAGCGACCTGCAGGGCGATGCCGGGCAGAATGCCAAGCCCGGTCGCGATCAGGAACGGGCCGAAGGCGGTCGAAGTCGAGCCGAACACGAAGCTCACCAGGCTCGATGGCGCAATCGGCGCGAAACGGCATAAAAGCACGATACGCCAGCCACTTATCCGAACAGCTTCACGAAGCGGCTCGAGCAGGCGCCAGCGCCGGGTGAGCCGGTGCCCGTAGCGGCGACCAACGGCGAGGCCGAGCCAGTAAGCCACGGATGCGCCGAGGATGGATCCGATCAGGGCAAGCGGGATGCCGTATAGACCATAGGCGGAACCGGCCACGATGCAAAGCGCGGGCCGGGGCAGCAGCGAGACCGCACTGACGAAGAAGAGCAGCAGCATCAAGGCTGCTCCCCACTCGCCGGCAAAGCTCAATAGATCCGCCTGCATGCCCAAACCAGTCCCGGTGTCGTTCGCCGTTCATATCGTGTCTCGGGCAGGATGCAACCTCGATGGCTTTTGCTCAAGAGACATTCACGCGGCCTGTGGCCGGATGTGAAAGCGATGCCGGCATCCAGGCAGCATGCCGATCATGCCTCGTGCCAACAAAGAACCCGGCGTGTCGGGCGCCGGGTCAAAAGTTGGTTGCTATGCCGCCGATTTGCGGCATGGGTGCACACTATTGTCAGACGATGTGACACAGCCGTGAAAGTACCGGCGCCAAGGCGTCCTGTAATCCGACAACCTTGCCAGGATTCGCAAATGCACATCGAAACAAAGGGTTAGGACCGGCAAGAGGCTGGTCCCTCTCTGGAACACAGCCGGTCAGAGAATGGTTTCGAGAATATCGGCCGCGTCGCCGATATCGGCCTGGACGGCACGAACCGCACCATCCCGATCTCCCGATCGCAGTGCGTCGACGAGGATACGGTGGTGTTTATTCGAGACGACGAAATTGCCGCGTTCCTGCAGCAGGTTGAAATAGGGGCTGACCTGGAGCCAGAGGGTCTCGATGATGCCG
The DNA here is from genome assembly GCF_057073705.1 of Labrys sp. E2SS-1L. NCBI lineage: Bacteria > Pseudomonadati > Pseudomonadota > Alphaproteobacteria > Hyphomicrobiales > Xanthobacteraceae > Labrys > Labrys sp. E2SS-1L. The sequence continues at coordinate 815,341 of NZ_CP172713.1, read as the reverse complement.
AACAGTGTCTCCGAGCCGCTCGCTTGGTAGATCTCGAAATGCAGCGCCCGGTTGGCGCGCAGATAGATCTTCCGGGCTTCCTTGTTCGGCTTGATGTTGTCCATCTCTTCGACCAGTTCGTCCAGCCGGGCGAGTGTTGCGGGCTGGAGGTTGGGCGCGGCCCAGGATACCGCCAATCCTTCGATTTCCAGGCGAGTGCGCGTCAGGTCGGCCAATCGTTCTCGGGTCAGATGCGGAATGCCGAGGCTTCGCCCGGCGACCACCGTGAGGGCCTTTTCCGCCGTCAGGCGTAGAATGGCCTCGCGCACCGGCATGGCGCTGACGCCGAAGGCATCCGCCAGCCACTGGATGGTAATCGACTGGCCGGGCGCCAGGTCGCCATTGAGGATCAGTTCCTTGGCCTGGCGATAGACGTCCTCCTGCATCGTGGCGCGCTGCACGCGGACGACCGAGAGCGGTTCTCGCGCCTTGGACCTGATTTCGCTCATGACACCTCCGCGTTGCAATCCCGGGACGGGATTCTCGTCTTGTAGGTCGGTTCGCCGTTCCAAGAAAGCGTCACCGGGCTTGCTAAAATTCTGATCTTTGATTTATGATCAAAAGTAGCTCACAGAAGCTGACTTATCAACGAGTCGAAGTGCCCGCCGCAACGAAGCGGGCTGACAGGGAGGGAAGAATGGGACTGGTGAAGCGCGGTGCTGCCCTGCTGGGCGCGGGACTGCTCGGCCTATGCGCCCTTGGCGGGCAGGCCGAAGCCAAGGACAAATACAAGATCTATCTGTCGATGAGCTATATCGGCAATGATTGGCAGGGCGAGGCCGCCAACATGGTCAAGGCCATGGCCGCCAGCAAAGAGATGGCCGACAAGGTCGATCTCCAGGTCCAGGTCGCCGGCCCCAATGCCCAGCGCCAGATCCAGCAGATCAACGCCATGGTCCAGGCCGGTGCCAAGGCCATCGTTGTTTTCCCGATCTCGCCCACGGCCTTGAATGCGGCCGTGAAGAATGCCTGCGGCAAGGGCGTGGTGGTGATCGCCTATGATGGCGAGATCACCGAACCCTGCGCCTACAACGTCACGATCGACCAGGCCGAGGCAGGGCGGGTCACGGCCGAATGGCTGGCCAAGAAACTGAACGGCAAGGGCAACATCATCGCCATCACCGGCGTGCCCGGCACCTCGGTCGATACGCTGCGCACCAAGGCAGCCAAGGAGGTGTTTGCCAAATATCCCGACATCAAGATCGTCAACGAAGCCGTCGGCATGTGGAGCCAGGCGGTGGCTCGCACCGAATTGTCCAAGATCATGGCCACCCGTAAATGGGACGAGATCGACGGGCTGTGGATGCAGGTGGGCTGCTATACCGCCAATACCATGCAGATCGAGGCCGGCGCGACCCCCGATAAGCTCAAGCCCTGTGCCGGCGAGGGCTCGAATGGCGGCCGCATCCAGATGCTGCCGGTGGGCACCGAGGTCGAAGGCGTCAACGGCACATATACCCCGATGGCTGCGCCCCGAATTTCCTATGCCTCGCCGCCTTACTCGGGTGGCCTGGCCCTGAAGCTTGCCGTCGCCAAGCTCGATGGCAAGGACATTCCCAAGCACACGGTGCTGCCTTTGCCGATCGTGACGAACGAGACGATCAAGCTCTGCCAGGAAGGCAGCTGGGCGGAGATGAAGGCCGGCTGTAACGCCTTCAAGCCCTCTCTGGTTTCCAACCCCGGCTGGTTCGCCTCGATCTATTCGGCCGAAACGCCCGAGCTCGGGCTGTCGGCGGCGCTGGTCGGCCAGCCCGAGAATTGAAGGCAGGGCGGTCCGCGCCCTCGTCCAAATCCGAGACTCTCCTTCTCCTCTTGCGGGAGAGGGAGAGACACCTTGTTGGTCTCGATGTGAGCCTCCCGGTCAGGATGAGGCGCGCAGATACCGCAAATGAGTTCAGGACCGGCTCGCATGTCATCCCCATCCGTTCAGACGGCTTTGCCGAAAACGGCGGTCGCGGCCCGCGATATCAGCCGTTCCTTCGGGCCGACCATCGCCGTCGACGGCGTCTCCTTCGAGGTCAGCGCCGGCGAGACCCATGCCCTGCTGGGCGAGAACGGCGCCGGCAAGTCGACGCTCGTCAAATTGCTGTCCGGCCTGATCCTGCCGAGTTCGGGCCATTTCGAGATCTTCGGCCAGCAGGCCATGCTTGGCAGCCCGCGCGCGGCCCATCGGCTCGGCATCCAGACCGCCTTCCAGGAATTGACCATCGTCAAGGACCTGACGGTGCTCGACAACATGCTGCTGCCTTATCCGCCGACCCTGCTCGGCCAGATCCGCCGCGCCGAGGCCCGCCGCCAGGTGGCTGAACATCTGGACGCGATCGGCCTTGCGGCGATCGACCTCGACACCGACCTGCGCGATCTCGATCTCAACCTGCGCCAGAAGATCGAGATTGCGCGCGCCTTGTTTCGCCGCCCCAGGATCCTCCTTCTCGACGAGCCGACCTCCACGCTCTCCGGCCGGGACATCGACTGGCTGGGCGGCCTGATCGACGGGCTGAAGCGCGATGGCGTCACGGTCGTCTTCATTTCCCACCGCATGGCAGAGGTGAGGGCCTTCTGCGATCGCGTCACGGTCCTGCGTGGCGGCAAGCATATCGCCACCGCCAGCCTTGCCGATGTCGCCGACGAGGACCTGATCGGCATGATCGCCGGCCGGGAGCTCGGCCGCTCCTTCCCGCCCAAGCCGCCGGTGCCCGCGCTGACCGGCGATCCCGTGCTTTCGGTAAACGGCCTCAATACACACAAGAGGCTCGAAAGCGTCGGCTTCGACCTGCGCGCAGGTGAGATCCTCGGCGTCGCCGGCCTCCAGGGCATGGGCCAGCTCGAGCTTTTCTCGGCCCTGTTCGGCATGGAGGAATATCGCGGCGAGATCCGCATCGACGGACAGCCGGTGACGCTGACTTCCCCGCGCGACGCCATCGAGGCGCGCATCGGCATCAGCCTGGTTCCCGAGGACCGCAAGACCGAAGCCCTCTTCCTCAAGCTCGACGGGCAGCGCAACGTCTCCCTGCCGGTGATCGAGCGCTATACCAGGTTCGGCCTGATCGACGAGGCCGGCGAGGAGAGGGATGTCGCCCGGGTCTTCGGCCGGCTCAACGTGCAGATGCGCGCGCTGTGGACCAGCGTGAAGTCCTTCTCCGGCGGCAATCAGCAGAAGATCGCCATCGCCAAATGGCTGTTCGCGCAAAGCCGCGTGCTGCTGCTGTTCGATCCGACCCGCGGCATCGACGTCGGGACCAAGCATGAGATCTACGCCTTGATCCAGCAATATGCCGCCGCGGGCGGCGCCGTCCTGTTCCATTCCACCGAGATCGCCGAGCTCGACCATCTCGCCCATCGCGTCCTCGTGCTCTATCGCGGCAAGGTTGCGGCCGATCTCACCGGCCCCGCGATTTCCGAGGACGCCATTCTGCGCGCCACGCTGGGCAGCGCTGCCACGATCCGGGAGGCATCATGAGCGCGGCCCAAGCCGATATGTCCCTCAAGCCGTCGCCCCCCAGGCGCGCGGTACTGCGTTGGGCGCGCCATCGAGGCACATTGATCGCCATCGCGGCTTTCCTGGTCTGCCTCGGGCTGATCCGCCTCGTCAGCGGATCCCTCAACTATTACGACATCTCGACCATCGCCACGGGCGGGGCGACGCTGGCAACGGCCGCGATCGGCCAGACCGTCGTGGTCTTGTCGGGCGGGTTCGACCTGTCGGCCGCCGCCGTGATCTCGCTGGTGAACGTCACACTGGCGAGCCACATGCAGGACGATCCATCCAGCATCCTCCTATGGTCCTGCGCCGGCATCGCCATCGGGGCTGCGGCGGGTGCCTTCAACGGCTTCTTCATCGCCTTCCTGCGTCTTCAGCCGATCGTCGTGACGCTTGCGACCATGTTCATCCTGCAGGGCGTGACGCTGCTGGTGATGGACAAGCCGGGTGGCCAGCTTCCCGCCGGGTTCAGTGCCTTCTTCACGGCGGACGTCATCCCCGACTGGCTGCCGGGCCCGGTTCTGATGCTCGTCCTCCTGGTGCTGGGCTGGTTTCTCCTCAAGAACACCATCTTCGGCAAGGCGATCTATGCCATCGGCTCGGACCGGGACGCGGCGCGGGCAGCAGGTCTCGACACCCGCCTGTGCGAGTTCTTCGTCTATGTCCTGGCCGGCGGGCTCTACGGTTTGGCCGGCGTGTTCATCAGCGCGCAGACCGGCTCGGGCGATCCGCTGGTCGGCAATCCCATGCTGCTGCAGATGTTTGCGGCGGTGGTGGTGGGCGGCACCTTGCTGGGCGGCGGGCGCGGCGGGCCGGTCGGCACCATCTTCGGCGCCTATGTGCTGATGATGGTGGTCAACATCCTGCTCGTCCTCAACGTGCCGGCCTTCTATTCCTCCGTGGTCGAGGGCACCATCCTGATCCTGGCGGTGTTGGGCGCTTCGATCACCCGCACCTCGGTGCTCGCCTCGACCTTGCGCCTCGGCGGCCATCGCCTGTCGGCCTGGCGTCAGGGGCGTCTGCCTCGGCAGCTGACCCTGCCGGAAACGCGGCTGCGGCTGCCGGACGAGCCCGCTCGAGCCGCACGATCTCAAGTCGCGCGTCCCAGCTTCTGGATCCGCCGCCAGGAGGATCTGCGCACCGTCCTGCCGGCCTTTGCCTGCTTTGCGATCGTTCTCGTCGTCAGCCAGTTCGTGCTCGGCAGCACCCTGCTGTCATGGGGCTACTACAATTCGCTGATCGTGCTGGCGAGCTTCCTGGCCATTCTCGCGCTCGGGCAGGGCAGCGTGATCCTCACCGGTGGCCTCGACCTCTCGCTGCCATGGACGATCGCCTTCTGCGGCATCGTCAGTGCCGGCCTGATGAAGGGATCTGACAGCGCCATGCTCTATGCCCTGCCTCTGGCTCTGGGGATCGGCACGTTCATCGGCCTCATGAACGGTCTCGGCATCGTGGCCCTCGGTCTGTCGCCGATCGTGATGACCCTGGCGATGAACGGCATCCTGCAAGGCTTTGCGCTCGTCTATTCCGGCGGCACGCCCGACGGCTTTTCGGCCCCCGGCCTGCGCTGGATTATGACCGGCCAGGTGATGGGCATGACACCGATCGTCCCCCTCGTCATCCTGTTCGTGCTCGTTGCCACGATCCTGCTGGGTCGCACGGCCTTCGGCCGGCGTGTCTACGCCATCGGCAACGGCATGCGTGCCGCCGAGCTTTCGGGCGTTCCCGTCGGGGCGACCCTCGTCAAGGTCTATATGCTGTCGGGTTTCTGCGCGGCGCTCGTGGGCTGCCTCCTCGCCGGCTTCTCCGGCCAGGCGAGCCTGGGCATGGGCGATGACTATCTCCTGCCTTCCATCGCCGTCGCCGTGGTGGGTGGCACACTGATCACCGGCGGGCGAGGGCGCTATATCGGCATGATCGGCGGCGTGCTGCTGCTGACGGCCTTGCAGACCCTGCTCGCCGGTACCACGCTTCCCTATGCCACACGCGCAATTCTCTATGGCGTGGTCGTGCTTTGCGCGGTTATCACATTGCGCGAGAAAAACACCTGAACATATTGCCATACAAGGAAATATCATGACTGGAATTGTCCTCAAGCCCGGTCTTCGGGTTCTCGTCACCGCCGGAGCTTCCGGCATCGGCCGCGCCATCGCCGACCTCCTGATCGACAACGGTGCCAGGGTGCATGTGTGCGATGTCGCCGAGCATCATCTTGCCGATTTCCGCAGCGCCCATCCCGGACACGGCGCCAGCCTGTGCGACGTCTCCGACGAGGAGGCGGTGGCCAGGCTGTTCGATGAGGTAAAAGCGGGCCTCGGCGGCCTCGACGCGCTCATCAACAATGCCGGCATTGCCGGGCCGACAGGCGGCGTGGAGGAGATCGCGCCCGCTGACTGGCGCCGCACCATCGACATCTGCCTCACAGGGCAGTTCCTGTGCACGCATCATGGCGTGCCCCTGCTCAAGCAGGCCGGCGAGGGTGCCATCGTCAACCTGTCCTCGGCGGCGGGGCGCTATGGTTATGCCTATCGCACACCCTATTCGGCTGCCAAATGGGGGGTGATCGGCTTCACCCAGAGCCTTGCCAAGGAACTCGGCCCCTCGGGCATTCGCGTCAATGCCATCCTGCCCGGCATCATCCGAGGCCCGCGCATGGAGGGGGTGATCCGCGACCGCGCCGCGCAGGTCGGCGTGCCCTATGAGGCGATGGAGAAGCAGTATCTCGATCGCATCTCGCTGCGCCGCATGACGGGCCCGGAGGATGTTGCGGCCATGGTCCTCTTCCTGTTGTCGCCGGCCGGCATCAACATCTCCGGCCAGTCCCTGGGCGTCGACGGCAACGTCGAATCCCTGTGAGCGCCCCCTCTCAGTCGGGAACATCCCCATGAAGACAGCCATCATCGGATCCGGTTTCATCGGCCGCGCCTGGGCCATCACCTTCGCCAGGGCCGGCCACGAAGTCAGGCTCTGGGACAAGGACGCCGACGCCCTGCCGAAAGCCCTGGCCTTCATCGAGGAGATGCTGCCGGATCTGGCCGCCAACGACCTATTGGGTGGTTCCGAGCCGGCCGAGGTTAAGGCGCGCATCCATATCGAGGCCGATCTTGCAGTGGCGCTCGATGACGTCGATCACGTCCAGGAAAATGCGCCCGAACAGGTCGAACTGAAGCGTACCCTGTTCGCCGATCTCGACAGGCTGGCACCCGCCAAGGCGGTGCTGGCAAGCTCGACCTCGGCGATCCTGCCTTCCGCCTTCATGGAGCATCTGCCCGGCCGCCAGCGCTGCCTCGTGTGCCATCCGATCAATCCGCCCTATCTGGTGCCGGCGGTCGAGGTCTGTCCCTCGCCCTGGACCTCGCAGGAGGCCATGGCCAAGGCTGCCGACTTCATGCGCAGCTGCGGCCAGTCGCCTTTGGTGATGAAGCGCGAGATCGACGGCTTCATCATGAACCGCCTGCAGGGGGCCCTGCTCGAGGAAGCGTTCCGCCTGGTTGCCGACGATATCGCCAGCGTCGAGGACATCGATATCGGCCTGCGCGACGGGCTGGCCTTGCGCTGGTCCTTCATGGGGCCGTTCGAGACGATCGACCTCAACGCGCCCGGGGGCGTGCGTGACTATGCCGAGCGCTACCAGGGCATCTACGCCAACATCTTCCCGTCGGTGCAGTACCGCGTCGATTGGGCCGGCCCCGTGATGGAGCGCATCGAAGCCGAGCGTAGCGCCCTTCTGCCACGCGACAAGCTCGGCGAACGCCAGAAATGGCGCGATCGCCAGTTGATGGCTCTCCGCGCCCACAAGCGCAAAGCCGCCAAGGACATTGGAAAGTGAGTAGACGGTATGGCCCGCAATAAAGTCATCATCACCTGCGCCGTAACGGGCGCCATCCACACACCGTCAATGTCGCCCCATCTGCCGGTGACGCCAGAAGAAATCGCCGATGCGGCTGTCGGCGCCGCCGAAGCCGGCGCGGCGATCGTGCATCTGCACGCCCGCAATCCGGTAACGGGCGAGCCCGACCAGACGCCGGAGGCCTTTGCGCGGTTCCTGCCCCAGATCAAGCAGCGCTCGAACTGCGTCATCAACCTGACCACCGGCGGCGCCCCGACCATGAGTATCGAGGAACGCGTGCGGCCGGCGGCGACCTTCGCGCCTGAAGTCGCCTCGCTCAATCTCGGCTCCATGAATTTCGGCCTGTTCGGCATGCTCGATCGCTTCACCGATCTCAAGCACGAGTGGGAGCGGACCTATCTGGCCAACAAGGACATCATCTTCCGCAACACCTTCGGGCAGATCGAGCACATCCTGACCACCTGCGCCGGCAACGACACCCGCTTCGAATTCGAATGCTACGACACGGCGCATCTCTACAACCTCAAATATTTCTTCGATCGCGGCCTGGTGAAGGCGCCGTTGTTCATTCAGACCGTGTTCGGCCTGCAGGGCGGCATCGGCGGCCATCCCGACGACGTCCTGCACATGAAGCGCACGGCCGACCGCCTGTTCGGCGACCAGTATCGCTGGTCGGTTCTCGGTGCCGGGCGCAACCAGTTCAACATTGCGGCGATGGCGGCCGCGATGGGCGGCAATGTCCGCGTCGGGCTGGAGGATTCGCTCTGGAACGGGCCGGGCGTGCTCGCCCGCTCCAATGCGGAGCAGGTCACCCGGGTCCGCCAGATCATCGAAGGTCTCGGCCTTGCCGTGGCGACCCCGGACGAGGCCCGCGAAATGCTGGGCCTGAAAGGCGGCCACGCCGTGAATTTCTGAGGCAGGCCGCCGGGAGGCTGAAAACCAAAGAACGGTTGAAGGAGAGGGAACAAGCATGCGTATCGAAGTCCTGCTGGATGTGAAGACCACGTTGGGGGAGGGGCCGCTCTGGGATGTCGAGCAGCAGCGCCTCTACTGGATCGACAGTTTCGACGGCCGCGTCTTCCGTGCTACTGCCGACGGCCGGGAACTGCGGGCCTGGGACGTGCCGCAGAAGATCGGCTCGATGGCGCTGCGCAAGGATGGCTCGGGCGCCGTCGTCTCGCTGGCGCGCGGCTTCCACCTCCTCGACTTCAAGACCGGGGACGTCGAACTCATCCACGATCCCGAGCCGGATCTGCCCAACAACCGCATCAATGACGGCAAGGTCGACAAGCGCGGCCGCTTCGTCGCCGGCTCCATGGACACGATGGAGGAGGGGCCGAACGGGGCGCTCTACAGCCTGTCGACGGATTTCAAGGTCACCAGGCTCGATAGCGGCATCATCTGCTCGAACGGGCCGTGCTGGAGCCCGGACGGTACCATTTTCTATTTTACCGACACCTGGTCCGGCGAGATCTCGGCTTATGATTACGATCAGGATACGGGCAGCGTGTCGAACAAACGAACCTTCGCCAAGGTCGACGGCTCCGGCGGTGGCGCGGCCGATGGCTCGACGGTGGACGCCGAGGGCTGCCTGTGGAATGCCCTGGTCTATGACGGCAAGCTGGTACGCTACCGGCCGGACGGTTCCGTCGACCGGGTGATCGAGATGCCGGTCAAGAAGGTCACCAGCGTGATGTTCGGCGGCCCCGATCTCGACGTGCTCTATGTGACCTCGATGGCCAAGCCACCCTTGCCGCGCTTCCCGGGTGACGGCGTGCTGCGAGGCAGCCTGTTCGCCATCCATGATTTGGGCATAAGGGGCATTCCCGAACCGCGCTTCGGCGGGTGAAGGGATCGGAAAACGGCGGGACGGGACGGCCCCAACCAGCAGCTTTCGCCGCAAGCGGGGCCAGCCTGCATCGTTGCCGACGAGTGTCGTTTTCTTGGCTGGCGGCCAGCTTGCTGAAGTTAAGGACGAGGATGATCCCGCGCCGATAAGCTGGCCCAGCCGGCGGACTCATGGGCCGCTGGGCAAGACTTTTCGTTATCCGAGCAGGGTGGAGATCCTTGGTTTAATTCTTTAAAAAATCTTTATACATCAATTTGATATTTTACATTCTTAAATCGATGACTTATCGGCTTGCCTTGAACGGACATCGAAGTCTTCCGACCCCTGCATCTGCAGCAGCCGGAAGACCTCGATGTCTATTGCGGGTGGCTAAAGTGAACGAGCCACCCGCAGACCCGGATGCTACTCTACAATCTGTACGATCCGACGGGTGCCGGGATCGACCAACACGACCTCATCATTGATGACCGTATATTTGTAGCGGACTTCGCCATAGTCGGCAGGTACGTCGTAGTATTCGACGCCCTCCTCAGGCAGGACGACGCCTACATTGAGAGGTTCTTCATAGCGATAGGAGGGGATATGCCGCTCGATCACATATTTGCGGAAGCGGGGGCGCTGTTCGATCCCCAGCAACCCGTTGATGCCGCCTGTCACGGCGCCGACCGTACCGCCGACGATACCGCCGATCGGCCCGGCATTGTCATTGCCGCGTTCCGCCCCTTCCTGGGCTCCGCCCATCACGCCTTGTGCCTGGGCAGCGGCCGGCAGCCATAGCGCCACCAAAGATATGCCAATCAAGTTCATCAACCTGCTTGTCATGACCTTTCTCCGTGGTTATCGAGTGTATCCACTCCAGATATGAGCAATACAACAACCCATGGCTGCAATTGTTCCCATATAATTTTGATGAAAATAGGAATTACGGCACGCGTCGCAAAATTATCTTTGATTTCTTAATGATGACACATTTCCGGTAAATGTGTGTCATTGAAGTATTCTGATGAATTCCAAGTTTTTTGAGATATGTAGATAGGAAATTCTTGTCGCCGCGCAGCCGTTGTGTCTTGCGGCCGCAGACGTGCGCCGATGGTTGTCCGAGTGTCGTGCGCATAACCGGATTCGTCATCGCAGCGGATGATCTGCCGGCGTCGTATGTGCGAAATCGCACATCCGCAGCATGAAATTACCCCTAAGGCTCCATGAAGTTTGGAGATCTGCTGGATAGCGGCAGTCTATTTTAAGGTAATATGGTAATGGGTGCTGCCGTGCTTTCCGATGCCTATAGGAGCGTCGACGTCGACCGTCTGCCAAGACTGCGCAATGAAGCCATGCGGCCGACTCCCGTTTCCGGTCCGATCATCACACCCCGGGTCGCGACGATCCCGATCCTCATCATCAGCGCCGCAACGCTGATCCGCGACTGCCTGGCGCGCTGCCTCGCCGAAGCCGAATTGAACTGCAGCACGAGCGGCTATGGATCTGTCGACGAATGGCGTCCGACGGACCCTGCCGCCCCCGTGACGATATTGCTGTGCGCGACTGGGGACGGCGCGACAGAACGCGCCATTTGCGACGACATTGCCCGGTTGCAGGCCAAGGCTCCCGACAGCCAGATCATCGTACTCTCCGATGTCGAGGACCCTGTTCTGGTCCGTCGCAGCCTCGAACAGGGTGCCCAGGGTTTCGTCGGCATGACCTTCAATCTGGACATGGCGGCCGCCGCCATTCGCCTGGTTCAGGCAGGAGAGAAGTTCGTCCCCGTCAGCAGCCTCCTGGCGGCGCAGGCCGCGCCCATGCCGGCTGCGGACAAGGGGCCACTCGGCCAGGCGCTCACCCAGCGGCAGATTGACGTCATCGACCGTTTACGCCGTGGCGAGTCCAACAAGATCATCGCTTTCAAGCTGGAGATGAGCGAGAGCACGGTGAAGATCCACATCCGCAACATCATGCGCAAGATCAAGGCGCGCAATCGCACGGAAGTGGCGATCCTGACCAAGGATCTGTTCAACTAAGCACAGGGCCTCGGCTCGAGCAAAACGCGTTCGTGCCTGGATGAATGCGCAAGACGGCAAGGCTCCCTATGGGAGCCTTCAGACCGCTGACAAACCCCGCCATTTTTGGCGGGGTTATTTTATGTGCCTGCTGCAAAGGTTTGAGTTATCGACTTTTTTGAGAAAGAGCCCTTTCAGGCTGGTGCTGACCTGTAAGCGGGAGCCAGCAGAGTGGCGATGCGCTTGATGTTCTGGGCGACAGCGGCCAGGAGGCATTGGCAGGCCACGCGTGTGAGACTTCGGAAGCGGGCATAGCGGTGGCCGTGCAACTGTTTGGCATCGGCGAAGGAACGCTCCACCGTCTCCTTTCGTCGTTTGTAGATCAGCTTGCCATAGGGCGTGAGGCGGTTTGCATCGGTGCGCTCGCGCGCTTCGTGCCAGACGTGCCGGGTGATGACGCGTCGGTTGTCGGCGGAGCGGGTGCATGAAGCCAGCAACGGGCAGGTGCGGCAGATGGCCGGATCGGAAGCGTACTGGCGATAGCCGTCGCGGTCTGTGGTGGCATAGGCCAGCAACTGCCCCTGCGGGCAACGATAGCCGTCCCGTTCCTCCTCATAGATGAACTGGCTCTTGCGCATCATGCCAGGCTTGGGCGGGTTGGGGGTACGATAGCCGGTCACACCCAGGATGGCTCGATCCTCCAATCCCTTGGCGATGCCAGCACTGGCATAGCCCGCATCCAGCCCTACCGCCTTCACCGGCAAGGCAAAGCGCTCGCGCTGGCGGTCGAGCCGGCCCAGATAGACGATGCTGTCATGCACATTGCCGGGTGAGGCAAAGGTATCGGTGATGATGCCGACCTTGCCGTCCACCGTGCGGTGATCGAGATAGAAGAAGCCTTTGGGCTTGCCATCGCGCACCATGTAGCCGCTGTCCGGATCCACCCGCGAGACCTTGGTCTGCTTCACCTCGGGCTCACGTTCGCGCACCGGCAGGGGGGCCTGGCCATGCGCCGCCCGCTCCGCCTCGACAGCCGCGTCCAGGGCTTGCCAGTAATCGGCTCGTGACTTGGCAACCTGGGCTAGGTCGAACTTCTTGGCGTTGGCATTCGCCTTCAGATGGGTGGAGTCCGTGTACAGCACCTTGCCATCCACAAGCCCATGTCCGATCGCCTGCTCCACGATGGCATCGAAGATGGCCTGAGCCACATCCGTGTCGTTGTAGCGCCGGCGCCGGTTCTGCGACAACGTCGAGGCGTCGAACACCGGCGCCATCAGCTTGAGCCCCAGAAACCAGCGATAGGCCACGTTCACTTCGATCTCGCGCACCAACTGGCGCTCCGAGCGGATGCCGAACAGGTAGCCGATGAACAACGCCTTGAACATCAAGGTCGGGTCCAGCGGAGGACGGCCATTGTCCGCACAGTAAAGCCCCGACACGCGATCATGGATGAAGGAAAAGTCGATCACCGCGTCGATCTTGCGCAGCAGATGATCCTTGGGAACAAGCGCATCGAGCGTAACCATCTCGATCGCCGTCTGCTCGGGGCCGGGTTTCTTCAACATGACCCACTGAATCAAAAACTGCTGACTAACGCTACTGGTTTGTCAGCAGTCTGAAGGCTCCCTATGGGAGCCTTTTTTGTCTGCCGGTGAGGTGTCGGGAACATGCCGCCTGATCGGGCGTTATGGGCAAGGGCGGTGCAGGTATCCACCATCACCGTCAAGGATCACCAGAACGGAGAACAAGATGGCCGACTCGATCTCCTCGGACGATGTGCGCAAGGAACTGGAAAAGCAGATTGCCGATCTCCGCAAGGAAATCAGCGCGCTTGGCAAATCCATCGCGGATCGCGGTGCCGAGACATTGGAACGCACACGCGAAGCGGCTTCCGAAGCCGTGGATCGGGCCAGAGGGCAGACGAGAGCCTCCTTCCAGCAGGCCCGCGAGCAGGCGCATGCCGTGACCGATGCGGCGAGGGAACATCCCGGCACGGCCGCGACGATATTGTCCTCGGCCGGCATTCTGGGATTCGTCGTTGGGCTCTTCGTCGGTGCGACCCTGCTCGGGAACGAGCGACGCTAACCTTCTGTCTATCGAGCAGGCGCCGCCACGACGTCCTGCAGCGGTTTCCGGTCAGGCTCGCTCATTTGTCAACCAGGGCAAAGCGCAGTCTGGCTGGTTCGCTTGCAGGCTCCGGCCAGCCCAGCGTCGAACTTGCGAAGGCGTGAAGGAGGGCCGCCAGCCGGGCACAAGGCTCGGAACTGGCGACGATCGCCCTGCCGGTGTCACGTGTGCCGACGCCAAACTGTACCTGGCACTGAAACTGTTCCGCATGGCCATCGAGCGTCCTGACGCTCAGCCTGCTCCTGGGCAGCAGACAGCGCCGAAGCCTCTCGACAGCATCGATGGAGGTGGTGAGCGCGTCAGGCTCGCCACAATGCGAACCATCGGCGGACGACAGGCGATGGTCGGGCAGGACGACCAGCCAATCGGCGAACATGCGGCCATTGAGATAACGAAGGCTCAAGCAGATATCGCGATCGAGCCATGGATCGCTCCTATCCAGCCGACTCGCCCTATCGGCAAATGAAAAAAGGGCGCGCACGTCGTAAGCTTGCATGGATCGGCACCTCGATGGTTGTCGGAGGCGAAACGGCGGCGGACAACAAAGGTTTCCTGCCTGCGACGAAGTGGAGCAAAGCCCGGGCCGCTTTGTGGTGCCGGCGGGAACCATGAACCCGGTTCGCAGGTTCAGCGCCAGGACAGTTCGATATCGAGGCCGCGGCCTTCGAGCAGGATCTGCGGCTTGCAAAGGAGAACAACATGCGCAGGCTTGGCTTTCTGGCTTCACTCGCGGGATTGGTCGCTATTGCCAAGCTGCTGGATGAAAATCATCGATTGCGCCAGGAAGTCGGGGCGCTGAAAGCGGCCGGCCGGCGCCGGGACATGGCAGCGCAGCCCGAAGATCCGTGGGACGCGGTCGATGAGGCGAGCGACGAGTCCTTTCCCGCCAGCGATCCTCCTGCTTTCACCGCGCGCCGCAGGACCTGAAACATGCGAGCACGGAAGCTCCGGCGCGAGCATCCGGGTGCGGGCCCTTTGGTGCGAGGCGTTTGGACGGTGATGCCCGCCGTGACGACCGCCATGTTGCGCAGATCCAGCAGGCCGCTCACCAGTAGGATCGCGGTCAGCCGGCGGCGTTCAGGCTGCAATGAGTCCCCGGCTGCAGACCGTTCGGAATGGCCGGCGGCGCCGATTACCCGGCATCCGATGCGCCATCCCATAATGAGGCTCATGACGGCACTCATGGTGTTCTCGATAAGATCTGGCATTTCGTGCTAGTCCGGGACCAGCGGATGATGGGAGTGACAAGCTTGGCGGGATTCGAATGGACTCGCTGATGACGGCCGCGGCCCGTGCGCTCGCTGCCGGCGACCCGCTCGGCGCCCTGAACCGGGTTGCCCTGCGTGACGACGCGCCGGCATTGGCCTTGCGGGGCATCGCTATGGCGCAGCTCGGCGACCTCGACCGTGCCCGAACCCTGATCCGAAATGCCGCGCGCGCCTTCGGCGCCAGGCAAGCCGTGGCGCGCGCGAGATGCATCGTCGCCGAGGCCGAAATCGCCTTCGTCTCGCGTGACCTCGGCTGGCCCGCCAAGGCCCTCCATACCGCACGCACGACGCTGGAGCAGCATGGCGATCGCGTGAATGCCGCTCATGCCAGATATCTCGAAGCCCGGCGCCTGCTGCTGATCGGGCGTCTGGATGCCGCCGAGGCGGAACTTGCCAATTTCGACCCCGCGCCGCTGCCGCCGGCCCTGAGGACGGCCCACGACCTGGTGGTTGCCGGCATTGCGATGCGTCGGCTCGAGACCCGGCAGGCCCGTACGGCGCTGGCACGGGCCGAACGGGCCGCAAGCGAGGCCGCAATCCCGGCGCTGGCGGCGGAAGTCGAAAGCGCCAGGCTGATCCTGGATACGCCGGCGGCCCGCCTGATCAGGGCCGGCGGCGAACGCCCGGTCCTGCTCGATGAAGTCGAGGCTTTGCAGATGTCGAAAGCCTTCATGATCGATGCCTGCCGCCATGTCGTGCGCAATGGCGACAAATCGACTTCGCTTGCCCGGCGACCGGTGCTGTTCGCCCTCGTCCGTGCACTCGGCGAGGCCTGGCCCCGCGATGTGACGCGCGACGAGCTGGTGGCGCGTGCATTCGGAGCCAAGTCGGCCGACGAGTCCCATCGCGCCCGCCTGCGGGTCGAAATGGGTCGCCTGCGTGCGACCCTGAGGGGACTGGCCACCGTCAATGCGACCAAGCGCGGTTTTGCGCTGGCGCCGAGCCGCACCGGCGAGGTCCTGGTGTTGGCCCGGCCGGTGGAGGAGAAATATGCGGCGGTGCTGGCATTTCTCTCCGATGGCGAGGCCTGGTCCAGTTCTGCCCTGGCGCTTGCACTCGGAGCCAGCCAGCGTACCGTGCAGCGTGCTCTCGACGAGCTCGCCTTGGCCGCCAAAGTGCAATTCTTCGGCCGTGGAAGAGCACGCCGCTGGGTGACGCCGCCGGTGCCGAGTTTCGCGACAACCTTGTTACTCCCGGCACCGCTGCCATAAAGCTAGGATCGGCCGTATGAAACGGACACCAGCAGAAATCCTTCGCGAATATGGCCCCTTCGCCGGGGTCGAAGCCGTACACGGGGTCAGCTTCGATGGCGAGAACGTCTGGTTCGCCTCCGGCGACAAGCTGAATGCGCTCGATCCCGACAGCGGCAAGACGGTGAAGGCTCTCGACGTCCCCGCGCATGCCGGCACCGCCTTTGACGGCCGGCATCTGTTCCAGATTGCGGAGGATCGCATCCAGAAGATCGATCCGGCCACCGGCACGGTGCTCGCCACCATTCCAGCGCCCGGCGGCGGCAAGGATTCGGGCCTGGCCTGGGCCGAGGGTGCTCTCTGGGTCGGCCAGTATCAGGACCGCAAGATTCACCAGATCGATCCCGAGACTGGCGCCACCTTGCGCACCATCGAATCCAACCGTTTCGTCACCGGCGTGACCTGGGTCGACGGGGAACTCTGGCATGCCACCTGGGAAAATGACGAAAGCGAATTGCGGCATGTCGATCCGGCCACCGGCACGGTCCTCGACAGCCTTGCGATGCCGGCCGGCCTGGTCGTCTCCGGGCTCGAAGCCGATGGGGGCGAGCGTTTCTTCTGCGGTGGCGGCGAAAGCGGAAAAGTCAGGGCCGTCCGCCGGCCTACAAAGGCAAAGCGCGCTCGTGGCTGAACGCCTGTGTGCTCAGACGAGCACGGGCCGCTCGGGCAGGAACAAGTCGGCGAGAACGCCCAGCGCCTGGTCGAGCTGAGCCATCGCGGGAGCGCCGAGGCTTATCCGCACTCCACCGTCCGGTGCTGAGGGATCGGCCATGGCTGCGCGCGCCGGCATCAGGGCGACACCGCGCAGCGCGGCACGGGCGACGAAACGATCCGCCGCTTCGGCCGGCATCGGCAGCCAGGCGTGAAAACCGTCATTGATCCTGAGCGCCGCTTGCTTGGGCAGGCGATCGGCAGCGAAGGCCGAGCGCCGGACGGCATCTGCGCGGATCGAGGAGGCAACGGCTTCCGCCGTTCCGTCCGTCAGCCACATCCCCATGATCTCGGCCTGGAGCGCCGAGGCCATGGTGCTGCTCGCCTGCAGCCTCGCCTCCGCCTCGGCCACGCGATCGGACGGGACGACGAGCGCACCCATGCGAAGCCCCGGGCTCAAGGCCTTGGAGAGGCTGGTGACATGGAAGGTGCGTTCGGGTGCAAGGCAGGCCAGGGGGCGAACGCCGGCTGGCGCGAAAATGCCGTAGACGTCGTCCTCGATGATGATGACGTCGTGGGCACGGCAGAGGCGGACCACGTCCTGGCGGCGTTCGGCGCCCATCGTCGCCGTCGTCGGATTGTGCAGGGTGGGCGTCACATAGAGCACCCGGTGCCGGCCGTGATCGGCGCCGAGCGCCTCGGCCAGGGCACCGGGCGTAAGGCCCTCCCGGTCCATCGCGAGGCCAATGGTCTCGAGGCCGGCCTGCCGCGCCACCAGCAGGGCGCCCGGATAGGTCAATGCCTCGGTCAGCAGATGGGTTCCCGGCGGACAGGCCATGGCCATCGCAATGGCGAGGGCGTGCTGGGCACCATGGGTCAGCACTATACGGTCCGGTCCGGCGTCGACGCCCCATCTGGCCAGCCAGCGTGCCATCAGGCGGCGATGCTCCGGGCGCCCCGCAGGATGGGAATAAGCCCCGAACGTTTCGGCATCGAGGCGCTTTGCCAGTGTCGACAATGTCGCCTGCAGCAACCTGTCGCTCAACATCTGCGGCGGAGCATTGATGCCGAGGTCGATGCTTCCGGTCGCCATGGCCGATATGCCTGCCACGAACATGCCGCGGCCGTGGAGGGATCTGACCAGGCCGCGCTGCTCCAGCTTGACATAGGCCTTGGTGACGGTGCCGACGCCGATGCCGAGGCGCCAGGCAAGATCGCGATGGGCCGGCAGCCGGTCGCCGGCGCCGATCAGGCCGGCGGCGATGTCGTCGGCAAGCGCCGCGGCGAGCCGCTCGAATGGCGGGTCGTCGCCTGGTGTCAGGCGTGGCTCCCAGGGCGACGCAAGCTTCACGATAAACTCGTTAATTGTGTCACATGACACTATTATGCATTTCGAAAATGTGTCACGCCTCTATGGTGCCGTCAATTCCCTGCGGAACCGACGGCCCTTGCCATGACATCCGACCTGCTGACCGCCTTCATCCTCTATGCCTTCGTCACTTCGATCACGCCGGGGCCGAACAACACGATGCTGCTGGCCTCCGGCGCCAATTACGGTCTCTGGGCCACCATGCCTCACCTTCTCGGCATCAATCTGGGCTTCTGCATCCTGGTGCTCGCCGCTGGCTTCGGCATAGGCGGCTTGTTCACGGCCTTCCCGTTCCTTCACACACTGCTGCGCTATGGGGGCGCGGTCTATCTCCTTTATCTCGCCTGGAAGATCGCGAGAGCGGGCGGGCCGGATTCGGAGGGTGGCCGGGATCGACCGATGACTTTCTTCCAGGCAGCGGCCTTCCAATGGGTCAATCCAAAGGCCTGGATCATGGCGATCGGAGCGATTGCGACCTACACGCCGGTCGACGGCTTCTTCGGTTATGTCCTGGTGGTGGCGGCCATTTACGTTCTGGCCAATGGCCCCTGCCTGCTGGTCTGGGCGGCAGCGGGGACCGCTTTGCGCGGTTTCCTGTCGGAACCTGTGCGGCTGCGCGTCTTCAACATGGTGATGGCGTTGGCGCTGGTCGCCTCACTCTATCCGATCCTGGCTGAAGCGGGGCGTTGATCGACGGGAGCATCGACCTCCCTTCAGAGGTCGAAGGTGAGATAATAGGTCACGAAGGAGAACAGCAAGGCAAGCAGCACACTTTCGAGCATCGGCTTGGCTCCGGTGAAAGAGGCCACCAGCATGCCCGTGCTGCCTTAACCTGCGATTTCCGTTTGTTTCGGCGCGGTGGCGATATCGCGGCATTTCGGCGCCTCTCGTCCAGCGGAGCCTGGCCCATCTCGGCCCGTCTCGGTCCGGCAAATCACGAAGGACTGTAAGTCGCGAAGGTGGGTGTTCCAGCCTTCTCGTAGACCTGGATCGTGAGGCCGGCCGGCGTCACCTCGGCCTTCAACGGCCTGAAGCCGAGAGGCTGCCCGCCATCTCTGAAGAGCTTGCGGCCCTGTCCCAGTACGACGGGAGCAACCATGAGCCTTAGCTCGTCCACCAATCCGGCTGCCAATAGCGAGTAGGCGAGCCGCCCGCTGCCATGGATCTGCAACTCGCGACCGGGCTTGGCCTTCAAGGCGGCGATGCCGTCGAAAATGTCGCCAGACAGGATGGTCGATGGAGCCCATGAGGCACGTTCGAGCGATGTCGAGGCCACATATTTCGGAGCGCCATTCAGCTTGCTGGCGATCGGATCGTTCGGATCATCCATTTTCGGCCAATCGCGCGCGAAATTCTCATAGGTTCGGCGCCCGAACAGGAAGCCATCGGCCTCGGCGACCCAGGCGATCACCGAACGCATCAAGGCATCATCGATGAAGGGCACGAACCAGCCGCCGCGGGTGAAACCGTCGGTCGTGTCTTCATCGGGGCTTCCCGGCCCCTGATACACGCCATCGAGGGACAAGAATTCCATCAAGACCAGCTTCATGACATCACCTTTCGCAGCTCGACCCCGGTTTTTCGGGATGTGGGTGAAAACCCATTACCTATCCTCAAGGCTAACTATCAGCCTTCAAAACTTAGCGCAAGGGCTTAGTTTATATCGGCGATGGAACATTCTGTCGGGCGGGCAGGGGAGCGAACGACTCCCACCGAAGGCACGTAGCGGCGCGGGCGCGGCATGCAGTGGCGGGCAGCAGGCCGAGATGAAGGCCATTCTTTCGGATCATAGGTCAATCAAGATAAAACGCCGTGGAAGCTGGTGCTCCACGGCGTCATGGACCGGTGGTCGATCGCGGCTGGGTGAAAGAGCTCGCGGTTCTCGCACCCACCCCAGCGGGACTTTCTATTGGGCGTCGATGCGCTGGCCGATATGGGCGATAGCCTGCTGATAGACGGAGGCGGCATTCCAGGCCTGGATAGCCCCGAAATTCGGCTCGCCCGGCTGGTAGCCCTGGCCGGCACTCCAGCCATGGGCCTTCAGGTAGTTGGCGGTCGAATCGAGGGCACCCGCAGCGGTGTCGAGATTGCCGACGCCATATTGCAGTACGGTCTTGGGCATGAACTGGGTCTGGCCCACTTCGCCATGCATGGAACCGCGGGTCTGCGCCGTGAAGCGGCCGCTGTCGACGAGCTTGAGCGCAGCGTAGAGCTGGTCGGTAAAGAATTCGGGGCGGCGGCAGTCATAAGCCAGCGTTGCCACCGAGGAGAGCATGTTCTGGTTGCCCTTGACGGCACCAAAGCCCGACTCCATGCCCCAGATCGCCAGCAGCGGTCCCGGCGGCACGCCGTAACGGCGCTCGATAGTGGCAAACAACGCACCCTGGGATTTCTTGAGCTGGCGTCCGCGCGCAACGATCGTGTTGCCACCGCGCTTGGCAAGGAACTGGTCCAGGGACAGCCGGAAACTCTTCAAGCCGCGATCGGCGTTGATGGTGGCTGTGGCGTAATGGGTGCTCATCAGCGCGGCGATGCCGGCCTGACCGACGCCCTTGGCGCGTGCCTCGGCGGAAAATTCCTGCTTCCATGCTTCATAGCCGGCTGCAGTCTTGCCGCATTGGGCTGCATAGGCTCCGCCTGAAAGCTGGAACAGGCTCAAGACCGCTCCGGCCAGCGCCGCTACATGTATCCTCGTGCTCATCCAAATCCCTTTTTTGAGAACATCCAGGCTGCCGGCGACTACAGCAGTGACGCCCGGTCAAGTCAATCGATGCAGAACGGTGCCCACATCATGCTTTCGATTTTGGGTTTACGAAGCAGGCCAAAGCTTGTGCCTGTTGTCACCGCATGAGCATTGGGCGAGCGCAGTTGCGCCATCGCATGCTTCTGCGGCGAGCGGCCTTGCCGGATCGCATGCCGTCGACATGGTGGGCTCCCCCCGCCATGGTTGAGCGCGGTGATTTGGCGCAAAACGGTCCGCACGGATACGACCTGCCATTTCCTTACATTGGGATCTATCAATAACCAATTGTTCTAACGATATTTTTTATGTTGAGGGATGGCTGTCAACTTTTCCGGAAAATGCTTTAGATTGCAGCCATGCCGGATTTGTTCAGCCTTCAGAGAATCGAGACCTTCAGACAGGAGGTCAAGAAAAGCCGCTTTCTGGCGACGGCCGCTCCCGTGTCGGGAGAAGAGGCCGCCAAGGCCTTCATCAGGGATCATTCCGACATGGCGGCCAATCACAATTGCTGGGCCTGGCGAGTCGGCCCCCTCTACCGCTTCAACGATGATGGCGAGCCCAGCGGCACCGCCGGCAAGCCGATCCTGCAGGCGATCGATGGCCAGGCCCTGGATGGTGTCGCCGTCGTGGTCACGCGCTGGTTCGGCGGCGTGCTGCTCGGCAGCGGCGGCTTGATCCGGGCCTACGGCGGCACGGCTGCCGCCTGCCTGCGCGCTGCCGAAAAGCTGCCGATCGTCATACGGGTCGAGGCACGCATCTCCTGCGCCTTTACCGACCTGGCGCTGGTACAGGCCCGCTTGTCCGCCCATAAGGCGGTGCAGATCCTGACGCAGGATTATACTGCGACGGGAAGCGAGTTTGTCGCCGCGATCCGCGAACAGGATCTGGTCGATGTTCGGCAGATGGTCGCGGATGTCACGAGCGGTCGCGCAGTCATGTCTATTGCGACGCCAGACGAGCCTCCGGCCTAGCTTGGCTCTGCTTGCCGCTCTCCGGCCTTGCGCTTGCTCTCGGCCTTTTCCTTGCGGGGTTCTGCCGGACTTTCCCGCTCGACGCTGACGGACAGCTTTTGATAGACGCCAAGGCCCACGATCATCGCGGTGCCGCCGAAGAGCAGGAGCGCCGGATAGAGCAATTGCTCCGGGCTTTGCTTGGCTACCTTGAACACCGTTACCAAAGCCTCGAGGAAAACTGCGATCACGATGGCTGACATGAACTTCGTCAAGCTGCGGCGAGCTTCCACAGCATTGCGCATTTCGCGGGCGCGCAGCACCTCCTCTTCGAGGAAATAGCGCGCCACGTCGAAGACCGCGACGCCGACCACCACGAAGCCGATTGAATCGAGTAGCGTATTGTCGAACTGGCCATCGTAATAGGCGGCATGAAAGACCCGAAATCCGGCTATCGCGACAAGACCGCCCGCCAACATCATCAGGCAGATGCTGGCTACGGTGAACACCACCCGGGACAGGACCTCCATGCGACTCCTGCAAAATCTGACCACTCGAGTCCGGCAGCACCCGGAACGCGCTCGAAATCAGCCCCTGCCTCACGAGCCGAGGCGATACGCACGGGCAGGACAAGGGCTCGGCTACCATTTCGTTGGTCAGGGCGGGAAACCGGAAAAACCATCCCTGTTCCCTCTACTGCCAGGTCCGGTTGACGCGTGCGCATCTTGCAATCAAACGCCTGTCGAAGCCGATCGTTCCCAAGCGGTGCAACCGACCACCCGTGCAAGTTCCCGGCTGATCACCCAGCCGGGTCTCGCGATTGTTCGCGTCAATCCGCAACCAGGAACCAGGAGCGGCGGGCGAAGCTAAGACCCACCGTGTAGATGCAGAACGCTGCCACGGCCGTTGCCGGTGCCGACAGCTCCGCATAGGCGCCACCGAACAGATGCAGGCCGATGCCGATGGCCGCGCCGGCAAACCAGGCGGCTAGGCCGAGTGGGTTGAAGGCGGGCACGTGACTGGAGCGATATTCGATCGTATCGCCGGCTAGGCGCCGATAGCGGTCGCTGAGAATGTGGGCCATGGCCACGGCGACCCAGGCCACCACGAAGATGCCCTGATAGGCAAGGGCCTGCAGCAGATAGGCGAAGACATCGGCCAGCATCAGGAGATAGACGATCAGGCCGACGACCACGGCCCAGCCGATGCGCCCGAAGGGCAGCTTGCCGAAGAGCTGGACCAGGGCCTCCATATTGACGGCGGCGAGATAATAATTGGCCGTGTTGATGCGCGTCTGCGTAACCCAGACGAAGAGCAGGCCCCAAACGCCCATCAGCTTGAGCAAAGCGAGCAGGACGGTCACTTCGCTGACGGTGCCGAGATCGGGAACGGTGCCGATCATGAACATGCCGAACAGGCCGCTGACCAGGAACACCATGACATAGAAGGGCATGCCGAAATTGAAGAAGGCGTGATAGCCGGCGTCCTCCTGCCGCCCGAAGCGGGCATAGTCGAAGGTGAACATCATGAGCACCCACACGCCCATGTAATAGACGAAGCACGACCACCAGCCGCCAGCCGGCGCGCCGCCGGCCGGGCCGAGATTGAGCCATTTGTCGCTATAACCATACTCGGCAATGGCCAGACCGACGGCGACCACGAGGCCGAGGATATAGAAGGGCAGCAGCACGCCGTTGAACTTGTCGAGCCAGGTCTGGATGCTGCCGAAGATCAACGGCACCGAATAGAGCACCACGATCAGGGCGGCGATCGCATAGGACACGCCGGGAAAGATGGTGTGGATGCCGACCGCGATGACCGATCCTTCGAACACGGCATAGTAGATAGCGGTTGCGCAGAAGATCAGGGTGGCCAGCCCCGCGCCGACATTGCCGAACAGCACGCGCGAGAACAGGGCGACGGACAGGCCGGTGCGAATGGCAAAGCGGCTGAGCACGGCGTTGATCACGCCATAGGCGATCACCGACATGACCATGCCGATGATGGCGTTGCGGGTGCCGAAGCCCAGCGCCAGGGCCGCGCCGACGACGATATAGAATACGGCGCTGCACACGGCCCACCAGGCCATGGTCAGGGCCATTCTGGGCATGCGGGCATCGGGCGGAACGGCCCGGTTGGAATAGTCGAGCGTGTCGGCTTCGGCGGCCGTGACGGTGCCTGCCATGATGGTTCCCCTCTCACTGATTGTGGAGCGATGTCGTGCTTGGATGGTGATGTTTTTGGATGTTCTTGGGTCGGCGGCCTTTTTGGCCGCTTCGACCGGGAGCTGGA
The DNA here is from genome assembly GCF_057073705.1 of Labrys sp. E2SS-1L. Classification (NCBI taxonomy): domain Bacteria; kingdom Pseudomonadati; phylum Pseudomonadota; class Alphaproteobacteria; order Hyphomicrobiales; family Xanthobacteraceae; genus Labrys; species Labrys sp. E2SS-1L. The sequence goes on along the minus strand of NZ_CP172713.1, from coordinate 791,478 downwards.
GCAAAGGGTTCTAGCTGGAGGCCAGCACGGCCCGGATACAGGCCAGCAGCGTTGCGCGTTCGGCGCGTGCCGCCAGGGCCGTGGCCATGTCGACCTCGACGAATTGCGTCGGCGTGTTGGGCTGCATCTGGCCGATCAGGTCCATGTCGGCCGAGATCACGGTGCCGAGCATGAAATAGCCGCCGCCGGACACGGCGTCGCGATGCAGGATGATCGGCTCGGTGCCGCTCGGCACCTGGATCGAGCCATAGGGATAGCAGCTGTCGACGATGTTGGAGGGATCCGATCCCGCGCCGAAGGGCGGCTCCCGCTCGACGAAGTGCAGTGGACGCCCGCCCCGGAAGCGATAGCCCATGCGGTCGGCTTCCGGCGCGACCTTCCATTGGTCTTCGAAAAAGGCGCGTCCCGACTGCTCCTGGACGCGGTGCCAATAGAGGCCCGGCAGGACGCGAAGCTGCGCCGGTGTGCCAGGACGGCGGCGCAAGGGCTCGGGCACGCTACGCCCTTCCTTGACCGCGCCCGCTTCGCCGATGGCGAGTTCGTCGCCCTTGGCCAAGGCGCGGCCCTTATAACCGCCGAGAGCACCGATCACGTAGGTAGAACGGCTGCCGAGCGCCAGGGGAACGTCGAAGCCGCCGGCGACGGCGATATAGATGCGTGCGCCCGCCTTGAGGAAGCCGAAGCTGAGCGTCTGGCCGGCCTTGACGCTGAGGGCGGTCCAGGAGGGTTGCTCGACTCCGCCGATCTTGATCGGCATCTCGCCGCCGGTGATGGCGATCGTCGCATCCTTGGTGAATTCGAGTTCGGGGCCGAGGAACACGGCCTCCAGGCAGGCTGCCCCCTCATCATTGCCGACCAGGAGATTGGCGGCACGCAGGGCCAGCCGGTCCATTGCCCCGCCGACGGGAATGCCGAGATGGAAATAACCCGGCCGGCCAAGGTCCTGGATGGTGGTGGACAGGCCTGGATTGAGGACCTTAACGCCCATGGATCATGCCCTCCAGCCTGGCGTTGTAGCCGTCGATATCCTTCTGGAATTCCCGGAGGTCGAAGGTGACCTCATGCATCTGCGGCGCATAGCGGCCGGAAGCGACGTCGGCCGCGATCGCGTCATGCTCGTCGCGCCCGATCGGCTTGAACTTGACGATGTCGCCCGGCCGGAAGAACACCATGAAGTCGCGCAGATAGCCGGTCTTCTGCTCGGGATCGAAGATCGGCATCGGCGTGATGCCGAACATCTGGTAGCCGCCGGCGCCACGCACCGAATAGATGCAGGAAAAACAGCCGCCATGGCCGACCGTCAGCTTCGGCGTGTCGGTGCGGGGCCTCAGATATTTGGGGACCTGGAGCTGTCTTTGCCGCTCGACCATCTGATACATGAAGGGCAGCCCCGCCACGAAGCCGACCATCGAGACGAACCAGGGCGAGCCGCTATGGGCGGTGACGAAATCCTCGACCGAGGCGAGATCGTTGATGCGGGCGGCATATTCGAGATCGGTGACCCCAGGGTCCTGGTGGCGCTCGCGAAACCGCATCAGCGTCTCATGCGTCCAGGGATCCTGATAGAACACCGGGATCTCGATGATGCGGGTGCCGATCACCGGCTCGGCCTTCGCGGCGGCCTCTTCGATGCTCTTCACTTCCGCCAGGATGTCGTCCGGCTTGATGCGATCGGGATCGAAGCGGATCTGGAAGGAGGCATTGGCCGGGCAGATCTCGGTGACGCCGGCAATGCCGGCCTCCCTGATGGCGCGGGTCATGGACAGGCTCTTGAAGAAGGCCTCCAGCGACATGCTCTCGTCGCATTCGACGAACAGGTGCTCATCGCCGCCAAAGGAATATCGGCTTTTCATCGGGCGGCCTCCTTCGCCGGTTCGACTGGCGGCGGCGCAAAACGGTTCTCCAGCCAGCCCTCGAGAAAGCGTGTGTGGAAACGCCCCGCTGCGACGTCGCCGTCGGCGGCCAGGGCCTTGTGCAGGGGAATGGTGGTGGGAATGCCCTCGATCTTCAGGCCGGCCAGTGCCTGCCGAAGCATGGCCAGGCAGGCCGTGCGGTCCTCGCCATGCACGACGAGCTTGCCCAGCAGGGAGTCGTAGAAGGGCGGCACCGCATAGCCCGCAAAGAGCATGGTGTCGAAACGGATGTCCTCCGCCTCTGGCACCGACAATTCCGAGACCACGCCAGGCCAGGGCATGAAGTTCTTGAACGGATCCTCGGCGTTGATGCGGCATTCGATGGCGTGGCCGGCGACGGCGATGTCCTCCTGGCGGACGGAGAGCGGCTCGCCGCCGGCAATGCGCAGCATCTCTTGGACCAGGTCGAGACCGGTGACCATCTCCGTCACCGGATGTTCGACTTGTATGCGCGTGTTTACTTCGATGAAATAGAAGTCCTGGCTGGCTTCGTCATAGAGATATTCCACCGTGCCGGCGCCGCTATAGCCGACCGAGCGGGCGAGGGCGACTGCACTCCGGCACAGGCGTTCGCGCACCTCGGGCGACAGGCCGACGGCGGGTGCTTCCTCCCATACTTTCTGGCGCCGGCGCTGCAGCGAGCATTCGCGCTCATGGCAATGCACGAAGTTCCGGCCGTCGCCGAGGATCTGCACCTCGACATGGCGCGCCTTTTCGATGGCCTTCTCGATATAGAGACCGCCATCGCCGAAGGCAGCGGCCGCCTCGGCGGAAGCCTGGGGGAACTGCCGGCGGAACTCGTCCAGATCGGCGGCGACGCGAATGCCGCGCCCGCCACCGCCGGCCGCGGCCTTGATCATCACCGGAAAGCCGATGCGCGCGACGATGGCCTCGGCGGCTTCCAGATCGGCGACGCGCCCGCCACTGCCCGGCACGGTGGGCACGCCCGCCTTCTCGGCTTCGGCCCGCGCCGCGACCTTGTCGCCGAGCAGGCGGATCGCGGAGCCGGCGGGGCCGACGAATTTCATGCCCGCCGCCACCACGGCATCGGCGAAATCGGCGTTCTCGGCCAGGAAGCCATAGCCCGGATGCACGGCATCGACTTTGGCCGCCCTGGCGGCAGCAAGCACGGCCTCGATGTCGAGATAGGATTTCTTGGCGGCCGGGGGGCCTATCTCGATGGCTTCGTCGGCAAGCCGTACGGCGAGGGAGTCCTTGTCCGCGGCGCTGTAGACTTGCACGGTGCGCAGTCCCAGCGCCTTGGCCGCGCGATTGATGCGTACGGCGATTTCGCCGCGATTGGCGATAAGGACGGAACGGATGTTCATGCCTCCACCTCGGCGAGAACCTGCCCGGCCATCACGGCATCGCCATCGTCGACCAGGAAGCGGATATTGCTGCCGCCGATGCCCGCATTGACCTCGTGGAAGGATTTCATCACCTCGATCAGGCCGATGACATCGGAGGCCGCGACGGACTCCCCGTCCTCCTTGAAGAACGGGCTGTCAGGGGAGGGGCGTCTGTAGAAGACACCGGGCAAGGGTGACATGATCTGCGAAATTGCCATTCTTCATCCCCTCGTGATGGCTCTGGGCAGGTGGGCGAGTTCGCTCGCCGGCATGATCTTGATGCCATCGGCGATCAGGGCCGCGCGCATGGCGCGGGCGATGGCAAGGCTGCCGGGCGTATCGGAGTGAAAGCAGATGGAATCGAAGGCGATGTCGATGTCGTCGCCCTCGACGGTCCGTACCCGCTGTTCCCGGCAGGCTCGCACCACCTTGTCGGCGATCGCCGCCGGATCGAGCTTGCCGGTGCGGCGGGTGAACACGATGGAGCCCGAACGGCCATAGTCGCGGTCGGCATAGAATTCGCGGATCACCGGCTGGCCGGCCTCGACGGCGACGCGATGGGTCAGCGAGACATCCATGCAATAGATGAAAGCGTTGGGAGCGGTGGCCTGCATTGCATGGACGAAGGAGCGCGACAGTTCCTCATTGACAGCCAGCTCCATGTAGAGCGCGCCATGCGGCTTCACATGTTGCAGGCTGGCGCCGTGGCGGCGGGCGAATTCCCGCAACGCTCCGGTCTGGTAGACGATGTCGTTGACGATCTCTTCGGGCGCTCCCTCGATGCGGCGGCGGCCGAAGCCCTGGAGATCGCGATAGCCGGGATGGGCGCCGATGCCAACGCCGTGCTGGGCCGCCAGCCGCACGGTGGCGTCCATCAGCGAGGGGTCCCCGGCATGAAAGCCGGTGGCGATGTTGGCGGAACTGATGAGTTCCATCAAGGCGGTGTCGTCCGCCTCCGCCAGGCGCCATTGGCCGAAGCCTTCGCCCATGTCGCAATTGATGTCGACCGCAGCCAGCGCCAAGCCAGCCTCCCTCTGTGAAATTCATCCTGGGCCGGCATCACGGCCGGTCTTGCTCTGACGTTACGGCGAGACGGTTCGATTGAAAAATTCTATATTCAGATGCCTATTATCTGATTTTCAGAAATAGGCGATTTCCTGACTTCCTCCTAATTCCTCGCATGTGGGGCAGATTTTCCAAAGATTGGGGGCGAAGCATGAAATTCGATGAAGCCTGAATCGGCCGTCTATCGATTTTTCAAATACTGATGTAGATATCGATCTGAAACGCGAAGGGAGTCGCTCATGCCGGTCAGTCTGCGCCAGATCCGCTATTTCGTGGCGACGGCCGAGCATGGCCAGGTGTCCCAGGCTGCGGGCGAGCTCGGCATCTCGCAATCGGCCATCACCACCGCCATCAAGGAGCTGGAACAGATCGTCGGCGTCGAGCTGTTCACCCGCTCCACCCAGGGCATGGACATGACGCCCGCGGGCCGGCAATTCCTGTTCCACGCCTATGAGATCCTGAACAAGGTCGAGGAGGCCACCAGCCTGCTCCTGCCCGCCAATGATTTCGCCGGCCGGCTGACGGTTGCGGCCACCTATACGGTCATCGGCTATTTCCTGCCCAACCATCTCGGCCGCCTGCGCCGCGCCTGGCCCAATCTCGACATCCAGCTCTTCGAGCTCAACCGCGAGGCGATCGAGGACGGGTTGCTGGCCAATCGCTACGACATGGCGGTGCTGTTGACCTCCAACGTGATCAATCCCGATCTGACCACCGAGACGCTGATGAGCTCGCGCCGGCGGCTGTGGGTGCCGGCCCGCCACCGGCTGCTGGCGCAGGGCGCCGTCAGTCTCAAGGAGGTCGCCGAAGAGCCCTATATCATGCTGACCGTGGACGAAGCCGCCCACACGGCGCTGCGTTATTGGAGCCTGTCCTCCTTCCGGCCGAACGTGACGCTGCGCACCTCCTCGGTCGAGGCCGTGCGCTCGCTGGTGGCGGACGGGCAAGGGGTGGCGATCCTGTCGGACATGGTGCTCAGGCCCTGGTCGCTGGAGGGCAAGCGCATCGAGACGATCGTGCCGACCGAGCCGATCCCCTCGATGGATGTCGGCCTGGCCTGGCGGCGGGACGCGGCGTTCACCCCCGCCATGGAAGCCTTCCGCTCCTATTTCCGCCAGGCCTTCTTCCTGCCGCCCAATCGCTAGCGGAGACAGGGCCGCAAACGGGAGGAGCGCAGGAAGAGCGGGCATCGCCGGTCAATCCTTGCAGGTCAGCAGATAGCTGCCGCTTTCGTGTAAGGCTGCAGTCCAGCCGGGCTCGATGACGATGGTGGTGGTGACCTCCTCTATGATGGCCGGCCCGGCAACGGAGACCCCCACGCCCAGCTTCGAGCCGTCATAGACAGGTGTCGACGTTGCCTCGCCTGAGGCCTGGAAGATTGCGGGCCGCTTGCCCTTGAGCGCGAGTTCCAGACTGCCGGTTCCCTCCAGCCTGGGAGGCCTCGGTTTCTCGATCAGCCCGTACAAGGTGGATTCGATGTTTACCACTTCGACAGGATTGTGCCGCTCGCTATAGGTGTAGAGTTCCTCGTGGCGGGCGTGGAAGGCATCCTTGACCTTGTCGATCGTGGTTTCGTCGATCCTGAAATTGTCGATGTCGACGGTGCACTCATGCACCTGGCCGACATAGCGCATTTCCAGGCTGCGCTTGATGGCGATGCGGTCGGCAGCAAAGCCGTCCACCTCCAGGTGGCGGACGCCCTGTGCCTCGATCTCGGCGAAGAGCGTGTCGATCTTCTCGCAGGCGCCTGCAGTGTCCAGGCGCAGGGGCGCTGTCGCCATATAATTGTATTTGACGTCCGAGATGATCTGCCCGAAGGCGCACAGGCCCGAGGCAAGCTTGGGCAGGATGATGGTGTCGATGCCCATCTCGCGCGCCAGAGCGGTGATGTGGGCGGCGGTGGCGCCGCCGGCCCCGACCAAAACGAAGTCGCGCGGATCGTAGCCGCGCTCGACCGACACGCGCCGGATGCCGTTGACCATGCCGCTATTTACGATCGTAAACATGCCATAGGCGGCCTGTTCGATACTGATGCCGAGCGGCTCCGCGACCCTGGCGACGGCTTCACGGGCCTTGGCGACGTCGAGCGGCAACTTGCCGCCGAGCAGGCCCTCGGGATTGAGATAGCCGAGCACGAGATTGGCATCGGAGGTCGTTGGATCGGTTCCGCCGCGCCCGTAGCAGGCCGGGCCGGGTTCCGAGCCGGCCGATTGCGGGCCGACCTGCAGCAGGCCCAGGCTGTCGATCCAGCCGATCGAGCCGCCGCCGGCCCCGAGCGTCTCGACCTGGATCATGGGAACACCGACACGGTAGCGCAGGAAGTCGACGTTCTTGTTGAGGTTGGTCTGGCCGTTGCGCGTCAGTGTGATGTCGAAGGAGGTGCCGCCCATGTCGACGGTGATGACATTCTCCTTGCCGAAGGGCGCGCCGACATAGAGGCCGGCCTGCGGGGCGGAGGCCGGGCCTGAATTGATGGCGTAGACGGAGCGGTCGGTCATCACCTGCCCGACGGCGAGGCCACCATTGGACTGGAAATAGCGTACGGGCTGCCTGGCGCCGAGATCGCGGAAATAGCGATCGACCGCCGTCACGTAGCGCCGCATCACCGGGGCCAGATAGGCATTGGTCACCGCGGTGGAGGTGCGGGTATATTCGCGGATCTGCGGATAGAGTTCGCTGCCGACGGTGAGGATCGCCTCGGGCATCATCTCCCGCACGATCTCGGCGGCGCGGCGCTCATGCCCGGGATTGAGCACGGACCAGACGAAGGAGATCGCTACCGTCTCCACCTTCTCTGCGAGGAACAGGCGGCAGGCCTGGCGCACATCCTCTTCCTGCATCGGGGTGCGCACCGAACCGTCCGAGAGAACACGTTCGCGCACGCCACGCCTGAGATAGCGCGGCACCAGCATGGTGGCCGCCGGATATTCCGGATCGTAGCGAAAGCCGTCTTCCTTGTGGCCGTTGCGGATCTCGATGGAATCCTCGTGGCCCGCCGTGCAGATCAGCCCGGTCTTGCCGCCCCGGTGGGTGATCAGGGCATTGAGGCCGACGGTGGTGCCGTTGATGCACAGGTCGCAGTCGGACACGATGGCAGAAGGCGTCGTGCCCAGGTTCTCGGCGATCTGCCTGAGGCCGTTCTCGATCGCCCTGGTCGGGTCGGAAGGCGTGGAAAGGGCCTTGAACAGTTTGACGTCGCCGCTGGCGCGATTGGCGATGACGAAATCGGTGAAGGTGCCGCCGGCGTCGATGCCGAGACGAAAAGCATGTTCCATGATCGTGTCTTTCAGGCCGCGCGGAGCCGGCGGGTTTCGGCGAGGTCGACTTCCAGCGTCTCGGCATCCTTGATGGCCACGCCGTAGTCGGCGCGGGCGCCCTCGAGGGAGACGAGGCCGTTGCGCACGTCCCAGACCACGTTGTCGACAGGGCGTTCGAACGGGTTGCCATAGCCGCCGCCGCCGGGATTGAGATTGGTGATGGTCTGGCCGGGCCTGATGGTCTCGATGATGTTCTTGCGCTCGACCGTGACCTCACCGCCGCGCCGCAGCTCGACGCGGCCGACCTTCTTGTCGACGAGGGCGGATTTGGCCCCGGCCGCGCCCATGGCCGGAATGCGCCGTCCCTCACCGAAGCCGATGCACAGCATGTCGCCGGTCAGGGGCTCGACCTCCCAGGCCGTACCCGAGCCGCCGCGGAACTTCCCGGCGCCGCCTGAATCGGTCATCAGCGCATAACGATGGATGATGATGGGATAGGAATATTCCAGAAGCTCGACGTCGCCCGAGGTGAGGGCGCCGAAGCAGCATTCCGGGCCGACGGCGTGCCAACCGTCCTGTTGGGGTGTGGCGCCGCCGCCTGAAATGATGGTGGCGAGCACCATGGTCACGAATTCCTCGCCGGTGCGGCCATCCTTGCCTGCGATGTTGAGCCCGTTGGCATGGCCCCAGGAGGCCGCGACCTTGGAGGGCATCGCCTTCTCGAAGGCGAGGCGCACCGCATCGGTCAGCGTCTCCATCGGCGTGGTGGTGCAGTTCATGTGAGGGGCGGGTTCCTGTGCGTTGCACAGCGTGCCCTTCGGCCCGAAATCGACGCTCACGCAGCGATAGAGCCCCTCATTATAGGGCGGGGGCAAGGCGGCGAACATCATCAGGCCGAGATAGACGCCCGAATGGGAATTGCCCTCGTAGGAATTGATGAAATAGGGCACCTGGGGCGGGCTGGAGATGGCGATATGGCAGGCATCGCCTGTGATGGTGACCTTGGCGCCGATCTCGAAGTCGCCGAAACCGTGCCCGGCATCCTCCAGGATGGCCTTGCCCTCATAGGTGCCGTCGGGAACGCTCGCGATCAGCGAGCGCATATGCCGGTCGGCCATGTCGAGCAGCGTGTCGATGCAGGCATCGACGGTCGGCTTGCCATATTTGTCGAGCAGGGCGATCAGGCGCCGCTCGCCGACCTGGCAGGCGCCGATCAGGGCGCGGAAATCGCCTTCCTGGTCGCGCCGTGCCCGCATGTTGGAGAAGATCAGGTTGAGCACATCCTCGCGCGGCTTGCCGCGATCCCAGATCTTCACCGGCGGAATGCGCAGGCATTCGGCATAGATCTCGGTGGCGTTGGGGTTGTAGCCGGCCGGAACGGGGCCACCGATATCGGTGAGGTGGCCCTTGCACACGGTCCAGTAGACCAGTTCGCCCCGATAGAACACCGGCTTGTACATGCAGGTGTCGATGGCGTGGCTGCCGCCGAAGGCCGGATCGTTGTGCAGGAAGAGATCGCCCTCATGGATGTCGTCGCCGAAGAATTTGGCGACCGCCTTCATGGCCGGGATCAGCGAGCCCAGATGGATGGGAATGTCCTGGCCCTGCAGGATCATCTCCGGGCGGGCATTGAAGAGCGCCGTCGAATAGTCATGCGCCAGGTTGAAGACGGAGGAGCGCGCCGTCTTCTCCAGCGCCAGCGTCATTTCGCGCTGGGTGGTCTCCAGGACCCCACGCACCACCGACAGCGTGATCGGATCTACTTTTGCTCGCTCGGTCGACATCCATCCTCCCCAGAGCAAAGCGCGTTCAGGCGTGAACGCTTGCTTGCTCGCACTCTTCGGTTCGACGCGTCTTTGCGATTCTTGGCGATGCCGCCAAAATCGCGAAACGCTCCGGCCGGCCGCCGGTAATGCGGGAGAAGAGTTCGTCTCCCGCCTAATCCCCTGCAGCGGCGTCTGCGCACCGTCGTCACCATCAGCCAAGCAGGTTTGAGGGCAGCCGTCTTTGCAGGGAGAGAGCAATGGTTTGACGCTGAGTGCACAATCGGCCGGGCGGTGGGGCCAGGCGATTGCCATCCCCGTCTCCTACGCCTAGTCTCGGCAGCCGTTCTGCGGAGCTGTCATGAAGACTTCCGTCACCACGAGCGCGACCCGCACCATGGACCGGAGCCGGCACTGGCATCAGGCCATTGCCGGAGCCTATTTTCCGCTCGACCTGACGTTCCGCCATCCGGATCATTTCTTCGGCGACCTCACCATCTGGCAGTTCGGCGACGTGTCGATCTCGCGTCTGTCGTCGGATGGGTTGCAATATCTACGCCTGCCGCATCATTTTCGCGGCGCCCGCAAGGAAGAGTTCCTGGTGACGGTACCCACCCGCTCCCAGGTTTCTTTCTCCCAATGCGGCAGCGAGGTGCGCTGTTCGCCCGGCGGCTTCTTCCTCGAACGCAGCCACGAGCCCTATGAGTTCAGCCACGCAGACCCCGCCGATCTCTGGGTGCTGAAGGTGGCCTCGCAGGCACTGTCGGAGCGCATCCGCAGTCCAGACAGGTTGTGCTCGCTGCAATTCGACGCGGCCAATGGGGCAGGCGGCCTCTTCGCCGACATGCTGCATCTCCTGCCCCAGCGCTTCGAGGCGCTGGACGAAGAGGCGCGCAACGCCGTGGGGCGCCAGCTCATCGACCTCCTGGTGCTGGCCGTCAAGGCGGATGAGCGCATCCTGACATCGGGCAGTTCGACGGTGCGCGAGGCCCATCTCGCCCGGATCGAGGCCTATATCCGGGGTCATCTCAACGATTGGCGCCTCGATCCCGAGATGATCGCACGGGCCTGCGGGGTTTCCATCCGTTATCTGCATGATCTGTTCCGCGACACCGACCAGACGGTGGCGGGCTGGATCCGGGATCAAAGGCTGGCGGCCTGCCGCGCCGCGCTCGAAAATCCCGCCAACGGTCAGACCGCTGCCGAGATCGCCTATCAATGGGGTTTCACCGACCAGGCCCAGTTTTCGCGGAGCTTCAGGGCGCGTTTCGGCCTGCCGCCCGGTGAATATCGCCGGTTGAACCGCCACATTGGCACGTCAGAGGTGCCGCCGGACATGTCCGGCACCGCTTAGCCGGAACACGCCATCCGATTTCTGCCCCCTTGCAGGTTTATAAGCGTGACTCCGCCTGTTCTTCCGATGTTGAACACAGGAGGCCGCCGTGCCGATCAACCGGATTTTGGCGGATGGCCTGGTTTTCGTTTTCCTGGCGTCCGCGACCGCCTTGCTCCTCGATCAACCGAGCGATGCAGAGGCAACTGCCGCCATGCGGGCAATACCCGCGCTGGCCGCCAAGCAGCAACAGACTGCCCATATCAACACTTGTGTGCCGGCCGTCGGTCGTCCGGGCGTCACCTGCACAGCCATGGTGAAGGACGTGCCCCAGGCGCAGGCGAACCAGATCCGTATCTATTTTGCCCGTGGCCCGGACAGCGCCTGGGTCGCCGAGATCATGCACTGAAGCTGGGGTACCGCGCGCCTGGGCGTTTGCTCCCGGGCAATAGTCTTATCTGCGATTGCGATGATGCATGCCCAATGTCCCGCCAAATCACGACTATAGTGCTAAGCGGAAGCACTTTTTTGCTGCCGGCTTGTTGGCGGCAGCGGACACAGGCTGCCGCAATCCTCTACGCCGGGGAGTAGATAGCGCAGGCAGCAGACTTTCCGTCGACGCACAGGCTGCCCCTGTTCCAGGGGATAGCATATCGCTCCGCAGATCGGATTGGGCCGGCCGTCGCCGCCGCAGCGCCGCCGCAGCAAGACGCGGCCTTCCTCCAGGGCGGCGGGGCAGGGAGCCCCCACCTCCAGTACCTGCTGCAACGTCCACTCAAAAATGGCAGCCGCATTGGTCCACAGCAGGCGCTTGGACACGCCGAATTGTCCGGCAAAACTGCGGATCAGGGGTTCGACATGTCCCTCGAACAAGCGCGAAAAGCGTTCGGTGGCACTGCCGGGATGCGGCTTGCCGTCATCGGGAATAACCAGCGCGGCCGTACGCCCGCTTTCGTGCGGAACGATGCCGATCGCATCGAGATCCACGGGTAGTTCCCGGTCGAGCAGCAGGATTGCAGCCGTCGCTGGGATGACTAGCGCTCCGAAATGCCATTGCGTCCACATCGAGACGAGGGCGTTGCGGTCGCCACCTGGATAGGTGCCGGCAAATCGCGACATCAGTTCTTCCGCCACGCCCTTTTCGAGCAGTCGACGACCGGCAATGGCGCCGCTATGTGTGCCCGGGAGCGCCAAGGTCTCCTTGTACCAGTGGAGATTTCCGGCAAAGCAGGGCGCGAGGGATGCGATCATTGGCCGGATGGAACTCCGGCCAGCGCCTCCCGCTGGCCCTTTCGGATATCGGACCGTGCAGCGACGCGATGGCTGAGCATCGCGGCGATCGGTGCGGCGGCCAAAGCGAGCAACGCCGCCAGGCCGAAATAGAGCCCATAGCCCCAATGCTGGGCAATCCAGCCCGATCCCATGCCGCCGGCCATGCTGACCAATGCGTCCATGCATTGTAGCAGCGTGAAGTCGATCCCGGCCTGACGTGGATCCGAGACCGCCATGAACTGGGCATAGAGCGCGACGAAGCCCAGTGCCATAATGCCGGACGAACTCGCCAGGGCGAGGACGAGCAGGAGGGGCTGGCCGACATCACCCTTCCAGGCGGCGTAGGCCAGGCCCGACAGTGCCAGGGCCTGCAGGACGAGAGCCAGCGCCAAGACGACCCGCGCACTCCACAGCCGCACGAGGGCACCACCGATCAGGGCGCAGACGAAGCCGACGGCCATGCCGCCAACGCCATTGACGATGCCGAGCGAGGTGAGGTCGAGGCCACTATCGATCAGGAAGGGGCCCTGCATGCTGACACCCCATTTCTGGGCGATCACATTGACCGCTGCCAATGCCAGGCCCAGATGCATGTCCTTGCGCCGCAGCGCCTGGCGCAAGGAAGGCCGATGGTCGCGCCCGGGGGAAGGCGACGCCGGCGACAGCACGAAGAGCAGGCCGAGCACGATCAGCAGAGCCGCCATGGCAAAGCAGGCGATGCCCCAGCCATATTGGGCGACCAGCACCAGGAAGAGCCCCGACCCGATCGCCGACCCAAGATAGGCGCCTCCGACTTGCGCCGCATTGCCCCAGCCATGATGGCGCTCGGACAGGGTTTCCACCGCATGTCCGTCGCAGGCGATGTCGCTGGTCGAGGTGGCGAAGGCGATCAGCAGCAGCACGGCGAGCAGGGGCATGAAGCCGGTCGGCCCGATCAGCCCTGACAGGATGAGGCCGACGGCCGATATCAGGCCCCCGACCAGCACGATCGAGCGGGAGCGGCTATGCCCCGTGGGCGGCAACCGATAGCGCTCCACCGCCGGGGCCCAGAGGAACTTGAAGGCCCAGGGCAGCACGGCCAGATAGAGCAGGCCGATCTGGTCGAGCGGCAGGTTGCGCTCGCGCAGCACGCTCGGCAGGGCGATGAAGCTCAGCCCGCCAACGATGCTCTGGCCGACATAGAGGCCGCCGACACCGAGCACGACCGCAAGCGGGGAAGACAATGCGCGCCTTGCCGACCTGCCCGGCTTGATGTCGTTCACCAGCGATAGCGCAGGCTGGCGATGACCTTGCGTCCCTCATCGAAATAGCAATAACCGACCGTGCAGACCTGCTTGACCTCGTTGAGCAGATTGGTGGCACTGACCTGCACGCGCATGCCCGCCAGCTTGGGATTGATGTTCTCGAGATCGTAGCGGACCGAGGCATCGACGAAGGTGCGCGGCTTGTTTTCGAGTATCGCGCGATTGAGATTGTCGCCCAGGCTCGAGCCGACATAGCGTACGCCGCCGCCAATGCCGAGACCGGTGGCAGGCCCCTCCTGGAAGGCATAGTCGAGCCAGAGCGAGGCCATGTGATAGGGCACGCTCGAGAGCCGGTTCCCCTCCGTATCGGGCGTGAGCTTGAGGATGCGGGCATCGTTGTAGGAATACGAAGCCTGGACGCTCAGCCCGTTGGTCAGCGAGGCCACACCCTCGATCTCGACGCCGCGCGAGCGCACGTCGAGCTGGACCTGCTTGTTGAGACCATCGACGACCTCATAGACCACGGCGTTGTTCTGACGCATGTCGAAAACGGCGGCGCGCAGCGAGGCGTTCATGTTGGGAATATCGTATTTGACGCCGATTTCCGTCTGTTCACCAGTAGTGGGTGTGGCCACGCTGCCATTGAGCACCGTCCCCGGATTGGGCGTAAAGGAGGTGCCATAGGCAACATAGGGGGCGAGGCCGAAATCGGTGACATAGCTCAAGGCCGCCCGGCCGGTGAACTTGGTGTCGCGGCTCTTGCTTTGCGTCATGCCGCTGCCGACGGTGCCCGTGCTGAAGCGACTGTAAAGCCAGTCATGTCGGCCACCGAGTGTCAGGCGCCAGTTCTGCCATTTGACCTGGTCCTGGATGTAGATGCCGGTCATCGCCAGTGTCTGCTTGGACTGGGTGGTGAGCGGCGGGTCGACCCCGAGCGGCACCCCGCCATATCCTTCTCCTGAGCGGTAGTGCAGGTAGCTGGTATCCAGGCCCGTCAGCAGCGTGTGTTCTACCGGGCCGGTGGCAAAGTGGCTTTCCAGGCTGGTATCGCTGGCGAAGCCGGCGGTGCTCTCGCGTGTCAGGCCGGGACCAAAATAGTAGTATTCCTGGTTGGTGCCGAGCTGCGAATAGCGGGCATTCTGGCGCAGGATCAGCGCGTCGCTGAATTTGTGCTCGAACTCGTAGCCGACGCGCCCCTGCTGCTGGCGAAAGTCGTTGTAGCGCCGGTCGCCCACGAACTGCTTGGTGGCACCGGTCGACTTGTCGGTGACATTGCCCTGGCCGTCGACATAGGGCGCATAGGTGTTGAGATAGGCCTGGGTGCCGCCGACGGTGGAATCCATGTATTCGCCGAGCACCGTGAGCTTGGTCTTGTCGTTCGGCTTCCAGGTGATAGCCGGCGCGATGAAGACCCGGTCGTCCCGGCCGGCGCTGATTTCGGCGCTCGCATTGCGAATGACGCCAGTCAGCCGATAGAACACGGTGTTCTCGGCATCGAGAGGCCCGGACAGGTCGAAATTGCCCTGGAGCCGGCCGAAGGACCCTGTCTGCAATTCGATCTCGCGGAACGGCGTCTCGGTCGGGCGCTTGGAGATGATGTCGACGATACCGCCCGTGCTGCTGGCGCCGTAGATGGAGGCGGCGGGGCCGCGCAGGATGGAGATTGCCTCCACCCCGTAAGGTTCGAGCCGGAACAGACCATTCGGGCTGTTGAGTTGCCTGAGCCCGTCGCGGAACACGCCGGTGTTGGTCATGTCGATGCCGCGGATCATGAACCCGTCATAGCGGGAGTCGAAGCCGTACATGCCCACAACGGCGCCAGGGGTGTAGGCGATCGCCTCGAGCAGATTTTGCGGCTTGCGCTCCTCGAGCTGGGGTTGCGTCACGGTGGAGACGGACTGCGGTACCTCCAGCAGGGGGGTATCGGTCTTGGTGGCACTCCGGCCGGACGTCGCGACATAGCCGGTGGTGTTGATCACGCCCGGTATTCCGCCGCGGCCCTTGCCCTCGACCACCACCGGATCGAGCTCGATCGGTGCAGCGCCGTTGGATTGTGCGTGGACGGCACCGGGCGCCAGAACAAGTGACACGGATGCCAGGAGGAGGGATTTGAGATTCACGGGCCCCAAGCTTTCTTTAGAAAAAGTCGGCCCCGCCTAACAATATCTGTTAACTCAAGTCAACGAGCGCATATTTTAATTATTCTAATTTTAAATTCATCGATATGAGTTTCAAAATATTCAAATTTTAATTCTAATTATTACTATATTACACTGAAGAAATAAAACCAAAAAAATCTTTAAATTTGAAATAGCGAAGAAACGTATATTATATATGTAATTTTATCTCATTTATCAGAGGACGGCACTAACGGGGTAAGGGCAGGGGGGATGTTCCCGCTATCAGGAGTTACGGCTGGCATCGCCGCACACAGATCTGACGAGGAGGGCATCGGGACAATGGGTCCTCGAGCCAGGTCGACGGCACTGGAAGCCTTCGATGTGCCCAGCTATCACACGGCCCCCTGAACGAAGCCTCGCCGGAACGTGTCGCATCCGTCAGGCATGCATGGGGCGCCTTCCTTCGCAAAAGCATGTTTTGGAAGTAAGTCATTCATTATGAAGCGATTAATGTTTTTCCGGCATATCTTGCCACATGTACGCATCGATAGCGAATGACGAGCATGATCAAAGGTCGCAAGGGGCAATTTTGCTCCCGCCGCGTTGCCTGACTCGACCGATGATCGCCGGAGCGAATCCGGGAATCCGTCGCTTCGAATGAGGGCGTCGCCAGGAGATCGCTCGGGTGGGGGATGAATCATGTATGGCGTCGGCGCCAGCGTCCGTTGGTCCGGCATGCTTCCATTTGCGGATCTGACCTTACTTATCGTGGATTTCGATGTAACCTTCCCTACGGATTTCGTCGTACGGTCGAGCCATATTACCATGCTCGACGTGCTGATCGTTGCAAGACTGAGATGATGCGGCTATTTCCATGAAGCAAGTGACTATCCGTGCACGTATAATGCTGAGTTTCGGCATTATCCTCCTGGTCGTTTTGGCGATCGGACTGTTTGCCTATTGGCAGCTCAAGTCGATCGACGACCACGTCACCAGCCTCAAGTCGGACTCCGTGGCCGGGCTACGACAGGCCGCTTTCGTCAAGGACGGGCTTTTTCAAGACTATCTTGCCTTCGTCATGTCGCGCGAGGCGACAGCCAAGCCCTTGACCGAAGATCAGCTTGCCGATGGCCGAACCAAGATGGTTCAGCTTTTCAAGGGCTATGAGGATACGATCATTGCGGACGCCGATCGGCAGCTCTTCTCGCGCTTCAAGGACTCGGTCGATTCTTATCAGAGCTTGAAGGAGGGCTTTCTCAAACAGGCCGGTGGGAATGGGGAGGCCAGGGCCTCTGCCGCTTCGGGCGTCGATGCAGCCTTCAACACGGCCTTCAAGAACCTTACCGACGTGATCGCATTCAACCAGCAACGCGCCTTCGCCATGCCGGACATTGTCGGCAACGAGATCCTGTCCCTGCTGAGCGCCATGATAGTGGCCTTCGCATTGGCCTTGGTGGTCGCCGCCGTCGCGGGCTTTTCGCTGCTGCGCGCCATCACCAGGCCCCTGCTGCAGTTGAAGACATTGATGGACACCATGCGCAAGGGTGACTTCACCCAGCGCATGCAGATCGTTCGACAGGACGAGTTGGGCGATCTCGGCGAAGGCTATAACCGCATGGCCGACGAAGTGATGGAACTCGTCGGCCAGGTCCAGCGCTCGGGCATCCGCGTCAGCACCTCGATGACCGAGATTGCGGCGACGTCCAAGCAGCAGCAAGCCACGGCTTCGGAGGTCGCCGCGACCACCACGGAGATCGGGGCGACCTCGCGCGAGATCGCTGCAACCTCCAGGGAACTGGTCCGGACGATGTCCGACGTCGTGACGGTCTCCGAGCATACCGCCAATCTGGCGTCCGGGGGCAAGGTCGAGCTGGCCCATATGGAAGACACGATGAACCAGGTGATGGGCGCCGCCAGCTCCATCACCGCCAAGCTCGCCGTGCTGAACGAAAAGGCCAGCGACATCAACCAGGTGGTCACGGCGATTACCAAAGTGGCCGACCAGACCAATCTGTTGTCGCTCAACGCCGCGATTGAAGCGGAAAAGGCCGGTGAATACGGGCGTGGCTTTGCCGTGGTGTCCTCGGAAATTCGGCGCCTGGCCGACCAGACCGCCGTCGCCACCTACGACATCGAGCAGATGGTCAAGGAGATCCAGTCCGCCGTATCGGCCAGCGTCATGGGCATGGACAAGTTCTCGGAGGAAGTGCGGCGCGGCCTCCAGGATGTCCATGAGATCGGTGCCAAGCTTTCCGAAATCATCACGCAAGTGCAGGCGCTGACACCGCGCTATGAATCCGTCAGCGAAGGCATGCAGGCGCAGGCGACGGGCGCCGAGCAGATCAGCGAGGCGCTCATCCAGCTGACCGAAGCGACGCAGCAGACAGTGGAATCCCTGCGCCAGTCCAGTTCGGCCATCGATGAACTCAACCATGTCGCCAGCAATCTGAGCGGGAGCATCGCACGCTTCAAGCTCGAGATGGCCTGAGGCAATAAGCGGTTTGCGGCGAGACAGAATTCGTCGCAATCGCAAAGGCGCGCGGAAACAAGGAGTTGGAGCTGCCATGCGCTTTCGCCAAAGCGCACCTTGCTCCAGGAACGACGGAACCGAGAATGCTCTTCCTCTACTTCCGGATCGGCGATGAAGGCTTTGCGATGGCGATCGAGCGGATCGTCGAAGTCGTGCCGTTGACGGAATTGAAGAAGGTGCGTGGGGCGCCGGACGCGGTGGCCGGCTCCTTCGAATATCGCGGCCGCTTCGTACCGGTCATCGATCTGTGTACCCTCGAACTCGGCCGCTCGGCGCGCCGGCGCCTGAGCACCCGCATCATCGTCATGCGCCACCCCCAGGACGATACAGTGCTGCTGGGTCTGATCGCAGAAAAAGCCACGGAGATGCTGCGGCTGGATCCGGCGGAATTCGCCCCTTTCGCCCCGGGTCCGCATGGCCTGGTTCAGCGTGTGGAACTGGAAGACCTGCTTCCTGTCGCGCTTCTGGCGGCCATTCGCGGCCAGCCGGTCACCAGCCAATGAGCGACCCGCGCTTCGAACAATTCCTTGGACGCGCCATCGGGCTGAACGCGGCCTCGATTGGGTCGTCGGCGATCGAGCGCGCCGTGGCGGCGCGCTGCAAGGCATGCAAGCTCGGCGACATCCAGGCCTATTGGGAACTGCTGCAGAATTCCGATGAGGAAGTGCAGGAGTTGATCGAGGCGGTCATCGTTCCCGAAACCTGGTTCTTTCGCGATGCCCAGGCCTTTGCAGCCCTGGCACGGCTGGTGATGCGCGGCCTCCCCCAAGCGGATGCCATTCGCCCCTTGCGGCTCCTCAGCCTGCCTTGTTCGAGCGGAGAGGAACCCTATACGATCGCCATGGCGCTGCTCGACGCGGGCCTGACTGCCGAGCAATTCCGCATCGATGCCATCGATCTCAGCGCTCGTTCGCTCGCTCTTGCCAGGCAGGGCATCTATGGCCGCAACTCGTTCCGGGGGCAAAACCTGGCTTTCCGCGACCGCTATTTTGACGCTACGAAGGATGGGCATAGGCTTCGGGACGCCGTTCGTGCTCCCGTGGAATTCAGCCAGGGCAATATCGTCGCCCCGAATTTCCATGCCGATCCGGCAGGCTACGATTTCGTCTTTTGTCGCAACCTGCTGATCTATTTCGATGCCGCAACGCAAAAGCATGTCATCGGCGTGATCCGACGCTTGCTCGCGCCTGATGGCATTGCCTTTGTCGGCCATTCGGAGGCAGGGCTGATGGGAGCCAATGGCTTCACCTCGGCCAAGATTCCGATGGCGTTCGCCTTTCACAGGGAAAGTGCCAAGCCGGGAGTCACCCAAGCCCGGCCGGTGCCATCGCCGCCCATACACCGGCCGCGGCGGGAACCGCCGCCATTGCCGAAGTCAAGGCCCGTTCTGCCTCAATCCCCTCGGCACGAGGAGAAGAGGGAAGCAGCGCTGCCAAATCTCGAGGAACTGCGCCTCCTGGCGGATCGGGGGCGGCTGCAGGAGGCCGCACTGGGATGCGAAGCGCTGATCCGTCGGGACGGCGCAACCCCCGATGCTCTCGCGCTGCTGGGCTTGATCAGCGATGCCTCCAACGATCTTGGCGCGGCGGAGCGCTATTACCGCAAGGCCCTCTATCTGGATCCCGCCAATGCCGAGGCGCTCGGCCATCTCGCCCTCCTGCTCAAGAAACAGGGCGACCATGGCGGTGCCAAATTGCTTGATGAGCGCCTGCGGCGTCTGGACAAACGGAGAGTGCGATGACGAGCCTGGCCTTCGACGCCCCCTCTGCGGCGATTGACAATTGCTGGCAACGGATCGGCGTACGGGGCGACAAATCGTGCCCCGAACTTCGGCGTCATGCGCATTGCCACAATTGCGAGGTGTTTTCACGAGCGGCCTCTCAACTGCTCGATCGCGACATTCCCGAGGGAGGGGAAGCCGCCGTTACACCGGCCGGAGCGGGCATAATCGCGCGTTCGTCGCATTCCCAATCGGTGCTGGTCTTCCGCCTGGGCAGCGAATGGTTCGCTCTGCCCACATTGGTGCTGGACGAGGTGACCGGCCTACGCCCCATTCATTCGCTGCCACACCGGCGCAATCCCGCGCTGCTCGGCCTGGTCAATGTGCGGGGTGAACTGGTGATTTGCGTCTCGATCGCCCAGTTGCTCATCGGCGCGGAACAGAATTCGCCGCAGGGTCGGCTGATCGTCGCGCACCACGCCGGTTCGCGCTTTGCCTTTCCGGTCGACGAGGTTCAGTACACCCATCTCTATACGGAGGCGGATCTGAAGCCGGTACCGGCAACCGTGGCCCAGTCGAGCTCCGGCTTCACCCGGGGATTGCTGTCCTGGCGCGACAGGAGTGTCGGCCGGCTCGATGAGCATGCACTGTTTGAGGCTCTCGGTCGAGGATTGGCACGATGACCCAGGATCTCAGCCAATTCTCCATGCGAGACCTGTTCCGCATCGAAGCGGAAGGACAGGCCGAAGCCCTGACGACGGCCTTGCTGACGCTCGACAAGGACCCGATGCGGGCCGATCAGATCGAGGCCTGCATGCGAGCTGCGCACTCTCTCAAGGGGGCTGCCCGCATCGTCGAGATCCATGCCGCCGTGACGATTGCACACGCAATGGAAGATCTTTTCGTCCTGGCCCAGCAGCACGGCGCGCGACTGGATCATGACCGCATCGACGTGCTCCTGCGCGGCGTCGACCTGCTCCTGTCTTTTGCCAGATCGCCGGATCTCGAAAGTGGCTCGCGCGACGAGGCCTGGCAGGCCGAAGCCGACCAGTTCGTGCTGGAGCTCAACCAGCCACCGCACGCAGGCCCGCAAACGCCCGAGCCGGCGCCGGTATCCGAGCCCGCCCCCATGCCCGTGCCGGCAACCGACGACGCGGCCTCCGCATCGACCGACCGCGCCTTGCGGGTCAGTGCCGAAAATCTCAACCGGCTTCTCGACCTTGCCGGCGAGTCGCTGGTCGAGTCGCGGTGGTTGGGGCCCTTTGGCCAATCCCTGCAGCGTCTCAAGCGCCTTCAGCTCGAAGCCGCCACCGCCTTGGAGTCGCTGCGCGCCATCCTGCCGACCCACGCCTTGGACGAACGGGCAAGGATGGCTCTCGACAAGGCTCAGCAGCGCCTTCTGGAATGCCGGCAGCATCTGTCGCAACGCCTGGGGGAACTGGAAACCACCGACCATCAGGCCACCACGCTCGCCCACCGGCTCTACGACCAGGCGCTGGCGATACGCATGCGTCCCTTCTCCGACGGCATCGCTGCCTATCCTCGCATGGTGCGCGACATTGCGCGCGAACTCGACAAGAAAGTAAGGCTGGAGATCGTTGGCGAGCGCACGCTGGTGGATCGGGACATCCTGGACAGGCTCGACGCTCCGCTCGGCCATCTCCTGCGCAACGCCCTCGATCATGGCATCGAAAGCCCCCTTGAGAGGCTTGCCGCCGGCAAGGCGGAGGAAGGCGTGGTGCGTCTGGAAGCCTCGCATCGGGCAGGCACGCTGCAGATCACCGTCTCCGACGACGGGCGCGGCGTCGATCTCGAACGGATCCGGCAAACCGTGATTGCACGCAACCTCGCGAGCCCCGATACGGCAGGCAAACTCGGTGCCCAGGAGTTGCTGGAATTCCTGTTCCTGCCCGGCTTCTCCATGAAGGGAGAAGTCACCGTCATCTCAGGGCGGGGGGTAGGGCTGGACGTCGTGCAGGAGATGATCCGCCAGGTTCGCGGCCTGGTGCGGGTAACCTCCGAACTCGGCGAAGGCACACGCTTCAAGCTGGAATTGCCGCTCACGCTTTCGGTGGTTCGCTCTCTGATCGTGGAAATCGGCGGCGAACCCTACGCCTTTCCCTTCGCCCATATCGTACGCGCCATCAAGATCGCGAGCGATCAGGTGCAAACCCTGGAAGGACGGCAGCATTTCAGCCTGGATGGACAACTGGTCGGAGTGGTCGGCGCGGATCAGGTTCTCGGCTGCGCGCCGGCGGACAATGCGGACGGCGAATTGCGCATCGTCGTGGTCGGCAGCCCCGGCGCCATGTATGGCCTGGTGGTCGAGCGCTTCCTCGGCGGTCGCGAACTCGTGGTTCAGCCGCTCGATCCGCGCCTCGGCAAGATCAAGGATATCAGTGCCGCCGCCCTGATGGAGGACGGTTCGCCGCTCCTGATCATCGACGTCGAGGACATCATCCGCTCCATGGAGAAGCTCTCCTCCGCCGATCAGCTTGCCCAGGTCGGGCGGAAATTGGTAGGTCGGCAGGAGGAAAGGCGCAAGCGCGTGCTCGTGGTCGACGATTCCCTCACCGTGCGCGAATTACAGCGCAAATTGCTGGATCATCACGGCTATGAGGTCGAAGTGGCCGTCGACGGCATGGATGGCTGGAATGCCTTGCGCAATGGCCGCTTCGATCTGCTCATCAGCGACATCGACATGCCGCGTATCGACGGGATCGAACTGGTTCACCGCATCCGGCAGGACCCGGATCTCAAATCCTTGCCAGTGATGATCGTATCCTACAAGGATCGAGCGGAGGATCGCCAGCGTGGCCTGGATGCCGGAGCGGATTATTATCTTACCAAAGGCAGTTTCCAGGATGATACTTTGATCGATGCGGTAGTGGATCTGATTGGCGAGGCTGTTGCATGAGGATCGCGATCGTCAACGATTTGCCCCTGGCGGTGGAAGCGATGCGCCGGGTACTCGCCATGGCGCCCCAGCATCAGCTTGCCTGGGTCGCAGCCGACGGCGTGCAGGCGGTGGAGCTGTGCAGCCGGGACCGGCCCGATCTCGTGCTGATGGACTTGATCATGCCGCGCATGGACGGGATCGAAGCCACCCGTCGGATCATGGCCCAGTCGCCCTGCGCCATCCTGATCGTGACCGCCGATGTCGAGACCAATGCGGGCCGGGTTTTCGCGGCGATGGGGGAGGGAGCTCTCGATGCGGTCGACACGCCGCTGCTCGGCTCGCGCGAGACACGGTGGGGCGCGCGTCCTCTGCTGGCGAAAATCGATGTGATCGCCAATCTGGTCAATGAAGGCAATGCCAGGCAAAAGCCAGTCGACCATGCCCGCTCACAGGCCCAGCACCTTGTCGCGATCGGAGCGTCGGCCGGCGGCCCTACCGCGTTGGCGACCGTTCTGAAAGGACTGCCCGGCAATTTCGCCGCCAGCATCGTTATCGTTCAGCATGTCGATGCCCGCTTTGCGCCGGGGCTTGCCAATTGGCTCAGCCAGCATTCCCCCCTTCCAGTCCAGTTGGCAGGCGAGGGGGACCGGGCCTTGCCGGGGCAGGTCCTGGTTGCCGGCACCGACAATCATCTGGTTTTCAAGGTAAACCGACAATTGGGCTATACTCCCAATCCGATCGATCAGGTCTATCGGCCGTCCGTAGACGTCTTTTTCGACAGCGTCGCGCGTTTATGGGCTGGCCCCGTGACCGGCGTCTTGCTGACCGGTATGGGATCGGACGGGGCGCGTGGCCTGAAAGCGCTCCGCGAACTTGGACATCACACTATCGCGCAGGATCAGGCCACGAGCGCAGTCTACGGCATGCCGAAGGCGGCTGCCGCCCTGGATGCCGCGACGGACATTCTGCCGCTGGACAGAATCGCCCCGCGTCTGACCGAGCTGCTCGGCTCTCCGCGCCTGAGAAGAGGAATTGCCCCATGAGCCAGCCAGCAGACGTCAAATCCCACGGCACCGCGTCCCTCGACACCATCCAACAGTCGGTCATGGTCCTTCTGGTCGATGATCAGCTCATGGTCGGCGAAGCCATTCGCCGGGCGTTGATCGACGAGATCGAGATCGAATTGCACTATTGTTCGAACCCGCTGGAAGCCCTGGCCGTCGCCAAGCGGGTGAAGCCGACGGTGATCCTGCAGGATCTGGTGATGCCGAACGTGAACGGCCTGACGCTGGTCCGCCAGTATCGCTCCGATCCCGCCACCAAGGCCATTCCCGTGATCGTGCTCTCGACCGAGGAGGAGGCGACCGTCAAGAGCGAAGCCTTTCGCATCGGCGCCAATGACTACCTCGTCAAGCTGCCCGACCGGATCGAGCTGATTGCCCGTATCCGCTACCATTCGGCTGCCTATCTGACCCAGATCCAGCGCGACGAGGCCTATCGCGCCCTGCGTCGAAGCCAGCAGGAGCTGATGGAGACCAATCTCGAATTGCAGCGCCTGACCAATGTCGATGGCCTGACCGGCCTCAGCAACCGGCGCTATTTCGATCAATATCTCGATACCGAATGGCGCCAGGCCATGCGCGCGAGGGAGCCGATCTCGCTGCTGATCATCGATGTCGATCACTTCAAGCAATATAACGACACCTATGGCCACCTTGCCGGCGACGAGGTGCTGAAAACCGTGGCGACGGCGGTGAGGAGCGCCTTCCAGCGTCCGAAGGACCTGGCGGTACGCATGGGGGGCGAGGAATTCGCCGTGGTGCTGCCGCAAACCCCGGCTGGTGATCTTGCCTTTCTCGCGAAGAAGGTAGTGCAGGCGATCGAGGCGCTCGGGCTACCGCACGCAGCCTCGCCGATCGCTGACAAGGTCACCATCAGCGTTGGTGGGGCAACCCACATTCCCGCTGGCGACGACCAGCCCGAAAGACTGATCGAGGCCGCCGACAAGGCGATGTATGACGCCAAGAGGTCCGGCCGCAATCGAGCTGCCACGGCAACCGGCCTGTAAGAGAGCCGGCGCCCTTCGGCTCGATCGGAAGACGGAATGCGCTAATTGTCTAGTGGCTGGAGCATTTGCGCGCCAGGGCCTGGAGACCGGCGAGCGCGAATGTCTCCAGTGCACGGGACATTGGTTCGATCTCCCGTTCACGCTCCGCCAGGCTCGGGGCGATGGCTTCCAGCACACCGCGTTCCACCGTTGCCAGGACCATGAAAGGGGCGTTGAGCGCCAGTTCTGCCCTTCCAATGTCGGGGTGGTCCTGCGGACGATTGAGCATGCGCGCAAGCAGGTCGCGCAGCCAATGAACCTGGGGCGCCAGGAAGTCCTCGTCCACGATCAGCGCGGAAACCGTGGGCATCACCATCTCACGGGTGACCAGCCTAATCTGCCACGAGCGTTCGGCGGGTGACAACAATCGCCGGGCCATCAAGCCATAATAGGCCTTGAGCTGATCCAGGGGCTCTTCATGTTCCAGGATCGCTGCAAAGGCCTCGGGCGGGATGACGACCTCGCGCCGCGCCTCCGATACCGCCGCTTCATAGAGCGGCCGGATGCCGCCGAAATAATAGTTGACCGCCGCGGTATTGACGCCGGCCAGGTCGCAAATTTCCCGGCTCGTCGTCGCATGGTAGCCCTTGTCGGCAAAGACCCGCCCGGCCGTTTCGATCAGATTTTGGCGCGTCTTGACGCCACGTTCCTGGCTGTCTGACGAAACACGGCGGGCATGCAGGGATCTGGGCATGAAAGCTTGGATACTGTCTCTGAGAAGTAACTTTTTACCCACGGGCTTTAAAATGTCAATTTCATATTCGGATTTGACATTGCTCTGTCGTTCAAGCAACCTCACGCTCTGCTGAGGCGATGGCTGTGCGAAAGTGCACGGGCCGGCGATTCCGCTCTTCTTTGAGTCTCCACCAATCTGCTGGGACCGCGCTACATGACTCTATCCTCCTCAGCGTCCCGCAAACCGATTGAGCCGGTCGGCGACAAGCAGGACGTCGCTGTCGAACTCCCGCTCGATCATGGGGCGTCGGCGCCTGTCGCCCAGATCTATCGGGACGCCAGTGCCCATATCGTCGTGATCTGTGCCAATACCTTGACCCGAACCTGCCTCATGCACTGCCTCACAGGCTCAGAAACCGGCCTGGCCGTGGAGGGCTATGCCGACGTCGAACAGTGGGGCCGGCAGGGGCAGGGGGCCTCTGTCGCCCTATTGTGCGTCACGGGCGTGCGGGAGACCACGATCGCCGTCGAGCGAATGGTGAGGCGAGTGCTGGCCGCCGCACCCGGTATTCGGGTTGTGGTGATTTCCGATACGAGATCGGCCGGCGACGTTGCGAAGGCCCTGGAGCACGGGGCCAGTGGCTTCATTGCCATGGATTCCAATGTCGATGTCGCCATTGCAGCCATCCGCCTGGTGCGTAGCGGCGGCATGTTCGTGCCCTCCCACAGCGTGATGCAGTCTCGGACCCAGCCCGCACCCCTGTCTGACGGCAGGAGATCGCTGCGGGATCTGGTGACCGCAAAGCAACTTGAAGTCATCGGCCTGATCCGCAAGGGGCTGCCGAACAAGGCGATCGCGGCCGAACTCGAGATGAGCGAGTTCACGGTGAAGGTGCATGTCAGGAACATCATGAAGCGCCTGAATGCCCGCAACAGAACCGAGGTCGTGGCTCTGACCAATGCCTATTTTGGGCAAATGCCCGAGCAGGATGATCACACCTGAAGCATGGAGCAGTTGGTGAGGACGTCATTATATATTCTTGCGCGCTGGGAATAAGCGGAGCCATATGCGTAAATTTTCTGAAGCCGTTACATTTGCTTCGGATTAAGATATTTTCCTGGCAAGCAATTGATTTTTATCATTTATCCGGATCCTTCCCTGGTTCCTTCTCGCTATGTTCGAAGAAGCGATCGAGGAAGGCTGCTGCCTCGTCCGAGATGCCGACGATCTTGTTCGTCGCCTGCCGATAGAATTTGAAATTGAGCTCTGCGCCGGGCTGGCCATCCTGCCAGGTGCCGAAAGACTTGAGTTCGCGGCGTCCGAGCGGTCTTTGGGCGAACGCCGTGCAGCGCACGACAATGCTTACGCGAGGGGTTTGCCGCGGGACATTTTGTTTCCTCGCAATCGGTTCGGCAGAGATCACGATGCCGCGGGCGAACAGCCCCCGGCCACCCTCATTTTCGCTGGCAAACAGGAAGATGATATCGTCGGCAGCGATATGCTTGCCCCCATACATCGTCTTCTGCGCACCGAAGCTGAAGCTTGTCGCGTCCGGATCCCGTATCTCGGTTTTAATCGCAAATGCCATGCCAGTGTGCCTCCGGCCTGCAAGCCAATTAGCCTCGTCGAGCCTTGTCGCGCAACGCGGCAGCCGAGACTGGCCAAAGGGAACAGGGCAGGGGTGGCCCAGAAGTGAGAATATCTCTCGCCAGATGTCGGTAAAGCGCGCGCTGCTTCGTCTTCGAAACAAGCAATGGCGGAGAATGCGAAGATTTGTGCCCAGGATCGTTGCTGCGAGAGCAAGACGGGCTGGCTCGGATAACCACCGACGACCTTGGATCTTGAGGCGGTAGGTTTTCCGCTGTCATATGCATATTCTCAACACGGAGAAGAATGATGAAGGCATTGATTGCGGGAGCAGGCATCGGCGGGCTGACCACGGCCTTATTCCTTCATCGGGTTGGGATCGACGTTGAAATTTTCGAGGCTTCAAAGGAGGTTCGAGAGCTGGGCGTGGGCATCAACATGTTGCCGCATGCCGTTGAATTGTTGACGGAACTAGGGCTGATCGACGAACTTGATGCCGCCGGCGTCCGGACGCGCGAATTGATCTATGCGAACCGGTTCGGGCAGGTCGTCTGGCGTGAGTTGCGCGGTATCGAGGCGGGCCTTCCCGCGCCTCAGTTCAGCATTCATAGAGGCAGGCTGCTGGGCTTGATCCATCGAGCCGTGATCGAGCGGATGGGGGCGGGCGCAATCCGCACGGGATGTCGCGTGAACGGCTTCGAGCAGAACAGCGATACCGTCACGGTCCATCTGACGGACAGTGACGGCAGGCCGGCACAAGCGGTCGGCGACTTGCTGGTGGGTGCCGACGGCATTCATTCGGCGGTGCGCGCCGCGCTCCATCCCGGGGAGGGGCAGCCGATCTGGAGCGGCATCATGCTCTGGCGCGGGGCCACCCCCTGGCCGAAATGGCAGGACGGTCGCACCATGGCGATCGCTGGTGGCAACTTTGCGAAGTTCGTCTTCTATCCAATTGAAAAAGATAAACAAAATTCAGGAAATCTCCTCACCAACTGGGCGGTGATGGCTCGGGCAGGCCATGATCGGACGCAGGGTTTCTCCCTGGGGAACTGGAGCAGGCCGGGCTTGCTCGAAGAAGTGCTGTCATTCGTCCGTGACCGCTTCCACCTCGATTATGTCGATCCAGCCGCGATCATCCAGGGTACGGACGCATTCTACGAATATCCCAATTGTGATCGGGATCCGCTCCCACGCTGGTCGTTCGGGCGCGTCACCCTGTTGGGAGACGCTGCCCATCCGATGTATCCGGTGGGCTCGAACGGAGCGAGCCAGGCCATCCTCGATGCCCGCTCCTTGTCGCAACATCTCCGCGCCGCGGGTACGATCGAGGCGGCTTTGACAGCCTATGATGCAGAGCGGCGGCCCGTTACCGCCAAGATAGTCCTGGCGAACCGCAAGGGCGGCCCGGAAGGCGTGATCGACATGGTGGAAGCCAGGGCACCAGACGGCTTTGACGACATCGAAGCCGTCGCAACCCACGAGGAGCGCGAGCGCATCGTGCGCGGCTATGCGTCCCTGGCAGGATTTGCGCGCTAGGTGCAGCCCGATCCGCCAATTTCCTCAACTTTTTGAAATTGAGCTTGGTGCCGGGCTGGCCGAGGCACCCGTTGCTGAGGCATTTGAGCTCGCGGCTCGTTTGGGTAAACGCGACGCGGCGCTCCCGGATTTGTGGCTCCAATAGACCGTCGAGTTCGCAGCCGATCCATCTTCGCTGCTCCGGATTGGCCAAAACCTATCTGGCCGCACGCGAGACCTGCGTCAAATAGGTCAGACTATATTTTCACAGTCATACGCTGGGCCTCTGGACTGTTCGGGCGCCTCACGGCAGATAGTTCGAGCAATGTGTTGGAGGGAATCCCCCGTGTATTTGAAATGGTCCATTCCGAAATCGGTGCTGGTGCTTCTCGCCATGACCGGTGTTGCTCACGCTGAAGGCGAGCTCAACATCTATAATTGGGGAAACTACACCAACCCCAAGCTCATCAAGAAGTTTGAGGAGCAATACAAGGTTAAGGTCACCATCACCGACTATGACTCCAACGATACGGCTCTGGCCAAGGCTCGCCAAGGCGGCTCCGGCTTCGACATCGTCGTGCCCTCGCAGACATATCTGCCGATCTGGATCAAGG
Source organism: Labrys sp. E2SS-1L (assembly GCF_057073705.1). NCBI lineage: Bacteria > Pseudomonadati > Pseudomonadota > Alphaproteobacteria > Hyphomicrobiales > Xanthobacteraceae > Labrys > Labrys sp. E2SS-1L. The sequence continues at coordinate 762,514 of NZ_CP172713.1, read as the reverse complement.
AGGGACTGCTGCTGGAAACCAATCCTGGCCAGATGGAGAATTTCAAGAACGTCACGCCGGAATGGGCCAATCCCGATTTCGATCCCGGCCGCAAATATTCCGTGCCCTGGGCCTGGGGCACGATCGGCGTCGTGGTCAACACCGACACATACAAGGGCGATATCAACACCTGGGATATCATCTTCAAGACGCCGGACGAGTTGAAGGGCAAGGTCAACGTCGTTCCAGAGATGAAGGACGTCGTTACGGCCGCCATCCGCTATGTCGGCGGCGAGCAATGCACCGGCGACAGGCAGGTATTGAAGAAAGCCCGTGACCTTCTGACGGCTGCCAAGCCGAACTGGATCGCCATGGAATACAATGCCATCGAAAAGATGGGGGCAGGCGACTTCAAGGCCTCGTTGACCTGGAACGGGGCGGCCCTGCGCACGCGCCTCGCGCATCCCGAGATCCATTACGGCTATCCCAAGGAAGGCTTTACCTACTGGTCCGACAATGTAGCGGTGCTGAAGGAGGCCAAGAATGTCGACAACGCCAAATTGTTCCAGAATTTCATCATGGATCCCGAGAACGCGGCGTTGAACTCGGTCTTCCACCATTATGCGAACGGCATCGCGGGCTCGGAAAAATTCATGCCGGCCGAGATGCAGGACGCCCCGGAGATCGTCGTTCCCGCGGAAGCCAAGGCGCACGGCACCGTGGCTTTGATATGCCCTCCGGAGGTCGATGTACTTTACAAGAAGATCTGGACCGAACTCCGCAAGTAAGCAGTCCAGGCGAGGGCGGCGACATCGACGCTGCCCGTTCTTGAAGCGGCACAGATCAAAGTGCGGTAGGAGCCAGTTGCCCCTGCGATATCAGTCATAGTACGAATTCACCCTCGCTCTTGCTCGAGGGGTCTCATGCGCGTTCATCCTGCCGTTGCGTGTCTTCTTATTACCACGGTTCTTGTTGCAACGAATCTTGGAGGCTGTGCAACTCCGATCCGAACTTCCCCAGGAACGGTAAAAACTTTGCCTGTTGCCGTCATAAGCAAGGGCCTCGGTGGAATTTTGCATGGATCTGTCCGTATAGAGCAAACCCAGGGCTCCTACTCGGTGAGCAATGGCAGGCTTTCGTGCTCCGGTACATATGCTCTGTCGGGAGTCAGGGAAAGGATCTATGTTCCGGTTCTTTGCAGCGATGGCCGCAAAGGCTATGCCGCCGTTCACAATGGGCCAAGTCTAATGAGCGGGTCTGGCTCCTTCACCTTGAGCGATGGAACCACGGGTGAGTTCGTGTTTGGCAAGGAGACCGGCAAATCCTAGACCTGTATCGCCTCGACGGTGATCGCTTCGCGAGCTGTCGCGCGCCGAGGCCGCGCCTCTGAAAAGATACCCCGTCCAATGAGGAGGGGGTGGCCCTTCCATCGTGGCGCTACCGACTTTATTCGCATAACATATCTTATGGAACATAAATCCATTCCCCAGCCTGGCCAAAAGCCCGATAAACCGGGCTTTTGGCGGCTATCTGCCAAGGCCGCGCAATTCGGCTCGCCTCGATCGACGGGCACCAATAATCAATATCTTGAGCCACTCAGCCATGAGCGATTCAAGAAAGGCGCTGGACCCCATATAGGCGGTTCGCAAGACTGCGGCATGTGCGATGACCCGCCCGCTATGCTTTGTCCTCAGTGAGCCGACCCGTCGCGCAACATGGCGCGCTTCTACGGCGTGTTCGTCCAGCCGACCTTGTTTGGCGCAGTCGCACTGTGGTCCGCAACTGGAGACGGATCGGCATGCTGGGACGGTTCAGGATTGAAACTTTCGACGACCTGCCGGCGCTCGAACGTGCCTGTCCGTATCGTCCGTAAGAAGCGCGCCTCGCTATGCCGACCTGGCTCGCAAGAACATGAGCCAATGCACGCGTCGCCCGAGATACGTCGCCCCAGGGCCTTGAATAAATTTTTAATTAATTTAAATTATTACAATATGTTACATAATATATCTAAAGTTAAACTATAGGCTGAGGGATTCAGCCATCCGTTGCAACAGGACGAGCGTGCGCTCGACATCGGGCTGTTCCGAGGTCGTTCGGCGGATATGGGGACAAGTGAGCACTGCCAGGGCGTGTCTTTCGGCCGAGAGGATCGGCACGCTGATATCATTCACGCCGAAGATCTGCTGGCTTTCGTCGATGCGGTACGCGGCTTTGCGATAGGAGGAGAGCTGCGCCTCGAGCCCCGCGTAGATCGTCGCCCTCTCGCTATCCTTCCAGCGAACCAGCAGCTCCTCTTTGGCCTGCGGGTCCTGGAAAGCCAGCAGAAGCTGGCCTGAGCCCGTGGTCAACAGATCGATCGGCGTGCCGACGCGAACCGTGAAAACCCAGTCCGAGGAAGCCGCCGCGTGGGCTACGACCACGGCCTCGTCGCGTTCCCGCATGACGAGATGACAGGACTGGCCAGACTCCTCGGCAAACCGGTCCATCAAGGGCACGGCCCGCGAAGTCAGCCGGCGTATGGGCGGATGATGTTGCGCCAGCACGAACAGCTTCATGCTCAAGGCGAAGCGATCCCCTTCCGCCGAGCGATAGACATAGCCGCGGGCAACCAGGCGTTCGAGCATGCGATAGATCTCGCTCGCGCCTCTGCCGAGCTCCTTGACGATTTCCGCCCGTGTCAGTGCATCGGAGCGGCTGGCCAGCAGTTCCAGGATGTCCAGGCCCTTGTCGAGCGCCGGTGCCCGATAAAGAGCCTCCCGGCTCGATCCCTCCTCCTGCTCCCTTGGTTGTCTTGGCAAAGCGCTTCCCTCTCTTTTGTTGACATATGAATATATTGTTCATATTTGGTCCGTCAACAATGAGCTGCACGCAGTGACACGAACTCGATGGGAGACCGCCTCATGCGCCTGGACGGCAAACGCATCCTGATCACGGCTGCCGGGCAAGGCATCGGCCGCGCTTCGGCCCTGGCCTGTGCAGCCGAGGGAGCCCGTGTCATCGCTACCGATCTCAACGACGAGGCGCTGGCAGCCCTCGCTGCGGCGGATGGCCGTATCGAAACGCGCCGGCTCGACGTGCTCGATCCCGCCGCCATCGCCGAATTGGGCCGGTCCCTGCCCGGCCTCGATGGGCTCTTCAATTGTGCCGGCTTCGTCCACAATGGCAGCATCTTCGAATGCAGCGACGAAGATTGGGACTTCAGCTTCGATCTCAACGTCAAGAGCATGTTCCGCCTGATCAAGGCCCTGCTGCCGGGCCTCCTGTATCGCGCGGGTGAAACGGGATCGAGTGCTGTCCTGAACATGGCCTCGATGGCATCCTCGGTGAAAGGCTTCCCGAACCGCCTGGCCTATGGCGCTTCGAAGGCTGCCGTCATCGGCCTGACCAAGGCCCTGGCCGCCGACCATGTCCGCCAGGGCCTTCGCTGCAACGCCATCTGCCCCGGCACGGTCGACACGCCTTCGCTGCGCGGGCGCATTGCCGCTGCAGCCGATCCGGTACAGGCCGAGAAGGACTTCATCGCCCGCCAGCCGATGGGCCGGCTCGCCAGTGTCGACGACATCGCCCCGATGGTGGTCTTCCTGCTCTCGGACGAATCCCGTTTCGTCACCGGCCAGACCGTCCTGGTGGATGGCGGCGTGACGATCTGAACAGAATAGAAGACAGTCGAGAGCTGCAATAGCGACCACAATCCGAGCGGAGGACACGCAATGACCGAGATCGTCGACATCGAAGTGCTCGACCTACGCTTTCCGACCTCCCAGCAGCTCGATGGATCGGATGCGATGAATCCCGATCCCGACTATTCGGCCGCCTATGTCATCCTGAAGACGGACCGGCCCGGTCTCGAAGGGCATGGGCTGACCTTTACCATCGGCCGTGGCAACGAGATCTGCTGCGCCGCGATCAAGGCCATGCGCCACCTCGTCGTCGGACTTTCCCTGGAGGAGGTCCAGGCCGATCTCGGTGCCTTCTGGCGCCACGTCACCTCGGACAGCCAGCTGCGCTGGATCGGCCCGGACAAGGGCGCCATTCACCTAGCCACGGGCGCGGTGGTCAATGCGGTCTGGGACCTGCTGGCCAAGATGGCCGGCAAGCCGGTCTGGCGCCTGGTTGCCGACATGTCGCCCGAGGAGTTCGTGCGCGCCATCGATTTTCGCTACCTGACCGACTGTATCACCCCGGACGAGGCTCTCGCCTTGCTGCGCGAGAAGGAAGCTGGAAAGGCCGAGCGCATCGCCGTCCTCGAGCGCGAAGGCTATCCCTGCTACACCACCTCGGCCGGCTGGCTCGGCTATGACGACGACAAGCTGCGTCGCCTGTGCCAGGAAGCCGTCGATGCCGGCTTCAACCATGTCAAGCTCAAGGTCGGCCGCGACATCGAACACGATATCCGCCGCCTGCGCATCGCCCGCGAGGTGATCGGTCCCGATCGCCAGCTGATGATCGACGCCAACCAGGTCTGGGAAGTCGACCAGGCGATCGACAGCGTGCGGAAGCTCGCCTTTGCCAAGCCCTGGTTCATCGAGGAGCCCACCAGCCCGGACGATGTCGAGGGCCACCGCAAGATCCGCGAAGGCGTCGCACCGGTCAAGGTCGCCACCGGCGAGATGTGCCAGAACCGCGTCCTGTTCAAGCAATTCATCATGCGCTGTGCCATCGACGTGGTGCAGATCGATGCCTGCCGCCTGGGCGGGGTCAACGAGATCCTGGCGATCCTGCTGATGGCCGCCAAGTACGATCTCCCCGTTTGTCCCCACGCCGGCGGCGTCGGCCTGTGCGAATATGTCCAGCACCTGTCGATGATCGATTTCGTCTGCGTATCGGGCACGCGCGAAGGCCGGGTGATCGAATATGTCGACCATCTGCATGAGCACTTCAAGGTGCCTTGCGTGGTCCGCGATGCCGCCTATATGCCTCCCCTCGCCCCGGGCTTTTCGATCGAGATGAAGCCGACATCCCTGCAGGACTATCGCTTTGCGGGCTGACGAAGCGGTCGAACGGCACCGGTTGGCTTCACGGGTCCATTGGGCCAGGAGCGCGGCCGTCCATCGATATCCTCAAGTCGGTGACGGGCTACCCACGCTGCGTGCCGTGCTCTCGCGCGCGACCAATTCATAGCCCAGATCGACCAGCCGCGGTTCGACATGCTTTCCATCGATCCTGTCAATCAGCATCCGCATGGCCTTTCTTCCCATCTGTTCGCGATGGGTCCGGACACTGGTGAGGCCGGGATTTGCAACTGCCATGATCTCGAGGTCGTTGAAACCGCAAATGCCGAATTGCTGGGGAACGGCAATGCGACGGCGCTGAGCCTCGAAGAGCACGCCAACCGCAAGGTCGTCATTGTTGCAGAACACAGCGTCGGCGTCGGGCGCGCGCGCCAGCAAGTCGGACATCAACTCGCAGCCCAGCGACACGGTGGAGGCTCGGGGCGTTGTGACGACGAGTTTTTCATCGAGCAGGCCGGCTTCGTCCAGCGCCTGGACGAAGCCTTGGAGACGCCTCTGAGTCCGCGGGTCCATGCGCGCGCCCAGAAAAGCGATGCGCCGATAGCCGCGCTCGACCAGATGCCTTGTGGCGGCGAAGGCGGCACGATGGTGCGAGAAGCCGACCATCATATCGACGGGATCGGGACCGACCTCCATGATCTGGACGATCGGGCATTCGGCCTGCAGGAGCTGGGCCCGGGCCGCCTCCGATTGATCGATACCGGCCACGACGAGGCCCGCTGGGCGCTGGCTGAGGAACACCCGCAGCAGCTTCTCCTCTTCGATCAGGGAATAGCGCGTGTTGCCCAACTGCACCCGAAAGGCGGTGGCCTCCGCCTCGGCATAGATCCCGCGCATCACATCCGCGAACACGTTGTTGGTCACCGACGGAATGAGCACGCCGATGACATTCGTTCGGGCCGAGGCCAGCGCACTTGCCGCCGGATCAGGCACATATCCAAGATCGTCGACGATCTGCTGGATGCGTTGCCTGAGCTCGTGCGAGACCGATTGCGGGTTGCGCAGAGCACGCGACACCGTGATAGCGCTAACTTCCGCAGCCTCGGCAATCTCGACCAATGTTATACGTTTCTTGCCCGGGCGTTTCTTGGGTTTTTTCATCTTGAAGCTCTGGTGGCGTTTCCCAGCAGAAAGATAGAACTTGCAAAATGATTGCGCAATCAATAAGAGTTCGGCCAAAGTTGGACGGGAGGAAAATGTGGCAAGGCCGGCATATAAGCTGGTTGTAGGCCTCTTCGGTGCCGGTCAGCAATTTGCGCGCGCCGTGAAGCGTGATCGCCTTTCAACACTCGTCTAGACATCCCCGCCCCTCTTCATCAGGGAGGCCGGTGGATCGTGCTTGATTTCATCTCCAGGACCTGGGTCCTGCTCGCGGCTCGCCGCCTAGGCGAACCGCCCTCGGAATGAATTGCGGCCACTCAGAAAGGTCGTGACGGACGCCACGAACAAACGCTCACGGGAGGAGGACCCCGATCATGCACACGACAGCCGCCAGCACGCCCGCGCGGGCCGGCAATCAGAAGGCCCCTTCCGGCGCCTCCCGCACCCGCTACATCATCCTGACGCTGTGTTTCGTCGGCCTGGTCATCAACTATCTCGACCGGGCCAATATGAGCGTCGCACTGCCCTATATCGACGCGGATCTCGGCCTCAATCTCACCAATACCCAGAAGGGGCTGATCCTCGGCGCCTTCTTCTGGGCCTATGACGGCATGATGCTGATCGCCGGCTGGTTCACCGACAAGGTGGGCTCGCGTCGGGCTTTCACCATCGCGGCGATCTGGTGGTCGATCTTCACGGCGCTCACCCCCCTCGCCCGCAGCTTCTGGGGCTTCTTCGCCTTCCGCTTCGCCTTGGGCGCCGGCGAGGCGCCGGCCTATCCGGCGGCGACCAAAGCAGCCTCACGCTGGTTTCCGGTGGGCGAGCGCGCCTTCTCCACCGCCGTGATCGATTCCGGCTCGCGGGTCGGCACGGTGCTCTCATTGCCCATCGTCACCAGCCTGCTCGTCGTCGCGACCTGGCACTATTCCTTCATCATACTCGGCGTGGTCGGCGTCGTCTGGGCGCTCGTCTGGTATTGGTATTATCGCGATCCCGTCGATCATCCCGGCGCCAACGACCTCGAGCGCCAATATATTGCCGACAATGGCGGACGCACCGAGGCCAATGACGACAGCGAAGCGACGAAGATCCGCTGGTCGCAACTGTTCGGCTACCGCACGGTCTGGGGCATGATGCTGGGCTTCTTCTGCCTCAACTTCGTGATCTATTTCTTCCTGACCTGGTTCCCCGACTATCTGAAGAATGCCCGCGGCCTCAACCTGAAGGAACTCGGTACTCTCGGCATGCTGCCCGGCCTTGCCGCGGTGGTCACGGCCTGGATTGCCGGCGCCTATGCCGACCGCCTGATCCGTCATGGCGCCGACGTCACCAAGGTGCGCAAGGTGGTGATGGTCGGCGGCCTGCTGGGCGGGGCTGCCATCCTGCCCGCTGCGTTCGCCTCCTCCATCTATCTGGCCCTGTTCTTCCTGGCGATTTCCTATTCCAGCCTGGCGATAGCCGCGACAGGGATCTGGTCCCTGCCCGCCGACGTGGCGCCCAGTTCGCGCCATGTTGCCTCGATCGGCGGCATCCAGAACTTCGCCTCCAACATTGCCGGCATCATCAGCCCCTTCATGTTCGGCTTCCTGCTCGACATGTTCCACGGCGACTACACGCCGGCTTTTGCCCTGGCCGCGGGCTTTGCCGTTCTGGGCGCCTTTTCCTATGCCTTCATCGTCGGCAAGGCCGAACCGCTCCCCCTGCCCGCCGGCACCGAGCACTGACCGGCGAACTATTCGGCAATTGACGTCAGGCAGCCGCCGTACATCTTCGGATCGTGCGGCGGTTTCTTTTTGCCGTTTCATCACTGCCAGATTGCCAGAAGGCTTCCGGTCGACTACGCACGTCATCGACAAGCGTTGGGGCGCCGAGGTTCGATTTTGCCTAAGTAAATACCGGTCTCTTCCTTTCCATCCCATCCGTTGGGCGGCCAGCCGGCAGCCCAACGGATGATCATGTTCACTGGGTGGTGGTCTGAGACCGGTCTGGCTTGTCCGACTGTGCCATGCGCACAGGCCGCTGCCCCAGCTCTTTCCCCAGCGAACATCGCCATGCCGTGCCCGTAACGGGCCTCTCCGATCGCCGTCCCGGTGGACTTCCTCACGGAAGACCGAGACGATATGTGCAATCTTCTCAAGGTCCGCTGGACCATCACACCTCAAATCCCTCCGCGACCCCTGCTCATTTGCGCCGGATGCGGTGTCATCAGGCCCTTTCAATGCAGCGGCAAGGCAAGGCTCAACGCCAATGGCCGCCGGCTCGATGCCTGGCTCATCTACAAATGCCCGGTTTGCGACAAGAGTTGGAACAGGCCGCTGTTCGAACGCCGGTCGGTGCGGGACATCCCGCCGGCAATGCTCGCCGCCCTGCAGACGAACGACCCGATCTGGATCCGTTGCCAGGCCTTCGATCTCGCAGCCTTGCGGTCGCATGCCTTCCATATCGAGGAATGCGACAAGATCGATATCGTCAGGCAGGTGCTCGATCGGCCGGATGTCTGGTCCATCCTGCATGTCGAACTCGTCGTCGACCTGCCGGCGGGGATCCGCCTGGATCGCCTCCTGGCACGCGAACTCGGCCTGTCGCGATCAAGGCTGCAATCGCTTCAACGCCGGGAGCGGCTGCGCCTGGGGTCCGGCCGCTCCGACGCCTTGCGCAAGCGCGTGTCGGACGGCACCAGCATCGTGCTCGACCTTGCAGGGGAGCCGAACCGTCAGATGATCGGCGACGCGGCCTCGGGACGTTCAAGGCCGTAAATAGCTGCTGCTTTCAGGGACAGCAGAGCCCCGTCTGCAGGAAGCTCGAACGAGATTCCCGCGCCGGTGTCTTGCGGCGCGGGATACCGGGCTCGTCAGATCGGCCGCGCCTGCGTCTTGCCGGCCGGCAGATCACTGCTCACCTCTTCGGCGACACCGTCGAAGAGCCGGCCGATGCGCCGGCGCTCGGCCTCGTCCTGCGGCAAGGCGTAGGACAGGGCGACATAGACCAGCGTGTTGACGATCAGGCCGACCACGCCCGAGGTCATCCCCGCCAGGGCCGGAATGGAGACGGGATAGAGGAACTGCAGCACCACCGCCACCGCAAAGCCGGCGATCATGCCGCTGGCGGCACCCGCGGCATTGCCCCGCCGCCAGAAGATGCCCAGATAGAGCGCCGGCGCCAGTTGCACGATGCCCTGATAGGAGGCCAGCGCCAGCGTAAGCAGCCCCGCGGTGACATTGGCGGTCGCCACCGCCCCGGCCACCGCCAGCAGGGTGGCGATGACGATGGTGATACGCGCGGTGCGGGTGTTGGTGGCCTCGTCCGCGCCGCCGACATGGATGATGTCCTGGGCGGTATGAGTACCGACGGCCGCCGTGATGGCATTCACATTGCCGACCGTGGCGGCGAACACGGCCACGCCCGCCAGCGCCAGCACGAACGGCCCGCCATGCCCGGCCGTCAGGAACCAGACATTGTCCGGCGCTTTCGCTACCTCCGGCAGCTGGGAGGCCAGCATGCTCATGGTCAGCATGATGGCGAGGAACACGAACATGAACGGCGCCGCCTTGAGGGCGGAATTGCGGACCGCCTGGGCGCTCCTGGCCGTGAACAACCGCACGAAGATATCGGGCCAGCACCACGAGCCCATCGCACCGGTGAACACCAGCGAGAAATAGTAGAGCGGGCCGAGTTCGCTGTTCAGGCCCGGCAGGCTGGCAAAGCTCTCCGGCAATCCGGCAAAGCCCAGGCCCTGCGACATCAGCCAGACGATCAGGCCGAGCGCCACCAGCCCGCCGACGCCATAGGCGAAGATACCCTGGATCATGTCCGAGATCACGATGCCGCGCATGCCGAGCCGCACCGTCCAGATCTGCCGGATAGCCAGCACGGCGATGCCGACGAAGACCGCCGTCGTCGGCGTAACTGCCCCGAAGGACAGATAGGAGAAGACCAGGCCGAGCGACTGGAAGGCGAGTACCAGCCAGGGAAAGGCCGAGACCACGCCGATCACGGCGGCGATCACCCGCACGCTGGTGGAATTGTAGCGCATGCCGACGAAATCGGCCTGGGTGCGCAGGTTGAAGGCTTTGCCCCAGTCGAACACGCGCTGCGCCATCAGGAACATGAACAGCACAGCCAGCAGCGAATAGGAGATCACGTAATAGCCGATTACCCCGGCTGAGGCGGAAAGCCCCGCGAAGGCGATGAAGATCGTCCCCGGCAGCCAGGTGTTGAGAAAGGCCATGGTCTGGAACCACGAACCGAACGAGCGCCCCGCCACCGCATAGTCGGTAAAGTCCCGGCCCTGCTGGCGGGTACGCTCCAGCACGGCGACGACACCGATGAAGAACAGGGCCAGCAGCCCGTAACCGATGAGGAAATCCATCGTCCTATTCCTCTTCCCGGTCCGGGCTCGCCCGGTGCAGATAGGTCAGGCTGACGACCAGGAACAGGCCACTGCCCATGAAGAAGAACATCGCCATGCCGAGATTGCCGCGCGCCATCGCCAGATGGATCGGCGGAAACAGCATGATGATCAGGTTGAGCCACAGCAACAGGCGGCGGACCCGGCTAAAGTCAGTCGCTTGCCTCTCCATTTCGTCCTCCCATCTCGACATTCTCCTCTGGGGTGGGAAGCGCCTCGCGAAAGCCCTGGTCAGGGCCTCCGACCGGCGCCGTTCTTCTTGTCTTTATCGTGCAGGATGCTCCGGCCAGCGCGTCACAGCCCGCAAGCCTGCACCACTGCATCGACCAAGGCCCTTTGATGTGGCTGCAGAGTCTGTCCGGGCAGGTCCCTCCAGAAGGTCTGGTAAGGATCTTCGACCCCGGTCTCGACGCCGCTGAGCGTTTCCACCACGGCCAGGCCACAGAAGGGCACGTAGAAGGGTGAGTAGCCGCCCTCATGGCTGATCACCAGCCGGCCCCCGCAGATCGAAGCGGCGAGATCCATCAGGCGGCGGGTCATGAGGCGATAGGAGCCGGAAACCAGCATCATGCGGCCGAGCGGATCGGCATTGGATGAATCGAAGCCGCTCGCCACCAGGATGACATCGGGTTTGAAGCGGGCGATCGCCGGCAGCACCACCCGGTCGAAGGCATCGAGATAAGCCCCCTCGCCCGAGCCGGCCGGCAGGGGAATGTTGATTGCCGCCCCCTTCCCGGCACCGACGCCGCGATCGGCGACCTTGCCGGTATCGGGCGGGAAATTGCCGTCCTGGTGCAGCGAAATGGTGAGGATGTCGGGATCGGCCTCGAAACAGGCCTCGGTGCCATTGCCGTGATGCACGTCCCAGTCGACCACCGCCACGCGCTCGATGCCGAGCTTGGCCCGCGCATGGGCGATCGCCACCGCGACATTGGCGAACATGCAAAACCCCATGCCCTTCTCCGGGCGGGCATGGTGGCCCGGCGGGCGCACCAGCGCATAGGCATTGGCGACCTCGCCCTCAACCACGGCCCGCAGGGCGCTGATGGTGCCGCCGGCGGCCAGGCAGGCCAGGTCCACGCCGGCAAAACCGAAGGGCGAGACGCCGTCGCCCATATCGCCGCCGCGAATATCGGCACTGAGCGCCTTCATCCTGTCGAGATGCTCGCTGGTGTGGATGCGCAGGATGTCCTCGTCGCTCGCCTTGGTGATCTCGATGCGCTTCAGCGCCTTCGCGATGCCGGAAACCTCCACCAGCGACGCGAAGCGAGCCTTGGATTCCGGCGACTCGACATGCTGCAGGGGCTGGATGAATTCGCCCTTCAGGAAGCCGGCCGCCGTGCCGGTGTCGTGCCAGCCGAAACGCTCATGCCACACCCATCCCGTGGTCATCACAATTCTCCCTCGTCTGCAGGTTTTCAGGCAGGCTAGAGCATGCAGACGAGGCGGGAATGGTGCAGATGCACTATGGGCGCGGGGGAGCAACCTTGTGACGAGCTTCGTCCACGGCTACTATCATCGAAAATACATAATCCTCCATCCGGGGCCAGTGCATGTGACCTCCAAACTGTCCATGTTCTCGCAATTCGTGGTCGATCTTCACCGGGCCGGCCGTCGCGCCGACAAGGATGCCGATCTCGACCTGGCCGCGCATGCCCTCGAGCTTTTGCGCCCCCTGCTCGGTTTCGACTGCGCCTGGTATGGCTGGGCTCGCTTCCTCAACGATCGCACCACCGTGCCGGCCTCCTCCACGCTCGGCCTTCCCGAGGGCTTTGCCCCGTTCTGGTCGACCATGGCCAGCCAGGACCTGGTCGCCACCGCCTTGCGCCGGGATCGTGGCCGCGTCTGCATCTATGATCGCGGACAACCCCGGCAGACCGACGAGATGGCCGAATTGTCGGAGCGCTACGGCATCCGCAAATGGGCCTCCGCCATGCATAACCGGCCGGGGGCTGCCACCACCTTCTTCGTCTCGGTCTACCGCACCCGCTGCCACGATCCGCATTGGGACGGGGAAGACCTGCAGCTCCTGCAATGCGCGGTCGACCACCTGTTCCTGGCCCTGCAGGCTACCTTCGAGCGGCGCAGTGCGGATGGACCAGGTGAACGGGCGACGCTGGTGGTCGACGAGGCCGGCTTCGCCCATCTCGGCCTGGATCAGGCCCAAAACTTCCTCAGGACCATCTGGCCCGGCTGGAGCGGCGATCGCCTGCCCCGGCCGCTGCGCCAGGTCGCGCTGCATCCCGGCATCCATCTGTTCGAGCGCGAGGGGGTGGCGGTGAACTGCCGCCGGGATAGCGAAGCAGGCCGGCAGTCGAGCCTCATAAGGCTGGAACTTTCGTTGCTGTCGAGGCTCGATCGCCTTTCCCCGCGCGAACGTGAAGTGGCGCAGTTGCTCGCCGGCGGAGCAACCCACAAGCAGGCGGCGCAGATGCTGGGCAGCGCGCCGGCCACCATCCGCAACCAGACCCAGGCCATCTATGACAAGCTCGGCGTTCGCTCGCGCGCGCAGCTTGCCAGCGCAGTGCTGCGCTGAGCGCAGGCATGATGTGCGATAGAGGCTATTACTGCCGGTGATGGGTGGACCCCGCGACCTGTTTTCAAGCGAACCGACGCCTCCTCATGTCTGGACCATATGGTCTAAAACCCGATTCGACAGACAAGAGGTATAATCAAACCCGGCCTGTCCAAGCGACGGCGGCCTGCCTGCGGCCAGCCCGTTCTAAGAAGAGTATCAGCAGCACCATCAACCGATCTGACGAAATGGCACTTTCTCTTTGCTTACCAAGAAGATGAGAAGGATTCTGTCGTTACGATTCCTCTTTCAGGCGAAGCGCCTGAAGGATATCCTAGTTGCGTCGGGCTTTTTGGTACGCCATGTATCGGCGTAGTTGCATCTCGACATTCGGAGGTATCGTAATACACCCTCCGAGGGGGCGCCTGGAATGTCTTTGCACATTCTTGGTGGGAGAGGGGAAAAAAATGCCGGTTTTGCCGGAACCCATGACTGTGGCGGATCTCATTGATCTGCTGCGAGAACAGGACCCGAAGGCGTTGGTAACCATCGGCAATCCAAATACCGGGCCCGATTGCGCCGGCGCCCTGTTCAACGGTTTTGTCCGGCCTCAGGGCAAGTCCTTCCGGCATATGCCATGGAGCCAGGTTCAACATGAAGGCTATCTGCCGGCGGTCGTACTGGAACGCTTCGTACGACGCAAATGAGCTTGGCTCCGCGCCCTGGTGACCATGGCGTGCCGGCGCCTCTCCGTTGCATCGAGGCTTTTTTTCTTGCCCTGGCCGCACTCCGCGCCTACCTAAAGGGCCATGTATGAGGAAAGAAACAGCCGGGACAGCCTCGGCAATTCGCCCTCGGCTGGTGAGACGGTCTTTGCATCAGCCCTATCTGAGCCCGATAAATGGGCGATTTTCCTGGATATTGATGGCACGCTGATCGATCTTGCCGCGACGCCGCTGTCGATCTTCGTGCCGCCGACTCTACCGGATGACCTCGCGGCCCTGTCACGGCATCTGGGTGGCGCCATGGCGCTGGTCACCGGCCGTAACATCGTGCTCGCCGACGAATTGTTTGCTCCCCATCTTTTCCCCATTGCCGGGCTGCATGGCGCCGAACGGCGCGATGCGTCCGGCGTGGTGGACAGCCTCTCCGTCCCTGCATCTTTCGAGCAGCTCAAGCGCGACATTGCCGACGAGGCCGGCGCGTGGCCTGGCGTCGTGTTCGAGGACAAGGGCGCGGCGGTGGGGGTGCATTACCGCCTTGCGGCCGACCGCAAGGACGATGTCGAGGCCTTGATGTCGCGTTTCGCGCCTGTTGCTCCCGGCTGGACGCTGCAGCACGGCAAGATGGTGGTCGAACTGCGCCCCGCGCGTGCCAGCAAAGGCAAGGCGCTGGAAGCCTTCCTGCAGGAAGCGCCGTTCAAAGGCAGGATGCCCCTGGCGATCGGTGACGATCTCACCGACGAGGCGATGTTCGAAACCGTCAACAGCCTCGGCGGCCAGTCGATCCGTGTCGGATCGGCGGGGACCCAAACAGGTGCTCGCGCGTTGATATCATCGCCAGCAGCTCTGCGGACCCTGATCGCCCGCACTGCAGCCTAATTCAATTCAATCATCAATATTCGAAAGTTCCCATGGGTCGACTTGTCGTTATTTCCAATCGAGTTCCCGTCCCCACGCGCAACGGCGATGCTCCCGCCGGCGGCCTGGCGGTTGCCCTCAATGCCGCCTTGCAGGAGCGTGGCGGCATCTGGTTCGGATGGTCCGGAAAATCCAGCCCTGGCGCGGAGCCCCCTCCCCCCCGATTCCAGCAGCAGGGCAATATCTCTTATGTGCTGACCGACCTGACCGAGACCGATGTCGAGGAATATTATCACGGCTTCGCCAACCGGGTGCTCTGGCCGATCTGCCACTATCGCCTCGATCTCGCCGAATATGGCCGCAAGGAAATGGCGGGATATTTTCGCGTCAACCGCCTGTTCGCCCATCGCCTGGCACCCTTGATCCAGCCGGACGACATCTTATGGGTCCATGACTATCACCTGATCCCCCTCGCCTTCGAACTGCGGCAGATGGGCATCAAGAACACCATCGGCTTCTTCCTGCATATTCCCTGGCCACCCTCCGATGTGATCGCCGCCATGCCCATGCACGAGGAGATCATTCGAGGCCTCTCCCACTACGATCTCATCGGCTTCCAGACCGACTACGATCTCGACAATTTCGCAGGCTATCTCGCTCGCGAAGGCATCGCCAGGAACCTGGGGGACGGCCGTTTCGAATATCATGGCCTGCATTTCAAGGCTGCCGTGCATGGCATCGGCATCGAAACCAAGTCGTTCGCCCAGATGGCGCAGGTCGCGATCGGCAACAGTGCCGTCCGCAAGGCGCGCCAGAGCGTGGAAAGCCGCGATCTCATCATCGGCGTCGACAGGCTCGACTATTCCAAGGGCCTGACCCAGCGCATCGATGCCTTCGAGCGCTTCCTGAGGGCTTATCCGGGTTACCACAACAAGGTCACCTATCTGCAGATCACACCGAAATCTCGTTCCGAGGTACCGGAATACGAGACGATGCAGAAAATGGTGGCTGAGGAGGCCGGCCGTGTGAACGGTGCCATGGGCACGCTGGATTGGGTTCCCATCCGCTATGTCAATCGCTCAGTCGGACGCCACATCCTGGCCGGACTCTACCGGATTGCCAGGGTCGGGCTGGTCACGCCGCTACGCGACGGTATGAACCTGGTTGCCAAGGAGTTCATCGCCGCCCAGGATCCCGATAATCCGGGCGTCCTCGTTTTGTCGCGCTTTGCCGGCGCCGCGCGTGAACTGAAAGGCGCGGTGCTCGTCAATCCCTACGATACCGAGGGAACGGCCAATGCGATTGCCCGTGCCTTGAGCATGTCGCTGCAGGAGCGACGCGAGCGCTGGCAGAACATGATGAATTTCCTGCTCGAGCATGACGTCTCGCACTGGTGCGACGCTTTCCTCAAGGATCTGACTCAGGACAAAGAGATGCAGGCGGCCCCGATCGTGACCAAGGCCAGTGCCTGACTGCGCCCTGATACCGGAATCTCCCAGGAAATATAGGATTTCCACATAGGGCACTGAGATCAGGCTATGATCTTGGCCAGAAGGGTCGAGGGAGCAATGACACTCCCTCCCCTGCCCGACAAAAGCAATTTTCTGCCCAGCAACCTCGGCACTCGTGCGGGGGCGGCATGCTGCCTTGTGCGACCAGCACGCTGGACCATTCCAAACTGGAATGGCCTCTTGCCCAATCGTCGATATCGGGGCCCGAAAGAAAGCGATAGGGCTAGCCCTCGGGCCGCAGCGAATGACATTGCCTGTGTCGGCCACCGCATCTCTTGGCGAGACCTACCGTGCTGAATGATCCGCGCTCCCACGGCCTCTGGGAAAAGACCGCTCCCCGCGCCCCGCAAACCGAACCGCTCCGCCGATCCCTTACCGCTGATGTCGCCGTCATCGGCGGTGGCTATACGGGGCTGTCGGCCGCCCTGCATCTGGCGCAGGCCGGTGCATGCGTGCATCTGCTGGAGGCCGTCGAGATCGGTTTTGGTGGCTCCGGCCGCAATGTCGGCCTGATCAATGCCGGCATGTGGGTCATGCCGCAGGATCTGCCCGGGGAACTGGGCCCTGTCTATGGCGAGCGCCTTTTGCAGATGCTCGGCGACGCGCCGGCTGTGGTCAAGGACCTGATCGCCCGTCACGATATCGCCTGCGAACTCAGGACGAACGGCACGCTGCACTGCGCCGTCGGGCGCAAGGGGCTGCAGGAAATCGAAGAACGTACCCGTCAGTGGCGCAAGCGGGGGGCTCCGGTCGAGCTTCTCGACGCCGGGGAAACCGCAAGGCGGGTTGGCACGCAGGCCTATGCCGGCGCCCTTCTCGACAGAAGAGCCGGCACGCTACAGCCCTTGGCTTATGCAAGGGGCCTTGCCGATGCGGTGCTGCGCCAGGGCGGCCACATTCACACGGGCAGCCCTGTTATCGAGGTCGAGCATCGCGACGCCCGTTGGGTGGTAACCACCCCGCAGGGGCAGGTGACGGCGGCCTGGATCGTGGTGGGGACCGACGCCTATGGTCAGGGACCCTGGGAAAAGGTGCGCAACGAGCAGGTGCATCTGCCCTATTTCAATCTGGCCACCGCTCCCCTCGCGCCGGAACTGCGCAAGCAGATCCTGCCGGGTGGCGAGGGCGTCTGGGACACCCGCACCGTGCTCTCGTCTTTCCGCATGGATCAGTCCGGGCGACTGGTCTTCGGCAGCGTGGGCGCGCTGAGCAAAACCGGCGCCGCCATCCACAAGAACTGGGCGAAGCGCGCCTTGCGGAAATTGTTCCCGGGCCTCGCGCATGTGGAATTCGAGCATGAATGGTTCGGCAAGATCGGCATGACCGGCAATGCCCTGCCCCGCTTCCACAGCTACGGACCGCAAGCTATCGGTTTTTCCGGCTATAATGGCCGCGGCATTGCCCCGGGCACCGTTTTCGGCCGGGCGTTGGCGGATCATATCCTCGGCACGATAAGCGAAGCCGAGTTGCCGCTGGCAAGAACCGACCTCATGCCGGCCGCCTTCCGGTCCTTGAAGGAAACCGGCTATGAAGTGGGCGCCCAGTTTGCCCACATGGTTGACAGGCGCCTCTAATTTCATGAATGATATATAAATCAGATAGTTATATATATTTTTTAAGTTAATATACTGAAACTGATCGCCAAGACGATTGTCTATTCGCCTTCGGGCGAGGCCTGTGTACGGAGCCATTGCCGAAAGGCCAGCAGGGGCGGATGCATGGCACGGTCGGCGGGCCAGACCAGATAATAGGCTTCCGCACTCACCATCGGCAGATCGAGGGCTCGGACCAGCCGGCCCGTCTCGAGCTCCTCGAGGATGAGGAATTCGGGCAGCAGGGCGACCCCGAGCCCTGCGATCGCAGCCTGGGCGGCCGTGGCAAATTGGTCGAACAGCATGCCCCGCACCGATTGGGCCGGCGCACCATGCAGGGCGAACCAGCGCTCCCAGGCATCGGGCCTGGTGGTCAGATGCAACAGCGAGGCATTGCGGAGATCGGCGGCGGACTGGAATCCGTGCTGATCGCGCAAGGCCGGGCTGCAGGCGGGGACCACGGTCTCGGAGCGGATCTTTTCCATTTCGCCGCCGGGCCAGTCCGAACCACCGAAATGGATGGCGGCATCGACCGGGTCCTGGCGGAAATCGAAATAGGACAGGCGCGTCACCAGATTGATGGTGATGCCGGGGTTGTGCGACAGGAATTGCGGCAGCCTCGGTGCCAGCCAGCGCGTGCCGAAGGTCGGCAGGATCGCCAGGGTGAGCGTTCCCCCCAGCGGATTGGCCCGAAGCATCAGCGAGGCGGTGCCGATCTTGCGGAGGGCATCGCGGATTTCACGCGCATAGGCTTCCCCGCCGGGCGTGACGCTGATGGTCTGCTTTTCGCGGTGGAACAGTTCGACCTCGAGTTGCTCCTCGAGAAGCTTGATCTGACGGCTGACGGCGCTTTGTGTCAGGTTGAGTTCCCTGGCTGCGGCTGTCACGCTGCCTGTGCGCGCCGCCGCCTCGAAGGCACAGAGCAGGGAAATCGAAGGCAGAAAACGGCGTGGCCCTTGCATCGCCTCACCCGCGAACAGGCATGAGCCGTCCCGGAGGCCGGGCTATCGATGGGCACTTCCGCCAGCAACGTCGTTTCATTGGGCTCCCGCTTGGCTCGCAACCACGCTCATTCCCGTTCGGTATGAACTGTTGAAATAACATTGGTATCCAACCTGTGTCTACCGGCGCATGAAGCTCGATAACATGACGATTGCGAATGAGATCGTCACCCAATCGAGACGCAACGGGAGCCCGGGACATGGCCAACCAGACCTTCTTGCATCCGGACGAGATCCGGACCCTGTTCTCGACGGCCATGTCGAGGATGTATCGTAGCGAGGTGCCGCAATATGGCACGCTCATGGAGTTGGTCGCCGACGTCAACGAGGCCACCCTCGCCGAGGACGGCGCGTTGCGGGAGACCTTGACGCGCCATGACGAACTCGCCCGCCTGAGCGTCGAGCGTCATGGCGCCATCCGCCTTGGTACAGCCAAGGAACTGTTCGACATTCGCCGCGTCTTCGCCGTGATGGGCATGTTTCCCGTTGGCTATTACGATCTTTCGGTCGCCGGCGTTCCCGTCCACTCCACCGCCTTCCGCCCGATCGACGATGCCAGCCTGCGCCGCAACCCCTTCCGCGTCTTCACCTCGCTGCTCCGGCTTGAGCTGATCGAGGACGAGGCGTTGCGCGCCGAGGCGGCCCGCATCCTGGCGGGGCGGCGCATCTTCACGGTGCGCGCGCTGGAACTGGCCGCCCGCTTCGAAATGCTGGGCGGCCTGACGCCGGACGAAGCGCAGGAGTTCGTCGCCGAAGCGCTCGAGACCTTCCGCTGGCACGCCAAGGCCACGGTCTCGCTCGGCACCTATGAGAAGCTGCACGATGCCCATCGCCTGATCGCCGACGTCGTCAGCTTCAAGGGCCCGCATATAAACCACCTGACGCCGCGCACCCTCGATATCGACGCCGTGCAGGCCGGCATGCCCGCCCGCGGCATCACGCCCAAGGCCGTCATCGAAGGCCCGCCCCGGCGCAACTGCGCCATTCTGCTGCGCCAGACCAGTTTCAAGGCACTGGAGGAGTCGATCGAGTTCCGGACCGAGAACGGTGATGACCGTGACGGCACGCACACCGCCCGTTTCGGCGAGATCGAGCAGCGTGGCATCGCGCTCACCGCCAAAGGGCGCCGGCTCTACGACACGCTGCTCGCCGGCGTACGGGCCGAAGCCCGGGTCGGCCAGGGCGGCGCTGGCGCCGGCGACTATCAGGCGGAACTGTCCGAGCGCTTCGCCGCCTTCCCCGACGAGTGGGCGGAACTGCGCGCTCAGGGCCTTGCCTTCTTCCGTTATTCAACGACCGAGCACGGCCTCGCCGCTCGGCAGCGCAAGCGGCTTCCCGCAAGCGTCGACGAACTGGTCCAGGCCGGCTTCCTGCGCTTCGACCCAATCGTCTACGAGGACTTTCTGCCTGTCAGTGCCGCCGGCATCTTCCAATCGAACCTCGGCACCGACGAGCAGCAGAATTATGGCGAACGCTCCAACCGCATCGAGTTCGAACGCGCCCTTGGCGCCCCCGTCCAGGACGAACTCGCCCTCTATGCCGCCACCGAAAAGCGATCGCTGGATCTGGCCCTCGCACAGCTCGGCGATCCCCATTTGACGATGATGGCCATCGCGTAGGGATCGGCGCGGCCATGAATATGAGAGTGCAGGTCGAGGACAAGGCCGTCCCGTCGGGCCTCGATGCTTTCCTGTCCGCGCTGGTGTCTGCCGGCTATGCCGGCGACATCGCGCGCGATCGCGCGACCCGCATCGTTCATGCCACGGACAACAGCATCTACCAGGTCGAGCCGACTGCGGTGCTGTTTACGCGCGATAGCGAGGATATCGCCCGCGTCGTCCGGCTGGCGGCTGATCATCGCATTCCGCTCTCGCCGCGCGGTGGCGGCACCGGCACCAACGGCCAGTCGCTGACGCGCGGGGTGCTGGTCGACACTTCCCGTCATATGAACCGCATCCTCGAATTCGACCTCGAACGGCAAAAGGTAACGGTCGAGCCGGGCGTGGTGCTCAACCAGCTCAACGCCTATCTGCAGCCTCACGGCTTGTTCTTTCCGCCCACCGTCTCCACCGCCTCGCGGGCCACGCTTGGCGGCATGGTTGCGACCGATGCCTCCGGCAAAGGCTCGCGCATCTATGGCAAGATCTCCGACTATATCGAGGCGATGGAGATCATTCTCGCCAATGGTGAGACCGTCCAGGTCGCGGCGATGCCGATTGCGGAAGCCCGCGAACTGGCCCGGCGCGAGGACGCTGCCGGCCGCATCCATCGCGAAGTCCTGCGGGTCGTCGATGAAAACGCCGAGCTGATTGCCTCGACCTTTCCGCAGATGAACCGGGGCCTGACCGGCTACAATCTCAAGCAGGTGCTCGGCGAGGATGGGCTGTTCCGCCTGTCCTATCTCCTGGCCGGCTCGGAAGGCACCCTCGCCTTCACCACCCGGCTGACCCTGCGGCTGCGCAGGCGCCCGGCCTGCCGGGCCCTGGTGCCGGTTCGCTACGCCACGTTCCAGGCGGCCCTCGTCGACGTCCAGCGCCTGCTGCAGGCCGAGCCGGCGGCGATCGAAATTCTGGACGACACTATCTTGTCCCTCGCCAGGCAGGACGTGGTGTGGGGAGAGATCGAAAGCGTTCTGGGACGCGATGACGGCAGCCCGGTGGGTGGGCTGAACTTCGTGGAGTTCGTCGGCGAGGCCCAGAGCGATATCGACGCGGCTTTGGCCCGCTTGTCGAACCTGCTCGCAGCCGAGCCGGACGCCGTTCTCGACTGGAAGGTCGTCACCGACCCCAAGACCATCGCCGGCCTGTGGTCCCTGCGCGAAAAGGCCGTCGGGCTGCTCGGTCGTCTTGGCGGAGGCAAGCAAGGCACGCCTTTCGTCGAGGATACCGCCGTTCCGCCCGAGAAACTGGCGCCCTATGTGGAAGAGCTCCGCGCCATCCTTGATCGTCACGGCCTCGCCTATGGCATGTTCGGCCATGCCGATGTCGGCTGCCTGCATGTGCGCCCGGCCCTTGACATGCGCCTGCCTGAGGATGCCGCTCTGATCCGGCCGGTCAGCGATGCCGTCGCCGCCCTGACCAAGAAATATGGCGGCCTGCTCTGGGGTGAGCATGGCCGCGGCTATCGCGGCGAATATTCGCCCTTTTTCTTCGGTGGCAAACTCTATGAGGAGCTGTGTGCCCTGAAGAGGGCCTTCGACCCGTTGAATCTGCTCAATCCCGGCAAGCTCGCCAGCGCTGATGCCGTCCTTCATCCGGTCGAGCGCATCGATGCCGTGCCGCTGCGCGGC
The DNA here is from genome assembly GCF_057073705.1 of Labrys sp. E2SS-1L. Lineage (NCBI taxonomy): Bacteria > Pseudomonadati > Pseudomonadota > Alphaproteobacteria > Hyphomicrobiales > Xanthobacteraceae > Labrys > Labrys sp. E2SS-1L. Next base: position 740,526 of record NZ_CP172713.1, on the reverse strand, counting down.
GAGAAGGACCGAGCCATCGCCGCGCCGCTGCAGCGCGATTACGACAAGGCGATCGCCTGCAACGGCAATGGCGCCTGCTTCAATTGGGACAAGCACGATCCGATGTGCCCGTCCTACAAGTTCACCCGCGACCGCCGCCATTCGCCCAAGGGCCGGGCGGCGATGCTGCGTGAATGGGCGCGTTCGACCTCGGTCATCGAAACTCAACCGGCCGAAGCCCGGGACGCCGCCGAGATCGAGGACGAGCTCAAGGCTTCGCTGGATCTTTGCCTGGCCTGCAAGGCCTGTTCCAGCCAATGTCCGGTAAAGGTCGATATTCCCGCCATGAAGGCGCGTTTCCTCCAGCGCTACTTCACGCGCCGCCGCAGGCCGCTGCGCCATCGCGTCGTCGCTGCGATGGAGCCCGGCCTGGCTCTGGCCCGGCGCTTTCCCGGAATCGCCAATCTCGGCCTGCGCCTGATGGCGACGCCGCGCCTGGCGCGCTGGACCGGCCTCACCGACCTGCCGCGCCTGTCGGTGCCTGCACCGGCACCTCGCCTTCAGCCGCGCGACCTCGGCGGGCTTGCCGCCGGCGCCGGGCCGAACGCCGTCATCCTGATGGAAGACAGTTTCACCAGTTCCTTCGACGGCGGCGTGGTCGATGCCGTCGCCGGCCTGCTGGCGCGGCTCGGCTTTGAGGTGCACCGGGCGTCTCCTGCCGCCAACGGCAAGGCGCTGCATGCCCTTGGCATGCTCGACGCGTTCAACAAGGTCGCCGGCGCGGCCCGGGCCCATCAAAACGCATTGCTGGCCACGGGATTGCCGGTGGTCGGCATCGAACCCGTCGCCGTGCTGATGGGCCGGCATGAATATGTCGGACCCGGATTGGGGGAGCCTCTCGCCGTGCTCGGCCTCGACGAATTCCTGGCGCAGGCGCTCGAAAGCGGCCGGCTGGGACAGGCCCTCCCCGCTTCCGGGACCGCAGGCTTTCACCTTCTACCCCATTGCACCGAGAAGACGGCCAGGCCCGGCACCGGCCAGGCCTGGACCCGGATCTTCAAGCATTTCGGCCTCGAGCTCACCGTGCCGGCCACGGGTTGCTGCGGCATGGCCGGCCTGTTCGGGCACGAAGCCGAGCATGTTGAGATGTCGAAGGGCCTGTTCGCCATGAGCTGGGCACCGCGTCTTGACGGCCTTGCGCCCTCCGCGGTGCTCGCCACCGGCTTTTCCTGCCGCTGCCAGACCGAGCGCTGCCAGGGCTATGCCCCCCGCCATCCGGCGCAGGCCCTCCTCACGCATCTGGAGAGCCTTGCCCCACCGTCCCAGCCCCAGTTTCGCCAATCCAGACTTCACCAATCCAGACTTCACCAATCCAGACTTGGAGACACCCGATGAACGCCCCGCTTCGCAGCTCTGCCGTGCCTTTGTCCGTCACCGCCGATACCATCGCGCTGCTCGACCAGATCGGCGTCAGGCCTGAACTCTATACCGGCGGCAGCCTCCCGGCCCGCTCGCCGATCACCGGCGAGACCCTGGCCGGCGTGCCGGCCATCGGCACCGAGGAGGCGCTGGCGCGCATCGAAGCCGCCCATCGGGCCTTCCGCACCTGGCGCAACGTGCCCGCTCCCCGTCGCGGCGAGTTCGTACGCCTGCTCGGCGAGGAGTTGCGCGCCCACAAGGCTTCGCTCGGCCGGCTGATCTCGATCGAGGTCGGCAAGACCGCCTCCGAGGGCCTGGGTGAAGTCCAGGAGATGATCGACATCTGCGACTTCGCCGTCGGCCTGTCGCGCCAGCTCTACGGCCTCACCATCGCCACCGAGCGCGGCGACCATCGCATGATGGAGACTTGGCACCCCCTCGGCGTCGCTGGGGTGATCTCGGCCTTCAATTTCCCGGCGGCGGTCTGGTCGTGGAACGCGGCCCTCGCTCTGGTCTGCGGCAATGCCGTGGTGTGGAAACCCTCCGAGAAGACCCTGCTGGTCGCCCTGGCGACGCAGGCGCTGGTCGAGCGCGCCCTGGCCCGCTTCGCGGCCGAAGGCGATGCCGCGCCGGAAGGCCTCATCAGCGTACTCGCCGGCGACCGTAGCATCGGCGAACTCCTGGTCGACCACCCCAAGGTTCCCCTGGTTTCGGCCACCGGATCCACCGCGATGGGCCGGGCGGTCGGGCCGCGCCTGTCCCAGCGCTTCGCCCGCTCCATCCTGGAGCTCGGCGGCAACAATGCCGCCATCGTCTGCCCTTCGGCCGATCTCGACCTCACCTTGCGCGGCGTCGCCTTCGCGGCCATGGGCACGGCCGGCCAGCGCTGCACCAGCCTGCGCCGCCTCTTCGTGCATGACAGCGTCTATGAGGCCCTGGTGCCGCGCCTCAAGCGTGCCTATGCCTCGGTCTCGATCGGCAGCCCGCTCGAAGCCGGCACGTTGATCGGGCCGCTGATCGACGAAGCCGCCTTCAAGGCCATGCAGAAGGCTCTCGTCGCCGCGAAGGAAGCGGGCGGCAGCGTGCATGGCGGCGATCGCGTTGATCTCGGCCTGGCGGATGCCTATTACGTCGCGCCGGCCCTGGTGGAAATGCCCGGACAGCGCGGCCCCGTGCTGGAAGAGACCTTCGCCCCCATCCTCTATGTGATGAAATACAGCGATCTCGACACGGTGCTGGAGCTCCATAACGACGTGCCGCAGGGCCTGTCCTCCTCCATCTTCACCAACGACCTGCGCGAGGCCGAGACCTTCCTGTCGGCGCGCGGCTCCGATTGCGGCATCGCCAATGTCAATATCGGCCCCTCCGGGGCCGAGATCGGCGGTGCCTTCGGCGGCGAGAAGGAAACCGGCGGCGGGCGCGAGTCCGGTTCGGACGCCTGGAAGGCCTATATGCGCCGGGCCACCAACACCATCAATTACGGCCGCACCCTGCCGCTCGCCCAGGGCGTGAAGTTCGACGTCGAGTGAGACTGCCATGAACAGGGATGTGCGGATGTCACGGGGCTTTCGTCTCGCGCGCCGGATCACGGTTCCGCCCCGGCAATGGCTGCCTCCTCTCCTGGTTCGGTTGCGGTTTGACGGAATCGGTGGGAATCGCGAAGACGCCTGAGACAAGGTGCAAGAGCGCAGGCAAGGCTTGCGCTCGAACGCATCTGCTCCAGGGTTGGCGAGAGCAACCCGCCCCAATGATCGTTCCAGACGGGGGGATCGCGTGCCGATCGACGTCATCATCCGCGATTTCAGCGCCACCGACCGCGAGCCTTGCACCCGAATCTTGTCCAAGGCCGGCCGCCAGGCCTTCTACTGGGCCGATTGGCCCGTCTTCGACGGCCCTGGTTTCGATGAGGTCACGAAGGGCGAAAGAATATTGGTGGCCGAGGCGCGCAACCAGGTCGCCGGCTTTGCCGCCGTCTACACGCCTGAGAATTTCCTGCATCACCTCTATGTCGATCCCGACCTCGCCGGCTGCGGCGTCGGGGTTGCCTTGCTCGGCGAGGCCGTCAGGCAATACGGCCCGGCCCTGTCGCTGAAATGCCAGACCCGCAACCAGGTGGCGCGAAACTTCTATCGCAAATGCGGCTGGCTGGAGGACGAACAAGGCGGTGGGACCGACGGGATCGGCTCCTGGCTCTTCATCCGCAGTCCCCAGGCTGCCTTGCAGGCCGGCGCCTCTCGCGGGGACTGATCGGCCCCAATGGCCGTCTTGCGGGGCGCTTCGCGATGCTGGAACCCGTGAGCATCCCCGTGGACGCACGCTCAGTCGCCGATCGAACGAATGACCCTGGCCGGATTGCCTGCGACGAGCGTATTCGGGGGCACGTCCCTTGTGACCACGGAACCCGCCGCAACAACCGAGTTTTCTCCGATCGTCACCCCGCCGATGATCGTCACGCTGCCAGCGATCCAGACATTTCTCTCAATCGCAACGGGCTTTGCGATGACGGAGGCGCGCCGTTGCGAAGGCTCGAGGGGATGGCTGGACGTGAGAATGCTTACATTCGGGCCGATCATCACATCATCGGCAATATCCAGACCGCCAAGGTCGTAGAACGTACAGTTCTGATTGATGAAAACGTTGCGCCCGACGCGGGTGTCCGTCCCGCCGGTCGTGTAGAATGGCGGGATCAGCACGAAGCTGTCGTCCACCTTCCGGCCGATGAGGTCGCCGAACAGCGTCCGGACCTCATCCGCATCGTTGAACGTCAAGCGGTTGAGAGCCGCCGTGATCGCCATCGCCCGCTGGACGCTTGCCAGCATGGCCGCTGATTCAGGCGTTCTCCTGGGAATGATCTTGGTGCGATCATCGTGCGCCATTGGCTGTTTTCCTTCGGACACGGTCGAGTGAGCGTTCGACACATGGCGGCCGCGCCACGATTCGATGACGATAACGCCAGGGTTCTTGCGGCCGGTTTAAGCGAGAGCCCGTATGGATTTGGCCCTCTCCCATAAACCGGCCCTGCCCTGGCGGGCGCCGATAGGTTATCGTTCACGCAGCCTCATCCCGAGCGAACTCTGACAAAGAACCATGCCGATAGATCGCAGCCCCCCGCTTCCCGCGCGCTTTCCCGAAAGGCGCGACCAGACCTCGGGCCTCAATCTGGTGCAGGCAGCCGATCACAATCTGCGCGTTACTCTGGAGGCATTGCGGCGCGGCGGGGCGATGACGCGGCTCGAACTCGCCCAGGTCACCGGCCTCACCGTGCCGGGCATCGCCAACATCCTGCGCCGCCTGACCGGCGAAGGCCTGATCGAGACCAACAGCTCGGCGCGCTCGGACCGCTTTGCCATTCGCCGGGGCAGCGCCGTGTCGATCGGGGTCGATCTTGCCGGCGCACGGGCGAGGCTGATCGCCGCCGATCTTGCCGGCACGCCGCTCTTTGCCGAGGAAGCGCCGGCCGCGGAGAGCGAGCCGGCCGAGGCTACCGCCTGGATCCGGCGGGCGATCTCCCGGCTCTCGGCGACGGCACCGGGCGGCCGTCTGTTCGGCATCGGCGTGACGGCAGGCGAACATGCCGAGGCGATCCGGGCCGCGCTTGCTCCCTACCGGGCCATCGTCGAACGCGATACGGTCGCTGCGGCGATCAGCGAGAGGCAATCCGGCATTGCAACGGCAGATGACAGTTTCGTCTTCATCCTGCTCGGCGCCGCCGTGCGCGCCGGCATGATCATCGGCGGCACCGTCTTCGACGGCGCCGAGCACAAGGCCGGCCTGGTCGGATTGATGCGCACCGGCCGCGACGGGCGCTATCTCGACCAGGTAGCGGCGACCAGCCGCCTGCCAAGCCATGATTTGTCGGACCCTGCCGTGCAGCAATGGCTCGACGATGCCGCCGAGCATCTGACCGACATGATCATCGCCATGGCAGCCTTCATCGGGCCGCGCCTGATCGTGGTGGGCGGCCGCTTGCCGACGCTGCTTCTGGAAGCGCTTGCCGCACGCCTGCAGGTGCTGCGCCGGAGCCGGATGATCGACCCGACACACCCGTTCTGGCTGCCGGAAATCCGCTGCAGTACGCTCTCCGAGCAGGGCGTGGCACAAGGGATCGCGGCGATCCCCTTCCTCGATATCCTGCTGCCGGACATGCGCCGAACCGTCCTTGTCCGCCAGAGCCTCAGCGAAGATCGCGGGCCCGCAAGGGCGAACGCGTCCGCTGGGCCGGATCGGCCGCCTCCAGCCTGAGGGCATGGGCGAGCGGCATGGTTGCCGCCCCCAGCGCCGCGGCATCTTCCGAGCCCCCGGCACGATAGACCGGCGGTATCGGCCTTGGATCGCGTGCAAGTTCCTCGTGGACGAAGAGCAGCAGCTTGTCCATCAAGGTCACCGGCAGGCGGCCGCCGATCAACACCGCATCGGGATTGATCAGGAGGCCGATATCGATGGCCGCCTCGGCCAGATGCCGGGCCGCCATGCGCAGCCAGATCAACACCAGATCCTTGCCACGCTCGTCGAGCCCCAGCAATTGCTGGGGCTGTGTGACGGCGATGCCGTGCCGGGCCAGAAAGTCGTAGAGCTGCAGCAGCGAGACGAGCTGGCCGAGCGGCTGCACACCGTCGCCTTCCCGGCCCCCCGCAGGCGACAGCGGCAGCCAGCCGATTTCCCCGCTGATACCGCTGGACCCGTGATAGCAGGCGCCGTCGAGCACGATGCCCCCGCCCAGCCCCGCGCCGATGAAGATGTAGAAAAAGCTGCGGATCTCCACGCCGAGCCCATAGGTGAGCTCGCCGATCGCTGCGGCCGTCGCGTCATTGTCGATGAAGACAGGCTGTTCCGTGAAGGCGGCAAAGCGGGCGCGGATATCCGTCTCTTCCCAGATGGAATAGGCCTCGGGCATGCCGATGAAGGGAATCTCGCCCAGGAGGTCGGGAATGGCGAGGCCGATGCCGACCAGCTTGTTCTCGTCGATGGCATGGCGACGCCGGAAGGTCTTGAGAGCCTCCTTCACCTCGGCGAAGAAGGCGTCGGGCAGGAGATAGCGCACCTCCCGATGCAGCCGGTCACGCACCGTGCCGAGCGCATCGACGGCGACGATCGTGAGATGGTCGCGCCCGAGGCCGATGCCCACCGAAAAGCAGCCCTCGGGATTGATCTCCAGCTCGATCGCCGGCTGCCCGCGCATGCCGTAGCGCCGGCGTGCCTCGATGATCAGCCCGTCATCGAGCAGCTTTTCGGTGATGCGGGCGACCGCCTGCTTGCTGAGGCCGGAACGGCGCGCCAGCTCGGTGCGCGAAATCGGCTGGCTCCAGCGGATGGTGCGCAGGATCACGGCCTGGTTGTGGCTGGCGGCGTGGCCGGAATTGGAGCCGGCAAGCTCGCCCGGCAGGAGGGAGGATTTCATATCCGGACCGATCAAGCCGCACGCTATCCCATCTTGTCAACCGTGGCGCTCGGCGCGGGCATTCTCCTGGGAGCGCGGGCGTCGTCGCCCGCTCTTGAAAACGGGACGCTCGATGAAGAGAAGGCGGATCGTCAGACACTCACTTGAGTATCGTAGGGACGTCCGCCCTCCCGGAAAGTTACTCCCTCTTCAGCACCCAGCTGCGCACCTCGAAGGGCTTGAGATCCGGGCCATCGGCCCGCAACACCGCCTCTTCGAGGATGTCGACGGCCTCGCCGAGCCGCCAGCCCGCGGCCGGTTTGACGGCGAAGGCACCGCGGGCGCCGGCGGGCTCATAGACGCGCAGGATGAGCCCCCCGCCCTGTTCCGCCCGCTTGAGACCGCCAAGCCCGGCCGCGATGCCCTCGACGGCGAGCGGCCGATGCGACCCCGGATGCAGGCCGGTGGCAGCGAGTGCCAGCACCGGCTGGTTCAAATCGAGCGCCTCCTCGCGTACGCCGCCCTCATGCCAGCTGCCCTGGTGCGGCAGGAGCGCATAGGTGAAGCTCTGCTCGCCCTCATCGGCCAGCGGATCGGGATAGATGGGCGCACGCACCAGGCTCAGCCCGAGCACATTGCCCTTTACGCTATGGCCATATTTGGCGTCGTTCAGGATGGCGACGCCGAAACCGGGCTCCGACAGATCGGCAAAACGATGGGCCGGCACCTCATATTGGGCGCTCTCCCAAGAGGTGTTGTCGCGGGTCGAACGCCCTACGACACCGAAGGCACATTCGAAGGTGGCGAAGTCCGAGCGTACCGCCACCGGCGTCAGGGTCCTGAGCAGCACGCGGCGATCATGCCAGTCGAGATCGGTCCTGATCTCCAGGCGCGGCGAGTTGGCCCACAGCCGCAGGGTCTGGCTAATGGTGGAGTCGCGGAAGCGCCTGACGATCCTGACGGCAACGCGATGCGGACCGGTCTCGACGATTTCGATCGCCTCCACCGCCGTCAGTTCCTGGCCATTGGCGGTGTAGTCGTCCTCGATGTCCCAGGCATCCCAGTTGCGCGGTTTGTCCATGGCATAGGCCCAGAGCTGGTTGCCGCGGCCGGCCAGCGCCTCGCGCGCGGCACGCTTGTCGTAAAGGCTAGCGAGCGTGCCGTCGCCATTGAGTGCAACCCGCACGAAGCGGTTTTCGAGGCCGGTCTTCGAGACCATGAGGCCCGAGGTCGGCACCAGTCCAGCACGATCGAGCACAGCGATGCCCAGAGGAGGCAGCGTCCCTTCCGGCGCCAGGGGAGCGCCGTCGATTTCGCAGCGGATGGGCCGCGCATGAAGGTCGGGATTGACCACCACCAGCACATCCGCCGACCCGCTTTTGGGAAGCTGCGCCGCCACGGCGGCGAGCCCGGCTTTCTGCACTTCCCGGCCCGTCGCCAGCGCCTCGCCGAGCTCACGCTCGGCATCCTCGTAGATCTCGCGAATGCCCGAGCCCGGCAGGATGTCGTGAAACTCGTTCTTGAGCACCTTGTGCCAGGCCGGCTCCAGGCTGTCGGGCAGAGGGCCGCCGAGCAGTGCCGCCAGCGAGGCGACGGTCTCTGCCGTGATCAGGGCCCTCTCGGCGTGGCGGTGCAGCTTTTTGGTGTGACTTTGCGTGGTCAGCGTGGCCCGGTGCAGTTCGAGATAGATTTCGCCCGACCAGACCGGGATTTTCTCCGCCGGCACTTCGTTGTGTATACGAGCGTAGAAATCTTCGACCCGGACCGGCCTGAGCGCCGGGATCGCCGGGAAATCGGCGAGCTGGGCCTGACGCTCCAGCATTTCCGGCGTGGTGCCGCCGCCGCCATCGCCATAGCCGACAGCGAGCAGGCTTTCGTCATGGATGTCCTTGCGGCGGAAATTCTTCCAGGTCGGGATGACGGCCGCCGGTTCGGTCGAGCCATTATAGCCGTGCAGCGGATTGTCGAAGGTGTGGGCGATCACCCGGCTGCCATCGAGACCCTCCCAGAAGAAGAGGTCATGCGGGAAGCGATTGGTCTCCGACCAGTTCACCTTGATGGTGAAGAAGGAATCCATGCCGCCCTGCCTGAGCAGTTGCGGCAGGGCCGGCGAGAAGCCGAAGCAATCCGGCAGCCAGCAGACGCGATGGCGCACGCCGAACTGGCGCTGGAAGTAGCGCTGGCCGTAGAGAATCTGGCGCACGAAGCTCTCGCCCGTCGGCATGTTGGTGTCGGGCTCGACCCACATGCCGCCGATGGTTTCCCATTGGCCCTTCTTCACCGCCGCGGCGATATCGGCGAACAGCGCCGGATCGTCCTCCTCGATCTGGGCGTAATAGGCAGCCGTGGACTGATTGAAGACGAAGCTCGGGAACTGCTCCATCAGGCGCAGGGCCGTGTGGAAGGTGCGGCGCGCCTTGCGCCGCGTCTCGTCATAGGGCCAGAGCCAGGCGAGATCGATATGGGCATGGCCGGTGATACCGAGCTTGCCTTGCTGGGGAAAGCGGACCTTGAGGGCGCGCAATTCGGCGACGAGCGCATCATGCGCCGCCGCCACGCTGGCGCGATGGTCCTGCCGCAGGCCGTCGGGGTTCGATTTCAGGGCCGGCAACTGCCAGATCGAGCGCTGCTGGGTGTAGTCGCCCATGCGCGCGACATAGTCCGAGGTGGCCGAAGGCCAGTCGAGCGCGGCATGAGTGCGCTCGGCCGCGCCGACGAGATGGGGCACCACCTCATGCTCGCCCAGCAGCCGCGCTACCTCGGCCACCTGCTTGAGCAGCAGGCGCAGCCGATGCACGGATGGTTCGATGCGCGCCAGGCGTGCCGCCACCAGGCGTGGCTCGGGCACCGGCTCGCCGAAGGGGAGCCGGGCGACGCTGTCGGTCTCGATCGAGAAGCGCCGGCCGGGTACCGGATATTCCTGGTGGTAGGGATCGTGGCCGTAGCGCTTCTGCCCGGCCTCGCTCGTCAGCGTGACCAGGCTCTCGCCGCCGAGATCGAGGATCAGGCGGACCTCCTCCAAAGGCCAGGACTGGGGCACCTCGGCCTTGGCGGCGAAATGCACGACGCCGTCGCGCCTCGGCCAGTCGGCGCCGAGGGTGATCGGTTCGCCATTGAAGGTCCAGCCTTCGACGGCGACCTTTTCGTGCTCTCGCCAGAAACCGAGCTCGAGCACGCGGACATTCAGGCGATCGATCCGCTGCTGGATCGTAAGTGACATCTTAAACTCCTAGATAAAACAATATGTTATGATCTAACCTTTAACTGCTCCGGCAGTCAGCGCTCCCACCACCATGCGCTGCAGCGCCACGAAGGCGATGATGGCCGGGACGACCGCCACCAGGCAGGCGGCTGCCAGCACCTGGGTGGTGGAGGCATTGGAGGTGCCGGCGAAATTGAAGATCGCCACCGCGATCGGCAGTTGCGGATCCTTGTTGAGTAGCAGGAAGGGGATCAGGAACTGCGACCAGTTGAGGATCATGATCAGGATGAAGGCGGAAGCGATGCCGGGCGTGATCAGCGGCAAAGTGATGCGCCAGAAGATGCCGAAGCGGCTGCAGCCATCGATGGCGGCCGCCTCCTCCAATTCGCGCGGGATGGCGTCGATGGCGCTCTTGAGCAGCCAGGTGCACATGGGAATGCCCACGGCGATATAGACCATGATCACGCCGAAATGGCTGTTGAGCAGGCCGAGATCGCTCATATAGCGATAGAGCGGTACGAGGATGACGAGGGGCGAGACCATCTGGAAGGCGAGGATCGCCATCATCAGGGCCGAGCGGCCGGTGAACCAGAAGCGTGAAAAGGCATAGGCGGCCGGCGCTGCCACTGCGAGGCAGCCGAGCCCCCCGAGCGCCGAGAGTTTCAACCCGTTCCACAGGTAGACCAGGAAGGCGGGGTCGCTCAGCACCTGCTCGAAATTGGCGAGCGTCGGGCGCTTGGGGATGAAGCGGGCTGCCCCCAGAAACACCTCCTGGCGCGAGCGCAGCGCCAGCGACAGCAGCCACAGGAGCGGCGTCAGGAAGAAGGCGGCGATCAGCACGGCCAGTATATAGGTGGCGACATCGCCCCATTTCTCGCGGCGCTCGCCCTTCATGTCCGATCCTCCCAGCGTGGCAGGAAAGCGGCGTAAAACAGGGCCAACGCCAGGCTGATCGCCAGCATCAGCACGGAGAGCATGCTGCCGCCGGCGAGGTCGTAATTGCGGAAGACGGTGTTGTAGGTGAAGAGCGAGAGCACTTCCGTCGCCCGCCCGGGCCCGCCACCGGTGAGGGAGATGATGGCGTCGAAGGTATTGAGCGTCTGGATGGTGATCAGGATCGAATTGACCAGGATGGCGCTGCGCATCATCGGCAGGGTGACGAAGCGGAATTTCTGCCAGCCATTGGCGCCGTCGACATTGGCCGCCTCGTAGAGCGTAGGATCGATGCCCTTGAGCGCGGCGTAGAACACGATCATCGAAAAGGCCGTGCCGCGCCAGACATTGGAGATGATGGCCGAAATCATGGCGTTGCCCGGATCGGACAGCCAGGCCACCGGGGCGATATGCAGCATGCGAAGCACGCTGTTGATCGCCCCGAAAGGCGCCTCCGAGAACAGCATCTGCCAGATCAAGCCGTTGGCGATGCCGGGAATGACCCAGGCGATCAGCACGATGGTGCGGATCACCGTCATGCCGGGCAGGCGGCGGCGCTCGCCGCGGACCACCACCAAAGCGATGCCGAAGCCGACCGCCTGCTGGCCGATCACGCTCGCCGCGCAGAAGACGAAGGTGGTGAGGAGGATATCGCCGAGCGCCGCATTGCCGAGCATGGCGTAGAGGGTGTCGAGCGTATAGCGCTCCTCGGAACTGAGCAGCGTCGCATTGGTCAGGGACAGGCGGAAGACGTCGACGATCGGATAGAGATAGAAGGCGGCGAGCAGCAGCACGGCCGGCGCCAGCCAGGAGAAGGGATTGGTGTCGATCCGCCCGGCCAGGCCGAGCCCGCGCTGGCGGCGCGGCACGGCGGCAATGGCGGCCCTGGTCGTCGACATGGCGTCCCCCTCCTGTCTGGCCCCAATCTGCGGGTTCGGCTGTCCTTCCCTTATTTCTGCCGGGTATAGGCCGCCTGCACGGCGGCATTGGCGGCATCGAGGGCTGCTTCCGGCGTCTTGGTGCCGGCCAGCACCTCGCCCATCATCACCTGGATCTGGTTGGAGATCTCGGCATAGATCGGTACGCCCGGCCTGGCCTGGCCATGGGTGAGTGCCGCCGCAAAGGCCTTGTTCGCCTCGGTCTTGAAGACGTCGAACTTGTCATATTGCGCCTTGGAGGTCGGCAGTTGCTGCTGCAGGGCGTTGCCCAGCCCCGAATAGACCTCCTTGGCGATCGCCGCGCACATGGCGACCTTCTCCGGATCGTTGGCAAAGGCTCCGACCGTCCAGCCGCCGGTACCGGTGGCATTCTGCCCGGCGGTCGGTCCCGGAATCTCCGAGAAGGTCCATTGCTCGAAGGCTTCCGGCTCGAGAATGGTCTTGAGCTGGCCATATTGCCAGTTGCCGCCGATGAACAAGGCTGTCGTCCCGGCTGCAGCGGCGGCGTTCAGCTCGTCATAGTTCATGATGGTGGTGACGCGCTTGGGCGCCGCGCCGGAATCAACGAGATCCTTGAAGTATTTGACGGCCTTGAGGAATTTCTCGCGGTTCTCGCCCTCCGCGAAAACGGGCTTGCCGCTGTCGTCGACGAGTTTGCCGCCCTGGCTCCAGAAATTGGCGAGCCAGTCGAAGGTGGTGGCCTCCCAGCGCCCGGCATTGAAGAGCAGGCCCTCCATGCCCTTCTCCTTGGAAGCGAGAGCTGCCGCCTTCAATTCGTCCCAGGTCTTGGGGGCGTCCGGCACCACGTCCTTCTTGCGGTAGAGCACGCGCAGATCGGTATCCCACCACCAGGCATAGATCTTGCCGTCCTTGCCGGTGATGCCCTGGCGCACGAAGGGGAAGAGATCGTTGACCTCGTCCTTGGTGAAATAGGCGTCGAGCGGCTTGAGCACGCCGGCACCGATGAACAGGGCCAGCACGAAGGAATCCACCGCGGCGCAATCGGGGCCCCGCCCGGCTTTGGCCTGTTCGAGCATGCGGGCCTGCTCCTGGCCGATATTGTCGGACATGCGTTCGAGCTCGATCTTCCAGCCAGGATGGCGCTGGATGAAGTCGCCGAACAGCTTCTTGTAACCCTCCGCCCAGACCGGGTCGGTGCTGTCAGGCCCGTCGCCCGTGAGCCGGAAGGTCAGTGATTTCGGAGCATCGGCCGGCCCGATCCGGCTCTTGGTGACGAGGTCTTCGGCCTGTGACGAGGCGGTTGCGAAGGCAACGGCCGAGGCGAGCAACGCGGCAACCAGACGCTTGCGCATCTTGTTTCTCCCTGGGGTGTTTCCTCGATCGGGCGGATCGGTTCCGCCTCATGGTGGCGCAGTGACGCCACGCGAATAAATCACATCGATTTTATTGAGGCAAGCTTGTTCGGGAAATCGCGCAACGTGGTGCAGGCCATCGGCGTCGGGTGGTTGAAAAGCTGGTGGAAAGAGAGGTGCGATCGAGATCGGCTGGCTGTGGAGAAGCACTGTGCCCCGATCGCGGGCATGGCGATCCCGTGCCACCTTGCCTATGGTGCGCGACTCATTGTCGAGCGAGGAGCGCATGAACGGCAAGCAACACGCCACCGGAGCCAGCCTGCGCCTGGCCACGATCATTGCAGCCGAGATCGGCGCCAAGCCGCAGCAGGTCACGGCTGCCGTTGCCCTGCTCGACGAAGGCGCCACCGTCCCCTTCGTCGCCCGCTACCGCAAGGAGGTGACCGGCGGGCTCGACGACACGCAGTTGCGCGATCTCGCCGAACGCCTCGCCTATCTGCGCGAGCTCGAGGCCCGGCGCGAGACCATCCTTGCCTCCATCCGCGAGCAGGGCAAGCTCGACGACGCGCTCGAGGCCAAGATCGCCGCTGCCGCCACCAAGGCGGAACTTGAAGACATCTATCTGCCCTACAAGCCCAAGCGGCGCACCAAGGCCGAGATCGCCCGCGAGCGCGGGCTGGGGCCGCTCGCCGAGGCCATCCTGGCCGACCGGGCGGCTGTGCCCGCGGAGCTTGCGGCGGCCTATCTCGGCGACGAGGTCCCCGACGCCAAGGTGGCCCTGGAAGGCGCGCGTGACATCCTGGTCGAGCGCTTCAGCGAGAATGCCGAACTGGTCGGACGACTGCGCAGCTATATGAAGGAGCAGGCCTTCCTGCGCGCCCGCGTCATTGACGGCAAGCAGGCGGCCGGCGCAAAGTTCTCCGATTATTTCGACCATATCGAGAAATGGTCGGGCGTGCCCAGCCACCGCGCCCTCGCCATGCTGCGCGGCCGCAACGAGGAGGTGCTGTCGCTCGACATCGAGGTCGACGCCGACAATGCCTCGGCGGTGAAGCCGGTGGAGCGCATGATCGCCCAGACCTATGCGATCGCGGGCAGCCTTCCGGGTGACCGCTGGTTGCTGGAGGTCGTCGGTTGGGCCTGGCGCGTCAAACTCTCACTGCACCTTTATGTCGACCTGATGGGCGATCTGCGCGAACGGGCCGAGGAGGAGGCGATCCGGGTCTTCGCGCGCAACCTCAAGGACCTGCTCCTCGCGGCGCCGGCCGGCTCCCGCGCCACCATGGGCCTCGATCCCGGCATCCGCACGGGCGTGAAGGTCGCGATCGTCGACGGCACCGGCAAGCTTCTGGCCACCACCACCGTCTACCCCTTCCCACCCAAGAACAATGTGCGCGGCACCCAGGCCGAACTCGCCGCCCTCGTCCGCCGCCACAATGTCGAATTGATCGCCATCGGCAACGGTACCGGCAGCCGCGAGACGGAAAAGCTGGTGGTCGAGATGCTCGCCGCCCTGCCGGCGCCCAAGCCGCTCAAGGTCATCGTCAGCGAGGCCGGCGCCTCGGTCTATTCGGCTTCGGCGACGGCGGCCGCCGAATTTCCCGATCTCGACGTCTCGCTGCGCGGGGCGGTGTCGATCGCCCGGCGGCTGCAGGACCCGCTGGCCGAACTCGTCAAGATCGAGCCGAAATCGATTGGCGTCGGGCAATATCAGCACGATGTCGACCAATATCGCCTGGCCCGCTCGCTGGACGGGGTGGTGGAGGACGCGGTCAATGCCGTCGGCGTCGACCTCAACACCGCTTCGGCCTCGCTGCTCGCCCGCGTCTCCGGCCTCGGCGCCTCGCTCGCCGAAGGCATCGTGGTGCATCGCAATGCCAACGGTCCCTTCGCCAGCCGCAAGGATCTGCTCAAGGTCTCCCGCCTCGGCCCGCGGGCCTTCGAGCAATGCGCCGGCTTCCTGCGCATCCCCAATGGCAGCGAGCCACTGGATGCCTCTTCCGTGCATCCGGAAGCCTATGGCGTGGCCAAGAAGATCGTCGCCGCCTGCGGGCGTGACGTGCGTGCGCTGATGGGCGACAGCGCCGTCCTCAGAAAGCTCGATCCGCAAGCTTTCGTAGACGAACGCTTCGGCCTGCCGACGGTGCGTGACATCATCGCCGAGCTGGACAAGCCCGGCCGCGATCCCCGCCCCGAATTCAAGACGGCGACCTTCGCCGACGGCATCGATGACATCAAGGACCTCAGGCCCGGCATGCTCCTGGAAGGCACGGTCACCAATGTCGCCGCCTTTGGCGCATTCGTCGACATCGGCGTGCACCAGGACGGCCTCGTCCATGTCTCGCAACTGGCCGATCGTTTCATCAAGGATGCGCATGAGGTGGTGAAGGCCGGTGACGTCGTGAAGGTGCGCGTGGTCGAAGTCGACATCCCGCGCAAGCGCATTGCCCTCTCGATGCGGCGGGACGGCAACGCCAGCTCCGACAAGCCAGCCAGGCGCGACGACAAGGCCAAGCCAGCGCCGCTCCGCCCCAGTCAGGGCCGGCCCGACAAGCCGGCTGCGCAGGGCGCTTTCGGTGCAGCCTTGGCCGAGGCGCTGAAGAAGCGTTGAGGGTTCCTCTTGCTGGGAGAACGCAAGCACCCCTGCTCATAGGTGCCAGCATGAGCTGTGAGGGAATGCCAACTCTTACCCTCCCCCTCCAGGGAAGGGTAAGAGTCGGCGCTTTCTACCCGGCCTTGGCGATCGGCATGGCCTCGCCATAGAGCTCTCCCGCCGGGCGGGACCGTGCCTGCGGCGCCAGGGCCTGGCGGAGAAAGACCGGCAGCTGGAAGCGATGGCGTTCGAAAGCATCACGGCCGGTGATGGCTGAATCCGCATCGAGTTCGAGTATGAGCGCACCGGCATCGTCCTCGGCCCGATAGGTCACGCTGAAGCCCTCCCCGGTGCCGCTGGCCAGCACGTGGCGCCTTGTCCGGCAGCCGAAGAATTCAGGCTGGTCGAATGGCAACACGTTGACGAGCGGCGCAAAGAAGAAGCGCGAGCCCGCGGGCAGGCCACAATCGATGGCAATATGCTCGATACGGTAGCGCCCATGCGCGCGCTGGCGGCGCAGGTCCTTGGCTCCTCTCTTCAGCAGGACCGCCAGCGGCTCCTCCCCGCCGACGGCGAGGCGGAACGGCAGGATGTTCAAGAGCATGGCCGGTATGTTGGCGCCCACGCTACCCCAGCGGCTCATGAAGGGCAGCCATAGCGTCATCCGCCCTTTGCCGCCCCTTTCCTGCTCCGAGCCATGGCGCAGGAGATACAGGCCGGTCAGCAGGACCAGCAGATCCGGCCAGGCGATGCCCAGTTCGGTCGCGCTCTGCCGCAGGATACGGCCGAGATCGTCCGGCAGCCTGTCATGCGATTGCAGGCCCTCCGCTCCGTAGCCCTCGCCGGCCTTGTCCACCACCGGCAGCGAACCGGGACCGGCGAGATAGTCCTGCCAGAACCGACGATCCTCGGCGAAGCGCGGACCGGTGCGATAGGCCTCTTCCTCGGCCAGGAAACTGGCAAAGCGATCGAAGGGGCGCCCGGCGTCGGTATGACCCAACAAATGGGCATAGAGCTGCGCGCATCTTTGCTCGATCAAGGTGAGGCCGAAGCCATCGAGGATGATGTGATGGGCCCGGATGTACCAGTAATAGCGGTTCTCGCCGATGCGCAGGAGCCATTGCGCCGAAAGCGGGTGACGCGTGAGGTCGAGCTTGGCGCGAATGTCGGCCTGCATCAGCCCCATGGCCGCCCGCGCCGGATCCGGGCGATCGGTGAGGTCGATCTGCTTGACCTCGGGCAGGCGCCGCGGGTCGAGGCGCTGGCGCGGCAACCCGTCACTCCGGGCAACCGCAAAGCTCGCCGCGAGGATATCGGCTTCGTGCACGGTGCGGGCAATGGCCCGGCAAAGGGCCGAAACGTCGACTGCCCCCTCAATGTCGAGATAATGGGCGACGGTGGAGAGCGGCTGGTCGGGATGGAAGCTGAACTCTTCCCAGAAATCCAACTGCGGCGGTGTCAGCTTCATCCAGTCGAGGGGTGTGTCTTCTATCGGCATCGAAAAAATCCAGAATATTGGAAGGGGGTGTCGGGTGTCGGGACGGCCATCCGGGATCTCGGCGCATTCATCGAGCCAGCAACGCTTCGACCTGCCTTGCATTGCGGCAGCGCAGCAGGTGCGCCGGGGTCAGGCTCACGCCGAACTCGCCGCTGATACGGCCGGCGACGGTCTTCAGATGCGACGGCAGCAGGCCCATCGACACGAAATCCGCTCCCTCGTCGTGGCCATCCTGACGCGCTTTACCGAGCACGCTGAGATAGATGTCGAGGATGCGCCCGCTGGAGGACAGCGATGCCGGAACCGGGCGAATTGCACCGTTCCCGCCACCTTCGGCTGCGTCCGATCCGAGCAGGATCTGCCTGGCGCGGTTGCGGTCCGGCTTGCCATTGGCCGAGAGCGGCAGGGCCTCCACGCGAAGGAAGCGGATGGGAATATGGGTCTCGGGCAGGCGCTGGCGCGCGAAGGCGCGCAGCTCCCCGACGGGAAGCCCGGATCCCGCCTCGCTCACATAGATCGCTGCCAGCGCCAGTTCGCCAGCGTCGCCGACGGGATAGTCGACGACCAGGACATGCTTGATCGAGCCATGGGCTGCGAGCTCATTCTCGATGTCGGGCAGCGAAACCCGGACACCGCGTATCTTGACATAGCCATTGACCCGGCCGGCGAAAATCAAGGTGCCATCAGGCCGGTAAAAGCCGCGGTCGCCCGTCTTGAAGGCCCGAACCTGCCGCCCGTCCTCGGCGGAGATGGAGACGAAGTCGTTCTGGCTGAGCCTGCCGTCTTCCAGATAGCCGCGCGCGACGGCCACGCCGGCCGTATGGATGCGACCAACCACATGGGGCGGACAGTGTTCGCCCTGTTCGTCGAGCACGAAATAGCTCACGCCGGGCAAGGGACGCCCATAGGGAATGATGGCGGTATCATCGGGGCCGATCTCGTGCCAGATGCTCCAGATGGTCGTCTCGGTCGGGCCCCCCAGCGAGATCAGCCTGGTGGCGGGGTGGGTACGACGCAACTGCTCGATCACCGTCGGCTTGATGTAGTCACCGCCCTGCGCGATCAGCCTAAGCGACTTCAGCTGTTCGCCGCGCTGGCAGGCGAGCAGCATTTCCAGGATGGCGGGAACCGAGCACCACACCGAAACCCGATGCCGTTCAACCAGCCGGCTCCAGCCGATGGCGTCCTTCTCCTCGCCAACGGCCGGCATGACCAGGCTCGCGCCGGCGCACAGGGCGCCGTAGATATCGAACACCGACATGTCGTGATGCAGCGGCGTGACGGAGATGAAGACATCCTCGGTGCCGATGCCCCAGAATTGCAGCGTGTGGTCGATGACGTTCCAGGTCGCCCTGTTGGCGACAACCACGCATTTCGGCTTGCCGGTCGTGCCGGAGGTATAGAGATAATAGGCAGCGTCCTCGCTGGCTGACAGTTCGTTCAAGAATTCCGATGCGGCCCGCCCGTCTGCTGCCACCTCGGCTGAGAGCAGCGCCTCGACGGGCAAGGCCCCGATGCCGGGTGCGAGACTGAGGCCGACCACGAGCGCCGCCCGGCAGTTCTGCAGGAGATAGCCGACACGGTCCGGCGGCGATCCCACATCGATGGGGACCCAGACCAACCCCAGGAGGGAACAGGCGAGCGTGACCATGACATGCTCGGGGCTGCGCGGAAGGCAGACCGCCACCACCTCTCCCCGGCTGAGGCCGCGCTCGCGCAGGCCTGCCATGATGCGCGAAACATGGTCGCCGAGTTCGGCATAGGAGATCCGTCGTTCGCCGCAGATCAGGGCATCCTTGGCGATGGTGCCTCCGAACAGATGCGCGGCGATGCGGGCAAGGAAGCCGGCAGGCGCCAGGTTTGTCGGCTTGTCATTGTGGCTGTAATGGCTGAGGTCGAGGACATCGCCGGCCGGCAGGACGAGTTCGCCACGCCGGCCGACCGCTGCAATCGCCCTGGCCATGGCCTCCAGAATAGCCTCGACCACCGTACCGTCGATGGCTTCGCGGGCATGATCGATGCACAGGACCAGGTTCCTGTGTTCGTCCATCGACATCCGGATATCCATCGCCACTTGCGGTGTCTGCGTCAGGCCGCCATGCAGGCGCACCGGGCTGTCCTCGGCCAGCGTTTCCCAGGACAGTCCGTTGGTGACGACCACCGGCAGGGCCGGCCCTTCGGAATGGCGGTTGATCAGGACCCTGTTGATATCGACGCCCGAGAAGGCAAGGTGCTCCAGGCCTTCGAGCGTGTCGGCCTGCAGTCGCCGGGCACGGTCGTCGAAAGTGCCCTCCCCGGCCCGATAGTCGACAACGATGAAGGTGGAATCATTGCCCATCGGCCCCGTCGGCAGGGCAACGGGAACGCCGACGCAGAGCCCCCCCTCGCTTGTCCAATGCGCCAGGGTTTCAAGGATCACCGCCGTCAGGACGGAATGGCGGAAGAGCGTTCGGGCAGCGCCGACCTTGGTCAGCTTGACGAAATCGTCCCGCGGCACGGTCACGCTCCGGCGTTCGTAACGGGAGGCCCTGATCTCGGCCAGGGGACGCTTCCAGGGCAGCCGCGGCGGTTCGGAGGCGGTTTCCAGCTTGCGCGTCCAATAGGCCGCATCCGCCTCTCGCTCGGCTTGTGCCGCAAGCGTCCGGTCTGCCGCCGGCGCCAGGAGGGAGCTCGTTGCGAGGGGAGCCGAGCCAAACAGCTGACGCAGGATCGTAGCGATCGAGCGGCCGTCCACGACGAGGGCGTCGAAACGGGCGAACACCACATGGGAATCGTAACTCCCCTCCCCGGACTGCGGCTGGGGAAGGTGGAACACCAGCATGTGCCAGGGTGGCAGGCTGAGATCATGCAGATGGTGCGCGTAGCTCTCCCGCATGGCGTCGATCCTCTCCCAGGCCTTGGCCGCTGGCAGGCCGCGCAGGTCGATCTCATCGAGATTGAGCCTCGCCTCGTCATCGACGTGCTGGGCCAGGTTCTCGGCGTCGATGCGGTTGCGAAGGCAGGGCACAGTGCGCACGAGGGCGTGCAGGCGGGTCTTGAATTCGTCGATAGCCAGCTTGCCGCGATATTCGCGAAATTCCTGCATGGCGACGCCACCGAGTGGGAACTGGTCGCCGCGGCCGAGGAGATAGGCGCGCTGCAAGGGGGTGAGCGCCCTTTCGGGAGCTGAAGAATGAGCCATTGAACGAGGTTCCTCGGGAGCCGCGGGGCGGCCGGTGTGACGGATGGCGGCAGGCTTGCTTTCGACGCAGGCGGCCAACACAGCTTCGACGGGCTGGCTCAAGGCTTCGGGCACGGTTGCAACATGTCTCACGCAGGCGAGATAGGTCTCGAACATCGCCTTGACCCAGGCCTCGGGAATGGCGTCCAGGCGCACGTCCCAATTGATCAGGATACCGCCATAGGCCGAGACGACCTGTGCATCGAGCGCGACCTGGGGCCCCTGCGAAATCACAAAGCCCATGGCGCCGAAGGTCCGGGTGACCCGATCCGAGAACAGCTCGCCACGAAGATCGAGGCCTGCCGTGAAGACCACGGGCGCAAGCTGCACCTCGCCATTAAGGCGCGAGAGATCACGCATGATGCTCGGCCCCGGATAGGCGGCATGCGAGATCGCCTGGGTCATCTCGGCCCCGATGCACCGGCACAGATGTTCGACCGACTCACCTGCGACGCGGGTAACCGGCAGGATCAACGGATTAGAAAACTCGCCGATCATCTCATCCACGCCATCCGCATAGGGCAGGCGATGGAACATCGGCACGTTCAGGCGGAAGCGCCGGGATGGCGTGCTTGCCCCGAGCACGGCGGCGAAAAGCCCGAGCATCAGGGTTGAAAGGGTCAGGTGATGCCGCCGGGCCATCCGGGTCAGCGCCTCGCGCTCCGATGGACCGAGCTGCGCGGCAAGGCGATCGCTGCATATCCCTGCCTGTGGCTCCTCGGGAGAGGGCAAGGCGGGGGCAGGCGGCATCTCGGAGAGGCGGGAGCGCCACCATTCCCGGTCTCTCTCGCGCCGGGCCGCCAGCTCACCATCCGCCTCCATACGGGTCAGATAGTCGAAATAGGAGGCCTGCCGCGGCTGGCCCGGCATATCGCTATCCTCATAGAAGCGGGCCAGATCTTCCATCAGCCGGCGAAAGCTCTGGGGATCGACGGCGATCATGTCGGTGTCGACGTGCAGGCGGCAGCGGTCGCCCGGCAGCAGGCTCAGGCTGAGGTCGCAGACCCGGCCGAGATGAATGGGCAGGCTTTGGTTGGTCTTGGCCTGACGCTTGGCCGATAGCGCCTTGGCGACGGCCTCCTCCCCGAGGGTGCTGAGATCATCGACCTCCAGCACCGGGCCGTCGCCATCCACAGCCTGCAGGCCGTCGGCGCTGACGCGCAGGCGCAACATCGGATGCATTTCGCCGAGACGTTCCACCGCCCGCCGCAGCGTTCCCACGTCCAGCCCCTGGTGATCGAATTCCGCATAGAGATGCGCCGCGACGCCACCCATCGCGGCAGCGGATTGTCGCCCTACCCAGTAGGCGGCCTGCATTATGGTTAGTTCTCTCATCTCAAATTCGCGATATTGACAATCTACCTGAAATATAATCATGTAAATTTAATGGTCAATCGCACACATTGAAAATATAGTGTGCAGTAAAGAACCATTCAAAAGAGCGCAAATCCTGATTATAGGAATTACAATAAGGGCAGTAGTTATGCAGGCTGGGGCCGTTGCAATGTATGCTGATGAGAAAACTATCTCCTCGGCAAGCGGTAGCAATTTACTATTCAGTACCGGAAGCAGAGAACTGCGCTCCTTCGGGCCGCGTCGGCTGATCAGCATGCCTGCCCGCGGGGGCGAGGACTGGGGCAGCCAGTTCCAGCGCAGCGTGCGCCAGGCGCTGGACGAGGCGCGGGCCGAGGGCCAGGACAACCCTATCGTGATGGGGGCCATTCCCTTCGACATGCGCGAGCCATCCTGCCTCTATGTGCCGCAGGTCTATGAATGGCGGGAACGCCAAGCGCCCCGAACCGCTGGTAGCACGGACCGGCTGCCGGCCCTGCTCGACCAGCGCAGCATTCCCGACGAGCCCGGCTTCAAGAAGGCGGTCGAACAGGCGATCCTGAACTTTCGTCATGGCGACATTCGCAAGGTCGTGCTGTCGGTCATGCGCGAATTGCGGTTTGCCGGATCCGTGGACGTGGATGGCCTGCTCGACAGCCTGCGCATGCAGAACACCAGCGGCTATCAGTTCCGCGTGCCGCTGCCCGATGGCGGGGAATTGATCGGCGTCAGCCCGGAACTGCTGCTGCAGAAGGAGGGCGATCGCTTCGTCTCCAATCCGCTGGCCGGCTCGGCGCGGCGCCAGCCCTTCCCGGAAGCCGATCAGGCCGCCGCCGATGCCCTGCTGCGATCGCCGAAGGATCTCTACGAACACCGCGTGGTGATCGACGACATCCGCCGCGTGCTCGAACCGCATTGCGCCGAACTGGTGATTCCGGACTCCCCTTCCGTGATCAGCACCGCCGCGCTGTGGCACCTGTCCACGCGGCTGCATGGCCGGCTCATCGATCCGCAGATGAGCGCGCTGCAGTTGGCTTGCCGCCTGCACCCCACACCGGCCGTCTGCGGCACACCCACCGACCAGGCCCACAAGCTCATTCGTTTCGTGGAGCCTTTCGAGCGCGGCCTGTTCACCGGCATGGTGGGCTGGTGCGACAGCCGGGGCGACGGGGAATGGGTCGTCACCCTGCGTTGCGGTATCGTCGAGCGGGAAGTCGTTCGCCTGTTTGCCGGCGCCGGTATCGTCGAGGCGTCGCAGCCCGAGGCCGAATGGGCCGAGACCCAGACCAAACTGAAGACCATGCTCAACGCCTGCGGCCTGGCGGCATGACACGATCCCTTCAGACCCAACCAGGTTACGCTATGAACGTCGACTTCGTGCGCTGGCCGGAAAGTCTGGCGCAGCGCTACCGGGAACGCGGCCATTGGCTCGACCAGCCCCTGACCCGTATCGTCGACCAGCAATGCCGCGAACGCCCCGACGCCCTCGCACTCATCTGCGGCGAACGCCGGTTCAGCTATGCCGAGATCGACCGGCTGGCCTCGAACCTGGCCGCCCGCCTGAGCGCCCTCGGCCTCGGCCATGGCGACACTGCGCTGGTGCAATTGCCCAATGTCGCGGAATTCCACATCGTCTTCTTCGCGCTGCTCAAGATCGGTGTCGCGCCGGTCAACGCCCTCTACAGCCACCGGCGGCTGGAAATGAGTGCCTATGCGCGGCAGATCCAGCCCCGATTGCTGATCGCCGCTCGCCGGCACGAGCTTTTCAGCGACGAGACCTTTATGGGCGAACTGCGCTCCATTTCCCCGGCGCTCGCCCAGGTCCTGCTGCTGGGCGAAACATCGCCCGACACCAGCCTCGACCTCTGGCTCGCCGAGGGCGGGGCTCCCTCCCATGGCGGTACGCCCACCAGGGCGGACGAAGTCGCCTTCTTCCAGCTTTCCGGCGGCAGCACGGGCACGCCCAAGCTCATTCCCCGCACCCACAACGACTACGACTATTCCGTCCGCGCCAGTGCCGAGATCTGCCGTCTCTCGCCGCAGACACGCTTCTTGTGTGCCCTGCCGGCGGGTCATAATTACGTGCTCAGTTCGCCGGGCACGCTGGGCGTGTTCCACGCCGGCGGCTGTGTCGTCATGGCCCCCAATCCCGAGCCGCTCGGCTGTTTCGCACTGATCGAGCGGCACGGCATCGACATGGCGGCGCTGGTACCTTCGGCCGTGGCGCTCTGGCTGCAGGTCGTGCCGGGACATGAGGCGGCCCTGCGTTCCCTCAGGCTCATTCAGGTCGGCGGCGCCAGCTTCGCCGAGGCGCTGGCCCGGCAGGTGCCGGAAAAGCTCGGCTGTGCCCTGCAGCAGGTGTTCGGCATGGCCGAAGGCCTGGTCAACTACACCAGGCTCGACGACGCGGACGAACTCGTCTTCACCACGCAGGGGCGCCCGATCAGTCCCGATGACGAGGTCAAGGTCGTCGATGAAGAAGGACGGGACGTTCCCGACGGCGAGACCGGCATGCTTGCCACGCGCGGGCCCTACACGTTCCGGGGTTATTACCGCAGCCCCGAGCACAATGAAAAAGTGTTCGACGTCGACGGTTTCTACTATTCGGGCGATCTCGTTCAGCGCTCGGCGCAGGGCTATCTGCGCGTCGTCGGCCGCATCAAGGACCAGATCAACCGCGGCGGCGAGAAGATCGCCTCCGAGGAGGTCGAGAACCTGCTGCTGCTGCATCCGGAGGTGATGCAGGCCGCTCTGGTGGCGATGAGCGATCCGCTGCTGGGCGAAAAGAGCTGCGCCTTCCTGGTGGCCAGGAAGCCCGGCCTGCCGCCCTCGGCGCTACGCCAGCATCTCATCGCCCAGGGCGTGGCCGAATACAAGCTGCCGGACCGCTTCCGCTTCATCGATACCATGCCGCTGACCCCGGTCGGCAAGATCGACAAGAACCGGCTGCGCCAGCAGCTGCAAAACCCACCCGTTTCCCTATCGACCTGACGAAGGTGCCCCATGGCCATTCCCTCCATCACCGACTATCCCATGCCCACGCCGGAGGCGTTCCCCGCCAACCGCACGCAGTGGCAGCCCGATCCGGCCCGCGCGGTACTGCTGATCCATGACATGCAGCGCTATTTCCTGCGTTTCTACGATGCCGACGGCGCCCTGGTGCGCCAGCTCGTCGACAATCTCGTCGCCATCCGGCGATGGGCGCGGGAGCGGGGTGTTCCCGTGGTCTACACCGCCCAGCCGCACGAACAGCCGGCAGCGGACCGGGCCCTGCTCAACGACATGTGGGGGCCGGGCCTGACCACGGCCGACCCGGCCCTGCAGGCCATCGTGGCGCCCCTTGCACCGGAAGAGGGCGACACAGTGCTGACCAAATGGCGCTACAGCGCCTTCCAGCGCTCGGAATTGCTTTCCCTTCTGCGCCAATGGGGCCGCGACCAGCTGCTGGTCGGCGGCGTCTACGCCCATATCGGCTGCATGATCACCTCGGCAGATGCCTTCATGAACGACATCCAGCCCTTCCTGGTCGGCGATGCCGTCGCCGATTTCTCGCTGGACGATCATCTGATGGCGCTGCGCTACGTGGCGACGCGCTGCGGCAGCGTCGTCACCGCCAAAAGCCTCGTCGACATGGCCGCCCCCACCCTGAGCCGGGACTGGCTGGTCCAGCGTGTGCGTGCGCTCATCGAGGAGGAGGTCGACTTCGATCCGGACGAGAACCTGATCTATTACGGCCTCGATTCCGTTCAGGTCATGCTGCTGGCCTCGGAGCTGAAGGAGCGTGGCGTCGCCGTGCGCTTCGAGGAGCTCACGCGCATTCCCACACTCAATGCCTGGTGGTCCTTGATCGAGGGCAAGCAACCTCAGGCCATTGCGGCGTGACCGGATGAACGTGATGACGTCATGGAATTTCGCCGGCAAGCGCGTGCTGGTCACGGGCGCGGCCGGCGGCATCGGGCGATGTGTGGCCGAACGCTTTCGCGCTGAGGGCGCCAGGGTGGTCGGGCTCGACCTCGCCGCGCCCAACGCAGGCGGGAATGGCAATGCCGAAGCGGAGCTTATCGCGCTCGACATCACCGATCCCCGGCAGGTCGACGAAGTATGCGACCGCATACTTGGCGAGTCCGAAAGCCTCGACGTTCTCGTCAACGCCGCCGGCGTCCTGCGGCTCGGAGTGGCCGAGGACCTGACGCTCGACGACTGGCAGGCCTGTTTCGGTGTCAATGTCAGCGGCGCTTTCTACCTCATGCGCCGCTGCATCCCGCTGTTCAAACGCCAGCGTTCGGGCGTGATCGTCAACGTCGCCTCCAATGCCGCCCATGTGCCGCGGGTTGGCATGACCGCCTATTGCGCCTCGAAGGCGGCAATGGTCAGCCTCAGCCATTGCGTCGGGCTGGAACTCGCCCCTTTTGGCGTGCGTTGCAACGTGGTCTCGCCCGGTTCCACCGACACCCCGATGCTACGCGGCATGTTCAAGAACCCCTCGGATGGGCAGCGGCTGCTGGCCGGCCTGCCCGAGCATTTCAAGCTCGGCATTCCGCTCGGAAAGCTCGCCTCACCCGAGGAGATTGCCGACGTCGTCCTGTTCCTGGCCTCCGACCGCTCCAGCCATGTCACCTTGCAGGACGTGGTCGTGGACGGCGGCGCCACGCTGGGCGCCTGATCTCAAAGGATTTGCAACATCATGACCATTGCCACCGCCCCGGAGAGCGAAAAGGACCGCTCTCCCCAACGCGTCCGCCACGAAGTTCGCCTGCGCCAGCTCGAAGTGCGCCGGGTGACGCGGCTTGCTCCCTCGATGACGAGGATCACCCTGGCCGGCCCGGCACTGGAGGGCTTTACCAGCCTGGGTTTCGACGACCATGTGAAGATGTTCTTTCCTGCGCCCGGCGAGAGCCGCCCGAGCCTGCCCCATATCGGGCCGGAAGGCATGGAA
The DNA here is from genome assembly GCF_057073705.1 of Labrys sp. E2SS-1L. NCBI lineage: Bacteria > Pseudomonadati > Pseudomonadota > Alphaproteobacteria > Hyphomicrobiales > Xanthobacteraceae > Labrys > Labrys sp. E2SS-1L. Next base: position 713,786 of record NZ_CP172713.1, on the reverse strand, counting down.
TTGCGGGAGGATCAGCCCAAACCCATCACCCGCGACTACACGCCCCGGCGCTATGATCCCGCCGCCGGCGAACTCGACATCGACTTCGTGCTGCACGACGAGGGCCCCGCCAGCACCTGGGCCGCCGGCGTGAAGGCCGGCGACGAAGCCTGGATCGCCGGGCCGCGTGGCTCTTTCGTCATCCCCTTCGCCTTCGACTGGTATCTGCTGATCGCTGATGAGACCGGCCTGCCCGCTCTCGCCAGAAGGCTCGATGAATTGCCGGGCGGAGCACGGGTGCTGGCCTTCATCGAGGTCGACGGCAGGCAGGATCGCCTGCCGCTCGATACGGCCGCCGACGCGACGGTCGTCTGGGCCCACCGCGGCGATGCCCATGCCGGGCAAACGGGCGCCCTGCTCCAAGCTGTGCAACAGGCGGAATTTCCGGCCGGCGACTACCATGCCTGGATCGCCTGCGAGTCGCTCCAGGCCAAGGAGCTGCGCCGTTTCCTGATTGGGGAACGCGGGGCCTTGCCCAAATGGGTGCGGGCATCAGGCTATTGGCGGCGCGGCGCCACCGCGGTGCATGACCATCATGACGACTGAGAACGCGCTGTCCGTTCGGATGCGGGAGGCCGCTCCCGAACGAATGCCATCGCTGGAACGGATCCGGCAGGAAGTGGCTGAGGTCCTCGATCTCGCGCCCGAAGATGTGCCCGAGGAGCTCAACCTGATCGAGATCGGCCTGCACTCCCTCGCCATCATGACTCTGATCGGGCCGATCTCGCGGCTGGCCGGCGTCAGGCTCGATTATGCCGATTTGGCTGCCATGCCGACGGTTCGGGCGTGGAACGCCCTCATCGAGCGCAAACGAGCAGCAGCCCTTTGACAACGAAGATGAATTGTTCCGGCACACGCCGGACGTATGGAGATTGAGATGGCGGAAAGATCAGCCCGCTTGCTGTCGGTCGAAGAAATGCCGCGTTTCGACAGCGTGGTCCAGAATGGGCCAGATCGGTCGGCGATGGCGCTGACCCAGGCGGAAGAAGCCCTGTGGCTGCGCCAGCAGCAGGATCCCGATACCGTGCTGAAGCATGTGATCGCCTTCAGGTTGGATGGCGCACCCGATCTGCCCCGACTGGTCGCGGCCCTTTACCGCGCCTTCGAGGCCTTGCCGGAGCTGAATGTACGCTATCGTTTCAGCCCCGACGGTGAATTGGAGAAGACTGCCGGCAGTGAAGTTTCGTCCTGCCTCCACATCCGCCGCGTCGAGACGACCGCTGAAGCGGTCAATACGCTGCTGGCCGAGCAGGGCGCGACCTGGGATCTCGAACGGGATCCCCCGATCCGTGCCCTGGTCCTGCTGAGTGGCGAAGCGACGATCCTCGGCTTCGCGGTTCACCGCATCCTGGGCGGGGTCATCCGCTGGAGAACCCTGCTGCAAGCGGTCTCCCATGCCTACAATGGCACCTCGTCCGCAATGGGGGGCTCGGCCGGCGGCGAGGCCACACCGGAGGTCGCGGAGATGGAGCCGGCGATGGACGCCGAAATCAGCGCGCCGCCAGTGCCCTGGCTGCTGAGGACCGACGGCAACGAAGCGCCGGGCCTGATTGATTTTGCCCGGGCGCCGCTGCTGGAACGAAGCCTGATGGCCCGCGCGGCGGGTCGCTGCGGTACCCTCATAGAGACGGCCAGCCTCTCGGCGCTGGCCGGACCACAACCTACACCATCGGCCTTGATCGCCGCCGTGGCCCTGCAGTTCGGACGGTTCCTGGCTCAGCTCGGCGATAGCGCCGCCGTGGATCTGAGCCTGCCTCGCCGGCCGGCGACCGACATGCTCGACCTGTCCCTGCCCTTCTGCGCGCAGCGCTTCCTGCGGATCATCTTGCCGCGGGACGTGGCTGATACCAAGGACGCGATGGCGCGGATCCTCGCCGGCATGGCGAGCCCGGATGTCGGTACGCTCGACCTGCGTCCGCAAGCCGAACGAAACGATGCACCACGCCCCCACGCCTATGTGACCTGGCTGACCGACCCCGCGCTCGTCCTTCCGCTCGAAGGGATATCGGTCGAACGCCTGCCCCTGCCCTCCCTCGCAGCGCGGCCGGATCTGGCCCTGGGCCTGGGGCGGGCCGCGAGGGAAGACCGGCTGGCGCTCGAGCTCATGGCCGGCCAAGCCCTTTCGCCGGCGGCCGGTGCCTTTGTCCTGGAGCGCTTTGCCGGCATGCTTGCAAGCACGGCGCCGTTGCTTGGGGCACCAGGTTTTGGACATGCCGTTTTCGATTCCCAGCCTGATATATCCGCATCGCCTGCATCGGCCGCGCCCGACGAGGGGGCCAATGCGATCGAAGAGATCATCCTGGCCGAGTTCCGCCAGGCCCTCTCCTCGCCGGCAATGACGGCCGACGACGATTTCTTCGATCATGGCGGCCACTCCCTGATCGCCACCCGCGTCATCGGCCGCCTGCTGGGCTCGCATGGCATCGAGGTCAATTTCAACGATCTCTTCCGCCACCCTACGGCGGCCGGCCTCGCCGGGCTCGCCCAACGCCACGATGTCGAGCAAGAGGCAAGCGTCCCCACGGAGGCAGACAGCTCCGCCCTCATGGCCCCCTTGTCGCTGGCCCAGCACTCGCTGTGGAAGATCTACGCCGCCCTCGGTTTCGGCGAGATCTTCAACCTGCCCTTTGCGCTGCGTTTCCTCGACCGCGTCGACGAAACCATCTTCGCCAGGGCGTTCCAGGACGTGCTGGAGCGGCATTCGGGTCTGCGCACCCTTTTCCGTCAGCAGGAAGACGGGACAGTGGGCCAGCTCATCGTGGCACCGGAAGATCTGGGAGCCTACAAATGGTTCTGGCATTCGCATGAAAGCCAGGCTGGCGATCGCAACCAGGAAGCCGCTTACCGCTTCGACCTGTCCCACGAATTGCCGCTGCGGCTGCGTTTCCTGATCGAGGAGGAGAGTGGCCAGCAGGTTCTATCGCTGTTGTTCCATCACATGGTGCTCGACGAATGGTCGGTGAACCTGATGATGGACGAGCTCGGCCATGCCTATCGCCAGCGGGCGGCGGGCAAGGCGCCCATCTGGGCCGAGCAGCCGGCGCCGTTCCATGAATTCGCGCGTCTCCAGCATGGAGCCGGTCTGAACCAGGCGCATCTCGCCTATTGGACCGACATGCTGCGCGATTCACCGCGCAACCAGCAGATCCTGCCACGGCCTGCAGCCAGCGATGATGCGTCCCGCTCCCCGTCCAACGCTGGTGGCTGGGTGGAGCTCAAGCTCGAAAGCGCTGTGACCGAGGGGCTCTATGCCCTCGCCAAGGCGAACGGCGCCTCGCTGTTCAACGTGGTCTATGCGGCCATCGCCAGTTCCCTGCATCTTCTCGGTTCCCTGGACGAGCTGGTGGTGGGAACCTCGGCCTCGGGCCGGAACGAGCCCGATTACTTCGACACCATCGGCTATTTCACCACGGTGGTGGCGCATCGGGTCGGCTTTTCGCCCGAAAGCACGGTGGCCGAATTGATCGACCAGGTGAAGAGCACCATCAACGGCTCCCTGCCCAATACCGACATCCCCATCGACCTGGTCGAGGAGGCGCTGGGCATCGTGCGCGAGCAGGAACATCTGTTCGAGGTCTTCATCCAGCTTCATGCCAAGAACAAGTTCAACGGCGCTTTCACGCTGGAGGACGAGAGCAGGATCGAGTTCCGCCAGGTGGATCCCGAACGGCATGAATCCGTGCTCGGCCTGCAATTCGAGGTGATGGAAGAAAAACTCGGCGAAGAGCGCTGCATCCGCGTGATGATGACCTACCGCTCCGAGCATTACGACCCGCAGCAGGTCGAATTGATCCGCCAGACCGTCCTGAAGATCTTCCACCACTTCGCCGAACCTGGCGGTGCCAGTACGCGGCTTGTCGACCTGCGGCCTGCCATCGACGTGTTTCAGGCGCCGGCCTGACGGGCTCGCTCCGTCCCTGAAAGAGCAGGGATCGCCAGAACCATGCCACAGCGACAGAGGCGGGGGAACGCAGCGTCTGCGTTCCCCCGCCTTTCCTTCGACAGGGCTTACCCGCTCCAAATTACGTACAATTTTGAATTCTTATAATTCATGCAATCATAACGCTACAATAATACTCTAATTAAAATCTAGAATTTTACCAAACTGCACAATAAATTGTGTCATTATTATCACATATCTTCGTCAATCAATATAATATACTTCCATTACATTGACTGCGCCTGCACTTCGCCTCCTAGATTGCACATCGAGGCTGCGCATTGCGCGGCATGCGTTTGTTTGGGCTGTGGAGGGCTGCCGTGGTTACAGGTTTGACAAGTCGTTTTCTGTGCGGCGCGAGTGCGATGGTGTTGTCTGCCATGCTGACGATGCCGGCCTCTGCGCAAAATCGTCCGGCGGGCAACGAGGAGCCGATCGAGCTCGATCCAGTCTATGTCACCGGCGAGAAGATCCGGCGCAGCCTCGATGAGACCGCATCCTCGGTGAGCGTGCTGACCGACAAGGACCTCGCCGAGAAGACGGGCGAAAACTCCCTGTCGGAGGCGCTCAACGATGTGCCGAACCTCGTGCCGATCGGCACGACCGGCGCGCCATCCATTCGCGGCCAGGATACCCAGGGGCCCAATGCCGGCTCGATCGCCTTTCTGTCCGGCACCGTGCCGCGCGCCAGCATCAATGTGGATGGCCACTATCTGAGCTTCTACGAGTATCTCTACGGCGGCACCTCGATCTGGGATGTCGACAGTGTCGAGGTCTTCCGCGGGCCGCAGACCACGTCGCAGGGTGCCAATGCCATCGCCGGTGCTATCCTAGTCAAGACCAAGGATCCGACCTTCAAGCCCGAAGCAGCCTATCAGATGGAATATGGCAGCTACGACACCAGGCGCGGTTCCTTCATGCTGTCGGGACCGCTCAGCCAGGATTTTGCGGCGCGCATCGCCGTGGATTATTGGGGTCGCAACACCTTCATCGACTACATTGCCCCCACCTTCGCCAAGGGCAAGACGGACCAATCCTTCGACGAATTGAACCTGCGCGCCAAGCTGCTCTGGCAGCCCCAGGCCATTCCCGGCCTTAAGGCCAAGCTGACGCTTGCCCATACCGACACGAACCGGCCGACCCTGGAAGCAGCCTTTCTGCCCTATGACGATCTCAAGAGCGGCACGCTGCAGATGCCGAGCTTCCGCCAGCGCACCAATACGGTGATCTTCGATCTGGAATACGACTTCCAGAACGGCATGAAGCTCTCCAACCAGACCCAATATTCGCAGTCACGCTATGATCGCTTCGGCGTACCGCGCTCAAACGGCAGCGCCGACATTGCCCAGAAGAACATCTCCAACGAATTGAAGCTCAATTTCGGCGAGGATAAGGACGTCTGGCACGGCGTCGTCGGGCTTTACTATGCTCACACCACCTCGGATGAATCGCTCGTCCTTCGCAATCGGCTGCTGCAACCGGGATTGTCGAGCTTCGACGACACCAAGGACAATGTCGGCGTGTTTGCCGAGGTCAATCGCAGGCTCGGTGAGCGCTGGCTCCTGACGGGCGGCCTGCGCTACGAGCACGACAGCGTCAAGCGCAACGGCTTCACCAGCCTGAATGCCATACCCATCGATTACAGCAAGAGCTTCGATGCCGTGCTGCCGAAGCTGTCGCTGGCCTATAAATTGACCGACAAGATCACCGTCGGCGCGCTGGTGAGCCGCGGTTACAACCCCGGTGGCGTTTCGTTCAACACGGCCGCGCTCGCGGGGGAAGATCCATGGAAACGCTTCAAGGCTGAGAAATTGTGGAACTACGAGCTGTTCACGCGCGCCCATTTTCTCGACGACAAGCTCTTCGTCACCGGCAATCTCTTCTACAATGATTTCAAGGATGCTCAGCGCTACGTCAGCGTTGCGGTCCCCGGTACCAGTCTCACCCAGCTCTATACGGTGAACGCCGAGAAAGCACATGCTTATGGCGCCGAACTCGGCTTCGACTACCGCATCCTCGACAATGTCAGGCTCAAGGCCGGGTTTGGGGCGCTCGTCTCCAACATCGACAAGATAACGAGCAAGCCCGAATATCAGGGCAACGAGTTCCAGAAGGCTCCCGGTTACATGCTCAGCCTCGGCGTGAGCTGGGATGTCACTCCCAAGCTCAACGTCTCGGCGGACCTGCGTCATCTCGACGGCTATTATTCGGATGATGCCAACTCGGCGACCCTCTCCGTCAAGCCCTATACCATCGCCGATGCCCGTGTGAGCTATCAGCTTAGCGAGCATGCCCAGATCTATGGTTATGTGAAGAACATCTTCGACGAGCGCGCGGCGACCTTCAGGCAGGTAAACCGCTCGACGAGCAGTGGCGCCGCTCAAATCGAAGCCGCCATGACCGCCCCGCGCATGGTCGGTATCGGGTTGCGCGGAACGTTCTGAGCAGGCTGCGCAAACCCACTCCATGGCCGATCCGGGGCTGCTTCGGATCGGCCGTTTCTATTCCGACGGGGGCAAGGATCGCGCCCGCCCGCCCCCGCCCCGCCCGAGCTCGGTGTCGGCGAAGCTCTCGGCAATGTAGTCCTCGAGGCGGATGATCGCCTCGCTCGAATTGCCGGCGAGCCGGTGCAGCCTGAGTTCGAGATGGCCAAGCGGCGGGAAATCGTCGCGCTCGCCGAGCATGCGCACCCCTGACGGCGCGGCGCTCTCGGCCATCACCGTCACGCCCAGCCCCGCCCGCACGGCGGCGGAAATGCCGTCATAGCTCGAGCTGAGATAGGCGATCCGGCAGGGCCTGCCGAGCCCGTTCAGCGTATCAAGGATGCGGTGCCGGTAGATGCAGGGCGGCGGTGCCACCACCAGGGGCAAAGGGCTCTGGGTGTGGCGCTCATGGTCGGCGCTCGTCATCCATACCAGCGGCTCGGTGAAGATCTGGCGTCCCTCCGTCAGGTTCGGCTCGTCATGCAAGGCAATCACGAGATCGAGGTCGCCATCGGCCTGGCGGCTGAGCAGGTTCTTGCTGAGGTCGCTCGTCACTTCCAGCATCACATTCGGATGGGACTGGGCGAACTTGCCCAGGAAGTCAGGCAGCAGCGAAGCCGTATATTCATGCGGGGCACCCAGCCGGATGCGCCCGGCGACCTTGGGCTGGCGCATGCTGGCAAGCGCCTCGTCATTCAAGGCCAGGATGCGGCGCGCGAACTGGGCGAGCAACGTTCCCTCCTGGGTGAGCTGCAGCTTGTGCGCATCCCTTTGAAAGAGCTGCGCAGCCACGATTTCCTCAAGCCGGCGGACCTGGAGGCTCACCGCCGACTGGCTGCGGCCGACCAATGCACCGGCGCGCGTAAAGCTGCCGGAATCGATGGCCTTCACGAAGGTGCGCAGGAGTTCCGTGGGAATGTTCTGCATGGCTTTATCATGAGAAATATCAATTCTAGCATTTGAACTATGAATTTCTGCAATGTCAAACGATCTGGCATATCCAGGTCATCCGGAGAGGTTGGCGCAGCCGGCGCCCCGGGATGCCAAGCCTACGCATAGACCAGCATTTGCGATACTTGATCTGACAAGAACACCACCGAGGACATGCCCATGGACGACCGGAATGAAGCTGACCGGAATGACCTTGGAAAGACGCCACTGACCGCGCTCAATGTCGCGCTCGGCGGCAGAATGGTGGAATTTGCAGGCTACGACATGCCCGTGCAGTTTCCCGAAGGCGTAGCGAAGGAACACCTCCATACCCGTGCCCTGGCTGGGCTGTTCGATGTCGGCCATATGGGCCAGGTCGTGCTCCGCGCGAAATCCGGGAAATACGAAGATGCGGCGCTGGCACTGGAGCGGCTGGTGCCGGTCGATGTGCTCGGGCTGAAGCCGGGGCGACAGCGCTACGGGCTTTTCACAGATGCCAAGGGCGGCATTCTCGACGATCTGATGTTCGCCAATCGCGGCGACCATCTCTTCCTGGTCGTCAACGCGGCCTGCAAGAGCCAAGACATCGCCCATCTGCGTGCCCATCTGTCCGAGGACTGCGAGATCGAGGAACTCACGGACCGCGGGCTCATTGCCCTCCAGGGGCCTGCCGCGGAGGCCGCGCTGGCCAAGCTTGCGCCGCTGGCCGCCGCCATGGCTTTCATGGACGTGAGGGAGCTGACCATTCTCGGCGTGTCCTGCCTGGTTTCCCGCTCGGGCTATTCGGGCGAGGACGGCTACGAAATCTCGGTACCCTCAGCCCAGGCGGAAGAGCTGGCCAAGGCCCTGCTCGCCGATCCCGATGTGCATCCCATCGGGCTTGGCGCACGCGATAGCCTTCGGCTCGAAGCGGGGCTCTGCCTCTACGGCAACGATATCGACACCTCCACGACGCCTGTCGCGGCGGCGCTCGAATGGGCCGTGCAGAAGGTGCGGCGCACCGGCGGCGCCCGGGAAGGCGGCTTTCCGGGAGCCGAAGTGATCCTACCCGAATTCGAGCATGGCGCACCACGCCGGCGCGTCGGCCTCGCCGCCGAAGGCCGCGCACCGATCCGAGCTGGTGCAGAACTCTTCATCGATGAAACCGCGCCGGCGCCGATCGGCCGCGTCACATCCGGCGGTTTCGGCCCCACCCTCGGCGCTCCCGTTGCGATGGGCTATGTTCCCACGGCCAGCGCCGAACCGGGCACCCGGCTCTTCGCCGAGGTGCGCGGCAAGCGCCTGCCGGTCGTCGTCGCCACCCTTCCCTTCATCACCCCGCGCTACAAGCGCAGCTGAGAGGCCCACCATGACGAAATTCACCGAAGACCATGAATGGCTCGACATCGCCGACGGCATCGCCACGGTCGGCATTACCGGTCATGCCGCCGAGCAGCTCGGCGACCTCGTCTTCGTCGAGTTGCCCGGTGTCGGCAAGCGCCTGTCGAAGGGCGATGTCGCGGCAACGGTCGAGTCCGTCAAGGCCGCCTCTGACGTCTATTGCCCGCTCGACGGCGAGATCGTCGAGGTAAACGAGGCCATCGTCAATGACCCGTCCCTCGTCAACTCCGATCCGCAGGCCGGCGGCTGGTTCTTCCGTCTCAAGCTCGCCAATGCCGGCGACGCGGCTGGCCTGATGGACGAAGCCGCCTACAAGGCCCATATCGGCTAGAGCATTTTGTGATCTGACGAAATCGTCAAGGATCGCAAAGACGCTCGAGCCAATTCTTTGAATTGGCTTGGAAACAAGGAGTTGGAGCAAACAAGCGTTCGGTCTCGAACGCACTTTGCTCTGAGAGGGCACGATGTCTCACACCGAAACCACCTACGATCCCTATGATTTTGCCAACAGGCGCCATATCGGCCCCTCCCCGGCTGAAATGACCGAGATGCTGAAGGCTGTCGGCGCAGACAGCCTCGATGGACTGATCGATGCCATCGTGCCGGCAGGCATCCGCCAGAAGGCGCCGCTCGCCTGGGGGCCAGCGCTGTCCGAGCACGGCGTGCTCAACCGCCTGCGCGAGGTCGCCGACAAGAACCGCGTGATGATCTCGCTGATCGGCCAGGGCTATTACGGCACCGTCACGCCGCCGGCGATCCAGCGCAACATCTTCGAGAACCCCGCCTGGTACACGGCCTACACGCCCTATCAGCCGGAGATCAGCCAGGGACGCCTCGAGGCCCTGCTGAACTTCCAGACGATGATCTCGGATCTGACCGCCCTCGACGTCGCCAATGCCTCGCTGCTGGACGAAGGCACCGCGGCCGCCGAGGCGATGGCGCTGTGCCGGCGTTCCGCCAAGTCCAAGGCGAACGCCTTCTTCGTCGACCACCATTGCCATCCCCAGACCATTGCGGTGATCCAGACCCGCGCCGCCGCGCTCGGCTGGGACGTCGTGGTCGGCGACCCCTTCGCCGATCTCGATCCGGCCGGCGTGTTCGGCGCGATCTTCCAATATCCCGGCACCTATGGCCATGTGCATGACTTCACTGGCGTGATCGAGGCGCTGCACGGCGCCGAGGCCCTGGCCTGCGTCGCCGCCGACCCGCTCGCCCTGACCATTCTCAAGGCGCCCGGCGAGATGGGGGCCGACATCGCAATCGGCTCGACCCAGCGCTTCGGCGTACCGATGGGCTATGGTGGCCCGCATGCCGCCTATATGGCGGTGCGCGACGCGCTCAAGCGCAGCATGCCCGGCCGCATCGTCGGCGTTTCGATCGACGCGCGCGGCAACCGCGCCTATCGCCTGTCGCTGCAGACGCGCGAGCAGCATATCCGCCGCGAAAAGGCGACTTCGAATGTCTGCACCGCCCAGGCGCTGCTGGCGGTGATGGCTTCGATGTATGCGGTGTTCCATGGCCCGACCGGGCTCAGGGCGATCGCCGAGCGTGTCCATCGCAAGATGGTGCGGCTGGTCAAGGGCCTGGAAAGCCAGGGCTATAAGGTCGAGCCGTCGACCTTCTTCGACACGGTGACGGTCGAGGTCGGTGCAGTCCAGGGCGCTATCCTGAAATCGGCCGAAGCCGAAGGCATCAACCTGCGCCGGGTCGGCACCAGCAAGATCGGCATAGCCTATGACGAGCGCACCCGCCGCGGCCATACCGAAGCCATCTGGCGCGCCTTCGGCATCGACCGCAAGGACGATGACCTCACCCATGACTATCGGCTGCCCGACGCCCTGGAGCGGACGTCTCCCTATCTGACCCATCCGATCTTTCATCTGAACCGCGCCGAAGCGGAAATGACGCGCTACATGCGCCGCCTCGCCGATCGCGATCTCGCACTCGACCGTTCGATGATCCCGCTCGGCTCCTGCACCATGAAGCTGAACGCCACTGCCGAGATGGCAGCACTGAGCTGGCCAGAGTTCGCCGACGTGCATCCCTTCGCCCCCGATAGCCAGACCAAGGGCTATGCCGAGGCGATCACCGATCTGGAGGCCAAGCTCTGCCAGATCACCGGCTATGACGCCTTCTCGATGCAGCCCAATTCCGGCGCACAGGGCGAATATGCCGGCCTCCTGACCATCCAGGCCTATCACCAGGCGCGCGGCGACCATCATCGCGACGTCTGCCTGATCCCGACCTCGGCCCATGGCACCAATCCCGCCTCCGCGCAGATGTGCGGCATGAAGGTGGTCGTCGTCGGCGTCGCGCCGAACGGGGACATCGACGTGGCCGACTTCCGCGCCAAGGCGGAGGCCCATTCGGCCAATCTCGCCGCCTGCATGATCACCTATCCCTCGACCCATGGCGTGTTCGAGGAGACGGTGCGCGAGATCTGCGAGATCACCCACGCCCATGGCGGCCAGGTCTATCTCGACGGCGCCAACATGAATGCCATGGTCGGGCTCGCCCGCCCCGGCGACATCGGCTCCGACGTCAGCCATCTCAACCTGCACAAGACCTTTGCCATCCCGCATGGCGGCGGCGGTCCGGGCATGGGGCCGATCGGCGTCAAGGCCCACCTGGCGCCCTATCTGCCGACCCTGCCACAAAGCGGCGAGAAGGGCGCGGTATCCTCGGCGCCCTATGGCTCGGCCTCGATCCTGCTGATCTCTTGGGCCTATTGCCTGCTGATGGGCGGCGAGGGCCTGACCCAGGCGACCAAGGTGGCGATCCTCAACGCCAACTACATCGCCAGCCGTCTCGCGTCTTCCTATCCGATCCTCTATTCGGCCAGGGGCCGGGTGGCGCATGAGTGTATCCTCGACACCCGCGTGCTCAAGGACCGCGCCGGCGTGAGCGTCGACGACATCGCCAAGCGGCTGATCGATTGCGGCTTCCATGCCCCGACCATGAGCTGGCCGGTGGCGGGTACGCTGATGGTGGAACCGACGGAGAGCGAACCCAAGGCCGAACTCGACCGCTTCATCGCGGCCATGCTCGGCATCGCGGCGGAGGCCGAGGCGATCGTGGCGGGCAAGCTCGATCCCGAAGACAACCCGCTCAAACATGCCCCACACACCGTGGAAGATCTGGTGGGCGAGTGGAACCGCTCCTACAGCCGCGAGATCGCCTGCTATCCGGCCGGCGCCTTCCGGGTCGACAAATATTGGTCGCCGGTCAACCGCGTCGACAATGTCTATGGCGACCGTAACCTGGTCTGTTCCTGCCCGCCGCTCGAAAGCTATGTCGAGGCGGCCGAATAAGGGCTAGAGCAAAGTGCGATTTCTCTGAATCGCACTTTATCTCTAACTCTTTGTTTTGACGCGTTTTCTTAATCGAAAAGTCTATCAGCTTTTCTGGAAAACGCTTCAATGACCACGCTGGATGCAGGCGATCTTCGGGATCGCCTGCCTTGAGTAGAGAGCCAGGCATGTTTCTGTCGATTTTCGACATCTTCAAGATCGGCATCGGGCCGTCCTCGTCTCACACGATGGGACCGATGGTGGCGGCGGGACGCTTCCTGGACGAATTGAAGGCTCTGGTGGAGCATAAATCCGCCATGGCGGACCTGCGGCTCAAGGTCAGCCTGCACGGTTCGCTCGCCTTCACCGGCCACGGCCATGCCACCGACCGGGCCGTCATCCTCGGACTGATGGGATTCCTGCCTGCCACCATCGACCCGGACCTGGCACAGGAAAAGGAAGCCGAGCTCCGCCAGGCGGGCGTGATCAGGCTTCCCGGCCTGCCGCCGCTCACCTTTGTCCCCGACACCGACCTCGTCTTCGACTATGGTCCGCCTCTGCCCGGCCATGCCAATGGCCTGGTCCTCGCCGCCACGGATGCGAATAGCGAGCTGCTTCTCAGCCGGACCTATTATTCGATCGGCGGCGGCTTCGTCCTGTCGGCCGAAGAGCTCGAAGCCCAGCGCAACAGGGATGCGGCCTCATCCGACGAACCGGGGGCGCTCGGCTTTCCCTATCCCTTCAGCACGGCTGCCGAAATGCTGGCGATGGGGGCTTCCTCCAATCTCAGCATCGCCGAGATGAAGCGGGCCAACGAGCACCTCGTCTATGGCGACACGCTGGACGACAGGCTCGATACGATCTGGGCTGCGATGGATGGTTGCATCGATCGCGGCTTGCGGCAGGACGGCATCCTCCCGGGGGGCCTGTCGGTGCGGCGCCGTGCGCACACCATTCACCAGCAGCTCCTGGCCGAACAGGGCCGCAATCTCGAACAGCCCCATGTCGTCAATGACTGGATCTCGATCTATGCCATGGCGGTCAACGAGGAGAACGCCGCCGGCGGGCGCGTCGTCACTTCGCCCACCAACGGGGCGGCCGGCGTGGTGCCGGCCGTGATCCGCTATTACCGCGACCATTGCCGCGGCTCGAGCCATGAAGGCATCCGCGATTTTCTGCTGGTCGCCGCCGCCATCGGCGGCATCATCAAGTACAACGCCTCGATCTCGGGGGCCGAAGTCGGCTGCCAGGGCGAGGTCGGATCGGCTTCGGCCATGGCGGCAGCAGGCCTCTGCGCCGCGCTCGGCGGCTCCAACGAACAGGTGGAGAACGCGGCCGAAATCGCGCTGGAACACCATCTGGGCATGACCTGCGATCCGGCCAAGGGCCTCGTACAGGTGCCGTGCATCGAGCGCAATGGGCTCGGCGCGATCAAGGCGGTGAGCGCCGCCAGCCTGGCCTTGCGCGGTGACGGCAAGCATTTCATGCCGCTCGACAATTGCATCGAGACGATGCGCCAGACCGGCATCGACATGAATCTCAAATACAAGGAGACCTCGACCGGCGGGCTTGCCGTCAACCTGCCGGAGTGCTGAGAGCCGGCGAGGCGAGTTGCGATCGGAACGAAGGCGTTGCTCTCTACGCCCCACCCTGCCGCCGCTGCGGAGCCTGGCTCACTCCTTCCTGGCGGCGAAGGCGTCGAGCGTGTGTTCGGCGCTGGCGATGGTGGGGGTGGCGACCTCCCCGGAGTCGAGATAGAGAATGCGCCCTTCCCGCGCCGGCTTGAGGAACTTGTCCCAGCCCGGCATGATCTTGCCGAGCCGGGCGCGTATCGCCGCTTCCGAGCGGTCCTTCTCGGCATAGCTGTTCATGATCACCAGCAGGTCGGGATCGACCCGCCCGAAGATCTCCGGGCTCAGCGGCGTGGCGAAGATCGAGCCGAGGCCCTTGCCTGCCCCCATGCCCTCCACCTTGGCCGGGTGATAGCCGAGATCCTCCAGGGCCTGGATCGCGCCCGAGATCTCACCGACCAGATTGACCTGGTCATGCACGATGACGGCCATATAGGTCCGCTCCCGCTCTCTGGGCGGCAGCTTGGCCTTGAGGGCGGCGACCCGGTCGAGATAGGCCTTTTTGCGCGCAGCGAATGCATCCTGCCGGCCAAGAAGCCTGGCCAGATCCTCCTCGACGCCGATACCGCGCGTCCTGCCGGTGCTGGCCTTCTGCAGATAGACCGGCGCGATCGCCGAAAGCTGGCCGGCCTTGTCGACATCGCGCTCGGTGCCGATGATCAGGTCCGGATCGAGCTTGCGCACCTTTTCCAGATCGATCTGGCCGACAGCGCCGATGCCGGTCGGCTTGGGGCCTTTTCTCGCCAGCACCGTATCGATGAAATCGACGGCGGTCAGCATCCGCCCGTCTTCGGAGCGGCCGTAGCTGCCGGCGATGTCGACGCCGAGGTCCAGAAGCGGTAGCCCCAGAAGGGGTTCATGCAGCACGATGATCCGTTTCGGATCCTGGGGAATGGTGACGGAGCGCCCGGTATCGTCGGTCACGGCGCGGTCCGCAGCCAAAGCCATCTGTGCCGCCAACATGGCCGGGATCAAAACGGCCCATCGCATGGTCTTGCGCATGGTCTTGCCTTTCAGTGTGTCCGAAACAGTTTGAGCGCCCTCAGGCGCAGGGAGAGGATGAAGAGCGGCACACCGACCAGAGTGAGGCTCAGCCCGAGCGGCATGGCGATCTCGCCAGCCACCGCCCTCGTCAACCCGTCGGCCGATATCACCAGGACCCCGCCCATCAGCCCGGCCAGGAACAGCCTCGCCCGGGCCAGCGCGGGTGAGAGGAAGCCGACGAGCTGGGGAGCCAGCACACCCAGGAACATCAGCGGGCCCACAGCGGTGACGGCGGCCGCGCCCAGCAGCACTGCGAGCACGAGTACGATCGGCCTCGACCAGCCGATCGGCTCGCCCAGAGCAAGCGCCATCTCCTCGCCGAGCTCGTAGGGGCCGAGCGCGTGCCCGGCCAGGAAGGCGACGGGCAGGCTGAGCAGGAACCAGGGAGCCAGGGCGGCGATCCCCGCCCAGCTCGCCTGGAACAGCGATCCCGCCAACCAGCTCGACAGGGCGTAGGATGTCTCGCTCGGCGTGTAGAGGATGAGCAGGGAAGCGATGGAGGACAGAACGGTCTCGATCGCGATGCCCATCAGCAGGATGGCGAGGCCGTTCGAACGCTCGCGCCCGACCAGGATAAGCAGGGCCAGGGCCACGCCGAGCCCTCCGCCCAGCGCCGCCAGCGGGATCAGGGCCTTCGATGCAGTCGGAGCATAGATCAGGAGCAGCATGATCATGATCATCGAGCCCTGGCTGAGTCCCAGCAGGCCGGGATCGGCCAGAGGATTGCGCGTGAGTGACTGCAGCATCGAAGCCGCCATCGCCACCAGCCAGCCGGCGAGAAAACCTGTGAGGATGCGGGGCAGCCGGACATCCCACAAGGCATAGGCCTTGTCGGGATCGAGCGGGGCGGCGCCGAGAGCAGCGGCGAGGTCCCCCAGCCCCGCTTTGATCGATCCCATGCCCAGGGACAATGCCGCCAGGGCGACAGCGGCCACGATCAGGAAGAAGCCGGCATAGAGATTGCCAAGCCGGATCTGCAGGCCACCAGGCCAACGCAGCACGGCCTTGCCGTCGACAGCCCGCGCCAGCTTCACGACGGGCTCCTTGCGGCCGTGCCGAGATAATAGCGCCGGACGATCAGGGCGAAGACCACGCCGCCCATCAGGTCCAGGAGCACGCCGGTGTGCAGGACATAGGGTTTGAAGGCCTCGCGCGCGGCAAGGTCAGCGAGCAGGCACAGGGCAGCGCCACAGACGGCGCAGGCCGGCAGGCCAAACTTGAATCCCCCGCCGACGAAGGGACGGACGAGATGCGGCACCACCAGGCCGACGAAGCCGATCGGCCCGCAGATCGCCACGGCGGAACCGGCGGCGCAGGCCACGGCCGTCAAGGCGAGGCGGGAAACGAGGGTGACGTCGACACCGAGCGAGGCCGCCTTGCCGTCGCCCAGGGCAATCAAGGTGAGCGGCCGTGCCAGCAATTGCAGCCCGATCAGGGCGATCGGGCCGATCCACCAGAAGCGCAGAAGGCGGTCGGCATAGACATGGTTGATGTTGCCGTTCACCCAGCCGAGGAAATCCATGCGCCGGGCCGGATCGGAGAGCAGGAAGGCATTGGCAATGCCGATGAAGAACATCGAGACCAGCGCGCCGGCCAGGATGAGCGCCAGGCCGCGCGGATCATGCGAGAGTCCGGCGAGCCGTGCCACCGTGAGGCTGGCGGCAAAGCCGACGACGGCACCGGTCAGGGCGGCGAGGCCCTGCGCATCGAGGCCGAAATCGAACAGATAGGCCCCGGCGACGACAAAGGCCGTGGCGCCGGCATTGATGCCCAGGGTCGAGGGGGAAGCGAGCGGGTTGCGGGTCAGGCCTTGGAGCACCAGGCCGCCGCAAGCCGTTGCAGCGCCGGCATAGAGGGCAATCAAGGCGCGTGGCAGCCTCTGATAGATGACGACATAGTCGTCATAGCTCGCCGGCTCGAAACGCAGGACCGCCGCGACAACCTCAGCTGGCGGAATCGCCTCCGCCCCGAAGCTCAGATTGGCGACGACGAGCAGCACGAGCACCGCGCATGCCGCGCCGAGAAGGAGCCAGCGCCGGATCATGCTGCGACCGGCTTTTCCGCTTGCACACGCGGCAGGCAGACGAGCCTGCCCTGCCGCTCGAAGATGTCGACGTCGAGATCGAAGACCTGCTCGACATTGCTGGAGGTCATCACCTGCCCGGCGGGTCCCTTGGCCACGACCTGCCCGTCATGCAGCATGATCACTTCATCGGCGAAGGTCGTCGCCAGATTGATGTCGTGCAGCACCATGACGATGGTCTTGCCTTGCTCGAGGGCGAGGCTCTGCACCAGTTCCAGCACGGCATATTGATATTTCAGGTCGAGATGGTTCACCGGCTCGTCCATCAGGATGATGGGCGTGTCCTGGGCCAGCACCATGGCGATCCAGGCGCGCTGCCTTTGGCCGCCGGAGAGCGAGGTGAGCGGCCGATGTGCCATGTCGGCAAGGCCTACTCTCTCGAGGGCCTGTCGAAACAGCAGCCGGTCACGCACGCTCGGGCCCGCCATCGCCGATGTCCGGGCATAGCCGGCCAATTCGATCAGCTCGCCCAGCGTCATATAGTCGGGACAGTGGCTGTCCTGCGGCAGATAGGCAATTTCGCGAGCGAGCGTCTTGCGCCCAATGACCCGGATCGACTGTCCCGCCAGGGTGATCTCGCCGGCGCTCAGGGGCAAAAAGCCCATGATCGCTTTCAGCAGGGTCGATTTTCCGCAACCATTCGGGCCGATCAGGACATTCAGGCGCCCAGGCTCGAAATCGACCGACACTCCCCGCAAGACGGGCTGCCTGCCATAGCCGGCCACCACATTGTTCGTCCTGAGCACCGTGTAATCACCCAACGCAAATCACGCTTGAATACAGATTAAGTTACGGTAAATCATCACGCAATTCTAAAATTGAAGCCAAGATACTTTATAACAATTCAACATTGCACCAATTGGAGGTCTGGTAATAGAATATGACAACCAAAAGAAGACTGCACATCGGCCTTTCTCTGGCTCCGACCTGGCTAAGTGGCGATGGCTGGCGGCGCCTAGACAGCAATATCGAGAATATTTACTCTGAAGGATTCTATCTGGACATTGCTCGGCGGGCGGAGACGGCCAGGCTGGATTTCGTGTTCCGGCCCGACACCCTCTTTCTCGATCCCCAGGCGCTTGAAACCGGCCCCGGCTTCGGCAGTCTCGATCCCACCATCCTGCTGGCGGCCATGGCGCGCGAAACCAGCCATGTCGGCCTGCTCACCACCATCTCCACCACCTTCAATTCGCCCTATGTGGTGGCGCGCCAGTTGCAATCCCTCAACTGGCTGAGCAAGGGTCGGGTCGGCTGGAACATCGTCACGGCACTGGACGGCAACGAGAATTTCGGCCTGCCGGCCATGCCCTCGGCCGGGGAACGCTATGAGCGTGCCGCCGAGTTCACGCAAATCGTGCGCAGGCTCTGGGCGAGCTATCCGCAGGACGCCCTGAAGCAGGATCGCGAGAGCGGCCGCTATGCCGTTTCGGCCCTCGTACAGCCGATCGATCACGTGGGCGTCCGTTTCAGCGTCAAGGGGCCGCTCAATCTGCCGGCCTATGGCACATCCTCGATTCCGCTGATCCAGGCCGGCGCCTCGCCGACGGGGCGCGATTTCGCCGCTTCGGTCGCCGACGCCATCTTCGCCTCGACCCCCGACATGGCAGCCGCGCTGGAGTTGCGCAACGATCTCAGGCAGCGTGCACTTGGCCATGGCCGCAGAGCCGAGGACATTCGCGTGCTGCCGGGCCTCAGCCTCTATCTCGCTTCCAATCGAAGCGAGGCGCGGGCACTCTTTGCACAGACCCATGCCCGCGCCGATACGGGGCGCAGGTTCAAGGCCATCCGGGACATGACGGGCCTCGACCTCTCGCGCTGGCCCGACGACCGCCGCGTCACCGCAGCCGATCTGCCCGAGGTGGTCCCGGCACTGCGCAGCCGCACCCATGCCGACCTCCTGCTTCGCCTGATCCGCAACGAACAGCCGACGGTCGCCGAACTTCTGACGCGGCCCGAGGTGATCGGCTCGGCGCATTGGCGCGTCATCGGAACGGCGCAGGAGGCAGCCAAGCAGGTCCGGCAATGGGCAAGTGCCGGCGCGATCGACGGCTTCGTCATTCTGCCCGGCGGATCGGCCGAAGCACTCCGGCTGGCCCTCGAGTATCTCGTGCCGCAGCTGGCCGAGGCCGGATTGTTCCGGCAGGCGTATCGCGGATCGACTTTCGCCGATCATCTCAGGGACGACGGCGATATCTGACGTGCGGCGTACCCTGGCCGCTCGCCTCAGCCATATTGCGCCAGGCCCCGGCCGAGGGACCAGTTCACCTTGGCAACCTCGACGAGGCTGACGAAGACGTCTTCGGACCGAATGCCCGGATTCTCCGCAAGGCGCTCTGCGATCCGTCGGAACAAGGCCCTTTTCTGCGCCTCGCTACGCGTATTGCTTACGGTGAGCTGGATCAGCACGAGGTCGTCGCTGCGGGCAACGTCGAAATAGTGGGCGCCATAGCGGAAATTATCAGCCTCGTGCTCGGTGATGGTCATGAACTGATCGTCCTCGGGCACGTCGAAGGTCTCGCGCATGGCCTGGTAGAGGCCATCGAAGATTGCCTGGCGATAGGCTCGCGGCTTTCCGGCACGCATCGCGATGTGTGTAAGCGGCATGGAGTCTCTCCTCTGTGATACGATCCGAGCCTAGATGCCGCTCCTTCATTTTGATATTCTATGGATACTGATATCAGTAATAAGCGATGAAAATGATGGAGCGTCCGCTCGACCTCGATGCCGTCAGGGCTTTTGTGCATATTGCCGACCTCGACAGCTTCACGCGGGCTGCCGAGGTCCTGCAAACGACGCAGGCCGCCGTCAGCCTGAAACTGAAGCGGCTGGAAGAAAGGCTCGGCTGCCGCCTGGTCGAGCGCACCCCTCGCTATGTGCAGCTTTCACCCCAGGGTACCGCCTTTCTCGAACCGGCCCGCGAGCTCCTGGCGGGGCACGAGCGCGCGCTCGCCGTCTTTGCGACCACGCGCCAGCGCCTCACCATCGGCCTCAGTGATCATGTCGCCGGGCCCGACCTGCCGGCGCTGATCGCGCGCATGAACGCCCAGGACCCGCAGCTTCTGATCGAGATCCGCATCGGGTCCTCGGGTGACCTTTTGCAGAGCTTCGACCGGCGCGAGCTCGACACCGTGATCGTGCGCCTGCATGCCGGCCGAAGCGATGGCGAGGTGATCGCCGAGGAGAGATTCGGCTGGTTTGCCGCACCCGACTGGCAGAAGCGGGCGGATGAACCCTTGCCCTTGGCGACGATGGCCGAGCCCTGCGGCGTACGCGCGATGGCCGGCCGTCTGCTTGATGACGCCGGCCTGCCCTGGCGCGAGAGTTTCGTTGGCGGCGGGGTGGCGGCGGTGACGGCAGCCGTGATGGCCGGGCTCGGCGTTGCCGCCCTGGCGCCGCGCATGCTGCCCCTCGGGGCCGTCGAGGTTGGTGCCAGGCTTGGCCTGCCCGAATTGCCGCGTCTGCCGGTGTTGCTGCACAGCCGAGTCAGACAAGACCGGCCACGCGAGGCACTCGCCGCACTCGCAGCTGCCTTCCGCGCTGCCGTACGAGGATAACTCACCTCACTTATATGATTAGATAATACACACAGTGCCTTGAAATATAATTGTTATCTCTGATTGTTTCTAGCCGCCACCTAACGCCGGACATCCCCGCCGGCTCTGCCGCGGTATCGCCCCTCATCGCGAAACGGTTGATCGCGTCCACGCCCGCCTTTATCCCTCTTGTCGACAAGAGGATTCCAGAATGAAGAAGAAAGCAGCGGGTGGTGCGGCCACGGAGAGCAAGGGCGGCTCCGCGGAGCGCAAGCGTGGCTCCGGCGTGAAGATGGTCTATGACCTCCTGCGCGACGAGATCCTTGATCTGGTGCTGCCGCCCGGCAGCCCGATCGACGAAGTCCAGTTGGCGGAACGCTTCAAGATGTCCCGCACGCCGATCCGCGAAGCCCTGGTAAGGCTGGCGGGCGAGGGATTGATCGACACCCTCCCCAACCGCTCGACCATGGTGTCGAGCATCGACTTCCTCAACATGTCGCCGTTCTTCGACGCCCTGGTGCTGATGTACAGGGTGACGACGAGGCTGGCGGCCGAGCATCACCGCGGGCAGGACCTGGAGGCGATCCGCGCACGCCAGGGCGAATTCGCCGCCGCCGTCACGGCCCAGGACGCGCTGGCGATGATCGCTACCAATGCCGCCTTTCATTCGGCCATCGCCGAAGCCGGCCGCAATCCCTATTTCACCGGCCTGTTCAAGCGGCTGCTCGACGAGAACCGGCGTTTCCTGCGCCTCTATTATCAATCCTTCGACGACCGACTGCCGCGGCGCTTCGTCGACGAGCATGAGGATATGATCGCGGCGATCGTGGCACGCGACGTCGACCTCTCCGACAAGCTCGCCAAGATCCATGCCGAGCAGATCGTCGAGCAGATCCGCAAATTGCTGGTCCGCGACCGCCGGCTCGAAATCGCCCTCTGAAACGCCTTGCGCAGCATCATGTCGATACAGATAAAGACATTTTGAAACAAGGCATTAGGATAAATTTCGTACCGGGACAGCCAGTTTCTTTGGCGCTCTTGTCGATTTCTTGTCGACAAATAAAATACAAAGGCGTATGAAGGTGCCGACGATAGGAATCGGCGCCCATCTGGAACTGCGATCGAGCCTATCCCCCCGGCCAACAGAGGAGCCCGAGATGAAGGCCAAGATTTTCTCCGGTGTCATTCCCGCGCTGATGACCCCGTGCAAGGCGGATCGCAGCCCGGATTTCGAGGCCCTCGTACGCAAGGGCAAGCAACTCATCGGAGAGGGCATGTCGGCCGTGGTCTATTGCGGCTCGATGGGTGACTGGCCCCTCCTCACCGATGCCCAGCGCATGGAAGGCGTCGAGCGCCTGGTCAAGGCCGGCGTCCCGGTGATCGTCGGCACCGGCGCGGTCAACACCGCTTCGGCCGTGGCCCATGCCGCCCACGCCCAGAAGGTCGGCGCCCAGGGCCTGATGGTGATCCCGCGCGTCCTGTCGCGCGGCTCGGTCGTCGCGGCCCAGAAAGAGCATTTCAAGGCCATCCTGACCGCTGCCCCCGATCTGCCGGCCGTGATCTACAACAGCCCCTACTACGGCTTTGCCACCCGCGCCGACCTGTTCTTCGCCCTCCGGGCCGAACACCCCAACCTGGTCGGCTTCAAGGAATTCGGCGGCCCGGCCGACATGCGCTATGCGGCCGAGAACATCACCAGCCGCGACGACGGCGTCTCCCTGATGATCGGCGTCGATACCGCCGTATTCCACGGCTTCGTCAATTGCGGCGCCACCGGCGCGATCACCGGCATCGGCAATGTCCTGCCCAAGGAAGTGATTCATCTGTGCAAGCTGTCCGAGGCCGCCGCTGCCGGTGACGTCGACGCCCGCCAGCGCGCCCAGGAGCTGGAGCAGGCCCTGGCCGTGCTGTCTTCCTTCGACGAAGGGCCGGACCTGGTCCTCTTCTTCAAGCACATGATGGTGGTGAAGGGCGACAAGGAATACGCCCTCAACTTCAACGAGACCGATGTGCTGTCCGACAGCCAGCGCGGCTATGCCGAAACGCAGCTCAAACTGTTCGATACTTGGTATGCCGCCTGGAGCCGCCTGCCCGGCGCCGTGCAGAAATGCGCCGCCTGACGGCATCGTGACAACGGCGAGACGATTGGTGGCGGGTCTTCGGGCCCGCCTCTTTTTTTGGCAGAAGGCTTGAAGGATTGGGACAGGCCACCGCACCCCCTCATCCGCTCCTTCGGGGCACCTTCCCCCGCAAGGGGAGAAGGCGATTGTCGAGCGCAGCGCCTTGAAAAATCATCCCCTTCTCCCCTTGCGGGAGAAGGTGCCGGCAGGCGGATGAGGGGTCGTGCTGCCCTATCCCAGCCTTTCCCGGTTCGTTCCAAACACCTTGAAAAGGCTGGTTCTGAAGACCAGCCCCCCTCAATCAACCGCGTCGAGGCCGAGCGCCAGTAGCCGGTCGAGCCCATCGACTTCGGCGGCGCTGAGGACGATGCCCTCCGCCTCCGACTGGGCACGCGCCGCAAAGCGACGCTGGGATGGCAGCCTGGCGCCCTGCCCGACGATGGTTTCGAACAGGATCTCGGCTCGGGCAAAGGGATCGCCTGGCCGCCCCGCAGCGAATTTCTCGGGCGAAAAGGCGAGGATCAATTCGCCATGGGCCGGCGCCAGGGTGGTAGTGCCCAGGGCTTCCAGCGCTTCGGGGCTGGTGAGATCCCCGATCATGATGCCGGCCAGGAGTTCGACCATCGTGCCGATCGCCGAGCCCTTATGACCACCGAAAGGCAGCATGGCGCCGGCAAGCGCCGCCACCGGATCGGTCGTCGGCTTGCCCTCGGCATCGATCGCCCAGCCCTCGGGCAGCGGCTTGCCGGCCCGACGGTGCAACTCGATCTCGCCGCGGGCTGCAACCGAGGTGGCGAAGTCGAAGACATAGGGTGGCTTGTTTTGGCGCGGCCAGCCGAAGCCGAAGGGGTTGGTGCCGAGTAGGGGCTTGTTGCCGCCGGTGGGCGCCACGGCCGAGTAGCTCGGGCACATCACGAGGGCGGCGAGGCCCTGCTCCGTCACGGCCTCCACTTCGGGCCAGAGCGCCGAGAAATGCGTGCAGTCATTGATCACCAGCGCGGCCAGGCCATAGAGGCGGGCGCGCTCGACCAGGAGGGGCAGGCCAAGCTCGAAGGCCGGATTGGCAAAGCCGCCTTTGGCATTGACCTTGACGACGGCGGAGGCGTCCTCTGCCGACAGGACAGGCTCGGCGTCGGGGCGAACCTTGCCGGCCCTCACCGTGCGCAAGGCGCCTTCGATGCGGTAGATGCCATGCGATTTGCAGGCGTCGCGCTCGCCGCCGACGATCACGCGCGTCACGGCGCCGGCCTGGGCTGCATTGAAGCCGGCCTTGCGGAA
Organism: Labrys sp. E2SS-1L; assembly: GCF_057073705.1. Lineage (NCBI taxonomy): Bacteria > Pseudomonadati > Pseudomonadota > Alphaproteobacteria > Hyphomicrobiales > Xanthobacteraceae > Labrys > Labrys sp. E2SS-1L. Next base: position 690,035 of record NZ_CP172713.1, on the reverse strand, counting down.
GATCGCTTCCACCTGCTCGCTCAGTTCCTTCGTCGTCAACACACGCCCGTCCGTCATAGCTCGCCTTTCCTCGTCATTCGCGTCGTCTCAGCCTATCACGGCTTGCCGATAAAAATACATAGTGTATACATATAATCGACAATCGCGTTTGAATTTCGCGTTTCCCTCGCAAGGTCTGGAAGGAATGGCATATGGGTTTCACTCCCACAGGCAAGCATCTTGTCGCAGGTGACTGGCTCGAAGGCGAAGGCTTCTTCGCATCCTCCCCCGCCCATGGGCCGGCGCACCGGTTTTCCGTCGGCACCGGCGCCCTGGTGGACCGAGCCTGCGAAGCGGCGGAGGAAGCATTCTGGCATTTCGGCTATGCCAAGCGCTGGGAGCGCGCCGCCTTCCTGCGCGTCATCGCCGAGGAGATCGAGGCCCGCGGCGAGGCGATCACCGAGATCGGCAGCCAGGAAACCGGCCTGCCTGCCGCGCGCCTGCAGGGAGAGCGGGCTCGCACCACCGGCCAGCTCCGGCTCTTTGCCGATCATATCGAGCTGGGCGGTTATCTCGATCGCCGTGTGGATGTGGCCTCGCCCGATCGCCAGCCAGCACCACGGCCCGAGATCCGCATGATGCAGCGCCCCATCGGCCCGGTCGCTGTGTTCGGCGCCTCCAACTTCCCCCTCGCCTTCTCGACCGCCGGCGGTGATACCGCCGCTGCACTTGCAGCAGGCTGTCCCGTGGTGGTCAAGGGCCACTCCGCTCACCCCGGAACGGGAGAAATCGTCGCCGAGGCCATCGATGCCGCGATCCGCAGAAGCGGTGTGCATCCGGGCGTGTTCTCCCTGATCCAGGGCAATAGTCGCGAGATCGGCCAGGCCATCGTGCAGCATCCCCTGATCAAGGCCGTCGGCTTCACCGGTTCGCTCGCCGGCGGCCGGGCGCTCTTCGATCTGTGCGCAGCCCGCCCCGAACCAATCCCCTTCTTCGGAGAGCTCGGATCGGTCAACCCGATGTTCCTGCTGCCCGAAGCGCTCAGGGCGCGACCCGAGGCTCTCGCCCAGGGCTGGGCCGCCTCCCTGACGATGGGAGCGGGCCAGTTCTGCACCAACCCCGGCATCGCCGTGGTGATCGAGGGTCCCGAGGCCGACCGCTTCACCGCCGCTGCGACCGAAGCACTCGGCAAGGTGGCACCGCAGACCATGCTGTCGGACGGCATTGCCCGCTCCTACCATGAAGGTCAGGCGCGCATGTCCGAGCGCAACGCTGTCCGTCCCCTGCTGGCGACGCCGATGTCGGGCCGCGAGGTCTCGCCGAGCCTATTCGAGACCTCCAGCAAGCGCTTCCTGGCCGACCACGCCCTCGGCGAGGAGGTATTCGGCCCGCTTGGCCTGGTGGTGCGAGCGTCGTCGGTTGAGGATATGGAGCGGCTGGCCCGCGCCTTCGTGGGCCAGCTGACCGTGACCATTCACATGGAGCCGGCGGATCTTGCCGCCGCCCGCCGCCTGCTACCCATCCTCGAACGTAAGGCCGGGCGCGTGCTCGTCAACGGCTTTCCCACCGGCGTCGAGGTCGTTGACGCCATGGTCCATGGCGGCCCCTATCCGGCCTCGACCAATTTCGGTGCGACCAGCGTCGGCACTCTGTCGATCCGGCGTTTCCTGCGTCCCGTGGCCTACCAGAACCTGCCGCAGGGCCTGCTGCCCGAGGACCTCGACGGCTGAACCTCGAGGCAGGACCCTCGATCGTTGCAAATGACGGCATCTGCCGTCCTCGGCCGGCCTCCGGTTGCGCCGGGAACGGCGGCACTGTCAGAATGTAATTGCTCACCGGGGGGCTACGCGACCTTGATGGCAGGGGGTGAGGAACCACGTCGGAATAATTTATGCCCACACATAAAATTCTTTTTGTATTCATGTTGTATTTTTAGTTGATTTCGCGCTCGAAAACGCAATAGTGGCTGCGCCGTGAAAAACACGAGCCAAAGCAAAGAGAGAGCGTGAGAATGAGGAAATCGGTCGCTGTCTTCGGCCTCATGGCCGCCATCGCCATGGCCAGCCCCGCCAAGGCGGACAAGCTGGACGACATCATCGCTTCGGGAACGCTGCGCTGCGCCGTGGTGCTCGACTTTCCGCCCATGGGCTCGCGCGATGCCAACAACAATCCGATCGGCTTCGACGTAGACTATTGCAACGATCTCGCCAAGGCCCTCGGCGTGAAGGCCGAGATCGTCGAGACCCCCTTCCCCGAGCGCATCCCGGCCCTGATGTCCGGCCGCGTCGATGTCGGTGTCGCCTCGACCTCCGACACGCTGGAGCGTGCCAAGACGGTGGGCATGACCATCCCCTATTTCGCCTTCGAAATGGCGGTGACGGCCAATGAAAAGTCGGGCGTGAAGTCCTTCGAGGGCATGAAGGGCAAGGTCGTGGGCGCCACCGCCGGCACCTATGAAGCCATCGCGCTCGAAAAGCAGGTCAAGGCCTGGGGCAGCGGTGAATTCCGCCCCTACCAGACCCAGGCCGACGTCTTCCTCGCCTTGAGCCAGGGCCAGCTCGACGCCACCGTCTCCACCTCCACGGTGGCCCAGGCCAATGTGAAGACCGGCAAGTTCCCCGGCATCGCCGTGGTCGGCAAGGCGCCCTTCGACATCGACTATGTCGCGCTGTTCGCGGCCCGCGACGAATACGGCCTGATCAACTACCTCAACCTGTTCATCAACCAGCAGGTCCGCACCGGCCGCTACGCCGAGCTCTACAAGAAGTGGGTGGACGAAAACGTTCCCAACCTCACCGTCAACGGCTCCTACCGCTGACCTGACCGTTTCACCGGCGGCGCGTCGCCAAGCCTCGCGCCGCCGATCCCGCTCGAGAGGTGAAACGGCATGTTCAAATATGCCTTCCATTGGAATCAGGCCCTGAAAGCGCTGCCGCAGCTGCTCGATGGCGCCCTGGTCACCTTGCAGATCGCCCTCCTGTCGATGGCGATCGGCCTTGCCATCGCCATCGTCCTCACCCTGTTCCGCCTGTCCGGCAACCGCCTTCTCGGCGGCTTCGCCACGGCCTGGGTCGAGGTGGCGCGCAACACGCCGGCGCTGTTCCAGATCTACATGGCGCATTTCGGCCTCGGCAATTTCGGCATTCACCTGACGCCCTTCACCGCGCTGCTCGTCGGCATCGCCTTCAACAATGCCGGCTACCTGGCCGAGAATTTCCGCGGCGCCCTCAAGGCCATTCCCGACACGCAGGCCCGCGCCGGCCGCTCGCTCGGCATGACCTCGCTGCAGGCGTTCCGTCTGATCATGCTGCCGCAGATGTTGCGCGTCGCCTTCCTGCCCGCCACCAACCAGATGGTCTGGGCCATCCTGATGACCTCGCTCGGCGTCACCGTGGGCATGAATACCGATCTGGCCGGCGTCACCCAGGAGCTGAATGCCCGCTCCTTCCGCACCTTCGAATTCTTCGCGCTGGCCGCGGTGATCTACTACCTGATCGCCAAGGCCGTCACTTTGGCGGCCCGGGCATTTGCCTGGCGCATGTTCCGGTATTGAGGGGGTCGATCATGTTCAACACCACCCTGACCTGGAGCGATCTCGCCTTCCTGGCCCAAGGCGCCGGCATGACACTGGCGGTCACCGCGGTCTCGGTCGCCGCCGGAACCGTACTCGGCATCCTCTTCGGCGTGATCCGCGTCCAGCTCGGTCCCTATTGGTCGGCGCCGCTGACCTTCCTGCTCGACATTTTCCGCTCGGTGCCGCTGCTCATCCAGCTCGTGCTGGTCAATGCCTTCCAGTCGATCGCCAAGCTGGGCTGGCCGCCCTTCACCACTTCCTGCGTGGTGCTGAGTTTATATACGGCCGCCTACTGCACCGAGATCGTGCGCGGCGGCATCGCCTCGGTGCCGACGACCACCCGCCGGGCCGCGCGTTCGCTCGGCATGAGCTGGTGGCAGGACATGCGCTACATCGTGGCGCCGCTGGCCATCCGCGTCAGCCTGCCCTCCTGGATCGGCCTGACGCTCGGCGTCATGAAGGATTCCGCCCTGGTGCTCTGGCTCGGCCTGATCGAGCTCCTGCGCGCCTCGCAGATCCTGGTCACCCGCCTGCAGGAACCGCTCTTCATCCTGATGATCTGCGGCGCCATCTATTTCCTCATCAGCTTTCCCATCGCCCGTCTCGGCGGCTATCTCGAAAGACGGTGGTCCCCCAATGATTGAGATCCAGAACGTCCGCAAATCCTTCGCTTCGCTCGAAGTGCTGAAGGGCATCAATCTCACCGTCGACAAGGGCGAGGTGGTCAGCATCATCGGCGGCTCCGGCTCGGGCAAATCGACGCTGCTGACCTGCATCAACGGCCTGGAGCCGATCAATGCGGGCAAGATCACCATCGACGGCACCGAGGTCCATGCCAAGAGCACCGACCTCAACAGACTGCGCCGGAAGGTCGGCATCGTCTTCCAGCAGTGGAATGCCTTTCCGCATCTGACCGTGCTGGAAAACGTCATGCTCGCCCCGCGCAAGGTGCTCGGCATGGCCAGGGCCAAGGCCGAGGAGATCGCGGTCAAGCAGCTGAGCCATGTCGGGCTGGCCGAGAAGCTCTCCGTTTATCCCACCCGGATGTCAGGCGGCCAGCAGCAGCGCATGGCGATCGCCCGGGCCCTTGCGATGTCGCCCGAATATATGCTGTTTGACGAGGTGACATCAGCGCTCGACCCGATGCTCGTCGGCGAAGTGCTCGACACGCTCAAGATGCTGGCCGAAGAGGGCATGACGATGATCTGCGTCACGCATGAAATGGCGTTCGCCCGCGACGTCTCCAACCGGGTAGCCTTCTTCCATCAGGGCGTGATGGCGGAGATCGGCACGCCGGACCAGCTCTTCGGTGCGCCGCAGAACCCCGAAACCCAGAAATTCCTGGCGAGTGTGCGGTGAGTTCGGATCTCGACGTCATCGTCATCGGGGCCGGCGTGGTGGGCCTGTCCTCCGCCATCGCCGCCAAGGAGCGCGGGCTCTCGGTCGCGGTGCTGGACCGGGAAGGCCCGGCCGCCGGCGCCTCCGCCGGCAATGCCGGCGCCTTTGCCTTCACCGATATCCTGCCGCTCGCCTCGCCCGGCATCCTGAGGAAGGCGCCGAAATGGCTGATGGACCCACTCGGGCCCCTCAGCGTGCCGCCGGCCTATGCGCTGCGGATCGCGCCCTGGATGTTCCGCTTCTGGCGGGCCTGCTCGGCCTCGCGCGTGGCACATGCGACGGCGGCCCAGACGGCTCTGATGGATCTGTCCAAGGCCGAGCTCGAGCCCTTCCTGGCTGAGACCGGCACGCTTCAGATGCTGCGCAAGGAAGGCAATCTGCAGGTCTACGAGAGCAAGGCGGAGCTGGAGGCCTCACTGCCGGGCTGGGATGCCCGGCAGGCCCATGGCATCGAATTCCGTCATCTCGACGCCACCGGCATGGCCGAGATTCAGCCGGGGCTGGCCCCGCGCTTCAGCCATGGCACCTTCACACCCGGCTGGTTCTCCATCGCCGATCCCAAACTTTATACGCTGGCACTGGCAGAGCACCTGCGCGCGAACGGCGGACTGGTCGAACGGGCGGAGGTCAAGGCTCTCACCCCCTTCGAAGGTGGCGTCGAAATCCTTGGCGCGGATGGCAGCGTGCGGCGGGCCGCCAAGGTGGTGCTCGCTGCAGGCGCCTTCTCGCACCGGATCGCCCGGACCATCGGCGAGGTCATCCCGCTGGAAACCGAGCGCGGCTACAACACCACGCTGCCGCCCGGTTCCCTCGATCTGCGCACCCAGATCACCTTTGGCGGCCATGGCTTCGTCGTTTCGCGTTTGTCGACGGGCGTCCGCGTCGGTGGCGCCGTGGAACTCGGCGGTTTGGAACTCAAGCCGAATTTCCGGCGCTCGGAAGCCATGCTGAAGAAGGCGCAGGCCTTCCTGCCAGGCCTGAAGCCGGAAGGCGGCGTGCAATGGATGGGCTTCCGCCCCTCCCTGCCCGACAGCCTGCCCGCCATCGGCCGTTCCCGCGCCACGCCCCGCGTGATCCATGCCTTCGGCCACGGCCATCTCGGCCTCACCCAGTCGGCCGGCACGGCGCGCATCGTCGCCGACCTCCTGACCGGTCACAAGCCCGCCATCGATATCGCTTCTTTCTCGCCTCAGCGTTTCTGACGAAAAGGTCCTGCCATGGCCAACCACACGTTCTCATGCATCGACGGCCACACCTGCGGCAATCCCGTCCGCCTGGTGTCGGGCGGCGGCCCGCTTCTCAAAGGCGCGACCATGCTGGAAAAGCGCGCCCATTTCCTGCGCGAATTCGACTGGATCCGCACCGGCCTGATGTATGAGCCGCGCGGCCACGACATGATGTCGGGCTCGATCCTCTATCCGCCGACCCGGCCGGACTGCGACGTCGCCGTGCTGTTCATCGAGACCTCCGGCTGCCTGCCGATGTGCGGCCACGGCACCATCGGCACCATCACCATGGGCATCGAGCACGGCCTGATCACCCCGCGCGAGCCCGGCAAGCTCTCGATCGACGCCCCTGCCGGCAAGGTCGACATCACCTACCGCCAGGAAGGCCGCTTCGTGGAGGAAGTGCGCCTCACCAACGTGCCCGGCTTCCTCCATGCCGAGGGCCTGACGGCCGAGGTCGAAGGACTGGGCGAGATCGTGGTCGATGTCGCCTATGGCGGCAATTTCTACGCCATCGTCGAGCCGCAGAAGAATTTCCTGGATATGGCCGACCACACCGCCGGCGAACTGGTGGGCTGGAGCCCGAAGCTGCGTGCCGCGCTCAACGCCAAATACGAGTTCGTCCATCCCGAACACCCTGAGATCCAGGGCCTCAGCCACATCCAGTGGACGGGCAAGCCGACGCAGGCAGGCGCCCATGCCCGCAATGCTGTGTTCTATGGCGAGAAGGCCATCGACCGCTCGCCCTGCGGCACCGGCACGTCCGCCCGCATGGCGCAGCTCGCCGCCAAGGGCAAGCTCAAGGTCGGCGACGACTTCGTGCATGAATCGATCATCGGCTCGCTGTTCAAGGGACGGATCGAGGCGGCCACCGAGATCGCCGGCCGCGCGGCGATCATCCCCTCCATCGCGGGTTGGGCGCGCATGACCGGCATCAACACCATCTTCATCGACGATCGCGACCCCTTCGCCCATGGTTTCGTGGTCAAGTAAGCCGGTTTCGTATTGAAATGAGCAGTTCCCCTTCCGCGCGCAGCATCCTCGCAGGCTCCGCCCACGGGCCCGTCATTGCCAGCCAGGAAGCGCTCAGCTTCTGGGGCGGTGTCGATCCCGCCACCGGGCGGGTGATCGACGTGCACCATCCGCTGCACGGGACCTGCCTCACCGGCGGCATCCTGATGATGCCGTCCAGCCGGGGTTCCTGCACGGGTTCGGGCGTGCTGCTCGACCTCGTCCTCAATGGGCGGGCACCTGCGGCACTGGTTTTCGGCGAGCCCGAGGACGTGCTGACCCTGGGAGCGCTGATCGCCGCCGAGCTCTTCGGCAGGGCTCTGCCCGTGCTGCGCCTGGCGCCCGAGGCTTTCGCGGCCCTGGCGCGGGCAAAGTCCGCGCGGATCAGCGAGACAGCCATCGAGATCGACGGCCTGTCCTTGCCTCTCGCACCTCCTGCCACCACGACGCTCGACCTCACCGAGGCCGATCACGCCATGCTCGATGGACGGGATGGACCGGCTGCGCAGCAGGCCATGCGCATCATCTGCGCCATGGCCGCCCAGCAGGGCGCCCAGGGGCTTGTGGACGTTACCCAGGGCCATATCGACGGCTGTATCTATGCCAGCGCCGCCAACCTGACCTTTGCCGAGAAGATGGCCGAGATGGGCGCTCGTGTCCGCGTGCCTACCACGATGAACGCCATTTCGGTCGACCATGCCAACTGGCGGGAACAGGGCGTGCCGCCCGCCTTCGGCGCGCCGGCCGCGCGCCTTGCCGATGCCTATGTCCGCATGGGCTGCCGGCCGACCTTCACCTGCTCGCCCTATCTGCTCGACAGCGCTCCCCATGCGGGCGAAGCTATCGCCTGGGCCGAGTCCAATGCGGTGATCTTCGCCAATACCGTGCTCGGCGCACGGACCGCCAAGCATCCCGATTTCCTCGACCTCTGCATCGCCGTGACGGGGCGGGCGCCGCTGTCGGGCGTCTATCTCGACCGGCACCGCGAGGCCCGCCGTCTCATTGACGTCGAACTCCCCGACCAGGTGGACGATGCCTTCTGGCCGCTGATCGGCTATCTCGCCGGCCGTGCCGCGCCCGAACGCATCCCGCTCCTGCGCGGCCTCGCCAAGGCCGGGCCCTCGCGGGACGACCTCAAGGCGCTCTGTGCCGCTTTCGGCACCACCTCGGCCGCACCGATGCTGCATGTCGAAGGGGTCACGCCGGAGGCCGACGGTGCCGCAGCCGATGACGCCGACACTGTCGTCATCACGCGCGCCGACATGGCCGCGGCCTGGCAGCGCCTCAACGAAGGGCCGGAACAGGTGGAGCTCGTCGCCATCGGCAGCCCGCATGCCTCGCTCGACGAATGCCGCGGCCTTGCCGAGGCGCTGGCGGGCCGCAGGCGTCTTGCCGATGTCGCCGTCATCGTCACCGCCGGACAGCAGGTCATCCGCGAAGCGGAAGGCGACGGCACCCTCGCACGCCTGCAGGAGAGCGGCGTGCAGGTCCTGCCCGACCTGTGCTGGTGCTCGATTTCAGAACCGGTCTTTCCGACGCGGACCCGGGCCGTGATGACGAATTCCGGCAAATACGCCCATTACGGCCCGGGTCTCTCCGGCCGCGCCGTGCGCCTCGGCAGCCTCGCCGATTGCGTGACCGCGGCGTTGACCGGTCATGCCCCGCATCGTCTCCCCACCTGGCTTTCCTGAGGACTTTTCCATGCGCAGCACGAAAACCATCCACGTGATCTCCGCCCATGCCGAAGGCGAGGTCGGCGACGTCATCGTCGGCGGCGTCACCCCGCCGCCGGGCGACAGCATCTGGGAGCAGAGCCGCTGGATCGCCCGCGACCAGGCCCTGCGCAACTTCGTGCTGAACGAGCCGCGCGGCGGCGTGTTCCGCCATGTCAACCTGCTGGTGCCGCCCAAGCATCCCGAGGCCGATGCCGCCTTCATCATCATGGAGCCGGAAGATACCCCGCCCATGTCCGGCTCGAACTCGATCTGCGTCTCCACCGTGCTGCTCGACAGCGGTATCCTGCCGATGCACGAGCCGGTGACGGAGATCACGCTGGAGGCTCCCGGCGGACTCGTCCGCGTCCGCGCGGAGTGCCGGAACGGCAAGGCAGAACGTATTTTCGTACGCAATCTTCCTAGCTTCGCCGACAAGCTTGATGCAAAGCTCGAAGTTGAAGGGTTAGGTACGCTCACCGTCGACACCGCCTATGGCGGCGACAGTTTCGTCATCGTCGATGCAGCCGCCCTGGGTTTCAGCCTGAAGCCCGACGAAGCGCATGACATCGCCACGCTCGGCGTGCGCATCACCAACGCCGCCAATGCGGCGCTCGGCTTCCACCATCCCGAGAACCCCGACTGGAAGCATTTTTCCTTCTGCCTGTTCGCTGGCGCCGTCGAGCGCACGGCCGAGGGCCTGCGCGCCGGAGCCGCGGTGGCGATCCAGCCGGGCAAGGTCGACCGTTCGCCGACGGGCACGGCGCTGTCGGCCCGCATGGCCGTGCTGCATGCCCGCGGACAGATGACGCAGGAAGACAGCCTGACCGCGGTTTCGGTGATCGGCTCGACCTTCACGGGTCGCATCGTCGGCACCACCGAAGTCGGCGGCCGGCCGGCGGTGCTGCCCGAGATCTCGGGCCGCGCCTGGATCACCGGCACCCACCAGCACATGCTCGACCCCTCCGACCCCTGGCCCGGCGGCTACAAGCTGAGCGACACCTGGGGCGCGCGCTGACAGGCGCGCTGCCGCAAACCATCGGCACCGTCATTGACCCGAAACCTGCCGCCTCTATATCGATAAACGACAACGGTTTTCGAAAAGACGGGCACTGTGGCAATGGCGGCCGACGGACTACCGGATCCTCCCGAGCGGCCTGATGCGTCTGCGCAATCCTCCGAGACCGGACAGGAGCAAGGCCTACCGGCCATGCACGGACCTGCCGACGGCTCACCCCGGGAGGTCTTCGGCGTCTTCCTCAAGCTCGGGCTGACCTCCTTCGGCGGACCGATTGCCCATCTCGGCTATTTCCGCGATGAAGTGGTGGTACGTCGCCGCTGGATCAGTGAAGCCGCCTATGCCGATCTCGTTGCGCTCTGCCAGTTCCTACCGGGGCCCGCCTCCAGCCAGGTCGGCTTCTGCCTGGGCGTCCTGCGTGGTGGCGGATTGCTGGGTGGGCTCGCGGCCTGGCTTGCCTTCACCTTGCCCTCGGCCGTCATCCTGACTGCCTTTGCCCTCGGCGCGTCGGCCCTTGCCGGTCCCCTGGCGGCAGGCGCGCTTCACGGCCTGAAGCTGGTGGCCGTCGCCGTCGTCGCCCAGGCGATCTGGGGCATGGCCAAAACCCTGACGCCGGACAGGGAACGTGTCGGCATTGCCTTGGTGGCCGTCGCCATCACCGCCCTGACGGCAGGCTGGTTCAATCAGATCGGCGCCATCGTGATCGGTGCGCTTGCCGGGCTCTGGCTCTGTCGCAGCGGACAGAGCGCTCCCGTCGGCCGCCTCGGCTTTGTGGTATCGCCACGCAAGGGCATTGTCGCCCTGGCCCTGTTCGCCGCCTTGTTCTTCATTCCTGTCTTGCTCGCAGGCGCGACGGGCGGAGACTCGGCCTTCAAAGGCGCGATCACCCTGTTCGATGCCTTCTACCGCTCCGGGGCGCTGGTCTTCGGCGGCGGCCATGTCGTCCTGCCTCTGTTGCAGGCCGAAGTGGTGGCGCCCGGCTGGGTCGGCAACGAGGCCTTCCTTGCCGGCTATGGCCTGGCCCAGGCCATGCCGGGGCCCCTCTTCACCTTTGCCGCCTATCTCGGCGCCGTCATGACACCAGCGCCGAGCGGCATTGCCGGCGCGCTGATCGCCCTCGTCGCCGTCTTCGCGCCGGGCCTGCTGCTGGTCTACGGCATGCTGCCCTTCTGGGATGCACTGCGCTTGCGTCCTGCAGCACAGGCGGCCATGCGCGGGGCCAATGCTGCCGTGGTCGGCATCCTCGCTGCGGCCCTCTATTCCCCCGTCTGGACCAGCGCGGTCCTTTCGCCGCGAGACTTTGCGCTGGCGCTGGCCGGCTTCCTGCTGCTCACGGTCTGGAAAACGCCACCCTGGGTCGTCGTCGGCGTGCTGGCCGCAGGTGGGATTGTCCTTCGTTTGAATTGAGCGCCAAAGTCGGCCACACCGCGTGTACACGTCATAGGATTAATCGTTTTATAGTATATTTTCGTAATTTTTCCGATAAAATTGGGTCCATCTTTTGTAATATACAGTTGTCAATCGCTTCGGCGCGGTGTTTTATTGAAACAAGAGCGGAATAGTCCGCCGCAACAATCCGGCGCAGGGGGTAGGCGATGACATCGACCCTCGACTTCTTCAAAGCCGTCAAGTTGGATACAGGCCAGTCCGAGACGACCCAGATCCATGAAGCTCTGCGGAGCGCCATCATCGCGATGGCGATGGCACCGGGGGAGGCCGTTCGGGAAGAGGAGATCTGCGCCGGACTGTCGGTATCCCTTGCGTCCTTGCGGGATGCTATCCTGCAACTGGCAAACGAACGCTTCGTCGTCATCGAGCCTGAGGGTCATGCTCGCGTCGCCGCGATCGACATCGGCGAGGTGCTCACCGGCCAGATCGTCCGCGAAACGCTGGAGGTCCGGATAACCCGCCTTGCGGCCCGGCACTTCGCCCCGGCCCGGGCCACGGATTTCGAGCTTTCCCTGTCCCTGCAGGACGAGGCCGCCAAGCGGCACGACACCGATGAATTCTTCGCTCTCGACCATGCCTTCCATCAGTTGATCTGCGAAATCTCCGGCATCAGCAACAGCTGGCGCATTCTGCATGCGGCAACGGGGCAACTCGACCGCGTCAGGCGGCTGGCCTTTGCCTTCGAGAACAGCTTCGACGTGGTGATCGCCGAACATGGCGCGATCTATCAGGGCTTGAAAACCAGAAGCGAGCAGGCCGCTGTCACGGCCCTCCAATTCCAGCTCGACAGCATGTTCGAAAACCTCCGGCTGCTGCGAAAGCAAAGCCCGGATCTGTTTGCCGATTACGGCGATATCGATTTCGACATGATCCGATAGGCGCGACGCGCTGATCAGGCGGCTTGGCGAACCAGCAAGCTCCCGCCGCGACCCAAATTTAATTGCATAAAATTTGGATTTATTTGCCAAGAAAATGCGTTTGTATGCATTCAAATCAAATGCCAGGATTGTTTAGGTGATCGAAAAAATAACACTCTATTTTTGTTGATTGGTGCTGCCGTCTCCGTGGCAGGCCCTGTCTTTGGGATCGACCCGCCATGAGCATGACCGAATTTCGGGGCCCCGGATTGTCCGAGAGCCAATGGCACCAGATCAGGACGCTGGCCACCACGCTCGACAACCGGCAGTTGCAATGGCTGAGCGGCTTCTTCGCCGGCATCGAGTTCAAGGCCGGCGACTGGGGAACGCATACCCCTCTCGCGCCGACGCAACAGGATGCCGTTTCCAGCCGCCGGATCACCATCCTCTATGGCAGCGAGACCGGCAACAGCAGCGCCCTCGCGGCAAGTCTTGCCGAGCGGGCCAGGGCCGAGGGGTTCTCGCCCCAGTTGTTCGACATGGCCGACTACAAACTGCGCGGCTTGAAGGAGGAACAGGATCTCCTTCTGATTGCCAGCACCTATGGCGAAGGAGACCCGCCCCAGCCGGCAGCGAATTTCTTCGAATTCGTCGAAAGCCGCAAGGCGCCCAGGCTGCCGGGTCTGCGCTTTGCCGTGCTGGCTCTGGGGGATTCCACCTATGAACGCTATTGCGAGGCGGGCAAGCGCCTCGACCGGCGCTTCGAGGAGCTCGGCGCCATCAGACTGCAGCCGCGCGTCGACTGCGACGTCGACTATGACGAGCCGGCCGCGGCCTGGATGACCAACGTGCTCAGCCACATGGCCAAGCCGGCCTCGACGATAGCCGGCTCCCCGGCAGTGGCGGAACCGCGCACCAGCACTGGCTTCGACAAGCGGAATCCCTTCGCCGCACGCATCCTCGACAATCTCGTTCTGAGCGGGCGTGGTTCCTCCAAGCAGGCCCACCATGTCGAGATCTCCCTGGAAGGCTCGGGACTGGCCTATGAGCCCGGCGACTGCCTGGGGCTGATGCCGAGCAACGATCCGGCTGTGGTCGAGGCCATGATCGGCGAGCTCGGTTTCGACGGCGCAGCGACGGTCACGGTGAAGGATACGCCCTTTGCGATCCAGGAGGCGCTCGCCCGCCATGTCGAGATCACCGCGCTGACGCCGCGTTTCATCGAGCATTGGGCAGGAATCACCGGTGCCGAAGCCCTGAGGCGCCTCGGCGATCCTGCCTCGGTCGAAGACCGGTCTGCCTTCATGCGCGGGCACCACATCCTTGACGTTGTCAGGCGTTTTCCAGCCAAAGGCCTCGACCCGCAGATGCTGATCGCCGGTTTGAGGCCGCTGCAGCCACGGCTCTATTCCATTGCCTCGAGCCTGTCCGCCGTGCCTGACGAGGCCCATCTGACGGTCTCCACCGTCCGCTACGAGCTGGCAGGCGAGCCGCGTTCCGGCGTGGCCTCGGGGCATCTCGCCGATCGCGGCCAGCCGGACCAACAACTGCCGGTCTATATCCATGCCAATCCGCATTTTCGCCTGCCTGCCGACGACGTGCCCATCATCATGGTCGGTGCCGGCACGGGGGTGGCGCCCTACCGGGCCTTCATGCAGGAGCGCGAGGCACGCGCGAGCAGCGGGCGCAGCTGGCTGGTGTTCGGCGAGCGCAATTTCCGCACAGACTTCCTTTACCAGAGCGAATGGCTGGCCATGCTGTCCGCCGAGGTGCTGACCCGCATGGACGTGGCCTTCTCCCGTGACGGACATGAGAGGATCTATGTCCAGCACCGGCTAAAGGAACAGGCGCGCGACATCTTCGCCTGGCTGGAGGAAGGCGCCTCCTTCTATGTCTGTGGCGACGCCAGCCGCATGGCCCCCGACGTGCACCAGGCCCTGCGCTCGATCATCGCCACGCAAGGCGGCCTCGGCGCGGATGCCGCCGACGATTATCTGCAGCGCCTGCAGCGCGAGCATCGTTACCAGCGCGACGTCTATTGAGGCTGCCATGACCGATCTCATCGCCCCCACTGACCGCAGCCGCGACCTGTCGCAATCGCTTGAGCACCTCGGTCCCGACGAAGCCCTGAAAGCCGACAGCGACCAGTTGCGCGGCACGATCAAGACCAGTCTGCTCGACCGGCTGACCGGCTCGGTCACGCCCACCGATACCAAGCTGATGAAGTTCCACGGCATCTACCAGCAGGACGACCGCGACCTGCGCGACGAGCGCCGGCGTCAGAAGCTGGAGCCGGCCTATCAGTTCATGGCAAGGGTGCGCCTGCCCGGTGGCGTGTGCACGCCCGCGCAATGGCTCAAGCTCGATGAGCTGGCCCGGGCTTATGGCCAGGAGACGCTGCGGCTCACCACGCGCCAGACCTTCCAATTCCACTGGCTGCTCAAGCACGATCTCAAGGCCACGCTCCAGGGCCTGCACGAAGTCCTGCTCGATACGATCGCGGCCTGCGGCGACGATTCACGCGGCGTGATGGCCTCGGTGAACCCGCATCTGTCGGCGCTGCATGCCGAGGTCTACCGCTACGCCCGGCAGGCCAGCGACCACGCCATTCCCCGTATGCCCGCTTATCACGAGATCTGGTATGGCGAGGAGCGCGTTGCTTCGTCCGAGCCGGAGGAGCCCTTCTACGGCCGGACCTATCTGCCTCGGAAATTCAAGATCGGCTTTGCCATTCCGCCGATCAACGACATCGACGTCTATGCGCAGGATCTCGGTTTCATCGCCATCGCCGAGCGTGGAAAGCTGGCCGGTTTCAACGTCGCCATCGGTGGCGGCATGGGCCGCACCGACCAGGCGCCGGCAACCTATCCGCGCCTTGCCAACGTGATCGGCTTCGTCGAGGCGGACAAGGTGCTGGCGGTCTGCGATGCCGTGATGGGCCTCCAGCGCGACTATGGCGACCGCAAGGACCGCGCGCATGCCCGCTTCAAATATACGATCGACGACCGCGGCCTCGACTGGACCAAAGCCGAGATCGAGCGGCGCCTCGGCTTCGACCTCCAGCCGGCGCGCTCCTTCGACTTCACCGCCAATGGCGATGCCCTGGGCTGGCAGGTGGGCGAGGATGGCCGCCATCACCTCACCTTGTTCATCGAGAACGGCCGTATCGCCAACCACCCCGGCCGGGCCCTGATGGACTTCCTGCGCGCGGTGGCGCGGATCCATACCGGCAGCTTCCGCCTCACGCCCAACCAGAACCTCATCATCGCCGAGATCGCGCCACAGGCCAGGGCCGGCATCGAGGCGCTGCTCACCGAATATGGCCTGGGCGCCAGCAAAGGCGAGAGCGGGCTGCGGCTCAACTCGATGGCTTGCGTGGCCCTGCCGACCTGCGGTCTCGCCATGGCCGAAAGCGAGCGTTATCTGCCCCATCTGCTCGACAAGCTCGAGGAAATCCTGCGCAGCCACGGCCTGACGGACGAGCCGATCACCATCCGCATGAGCGGCTGCCCCAATGGTTGCTCACGTCCCTATATCGCCGAGATCGGTCTCACGGGCCGGGCCCCAGGCAAATACAACCTCTATCTCGGCGGCGGCTTCCACGGGCAGCGGCTGAACAAGATGTATCTCGAAAATGTCGGCGAGACCGCCCTACTCGCGGCCCTCGACAAGACGCTCGGCCATTTCGCCAAAGAGCGGCAGGAAGGCGAGCGCTTCGGCGATTTCGTCATCCGCGCCGGCTATGTGGCGGAAGTGAAGGCCGGTCGCGATTTCAACGCCTGAATCATCATAATCCAGCAAGGAAAGCCCCGATGTCGATCCAGCTCGGCCAGATCGCCCCCAACTTCATCCAGAACAGCACGGAAGGACGCATCAGCTTCCATGATTGGCTGGGCGAGTCCTGGGGTGTCCTGTTCAGCCACCCCCGCAACTTCACGCCGGTCTGCACCACCGAACTCGGCGAGGTCGCCCGCCTGAAACCCGAATGGGACCAGCGCAACGTCAAGGTGCTCGGCCTGTCGGTGGATCCGCTCGACGCTCATGCCGCCTGGGGCGAGGATATCGCGTCGACCCAGGGCCATGCCCTCAATTTCCCGCTGCTCGCCGACGCGGACGGCGCCGTGGCGCATCTCTACGGCATGATCCATCCCGAGGCCGATGCCAATGTCACCGTGCGGGCCGTGTTCGTGATCGACCCGGCCAAGAAGGTTAGGCTGGTGCTGACCTATCCGCCGAGCGCCGGGCGCAATTTCGCCGAGATCCTGCGCGCCATCGACAGCCTGCAGCTGACCGATGCCCAGAAGGTCTCCACCCCGGTCAATTGGGAGCCCGGCCAGCCGGTGATCATTTCGCCGAGCCTCAGCGACGAAGCGGCCCGCGAGCGCTTCCCGCAGGGCTGGACTACGCTGACGCCCTATCTGCGCGTGGTGCAACTGGACGCCTGACGACCCCGGAATTACCCGGGCGGCGGGTCATGCTCAATGCAGCCCGCCGACCCCGAGCAGCCGCTCGATCACCTCCGGTTGCTCGGAAAGCGTGGCCGAAGCGCCGGACCAGGCGATGCGGCCCCTCTCCAGAATGACGACATGATCGGCGAAGTCGATCGCAGTCTGGATGCGCTGCTCGACCAGCAGGATGGTCATCTCGCCCCGGGCGGCGAGGCGCGAGAACACGGCCATCAGTTCCTCGCAGATGACGGGGGCCAGCCCTTCCAGCGGCTCGTCGAGCAGCAGCACCGTTGGCCGGCCCAGAATGGTACGGGCCGTGGTGAGCATTTGTTGCTCGCCTCCCGAAAGTTGCGAGCCGAGATTCCTGCGGCGCTCCTTGAGGCGCGGAAACATCGCATAGGCTTCCTCGATCGCCGGGCGGCCGCGGTTCTTGAGGCCGACGAAAAGATTCTCCTCCACCGTCAGCGAAGCGAAGATGCAGCGGGCCTGCGGGACATAGCCCAGACCGCTGCGGGCGCGCGAGGCGCTGTCGAGCGGGCTGATATCCCTGCCGCCAAGGCACAGCGTGCCGCCATAGCGCCGGGTCTGTCCGGCGATGGTGGCGAGCAATGTCGTCTTGCCCATGCCGTTGCGCCCGAGCACGGCCAGGCGCCCACCGGCGGGAACGGCGAAGGAAATGTTCTCCAGCACCCGGGTCGGGCCATAGCCGGCGCTGAGATCGCTGATTTCAAGCGGCGTTGCGGTCATGCTGACTGCTTCTCATGGGCATAGTTTCCAAGATAGGCCTGGCGGACACGCGCATCCTTCGTCACCTCCACAGGAGAACCATCGAAGATGATGGCGCCGGCGGCCAGCACGATGACACGCCGGGCGAACCGGAAAACCAGATCCATGTCATGCTCGATCATCAGCACGGCGAGGTCGGCGGGCAGGCCGGCCAGCGCTTCCTCGATGCGGGGCGTATCGCTTTGCGGCACGCCGGCAGCCGGCTCGTCGAGCAGGAGAACCTTGGGCTTGAGCGCCAGCGCCAGCGCGATCTCGAGCAGGCGCTGCTGGCCATAGGCGATTTCCGCGACCGGGCGCGTGGCGATGGCTGCCAGGCCGAGCGTAGCCAGCAATTCGTCAACCTCGGCCATCACGTCGGGTTTTGCACGATAGTGGCCGAAGAGACGGCTGGCACGGCCCGTGCGCTGCATGACGGCAAGAGCCAAATGTTCCTGCGGCGTCATGTCGGGAAAGAGCCGGGTGACCTGAAAGGAGCGTACCAGACCCCGGCGGACGCGCGCCGTCGGTCCGAGCCCGGTGACGTCCCTGCCGGCGAGCATCACCTTGCCGGAATTGGGCACGAGATGGCCGGTGACCAGATTGACGAAGGTGGTCTTACCGGCACCGTTCGGGCCGATCAGGGCGACACGGTCGCCGGCGTTCAGGGTGATCGACAGGCCCTGCGTCACGGCAAGGCCGCCGAAGGATTTCTCCAGATCGAGGGTCTGAAACACCGCGCTCATCCGCCCCTCCCCTTGAAACGGGCAAGCAGTGCGGCAGCCGAACCATAGAGGCCACGCGGCGCGAACAGCACGACCGCGATCAGCAGGGCACCAATGATGGTAAGCCAATGGAACGGATTGGCCGCCGAAACGAAATCCTCGAAGCCCATGAAGGCAATCGTGCCGACGAGCGCCCCGTAGAGCGAGCCGGTGCCGCCGAGCACGAGCATGACCAGGGCCTCGGCCGAAAGGGTAAAGCTCAGGCTGTCGAGGCCGACAACCTGGGTGGAAAGGGCGTTGAGCCCGCCGCCCAGGCCGGCCACGGCGCCGGAGATGACATACATCTTCAAAAGCGTGCCCTGAACCGAAGCGCCCATGGCGCGGATACGGACGGGGTCCTGCCGGATGCCGCGGCAGAGCATGCCAAAGGGCGAGCGCACGACCAGCCTGAGCAGGATGAAGACGACGAGGAGAAGCGCCACCCCCAGTCCATAGGCGGTACGCCCCCAAAGGTCGAATTCGAACAGACCGAAGACCGGATCGGGGGCGATGCCCGACAACCCGTCACTGCCGCCTGTATAGGCCGAAGCCTTGTTGGCGACTTCATGGAAGAGATGGACCACAGCGATCGACAGCACCAATTGCGCGAGCCCGTGCCCGCGCAGGATCACCGCACCAGAGACCAGGCCGGCGAGCGCACCGCCGACGGCCGAGATGGCGAGCATCGCCAGGGGATCGGTGACGTTCCACTGCACGGCGGCCATGCCGGCGGCATAGGCGCCGGCACCATACAAGGCCGCATGCCCCAGCGTGGCGACGCCGCAAAAGCCGGTGACGAGGTCGAGCGAAAGCACGAGCAGCGCAACTGAGAGGATGCGGGTCAGCAGCGCCAGATTATCCGGAAAGAGCACATAGCCGATGGCGGCGGAGGCTAGGATGGCCGCAAGACCGGCCAGGTCGCGCCTCAGCCAACTAGTTTGCGATGTTTCTCCCCGGCCGGCCATAGGTTTGTTCTCCGCCATCTCCATCTAGGCGCTCCTGCCCATCAGGCCACGCGGGAAAACGCAGACGATGGCGATCACGGCGAGATAGAAGAAGAATTCCCCATATTCAGGCAGGAGATAGCGGCCGGCGGTGTCGACCAGACCGAGCACCAGACAGGCTAGCAAGGCGCCGGGGATCGAGCCCGCTCCGCCGACGCAGACCACCACCAAGAAGGTCACCATATAGCGCAGGGCATAATAGGGCTCGATCGGCAGGAGTTCGGCTCCGACAATGCCGCCAAAAGCTGCAAGGCCGACGGCGATCGCGAAGCTGACGGCGTAGACGGTTCCGGTGCGCACGCCGAGCGAAGCAGCCATGGCGGCATTGTCCACCGCGGCACGCAGTTTAATGCCGAAACCGGTCTTCTCGATCAGATACCAAAGGGCCAGGGCAACGCCCAGGCCACAGGCGATGGCGAACAATTTATGCGCGGCGATCGAGCGAAAGCCGAGATCCGCCGGGCCACTCAGCATTTCCGGCAAGGGAATGGTCTTGAGCGTGGGGCCGAAGACGTAATTGGCGATGCCGATGACACAGAAGGTGATGCCGATGGTCATCAGCACCTGGGTGAGTTCGGGCGCCCCATAGAGCCGGCGGTAGAGCAGACGCTCCAACGGAAGGGCGATCACCACCGTGCCCGCGATGGCCAGCATGATGGCCACGACATATCCCAGGCCGAGTGATTGTGCGGCGTAGGACGCGATATAACCGCCAATCATGGCGAACGCGCCGTGGGCAAGGTTGATCACCCGCATCAGCCCCATGGTCACGGACAGCCCGATGGAAATAACGAACAGCACCATGCCATAGGCAAGGGCATCGATACCCACGCTGAGAATGGTTTGCATGGCCTCATCCAGCATTGGAGGAATGACGATTTTCTCAAATCGTTGTTTGCTCTATTTCCTTTTCATGAAGCATTTTATGAATTGAGATCCATCGGAAGATACTTTCATCCGAATGCCGCTTGCGCCCGCCCGAGGCTCTCGATGAGCGGCTGCTATTTCGAAGCCGCCAGCCCGGGGTCGCCCTGCTTCTCGAAAGTAGCGATTTCCTTGTTGTAATAGCTGCCGTCCTCGGCCTTGGCGACCTCGCGCAGATAGATGTTCTGGGTGATGTGACGGCTTTCAGGGTCGATCGAGACGGGTCCTCGCGGGCTTTCCCAGGCCAGGCCCTTGACGGCATCCACGGCCTTCTGGGCGTCCTGCTTGCCAGCCGTCGCCTCGATCATCTTGTAGATGACATGCATGCCGTCATAGGCTCCGACCGCCGGAAACGACAATTCGCTCGGGTTGCCGATGGCCTTGCGAGCCGCCTCGACGAATTTCTTGTTCTCGGCCGAGTCATGCGAGACGGCATAATGGAAGGTGGTCAGCAGGCCCTCCGCCGCCTGGCCGAGCGCCGGCAGGTCCGACTCCTGGGTAAGGTCTCCGGGCGCGAGCAGCTTCACACCCGACTTGGCCAGCCCATTCTCGTTATAAGCCTTGACGAAGCCGAGCGTGGTCGGCCCCGACGGCAGGAAGGCGAATAGGGTATCGGCGCCGGAATCCTTGACCCTTTGCATGATCGGACTGAAATCGTTGGTCGACAGGGGCATGCGGATGGTGCCGACGACCTCGCCGCCAACGCCGGTGAAGCTGGTCTTGAAGGCGTTCTCGGCATCGACGCCGGGGCCGTAATCGCTGACCACCGTGATCGCCTTCCTGGCGCCGCGCTCCTTGGCAACCTTGGCCATGGGCGCCGAGGTCTGCCAGGTGGTGAAGGAGGTGCGCACCACCAGGGGGCTCTTGGTCACGATGGCTGATGTCGCCGCATTCATCACCACGAGCGGCACATTGGCCTGCTTCAGCAGCGGGGTGACGGCCATCGCGTCCGGCGTGAAATAGAAGCCGGCGAGATATTGGACGCCTTCCTTCACCACGAGTTCCTGGGCCAGCGCCTTGGACTGCGCAGGATCGGCCTGGGGCACGTCGCGATAGATGATCTGGATGTCGTCATTGCCGGCCTTGCTGCCGTGCAGGGCCTGATAGGCGTCGATGCCCGCTTTGAAATTCTTGCCCTGAATGGCGAAGGGCCCCGAGAACGGACCGATGACGCCAACCTTGATGGTTTCGGCCAGGGCACTACCGGACAGCATGGCTATCGCCAAAGTAGCGAAAACAGATCTGGCGGCGAGAACGGATTTTTTCATTCTTTCCTCCCAAAGCCGGACCAGCGCTTTTCGGGCACGCCGCTCGCAGGCTTTCCATATTGGTCAAATGTGACGTGTTGATTGGTAATGTAAAATGAAAACAAGCGCTCGAAACATAACCTACAGGATATGTGATGGAGCTGACGCTAAGCGATTTCAGTAGGGAAGACCGACATAGTTTTCGGCAAGCGCCGCAGACGCCATCTGCGAATGAACGAGGTAGTCGAGTTCGGCCTCCTGGATCCGTTGCCCGAAATCGTCGGTATCCGGGAAGCGATGAAGCATCGTCGTCATCCACCATGAAAAACGCACCGCCTTCCAGACGCGGGAAAGCGCCCGGCTCGAATAGGCATCGATGCCGGCCGATGACTTCTCCCGATAGAATTCCCGCAATCCCCAATAGAGATAGCGCACGTCGCTGGCGGCGAGGTTGAGCCCCTTCGCCCCGGTGGGCGGCACGATATGGGCGGCATCGCCGACCAGGAACAGGCGCCCGAAACGCATGGGCTCGGCAACGAAGGAGCGCAGTGGCGCGATCGACTTCTCGAAGGAGGCTCCGGTGACGATGCCGGCCGCAGCCTCGGCAGGCAGCCGCCGGCGCAGCTCATCCCAGAAGCGATCGTCGCTCCAATCCTCGATCCTGTCATCGAGCGGGCACTGCACATAATAGCGGCTGCGATGGGTCGAGCGCATCGAACACAGCGCAAAGCCCCTGGGATGGTTGGCATAGATCAGTTCGTGGCCGGCCGGCGGCACCTCGGCAAGAATGCCGAGCCAGCCGAAGGGATAGGCTCGCTCATAGGTCCTGATCGCGGTCGACGGCACCGATTTGCGGCTGACGCCGTGGAAGCCGTCGCAGCCGGTGATGAAGTCGCAATCGATGCGATGGCCGACGCCGTCCTTTTCATAGGTGACATAGGGCGCCTCGCCACTGAAGTCGTGGGGCTCGACATTCCCGGCCTCGTAGATGGTGGCCAAGCCGGCTGCCTCGCGTTTGTCCATCAGGTCATGCGTCACCTCGGTCTGGCCATAGACCATCACGCGCTTGCCGCCGGTCAGGGCCGCCAGGTCGATGCGGTGCAACCTGCCGTCGAAGGCCAGCGAGATGCCCTCATGCGGCAGGCCTTCGGCATGCATGCGCGCGCCTGCCTTGGCTTCGTCGATGAGATCCAGCGTGCCCTGCTCGAGCACGCCCGCCCGCACGCGACCGAGCACATGATCGCGGCTGGCACGTTCGAGGATGATATTGGCGATGCCCTCATTGGCCAGCAATTGTCCAAGCAGCAGGCCGGAAGGACCCGAGCCGATGATGACCACCTGTGTGCGCATTTCCTGCCCTCATCGCCACGAGTTCCATGCCATCGGCAGGCCCGGGTCGGTTTTCGTTCCATTCCTGCCTCGGGATCGCGACTATCCGTCGGCGAGCACACCGATACTGTCGATCTGGGCGGCGAGTTCCCCCGCCAGCCGCAGCGACGCCGCGGCCGCCACGGCCATTTGCGGCAGAAGCAGCCATTCCAATGTCCACGCCGCACCCGAGCGTTCCTGTTCGTGCAGCAAGGCCTGATGCATGCCGGCAAGCTGGGTGGCGTTGAAGCGGGCGAGCGTGACCAGCACCTCCGCCGCCACCGGATTTTGCTTGTGGGGCATGGCGGAGGACCCGCCACCCGCCGATAAGACAATCTCGCCGCCATCCTGGGCCATCAGGGCGATATCCTGGCCGAATTTGCCGAGGCTTCCGGTGATCAGCGACAATAGATTGGCGAAATCGGCGAGCCGGTCACGCTGGCTGTGCCATTGCGCGGCATCGCCGAGGCCGAGGCGAGCCGCGAGCCGGGCCCGAACGGCGGCGGCCTTGGTCCCGAGTTTGTCCAGCGTGCCTGCGGCACCGCCGAACTGCACCACCAGCAATGCCGGCCGCAGGGTTTCGAGCCGTTTCCTGTGCCGTTCCAGCGGTTCGCGCCAAGCCTGTATACGGTCGGTGACAGTGATTGCGATCGCCGCCTGCATGCGGGTGCGGCCCATCAGCCTGCGGCTGCCGAATTCGAGTTCCAGGCCAGCCAGTTTCGCGACCATCTCGACCAACAGGTCATCCAGCCGCTGCAAAACCGACACCAACCGCAATATCAGGGCGGTATCGATGACATCCTGGCTGGTGGCGCCGAAATGCAAGCTGTCGCTGGCGGGCGTCCCAACCGCCTCACGCAATTGGCGCACCAGCTCCGGCACGATGACGCCGTCACGGGCAACGCCGCGTCTGAGCGCCTCGAGATCGGGGACGAACGAGGCCAGGGCGGCGGCGATCGTCGCGGCGACATCGGCTTCGATGACCCCCTCCTCGGCTTCCGCCTCGGCGAGGGCAAGCTCGAAGGCCAGCATCGCCGCCATCTCCACCTCGAAGGAGAACTGGCGCACCGTTTCTTCATCGCCCAAGAGGGCGGCAAGAACGGGATGATCGAGGGGCGAGACTGTCATATGTCGAAGAACACCGTTTCGTGCTCGCCCTGCAGGTGGATGTCGAAGACATAGGCATCCCCTTCGCGCGCCGCGACGAGCGTGGCGACGCGATGGCGATGCTCGATGCGGGCCAGCACCGGGTCCTCGGCATTCGCCTCCGCCTCATCGGCGAAATATAGGCGGGTGTGCAGGCCGAGATTGATGCCGCGGGCAACGATCCAGACGGTGAGATGCGGCGCCATCAGGCGGCCATCCTTGAACGGTACCCGGCCGGGCTTGACCGTCTCGAACACGCACTCGCCGGTCGTCATGTTCGTCGCCTTACGGCCCCAGCCGGTGAAATGGGGATCGGCCTTGCCGCGCCGTTCCGACGGCGAATTGTAGAGACCCGCATGGTCGGCCTGCCAGATCTCGACCAGCGCATCCTTGAGTGGCGTCCCCAGGCCGTCGATCACGCGCACCCGCACGCTGATGCGCTCGCCCTTGGTCGCATCGTTGACCATGACATCGCCGAGGTCATGGTCATAGACGCCTGCTATCTCCGCGAAATTCGGCGTCAACCCGATATGGACATAGGGACCGGCAGTCTGCGAGGGGCTTTCCTTGAAGCGGTCGAGAGCCTGAACCATCAATTGCCCTCCAGCCGGTTCTCGAACATCGTCGAGCGGCGCCCGCGCAGCACGATGTCGAACTTGTAGGCGCGGGCGTCCATGGGGATGGTCGCCTGCATGTCGAGGGCTGCGATCAAGCTTTCGATACCGACCTTGTCGGGGATCGTCTTCACGATCGGGCAGAGCCAGATCAGCGGATCGCCCTCGAAATACATCTGCGTGATCAGGCGCTGGGCAAAGCCATGGCCGAACACCGAGAAATGGATATGGGCGGGGCGCCAGTCATTGACGCCATTCGGCCAGGGATAGGGACCGGGCTTGATGGTGCGAAAGGCATAGCCGCCGTCCTGATCGGTGATGGTGCGGCCGCAGCCCCCGAAATTCGGGTCGAGCGCGGCGAGATAGCCTTCCTTCTTGTGCCGGTAGCGTCCGCCGGCATTGGCCTGCCAGAATTCGAGCAGTGCACCCGGCACACCCTTGCCGCACTCGTCGAGGACACGCCCGTAGACAATGATGCGCTCGCCGATGGCACTCTCGCCCGGCCTGGCGAAATTGTGGATGAGGTCATCGTCGAGCGGTCCCAAAAGATCATGGCCGAACACCGGCCCGGTGATCTCGGACAGTGTATTGTCGAGCGACAGCAGCGCTTTTTGCGGCGAACGCAGCACGGATGTCTTGTAGGGCGGCGTCAGGGCCGGCGGATGCCAGCTTCTATCGCGCTGGAAGAAGGCGCCCGTCTCGGGCCGGAGGTCGGTGCGTTCAGCGGACATCGGATTTTCCTGCCTCCTCGTCCATCTGGGCGAATACCTGCTTGGCGATCCTGATGGCCCGGTTGGCCGCCGGCACACCGGCATAGACAGCCACATGCAGGAAGACCTCGCAGATGTCCTCCCGCGTCGCGCCGGTATTGGCGGTCGCCCTGACATGCATCGCCACTTCCTCGTCATGGCCGAGTGCCGCCAGCAAGGCGAGGGTGACGATCGAGCGCTCCCGTTTCGTCCAGGTCGGACGCGACCATACAGTTCCCCACGCAGCCTCGGTGATCAGTTCCTGGAACGGGCGGTCGAATTCGGTGGAAACCCCCTCCGCATGGTCGACATGGGCATCGCCGAGCACGGCGCGGCGAACAGCGAGGCCCTCGCGATATCTGGCCGAGCGTGGCGCCGGAACACTCATTGCAGGATCACTCCGATGGCAGGCGTGCGAGAAACTGGGTGATGAGGGCAACGAGCATGGCGGGTTGCTCGATGCAGGGAATATGGCCGGCGCCGGTGATGACCTCGAATTGCGAGCCAGGAATGATCTTGGCCATCGAGCGCACCAGAGCCGGTGGCGTCGAACCGTCCTGATCGCCGACGATGCAAAGTGTGGGAACGGCGATCGCCTCGGCGGTCCTGGTATAGTCGGCATCGCGTATCGCCGCGCAGGTCGCGGCATAGCCCGCCACGGACTGACGGGTAAGCATGTTGCGGCAACCGTCCAGTTCGGCCTTGCGCTCGGCATGGAAACGCGGCGTGAACCACAATTTCATCACGGTATCGGCGATCGCGGCGATCCCGTCCTCCTGAACGGTAGCGATGCGGCTGTTCCAGCCATCGGCGGTACCGATCTTGTGCGCCGTGTCGCACAGCACCAGGCCTCCGACGATCTCCGGCCGGCGGTCGGCGAGGCCAAGCGCGATCAGGCCGCCGACCGAAAGGCCGCACAGCACCACGTCCTCGATGCCGAGATGATCGATGAGGCCGAGGAGATCGCCGACATGATCCTCGATCGCATAGGGGGTGGCGCCAAGGTCGGATAGCCCATGGCCGCGCTTGTCATAGACGAGCGTCGAGACCGAGCCGCCAAGTGCGCCGGCTACCTCGTTCCAGATGCGCAGATCCGTGCCGAGCGAATTGATGAAGACGAGGTGCCGCCCGCCCCGCCCGGCCGGTCTGTGGTCGAAATGCAGCGTGATGCCGCCGATGGAAATGAACTGCACGGCCGTCTCCTCTCCACGAAGATGGATGACGCTATTGGTTTGGTAAAATCATATTTTCTAGCGTTATCTTAACTGCTGGGTTATGGATCGCCATGATCGACAGCCGTGTCAAGTTCCGCCATCTTCAGACTTTCCTGGAAGTCGCGCGCCAGAAAAGCGTGGTGAAGGCGGCCGGTGTGCTGCATGTCAGCCAGCCGGCAGTGACCAAGACGATCCGTGAGCTCGAGGAAGCCTTGGGCGTCAGCGTGTTCGAACGGGACGGCCGCGGCATCAGGATGACCCGGACCGGCGAAGTGTTCATGCAGCATGCCGGCCTCGCCGTCAGCGCCCTCAGGCAGGGGATCGATTCCGTCGCCCTGGCCGGCGCCAAGGTGGGGCCGCCCCTTCGCATCGGCGCGCTGCCGACGGTCTCGGCCCATATCATGCCGCTCGCCATGCAGTTCTTCCTCAAGGAGGACACCGGCGTCACCGTCAAGATCGTGACCGGGGAAAACAGCGTCCTCCTGGAGCAGTTGCGCATCGGTGAACTCGACCTCGTGGTCGGGCGCCTGGCGGCGCCGGACAAGATGACGGGCTTTTTCTTCGAGCACCTCTATTCGGAGCAGGTCGTGTTCGTGGTGCGTCCTGGACATCCGCTGCTGAACAGCGGCGGCAACCTGTTCGAGCAGATGGGCGCCTACCCCGTGCTGATGCCGACGCGCGGCTCCGTCATCCGCCCCTTCGTGGAGCGCATCTTCATCGCCAATGGCGTCGCGACCGTGCCGACGGAAATCGAGACGGTGTCGGATTCCTTCGGCCGGGCCTTCGTGCGCCGGAGCGATGCGATCTGGGTCATCTCGCACGGTGTGGTCAGCAACGACATCGAGGAAGTCACCTTGAGGACCCTGCCGATCGAGACCAGTGATACCAAGGGACCGGTCGGCCTGACCATGCGCACCGACATGGTGGCCCACCCCGCCTTCACAATTCTGCTCAGGACCATCCGCGAGGCGGCCGGGAAGCTCGGTTGAAAGCCGGCGTGGTTCGGCGACTACTCGTCTTTGTCCCCGCCATCCTCATCGGCCTTACGGCGTTCGATCACGGCCTGCACCTGCGTGAAGTCGGAAGGGGCCATCGACAGCCCCTCGATCTTGTCGCTCCCGAGTTGGTTGACGGTCGCCCGCAATTCTCTCACCGGCACGACCTGCACATCGCCGCCACGCAGCATGATCGCCACTGTTCCCGGCTCGACCAGATCGCTGGCCACAATGCCGAGGCCGTCCAACAAGATGACTTCACCGGTCACGCATCACTCTCCCCTAAGCTACTTCTCCTGACCGAGCCACCAGGACGATCGAGAGGAGTTTGCAGCATGCCAGACATTTGCAGGATTCCCGGCAAGGCCCATGGGCGGGCCTTGCCGGGAATCCTGCATGGTCTCTCCATGCGCCTACCATAGGGGGATCGGAAAGGTGTACCAACCTTTTAAGACTGCCGTCTCGCGTCGATCTCCGCGAGCAAGGAAGTCATTGCAGGCGAAAGCGCTGCTGCAGAATTGCCGAGGGATGGACGATCGACCTCGCTTCGAAGCGACTGCATTTGGAAGACGTCACTGGAACCCGGAAGGGGGCGCCGAAACAAAGGGCCAGTGTCAAAGCGCATTCCTTACAAACCACGCCTTTCTCCATCCCCTTGTTTCAACACTTTTTCTTAACCGAAAAGCCTGTCGACCTTTCTGGAAAATGCCCTAGGCGTTGCCCTTCTTGGCCCTGCCCCGCGCCGTGCGAACCGGAGCCTTCTCCTTGGTCTGTCGGCCTTGCTGACCCAGACCGAGTTCCTTTGCCAACCGTGAGCGATGGGCCGAGTAATTCGGTGCCACCATGGGATAGTCGGCGGGCAGCCCCCATTTCTCGCGGTATTGCTCCGGCGTCATGTCATAGGCGCTGCGCAGGTGCCGGCTCAGCGACTTGAACTTGCGTCCATCCTCCAGGCAGATGACATAGTCGGGCGTGATGGACTTCTTGATCGGCACCGCCGGCGCTGCCGCAACGACGGGTTCGATTGGCCTTCCAGTATTCAGATCGCTCAACCGTCCATGTACCGATCTGATGAGTTCGGAAAGGGACGAAGAGGAGACCTGATTGTTCGCCACATAGGCAGAGACGATATCGACCGTCAGGTCGACCAGTTTCGTGTCAGCTTCAAGCACGTTGAGCCACTTTCGTTGTTGTGTTGATTTCAAAGTGAGTGAAGTTTTCTTAGTGACCGCAGCGTTGTGGACCCTATTGCCGCGGTGAGTCTGTGACACTCAAGCAAATTTCCACCCATGTAAAGCCATGCTGGGCAAGTCTTTGGGCCTATCCTCAGGCAACACCGATAGTGCTGGCGATTCGACAGGCCCGGCCTTCGGCCATCACGTATAAGACTGTCGATATGCTTAAGAAAAAGGCAGTCCCTCTTCTTCCCGGATGCAGGCCGAGGCCATAGGCAGCCAGGCAGGGCACTGGTGGCACCGCTCCGCCGAGCCATCGATTGGCCTCGAGGAGTTCCTTCGGAAACATCACGCAATCCTCGTCTGCCGCAACGAAGACCCAGGCCGGCCTCATAGTTGCCAGGAATAGCCACCGTCATGACGGGCTGACGATTGAACGACTTCAAGAAAGTCGTCAATATCATCCTCCGATCTGGAGAGTTCACCAATGAGGATTGCCTTCGCCTTGTCTTGCGCTGGCCTGATCGCCTGCTTGGGCACCGCCTCGGCCTGGGCCGATGGCGCCAGCTGCAGCGACATCAAGCGCGCATTGGTCTCCGCGAATATGGACTTGATGCGCATCGAGCGAGGACCGCTGCCTGTCGCGCCGGTGCAGGCCGCCTTGGTGATCGGCCAGATGTCTGCCCTCACCCAGCTCACCCAGCTTGCCTGCGACGAGGAGGATGCTCGCCAGATCGCAAAGGTCGTCGGGGTTCGCCTGCGTGGCCTGCAGGCCATGCTGCCGATCGGTTCCGCCCCTGCCGAGTCAGCACAGGCTCCGGAACCCCCTGCCGAAACGGCGGAGAGCGCGGAAACTCCACCGACGCCACCTCCGGCCCCGCCCAGCGAAGCCCGGCGGCAGATCACCCGGAAGCCAGCGAGTGCCGTCGGCTGCCACCGCGTCTATTATACGAGGGACGGCCATCGCTATTGGCGCTGCCAGCGCTGACCACAGCGGGCCTCGCAGCCGCGCTCATTCGCTGCCTTCGCAGATCGGGGTCGGCCGCGGCGGCGGAGCGGGATGATCGAGCTTGTATTGCGCCAGGACCGGTTCGAGGACTTGTCGCGACCAATATTTGGGGGCGCCGATCTCCCTCAGGCAGGCAGCATTCCAATAGAGGCCGGCCCGGGCAGGCGATTGACCGGCTGCCACCGCGCGCGCGACATTGCTGACGTCGGCGGCTTCGGGATAGATATACAGCGTGGTCGGATAGTCCCTCACCATGGACAAGATCTGCTTCACATCCCCGAGCGACCAGCTGGTGCAGCCATTGCTGCGCCCGCCGGCATAGTCCACCAGCTTTCCAAAGGGAACATAACCGTCCTGGTTCGCATAGGGGCTACTCGGAGCCTTGCGCAGGCACACGCCCTTCAGGGCGACGGCGGCATGGCCCCCGATCGCGCGCTGGCGGGCATTGGCGGTCTCGCCCACGCCATCGAACTGGATGAAGGATCGCAGGAATGCTGCGTCCTGGTTCGCCGCCACGCGATAATAGCCCTTGAAAGAGGTCTTGGTTTCGGCCGTCACATAGGAACCGCCGGTCGTCAGTTCTGAATCCTGCGCATTGCCGAAATGCCTGGCGCAGCGTCGCCCGTTGGAAAAGTCCGCCACGCCTCTCAGATTGCGGCCGCCGCCATGCCCGGCCGAAATGGCCCGGAAGGAATGCTGGGATTCACAGATGATGTAGAAGCGTCCACCCGAACTGCCAGGATCGTTGGGCCGCGTCGCATCCATGGCGAAGTAGCAAGGGTTGCTGATGGCTCCCTGGCTTGCCTTCTGGATATAGAGAGCCCGGGCTCTTTGCAGGACCGGCAAGGCGATCTGTCCTTGCCCCTCGCCGACATAGGTCATCAGCCAGGAGGGAATGCCGGCTGCCAGGGCCCCACTCGATCCGCCGGCGATGGCGGCACCGAAGAACAGGCAGGCGACGCCCACGCCCTTCGCCAGCCTGGATTTCGGCCGCACCGAGCTTGTCGGCCTTCCAAAGCGCGACCCAAAGGCTGCTTCCAGGGTCTCCATTCTGCGGGTGCGAGGGGTCGCCTTGAGCATGTGCGCCAACCGAGCCATCGTGAGTTCTTTCCCTCTTTTCGCCGAACCGGCCCGCGAAGAAGGCGCAGCACCAGGCGATGCGAAGACCAGGCGAGCACGGCCGCAATCGGCATGGGGTCAGGCTAGCCTGGAAGCGTTACGTTTCCTTTACTCGCCATGCATGTCGGTGGAGGACGGCAAATTGATGGAGAGCTTGCGTTGCGATGGAGAGCCGCTCTGGCGGCTAAAGGCGGCACCGTGGCGGCGACCTCAGCAGAGCTTCAGAGCGCCCGCTTTCGAGCTGCCCGTCTTGCGGTCGATGACGAGTTCGAAACTCACCTTTTGTCCCTCGTGCAACTCGCCAAGGCCCGAGAGCGTCACGGCGGTGATGTGGACGAAGATATCCCGGCTGCCATTATCCGGCGCGATGAAGCCGTATCCCTTGGCAGGATCGAACCATTTGACAGTACCAGTGCTCATGCTGAGCCTCCCCCCAAGAGGCTTCAATCCCGGCTTTCGGCACCCAATGCGGATTCGGAGTTTTGCCAAAGACACCAGGCCACCCCGCAGACGCCATTCGTTCGGATCGCGTAGAATGTCATCGGCGAGCCACCGGCAGGCTATTCCCGATGGCACAGGCAAATGGCTCGCTGCCTCCACTCCATTCAGAAAGAGCCCGACGTTTTGAACGCCGGGCAAGGTCGTGTCTTAGGACCTGTCACCCGCCAGCTCCTCCTAAGGCAGGTACTGGCAGTATCTCGATTTTCGCACGATCTCGTGATTTCGCCGTGACAAAATGCCTTCGGGACAACGGGGCTCAAGCACGATGGCGCAACAGGGCAATACGGCATTGCATGTGCATCGTCGTCAGGCCGCCGGGAAGGCTTCCTCGGAGCTCGTGCTTTCACGCTTCCCTTGATACTTTCGGGCGTAATGAGCAGGTGGCAGGCCGACATGCCGGCTGAAGGCAACGCTGAACGTACTCGCCGAGCTATAGCCCACCCGCTCGGCAATCTCGGCGATACCGCCCTCTCCATTCCGCAACTGGCGCTTGGCCAGTGCCATGCGCCAGGACAGCAGATACTCCATCGGCGAGACACCGACCACATGCCTGAACCTTTCGAAGAAAGCCGAACGGGACAGGGCTGCCGCCTGTGCAAGAAGCGCCACTGTCCACGGACGGGCCGGATCTGCGTGCATATGCCGGATCGCAGGCGCGAGGCGCCCGTCGGCAAGGCCGCACAGGAGTCCGGGAGAGGCTGTGGTGCGGGCTGTCGACCGTAGAGCCTCGATGAGAAGGACTTCCAGCAGGCGTGCCAAGACGACCTCACGCGCCGGTCGCAGCCCGCGTGATTCCTCGCCGACGAGTTTCACCAGGGTTGCGAGCCGGCTTTCGCCGCGCACATGGACGAGTTGCGGCAGCAGTGAAACCAGCAAGGCCGCATCCGGCGAAGCGAAGTGGCAGTAGCCGACCAGCAGCACGACGTCAGGCGGCCCGTCGGGAAGGCCGAGCCGGAATTCATTGTCACCGAGGGAAATCGGTGTGCTGTCGGCGACATTCGAGGCCATCGGAGCCAGGCTCGACATGGCGAAACCATAGGCCGCGGGGATCAGCGCAAAATCGCCGACCTGCAACGCGATCGGCTCCTGTCCATCGGCTGCGAGGCGGCATGCTCCCTCGAGGACCGCACAGTAGAACGGCCGGCCGGCCTCGGTACGGCGCACGCGCCACGGCCCCGCCGCACCGACGATTTTCGAAAACCGGGCCTCCGGCTGGAGCAGCGTGACGATTTCAGCAAGCGGATCGGTCAAATTCGGACTTCTGCAAATGAAATATGGACTTCTCATTGTAGCAAGTCCGAGCCCCGCGATCTAGCTTTCCGGCTCCGCCAACCCTTTTGTGGAAGCCTTATGAAAACCATCCTGATTACCGGATGCTCATCCGGATTCGGCCTCGAAATGGCCCGCTATTTCCTCGATCGTGGCTGGAAGGTCATCGCCACGATGCGCATGCCGCGCGAGGAGATCCTGCCACGCTCCGAGCATATGCGCCTGCTGGCCCTCGACGTCACCGATCCCCACAGCATCGGCCAGGCCGTGGAAACCGCGGGGCCGGTCGATGTCCTGGTCAACAATGCCGGTATCGGCGTGCTGAACGCCCTTGAAGGCACTTCGATGGATGACATTCGCGAGGTCTTCGAGACCAACACACTCGGCACCATCGCGATGACACAGGCCCTGCTGCCCCAGTTTCGACAGCGCCGGGCCGGTGTCATCGTGAATGTCACCTCAAGCGTCACCTACAGGCCCTTTCCGCTGCTAGCCGTCTATAGCGCCAGCAAGGCGGCGGTGAATGCCTTCTCGGAATCGCTGGCGCTCGAGCTTGCTCCCTTCGACGTACGCGTTCGCCTGGTGTTGCCCGGACGTGCACCGGAAACCCGCTTTGGCGAGAATGCGCGAACTCGCATGCAGGACGGCATCCCCGATGCCTATGCCGACCTGGCGCAGAACGTCTTTGCCGAATGGGGAAAGGCAACCGCAACGACGAAGGCACGGGACGTCGCGGAAGCGGTATGGCACGCCGCGAACGACCCGTCCTGCCCTCCACGTATCGCCGCCGGCGCCGATGCCTTGGCGCTGGCGGGAACGAGCTGAAGCGCGGCAACGCTCGCCCATCGCTTTTTTCCGGCAGCGACGGTGAGTTCTCCTTGGTATCAGGTCTCAGTCTACCGCTCTCGGCGAGGCAGAACAGGAAGGTAATATTCTGCTTCAAATTGATAGAATACTGATAGTGTGACTGCTAACGAGACGTCATCTGCCTGGAATAGACAAGACAGAAGGCATTTTTTACGTCCAGGCACTGATCGGGCTTGATCAATTCTGCGACTGGGCCGTAGATCGGTCTTGGGGATGAACGTGATTTCCAAGCGATTCACCTGGTTGCGGGGGATGTTTCGTGGCGACTGACTCCAAGGGACGTGCAGTTTTTCGGTCGATCATCGGCGCTGGCGCTCTCGTCGCGCTGGGAGCGGTACTTTGGTTCGCCACACGCCCTCCCCCGCTGGTGGTGCAGGGTGAAGTCACCGCCAACCGGGTCGACATCAGTTCCCGGGTGGCCGGCCGCATCGCCAAGCTGGCCGTCGATGTTGGGGATAATGTCAAGCAAGGCGATGTGATCGCCCAGCTTGAGAGCCCCCAGCTCGATACCGGCCTGCTGGCGGCGCGTGCGGCCCTGAACGTCGCCAAGGCCGATTTCGAACGCGTCAACAGCACGCGGGCCGAGACGATAGACGCGCGCCGGGCGGACCTCGCTGCGGCGAAGGCCGACGTCGTGCTCTACCAGGAAGTCTCCAATCGCCAGGCGGCTCTGGTCAGGAGTGGCAACACCCCCCAGCAGCGGGTCGACGAGGCCACGCGCAATCTCGAGGCCGCGACCCGCAAGCAGGAAGCCGCCGAAGCCCAGCTGCGCCTGGTCGAAAAGGGCGCGAGCGACGAGGAGAAGGCCCTGTCGGCCGCCCAGGTCAAGCAGGCCGAGGCCAGCCTCGGCCAGCGCGAGGCCGATGTGGCCGAGATGACCATCAAGGCCCCGATCTCCGGGCAGGTGACCACCCGGGTCGCCGAGCTGGGCGAGAATTTCAGTGCCGGCGCACCCATCTATTCACTCATCGACCTCGACGAGCCCTGGTTCACCTTCAATTTGCGCGAGGACCTACTGGCCGGGCTCAAGGTCGGCGACAAGTTCGAGGTCGCCATTCCTGCATTGGGTGCCAAGACGCTGACCGTCCATGTCACCACCATCAACGTACAGGGCCAGTTCGCGACATGGCGGGCCACCCGGGCCACCGGAGACTTCGACCTGCGCACCTTCGAAGTCCGGGCCAAGCCGGTCGATCGCGTGGAGGGATTGCGCCCGGGCATGAGCGTCATCGCGGCCTGGAACCGGCAAGGCCATTGAGATGACCGGTATTGGCCGCATCAGAGCCGGCTTCTGGCTGGTGTTCTGCCGGGAGTTCGCCTGGCTGCGCCGCCGCCCCTTCCTGCTGTGCCTGACCACGATCATACCCTTGATCCTGATCGGCGTGCTGTCGGTGACCTTCAGCGCGGGCCTGGTGACCCGCCTGCCCATCGCGGTGCTCGATCTCGACGGCAGCGACTTGTCGCGCCAGGTCATCCGCACCGTCGATGCCACGCCCGACACGGCGCTCGGCATGCGCGTCGCCGATCTCGGCGAAGGCAAGCGGGCCATCCAGTCCGGCCAGATCTATGGCCTGCTGATGCTGCCCAAGAATCTGGAGCGCGATGTCTTCGCCGGGCGCCAGCCCCAGGTGGTGTTCTTCTACAACAATCAGCTGATGACCCCCGGCGGCCTTGCCTCGCGGGGCGTCAACAACGCCGTGCCGGCGGTCGAGGGAGCCGTGCGCATCTCGCTGCGGACCAGCCGGGGCACGCTCGCGGCGGCGGCGCAGCAGGCGATCACGCCGATCCCCGTGCAGACGCAGGCCCTGTTCAATCCCACCCTGAACTACGCTCATTTCCTGCTCGCCTGCATCATGCCGGCCGTGCTGCAGATCGTGATCGTGCTGTCCTCGGTCTATGCCGTCGGCCTCGATACGCAAACGCGCTATCGCCTGCGCATCCTGCGCCGGCTGGGCAACGGGCTATGGCCGGCCCTGGCCGGCAAGATGCTGCCCTACACGCTGATTTTCCTCGGGGTGCTCGGCCTTGGCGACGCCGTCCTGTTCGGCCTCCTCGGCTTGCCGCTGCGCGGCAATCCCTTCCTGCTGCTGACGGCCGGCACGCTCTATATCCTGGCCTGCCAGTTCTACGGCCTGGTGCTGACTTTGTTCATCAAGCCCGTCGCCTCCGCCCTGAGCCTGGCAACACTGATCGTTTCACCCGCCTTCGGCTATATGGGGATCGGCTTCCCCCGCCTGGGCATGAACGCCTTCGCCTATTGGTGGAGCGCCGGACTGCCGGGCACCTGGTACCTGACCGCCCGCATCGACCAGACGCTGCGGGGCACGCCGCCGGATCTGTCGCTGCATCCCATCGCGATCCTGCTCGCCTTCGTCATCGGCCTGGCGCTGCTGTCCGGCCTCAAGCTGGAGCTGATGGGCCGGCATACCCAGGCTGAAAAGCGGGCCGCCTTGGCAGCGCAGGCGGAGGCGCGGGCATGAGCGGCATCCTCAAGACCTTCAGGCACGAGCTGGGACGCATCTTCGCGCTCAAGGCGATCTTCTCGACCCTGTTCGTCGCCGCCCTGATCTATGCGGTCTATTATCCCCAGCCCTATCGCAACGAGGCGCTGCGCGACGTGCCGATCGCGGTGGTGGACCTCGACGGCACCACGGCCAGCCGCGAACTGGCGCGGCGGCTCGATGCCTCCTCGGACGTCGCGGTGGCGATGGCCCTGCCCAACCTCGCCACCGCCGAGCGCGAAGTCTTCAAGCGCACGCTCTCCGGTGCGGTGGTGATCCCGCTCCATTTCGAGCGCGACCTCCTGCATGGCCGCGCCTCGCCGATTTCCCTCTATTCCGACGCCAGCTATTTTCTGATCAACTCGCGCGTCGCCGGCGCCGTCAATACGGTGGCCCGCAGCTATGGCACGGAAGTCGAGACGGCTCGCCTGATCGGGCTGGGCGTCGACCCGGCAGTCGCGGCTTCGGCGACCAGCCCGATGCCGCTCGTCTCCATTCCCCTGTTCAATCCCCAGGGCGGCTACGCGACCTATGTGCTGCCGGGCGCCTTCACCATCATCATGCAGCAGACCCTGCTGATCGCGGTCTGCCTGCTCGCCACCATCGCCGGCATGCCCGGCATCGCCGGCCAGAGCATCCCCAATGTCGGTGCAACCGCCACGGTCCTGGGCAAGCTCGCCGCCTACCTGGCCGTGGCCGCGCTCCTGGTGCCGTTCTATTTCATCGTGCTTCCCTATTTCTACAACATTCCCCGGCTGGGCGCCCTCGGCACCATGGCGCTTCTCGCCCTGCCCTTCGTGCTGTCGGTCAGCGCGCTCGGCATGGTGATCGGGCTGATGCTGCGCTCGCCTTTGACCGTGCAGCTCACGGCCGCCGCCCTCGGCATGCCGCTCTTCTTCCTGTCGGGCTTTTCCTGGCCGATCGAGGCGGTGCCGCCCGTCCTGCGCGCCGTGGCCCAGCTCATTCCCGGCAGCATGGCCATCACCGGCATGACCCAGGTGGTCGAGATGGGCGCCTCGATCGACGATGTCAGGGTGCAGTTCCTCGGCCTGTGGGCGCTCGCCGCCGGCTATACCCTGCTCGCCATCCTGCTCGAATGGCGCCGCCAGCGGCGCCAGGCGGCCCGATCCGCCCTCGCCTGAGCTGTTTCAGGCGCCGAGCCTGTCGGCCAATTCGGTGAAGCTGCCAGCATGGACGTCGAACCAGGGCTCGGGCGAGACATCGGGCCGGACATCCGGCCCGAACTCCTGCGGCCGCGCCACGAAGGCGGTCCGCATGCCGAAAGCCCTGGCGGCCTTGAGGTCGTATTTGTGGCAGGCGACCATCATGATCTGGTCGGGCCGATAGCCGAGATAGTCGACAGCGAGCTGATAGACGGCCGGAGCCGGCTTGTAGCTGCGGGCCAGTTCCGCGGTGAGCACCGCGTCGAACGGCAGGCCGGCATGCCTGACCACGGCGACCACCGCCGCCATGCCGGCATTCGACAGGGTCGAGGTCACGTATTTGCGTCCGAGCCGGTCGAGCCCCGCCACGCTGTCGGGCCAGGCATCGAGCTTCGTCCAGACCGTGTTGAGTTCGTCCCGCTCCGCGATCGAAAAACGCCCCGACAAGGCATGGCGCTCCAGCAGGACATCGAGCGCCTGGCGATAGATCGCGTCCACCCGGATCCACGGTCGCTGCCCGGCAATGACCTCGTCGAGCGTGCGGCGATAGAGATCGCGCCATTCGGCCGACAAACGCGCCCAATCCACCGCGATGCCCTTGGCGCGGTTGAGCGCCTCACCCATGCGCATGATAGGCCGGTAGAAATCGACGCAGGTTCCCTGCACGTCGAAGGTCAGCGTCTTCACGCCTTCAAGAGCTTCAGCCGCCACGGCACCCTTCCTGTCCGGAGCCATTGCGAGCACCGCTGCACCCGCGCTGGCCAGAATATCTCGACGATTCAATCGAGTCGAAAGCCCCGATAATTTCACGGGTCCTGCTCCCTGGTTGCCGTTGTCTCATCGCGACCGGAAGGAATGGTCAATCTCACGGTCCATCGCCGGATCGCTCAGACGTTGGACGAATGGATCGCGTCAATCACGGCGTCGGTGACGTCCTTGGTGGTGGCGGTGCCACCGACGTCGGGCGTCAGGATGCCTGATCCCGTCACCCTTTCCACCGCCCGCATCAGCCTGGAGGAGGCTTCCGCCTCGCCGAGATGGTCGAGCATCTGGGCGGCCGTCCAGAAGGTCGCAACGGGATTGGCGATGCCCTTGCCGGTGATGTCGAAGGCCGAGCCGTGGATCGGCTCGAACATCGAGGGAAAGCGCCGCTCGGGATCGATGTTGCCGGTGGGTGCCACGCCCAGGCTGCCGGCAAGCGCGCCGGCAAGATCGGAAAGAATGTCGGCATGGAGATTGGTGGCGACGATGGTATCGAGGCTCCGGGGATTGAGCGTCATGCGTACCGTCATGGCGTCGACCAGCATCTTGTCCCAGCTCACGTCCGGAAATTCCTCGGCGACCTCAGCGGCGATCTCGTCCCACATCACCATGCCGTGGCGCTGCGCGTTCGACTTGGTGACGACAGTCAGGAACTTGCGCGGCCGCGATCGGGCCAGCCTGAAGGCATAGCGCATGATGCGGGTGACGCCGACGCGGGTGAAGATCGCCACCTCCGTGCCGACCTCCTCGGGAAGCCCCCGGTGGGCGCGGCCGCCGTGCCCGGAATATTCGCCTTCCGAGTTCTCGCGCACGATCACCCAGTCGAGATCGCCCGGCCCGCACTGACGCAGGGGCGAGGTGATCCCCGGCAGGATCTTGGTCGGCCGCACATTGGCATATTGGTCGAAGCCCTGGCAGATCGGCAGGCGCAGTCCCCACAGCGTGATGTGGTCGGGGACGTCGGGCGCGCCGACCGCGCCGAAATAGATGGCGTCGAACTTCTTGAGCCTGGACAGCCCGTCGGCCGGCATCATCACGCCGTGCTTCTTGTAATAGTCCGAACCCCAGTCGAAATTCTCGATATTGAACTTCAGGCCGCCGTCGCGCCTTTCGAGGGCGGCCAGCACCGTGGTGCCGGCTGCGATGACTTCGGGGCCGATGCCATCGGCGGGAATGGCTGCGATCGAATATTCGCGCATCTTGTGTGCTCCGTGGGAAAAGAGAAGATCAGGGGTGCTGGCCGGCGGCATTGGTGTTGGCCGTATCCGGTGTGTTGGTGGCCGAACGGGCGAGGACCAGGGTCAGCACGGCCGACAGCACCAGAAGTCCGGCGACGAAATAGAGCCCGCCGGCAAAGCCGCCCGTGACGTCCTTGATCCAGCCGATCATCGAGGGACCGACGAAGCCGCCGAGATTGCCGATGGAGTTGATCGTGGCGATGCCCGCTGCCGCAGCCGGGCCGGACAGAAACAGGGTCGGCATGCTCCACAGCGGCGGCTTCGAGCAGCTGATGCCGATATTGACCAGCGTCAGGGCGATCAGGACTGTGACGACCCCGCCGGCACCGGACGCGAAGGCAAGGCCACCCGCCGCCAGCAGGCAGGCGAAGACGACATGCCAGGTACGCTCGCCGGTCCGGTCGGAATGACGAGCCCAGATCACCATGGCTATGACGGCCATCACGGCGGGAATGGCATTGAGGAAGCCGACCTGCAGCGAGGTCAGGCCGAACTCCCTGATGATCTGGGGCGCCCAGATGCCAAGCGTATACAAGCCGGCTGAAGTGCCGAAATAGACCAGGGCAAGGGCGAGGACGCGGATATCGGCAAGGCCCGCCCAGATGCTGTGATGGGCCTTGGCGCCCTTGGCCTTCTGCTCGTCCGCCATGGTTGCGACCAGCCAGGCGCGCTCCTCCTCCGTCAGCCATTTCGCCTTTTCGGGGCGATCGGTGAGATAGAACAGCACGACGACGCCGAAGACCAGCGCCGGCGCGGCTTCGATCAGGAACATCCACTGCCATCCGGCCAGCCCCATCAGGCCGTGCATTTCCATGAGCGCTCCGGAGATCGGCGAGCCCAGCGCCGTGGACAGGGGAGCGGCCGCCATGAAGATCGCCGTGACGGCGGCGCGGCGGCGGGCGGGAAACCAGAAGCTCAGATAGAGGATGATGCCCGGAAAGAAGCCGGCTTCGGCGACGCCGAGCAGGAAGCGAAGGATGTAGAAACCCGTCACCCCCTGCACGAAGGCCATCAGGCCGGAAATGAGGCCCCAGGTGATCATCACCCGCGCGATCCAGATGCGCGCGCCGACCTTGTCGAGGATGAGATTGGAGGGCACCTCGAACAGGAAGTAGCCGAGGAAGAAGATGCCGGCACCCAGGCCGAAAACAGTCGAAGAGAAGCCGAGATCCTTGTTCATTTCCAGCGCGGCAAAGCCGATATTCACGCGATCGAGAAACGCAATGAAGTAAAGCAGCATGATGAAGGGCACGATACGCCATGAAATCTTGCGCAGGACACGACTTTCCAGCTCGCTTACCACGACAATCTCCTCCCATTTTTTTTGCAAGGCGCATCTGCTGCGCTTGTCCATCGTTTTCTCGCGGAGGAGGCCTGGACTTCAATGTTCCCAAGATTATATAATTATTTTGTATAATTAGGAGGAGATCGTGGAGCTCGGCCAACTCCGGTGTTTCGTCGTGGTGGCAGAGGCGCTGCATTTCGGCCGGGCCGCGCAGAAGCTCGGCATGCTGCCGGCCTCACTGGGCCGGCATATCCGGCTCCTGGAGGAATCGCTGGGTACGCAATTGCTGCTGCGCACAACGCGCAATGTCAGCTTGACCAGCGAGGGGGCGACGCTCCTGCCCCAGGCACGCCAGCTCCTCGCCCAGTCCGACGACATCGTGACCCGTTTCAGGGCGATGGGCGTGAGCCCGGCCAAACCGCTGCGGATCGGCGCAATCGACAGCGCTGCCGCCGGCCTGTTGCCGATGCTGCTCCAGGACCTTCGAGCCGTTCATCCGGAGATGGCAACCCAGCTCATCGAGGACAAGACCATCCGACTCCTGCCCCGCTTGCTGTCCGGAGGCATCGATCTCGCCTTCATCCGGCCCCCGGAGGTGATCGACCCTCACATCAAGACCGTCCGGCTGTTTCACGAGACCGCGGTGGTGGCGATGTCGGTCCAGCACCGCCTGGCGGGGCGGAACCATGTCGCCATCCACGAACTCGAGGACGAGCCACTCATCGTGCCGGAACGGCGATCCCGTCCCCACAGCCACGACCTCACCATCAAGCTGTTCACCGAAGCGGGACTTCAGGCCAGGGTCGCGCAGTTGGCGGATGAGAAGCAGACCATCGTCAATCTCGTGGCAGCCCGGATCGGCATCGCCATCGTGCCGCAATGGACCGCCCGCCTGGCGGTCAGCGGCGTCGCCTTCGTGCCATTGGCCGTCGAACCGGGCACGATGATCAACAAGCTGCCGCTTTCGATCGCCTGGCTCAAGGGCGCGCGCGATCCGGACCGGGACAGGGTCCTGGAGGTCTTGAACCGGAACCTAGCCCGATATGAGGAATCGGCCTGAGGCTTCCTACAATTTGATGGAACCATCAAGAATGGCCGCGGCGTATCGGAAAAGGCGCTGAAGCTGCGGAACGCATGGCCCGGGTATTTTTCCAAGGGGCGCAAGCCGTCCTAGCTCGCCCACAAAGCAGGAGCGTAGGTCGCGATATAGTTCCACAGGCGATTGGCGACGGGACCGTGCGGGCGATCGCGTCGCCGCGCAGCGACCAGGTCGGTTTCGACCCCCGGAAAGGCGCTTCCGGCAATGGAAAGAAGGCGTCCATCGCGCAATTCCTGCTCGATCATGAAGCGCGGCAGGTGTCCCCAGGCCATGCCACGGATGATGACCTCCTTCTTCATCGCGTGGTCGGCGACCGTGCATTGCGGCGCGCCTTCCATGACGTAGAAGTTCATCTTCGCCGCCGCCCGAGCAGTATCGCGGATGATGCATTGGGTGAGGCCGCGCATTTGATCGGGCGAGATCCGGCGTGTAGGCGCGAACGGCAAAAACCCCGGGGCAACCACCGGCACGAATGATACCGGGCCCAGATCGATCCATTCCAGGCGCGGATCACCTTTCTCGATCCAATGCAGGATCAAATCGGCCTCGTCCTCCAAAAGCCGTTCCGCCGGGCCACCGATCGTCTCGAAATGCAGATCCAGCCGTGTCTGCGGACATTGCGAGAAGAAGCCGCCCAGCAGTTGCAGGCCTTCATGCAGGGGGCAGGTGTCGCCGAGTATGACACGCAGATGCGTCTCCTCGCCCATGGCGAGTTGGCGGGCATGCACACGCAGTGCCTCCATCTCGCCGAGCAGGGACCGGGCCTTGCGATGGAACGAGCGGCCTGCCTCGGTCAGGGAGACGCGATAGCCGCTGCGGTCGAGCAGCAGGACGCCGAGATTGGCCTCAAGCTTGGCAATCGCCGCAAATATCGCCGCATGCGAGCGATTGAGCGCGACGGCCGCAGCCTGAAAGCCGCCTTCGCGGACCACCGCATCGAAGCACTGGATTTCCTGAAGCGTGAACGCATACATTGTCATTTTTTATTACAATGATTGTAATATCTTTTCAATTTTTATCGAAATTGCCTGGCCCTAATTTCGGAACACCCCATCGAGGAGGGCGGATTTCGCCTCCCTGGGCCCGGCAGTGACGCCGGAAAGAACAGGCATGAAAGGTTCACGCTATGACCAACGCCACCGCCCGCCTGCCTATGCAGGATCGCGAACAGCCGGCAGCCCCGTCGTTCTTCACCACCGGGGACGGCGTCAGGATCGCCTACACGACCGACGGCCCGGAAGACCGCCCGGCGCTCATCCTGTCCAATTCCATCGGCACGACCCTGCACATGTGGGATCTGCAGATCCCGCCATTGTCGCAGTATTTCCGGGTCATCTGCTATGATTTCCGCGGTCACGGTGCCTCGGACGTCCCGCCCGGCGCCTATTCCGATGGCCGGCTCGGCCGCGACGTGCTGGAACTGATGGATTGGCTCGGGATCGAGCGCGCGCATTTCCTCGGCCTGTCTCTGGGCGGCTTCGTCGGCCAGTGGCTCGCCATTCATGCCCCGGAGCGCATCGAGCGCCTGATCCTGAGCAACACGGCCGCCCAGCTCGGCCCTGCAGCCTATTTCGACAAGGCCATCGCCGCGGTGCTGGCCGCGCCGGATATGGCGGAGACGGCGGAAACCTTCCTCGGCAACTGGTTTCCGAAGGCCATGATCGCAGCGAATGGGCAAGCCATCCGAACCTTCCGGGAGATGCTGCTGAACACGTCGCGCCAGGGTCTGGCCGGCAACTGGGCAGCCGTACGCGACGCCGACCTGCGCCGCACCATTGCCCTGATCGCCGCCCCCACTCTGGTCATCGCCGGCGAGTTCGACACGGTCACATCCCTCGGCAAGAGCGAGGAGATAGCCGCCACCATTCCCGGGGCTCGGCTGAAGGTGCTGCCCGCCGTCCACCTCAGCAATATCGAGTTTCCGCAGGAATTCGTGGCGGAGGTGCTGTCGTTCCTGCAGGTGGATCC
Organism: Labrys sp. E2SS-1L; assembly: GCF_057073705.1. Classification (NCBI taxonomy): domain Bacteria; kingdom Pseudomonadati; phylum Pseudomonadota; class Alphaproteobacteria; order Hyphomicrobiales; family Xanthobacteraceae; genus Labrys; species Labrys sp. E2SS-1L. The sequence goes on along the minus strand of NZ_CP172713.1, from coordinate 646,620 downwards.
GAGTTGATGGCAATCGCCGTCGCATACATTGTGGCCACGTCCCTCGTACGGGGCGTGACCGTAAGCAGCGTAGAGCGGGGTGCAGACAGCGATTGGGAGCCGGACCTCAAACGCGCTCAAGCGCGATGGCAATGCCCTGCCCCACCCCGATGCACATGGTCGAGAGCGAGCGCCTGCCGCCCTTGCCGGCCAGTTCCAGTGCCGCCGTACCGGTGATGCGCGCGCCGGACATGCCGAGCGGATGGCCAAGCGCGATGGCACCGCCATTCGGGTTCACGCGCGGATCGTCATCGGCAATGCCGAGCTGGCGCAGGGTGGCAAGTCCTTGCGATGCAAAGGCTTCGTTCAGTTCGATCACATCGAAATCGCCCTGCGCCAACCCCAGTCGCGCCATCAGCTTTTGCGACGCGGGCGCCGGGCCGATGCCCATGATCCGCGGCGGCACGCCGGCCATCGCACCGCCGAGGACGCGGGCGATCGGCGTCAGGCCATGAGCCTGGGCTGCCGCTTCCGAGGCCAGGATCAGGGCGGCGGCGCCATCATTCACCCCCGAGGCGTTGCCCGCCGTGACCGAGCCTCCCTCGAACAGCGGCTTGAGCCTGGCGAGCGCCTCGGCCGTGGTGGCGCGGGGATGTTCGTCGCGCTCCACCATCACGGGATCGCCCTTGCGCTGCGGGATGGTGACCGGCACGATTTCCCGTGCCAACCGTCCGTTGGCCTGCGCGGCCGCCGCCTTTTGCTGCGAGGCCAGCGCCATGGCGTCCTGCGCTTCGCGGGTCACGCCGAAATCATCCGCGACGTTCTGTCCGGTCTGCGGCATGGAGTCCGTGCCATAGGCCTTGTGCATCGCCGGATTGACGAAGCGCCAGCCGATGGTGGTGTCGTGGATCTCGGCATGACGCGAAAAGGCACTCTCTGCTTTGGGCATCACGAAGGGCGCGCGCGACATGGATTCCACGCCGCCGGCGATCATCAGGCCGGCCTCGCCGGCCTTGATGGCGCGGGCTGCGGCGAGGACCGCATCCATGCCCGAGCCGCACAACCGGTTGATGGTGGTGCCGGGAACGCCCACCGGAAGCCCCGCCAGCAGGAGCGACATGCGGGCGACGTTGCGATTGTCTTCTCCCGCCTGGTTGGCGCAGCCGAAGATCACGTCGTCGACATCCTGCCAGTCCACGCCGGCATTGCGCGCCATCAGCGCCTTCAGCGGCACGGCGCCGAGGTCGTCGGCCCGAACCGGCGCCAGCGCACCGCCGAAACGGCCGATCGGCGTGCGGATATAGTCGCAGATGAAAACCTCGGTCATGTCACAACTCCGGAACGACGAGATCGGCAACCGGACCGGGAACATGGAGCTTTGCTCCCGTCACGGCCTGCAATTCGTCGATGGAAAGGGAGGGCAATTTCTCTCGCAGCACGAACCGACCGCCTTCGATGTCGACGACGGCGAGGCTGGTATAGACCCGGGTGACGCAGCCCACCCCGGTCAGCGGCAGGGTGCAGCGCTCGAGCAGCTTGGGCTGGCCGTCCTTGGTCACGTGATCGGTGATGACGGCCACGCGCTTGGCGCCGTGCACAAGGTCCATGGCACCGCCGACGGCGGGCACGCCCTTCGGGCCGGTGGACCAGTTGGCGAGATCACCCGTCTGGGCGACCTGATAGGCGCCGAGGATCGCCACATCGAGATGGCCGCCGCGCACCATGGCGAAGCTGTCGGCATGATGGAAGAAGGCGGCACCGGGCTTCAGCGTCACCGCCTTCTTGCCCGCATTGATCATGTCCCAGTCTTCCTCGCCCTGCGCCGGGCTCTCGCCAAAATTCAGGATGCCGTTCTCGGTGTGGAAGATCGCCTCGCGCCCGGCGGGCTGATACTGGGCCACCTTCTCGGGCAGGCCGATGCCGAGATTGACATAGGCGCCGTCAGCGATGTCCTGCGCGGCGCGCCATGCAATCTGGTTGCTCGACAATCTGCTCATCTCAGGCCTCCAGCGGATAGGCGGCATTGGCGCGATTCAGGTCTTCTTCCTGATGCGGATGCGGCACTTCGACGATCTTCTGGACGAAGATGCCGGGGGTCACGACGGCCTCCGGATCGATCTCGCCCGCAGCTACGATCCGGCTGGCCTGTACGATGGTCACGGCAGAGGCCATACACATCAGCGGGTTGAAGTTCCGTGCCGCCATCCGATAGGTCAAATTGCCATAGGGATCGGCGAGTTCGGCCTTCACCAGCGCGACATCGGCTTTGAGCCAGCGCTCGCGCACATAGGAGCGCCCCTCGAACTCCTCAACCGGCTTGCCCGCCGCCAGATCGGTGCCGAAGCTGGTCGGCGTATAGAAAGCGGGGATGCCCGCACCGCCGGCGCGGATGCGTTCGGCCAAAGTGCCCTGCGGCACCAGTTCCAGCTCGATCTTGCCGGCAAGGTAGAGGTCGGTGAACACCACCGGGTCGGCCGAGCGTGGGAAGGAGCAGATCAGCTTGCGCACCATGCCCGCTTCGATCAGGGCGGCAAGGCCGACATGCCCGTTGCCGGCATTGTTGTTCACCACCGTCAGGTCCCTGGGGTGCCCCGTGGCCCGATAGCGGTCGATCAGGGCGTGGATCAGCTCGATCGGCGAACCAGCGCCGCCAAAGCCTCCGATCATCACCGTCATTCCGTCCTCGATCTTAGCTACGGCGCTGGCGAGGTTCGCGACTGTCTTGTCCATCTCCATCCATCCATGGTCCGAACGCGGTCTCGAGGCGCAGAATTAAGCGCGATGGTGCATTCCGTAAATCCAATTTGTGCGATATGATGATATTTGTTTACATATCGCACAAGGAACTCCGATGGCCATCAGTGAGCGCGACATCATGGGCGGCCTGGCCAAGGGATTGGCGGTGATCGAGACCTTCACCGCCGAACGCCCGCGCCAGTCCATCTCCGAAGTCTCGGCCGCCTCGGGGCTGGACCGGGCGACGGCGCGGCGCTGCCTGCTGACGCTCGCCCACCAAGGCTATGCCGACTATGACGGCAAGTTCTTCACCCTGACGCCGCGCATCCTGCGGCTCGGCACGGCCTGCCTGGCGACCATGCCCTTGCCGCAGATCGTGCAGCCGATGCTGGACAGGCTATCGGAGGAGATCGGCGAAAGCTCGTCGGTTTCCATTCTCGATGGCAGCGAGATCGTTTATGTCGCCCGTGCCGCGCAGAAGAAGGTGATGTCGGTGGTATTGATGCCGGGCTCGCGTCTGCCGGCCTATTGCACTTCTATGGGTCGGGTACTGCTGGCCGGACTGCCCGAACCGGAAGCCCGCGCCATTCTGGGTACCAACAGGCTGCCGGCCCGCACGTCGCGCACCCTGACCGATCCCGAGGCGGTCATCGCCGAACTGGTACGCGTCAGGGCCCAGGGCTATGCCGCCATCGACCAGGAGGTCGAGGAAGGCTTGCGCTCGGTCGCGGTGCCGCTCCTCAATGCCCGCGGCCGCGTGATCGCGGCGCTGAACACCGGCCTGCCGGCGTCCGGCCCGGTGGCGGATCTGACCGGACGCTATCTGCCGGCCCTGCTGGGCGTGCAGGCGCAACTGAAGCCGATCCTGCGATAGAAGCCGCCGGCGCGCTCAGATCTCGAGCAAGGCGTATGGTCGTCCCGTCGGCTTTTCGATATGGGCCGCCACATTGTAGACGGGCGCACCGCGCGACGTCTTGCCCTGATAGGCCCCGCGATGGGCATGGCCGTGAACGACCGCGCTGACCTCGAAGCGATCGATGGTTTCGGCCAGCCGCGAAGACCCCAGGAAGGGATAGATTTCGAGCGGCTCGCCCTGCACCGTCTCGACGATCGGCGCGTAGTGCAGCACCACCACCGCCCGATCGGCGCGGACCTGCCGCATGGCATTTTCCAGGCGCATCGCCTGATCGATGCCCTCGGCCACCATGGCCTTGATGGCGGGTTCGCCGAACGAACTCAACATGAAGCGGCCGAAGCCACCTGCAAATCCCTTCACGCCGACGAAGCCGACTCCCTCGATCTCGACATGCTGGCCATCGAGCAGGTGTACCTTCGCTGCCTCCAGGATCGCAGCCAGCTTGTCCGCTTCGCCTGCCTCATAGTCGTGATTGCCCAGCACGGCGACCACCGGAATGCTGCAGGCGGCGAGGTCTGCGGCAAGATGTTCGGCCTGTTTCGGCTTGCCGAGATCGGTGAGATCCCCGGCCAGCACCAGCACATCCGCCGCCTCGGAAATCTCCTTGAAGAGATCGCGATAGGAGTCTGCCGGCGTGTCCTTGACATGCAGGTCGGCCAGGGCCGCCACCGTGATGGTCCTTGGCTGGTCATTCATCGCTTCTGCGTCCCTTGGAAGAGCGGCGGTCCCCCTCCCCCCCGACATCGGCAAATCCCCATTCCTTGACGTCGATCTCGAAGTCTATGCGTGAATACATGCGGCCCCGGCAGATCTTCATCTGTGGCGGCGGCAATTGCCGCTGTGCGCCAAGCCGGTCGAGCAACTCCGTCAGCAGCCAGGCCGGGACGACGTCGCGCTCGGACGGATAGATCCAGCGGAAATTGAGCAGATGCATCAGGAGCACCTCCCAATGCACTTCCATATGCGCGAGCAGGCGCTGCCAGTCGATCTGCGCATGCGTCTTGAGGATGAGATGGACCACGTCGGCCCCATCATAGCGATGACGCATCTGCACGAAACATTTGGACCAGATGAGGTCGGTCGGTCCGACGATGCCGACCTTGCAGTCGTAAAGATGGATCTTGCGCCCCTGTTCGAACCAGTCGTCTCCCACCGGCATCGTGCCGTTGGGCGAGGCAAAAATGACGTCGAAGAACTTCTTGCCCTTGAAAACCTTGCCGAGCCAGCGATCGTCCTCGATCTCGACGGCGTAGTTCTCGGCCTGGAAATAGGCGAGCAGGCGCTGGGCATCGCCCGCCTTGCAGAAGATATCCAGATCCTTGGTCAGGCGGGTGATGCCGGTATAGGCGCTGACGGCAAAGGTGCCGGCCACCAGAAACGGCACATCGCAGGCGCACAGGTCCTGGATGGCCTGTTGTACGAAGCCCTCCGCTTCATCGTCGTGCAGCAAGGGCTCGGCCATGGCCTGCATTAGATGCGGCTGCTTTACCTTGGCTGCCTGTTTCTTGCCGCTTGTCGCCATCCCCACCGCCCTTGCCTGCCGTGACAGGTAGATCGTCCCTGTTGGAACCGATGTTGAGGAACTTGGTTCCGAAGCTGTTCGTCTCACGGGCGCTCGGTGACGTAACAACCTTGGCCGTGACGGGGACTTCGGAAAGGCTCATGACCTCGGCCGCAGCCGGTCCATGCTGTTGCGGGTGAGCGCTACCCCCGGCGCGATGCTGCTGCGGTGGATCGAGGAATAGCCCATGCGAAAGAAGCGGCAGGGACCCTCGTTTCTGGCAAAGAAGGGCGAGCCCGCTTCGATCAGCACGCCATCCTCCTTGAGGTCCGCCATCAGCAGGTCGGCATCCAGGCCGTCGGGACCCGCGATCCAGAAGGAGCTGCCGCCGAAGGCAGCGGAACCGGCAATCATCAGGCCCTGCTCCCTGAGTGCCTCCGCCATCACGATGTGGCGCCCGTGATAGGCGCCGCGCATGCGGTGGACGAGGGCATCGTAATGTCCGAGGCCGAGAAAATAGGCGACGGTGCGCTGCAGATGGCCGGCCGGATGGCGCAGCATGAGGGCGCGCAAGGCCCGTGCCTCCCGGATGAATGCCGCCGGCGCAACCAGATAGCCGAGGCGCAGGCCCGGAAACAGGGATTTGGAGAAACTGCCGACATAGAGGACCCGTCCGCTGCGATCGAAGGCCTTGAGCGCCGGCGAAGGCGGGGCCAGGAAGCTCATCTCGAACTCGTAATCGTCCTCGACGATCATGAAATCCTTCCGGGCTGCCGCCTCCAGCAGGGCGACACGCCGTTCGACAGGCATGGTCGCCCCTGTCGGACAATGATGGCTCGGCGTCACGAAGACGGCGTCGACCTGCTCGGGCAGCGCGTCGGGCGGCAGCCCCTCCTCGTCGACGTCGATGGCGGTGACGTCGGCCCCGCTCAACTGCAGGGAGGCGCTCATGTCGGGATGGCATGGATTTTCGCACACCGCCCGTGAACCTCGGCCCAGCAGGAGCTGAATGACGATCCACAAGGCGTTCTGGGCACCGACGGTCACCAGGATCTCGTCCGGCGCAGCGCGAATACCGCGGCTGGGCAGTGTGCGCGAGCAGATGTAGTCGACGAGCCGTGCGTCGTCGGCGGCGGCGAAATCGCCCGCCATCAGCTCGAAATCCTCGCGGGCCAGGGCACGCCGCGCGCAGTCGCGCCAGGCATTGAGATCGAACAGGGAGCTGTCCATCTGGCCATACAGGAAGGGATAGGGATAGCGCCGCCAGTCAAGCGGCTTGCGGATCTGCTTGGCGACGATGAAGCTCGCGCGCAATTTGGCGCTCCAGTCGATCCGCTCCGTCTCGATCGAAGGCGCAGCGATCTCCAGCGTGTTGAAGGGTGGGTTGTCGGCGATGCGATAGGCGCTGCGGCTCGAGGCCTGGATATAGCCCTGCGATGCCAGCTCCTGATAGGCCAGCGTCACCGTGATCCGGGAAATGGTGAGATAGGCGGCGAGCTTGCGCGTCGACGGCAGATGCAGGCCCGGGCGCAGGCGTCCCGCCAGGATGGAGGAGACCACGGTCTCCCGGATCTGGGCCTGGAGCCCGATCCGGCTCGCCTTGTCGACGAAGAAGATCGTCTCCGAAACCGTCGTCTGGCTCATCCTTCCCATCCCTGGCGCGTTTTCCTGGCGCGGCGATGGCGTGCGGGCGCGCCTTGCTCCGGCAAACTGGACTCATTCAACTTGCCAACTGGCTCTAAGGCAACAGGCCGGCGTGATTTATCCCTTAAGCCAATAAGACCGGGTCTGATGGCACCGGTGAAAATCCGGCGAAAACAGCCGGTGGCGCCGGGACCCCCGGTTGCCGCAAGCCAAAGGGGAATGATCATGCAACTGATCAAGCGTATGGCCGGCGCCATGACGGTGGCCGCCGGTCTCTTCAGTGCCGCCTTCGCCCATGCCGAAACCAATCTCGTGGTGGGCTACCAGCAGATCGTCGGCCCGTTCGTGACGGCGATCGCCGACGGCCGCTTCGACGCCGCCGCCAAGGAGGCCGGCTACAAGATCGACTGGCGCCAGTTCAGCTCGGCCGGCGACATCACCACCGCGCTGGCCTCGGGCGACGTGCCGATCGGCGTCATCGGCTCCACCGGCACCGCCGCTGCCGCCACCCGTGGGGTCGACCTGCAACTCTTCTGGATCCTCGACAATATCGGCAAGTCCGAAGCGCTGGTGGCGCGCGAGGGTTCCGGCATCACCAAGCCGGAGGACCTGAAGGGCAAGAAGGTCGCCGTCCCCTTCGTCTCGACCTCCCACTTCCATCTTCTGGTCGGTATGAAGCAGGTCTGGAAGCTCGACCCGCGCGAGGTCAACATCCTCAATCTCAAGCCGCCGCAGATCGTGGCCGCCTGGCAGCGCGGCGACATCGATGCCGCCTATGTCTGGCCGCCCGCTTTGTCGGAAATCCTGAAATCGGGCAAGGTGATCGCCGATTCCGAGGGCATAGGCGCCGCCAGCGTACCAACCTTCGACGGCCTCGTGGTCTCAAAGGGCTGGGCGGAGGAAAATCCCAAACTCATGGCAGCCTTCACCAAGGTCCTGGCGCAGGCCTATGCCGACTACAACGCCAACAAGGCGGCGTGGACCGCTGACTCCCCGCAGGTCCGCGGCATCGTCAAGCTGATCGGAGGCGATGGCCCCAGCACTGTCGAGGCCCTGAAGCTGCTCTCCTTCCCCAATGCAGCCGAACAGGCTTCGGATAGCTGGCTCGGCGGCGGCGCGGTGCGCGCCCTCAATGCGAGCGCAAAGTTCCTGGTCGAGCAGAAACAGATCAGCAAGTCGCTCGACGACTACGCGCCCTATGTGAACGCGAGCTTTGCCCGGAGCGCGGCCAAATAGAGCGCCCCGATCGCGCACACCGTCGATCGCCCGTGCAACCCTTGCTCCGGGCGGCCGACAGCACATCCAACGTGCCCCGTGACCAAGCTGCCGGGAGGCATTCGTTATGGAAACGCTTAGTGTCAAGAACGTCAGCCTGACATATCCAGGCCTCTATTCGGACCAGGCCGTCATAGCCCTCAAGGGCGTCAATCTCAGCATCAACAGCGGGGATTTCGTCGTTGCCCTCGGTGCATCGGGGTGCGGCAAGACCACATTGCTCAACATCATGGCCGGTTTCATGGCGCCGTCCGATGGCGAGATCTCACTCGGGAACAATCGGATCAGCGGTCCGGGCGCCGACCGGGGCGTGGTGTTCCAGAAACATGCGCTGCTGCCCTGGCTCAACGTGATCGACAACACCGAGTTCGGCCTCAAGCTGCGCGGCGTCGACAAGACCAGGCGGCGGGAGCTCGCCACCAAGAACCTGGCCCTGGTCGGCCTGCAGGACTTCCATCGCCACATGATCTACCACCTGTCGGGCGGCATGCAGCAGCGCGTGGGCATCGCCAGAGCCCTGACTTGCGACCCGGCCATGCTCCTGATGGACGAACCGATGGCGGCGTTGGACGCGCTGACCCGCGAGACCATCCAGGAACTGCTGCTCAAGGTCTGGCAGCTCACCAACAAGATGTTCTTCTTCATCACCCACAGCGTCGAGGAAGCGCTGTTCCTGGGGTCGCGGCTGATCGTGATGTCGCCGCGCCCCGGCCGCATCACCCACACCTACGAACTCGATTTCAATCGCCAGTTCCTCGCGGAGGGTAACGCCCGTGCCATCAAGTCCAGCCCCCAGTTCATCAGGATGCGTGAAGAAGTACTCGGCATCATCTATGGCGACGAGCGCGCCAATCCGGAGGCAGCCCATGCTTGAGGGTGTCCTGAAGGCGCGGCCCGTCCAGCCCGGCAAGATCTTCGGTGCCCCCGGCGACGGCAGCAGCGGCCTGATCAGCCTGGCCACCGCCATCGTCCTGATCGCCCTGTGGTTCCTCGTCACGGAAACCGGCTGGGTCAAGCCCCTATTCCTGCCATCCCCCCTGGCCGTCTGGGACAAGTTCGTACTGGCGCTCACCGACGGCGTCTCCAACTCGACCCTCGCCGAACACACCATGGCCAGTCTCGGCCGCGTCGTCGGTGCCTTCCTGCTCGCCCTGGTTACCGCCGTGCCGATCGGCATCCTGATGGGTGTCAACCGCTTCGTACGCGGCCTGTTCGATCCGATCATCGAGTTCTACCGGCCACTGCCGCCACTCGCCTATCTGCCGCTGATCATCATCTGGCTCGGCATCGGCGAGTTCCCGAAAGTATTCCTGATCTATCTGGCAATCTTCGCACCGATGGCCATCGCGGCCCGGGCCGGCGTGCGCTCGGTCTCGACCGAACAGATCCATGCCGCCTATGCGATGGGGGGTACCCGCAGCCAGGTCATCAGCCAGGTCATTCTGAAGGCCGCCCTTCCGGAGATCTTCACCGGCATGCGCATCGGCATCGGCGTCGGCTGGACCACGCTCGTCGCGGCCGAAATGGTCGCCGCGAACCGAGGCCTCGGCTTCATGGTGCTCAACGCGGCCGAGAATCTGGAAAGCGACACGGTGATCATGGGCATCTTCATCATCGGCATCTTCGCTTTCGCCTTCGACCTTTTGATCCGCCACCTGGAAAAGGCGCTCATCCCCTGGAAGGGCAAGATCTGACGGCCGCGCAACCGTACTTGAGGGTGCCCACCCTGGGCTGATCGCCCGACGCCGGCGCCGCACCGGACCAACTTGAAAACAAGACCAACGGGCCGCCCAGCCGGCTCACGGCGAAGCTTTGCCCGAAGGGTCGCCGCGAAAATACGAGGAAACTGAAATGTCGATGACCGCAGCCGATCTTGCCCGCCTCTTCGATGCCTTCAACCGGCACGACATCGACGGCGTCATGGCCTTCTTCGCCCCGGACTGCGTGTTCGACGCCGTCGGCGGGCCGGAAGTCTACGGCACCCGCTTTTCCGGCGGCCAGGCCATCGCCGATGCCTTCAGCGCTGTGTGGCAGGCGATGCCCGATGCGCGCTGGGCCCATCACAGCCATTTCGTCCATGACGACCGGGCGGTTTCGGAATGGGTCTTCTCCGGCACCCAGGCCGACGGCAGCCGCATCGAGGCGGAGGGTTGCGACCTCTTCACCCTCGCCGACGGCAAGATCATCCGCAAACAGGCCTTCCGCAAGAACCGGCCGCCGCAGGCTGCGCAGGGCTGAGCTCAGCGCGGGAGGACAATCCGATGGACCAGCTGCTTGCCAGGACGACGGCGCCAAGACAGCCCTTCGATCCGGCCTATGATCCGATCCATGCCCCCGATCCGGGCACCGGCAAGGACTATGCGCCGACCTACTGGATCGGCACGGCGGGCACGCCGCCCGCCGACGATGGCCCCGTGACCAGAGACCTCGATGTCGATGTCGCCATCATCGGCTCGGGCTATACGGGTCTGTCCTGCGCCATCCATCTTGCCAGGGAACATGGCATCAAGGCGACGGTACTGGAAGCCAACGGCGTCGCCTGGGGCTGCTCGACTCGCAATGGCGGCCAGGCGCAGATCTCATCGGGCCGATTGAAGCGCTCGCAATGGATCGAGCGCTGGGGGATGGATGTCGCCAAAAAGCTCCATGGCGAGATCGCCGATGCCTTCGAGCTGTTCCGAGAACTGATCCGCTCGCCGGAGATCGACTGCGAGCCCCAGGATGGCGGCCATCTCTACATCGCCCATCGCGAGAAGATGATGCCGGCGCTGGAGAAGGAAACGCAGCTGCTGAACGAGGTGTTCGGCTACCGTGCCCGCATGGTCGGACGCGACGAGATCCACAGCGATTTCGTGCGCGACGCCGAGGCCAAGGGCGCCATGTACGAGCCCGACGGCATCGGCATCCATGCCGCCAAGCTCGCCTTCGGCTATCTGAAGCTGGCACGCAAGCTCGGAGCCAGGGTGCATGTCTCGAGCCCCGTGCTCGGCTGCGAACTCAAGGGCGGCGTCCATCATCTGAGGACGCCGGGGGGAACCGTGCACGCCCGCGCCGTCTGCATCGCCACGGCCGGCTACACCTCGCCCGGGTTGCATCCCCTGACCCGGCACCGGCTGATGCCGATCCTGTCCAACTCGGTCGTCACCCGCTCGCTCACGCAGGAAGAGCGAGAAGCGCTGAATTTCAGGACCCACATCCCGCTGACCGATACGCGCACCTTGCGCCATTATTATCGCCTGCTGCCGGATGGCCGCCTGCAGATCGGCAGCCGCAGCGCCATCACCGGCGGCGATGCGGCCAATCCCAAGCATCTCAACCTGCTGGTCGAAGGGCTCTACCGGAAGTTCCCGATCCTGCGCGGCATCGAGATCGACTATTCCTGGTGGGGCTGGGTCGATGTCAGCCACGACATGATGCCGCGCATCTTCCGCCCCGACCCGGCCCAGCCGCTGTTCTACGCCATGGGCTATGGCGGCAACGGCGTCATGTACTCGGCGCAGGCCGGCCGCCGCATGGCCCAGATGGTCGCCGGCAAGGGCGGCGGCCTCGATTTGCCGATCTTCACCTCGCCGCTGCCGAGCCACGGGCTGCTGACGCCGTTCAGGCGCCTGGGACAGTGGGGCATGTACCGCTGGTACTACCTCAAGGATGAGATTTTCTAGAGCGCCTGCCGATCAAATTGGTTTTGAAAACCAATGTATCTATTTGAAATAGAAAATGAAAATTAAAACACCCTCTCAGCATCGAATGGCCCCTTCGAAAGGAACCAAGCCATGAAAATGACCACGGAAGAAGCCTTCGTCAAAGTCCTCCAGATGCACGGCATCGAGCATGCCTTTGGCATCATCGGCTCGGCCATGATGCCGGTGTCGGACCTCTTTCCCAAGGCCGGCGTCAAGTTCTGGGACTGCGCTCACGAGACCAATGCCGGCATGATGGCCGACGGCTTCAGTCGCGCCACCGGCACCATGGCCATGGCGATCGGCCAGAACGGACCGGGTGTTACCGGCTTCATCACCGCCATGAAGACGGCCTATTGGAACCACACCCCGCTCCTGATGGTCACCCCCCAGGCGGCCAACAAGACCATCGGCCAGGGCGGCTTCCAGGAAGTCGACCAGATGGCGATGTTCGAGGAGATGGTGTGCTATCAGGAAGAGGTGCGCGATCCCTCGCGCATTCCCGAAGTGCTGAACCGGGTGATCGAGAAGGCCTGGCGCGGCTGCGCTCCGGCGCAGATCAATGTTCCCCGCGACTTCTGGACCCAGGTGATCGATGTCGATTTGCCGGCGATCGTCCGCTTCGAACGCCCGGCCGGCGGGCCGCAGGCGATCGCCCAGGCCGCCAAGCTCCTGTCCGAGGCGAAATTCCCGGTGATCCTCAACGGCGCCGGCGTCGTCATCGGCAATGCCATCGGCGAGTCCATGGCGCTGGCCGAACGGCTCGATGCGCCGGTGTGCTGCGGCTATCAGCACAACGACGCCTTCCCAGGCAGCCATCGCCTCGCCGTCGGGCCGCTCGGCTATAACGGCTCCAAGGCCGCGATGGAACTGATCGCCAAGGCCGACGTGGTGCTGGCGCTCGGCACCCGCCTCAACCCGTTCTCGACCCTGCCGGGCTACGGCATCGACTATTGGCCGAAACAGGCTGCGATCATCCAGGTCGACATCAATGCCGACCGCATCGGCCTCACCAAGAAGGTCACCGTCGGCATTTGCGGCGACGCCAGGCAGGTGGCGGGCCAGATTCTGGCGCAATTGTCGCCGGCGGCCGGCGATACGGGCCGCAAGGAGCGCGTGGCCACCATCCACCAGACCCGTTCGGCCTGGCTGCAGCAGCTCTCCTCGATGGACCATGAAGACGACGATCCGGGCACGGAATGGAACGACGGTGCCCGCCGGCGCGAGCCCAACCGCATGTCGCCGCGCCAGGCCTGGCGCGCCATCCAGGCCGCGCTGCCGAAGGAGGCGATCATCTCCACCGACATCGGCAACAATTGCGCGATCGGCAATGCCTATCCGAGCTTCGAGCAGGGTCGCAAATATCTGGCGCCCGGCATGTTCGGTCCCTGCGGCTACGGTTTCCCCTCCATCGTCGGCGCCAAGATCGGCTGTCCCAACACGCCGGTGGTGGGCTTTGCCGGCGACGGCGCCTTCGGCATCTCGATGAACGAGATGGGGGCGATCGGCCGCGAGGACTGGCCGGCCATCACCATGGTGATCTTCCGCAACTACCAATGGGGCGCGGAAAAGCGCAACACCACGCTGTGGTACGCCAACAATTTCGTCGGCACCGAGCTCAACCCCAATCTCAGCTACGCCAAGGTGGCCGAGGGTTGCGGGCTCAAGGGCGTCAGCGTCGACACGCCGGCCGGCCTGACCGAGGCTCTCGCCAGGGCGCTCGACGATCAGGCCAGGGGCGTAACCACCTTCGTCGAGGTCGTGCTCAACCAGGAGCTGGGCGAACCCTTCCGGCGCGACGCCATGAAGAAGCCCGTGCCGGTCGCCGGCATCGACCGCGCCGACATGCGGCCTCAGCAGCGCGCCTGACCGACTGCGGCCTGCCCCGAACCGGGCAGGCCCTTCGCGCCGCATGCCAGCTTCCCGACCACAGGACACGCGCCCATGACGACCTCAGCCGTAACGCCCAGCCGGTTCGGAGGGCTTCCCTCGGCGGCAGTCCGCTATTGGCCGGGCGTGGCGGTGACCGGTGCCACCGCCATCGCCGCCCAATTCCTGTCCGACCATTACGGCGCGCCGGCCATGCTGATGGCGCTGCTGCTCGGCATCGCCCTGCATTTCCTGTCGGAGGAAGGGCGCTGCGTTCCCGGCATCGACCTGTGCGCCAGGAAGGTGCTTCGCCTCGGCGTGGCCTTGCTGGGCATGCGCATCAGCGTCGACCTGCTGATCGGGCTCGGCGCCGGCACCATCCTCCTCTTGGTCGCGGCCATCGCGGCCACCATCGGCTTTGGCCTGCTGGCCGCCAAGGTGCTCGGCCGGGGCTGGCGGCTGGCGCTGATAACCAGCGGCTCGGTGGCGATCTGCGGTGCCTCTGCCGCCATGGCCATTGCGGCCGTGCTGCCCAAGAACGAGTTCTCCGAGCGCAATCTGATCTTCACGGTGCTCTCGGTCACCGTGCTCAGCACCATCGCCATGATCGTCTATCCGATCCTCGCCCACGCGATCGGGCTTGATGCGCGCGCCACCGGCATCTTCTTCGGCGGCACCATCCACGACGTCGCCCAGGTGGTCGGGGCGGGCTTTTCCGTCTCGCCGGAGGCCGGCGAGGCGGCCACGCTGGTTAAGCTCATCCGCGTGGCCATGCTGGCGCCGGTGGTGCTGGTCTATTCGCTGGCCACCCGCAACATTGCCGGCCCGGACGATGCTGCCGGCCGCCCGCCCCTGCTGCCCGGCTTCGTCATTACCTTCCTCATCCTGGCCGCGATCAATTCGTTCGGCCTGATCCCGCGGGTGGTCGCCGAAGCGGGCGCCGAGGTCTCGCGCTGGGCCCTGCTGGCGGGCATCGTCTCCGTCGGCATGAAGACGGCGCTGCGCCGGGTGCTCGAAGTCGGCGGTGACGCAGTCGCCCTGATCGTCGCCGAGACCGTCTTCCTCGCCCTCTTCATCCTCGCCGGCATGTATCTCCTGGGGCATGTGTCATGAAACCGCTCGACCGCATCATCGCCGCGGCCAAGGCCGCACCCAGGCGCATCGTCCTTGCCGAGGGCGAGGACCCGCGCATCGTCGAGGCGGCCTTGCGGGCCAGCCGGGATGGCATTGCCCAGATCATCCTCGTCGGCAGCGGCGACATCATCAGGCAGCGTCTGCTCGAAGCCGGTGCCGCAAGCGAAGAGATCCGCATCGAGGACCCGGCCACCTCGCCGCTCGCCCCTCGCCTGGCCGCCGCCTATCACCGGCTGCGCCAATCCAAGGGCGTCGACGCGCAGGCGGCGGTCGAGGCGTTGCGCTCGCCTTTGACCTTCGCCGCCATGATGGTGCGCGAGGGCGAGGTCGACGGCACGGTGGGCGGTGCCGTGGCGACCACCGCCGATACCGTGCGCGCGGCGCTGCAATGCATCGGCCGGGCGCCCGGCGCCGCCCTGGTCTCCAGCTTCTTCCTGATGATGCTGTGCCAGCCCTACCACGTGAAGAAGGGCGCCTTCCTGTTTGCCGATTGCGGCCTCGTCATCGATCCCGATGCGGCAGAGCTCGCCGATATCGCGCGGGTGTCCGCCCGCTCCTACCAGGCCCTAGCCGGCGTATCGGCCAAGGTGGCGATGCTGTCCTTCTCCACGATCGGCAGCGCTTCGCACGAACGCGTCTCCAAAGTGGTGGAGGCGACGCGCCTTGCCCATGCCGCCGATCCCGATCTTGCCATCGACGGAGAGCTGCAGTTCGACAGTGCGTTCGTCGAAGCGGTGAGTGCCGCCAAGGCACCGAACTCACCCCTGCACGGCGGCGCCAATGTCTTCATCTTTCCCAATCTCGACGCTTCCAACATCGGCTACAAGATCGCCCAGCGCATCGGCGGGGCGAGCGCCATCGGGCCGATCCTGCAGGGGCTGGCCAAGCCTGCCAACGACCTCTCGCGCGGCTGCAGCGCCGAGGATGCCTATCACATGATCGCGGTCACCACGCTCCAGGCGGCCGACATGCGTCAGCCGACTGCGTCCTTCCTCCATGGCGGTGACGGTGACTCCAAGCCTTGAGGCATGGGACAGGAACAAGGCGGCCGGCCTCGCGTTTTTCCGGTCAAGTCAACGCCCGCATATCTGCGCAAACGACCGCACGACACCACCAACGATAACCCCAGGAAGGTGACCATGATCAGCCGACGCAATGTCCTGAAGCTGGGCGGCTCGACTGCCGCCGCCTTGGCAAGCGGAATGATTTTGCCGCCTCTCGCCCACGCGGAAGAGACGGTCACCCTGCCCTTTGCCAATGGCGAGCGCCCCTTGGTGACATATCCCGGCAAGCGCCCCCTGATCGGGCTGACCGAGCGCCCGCCGCAGCTCGAAACGCCCTTCCAGATCTTCAATGAAGGCATCATCACCCCGAACGACGCCTTCTTCGTGCGCTACCACCTCTCCGACATCCCGCTCGGGATCGATCCCCAGACCTACCGGGTCGAGGTCAAGGGGCTGGTCAGGACGCCGCTTTCCCTGTCGCTGGATGACCTCAAGGCTTTCGAGCCGATCGAAATGGTGGCCGCCCACCAGTGCTCGGGCAACAGCCGCGGCTTCGTCGAACCGCGCGTCGCCGGCGGACAGCTCGCCAACGGCGCCATGGGCAATGCCAGCTGGAAAGGCGTTCCCCTCAGGGCTATTCTCGACAAGGCCGGCGTGCAGCCCGGCGCGGTGCAGGTATCGTTCGGCGGCCTGGACGGTCCGGCCGCGCCCGATACACCCGATTTCGTCAAGGCTCTCGACATCGACCATGCCCGCGACGGCGAGGTGATGCTGGCCTATGCCATGAACGGCGAGGACCTGCCCTGGCTGAACGGCTTCCCGGTTCGCCTGGTCGTACCGGGCTGGTACGGCACCTACTGGCTCAAGCACCTCAACGAGATCACCGTGCTCGACAAGCCGTTCGAGGGCTTCTGGATGAAATCCGCCTACCGCATTCCCGACAATGACTGCGCCTGTACCGAACCCGGCAAGGCGCCGGACAAGACCGTGCCGATCAACCGGTTCAATGTGCGCTCCTTCATCACCAGCGTGCTCGACGGCCAGAAAGTGCCGGCCGGCGCACCCATGAAGCTGCGCGGCTTCGCCTTCGATGGCGGCTCGGGCATCAGGCAGGTTTCCATCTCGACCGACGACGGCGCCACCTGGCTGCCGGCACGCCTCGGCGAGGATCTCGGCAATTATTCCTTCCGGGAGTGGACCACCGATATTCGGCTCGAGCCGGGAGCCCATGTGCTCAAGGTGCGCGCCACCGGCAATGACGGCAAGACCCAGCCCGACAAGCCGCTGTGGAACCCGGCCGGCTACATGCGCAACTGCGTCGAAGCCACCAAGGTCACGGCAGCCTGAGGAGAGCCATGATGAAACGTATCGTCACCGCATCACTGGCAGCCGCCCTCGCTTTGCTGCCTGTCTCCCTGGTCTTCGCCCGGCCGCTGACCTACCAGCTTCCCGACGAGGCTTCCAAATTCAAGGACGGGCCGAACCTCGAAACCGCGCAGAACAATTGTACCGCCTGTCATTCGGCGGACTATATCCGCACGCAGCCGCCGAAGAAGGGACAGGCCTTCTGGGCTGCCGAAGTCAACAAGATGATCAAGACCTACAAGGCGCCGATCGCCGAAGCCGACGTGAAGGCGATCGTCGAATATCTTGACTCAACATACTGACATATCACGATAAAATCATATATGGAGATCGCAGGGCGATCTCCGCCAACGGGTGGCGGCATCGTCAGCCCCGACGAGCCGCCTCGATCGCCGCGACGTCGATCTTGCGCATCGCCATCATCGCTTCGAAGGCGCGTTTGGCTTCCGCGCCACCGGCAGCCAAGGCCTCTGTCAACACCCGCGGCGTGATCTGCCAGGAGATGCCCCATCTGTCCTTGCACCAGCCGCACGCGCTTTCCTGACCGCCATTGCCGACGATGGCATTCCAGTAGCGATCCGTCTCCTCCTGGTCGTCCGTGGCGATCTGGAAGGAAAAGGCTTCGCTGTGCTTGAACGCGGGTCCGCCATTGAGGCCGAGGCAGGGAATGCCGGCAACGGTGAATTCGACCGTCAGCACGTCGCCCTCCTTGCCTGACGGGTAGTCGCCGGGTGCGCGATGGACGGCATGCACCGTGCTGTCGGGAAAGATCTCGGCATAGAAGCGGGCCGCAGCCTCGGCTTCCTTGTCGTACCATACGCAGATCGTGTTCTTGGCGACGGCCATTGCTTGTCCTTTCACTTTCAAGGCCAATACGGCCCTGGAATGTCACTGAACCTCGCTCAGTGTCGCTGAATCTCGCTCGCCCTCGGTTAACTCCATGTCAGTCCCGCCCCAGTATCTCGATATGAAAAGCCTCGCTCGCTTCGTCAGCCGGGAACATGCATTCGATGCGCAGTTCCTGGGCGGCGACCGCCTGGGGCGTACCAACGGTGGTGACCATTGAGAAATAGTCGAGCACCCTGCCGTCCTTGACAAGGCCGATCGGGATGACCGGCATCGCCGCAAGGGGGCTTGCAGCCTCGGGCGAGGTCCACGCGGGCTCGACATCCGGATAGGCCAGAAGTGCCGCCAGCAGTTCCTTGACCTTGTCGTCGATGATGCGTCCCACGGCTTCACGATGAACACGCTGGATCAGGCTTCGTGCAACAGCCGGCCAATCCGCAATGAAGCGGCGCAGGCCATTTGGATCAAAAACCAGATGCAGCAGGTTGCGCGGCGCCTTGCGCACCGACAAATCCGTGAAACGGCTGAAGAGGCGCGGCGCAGATCGGTTCGTCATGAGCACGTTCCAATAGCGATCCATGACCAGGGCCGGGAATGGTTCGTGCTGATGCAGCATACGCTCCAGGGCCTTGGTGATGCTGCGCATCTCCACGCCGTCCCAGGCACCATCGCGATATATGGGCGCGTAACCGCCAGCCAGCAGCAGCGTATTCCGGTCGCGCAAGGGCATGTCCAGAGCGGTGGCGAGGTCGATCAGCATCTGACGACTGGGCACCGTGCGACCGACCTCGATGAAACTGAGATGTCGCTGCGACACGCCCGTGTCGAATGAGAGTTCCAATTGGCTCTTGCGACGCAAATCACGCCAATGGCGCAGCAGGGCGCCCACTTGGCCACCCCGCGGCGTGGCTATCGTATCCTGCATGGACATGGCCAAGCCCCTTCGGAAACGTCGTTGGATGGGAGAGCGCCGTGCCAGGGCACGGCGCCGGCGATGTGGCCGGTCAGGCTCGCCAGGCATGCGGCTGCAAGAAGCCTTCGAGTGGCGGCCGGGCAATGGTGCCGACATAATTGGTGATCGTCGAGGCCGCGGTCACGGCCAGCATCTCCAACACCTGCTCCCCATGGAACCCGGCGTTGACGAAGGTTTCGAGATCGTGGTCGCTCACATGGCCGCGCCTCTCGATCAGCTTCCGGGCCAGGCTGGACAGCGCAGCCAGCCTTCCATCCGCAGGGATGCCGCGCCTGCGGACCGCCTCGACATCGGCAGGCGCGAGGCCCTCCTTCAGAGCCAGCATGGTGTGGAACGCCACCGCCCAATCGCAGGAATTGGCGACGGCATTGGTCAGCAGCAGGATCTGGATCTCCGCCTCGGTGAACGTACCGGAATGAACCTGCCGGAACAGGCCGGCGAACGCCTTGATCAGCGCCGGCGAGTTTGCCATCGCACCTGCGATGTTGGGGATCACGCCGAAGGTTTTGGCGAGTTCACCGAGAACCGGCCGCGCCTCCTCGGGCGCGGTGGCGACGGTGTGGATGGGATAGGATGGCATGTTGGCTCCTCGTCATTTCTGGCGAACGGCATCGTTCGCGTCGAGGGGAGTAAAGCCACTTGCTGGGGGTCGCCCAACTACCTCCGGGGTAGTGGCGTTGGGCAGCGCGGGAGCGAATAGGCCGGCAGATGGTTTCGTAGCTCCCGTTTCCTGCGCCTGGGCGCCAGGCATGGCTGGAGCGACCGCGCGGCCGACTTGTTCGCGTGCCGTCGCCAAGGTCTCGGCACCGGCCGACTTCCTGGTCACCGAATTGGCGGATGCGCGCTGGAGCACGCAAGTGGTGATGGGTTGGCAGTTACTGCCTCACCATCGAAGAACAACTGCAGCGAGCGCGCCGGCCGCACGTCCAGGACAAGCAGCACTGCCAGCAACTCTCATGCATGCAGCGGCTTGGGTTCTCGCAGGTTCGGTAGGAGCACCGTGAGAATTCCGAGTGCCGGCAGGAAGGCGCAGAGTTGGAAGACGAAATTGATGCCCGTCCAGTCGGCCAGCGTGCCGAGCGCCGCCGCCCCGATGCCGCCGATGCCGAAGATGAAGCCGAAGAACAGGCCGGAGACCATGCCGACGCGGCCAGGCATCAGTTCCTGCCCATAGACCACGATTGCAGGGAAGGCCGAGGAGATCACAAAGCCGATGATCACGCTCAGCACGGCGGTTGCCATCAATCCGACATGCGGCAGCAGCAGGGAGAACGGCAGCACACCCAGGATGGAAACCCAGATCACGACCTTCCGGCCGAGCCTGTCGCCGATCGGCCCGCCGGCAATCGTACCGGCCGCAACCGCCGCGAAGAACACGAACTGGTAGATCTGGGCCGTCTGCGTGGCCAGGCCGAACTTGTCCTTGAGATAGAAGATGTAATAGCTCGTGAAGCTGCCGAGATAGATATATTTGGAGAAAAGCAGCGCGATCAATATGGCCATTGCCCGCGAAACCTGCCCACGCGACAAGGTCGCATGATGGGTGGGTGCCTTGTGTGACGGCCGCCTGGCATGGCCGTTGAGCCGGTACCAGTGCCCGAGCGCCGTCAATATGACGATGCCGGCAAGAGCTGCGAGCGCGAACCAGGCCAAGCCGGCCTGCCCACGCGGCAGCACGAAGAAGGCGGCGGCCAGGGGACCGAGCGCCGAGCCGAAATTGCCGCCGACCTGGAACAGCGATTGCGCCAGCCCATGAGCCCCGCCCGATGCCAGGCGAGCGATACGCGAGGACTCCGGATGAAAGATCGAGGAGCCAAGTCCCAGCAGCATGGAACCGATCAACAGGACGCCGTAGTTCGGGGCGAAGGCGAGCGTCAATAAGCCGGACATCGATGAAGTCATGCCGACCGGCAAGGAATATGGCAGGGGCCGACGATCGGTATAGTAGCCGATGAAAGGCTGAAACAGCGACGCCGTGATCTGGTAGATGAAGGTCAGAAAGCCGACCTGCGCGAAAGTGAGCTCGAAATTACCCTGGAGGATCGGATAGACGGCGGGCAGAAGCGCCTGCAGCATGTCATTCAGCAAGTGACAGAAACTTGCGGCCCACAGGACGGAGAACACTGTCTTCGTATTCTTCTGCGGCTGCGGATGTATGCGTTGACGCGGTAGATCTTGGGTAGACACGGAAGATCCTCAGAGAAAGCCATGGTCGATCGGCGCGAAAATCTTGCGCACGGCCTATCAACAGCGTACCGAGAGGTCGTACGGCCTGCCACCAATGTTGGGCCATATTCCTACGAGAGTGGGCCAACATGCGCGATGTCCATATCGACACGGTCGACCATATCCCCCGACCGATCATCGCGATCGGTCGCGATTATCCCGACGGCTTCATCGTCCCGCCCCACCATCATCGACGAGGACAATTGATCTCGGGGGCGTCCGGCGTCGTCGTGCTCGCGACGCCGAGCGGCACCTGGGTCATGCCCCCGCAGCGCGGCATGTGGATTCCTCCCGGCACGACGCATCACGTGCGCATGGTCGGTGCGGTCGGCATGCAAAGCCTCTATCTCGAACCCGACGCGGTTCCCAGCATGCCCGCCCACTGCCAGGTCGTCTCCATTTCGCCCTTCATGCGAAGCCTGTTGACCGAGGCGCTCAACCTGCCGCTCGAATATGACCTCGACAGCCGCTCGGGCGCCTTGATGGAGTTGATACGGCACGAAATGCAGCAAATGCCGGTGCTGCCGCTTTCCCTGCATTATCCATCGCATGGGGCGTTGGCCCTTCGCTGCCGACGCTTCGTCGAGCGGCCGACCATTCATGAGAGGATCGACGACTGGAGCACGGCGCTCGGCATGAGCCGGCGCACCTTCACCCGCCTCTTTCGGCGCGAGACCGGCCTCAGCTTCCTGGCCTGGCGCCAGCAGGCCTGCCTGTTGTGCGCAATGCCCCGCCTGGCCGCAGGTGACCCCGTCACGACGGTTGCAATTGATCTGGGCTATGAGAACCCTGCCGCCTTCACGATCATGTTCAAGCGCGCCTTCGGCAGCCCGCCCCTGACCTATCTCGGCATGCGGAATAGTCGCACCGCCTGAACCGATAGTGCGAAGGACTTTGCGAAGTTCGTCCACAATCTCGACAAGTGCCGCGGCGGCCCCAAAGATCCATGTCGCCCGGAAATCCGCCTCGATCTACCCGTCGTCTCGAAGATCCGAAGTTGTGCTCTGGCGTTTCATATGGTCGATGAAGGCGCGCAGTTTCGGCAAGACCTGCCGTCTGTCCGGATAGTAAAGAAAGACGCCAGGCACGGTAATGGCGTAAGGCGCCATCACCGCCTGCAATCGACCTTCGGCGATCGGCGCCCTGGCGAGCGGGCCGGGCAAGTGGGCAAGTCCCAGCCCCCGGATCGCCGCGCCCAGGAGGGTGGGAAAGTCATGTGCGATCAGCGGCCCTGAGACGATCGCCTCCACCGTTCTATTGCCCTCGACAAAACGCCATGGCGCGATCGATCCATCCGAGCGGCGCATCCGCATGCAGGCATGCTGGCGCAGATCGTCGATGCGCTCGGGGCCCTTGCGCTTGACTAGATATTCCGGACTGCCGACGACCACGAACGGGAACGCAGGCGTCAGGCGCAGCGCGATCATGTCGGCCGCAATGAACTGCCCCATCCGGATGCCGGCATCGAATCCCTGAGCCACAAGATCGATCAGTTCCCCGCTCGCCGCGATCTCTACCTCGATTTCCGGATAAGCCTGGCAGAAGGATGCGATCAGCGGCTCGAGCAAAACCGACACCACGCCAGGGGGCACGGCAAGGCGCAGCAGGCCGGTCGGCCTGCTTCCGAGCGCGCGCGCAACCTCGCTTGCGGCAACCAGTTCCTCGAAGGCGGGCCTTGCCCGCGACAAGAAGCGTTCGCCGGCTTCGCTCAGCCCGACGCTGCGTGTCGTCCTCAGGAGAAGCGCTGCGCCGAGGCGCGCCTCCAGCGCCCGTACCGACTGGCTTATCGCCGACGGTGTCACCCCGAGCGCGGCGGCCGCGCGACGGAAACTGCGGTGCTGGGCGACGTTCAAGAACGCCTCCACACCGTCCAGCGCGCTGTGTCTGACTGTGAAGTTTTGCTTCATAGCACATCAACATTATCGCAGATATGCGCTCATCGAAAGGGAGCATAGTTTGAGGGGCGTTTTCGAAGCGTTCCGGCCCGAAGGCCGGGCAATCGCGTCAACCCGTGAGAGGGCTCCACATGTCGCCGGCAACCATCTTCCTGCTGCATCTGGTATTGGGCTATGTGCCATGGCTGCTATGTTTCGGTGCCTATGGCTGGCCGAGGCTTCGGTCGATGGACAGGGTCGAGGCGCAACGTGCCATCGCAACCCTGCACAGCTTTCGGTTTTTCGGGCTCGTCTTCCTCGTTCCGGGTGTGGTCGGTCCCAATCTGCCCAGCGGCTTTGCCGAGTTCGCCGCCTATGGCGACTTCGCCACCGGCTTGCTGGCCATGCTGGCCCTTGTGATGGTCAGGATACGCCCGCTGTTCTGGAGCTTCGTGGTCGCCTTCAACGTCGCGGGAACAATCGACATCATCGTCGACTATTATCACGGCAACCAGCTCGGCCTTCCGGATCTCGCCGGGGCGTTGGGCGCCGCCTACGCGATCCCGATGCTCTACGTACCCCTGCTGATGATCACGCATGTTGCCGCATTCTATATGCTGGCACGTCGCCAGCCGCAGGCAACTCAGGCCTTCTCCGCGAACCACTGAACACGGATGACGCTACGCCAGACCACACCCAATTCAGCTTGGCGAGCAGCCATCATACAGCATTGGCAAACAGAAGGCGGCGGCAACTCATTCTGTCCGCACGCGGCGCTTCCCAACAAGAAGATCGAATCACTTCAATACTTGAAATACCTGAGACGTCTTCCACTGCCTGGTTATGTCCGCATTGTCTTTAAAAAATATCGTACCGTATTCATCGGGTACGCGAGTTACAACATCGCCTGTTTTTCCTGTCGAGATCCTGGCGATATTCACTAATGACTGCGTTCCGTTGTCCAGATATGCACCATGGCCCTCAGCCCCTTCAGTTGAGAAAGTTATGGCACCGAAGTTCCTGTCGGTCGGCTCACTATCGGCGAGCCACCCCTGAGGCACCACGTCATCTCCCTTGGCACGCGCTGCCCAGACATGTCCCTGCGAACCAAGCTCGGTTGCATTGGTCCCGTCCACTCCAGGCGAGCCAACTACGACAAGATCGTCAACACGAAGACCATTTTCATGAATGGCTACACTCGCCATATAAGACCCATAGCTGTGTCCAATAAGAGTGATGTGACTATGGGGATTCGTCCTCGCCACTTCGTATCCGGTGACATCCTCTTTTAGCGCTTGCGCGCCATGACGACTATCGCCGTAAGTTCCATTTATGCCTGCAGGAATATTGTCGGGCATATCCGCCCCCATCCAGACAATGATGGAATTTTTAGCGTTAGGTTGTCCCTCGAAATTCATCTGGTGAAAGAGAGAGAGGCCCTGCGTCACAGTCGGGAACTGAGATCCGATCCCATCTTCTTTTTTGGCGTCATGACTGACGCCGGGAACGAGAACACCTATATTGTGAGCTGTATCAGGATTTCCCAAGGCTACGGCAAATCGTCCATCATCTGCAGGATCATATGTAAGAAGATAGGCCTCCGATCCTCCTTGTGAATCGAGCATCTCCATCTGAATGTGGATTTTTTTGGCAATTGAAAGTTCACCTCTCAGGCGGCTTTGCTCATCTTTCAACGCCCGGATCTTCTCCTGATAGTTTACTCCGTCTCTTCCTGCCTCCCCACTCGGCATGGCATTTTTCAGCGCTTGAATTTCGTTAGGGATTTCCCAAAGTCTTTCCTGGTCCCTGGCAATATCCAGATTGACGCGCTTCCTGTTTATCTTGTCGATGTCCTCGGCCGGCAAACCTCTGAGCTTTCCAAGCTCGTCGGTGTGATTGGCGATCAGATCCTGGCGCGTCTCAGTGGACAGAGTGCCCCACCATGATGACACCACCGACGGATCGCTGCCTTCGGGAAGCACGGTTGTGTGATCCGGCTCAGGCTCGCTGATCGGCCTTTGGTGGATCGGCGTGTTGGCGTAGGCGAAGGTTTTCTTCGGAGCGGACGTCTTGGATACCGACGTCCTTGCTTCATCGAGAGCCGCGTCGAACGATACCTGATGCGACAGGGCGACAGAAGAATCCGGCCTGGATGATGGGAGAGCACCACCTATCGCACCGATTGCAGGATTGCTCATGAGACCTGTTCCTTCTCAAGATGTCATGGCCTGATTGTTGCGCAGGTTCTGCGTGGAGGACTATTCCCCCGGGGACTGCGCCAGTTTCCTTTTGCTCGGCTGCGATTGTTTGAGGTCCCGGACTCGCCGGCGGAAACGGCGTCTCCATCGCACCAAATACAGGAATAGGTCGTGAATCGGGATCTACCGTGCCAATCCCAGCACCCCCACCGTTCGTGACGTCGTCCCGACCCGTATTGGCAACACCCGAAAAGTCGATGAGGGCTTAGGCGTGGCGGGGTACCGGCCCGCTGTGGATCGCGATATCGCTGGAACCGGCAGGAACATGACGATCAGGATCCCACCAGGGGCATGCTGACGGTCCGCCGCCCTTGCGTTTTAGGAGCGCCGCCAAACACGCTGCGCTTCAAACCTGTGCCGGCTGCCCGCTACCGACATCGATCGCATGGCAGGCGACGCGCACGTCGCTTTCGACCATGCGCATCTCAGGCCGCTCGCGCTTGCAGATCTCCATGGCCAGCGGGCAGCGCGGATGGAAGGCGCAGCCCGGCGGAGGATTGAGCGGGCTCGGCAGGTCGCCGGCCAGGGGAGCCCGGTCGCGGTTGGGGTTTTCGATATCAGGGATCGTCTCGAGCAGCAGCCGCGTATAGGGATGGCGCGGCCTGTCGAACACGGTGCGGCCCGGCCCCTCCTCCACCAGGCGGCCGAGATACATCACGCCGATGCGGTCGGTCAGGAAGCGCACCACCGACAGATTATGGCTGATGAACAGGTAGGTCAGGCCGAGGCGCTGCTGTAGGTCCTTGAGCAGGTTGAGCACCTGCGCCTGGACCGAGACGTCGAGAGCGGAGGTCGGCTCGTCCAGAAGCAGCAATTCGGCCTCGGCAGCCAAGGCGCGGGCAATGGAGATGCGCTGGCGCTGGCCGCCGGAGAACTCATGCGGATATTTGGTGCCGTCACCGGGCGCCAGCCCGACGGTCGACAGCAGGGCACCGACCCGGGCACGGCGCTCGGCCCGCGGCAGATGCCGCATCGGCTCGGCGATGCTGCGCCCGATGCGCCAGCGCGGATTAAGGCTGCCGACCGGATCCTGGAACACCATCTGCAAGTGTACCGGCTTGCCGCCCTGGCCGACGAAGTCGATGCGGCCCTCGCTCGGCGCCTCCAGCCCGGCGATCAGGCGGGTGATGGTGGATTTGCCGCAGCCGGACTCGCCCACGATCGAGAAGGTGGTGCCCCGCGGGATCGAAAAGCTCACGCCGTCGACGGCCCGCACCAGCTTGCGGCCGGCGTGGGTGACGACGCGCTGCAGGAAGGGCGCGGAGACGTCGAAGATCTTGGAGAGATCGGTGACCTCGACCAGCGCGGCGGCGTTGTCCTGCTTCATGGCACCTCGCCGTCGATCCATTGATTGTCGGCGGCCACCACCCGGCCCCGCTTCACCACGAGTGCGCGCGCCGGACGATCCACCAGGATCTGCGCCAGGTTCTCGCCCGCGATCAGGACGAGGCTGCCCTCGCAGCCCACCTCGAGCCCATAGCCTTCCAGGCCGAGCAGGTCGGCGCCGCGGCGCGTGCCCATGTCGAGGGCCCTGAGCAGCTCCGCATCGGTGCGGCAATGGGTGCGGTAGGCCAGGAGCCAGCAGCGGTCGAGCATGTCGCCGTCGCCGTGCGGGTTCCAGGTGTCACGCAGGGAATCCGAGGCGACGGCACAGCGCACGCCGCGCGCGGCGAGCTCGAACATCGGCGGGAAGCCGATCTCGCCCGGCACGGCGGAAATGATGCCGATCCCCGCTTCGGCCAGCACGTCGATCATGCGCTGCACCTTGTGCGCCGGGCCGTCGCCAAGGCAGAAGGCATGGCTGACGACCACCCGCCCCTGCATGCCCAGCGCCCGCGTGCGCTCGGCGATCATGCCGAGCTCGAACAAGCCGAGCTCCCCCGGCTCGTGCAGATGGATGTCGATCTTGGCACCCTTCCGGCTGGCGATGCCGAAGATGGTGTCGAGATGGCCCTTGGGGTCGGCGTCGATGGTGGCAGGGTCGATACCGCCGATGACGGAAGCGCCTTCGTCCAGAGCTGCCTCCATCAGTTCCGCGGTGCCGGGGTCGATCATCAGGCCGGTCTGGGGAAAGGCGACGAGTTCGAGGCCGACGGCATGCTTCACTTTCTCCCAGGCTTCCAGGACACCATGGAGATTGTCGAGCTTGTAGCCGGTAGAGATATCGACATGGCTGCGGATATGGGTCGAGCCCATTTCCACGCAGCGCCGCATCAGATTGCCGGCACGCTCGGGCACGCCCCAGGGCAGATCCTTGCGGATGGCGACCTCGTTGTCGATCATCGCCCGGAGCGATGGCGGCACGTTGATGGAGTGCCAGGGCAGGCCCCACAGTATCTTGTCGAGATGGACATGCGCCTCGACAAAGGGCGCGATGGCGATGGCCCCCTTGCCGTCGACCACCGGCACACCCTCGGGCCGGTCGAGATCGCGGCCGATGGCGGCGATCCGGCCGCCGCGGATCAGGATGTCGGCGCTTTGCCTGGCGTCCGGGCGGATATTGGCGAGAAGAAGATCGGTCATTTCACAACTCGGGCATCAACGAAGACGGGGATTGAGGACATCGCGCAGCCAGTCGCCGACGATGTTGACGGAAAGGACGAGCAGGACGAGCGCTGCGCCGGGGAACAGCGAAATCCACCATTCGCCGGACAGCAGGAGGTCGTTTCCGGCGCGGATCAACGTACCGAGCGAGGGCTGGGATGGCGGCATGCCGAGCCCGAGGAAGGACAGGATCGCCTCTGTGAGGATGGCGACGCCGAGACCCAGTGTGGCGAGCACCAGCACCGGCCCGATCGTATTGGGCAGGATATGGGAGAGCACGATCCTGAAGCTCGACACCTTGGAGATCCGCGCGGCAGCGACATAGTCCTTGCGGCGTTCGATCATAGTGGTGGCACGGACGGTTCGGGCGAACTGTACCCAGTCGGCGACGCCGATGGCGAGGATGACGACGTAGAAGCGCATGTCCTCGCGCAGCGCCGCCGGCATCACGATCTTGGCGACGCCATCGATGAAGAAGGCGATCATGATGGTGGGAAAGGAGAGCTGCACGTCGCCGAGGCGCATGATCACGGCATCGACCCAACCCCCGAAATAGCCGGCGAGCAGGCCGAGTATCACCCCCAGCGTCACCGAGAACAGCACCGCTGCGACGCCGACCAGAAGGGAGACGCGCATGCCGTAGAAGATCGCCGACAGGATGTCCCTGCCCTGCTCGTCGGTGCCGAGCAGATAGCGCGCGCTCCCTCCTTCCGACCAGACCGGTGGCAGGCGCGCATCCATGATGTCGAGGGTGGCCGGATCGAAGGGATCATGCGGTGCGATCAGGTTGGCGAAGACCGCGCATAGCACCAGAAGGCCGAAGATGATCGTGGCTATGATGACGGCAGGCGAGGTCCGAAAGCGCCAGGCGAGTTCGCTGGCAGCCACGCTTCTGACGATGGCGGCAAGTTGGCTCATTTCACCCTCAATCTCGGATCGACCAGCAGATAGGTCAGGTCGACGATCAAATTGATCAGCACGAAGCTGAAGCCGACGAAGGCGAGATAGGCCGCCATCACCGGAAAGTCGGCGAACTCGATCGCCTGCAGGATCAGGAGGCCCATGCCCGGCCATTGGAACACTGCCTCGACCACGATGGCGAAGGCGATCAGCGAGCCGATCTGCAGGCCGACGATGGTGATCACCGGCAACAGACTGTTTCGTAGCGCATGGGTGAGATGCACCGCCCGGTCCGACAGGCCGCGTGCCCGGGCGAACTTGATGAAATCGGAGCGCAGCACCTCCAGCATCTCGCCGCGGATCAGGCGCATGATCATCGAGACCTGGAAGACGGCGAGCGTGATGGTTGGCATGATCAGGGCCTTGAGGCCGCTCACCGTGAGGAAGCCGGTGGTCCACCAGCCGATCCGCACCGTGTCGCCGCGCCCGAAGGCCGACAGCCAGCGCAGCTCCACCGAAAAGACCAGGATCAGCAGCATGCCGATCAGGAATTGCGGCATGGAAATGCCCAGCAGCGAGCCCATCTGGAACAGGCGGCTCAGCCAGCCGCGCGGCCTCAAGGCCGTGTAGACCCCCATGGGAATGCCGACCAGCAGGGCGGTCAGGGTCGCCGCGAAGACCAGCTCCAGCGTCGCCGGCAGGCGGGTGAGGATAAGGTCGAGGACGGGCTGCCTGTTGCGGTAGGAAACGCCGAAATCGCCGACCACGGCCCGTTCGACGAAACGCCAGAACTGCACGATCGTCGGCTGGTCGAGGCCGAGGGCGGCCCGCAATTCCTCGCGCTGCGCCAGCGTTGCATTGACGCCGAGCACGTTGTTCACGGGGTCGCCGAGGAAGTTGAAGATGCAGAAGGACAACCCGGTGACGACCAGCATGACCAGGATGACGCTGGTGAGACGAGTTGCGAGCATGGAGATCATGAGGGTCTCTCGATCCCTGGCGCATTTTCCGGAAGAGCCCATCGGCTCTTCGATGAGGAAGATGCATCAATGCGAAAAATTGGACGAAGTCTGCGGCCCAACGGTAGTGAATCCGGATTGTGCTGCCCCTCACCCCTACCCTCTCCCCGCAAGAGCCAAGCGAGGTAGGGTGAGGTGCGGCGCTACCTCGTCAGCGCGGCTCGGAACTTGCGGAGGGGCGGTGGGAGATACCGCCCCTCCGTTTGCGCATGATGCCGGACAGTTTCGGGGGACCCGGAAAAAACATCATGCGGCAAAGCGAAGGCCGGAGCAGATGCGGCAGGCGCCTCAGTTCATGGTGT
Organism: Labrys sp. E2SS-1L; assembly: GCF_057073705.1. Classification (NCBI taxonomy): domain Bacteria; kingdom Pseudomonadati; phylum Pseudomonadota; class Alphaproteobacteria; order Hyphomicrobiales; family Xanthobacteraceae; genus Labrys; species Labrys sp. E2SS-1L. The sequence continues at coordinate 616,575 of NZ_CP172713.1, read as the reverse complement.
AGTACCAGAAGCGCGTATACTCGTCGGCGGGCACCACGGCATTGACCTTGTCGCTCATGCCCCAGGTCAGGAACTGCTGGTGCAGCATGATCTTGCCGACTTCGTCGCGGTGGATCTTCACCACTTCCGAGATCATGGCCTGACGCTTGGCCGGATCATATTCGGTACCGATCTGCTCGATCAGCTTGTCGACCTTGGGGTTGGAATAGCCCTTGGGATTCCAGGTGCCGAGATCGCCGGTCGGCGTGTGGATCGTCGCCGACATGATGTTGTAGGCATCGATCGAAGGCAGGCCGGCCCAGCCCAGCATGTAGAAGGAATATTTGCCCGCGGGCAGTTCGGTATCGGTCTGGACCGGCGTGTGCATAGTCAACTGGACCTTGATGCCGATCTTGGCGAGCATGCCGACGGTGGCCTGGCAGATCCTTTCGTCATTGATGAAGGAGCCGGCCGGGCAATCCATCGGCAGGGTAAAGCCCTTGGCATAGCCCGCTTCCGCCAGCAGGGCCTTGGCGGCCGCCACGTCATAGGGGAAGCGAACGTCCAGGCTGGCGTCGTAGAAGGGCAGCTCGGGCGCGAGCGGCACGGCCGTCGGGCGCGAATTGCCGCGCATGATGCTGCGCTTGATGCCTTCGATATCGATGGCCTGGTAGATGGCCTTGCGCACCCTGACATCCGCAAGCGGATTGCCCTCGACCCCACTGCCCGGCAGCGTCTTGCTCTGCTGGTCCATGCCGAAGAAGATCGAGCGCAGATGCGGCGCGCGCATGATCTTCATGCCGGGTGTCGATGCGATGCGGTCCACGTCCTGGGGCGGTGCATTGCGGATGAAGTCGACCTCGCCCGACAAGAGGGCGGCGACGCGGGTGGCGGCATTGGTGATCGGTGTGTAGACGATCTCGTCGAGATTGTGCTGGGGCTTGTCCCACCAGTCCTCGTTCTTGACCAGCACGGTGCGGATATCGGGCTGGCGCGAAGCCAGCTTGAACGGCCCGGTGCCGATGCCCTGGGTGGTCATGGCGCCGCCGGTGTTGGAGGACAGGTCGATCGGCTTGGTGGCACCGACCGATTCCTGGAACTTCTTGTCCAGGATGTACCAGCCGGCGAAATCGTTGAGCAGCAGCGCATATTTGCGCTTGAGCGTCACCGTCACCGTATGGTCGTCGACCTTGGTGATCTTGGCGATCGGCTCAAGCAGGCCGGCGAAGGGTGAGCCCGGCGCGCCCGCCCGCTCGAAGGAGAAGATCACGTCATCGGCCGTGAAGGGGTCGCCATTGTGGAACTTGACGCCCTTGCGCAGATGGAACCGCCACTCGGTGTCCGAAACGGCCTCCCAGCTCTCGGCCAAAGCCGGCTCGAGCTTGAGGTCTTTATTCCAGCGCACCAATCCTTCATAGACATTGCTGAGCAGGCTGAGCGTGAAGTCGTCTCGCGCCGCATGCGGGTCCATGGAACTGATTTCCTGGGCTTCGGCGAAGCGCAGCGTCTTGGCGCTGGCTGCTCCCGTGGCCAGCACGGCGCACGAAGCGATCAGCAGGATCTTCAAATAGGTCTTCACGGATATCTCCCGGTTAAACGGTCCTTCGTCAGCGGTCACGACGGCGCGGCTTTGTTGTTGTCTCGCGCTTCGTCACCAAGCGACCGGCTGCTTGTCGGACGGTCGGTGACACCGTTCGCCGCAGACGATCCATTCCCCTGCCCATCCTCGGATCGGGCACTGCGATCATTCCATAAGCGGCAACAGCCGTCTACAAATTTGTACTATATCGAGTATACAATCTTGTACGACGACGTTGGAGACGAGTTTCGACGACGCGGGAAACAGCATTCCCTCGCGATCGTCAGAGCGTCGTACCGCCTTGATGCAAGAAACAGGCCGCCGTGGTGGCGCCTGCACTGGCGAGCCGGGGACTCTCGGCCTGGCAGCGCGGCCCGTTTTGCCGGCAGCGCGGATGGAAGGCGCAGCCTTTCGGCCAGTTGCCCAGGCGCGGCATCGCCCCATCGATCTGGGCCAGACGCTCGACTTGGCGACCCAACGAGGGAATCGAAGCCATCAGGCCGGCTGCATAGGGATGGCTCGGTCGCTGCACTACGGCCTCCACCGGGCCGATCTCCACCACGCGGCCGGCATACATCACCGCTACCCGGTCGGCGATCTCGGCAATCACCCCCATATCGTGGGTCACCAGCATGATGGCCGTGTTTTTCTCCCGCGCCAGGCGCTTCAGCAAAGCGAGGATCTGGGCCTGGATCGAGACATCGAGCGCCGTCGTCGGCTCGTCGGCGATGATCAGCTCCGGTTCCCCCGCCAGCGCCAGAGCAATCACGATACGCTGGCGCATGCCGCCCGAAAACTGGTGGGGATATTGCTCGAAACGATTGACGGGATCGGCGATTCCAACTTCGGTGAGGAGGCGGATCGCTTGGCTGCGAGCCTCCTCGCGACCGAGGGCCGGAAAATGGGTGCGGATGGTTTCGGTCAGCTGGCGCCCGACGGTGAACAGCGGATCGAGGCTCGTCAACGGATCCTGGAAAATGGCGCCGATGCGACGACCGCGGATCAAGCGCTGACGATGGGGAGGAAGGTTGTCGATGCGCTCGCCACTCAGATGGATACTGCCGGCCGCAATACGCCCCGGCGCTTGCAGGAGCCCGATCAGGGCATTGCCGGTCATCGACTTGCCCGCGCCCGATTCGCCGACCACCCCGAGGATCTCGCCCGGTGCGATATCGAAGGAGACATTGTCGATGGCGACCAGCGTACCGGTACGCACCGGAAATTCGATGCGCAGGCCCCGGACTTCCAGCACCGGCGGAGGCAACGGCGTCGCCCTGCCTGCTTCATCGTGCGCGCTGGTCATGCCGCCTCGCAATCAGGGCGTCGCGCCTTGGCTGCGGCCGCCGCAACAGAGGTTGTTTCCAACTCGATAATATACAATGTAGAATACACTTGTTTTCCTCCCTAGAGTCAAATCGCAAGGCCACACCATGCCTCCATCGTCCGGGCTTCTCGCCAAGCAAGTGCCTGCTGCCCCCAAGCGCCGCGGACGGGCTGACGAGCGGATCCATTCGGAGATCTATTCGGCCATCATCAACCATCAGCTTCGTCCGGCGACCCCCTTGCAGGAGGATGCGCTCGCCACGGCCTTCGGCGTCAGCCGCACACTGATCCGAAAGGTCCTGCAGCAGCTCTCCCACGAGAAGCTGGTCGAGCTCATTCCCAACAAGGGTGCGATCGTGGCCCGGCCCTCGGTAGAGGAGGCCCGGCAGGTGTTCGAAGCGCGGCGCGAGATCGAGTGCATCCTGATCCGCCGCCTGGCCGCGACCATCAGCGATGCGGAGATCACCAGGCTGCGGGCCGCGGTAGAGGCCGAGGCCCGGGCCCAGGAACAGGGCGACAAGCGCCGGCGGCTGCAGCTTTCGGGAGACTTTCATCGTGAACTCGCCTCCCTGGCCGGCAATGACGTTCTCAAGGATTTCGTGCATGAGCTCGTCTCGCGTTCTTCGCTGGTGATCGCCCTTTATGAATCCCCCGGCGCAGTTCCCTGCGCCTATGACGAACACAAGCGCATCGTCGATGCCCTGGCCAAGCGCGATGGCGAGGATGCCGCCCGCAACATGGAGCACCATCTGCGCCACGTGGAGGCCCAGGTCGACCTGTCAGACGTTCCGGCCCGCATCGACTTCAAATCGCTCTTCCGGCCGCTGGGCTGACCCCCGCCAGCCGGCGGGCGCGTAGGCGGCCAGCTTGCCGGCATAGGGCTTGGCAAGCGGGTAGGCGAGATCACCATGCTTGGAGGTCTTGAGGCCCATGCCGACCAGGGCCTCGGCGAATTTGACCGCTGCGCAGACGCCGTCGATCACCGGAATCTGCAGCCTGTCCTCGAGATAGTCGGCCAGGCCCGCCATGCCGGCGCAGCCGAGCACGATCGCCCCGGCCTTGTCCTCCTCCAGCGCTCTGAGGCATTCGGCCAGGATGACGTCGCGCGCCCGCGTGCCCGGCTGTTCGAGCTCGAGCACCGGCAGTTCCGTCGCCCGCACGCGGCGGCAATGATGCTGCATGCCGTAATTGCGCACCAGATGCTCGGCGATGATGCGCGTGCGCTCCAGCGTGGTGACCACGGAAAAGCCGGTGGCCACGAAGGCGGCCGCATGCATGGCCGCCTCGGCGATGCCGATCACCGGAGCGTCGGTGATCTCGCGCGCCGCCAGCAGGCCGGGATCGCCGAAGCAGGCGATGACATAGGCATCGGCCGGCGGCCCGTCGCGGATTTCGTCGACCAGGCCGATGACGCTCATGGCTTCATCGAAATGGCCCTCGATCGAAGCCGCCCCCGAGCGCGAGGTCGCGGCGACGATCTCGGTGCCGGGCGCAGCCACGGCGCAGGCACTGACACGCATCGCCTCGGTCATCGATGCCGTGGTGTTGGGATTGATCAGCTTGATGCGCATGGGCTTCCTCAGGCGGCGGAATATCTTGTTCTTAGTATTGTATACGATGTTGTATCTTTATGTGATTTCCAACGAGCGTCAATGGCGTTGATGCGCATCGACAGTCCCACGCCGTCCGGCGCATGAGTCCGAACGGTCGGGCCTCTGGCGCCGGATCGGATCAGGGATCCCCACTTGGTGGGAAGGGAACGTTCAAGAATAAAACGCTTCTTTCCGCATTGTGCTGCCCCTCACCCTTACCCTCTCCCCGTAAGAACGGGGCGAGGGGGACTTCGAGCGGGTACTTTGGTCTGGGAGCATCGCATCTCGCCCAATCGTGGAGCGAGATGACCGAACTGAGAATCAATCGCAGCGCTTGCGCCCCCTCGCCCCGTTCTTACGGGGAGAGGGTAAGGGTGAGGGGCGGTATCACCTATCAAACAAGGCACCTATTGTTGCGAATGTCCTAAGGAGCACAATCGTTCCTTCCCCAAAGTCCGGGGAGGATTCCCGCCTCCTAGCCAGCGGCGCGAAAGTCCGTGAATTCGGCGCGCTCGGCCTTTCGGATGCAATACATCCATAGATTGAATTTCATTGTTGACACATAATTGTATACATGTGAGGCTTTGAATCGTATCCGACAGAACCGCCTGCAAGGGAGATGTCGATGGATGGCGATAACCACCCCGTCCTCAGGGTGCGCAATCTCAAGACCGGGTTTGCCACGCCGGCAGGCATGGTGGTGGCGGTCGATGGCGTCGATTTCGATCTCCATCGCAACGAGATCCTGGCGATCATCGGCGAATCCGGCTCGGGCAAGACCGTGACGGCCCTCTCGCTGATCCGGCTGATCACCTCGCCGCCCGGGCGCTATCTCGGCGGCTCGATCGAGATCGGCGGACGCGACCTTCTCAGCCTCGACGAGACGGCGATGGAGACGGTTCGCGGCAAGACCATCGGCATGATCTTCCAGAACCCGCGCGCCTCGCTCGATCCCTCCTTCACCATCGAATTCCAACTTGTTGAAACGCTGATGCGGCATGATCCGGCCCTCGGCCGCAAGAGTGCCCGCGCCGCCGCCGCCAAGGCGCTGCAGGAAGTCGGCTTTCCCGACATCGCGCGTGTGCTGGCGAGCTACCCTCACCAGCTCAGCGGCGGCATGTGCCAGCGCATCGGCCTGGCCATGGTGCTGGCCTGCAAACCCGAGCTTCTCATCGCCGACGAACCGACCACGGCCCTCGATGTCGGGGTCCAGGCCAAGATCCTGCTGCTCCTGAAGAAGCGCAGCCGCGAAACCGGCCTGCCGATCGTCATTATCACCCACGATATCGGCGTGGTGCGTGCCATCGCCACCCGCGTCCTCGTGATGTATGGCGGCCATGTCCAGGAGGCCGGCGAGATCGACGAGCTCCTCGCCGAGCCGCTGCATCCCTATACCAAGGCCCTGATCCGCTCCATTCCCGATCCGGATGCCCCGGCCGACACCATGCCCTTCATCAAGGGCGAGCCGCCCAATTTGCTGGCGCCGCCGTCCGGATGCCGCTTCGCGCCGCGCTGCGACCAGGCGATCGGACTGTGCCACCAGAAGCTGCCGGAGTGGCGTGCGGCCGGCCCGGGCCGGATGGTGCGCTGCCATCTCGCCGCTGCGGGAGGGCCGCAATGACCCGCCCTGCCCTGATCGAGGTGCGCTCCGTCAACAAGACCTTCACCGTCAGCAAGGGCGGCCTGTTCCGCCGGCCCGCCGCCAGCACCAAGGCGGTCAACGATGTCAGCCTGACCATCGCCAAGGGCGAGATCCTGGGCTGCGTCGGCGGCTCGGGCTCGGGCAAGTCCACGCTCGGGCGCATCATCCTGCGTCTGGTCGAGCCCGACAGCGGCGAAGTGCGCTATGGCGGCACGGACCTGCGCACCCTCTCGCGCGAGCAGATGCGGCAATATCGCCGCCGCCTGCAGATCGTCTTCCAGGATCCGCTGCAATCGCTCAATCCGCGGCGCACGGTGGCTGAGAACATCGCCCGGCCCCTGCTCAATTTCGGCGTCGCGACCGCGGCCGCCAACCGGCGCGTCGACGAACTGCTCGAACTCGTCGGCCTCGATCCACGCCAGTCCTATCGCTATCCGCACGAATATAGCGGGGGCCAGTGCCAGCGCATCGCTATCGCGCGTGCCCTGGCGCTCGAGCCGGAATTCCTGTTCCTGGACGAGCCGGTCTCGGCCCTCGACGTCTCGATCCAGGCCCAGATCCTCAACCTCCTGGCGGAGCTGAGAAAGAAGCTCGATCTCACCTTCCTGTTCGTTTCCCACGATTTGAAGATCGTCAAGCAGTTCTGCGACCGCACCATGGTGATGTATCGCGGCTGCGTGCTCGAAGAGGGCAGCAGCCAGCAGGTCTATGCCGAGCCGCTTCATCCCTTCACCCGCGACTTCCTCGGCACCGTGCTGCATCTGCGCAAGGACTCACGCTGGGAACAGGCGGCCGAGCGGGCGGAGGATCTGGAAGGCACGGCCGGGCTCACGGGATCGGGCTGCATCTATGCCGGCAACTGCGCCGAACGCTTCGAGCCCTGCACCCGATCGGCACCGGCACTGACGGCTCTCACCGGCGAAAGGAGGGTCGCCTGTTTCCGCCATAGCGGGCCCTGAACGTCCAGACACCATCCCAACGACAATCAAAAATCACGAGGGGAACCATCATGACGACAAATCATCGCAACGAACGAACGAGGCCGCACAGATCCTGGAAGGGCCTGCTGCGCGCCGGCGTGACGGCGGCGGCACTGGTCGCCGGCGGTCTTGCGGTCTTCGGCACGTCGCAGGCGTTCGCGGCCGGCAATACCATCACCTTCGCGGTGGAATCGGATTTCAGCCGCCTCGACCCGCATGCCTCGCGCACCTGGAACACCTTCAAGGTCGTGCGCCATCTGTTCGAGACCTTCGTGGAGGAGGATCTCACCAAGGGCCCCGACGTCGCGCCCAAGATCGTGCCGGCCCTGGCCGAGAGCTGGGACGTCTCGCCCGACGGCAAGAGCTATACCTTCCATCTGCGCAAGGGCGCGCAGTTCCATGACGGCACGCCTTGGAACGCCCAGGCGGCGAAGTTCAATCTCGACCGCATGACGGACAAGAATTTCAAATATTTCCAGCCCGTCTCCCCTGGCCTGATGGGCTGGATGTGGCAGGACCTCGCCGGCTATGAGGTGGTCGACGACTATACCTTCAAGATCAATCTCAAGCAGCCCAATGCCGAATTCCTGCGCCGCATGGCCGCCGGCGGTTCCGGCGCGCCGCGCATGATCAGCCCCACCGCGGTCGAGACCTATGGCAACGACAAGATCGAGCAGCACCCGATCGGCACCGGCCCCTTCAAATTCGTGGAAAGGGTGGTGGGCGAGAAGCTGGTGATCGCCCGCAACGACAATTACTGGGATCCGACGCGCAAGCCCAAGGCCGACCAGATCGTCCTGCGCGGCATTCCCGAAGTCGCCACGCGTGAACTGGCGCTAGTCGGCGGCGAGGTGGACGTGATCGGCACGCCTTCCCCCGATTCCCTCGATTTCCTCAAGCAGCAGGGCATCCAGATCATCTCGGGCCAGAGCCCGATGATCTATGTGCTCTGGCTCAACCACAAGGACGAGCATTTCAAGGATGTCCGCGTGCGCAAGGCCGCCTGCATGGCGATCAACCGCGACGACATGGCCAAATATCAGCGCAAGGGCCTGGCACGTCCGGCCTATGGGGTGCTCAATCCAGGCGGTCCGGGCTTCGATCCGGCCTACAAGGACTGCAACTACGATCCCGAAGGCGCCAAGAAGCTCCTGGCCGAGGCCGGCTATCCCAACGGCTTCACTACACGGATGGACTGGACCTTCGGCGCCGGCGCCGACGTCAACACCAAGGGCGACGCCGAATGGCTGCAGCGCGATTTCGAGAAGATCGGCATCAAGGCCAGCATCGAGATGTTCGACAACAACACCTTCTGGGAGATGATGTCGAAGGGCATGCGCGAGGGCACCGGCCTGACCTCGGCCTCCTGGGGCGAGAGCACCTTCGCCTGGCTCGACCAGATGGTTGCTACCACCGCCCTTCCGCCCAATTGCTGCAATTCGGGCTATTACAACAATCCCAAGATCGACACGCTGCTGTCGGAAGCACGCGGGTCCGCCTCGGCCGAGGCCATGGACAAGAAGCTGCATGAGGTGCGCGACGCCATCGCCACCGACATGGCCTTCACCTCCTATTACACGGCCGACTCCGTCTATGCGGCAAGGCCCGAGGTGAAGGGCTTCGTGCTGGCGCCGCAACATTGGTTCGACCTCACCGGCATCACCAAGCAGTAGCAACAACCTTCGTCCAGTCGCCGCCGCCGAGATTTCGGTGTTCGCGCATCGACGCCGAGACGGGCAAAGCGCGACGATCCCTCCCCGGCTTCGGGGAGGGTGGGCCGGCAAAGCCGGCTCGGGTGGGGTAGCGTGGCGCTCAGGACTGCCAATTGGTCCATGTCGCGCCACTCTCCCCCATCCGCCGGTGCTGCACACCGGCACCTTCCCCGAAGTCGGGGAAGGATCTCCGCGTTCCATCCGGCTGGGTCGAGATGCGTGAATCCGAAGGCTCGGTGGGGACGGCCAGATGTGCCAATGAAGGGCTTTGCCATGTCCATCTTCGCCTTTGCCGGCAACCGGCTGCTCTATGCCATCCCGGTGCTGCTCGGCGTGACGCTGGTGGTGTTCCTGTCGCTCCAGCTCATTCCCGGCGACATCGCCCTGACGCTGCTCGGGCGCATGGCCACCGAAGCGCAGCTCGAAGCCCTGCGCCAGCGCCTCGGCCTCGACCAGCCGCTGATCCTGCAATATCTGCGCTGGCTGTGGCATCTCCTGCACGGCGACATCGGCAATTCCGTCTCCCAGCAATTGCCGGTGGTGCAGATCCTGCTGCCCAAGATCCTCAACTCGCTCATCCTGATGGCCGGCAGCCTCGTGATCGTGCTGGCCTGCGGCTTCGGCCTCAGCGTGATCTCGGCCCCGCGCTTCCGCAGCCTGACCGACAAGTCGGTGGTAGCCCTCACTTTGGTGCTGGCCTCCCTGCCGGTGTTCTGGCTCGGCATCGTGCTGCTCTATTTCTTCGGCTTCAAATGGAAGCTCTTCCCGATCTCTGGCATGTACAACATGATCGATCCCGGCGGCCTCGGGCAATTGCTCCATCATATGGTGCTGCCGGCAATCGCTACCGCGGCCTCCTCCATCGCCGTCGTCACCCGCGTCACCCGTTCGCGCATGCTCGACGTCCTCGGCCAGCCCTATATCCTGGCCGCCCGCGCCCGCGGCCTCAGCCGCCGGCAGATCGTGCTGCGCCACGGCGTGCGCAACACGTTGCCGACCTTCGCCAGCATCGGCGGCCTGCAGATCGGCTATCTGTTCGGCGGCGTCATCTTCACCGAGATCATCTTCAACTGGCCCGGCATCGGCCAGCTTCTGTTCGACGCCATCATGCAGCGCGACGTGCCGGTGATCCAGGGCTGCGTGCTCGCCGTCGCCATCGTCTTCGTCCTCGGCAACCTGGTCTCGGACGTCGTCGTCCACGCCCTCGATCCCAAGCAACGGTGAGGCTGCCATGACCGCGGTTCCTTCCCTGGCGCCGGCCAGCAAGCTCTCGCCGCAGCGCCGCGGCAATCTCTATTTCGTCTGGCGCGGCGTGCTCGGCGATCCCGTCGCCCGCATCGCCGCCGGCATCATCATCCTGCTGGTGCTCCTGGCGATCTTCGCGCCTCTTCTCGCGCCCTTCCCGCCCAACGAGGCCAATCCGGCGCTGCGGCTGAAGCCGCCCGGCACGCCGGGCCATCTGCTGGGGCTCGACCAGCAGGGCCGGGACATCCTCTCGCGCCTGATCTATGGCGCGCGCCTCACCCTGGTCTCGGGCGTCATCCCGGTGTTCCTGGGGGCGGCCATCTCGATCCCGCTCGGCCTGATCGGCGCCTGGTATCCCCGGCTCGGCGAAGTGATCATGCGCCTGATGGACGTGCTGTTCGCCTTCCCGATGGCCCTGCTCGCCATCATGCTGGCGGCCCTGATGGGCCCGGGCCTGGTCAACATGATGATCGCCCTGGTGGTGACCCTGGTGCCCTACAACACCCGCGTCGTCTATGCGGCGGCCCGCCAGGAGCGAGACCTTGCCTATGTCGAGGCTTCGCGTGCCATGGCCACGCCCGATCTCAAGATCCTGTTCGTGGAAATGCTGCCGAACGTGGTGGCAGCCTCCGTCGTCTATAGCTGCACCATCGTCGGCGCCGTGGTGATCACCGCCGCCGGCCTGAGCTTCCTCGGCCTCGGCGTGCAGCCCCCGATCGCCGAATGGGGCATCATGACCAGCGAAGGCCGCAGCTTCGTGTTCGTGGCGCCCCATATCGCCGCCATCCCGGGCCTCGCCATCACCATCCTGGTGATGGCCTTCAACCTGCTCGGCGACTCCCTGCGCGACTCCCTCGATCCCAAGACGCGCCTGCAGCTGGTCAAGCACCGGGCCGATCCGGCCGACAAGGAGCACTGAGGCCATGCTGACCCTGATCAAGGATGCCCGCGTTCTCACGCTCGACGAAGCCGATGGCGAGCATTTGAGGGCCGACATCCTCATCCGCGGCGACACCATCGAGGCGGTCGCCCCGGATCTCACGGCTGAGGTCACCACCGACGGGGTGCGGGTGATCGAGGCCGCCGGCAAGCTCGCCATGCCGGGCCTGGTCAACGGCCATTTCCATTCGCCCGCCAACTTCATGAAGGGCGCGCTCGACAACTGGCCGCTCGAATTGTTCATGCTCTACGAAGTGCCGCCGCTGATGCGCGAGGTCGTCTCCGCACGCTTTGCCTATGTGCGCACCATGCTCGGCGCCATGGAGATGCTGCGCCAGGGCGTGACCTCCGTGCATGACGACTGCTTCTTCGTGCCCGTGGTCACGCAGACCGAAGTCGACAATGTCATGCAGGCCTATGAGGATGCCGGCATCAGGGCCACGGTGACGCTCGACCAGCCCAATGTGATCGAGCACGCCAAATACCCCTTCCTCAAGGATCTGCTGCCGCCCCACCTGCGCGAACGCATGGAAGCGGTGCCCCTGATGTCGGACGCCGACCTGCTCGCTCATTACGGGGGCTTCCTCGAGCGCTGGCATGAACGCGCCGGGGGGCGGTTGCGCTGTGCGGTCTCGTGCTCGGCGCCCCAGCGCGTCACGCCTTCCTATTTCACGGCACTCGGCGCCCTCGCCCGCGAGCGTGACCTGCCCTACAACATGCACATTCTGGAAACGCGCCTGCAGCGCGTGCTCGGCGAGATCAATTACGGCAAGTCGCTGATCCGCCATGCCCATGAGAGCGGCGTGCTCAACGAGCAGGCCATGGTCATCCATGCCATCTGGATCGACGAGGACGACCTGGCGCTCCTGGCCGATTCCGGCTGCTCGATCGCCCATAATCCCGTGTCGAACCTCAAGATCGGCAGTGGCATCATGCCGTTCAGGCGGCTGCGCCAGCGCGGCATCAATGTCTGCCTCGGCAATGACGAGGCGGCCACCGATGACGGCATCAATCTGTGGACCGTCGGCAAGGTCGCCGGCCTGGTCCACAATGTCGCCGATCCCGATTTCGACCATTGGCCCCTGCCCCTGGAGATCCTGACGGCGCTGACCTCGGCCGGCGCCAGGGCCATGCGCCTACCCCGCCCGACCGGGCGGCTGGCACCGGGCTGGCAGGCCGACATCATCCTGCTCGACCTCGACAGCTTCGCCTTCACGCCCCTCAACGACCTCAAGCGCCAGCTCGTCTATTGCGAGAACGGCTCCTCGGTCACCACGGTGATGGTGGGCGGGCGGATCGTCGTCGAGAACCGCCGCCTGCTCACCGTCGACGAGGACGCCCTCAAGCAGGAAGCCCGCCTCCTGGCCGGCGAATTCGCCGACTACATGGCCCGCTGCAAATCCGCCGCCGACGAACTCGAACCCCACTACCGGCGCATGTACCGGCAGGCGCTCGCCACGCCGATCGGCCTCAATCGCTGGGCCGGGCCGATGACGCCCTGACTCTCCTTTGCATCTCATCCCGAACGGACCGGAAACCATGACCACCACCAGAGTGAAAGCGCGCTATGTGATCGGCTTCGACGGCGAGCAGCATCGCACGCTCGTCGATGCCGAAGTCGTCTATCGCGGTGATACCATTGTCTTCGTCGGGCACGGCTATCAGGGCGAGATCGACGAGGAAATCGACGGGGGCAATGCCATTCTCGGCCCGGGCTTCATCGACCTCAACGCCCTGGGCGATCTCGACACCACCATCCTCGCCTTCGACAACCAGCCCGACTGGGCGAAGGGGCGCGTCTGGCCGGAGGACTATCTCGCCGCCGGTCCGATCGAGATGTATTCAACCGAGGAACAGATCTTCAAGATGAAATATGCCTTCGCGCAGCTGGTGCGCAACGGCATCACCACGGCCTTGCCGATCACCTCGATGTTCTACCGGCAATGGGCGGAGACCTATGACGAATTCGCCCGCTCGGCCGACAGCGCGGCCGAGATCGGCATCCGGGCCTATCTCGGCCCCTGCTACATGACCGGCGTCACCGTCATCCGCCAGGACGGCAGCTTCGATACCTTCTGGGACGAGGAACGCGGCCTCAAGGGGCTGGAGACGGCCAGGGCCTATGTCCGCGCCCATGACGGCGCGCATGGCGGACTGATCCGCGGCATGCTGGCGCCCGACCGCATCGAGAATTGCACCCCCGAGCTGCTGTTGCGCTCGGCCCGCATCCGCGACGAGCTCGATTGCCCGATCCGTCTGCATTGCTGCCAGGGCATGGACGAGTTCGAGACGATCGTCGAGCGTCACGACAAGACGCCGGTGGAATGGCTGGCCTCGCTCGGCTTCCTCTCCAGGCGCTCGCTGCTGCCGCATGGGGTCTACCTGACCGGGCACAGCAAGGTAGCGCGAACCGGCGACGATATCGGCCTGCTGGCGCAATCCGGTGCCGCCCTGATCCATTGCCCGCTGGTGCTCTCGCGCTATGGCGGCGCGATGGAATCCTTCGCACGCCTCAAGCGCCAGGGCATTCCGATCGGCCTGGGCACCGACACCTTTCCGCCCGACATGGTCGAGAACATGCGCATCGGCATCAGCCTGTGCCGGGTCGCCGATGCCGATGTCGCCGCCTGTTCTTCGGCCGATTTCTACAATGCTGCCACCCTGGTGGCCGCCGACGCCCTCGGGCGACCCGATCTCGGCCGGCTTGCCGCCGGCGCCAAGGCCGACATGACATTGTTCGAGCTCGGGGCCTTCGAGCTCGGCCCGGTCATCGATCCCATCCAGACCATGATGCTCAGTGGCACCGGCCGGGATTTCAAGACCACCATCATCAACGGTCGGGTGGTGATGCGCGACCGGCAACTGCCGGGCATCGACCTGGAAGACTATCGCCAGCGAGCCCAGGCCCAGTTCGAGCGGCTGATCGACAAATATCCGCTGCGCACCTGGCGCCATCCCCCGGTCGAGGAGATCTTCCAGCCTTCATTCAAATTCGCCTGAGCTGATCGAACCGGTCCTGGCTTTGCGGTTGGGGAGCGTTCGCTTCCTGCCTCAGCCAGTCTGTGAACAGGTCGACGGCCGTCTTCCTCGCCTTGCGCCGGGGTGCAATGAAGAAATAGGCATTTTGCGTGACGATCGCTTCGTTCGTCAGCCTGACCAGCCGGTTTTGCGCGAGCAGGTCCTCGACGAGCCGGCGCCAGCCAAGAGCGATGCCGTGGCCGTTCAAGGCGGCATAGATCGCTTCCGTGTAGAAACTGCAATGCATGCCCGAGCCCTTGCTCGGCATCGGCACGGAGAACGCCGCAAACCACTCGGCCCAATTGGTCCAGGTGGGATCGGCCGTGTCATTGGTGATCAGGGGATGGCGCGTGAGCTGGGCGAGATGCTCGATCTGACCGATCTCTTGCGCATAGTCTGCGCTGCAGATGGGAAAGATCTCGTCGCGAAAGAGGAATTCGGCGTCCCCATCCGGCCAGAAACCGCTTCCGAAGCGGATGGCGAGGTCGACGTCCTGGCCATCGACCTTGACGGCATTGTCCTGCGTGATGATGCGCAGCCTGATGGCGGGATGGGCTTTCGAGAACGAGGAAATGCGGGGGAGAAGCCAGAAATGGGAGAAGGCGATCGTCGCTGCGATGGCGAGGTCGTCCTCCGCTTCCTCCTTTGACCAATCCGAGATCGTCTCGGCGATGAGATTGAAAGCCGTCGTGGCCGTGGACGAAAGCTGCCTTCCCTTCTCCGTCAATTCGACCCGTCTGTGCAGGCGCCGGAACAGGGGAAAGCCGAACATATCCTCCAAGAGATGGATCTGGCGGCTGATCGCCGCCTGGGTAACGCCCAGTTCCGCCGCCGCCCTGGTGAAGCCGCCCAGGCGCGCCACCGCCTCGAAGGCGGTGAGCGCGGTGAGCGGGGGAAGCTTTCGCCGCAGATTGGCCATGGCTCATAGCTCTCGGAAACTCTTGCCCAGGAAGGCGTTTCACAGCCCACGGCAGCATAGAAGGGCAGCGTAGATACGCATTACATTGAGTTATGGCAAACGTAAACATTTATGCCGTTGAGAGGGCGGTTTCATGCGCGCAATATGGGGCCAAATCTGGTGATGAAAACTCATGCTCAACACATTCTCATCTGCGATCTCTCCCCTCCTGGACCAGCGCATGCCGGGCCATGCCCTCCCCGCCGGTCTCTACACGCGCGAGGATGTCTTCAAGGCAGATCTCGACGTGTTCTTTCGCCGGCACTGGATCTATGTCGGCCTGGAATGCGACGTTCCCGAGCCGGGCGACGCCCATGTGATCGATCTCGGCAGCTCCAGCATCATCCTGCTGCGCGACGACGACAGCCAGATCCGGGTGCTTCACAATGTCTGCCGCCATCGCGGCGCCCGCCTGCTGGACAGCGGCACATCCATCGTCTCCAAGCTCGTCTGCCCCTATCATCAGTGGACCTATGAGCTCGATGGCGAACTTGCCTTTGCGCCGCATATGGGCACGGGCTTCGACAAGACCTGCAAGAGCCTCAAGCCGGTCCATTTTCGGTCGATCGGCGGCCTGATCTATGTCTGCCTCTCGGACAATCCCCCCGAGGACATCGGCACGCTCGAAACCGTGATGCGGGAGCGCCTGGCACCCTACGATATCGCCAACAGCAAGGTCGCCTTCCAGAGCGAGATCATCGAGAAGGGCAATTGGAAGCTCACCATCGAGAACAACCGGGAATGCTATCACTGCTCGTCCAATCATCCCGAGCTCTGTGTTTCCTTCATCGATCTCGATTTCGGCTTCGATCCGGCCAGCCTGAGCCCCGAGGACCGGGAAGAGGCCGAGCAGCACCAGGCCCTCTACGAGGCGCGTACCAAGGCCTGGGAGGCCGAGGGCTATCCCTCGGCAGCCGTCGAGCAACTCGTCGACTGCGCCACCAATTTCCGTACGCAGCGCCTTATCATCGCAGGTGCCGGCGAATCCCAGACGCCGGACGCCACTGCCGCCTCGTCCAAGCTCCTCGGCTCGATGACACGCAAGGATCTCGGCGACGTGCATCTGTGGGGCCATAATTGCTGGCATCATTTCATGGGCGACCATGCCGTGTGCACGATGATCATTCCCCTCAGCGCCGACGAGACGCTCGTCCGCACGAAGTGGCTGGTGCACAAGGACGCCGTCGAGGGCCGCGACTACGATCTCGACAAGCTGACCAGCGTGTGGGTCGCCACCAACGAACAGGACGCGCAACTGGTCGCCCGTTCCTATTCGGGCGTCGTCGACCCCGCCTATGAACCCGGTCCCTACTCCCCCTTCACCGAGGGCCAGCTCGACAATTTCGTCACCTGGTACATCGATCGGATGCGCGCCAATGGCTACTGACAGCTCGTTGCAGACTGGCGCTGGTATGGCCGTTGCACTGCACGCCGAAGCATTCGACCAGCTCCTGTGCGTCGATGTCCATGACGAAACGCATGACGTGAAGAGCTTCACCTTCCTGTCACCCGACGGCAAGGCCTTCGATTTCGAGGCAGGCCAGCATCTGTCGCTCGAACTGGAGATCGACGGCCTACCTGAAAGCCGCTGCTACAGCATGTCGTCCTCGCCGGCGAGGCGAAAGGCCATCACCGTCACCGTGAAGCGCACCGAGGGCGGCCGCGTCTCGAACTGGCTGCACGACAATCTGGTTGCCGGCATGACGGTCAAGTCCATGGGGCCGCTTGGCGCCTTCGTGCGGCCGGCGACAGCGCCGGCCAAGCTTGCCTTGCTGTCGGGTGGCTCGGGCATCACCCCGCTGATGTCGATCGTCAGGGACATTGCCGACTCCGCGCAAGCCGCGGACGTGGTGTTCGTCCATGCGGCCAGGACACCCCGCGATCTCGTCTTCCGTGACGAACTCGGCGTGCTGGCGAACCGCTTGAAAGGCCTGCGGCTCATCCTGCTTCCCGAGCAGGTCACCGGCGAACCATCCTGGCCGGGATTGACCGGGCGGTTATCCAAGGCATTCCTGTCGCTGGCCATTCCGGATCTCGCGGATCGGGTCATCATGTGTTGCGGCCCAGCGCCCTTCATGCAGGCTGTCCGCTCCTTCAGCGCCGAATTGGGAAGCCCCGCCCAAAACTATTACGAGGAGAGCTTCGATGGTGCCGGCGTCGAGGAGCCGCCAGCCGAAGTCCTGCCGCAGGCGAGAGCCTTCAAGGTCGAGTTCGCCAAGCAGTCGCGCACCATCGAGGTGGCCGACGGGCAGACGGTGCTGTCGTCGGCCAAGAAGGCCGGCATCCGCCTGCCCTCCTCCTGTGCCAACGGCCTGTGCGGCACCTGCAAATCCAAGCTCGTCAGCGGCAGCGTCGACATGCAGCACAATGGCGGCATTCGCCAGCGCGAAGTCGAGGCAGGCTTCTTCCTGCCTTGCTGCTCGAAGCCGCTGAGCGACCTGGTGATCGACAGATAGCCCCCGGTGCGGATCCTACCGACCGCAATGGCCGTGCCGATCGCAGACATCCTTACCCATAAGTGCTGACCATACGAGGATGTTGCCGAATCGGACTGTCGATCTCCAGATCGACAGTCCTGGATATGGCGCGCTTACTGAAAGACCTCTGAAAGAAAGATGTCGATTCGGGGATCGACACGCCAGCGCCCATGGCCAAGGATGCCTGCGATCCCGGGAAGAGGCGATTTCGGTCCAAGATGCTACAATGACTTGAGTACCTTCCCACCCGGAAGCGGGAGGGCATTCACGTGTGTCCATCGCAGTCCTGGTTTGCCGCGTCCCGGCAATGGGGCACTATCAGGGTCGACAAGGCGCCCGAATGCGGTTGCAGATCTGTACATTTATGTCTACTAAATCGACACAATTGACGCTATGCTCGACATCTATGTGCATTTCGCCTGATCGCCGATTTGCCGTTTGATGGGGGCGTTTCATGGAACAGATTTTGGGCGAAACGGGCTGGCGGGGCTCGGCAGAAGTCTGGCTGGAGGCGGCCTATGAACTCCTGCTCGAATCCGGGGTCAGTACGGTCAAGATTCTGCCTCTGGCCAAGAAACTCGGCCTGTCGCGTACCAGCTTCTATTGGTTCTTCAAGGATCGCGAGGAACTCCTCGGCGCCCTCATCGCGCGCTGGCGCGACAAGAACACCGGCAACCTCGTCAAGCAGGCGCAGGCCTATGCCGAATCGATCGCCGAGGCGATGCTCAATGTCAATGATTGCTGGATCGACAAGAGCCTGTTCGACGCCCAGTTCGAATTCGCCGTACGCAGTTGGGCTCTCGAATCCTCGGACATCCTCGCTGAAGTGAGGACTGCCGACCAGATCCGTCTCGAAGCGCTTGCGCAGATGTTCACACGGTTCGGCTACACCGCCATCACGGCCGACGTGCGGGCCCGGACGACCTATCTCACCCAGATCGGCTATATCTCGATGCAGACGCAGGAAGATGTCGGCGTTCGCATGAAGCGCATTCCCGAATATGTCGAGATCTTCACCGGTGTCCGGCCTGAACAGCGCGAACTCGATCGGTTCCACGCCAGGCATGACTTCAGGGCGTAACTTGTTTCGGGCCCCGATCAGCCCAGGGCTCCCTCAGGGCCGGTTACCCGCCTGCAAGGCCCAGAAGGCGAACAGCGGCGTGTCGAGCGAGCGCATCGCATGCCTGATACCGGGCCTGTTGTAGAACGAGCCGCCAATCCCTGGCGAAAACCAGTCTCCCTCCCCCTGCCGGAACTCGCCGTCCGACAATACCAGATAGACCTCCTCCGGGGCATGGTCATGGTCGGGATAGCGTACCTTCGGCGCCATCAGCGACACGCCGAGCCAGACGTCCCCGCGTTCCTCCAGGCCACCGGGGCCCAGAAGCATCGCATTGGCGTGCCCGTCCTCGAAATTGGTGCTGGCCGTGCCGTCATTGTTCGGACGTCGGCGCCATTGGAGGTCGGGCTCGACCGCCCTGAAGCATTCCAGCAGCCTGACGAGCGTCGTGTGGCCTGTTTCGAGCCCAAGAGCCTGATCGAGATGCTCGCAAGCCGGAAGGCGAGCGCCAGCGCCTGCTCTTGCCTCCCTTGGCTCTTCCAGCACCCTGAAGATCTCTCCGATGGACCGGCGTGCCTCGGGGGCCTGCGCGAATTGACCGAAAGCCTCCCGGGCTGCATCGACGAAATTCTGAAGGACCATGCTCCGCTGCGTCATCGAAACCCTCGCGATCAAATATCCTTGGCCAGCCTGAGGCCATCATAGATGGCCGCATGGGTATTGCGAGCGGCAACCGCATCACCGATGCGGAAGAGCTGGAACTGGCCCTCCCCGTTGCGAACCACGGATTGGGGCTGGCCGGCGATCAATTGCTCGTAGGACATCTCGCCGAGATTGCTCGAGGACGGCTTCAATTCGAAATAGAGGTCGTCGAGCGGGATCGTGCCGTGATTGACGACGATCTGGTCGAAGCTGCGCTGCCTGACAATGCCGCCATAGTCGCTGCCGATGTGGGCAACCAGCTGGTTTCCCGCCTTTTCGACGGCAAGCAGGCGATAGGTGACGGTGAAGGTGACATCCAGCTTCTGCAGGGAACGCATATAGGGCACGAGGTTCATCGCCATGACCTCGGGCGCGAAAGAGCGGTCCGGCGTCATGATCTCCACCTTCGCCCCGGCCTGCGCCAGGATCTCGGCAGCCTGCAAGCCGGCATGGTCGCCGGCATCGTCGAAGATGAGCACGTTGGAACCGGGTTTGACATCGCCGGAGATGATATCCCAGGCGGAGACGACGAGCTCGTTGCCCTTGGAGAGCACTTCCGTATGCGGCAGCCCGCCGGTGGCGACGATCACCACGTCCGGCTTCTCGGCCCCGATGCTGTCGGCATCCGCCCAGCTGTTGAAATGGAAGGTCACGCCCAGCTTCTCGCACTGGCTCATGCGCCACTCGATGATGCTGATCATCTCCTTGCGCCGCGGGCTCTGGGCAGTGAGCCTGACCTGCCCGCCCGGCTTGCCGGCAGCCTCGAAGACGACGACCCGGTGCCCCCGCTCGGCAGCGACGCGGGCCGCCTCCAGGCCCGCCGGACCGGCGCCGACGATGGCGACGGTCTTGCGGACTGCCGCCGGCTGCAGGGCATGCGGCATGGTCAGCTCGCGGCCGGTGGCCGGATTGTGGATGCAATAGGCGGCTCCGCCCTGATAGATGCGGTCGAGACAGTAATTGGCGCCGACGCAGGGCCGGATGTCGTTCTCGCGTTTTTCGATGATCTTGCGGACCAGATGCGGATCCGTCATGTGGGCACGTGTCATCCCGATCATGTCGACCTTACCTGCGGCGATGGCGTGACGTGCCGTGGCGACATCCGGAATCTTGGCGGCGTGGAAGGTCGGAAACTGCGTAGCAGCGCGGATCTCACCCGCGAAATCGAGATGCGGCGAGTTCGCCATGCCCTGGATCGGAATGACATCGGTCAGCCCGGCATCGGTATCGATATGGCCGCGGATGACGTTGAGAAAATCGATCAGGCCGCTGTCCTTGAGGCGGCGTGAAATCTCCAGCCCCTCTTCCTTGGTCGTGCCGCCTTCCAGCTGCTCGTCGGCCGTGTAGCGCACGCCGACGATGAAGTCGGGCCCGACCCGTTCGCGAATGGCCTTCAATACGTCGAAGCCGAAGCGCAGGCGATTTTCGAGCGATCCGCCATAGGGGCCATCCAGTTCGTTGGTGAGCGGTGACCAGAACTGGTCGATCAGATGGCCGTAGGCCTCGAGCTCGATGCCATCCATGCCGCCGGCCTTCATGCGCTCGGCCGCGTCGGCGAAATCCTTGATGATGCGCGCGATGTCCCAGTCTTCCAGCTTCTTGGGAAAGGCGCGATGCGAGGCTTCCCTCTGGTGGGACGGTGCCACGACAGGCAGCCAATCGCCCTTGTCCCAGCGCGTGCGGCGGCCAAGATGCGTGAGCTGGATCATCACCGCTGCGCCATGCTCATGAACGGCGTCGGTCAGGTCCTTGAGCCAGGGGACGATCTCGTCCCTGTAGGCGAGCAGATTGTTGAAGACCGGCGGGCTGTCCTTCGAAATGGCGGCGGAGCCCGCCGTCATGGTCATGGCGACCCCGCCCTTGGCCCGCTCTACGTGATAGGCCCGATAGCGCTCCTTCGGCATGCCGTCCTCGGGATAGGCCGGCTCATGCGAGGTCACGATGATGCGGTTGCGCAGCGTGAGATGCTTGAGCTGAAAGGGTTGCAGGAGGGGATCGTTCGACATGGCTCGGTGTCCAGCGTTGCATATGCGTCGAAAATGCTAGGCAGAATGTACACCAGTGTCAATCATGAGCTAACGAACTAGTCATGTTTTTTGACAATGGTGTACATTTTTATTGCTTCTAAACGGATACCTATGGCAGCATGTCCCCGTCCATGAGCGGCGGCGCTTTCCAACCGGAGAAACCGTGGCCGTCTCATCGCCAGCCCTGGTTCTGCGCCACCCCCATGAGCAACGCACGATGAGAGAGCCTCTGAAAATCGGCGTGATCGGCGCAAATGGCTGGCTTGGCGGCGCCATCGTCCAGGCCCTGCTCAATGCCGGCATCACCTCACCCGAGCATCTGGTCCTTTCCCTCCGTAGCGGCGAGCCGACCCGCTTTCCCGGCGCACGCTGGACCCGGGACAATCAGGACCTCGCCGACAGCGTCGATCTCATTGTCGTCAGCGTGCGCCCGGTGGACTGGCCGGCGCTGAACATCGAGGCGGCGGGCAGACTCATCATCTCCGTCATGGCGGGCATTCGCCTGGAACAGCTCGTTGCGGGCGTTGGCTCCGACCGGGTAGTGCGCTCGCTACCCAACGCCGCGGCCGAAGTACGGGCCTCCTTCACGCCCTGGGTTGCCTCTGCGGCGGTATCGGCGGAGGAGCGCCGCCTCGTGGGCCGGATATTCGAGGCCTGCGGCACCGGTGCCGAACTCGAGAGCGAGAGCGAACTGGACTATCTGACCGGCCTTGCCGGCTCAGGCCCCGCCTTTCCGGCGCTGCTGGCTACGGCGATGGCGCGTCACGCCGCCGCCCACGGCATCGAGGCGAAAGTGGCCCGGCAGGCCGTGACCCAGCTTCTCATCGGCACGGGGCGGCTGTTTGAAAAGAATGGCTATGACCCGGCGGACACGGTCGAGGTGTTTCTCGACTACCGAGGCACCACCGCCGCCGCCATCGAGGCGATGCAGGCGAACGGCTTCGACGAAGCCGTCGGGGCGGGTCTCGCCGCGGCGTTCCGGAAATCCATCAGCATGGGTCTGTCGACCTAGCTGCAAGGGGCACGGTGACGGCGGCGCACCGACAGCCTGACAAAGCCGCCTGAAGCAGAGGGATATGACCGTGAAGAAACTACTGTTGACGAGTTGCCTTGCCCTCGGCCTGGCCGGGCCGACATCGCTGGCTCAGGCGGCCGAATGCGGCTCGGTGTCCATTGCCAGCATGAACTGGCAGAGCGCCGAAGTGCTATCCAACATCGACAAGTTCATCCTCAACAACGGCTATGGCTGCACCGCCGAGATCACGGTGGGCGACACGGTGCCGACGATTACCTCCATGTCCGAGAAGGGCGAGCCCGACATCGCGCCGGAGGCCTGGATCGATCTCCTGCCGGACGTGGTCAAGCGCGGCATGGACGAGGGCAAGCTCATCACGGCCGCGATCTCCCTGCCCGATGGCGGTGTGCAGGGCTGGTGGATTCCCAAATATGTGGCCGATGCCCATCCCGACATCAAGACGATCGGCGACGCCCTCAAGCATCCCGAACTCTTCCCGGACCCCGAGGACTCCAGCAAGGGTGCCATCTACAACGGCCCGCAGGGCTGGGGCGGCACCGTGGTGACGGCGCAGTTCTACAAGGCCTACAATGCCGAGAAGGCCAATTTCAGGCTGGTCGACACCGGTTCGGCGGCGGGCCTCGATGGCTCGATCGCCAAGGCCTATGAACGCAAGAAGGGATGGATGGGCTATTACTGGGCGCCGACTGCGCTACTGGGCAAATATGAGATGGTGCGCCTCGACAACGGCTATCCGCGCGACGAGGCAGAGTGGAAGCGCTGCAATACCGTCGCCGACTGTGCCGATCCCAAGCCCAATGCCTGGGTTCCCGACAAGGTCTACACGCTGGTCGCCAAGAAGTTCTCCGAACGCGTCACTCCCGACGTCATGGACTATCTGAAGAAGCGCGCCTGGCACAACGATACCGTCAACAAGGTGATGGCCTGGATGACCGACAACCAGGCCAATGGCGAGGACGGCGCCAAGCACTTCCTGAAGGAAAATCCCGACATCTGGACGCAATGGGTCTCCCCGGCGGCGGCCGACAAGATCAAGGCCGCGCTCTGATGGCAAAAAGGCGGCGCGCATCGCGCGCGCCGCTTTCGTGACGCCCATACAAGAACAACAGGGCTGCCATCGCGGCGAAGAGGGGTTATCCGATGGAATGGTTCTACAAGTTTCCCCATATGAACGACGACAGCCTTCGTGACCTCAAGAAGGCAATCGACGAGGGGTTCCGCACGTTCACACGCACCTATGGCGATGCCATTGAGAGCTTCTTCTCGCCGCTTCAGTATTTTCTGATGCAGGCCGAGCGCTTCATGACGCAGACGCCCTGGCCGGTCATCATCCTGATCATCCTGGCCATCGCCTGGTTCGCCAGCCGCAGCTGGGCGGTGGTGCTCGCTTGCCTCGTGACCCTGCTGGCGATCGGCTACTTCGGCATGTGGGACGACACCATGCGCACGATCTCGATGATCTTCGTGGCAACGGTGCTCTCCATCGTGATCGGCATTCCCATCGGCATTCTGATGTCGCTCAATGACCGCCTGCAGAAGACGGTCAATCCCCTGCTCGACGTCATGCAGACCATGCCGAGCTTCGTTTATCTCATCCCTGTCGTCATGCTGCTGGGGATCGGCCGCGTGCCCGGCCTGATCGCCGTGGTCATCTACGCCATTCCACCCATCATCCGCCTCACCAATCTCGGCATCCGCCTCGTCGACAAGGATGTTCTCGAGGCGGCCGACGCCTTCGGATCCTCCGGCTGGCAGAAACTCAAGAACGTCCAGCTTCCCCTTGCCTTGCCAACCATCATGGCCGGCATCAACCAGACGATCATGATGGCGCTCGCCATGGTGGTCGTCGCCTCGATGATCGGCGTCCAGGGACTCGGCCAGCCGGTGCTGAAGGCCATCGCCAACCAGTATTTCACCCTCGGCATCTTCAACGGCCTGGCGATCGTCGGCATCGCCGTCATCTTCGACCGGGTGAGCCAGGCCTATGGCCGCCGCCTCCAGAAGCACCGGGAGACAGTCCATGGCTGAAGGCACGAACCAGTATGGAATCGATATCCGTAACCTTTCCAAGATCTTCGGACCAAATGCCAAGGCGATGGTTGAGCTCGTTCGGCAGGGCGCGACCAAGGCCGAGCTCAACGAACGGCATCGTCATGTCCTCGGCCTGCGCAACATCAACATCAGTATGCCGGCCGGTGGCATCCAGGTCATCATGGGCCTCTCCGGATCGGGCAAGTCCACGCTCATCCGGCACATCAACCGCCTCGTCGACCCGACAGACGGCGAGGTGCTGGTCGGCGGCGAGGACGTCGTCAAGATGAACCAGCGCGAATTGCGCGAGTTTCGCCGGCACAAGACGGCGATGGTCTTTCAGAAATTTGCATTACTGCCTCACCGCACCATCCTGGAGAACACGGTCTACGGCCTCGAAGTGCAGGGCGTGCCGCGCGCCCGGCAGGTCGAGGAAGCGATGCGCTGGATCGAGCGGGTCGGCCTCAGCGGCTTCGAGGCCCGCTATCCCAACCAGCTGTCGGGTGGCATGCAGCAGCGCGTCGGCCTCGCCCGCGCGCTTACCAACGACGCCCCGATCCTGCTGATGGACGAGGCCTTTTCCGCGCTCGATCCCCTCATCCGCATGGACATGCAATCCGTGCTCCTCGACCTGCAGCGGGAGATCAAGAAGACGATCGTGTTCATCACGCACGATCTCGACGAGGCGCTGCGGCTGGGTGACCGCATCGCTATCCTGCGCGACGGGGAAGTGATCCAGCAGGGCACGAGCCAGGACATCGTGCTCAATCCGGCCGACGACTACATCGAGAACTTCGTCAAGGAAGTGAATCGCGGCCGCGTCATCCAGGTGGACGCGATCATGTCCCCCCTCGCCGAGGGCTACGAGACAAAGGGCATGACGGTCTCGTCCGGCTCCACCCTGGAAGGCGCCATCCGGCTGCTCGCTCACCAGCCGCATGACGACGTCGCCGTCCTCGACCCGGCGGGCAAGCCCATCGGCGTGGTGAATCTCAGGCAGCTCGCTGCCGCCGTCGTGCCCTCGCACTGACGGGCGACAGCCGAGGCAAGAAATCCGGGGGGGCCGAGCCAAACGTTCTGCCCCTCGCCCCCCTCTCAACCCGCCGGATGGCCACGGTGTCCAAGCAGTTCTCCCGCCTGTTTTCATCCCTCACGATCGGCACGCGCACGCTGAGGAACAGGATCGTTTTCGGCGCCCACACTGCCAACATGGCGGTGAACGGACTGCCGACGGAGCGGCATGCCGCCTATTATGCCGAGCGTGCCAAGGGCGGTGCCGGCATGATCGTGGTGGAGCCGATGCCCGTCCACCCCGCCGCCATCCTTACCCGCGGCAATTTCCGCCCCTGCGACGACAGCGTCATCGCCCCGTTCAAAAAACTCGTCGGCGCCATCAAGGACAATGGTGCCGTCGCCATCCAGCAGCTCTACCACATCGGCGCCCATGGCGATTCCGACAACTCCTTCCATCCGCATTGGTCCCCGTCGGGCCTGCCGAGCTATCATGACAGCGACGGCTCGCACGCGATGAGCGAGGCCGAGATCTGGGAGACGATCGAGGGCTTCGTTGAGGCCGCGCGCCGGTGCCGCGCCGCCGGCTTCGATGGCGTGGAGGTCTGGGCAGCCTATCTCGGCCTAGTCGACCAGTTCTGGACGCCCTGGACCAATCGCCGCCAGGACCGATGGGGCGGCACGTTGGAGAACCGCATGCGCCTGTCGCGGGAAATCCTCACCCGCATCCGCGAGACATGCGGCGAAGACTTCATCATCGGCCTGGCCATCAGCGACGAGCCTGACTACAGCGTCGCGCTCAGCCGCGACGAACTGGCCGAAATCGTCGGCCTGCACGACCGCCAAGGCCTGATCGACTACGTCACCTGTGGTTCCGGCGGTTATCTCGACTTTCACAAGCTGATGCCGACCTTTCTCTATCCCGAAAAGCTCGGTGCGGATCTGGCGGCCAGGATCAAGGCCGTGACGACGCATGCAGTCGTCATTGCCGAAAGCCATATCCGCACGCCCGAAAATGCCGAAACGGTGCTGAGTGAAGGCTCGGCCGACCTGGTCTCTATCGTACGCGGCCAGATCGCCGACCCGCATCTGGCTCGAAAGGCCAGCGAAGATCGCGCCGCAGACATCAGGGGCTGCATCTCCTGCAACCAGATGTGCTGGGGACGCCGCTCGCGCGACTATTGGATCAGCTGCCTGATCAATCCCTCCGTCGGGCGGGAGTTCATGTGGGGCGGCGACCGCTTCGAGCCGGCCACCACGCCAAGGAACGTCCTGGTGGTGGGTGGCGGACCGGCGGGCCTTGAGGCCGCCCGCGTCGCCGCCGAGCGCGGGCACAAGGTGACGCTGGCAGAGGCCTCAAGCCGGCTGGGCGGCAATTTCCACCTCGCCGGGCTGCAGCCGCGCCGCGCCCAGATCCTCGATCTCCTTGCCTGGTATGAACGCCAGCTGCACAAGCTCGGCGTCGATGTCCGCCTGAACTGCTATATGGAGGCCGACGACGTGGCGGTGATGGCGCCGGACGCCGTCATCCTTGCCACCGGCTCCCTGCCGCCCGACACCGGCTTCCAGAAGGCCCTTCCAGCCATCGAAACGCTGCCCGGCATCGATAAGGGCAATGTCTTTTCGATCGAGGCCGTCATAAGCCGACAGACCCGCCCCGGCAAACGGGTGCTGCTGCTCGACGAAGGCGGGGGCTGGCGCGGCGGCGGAACGGCCTGGAAGCTGGCTGAGGAAGGCCACGAGGTCACCATCCTCACGCCCGATGCCTTTGTCGGCAAGGAACTGCAGCGCACTACCGCCGACGTTCCCCTGCGGCGGACCCTCAAAAAGCTCGGCGTCACCTGGCAGGTCGAGGTCAGCATTGCCGAATGGCATGGCCAGG
The DNA here is from genome assembly GCF_057073705.1 of Labrys sp. E2SS-1L. Taxonomy (NCBI): domain Bacteria; kingdom Pseudomonadati; phylum Pseudomonadota; class Alphaproteobacteria; order Hyphomicrobiales; family Xanthobacteraceae; genus Labrys; species Labrys sp. E2SS-1L. Next base: position 589,382 of record NZ_CP172713.1, on the reverse strand, counting down.
GCGCCACGATCATCGACCATAACAGCGGCGAACGGTCGTTTATTGCAGCCGACAGCCTGGTGCTGGCCATGACCAACTTGCCGGCAAGCTGGCTTGCATCGGACCTGGCGGCCCAGGGCATATCCTATGTCGAGATCGGCGATTGCGCCGCGCCGCGCCAGGCCCCCTATGCCTTCTTCGACGGGCGAAAAGTCGCGCTCGGCCTTTGACCGGGCGCACAAAGGCACGATACCAAGGCCGTTGCGCTCCATCGGCGAGCGACCTGCCAGCTTCACGCCGCCTGCGCAAATCGCCTCTCGCCGTCCCCGATCAGATCCCCGTCGAGCTCGAAGCCGAGGCCCGGCCCTTGGAGGGCCTCGATCCGGCCCTGCTTCGGGTCGAGATCAGGCGAGGCCACGATATCCTTTTGCACCAGCTGCCACATGATCTGATTGCCATCATCGAGATTGGGGATGGCAAGTGCGATGTGGTGCTCGGCACAGGTGGTGATGCCGGTAGTGAACGAACTATGGATGCAGATCTTCAGCCCCGCCGCCTCGGCGACAGCCGCCGCCTTCAGCATGGGCTGGATGCCGCCGATTTCGCGCGGCCCGATGCAGATCATGTCGGCAGCGCGCTGGCGGCAGATCTCGTGGACGTCGTAGAGCGTGAAGGCCGCCTGGTCGGCGACGATCGGGATGCCGACGGATTCCCGCACCTGCGCCATGGCCGGGATGCTCCAGCTCACCGTCGGCTGCTCGATGAACTCGATCTCGAATTTCTCCAGCTTGCGGCACATGTTGATCGCCTCGTGCACGCCCCAGCCTTCATTGGCATCGAGCCGCAGGCGCGCATCGCCGATTTCGCGGCGCACCGCCGCGGTGATTTCGAGGTCGAGCTTCTCGCCCCGGCCAACCTTCAGGTAAAAGACGCGCTCCCCACGCGCCCGGCCCTCAGCAGCGTCACGTGCCAGTTCTTCGGCGGTCTCCCCCTGCAGGAAGTAGAAATAGCCGACGGCCGGGCGATGGGCCCCGCCAAGGAGACGATGGACCGGCAGGCCGGCAAGCTTGCCCTGCAGGTCCCACATCGCCATGTCTACGCCCGAGAACATCTGGTTGGCCGCACGCATGATATTGGCGCCATGGCCGAGATATTCCTGGTGGAAGATGCGTGCGATCAGCGGCGCGACGTCATAGGGGGACTGGCCGACCAGATGGCCCGTCAGGCGCCTGAGGATCGCCGCCGTCCCGGCCTGGTCCGGTGCCACGGTGCATTCGCCGATGCCGACCATGCCATTGTCGGCCTCGATCTCGATCAGATTGACGGCGAAATTCTCCCTGATGCCATAGGACCAGTGGTAGGGCTGCTTGAGAGGCAGCACCAGCGGCCTGACGCGCACCTGCGAGATCTTGACCATATTGCTCGTTCCTTCCTGATATCGATGCGGGTGGCGCTGCCGGCGCCTTGCCTAGGCCCGTTTCCCGGCCGCCAGTGTCGTGAGGGCCTGGGTGATGCGTTCCATCGCCGCCCTGGCCCGCGATGACATCCCGCGGGCCCTCAGAAAACTGTGCGGCAGGCCCTCCTCCTCGTGCCAGGAAGCAGGCACGCCCTCGACGCGCAGCCGGCCGCAATAGACCTCGCCATCGGAAGAAAGCGGGTCGCATTGAGCCGTGACGACGACGGTCGGCGGCAGATGACGGAAGCTCGAGCTCGCGAGTGGCGTGAAGCGCGGATCCTTGCTGCAATCAATGCCGCCGCTGCGCACGTCGCGATAATAGAGGACGTCGCGGGTCGTCAGCAGGGGCGCTTCGGCATGGGTCAGATAGGAACCTTTGTCGATATCGGCTCCCAAGAGGGGATAGATCAGCGCCTGCCCGATCGGTCCCCGCCCCTCTCTGCCCACATGATCTGCCAGGCAGGCGGCGAGATTGCCGCCGGCTGAATCGCCCGCCAGCACCACCGGACGTTCGAGGCCGGCCGTTACCCAGTCATAGGCGGCGATGGCATCTTCCAGCGCTGCCGTTCCCCCATGTTCGGGCGCCAGGCGATAGTCGACCGAGACGACCGCCAGTCCTGTTGCCGCGCAGAACTCTGCACAGACGTCGTCATGGCTGTCGAGGCCGCCCAGCACGAAGCCGCCGCCGTGGAAATAGAGGATCGTCGCGCGATCATTGCCACGTTCTGTCGAATAGATCCGGATCGGGATGACATGGCTCGGTGTCTCCACAGCCGTGGTCTCGACGGCTATGCCGGGGGGACGACCGGCATGAAAGGCCCGGGCCATCCGATCATAGACCTCCCGGTTGCGTTCGATCGGCCAGTCGACCGCCTCAGGCGGATAGAAGGCATTCGTCCGGTTGATGAAGCCCCAGGTTTCGGCGTCTATCAGTCGAGTGTAGTCCGGCGTCATTATCGGGTACCGCAGGCAGGCATGAGGTGAGGTCTCGTCGGCAGTTCGCTCGTCATTGCAAGCGCAGCGAAGCAATCCAGAGGTTACCAACACTGCGTCCGAAGCCCTGGATTAGTTCGCTGCGCTCGCAATGACGGTAATTCATCGTGCAAGTCCAGGTGCCCACCAAAATCAAAGCAATCCTGTCTGTTTGAGATAGGCCTTGGCGACATCCTCGATCGCTTTCTTGTGGACGTCGACCTCGCCGTTCAGCGTCTGCATGGTGGCATCGTCCAGCTTGGCCGACAGCGCTTCGAGCGTGGCTTTCAGGTCCGGATGGGCATCGAGCGTGGCCTGGCGGACGACCGGGACGAGTGCGTAGTTCGGGAAGAAGCCCTTGTCGTCCTTGAGCAGGGTCAGCTTCATGGCAGCGATGCGCCCATCGGTGGCGCCCACCGTGGCCACGTCGATGTCGCCGCTGGCGAGGGCATTATAGACGAGCCCGATCTCCATCGGCCGCAGATTGGAACGGCCGGCCTTGAAGCCGTATTTCTTCTCCAGGCCGATCAGGCCGTCCTCGCGCTTGGGAAACTCGGCCGTGGCCCCGAGCAGGACCGGCTTGCCGTCCTTGTAGGCGGCAGCGAGGTCGGAAAAGGTCTTGAGACCGTCCGTCTTGGCGTTGCCCGGCCGGATCGCCAATGCATAGGTGTTGTTGGCCTTGGAGGGGGCGAGCCAGACCAGCCCCTTGGCGCCATCCAGTTCCTTGACCTTGGCATAAGTCTGCTCGGGCGAGAGCGGCTCCGTCACCTTGTTGAAGGTCACCAGCGAGGTGCCCGTATATTCCCAGTAGAGGTCGACCTGTCCGTTCTCCAGGGCGGCACGCACGATATTGGTGCCCATGCCGTCCTTCTTGTTGATCGTATAGCCCTTGCTCTCCAGGAGCTGCTTGGTCATCTCGGCCAGCAGGAACTGTTCGGTGAAGTCCTTGCCGCCGACCGTGAGCGTGGCTGCAAAGGCCGTCGTCGACACCACGAAGGAGGCTGCGACGCACAAGGCGGCGATCGCGCGCTTCGGCAGAATGCTGATCATGGTCTGTCCTCCTGCCGGCCGCCCTCGGACGGCACTGGCGCGAAAATTTGGGAAGAATGGGGCCAGCCCTGTCAGGGCCGGCCCATCGGGCTCACTTCAGGCCGTTCTGCTTGAGGAAATCGGCCGCGACGACTTCGACCGTCTTCTTGTCGACGTCGACCTCGCCGTTCAGCTTCTGCATAGTGGCGTCGTCGAGCTTGGCCGAGAGCGCCTCGAGGGTCGGCTTCAGGTCGGGATGGGCGTCGAGCACGGTCTTGCGCACCACAGGCGTGAGGGCATAGTTGGGAAAGAAACCCTTGTCGTCGGCGAGCACGCGCAGCCCCAGCGCCGCGATCTGGCCGTCGGTCGCCTGGGCAGAGATGACGTCGAGATCCTTGTTGGCCAAAGCCCTGTAGGCAAGGCCAAGGTCCATCGGCTTGACGTTGGCCCGGCCGGCCTCGAAATCATAGGTCTTCTGGAGGCCGAGCAATCCGTCCTGGCGCTTGGGAAATTCGGCCGTGGTGCCCATCATCAGCGCCGTTCCGGCCTTGTAGGCAGCGGCCATGTCGGAGACTGTCTTCAGCCCGTCGGTCTTCGGGTTGTCCTTGCGCACCACCATGGCATAGGTGTTGTTGGCCTTGGAAGGCGCCAGCCAGACCAGCCCCTTCTCGCCATCGAGCTGCTTGACCCGATCATAGGTCGCCTGCGGCGAGAGCTTGTCGGTCACCTTGTTGAAGGTGACGAGGGAGGTGCCGGTATATTCCCAGTAAAGATCGACCTCGCCGTTCTCCAGGGCAGCGCGGACGATCTTGGTGCCCATGCCGTTCTTCTTGTCGATCGTATAGCCCTTGGCGGTCAGAAGCTGCGTCGTCATCTCGGCGATGATCTGCTGCTCGGTGAAATCCTTGCCGCCGACCGTCAGATTGGCCGCCAGGGCCACGCCCCCGGCAGCCACCAGCACGACGGCTGAAAACACGCCCGAACACACGCTCCTGCCCAGTTTCTTCAGCATTGTCATCGTCTTTTCCCTCTGTTGCTTGTTGCCGCTGTTCAGCGCAGCGGATTGATGCCTCGCGGGACGAGGTAATATTGCAGCCGGCCGACCAAGAAATCGGTGAGCACGGCCAGGATCGCGGTGGGAATGGCGCCGGCGAGCATCATCGGCAGCTCGTCGAGGGCGATGCCGGTGAAGATCAGTTCGCCCAGGCTCCCCGCCCCGATCAGGAAGGCGAGCGGGGCCGAGCCCACGCAGATCGCCAGCGCGGTGCGGATGCCACCGAAGATGACGAACAATGCATTGGGCAGTTCCACCCGCCACAGGGTCTGCAGCGGCGTCATGCCCATGCCGCGCGCGGCCTCCAGGAGATGGGGCGGGACTGCCCTGAGCCCCGCATAGGTGTTGCGTACGATCGGCAGCAAGGTCGCTGCCCACAGCCCGAACACGGATGGCAGGGTGCCGATGCCGAGCCAGGTCATCGACAAGGCGAGGATGGCGAGCGTCGGGATGGTGCTGCCCAGATTGAAGACCTGCATCACGAATTCGGAAAAGCGCCGAAGGGCCGGCCGCGACAGCAGGATGCCCACGGGAACGGCGGTGAGGATGGCAAGCCCACCCGCCCAGGCCACCAGCTCGATATGCTGCACGCTCAGATAGGTGATGTCGTCCCAATAGGCGAGGATCTCGCCCGCCATACCGCTGAGCCACAGCCACACGCAGATGGCGAGCAGCACCGCCCACATCGCGAGCGGTACCAAGAGGTGTGAACGCCCTCTGCCCGGACTGGTCGCGATGGCTGCCGCAGGCCCGCTCATCCCGCTTCTCCGGCATGGCTGAGGCTGGCGACGATCGAGCGATAAGTCAGGACGCCCCTGAGCTGCCCGGCCTCGTCAACGCAGGGCAGCACCGGCATGTCCTGGGCGAACATCGAGGCCACCGCATTGCGCAGGTCCGAATGGAGCGCGGCCGTGGTCTCGACCGGGCGCGCATGGTCACCGACAGTCCCGGTCGCAGTCCTGGCGCGGTCGAGCGCGAGCAGGCCTTCGGGTTTGCCGTCCGCCGCAACCACGATGATGGCGTGCTGGCCCGAAGCCTGCATCTTATCGAGCGCGAGCGCGATCGGATCCTCGGGCCGCACCGCATCGAACTCCGCGGCCATCGCCTCTCCCGCCGTGACGAGCCGCAGGCGCTTGAGGGCCCGGTCGGAACCGAGGAAATTCTCGATGAAGGCATTGGCCGGCCTGGCCAGCAATGCGTCGGGGCTGGCATATTGCTCCAGGCGCCCGCTGCGGAAGATGGCGATCTTGTCGGCCATCTTCACCGCCTCGTCGAGATCGTGCGAGACGAAGATGATGGTCTTGCGGATCGCCTGCTGCATCTTCAGGAACTCGTCCTGGATCACCTCGCGATTGATCGGGTCGATCGCGCCGAAGGGCTCGTCCATCAACATCACCGGCGGATCGGCGGCGAGCGCGCGCAGCACGCCGACGCGCTGCTGCTGGCCGCCGGACAGTTCACGCGGATAGCGGCTGAGGAAGAGGTCGGGCTGCATGCCCACCAGTTCGAGCAGTTCGCCCGCCCGGGCACGCGATTTCCTGCGGTCCCAGCCGAGGAGATCGGGCACCACGCAGATGTTCTCGCAGATGGTCTTGTTGGGGAACAGGCCGATCTGCTGGATGACGTAGCCGATCGAGCGGCGGAGCTGGATCGGGTCGGTGGCGCTGGTATCCTTGCCGTCGATATAGACCTTGCCGCCGGTGGGCTGGATCAGGCGGTTGATCATCTTCATGGTCGTCGTCTTGCCGCAGCCCGACGGTCCCAGCAGCACGCAGATCTCCCCCGCCGGCAGGTCCAGATTGATGTCGTCGACGGCGACGAAAGGCTTGCCCGCGGTTTCGAAGGTCTTTGTCAGATGTTCGAGACGGATCATCGGCTCGCTCCGCCCTTGATGCCCTTGGAAGTCAGCAGCCACTGCACCAGAGCAAGGAGCAGGTCTGCGGCGATCGCCAGGAGGGACACGGCCAAGGCTCCTGTGATCAGTTGCCGGGGATCGGATTGACTGATGCCGCGCGAGATGAAGGTGCCGAGCCCGCCCGCGCCGATATAGGCGGCAATGGCGGTCACCCCGATATTCATCACCACGGCGGTACGCACCCCTGCCATGATCACCGGCACGGCCAGGGGAATCTCGACCTGGCGCAGCCTCTGAACCGTACTCATGCCCATGCCTGTCGCCGCCTCGCGCAAGGCCGGATCGACATTGGCGATGGCGGTATAGGTGTTGCGGATGATCGGAAGCTGCGAATAGAGGATCACCGCAATCACCGCCGGCACATAGCCGATGCCGTGGCCGAGGGGCGAAAGCAGCGGGATCATCAGCCCGAACAGCGCAATGGACGGTACGGTGATCATGATCGAGGCGAGGTAGAGCACGGCGTCGGCGGCGGTTTTGGACTGGGTGATCGCAATGCCGATCGGCACCGCCGTGGCGATGGCGATGCCAACCGCCACGAAGACGATGGAAATGTGCTCGAGTGCCCTGGCACCGATCACATGGAGATTGTCGGAGATGAAAGTCAGGATTTCCATCATGCCGTTGTGCCGCAATCCTCGTTTTGTTGCCGCCGTTCGTAGCTGCAAATCACTCCTCAAAGTTCCGCGTAGAGACCGGAGGCGTTCTCGTAGGTAAAGCGCAGGGGTACCGAGCCCTTGACCTGCCAGGCCTCGACTGGCTCGCCCGCCATCAGATGGCAAGCTTCGTCGGTCGACACCACCGCGCCGCCATAGAGCCGGTTTGCCAGGTTGAGGATGGCTGTCTGGTGCATGGCCGTGCTGGCCGTGCCGCAGGCATCCTTGACCAGGAGCACGTGGAAGCCGAGGGCCACCGCATCCTTGACCGTCGCATCGACGCAGGCCTCGGTCCACACCCCCGCGATGGCCAGCCATTCGATGCCCTTACGCCGCAATTCTTCCGCCGGCGAGGCAGCGCCGAACAGGCTCGGCTCCGATTTGAAGATGACCGCTTCCCCTGGCGCCGGCGCCACTTCGGTGCAGATGGCGATGCGCGGATCGTCCTTGTCGCTGAAGGCCGAGCGCCCGTCGGGCTGCAATGGATGGAACGGGCGGCCAGGTGCAGCCGGATCCACGACATAGGCGGCGTGATAGAGCGGCACGCCATACCGGCGAGCCGCATCCTGCAGGCGGCGCGCCTGCGCCAGGACGCCGGCATAGCCTTCGACCAGATAGCGCGGGTCGGCCCGATGCTCCTCCTGGAGATCGATGAAGATGGCGGCCATCCGGTTGCGGTCGATATGCAGCGTCCGTTTCACTTAGATCTGCCCTTCCAGGAATTCGTCTTCATAGGGAAAGCGTGACAGGAGTTCCGTCCCGGTTTCGGTGATCAGGACTTCGTCCTCGAGCTTGACGCCCTCGCGCCCGCCCTTCTCGCCGATATAGCTTTCCACCGAGACGACCATGCCGGGCACAAGGTGCCCGTCGCGGCCATAGGTCTCGTAGTCCATCGAATGGGCGATGAAGGGCGTTTCCCCATGCATGCCGACGCCATGCATCACCGAGGTGTAGCGCTGGTCGACGAAGCGCTCCGGGATCTTCCAGGCCTTCTCGGCGATCTCGCGGAAGGCCATGCCCGGCTTCACGATGCCGATATTGTGCTGCACCTGGTCGTAGGACATGCGGTACAGCATCTTCTGATAGGTCGTCGGTTTGCCCGGACCGCAGCGGAAGGTGCGGGAGAAATCAGAGTAATAGCCGTAGCAGCCGATGGTGTCGGTATCGAGGGCCACCAGTTCACCCGGGCGGATCTTGCGTCCGCTCGCCTCGTTGAACCAGGGATTGGTGCGCTGACCCGAACTCAGCAGACGCGTTTCGATGAATTCGCCGCCCTGCCGGATCACCTCGTGATACATGATGGCGAAGAGGTCGTTTTCCGAAACGCCGGGCTTGATCGCCTCCCGCACCGCGGCGACGGCGGCTTCGGCGCCGGCCATCGAAACCTGAAGGCATTTGACCTCCTCCGGTGTCTTGACGGCACGCACCGCCAGGATCTCGCCCTGGCAATCCCTGACGTCGCAGCCGCGCTTTTGCAGCGCCAGCGCCTGCAGATGGCTGCAGCGATCGAGGCCGAGCTTCATCGACCCGCCGCCATGAGTCTTGAGGAATTCGGTGATCTCGTCGGCGAAGGGGCCGGCCGTCTCGTCGTCCCGGCCCGACACCGACGACCAGACGAGCTTGGAAGGCCGTGCCTCGTCGACCGTGTCGAGCACCATCGAGACATGGTAGCTCTGCGGATATTCGAACAGGACGATCGGTCCCTCGGTGGGGATGAAGAAATAGCGCGTGGAATTGCGCAGGAAATAGCCGAACATGTTGCGCGAGCCGGTGGCGTAGCGCTGGTTGTAGGGGTCGAACAGCACGACCGCGCCATACCCCGCCTCGGCCATCCATCGGCGCAGCCGGGCAAGGCGCCCCTTGCGCAGGGCATCGGCATCGATGAAGGAAGGCTCGGTGTCGGAAAGCCACATGCCGCCGGCCGGATCCGCGGCCGCCGGATGGCGCATGCGATCCTTGAAGTCGACATCTTCGACGCGATCCGGATCAAAAACCACAATGCTCATGAACGTTCTCCTGTCCATGAACAGTGACCAACCCGCGCGCGCATTGTTTGCGCGCTTTCCGCGAAAACTATGCGCAATTCCGCTGGACGGTCTTTTGTGACCCTTCTCGTCATATCCGGGGCGCCTCCCCGGAGATCGACTTGCGCTGGCGCACGCCCCGGGGCGCATAGCCGAAGCTGTCGCGGAAGGCCCGGGAAAAATTGGCCGCGTTGTTGAAGCCGCAGGCCAGCGCCACCTCGCCGACCCGCAGGCTCGAATGGGTGAGCAGGTCGGCCGCCCGCCTCAGCCGCAGGCTGCGGTAGTAATGGTTCGGCGTGACGCCGAGCTCGGTGCGAAAGGAGCGCTCGAGCTTGTCGGCCGATACGCCGAGGCGCCGCGCCAGCGCATCCATCCGCAGGAGGTCCTCGACGCAATCCTCCATGATCGCCACCGCGGCCAGCACGAGCTCGTCGCCTATCCCAGTCCTGAGGCGCAGGGGCATCAGCCGCCGGTCCACGCTCGACCGCAGCGGGCTGTGCACGAACCATTCGGCAACGCCGGAAGACAGCTCGCTGCCATGGTCGCGGCCGATCATGTCCAGCATCATGTCGAGGCTGCCCACCCCGCCCGCCGCCGTGAAGCGCCGCCGGTCGATGACATAGAGGTCTCGCTGCATGTCGAGGCCCGGAAAAGCCTCATGAAAAGCCGGCTGGCTGGTCCAATGCAGGGTGCAGGCATGGCCGTCGAGCAGCCCGGCACGGGCCAGCAGGAAAGCCGCGTCGGCGACCGATCCGAGATCGGCGCCGGCCCGGAGGTTGCGGCGGATCCAGGCCATGGCATCCTCGGCAACCAGGTGATCGGCATCGCCGCCCGAGCACACCACGATGCGATCGACGGACGGTGCGTTCCGAACGCCGAAATCGGGCTTGATGTCGATGCCATTGGAGGCCCGCACCTTGGCGCCGTCTGGCCCGACCGTGATCCAGGAATAGCAGCGCCTGCCCGACAGCGTGTTGGCGGCGCGCAGCGGCTCGATCACCGAACTGAATGCCATCAGGGGAAAACCCGGGAACATCAGCACGGCAAAGCGGATAGCCTCGCCCGCCTGCCTTTCGCTCGGCCTGGTCTCCATGGCATCGATCCCTTCAGGGTTCCCCGGCGCCGATCTCCGTGCGCCGGCGCGTGATATAGGCCTCGAGCTCCTCGCGAACGGCCTCGTCCAAAGTGGGCTCCTGATATTCCCGCAAGGCGTGCTGCCAGAGGCCCGTCGCCCGGTCGAGTGCGTCATGGGCGCCCGCCTCCTGCCAGCTGCCGTAGTTCTGCCAGTTGGAGAGCATCGGCTGATAGAAGGCGGTTTCGTAGCGCGACATCGTGTGTTCGCTGCCGAAGAAATGCCCGCCGGCCGGCACGGCCTTGATCGCCTCGAAGCCCAGATCGTCCTCCTCGAACGGCATGGGCCGCAGGAACTCCATCATGTTCTGGAGGATCTCGACGTCGAGGACGAGCTTTTCATAGGACGCCGTGAGGCCCCCCTCCAGCCAGCCGGCAGCATGATAGATCAGGTTGGCCCCACCCAGGACGGCGCCCCAGGTCGCCATCTCCGTCTCATAGGCGGCCTGAAGATCAACAGCATTGGAGGCGTTGGCATTGGAAGTGCGGTAGGGCAGGCCATAGCGCCGCGCGAGCTGGCCGGCGATGATGTTGGCCTTGGTGTTCTCGGGCGTGCCGAAGGCCGGCGCACCCGAACGCATGTCGACATTGGAGGTGAAGGCCCCGTACATCACCGGCGTGCCCGGATTGACGAGCTGCGTCAGCACCACGCCGAACAGGGCCTCGGCGTTCTGCTGGCACAGGGCAGCCGCCAGGGTCACCGGCGTCATCGCGCCCATCAGCGTGAAGGGGGTGACCGTTACCGGCTGGCCATGCTCGGCCATGGCCATCAGGCCGTCCGCCATGGCGTCGTCGAAGAGACGCGGCGAGTTGACGGAGATGATGGTGATGACGCCGGGCGAAGCGCGCATCTCCTCCAGCGTGATGCCCCGCGCGATTGCCATCATGGCGATGGCGTCCATGGCCCGGCCACGCCCGATGGCGCTGCAGTGGAAGCTCAGATCGCTGAGAGAGAGGTTGGCCTTGTAGGTGTCGAGATGGCGCGAATTGGCCGGCAGTTCGATCGGCGCGCAGACCTGGTTGCCCAGGATATGGATGGCGTTGAAATAATGCGCCAGGCGGGTGAAGTTCTCATAGTCGGCTAGATTGCCTGCTCGCCTGCCATTGATGCGGTCATGCACGTTGGGCGGCCCGGCTACCAGGCCGAAGACCAGCGCATTGCCGCCGATCTCGAGCTGCTTGTCGGGATTGCGGCCGGTCAGGGTAAAGCGGCGCGGAGCGGTGCGGAGCGCCTCCTTCACCAGCGTCTCGTCGATACGGATGGTCTGGCTTTCGCGATCGACGATCGCGCCGGCCTTTTCGAACAGATCCATCGCCCGTGTGCTCATCACCCGGATGCCGAGCTCGGAGAGGATGCGCATCGAACTGCGATGCAGCACCTCCATGCGCTCTTCATCCAGCATCTGCATGGGTGAATAGGGATTCGACACGCGCTGCCAGGGCAGCTGGGGAATGCCCCCGCCCCGCATGCTTCTCGATCGGCGCCCCCCGCTACGCCTGTCCTGTGTCATACCCGCTACGCCCACCCTGTTTTATTCATCCGACAACTCGGCATGATAGGTGCGGCGGGACGAGCCTTTCACGCGATTAGTTTGGCGGCATTGCCCAAAAAAAATGATGTCATGGCGAAAAACGGCATTGAACCGGCCAAGGCAGTCGGACTAGCTTCCGGCAAACATCAAGAGCTGCCATGAAGCCCCCTCCTCCGCTCAACTACATCCGCTCCTTCGAATGCTCGGCTCGCCATCTGAGCTTTACCGAGGCGGCCAAGGAACTGGGCTATACCCAGGCCGCTATCAGCACCCATGTGCGGGCGCTCGAACATTATATCGGCCGGCAATTGTTCGTGCGCTATCCACGCAGCCTGAAGCTGACGGAGATGGGCGAGGCCTTCCTGCCGACGCTCAGGCAGGCGCTCGACCAGATCGACCACGCCACCGAGGCCATCCTTGCCTCCGTCAGGAACCGGACGGTGGTGATTTCCTGCCCGGCGACGCTGGCCACCAACTGGCTCACCGGCTGCATCGCCGCCTTCCATGCCCGGCATCCCGACATCGAGGTGGTGCTGCATGGCACGATCTGGGAGGACCCCAGCGAGCCGGCCGCCGATCTCACCATCGCCGCCAGGCGTTTCGACAACAAGCCGCCGGCCGCGATGGCTCTGTGGGACGAGAGTCTCGCTCTGCTCTGCGCCCCGCAATTCCTGTCAGGGCCGAATGCGATCCGCTCCCCCGCCGATATCCTCCGGCAAGGCTGGATCTTCGTGCACAGCCGGCAGGAATATTGGCAATGCATGGGCGCGGCCCTCGGCATCGAGACGTCCGAGCATGAGAAATATCTCAGCACCAATTCCTCCAACATCGCCCTGGAACTGGCGACGGCAGGCGCGGGCTGCGTCGCCGTGCAGCTTTCGCTGGCCCGCCCCTTCCTGAAGAGAGGGCTCCTGGCCGAACCCTTCGCCGTGCGCCCGCCCAGCCCCTGGGGCTATTATCTTTCCGACAATGCCTCATCCAAGGGCAGCGTGGTGAAGATCGTGAAGGAATGGATCCTGGCCCGCGCCAAGGCCGACATGGCCTGAGATGATCCTGCAATAGACTTCCCCGAGCTGATCCTAGGTCTGACAGGTTCGGCAACAAGCGAAGATCGCGAGGCCAATGACCTCGTTTTATTTGGTCATTCTTCGCCGAACCCGGTGTTTTTGCCCGGAAGGCCGCCTACCGGCCCTGCCCACCGCTGCCTAGACTTGGGCGGTCAGGCGATCACCCTGCCGCGGATCTTCCAAGGGCAGCCGGTCTTCGCCGCATGAGTGTTCATCGGGAAGTTCGTTCCATGCGTAGCCATGCCCAGGCCGTCGTCATCGGCGGCGGTTTGATCGGTTGTTCGATCCTCTATCACCTCGCCAAGCTCGGCTGGACCGACATCGTCCTGCTGGAGCGGGACGAACTCACCTCGGGATCGACCTGGCATGCGGCCGCCAACATTCACGGCCTGCACGATTCCACCAATATCAGCCGGCTGCAGCACTACACCATGGCGCTCTACAAGGAGCTCGAGGCCGAGACCGGCCAGGGCTGCGGCATCTTCCAGCCCGGTTCGCTCTATCTGGCCCAGACCGTCGAGCGTGAGCACCAGCTGCGGCTGCAGGAAGCCAAGGCGCGCCGCTATGGCATGAACTTCTACGAGGTCTCGCGCAATGAGGCCGAAAAACTGCATCCGCTCGTGGATTTCTCGGGCATACGCTGCATCATGTTCGAGCCCGAAGGCGGCAATGTCGACCCATCCGGGGTGACGGCCGCCTATGCCGCCGGGGCTCGCCAGCGCGGCGCCGAGATCCACCGCTTCACGCCGGTGACGGGCACCGAGGCCCAGCTCGACGGCAGCTGGATCGTGTGCACGCCGAAGGGCGATATCCGCACCCAATGGGTCGTCAACGCCGCCGGCCTGTGGGCCCGCGAGGTGGCCGCCATGGCAGGGCTGAGCCTGCCGCTGATGCCGACCGAGCACCAGTATTTCGTCACCCAGACCATCCCCGAGATCGCCGCGCTCGATCGACGCCTGCCCTCGGTCGCCGATCGCGACGGCGAATATTATCTGCGCCAGGAAGGCTTGGGCTTGCTGGTCGGCGCCTATGAGCGCGACATGCGGTTCTGGGCCGAGGATGAGACACCCGCCAATTTCGGCCATGAGCTGTTTCCCGACGACCTCAGCCGCATCGAGGACAATATGATGCGGGCGATCGAACGCGTGCCGGTGCTCGGCTCGACCGGCATCCGGCGCGTGATCAACGGCCCGATGATCTGGTCGCCCGACAGCGCCGTGCTGTTCGGCCCCGTGCCGGAAATGAAGAACTATTTCTGCTGCAACGGCATCATCCCGGGCTTCTCCCAGTCGGGCGGCATGGGCAAGCTCGCGGCCGAATGGATGATCGAAGGCGAACCCTCCCTCGACATGTTCGCCTGGGACCTCGCGCGCTTCGGCACCTGGGCCGACAAGGCCTTCACCAAGGCCCGGGTGCGCGACCAATACGGCCATCGCTTCAAGATCCACTTTCCCAATGAGGAGCGCAGCGCCGGCCGGCCGGTGCGCACGCGCCCCGCCTATGCGATGCAGCAGGGCATGGGCGCGGTTTTCGGCCTGAATTTCGGCTGGGAGCATCCGCTCTGGTTCGCCGCCGAGGGCGAGCCCCGGGAGGAGACCGCCGGTTTCACGCGCCAGAACTGGTGGGAGCCGGTGGGACGGGAAGTGCGCATGCTGCGCGAGCATGCGGGCATCATCGACATCTCCAATTTCGCCAAATACGAAGTCACCGGTCCGGGTGCTCAGACGTGGCTCGACGCTTTGTTCGCCAATCGCATGCCGGACCGGACCGGCCAGATCCGTCTCACCCCCCTGATCGGCCGGCGAGGCGGCGTTGCCGGCGACTTCACGGTCGCCAAGCTCGCCGATGATTCCTACATGGTCTTCGGTTCCGGCATGGCGGAACGCTATCACCAGCGCTTCTTCAATGCGGTGCCGCTGCCGGAGGGAACGCTGTTCCGCTCGATGACGCAGGCCCTGTGCGGGTTCAGCGTCGCCGGCCCCAAGGCGCGGGCACTCCTGCAGGGCCTGACCTTCGAAGACCTTTCCAACGGCTCCTTCCCCTTCATGCAGGCACGCCATCTCAATCTAGCCGGCATCGAGGTGGTGGCCCTGCGGGTTTCCTTCACGGGTGACCTCGGCTGGGAGCTTCACTGCCGGACCGGTGACCAGGAAGCGCTCTATCGCGCTTTGCTCGCGGCCGGAAAGGAACTCGGCGCCGGCCCTGTCGGTGCGAGGGCGATGACGTCTCTGCGTATCGAGAAGGGCTATGGCAGCTGGGGCCGGGAATACTCACCCGAATATTGGCCCCAGGAATCCGGTCTCGCCCGCCTGATCAAGCTGGACAAGGGCGAGTTCCTCAATCGCGATGCCTATGCGGCCATCGCCGGCAACCCGGCGCGCGATCGGCTCGTCACGCTGGCCATCGAGACCGAGGATGCCGACGCCACCGGCGGCGAGCCCGTCTTCCTGCCGGACGGCACCCCGCTCGGACAGGTTTCCTCCGGCAGCTATGGCTATTGGGTCGGCCAGTCATTGGCCCTTGCCTATGTCAAGGCCGATCTGGCCCAGCCCGGCGATGTCGTGACGGTGGGCATATTGGGCACCTCGCGCAAGGCGCGCATCCTCGCCGAGCCTGCCTTCGACCCAGGGGGCGAGCGCTTGAGAAGCTGAAGCCCCGTCCGGCATGGAGCGCGCCTTCTGCCGGCGCCATGCTATTTCTTGGCGTGCAGGAGGGCGACGGCGGCTTCGGCCGTGAGCAGGCGGAAGGTCAGGCTTTCCTGGAAATAGAGCTGCACCGCCGTTGCCGAATGGCTGGCATAGCCGATGGAGATGTCCTGGCCCACGCAGAGTTCGAAATCCCCGCCCCGTGTCGTCAGCACCAGCCCGCCCTCGATCGCCGGGGCCCAGATCACCGGCCCGTCCACCAGGCGCTCGACATGGTGGAACACCGGATAGCCGTCATCGCTGCCCCCGGCCGCCGCCGTATAGGCATCGCCCCCCAGCACCAGCGCATAGGGGCCCTCCACACCCGCCAGCCGCAACTGGCTCACCGCCTGCGCCACCAAATCCGGATAGGCCTTCACCTGGGCCGGAAGCGTCAGCGCCGGGTTGCTGAGACCCGGGCGGATGCCTTCGATCCCGGCCGCGGCAAAGCCGTCGAACACCGCCCGATCCTCGGCAAAGGCCAGCTTGCGCGCCGCCTCCTTCAGCGGCGACCAGTCCGAGTCGAGCGCCCCCCGCTCCACATCGTCGATCGCCGAGCGGGCGAGTTCGAAGCCGACTCGCAGCTCGACCAGCGCCTGCACCTCCCGCTGCACCGCCTCGATGCCCTCGCCAGACCCGGCAAGCGGGCGCACATGCCCGGTTCCCACCGCCGAGGCCGCCAGGCCCTGCGGGCCCTCCAGGTCGACCACACGCCGCGCCGCCAGATGACGCTTGAGGGTGCGCGCCGCCTCTTCCTCGATCTGCCCCCACGCAGCCTCGGAGATCGGTGCCAGCTCCCGATGGAGATTATTCATGGTCTGCCTTCCTCTTGAGCGATCCAATGCCGAGCGAACCATCGCCGCCGGACGGGCGTGAACCGGGACTTGCCGCCGCCTCGGGCTCCGGCGGGGCCGCCTCGCCCGCTACCGGCGCGCCGGCCGCCACATCGTCCAGGAACGTCGCCGAGGGCACGAAGAACAGCGAACCCGTCACCGCCCGGCTGAAATCCAGCAGCCGGTCGTAATTGCCCGGCGGGCGCCCGACGAACATGTTCTCCAGCATCTGCTCGATCCGGCGGGGCGAACGCGCATAGCCGATGAAATAGGTGCCGAACTCGCCCTTGCCCGCATCCCCGAACGGCATGTTGTCGCGCAGGATCTCCACCGCCTCGCCATTCTCCTCGATCGAGGTCAGGACATTGTGGGCATAGGGCGCCTTGAGCGCATCCTCCTGCTCGATGTCCGACAGCTTGGCACGCCCGATGATCTTCTCCTGCATCTCCACCGGCAGCCGGTTCCAGCCCGCCAGGTCATGCAGGTATTTCTGCACGATCACATAGCTGCCGCCGGCAAAGGCCGCATCCTCCTCGCCGATCAGGGCGGCATCCACCGCCGCCTGCTCGACCGGGTTCTCGGTGCCGTCGACAAAGCCGATCAGGTCGCGGTCGTCGAAATATTTGAAGCCGTGCACCTCGTCCACATTGGCCGCCGCCTCCCCGATCCGCGCCATGATCTGCGCCGCCAGTTCGAAGCAAAGATCCATGCGCCGGGCGCGGATGTGAAACAGGATGTCCCCCGGCGTCGACACCGCATGATGCACACCGTGGATCTCGCGGAAAGGGTGCAGCTCCTTCGGCCGGGGCGCCCCGAATAGACGGTCCCACATCTGAGAGCCCAGGCCCATCACGCAGGACAGCCGCCCCTCCAGGTCCCGGAACCCCACCGCCCGCAACAGACCCGACAGATCCGCGCACAACGCCCGGATCGTCCCCTCCGCCTCCGCGCCAGGCTGGACCGTCACCACCAGAAATATCGCACTGCCCGTCAGGGAGGCTACGACAGGCTGCGAAACGATAGAGGGCAAACTCGACTCCATACGGCTATCCATCCGGCGGCTGATGGGCTTCAGCCCAAATCGACGGGACGCCCGGACTGCTCTTCTTCGAGGGTCACGGCAATGTCGGCATTGGCGGACAACCTGACTTTCTCGCCTTCGACCCCAGCCACGAAACCGAGCTCGATATAGTGGTGGTGTCCTCGATGCGCTCCGAAGCTGTCGCTCAATTTGAGCTCGATACGATCGCCCACGACGCGATCCACCGTCCCGACATGCACGCCATCGGCTCCGATCACGTCCATATTTGGCTTGATCTGGTCTTTCATCACACCTTCTCCTTTGTTGGTCTCATACGCAATACAGCTATCGATCGGATGACATTGGGGAGCTTCAGGCCGCCTCGAACTCATCCTCGTCCACGATTTCCGGAGTCTTGCCATTGAAGGTGAGGCTCTTCTTGCCGGCGGAGATCTTCACCTTCATATCGTCGCCGACCTCACCCGCCAGGATCATCTCGGCAAGCGGATCCTGGACGTAGCGCTGGATCGCCCGCTTCAGCGGTCGGGCGCCATAGGCAGGGTCCCATCCCTTGTCAGCCAGCCAGTTCCGCCCCTTGGCATCGAGCAGCAGATCGATCTTGCGATCATCCAGGAGCTTGCGCAGGCGGGCAAACTGAATCTCGACGATCCGTCCCATTTCGCTCTTCTGCAGGCGGTGGAACAGGATGATGGCATCGACCCGGTTGAGAAACTCGGGACGGAAATGCGCCCGCACCATCGCCATCACCTGTTCACGCACGGCGCTCGTTTTCTCGCCTTCGGCCTGGTTCACCAGAAACTCCGCGCCGATGTTCGAGGTCATGATGATCAGGGTGTTGCGGAAATCGACGGTGCGGCCCTGCCCGTCGGTCAGCCGCCCATCATCCAGCACCTGCAGGAGGACGTTGAAGACATCGGGATGGGCCTTCTCGATCTCGTCGAACAGCACGACCTGGTAGGGCCGGCGCCGCACGGCTTCGGTCAGCGCGCCGCCCTCGTCATAGCCGACATAGCCCGGAGGCGCCCCAATGAGGCGGCTCACCGAATGCTTCTCCATATATTCGGACATGTCGATGCGGATCATCGCGGTTTCGTCGTCGAACAGAAACTCCGCGAGCGCCTTGGCGAGTTCGGTCTTGCCGACACCGGTCGGCCCCAGGAACATGAAGCTCCCGATGGGGCGGTTGGGATCCTGCAGTCCGGCCCTCGCGCGCCGGACGGCCGTCGAGACGGCCCGCACGGCCTGCGCCTGCCCGACGACACGCTTGCCCAGCATCTCTTCCATATGGAGCAGCTTGTCCTTCTCGCCCTCCAGCATCTTGTCGACGGGCACGCCCGTCCAGCGCGAGACCACCTGCGCGATGTCGTCGGCCGTCACGGTTTCGCTGATCGACGAATTCTCGCTGGCCTCGACGGTGGCCAGCTTCTTCTCCAACTCCGGAATCCGGCCATAGGTGAGTTCGCCCGCCCGCTGGAACTCGCCCTTGCGCTGGGCATTGGCAAGTTCCGTGCGCAATTGTTCCAGCTCGCTCTTCATCTTCTGCGCGTCGGAGAGCTTGCTCTTTTCGGCCTGCCATTGCGAGGTCAGGTCGGCCGACTTCTTTTCGAGCTCGACAAGGTCCTTGTCGAGCGTCTGCAGCCGGCTCCTGGAGCCGGCATCCGTCTCCTTCTTGAGCGCTTCCTGCTCGATCTTCAGACGAACGATCTCGCGATCGAGCGAGTCCAGCTCTTCCGGCTTGGAATCCACCTGCATCTTCAAGCGGGCCGAAGCCTCGTCGATGAGATCGATGGCCTTGTCCGGCAGGAAGCGATCGGTGATGTAGCGGTTCGACAGCGTGGCTGCCGCGACCAAAGCCGAGTCGGCGATCCTTACGCCATGATGAAGCTCGTATTTTTCCTTCAGGCCCCGCAGAATCGAAATCGTGTCCTCGACCGTCGGCTCGGAAACGAAAACGGGCTGGAAGCGCCGTGCCAGCGCGGCGTCCTTCTCCACATGCTTGCGATATTCGTCGAGCGTGGTCGCACCCACGCAATGCAGCTCGCCGCGCGCCAGAGCCGGCTTGAGCAGGTTGGAGGCATCCATGGCACCATCGGTCTTGCCGGCCCCGATCAAGGTATGCATCTCGTCGATGAACAGGATGATGCCGCCCTCGGCGCTCGTCACCTCCTGCAGCACCGCCTTGAGCCGCTCCTCGAACTCCCCGCGATATTTCGCGCCGGCAATCAGGGCGCCGAGGTCGAGCGCAAGCAGCTTCTTGTCCTGCAGGCTCTCGGGCACATCGCCATTGACGATGCGCAGCGCCAGGCCTTCGACGATCGCCGTCTTGCCGACCCCCGGTTCGCCGATCAGGACCGGGTTGTTCTTGGTGCGCCGCGACAGCACCTGGATGGTGCGGCGGATTTCCTCGTCGCGGCCGATCACAGGGTCGAGCTTGCCGTCCCGTGCTGCCCTGGTCAGGTCGCGGGCATATTTCTTCAGGGCGTCATAGGCATTCTCGGCCGACGCGCTGTCGGCGGTACGGCCCTTGCGCAGTGCGTCCACGGCCGCGCTGAGGTTGCGGGGGTCCACACCGCCCTCGACGAGCAGTTTGCCCGCCTCGCCGCTCTTGTCCGCGACAAGCGCCTGCAACAAGCGTTCAACCGTCACGAAACTGTCGCCGGCCTTTTCCGCCGTGCTCTGCGCGGCAGCAAGGAGGCGCGCCGTCTCAGGGGCCAGATGGACCTGCCCGGACCCCGTACCGGAGACCTTCGGCAATTTTGCCAGAGCGTCTTCGGTCGCCTGCAGGATCGCGCGCGAATTGCCGCCAGCTCGGTCGATCAGTCCCGAAACGAGGCCTTCCTTGTCGTCAAGCAGGACTTTCAGCACGTGAAGAGGGGTCAGTTGCGGATTGCCCTCACGCGAAGCGAGGAATTGCGCCGACTGGATGAAGCCACTGGCGCGATCAGTATATTTATCAACGTTCATCGAGCCATCCTTCAAGGCAGAGACAACTGGTCGAAACGAGAGCGGTGGAAACCGACACACCTGTTGTTCGACGGGGCGCGAGCATGAAGGCCGCAGGCCCCCCGATATCGTAGCGCGGCGTCCTCCCCATGACCTCGATCCTCCACGATCCGTTCGCATGCCCCTCGGCGCGCCGGCACGGCTGCCCAGCCATAGGAGCAACAGGCGTGCCAATTTGAAAAGAAAGCGAAATCAATCAGATAGAACTTCGCGTCCACCGGCGACGGACACTATGTCGAAGAGGCCACGGACAAAATGTCCGCATCATCGAGGCGGCATCAACCGGCTTCCGGCAGCCAGACGAGGAATGTCGTGCCCCTGCCCGGCTCGCTCGATACGGAAATCCTACCACCCTGCCGCGTCACCAGCATCTGGCTGATCGAGAGGCCAAGTCCGGTGCCCTCGCGCGTCTTGGTGGTAAAGAACGGGTCGAACACCCTTTCGATCACCTCCGCCGAAATACCGGCGCCGGTGTCCGCAACCTCGATGGCCACCCCCGCCCAGCCATCCATGTCGCTGTCATGGTTGCGTAGGAGAAGGCGCCCGCCATGCGGCATGGCATGAATAGCGTTCACGAGCAGGTTGACCAGGACCTGCTGCAATTCGGTGCGGTTCATCGCGATCAGGCGGGACGCGCGATCCTCCCGCTCCAGGGTGATCGTCGTCTTCCTGATGAGATGCTGAACGAGCGGCAGTGTGTCGGAAACGATGGCGGCGACGGCATAATGCTCGGTATAGCCGGCATATTCCTGGGGCTTGGCAAATTGCAGCAGCTTGGTGATGATTTCGCTGATGCGCGCCATCTGCTGGTCGATGAGGCGGAACTCCACCTTGGCCTTTTCAGCTTCGGCGCCCATCAGCTCGCGGATCACCTCGAGATTGCCCTGCATCACGGCGATCGGATTGTTGATTTCATGGGCAATGCCCGCGCTGATCTCCCCGATCGCCGCAAGCTTCTCCGACATCACGAGCTGCTTGGTGGTGTTTTCCAGCTGCATGGTGGCCTGGTGCAGTTGGTGGGCACGTTCCTCGACACGGCGATTGAGCTCGTCGTTCCAGTGACGCAGCCGTGCATCGCGTTGCTGGAGCAAATCGAGGAGATGATCGAGGTGAAAAGCCACCTCGCCGATCTCGTCCTTCGTCTTCACATGACCGGTTCGCGCGGACAGGTCGCCGGCTTCAACACGCGAGATCGCGCCCGTCATCCGCTCCAAAGGCCTGAAAATATTGGTTGCCCAGATCAGGAACAGGGGAACCGTTGCCGCCACCGCCAGCAGGAACGCCCCGGCAAGCGTCAGCAAGGTCTCATATTTGGCCTGTGTGAACGGTTTTTGCAGAAAACCCACATAGAGCATGCCGACCCGCCGGCCATAGCTGTCGATGATGGGCTCATAGGCAGAGATGAACCAGTCGCTGACGACGAAGGCGCTGTCGCGCCATGTCCGCCCCTGGTCGAGCACGGCATTGCGCACGACTTCCGAAACACGGGTTCCGATTGCACGCTGTCCTTCGAACAAACGCACATTGGTGCTGATGCGAATATCTCCCAGGAACAGCGTGGCCGTGCCCTGGCTCCCCTCGGGCAGGCCGGCCTCATGGTAGATCAGGTCGTTGATCGTATCGACGAAGGCAAGATTCTGGTTGAGCAGCGTGCCGCCGACCAGGGCTGCCCGCCGACCATCCGGCAATGTCAAGGCCGTGGCCGAGTGGAGCACCAGGCCGCGGCTTTCCTGGGAGGGCGTGACGGCGGTACTGCCGAGGGTGGGCACGATCTCGATACGCGCTCGTGCGGCGAGATCGGGGGAGAAGGCACCAAGCTCTTCGGCTTCGAAAACATCGACGGCCGTCTTCGAGTGCCCTTCGAGGGCCGAACGGATGATCGGCCAGCTCGAACGCACGGAGGACGATGCCGTGGCATAGGCGCTCGCGAGTATCCGGCCATTGTCGTCGACGATGTAGAGAAAATCAAACTGGCGCGCCTGTGCGATCTCCTTGAGAAGCGAAGTAAACGCCGCGTTCGGATAACCGTTTTGCTGAAGCAGGTTCTGGAAACGCGCCGATTCACTCACCGACGCCAGCCGGGAATCCGTGTTTTCGAGAATACGGGCCATATACTGATGGGCAATCGTCAAGTCGTCATTGACCTTGGAGATTGCCATGGCATCGAACCGGGCATTCCAGCGATAGAGGCTGATGCCCAGCAGCAATGGCAGGATCACGAGCATGGGCACGAGCGCGATCGCAAGCAGGCGATAGCGTACCGATCTTCTTTTTCGGGCTCTCGGGGCTTGGTCCCTAGACATTCCAGCTGACGCATTTGCGATCGATGGTCTTGCGCGAGATGCCGAGGCGGCGGGCAGCCTCCTCGCGATCGCCCCTGACTTCACGCAGGACCGACAGGATGTGGCGCCGTTCCACCTCGGCCAGGCTCTGGCCGCCCCTGTCGTCATCGCCGTCACTGGCAATGCGTTCGATATCCTCAGGAAAACCGCCGAGGATCACCGTTCGTTCGATCAGGTTGCGAAGTTCCCGGATGTTTCCCGGCCAGTCATAGCGTGCCAGCGCAGCGCGTACCCTGTCGTCGATGGCGACGGGAGGCATGCCGAGCTGCTGGGCGAATTCGCGCATGAACAAGGCCGCGAGTTCCTGTACGTCATCGCCGCGATCCTTCAGCGGCGGCAGATGGATCTGCACGACATTGATACGGAAGAAGAGATCGGCGCGAAAACTGCCGGCCTCGACGCGCTTGGGAAGATCGGCATTGGTGGCAAAGATGAAGCGGGCGTCGAAAGGAACCTCGCGTTCCGAACCGACCGGCCTGACACGTCGATCTTCCAGGACGCGCAGCAGCTTGGTCTGCAGCGAAAAGGGCAGGTCGCCAATTTCATCGAGGAACACCGTGCCGCCCTGGGCATGCATGAAAAGCCCCTCCCGCGCCCTGCCCGCACCGGTGAAGGCCCCTTTCAGATGGCCGAACAATTCGCTTTCGATCATGTCCGCCGGGATGGCACCGCAATTGATGGGCACGAAAAGCTTGTCTGAACGACCGGAAAGCGAGTGAAGCGAGCGCGCCGCGACTTCCTTTCCGGTTCCCGACTTGCCGGTCAACAGGACCGAGGTCGGCAAGGGCGCAACGCGTGCGATGGTCTGCCGCACATTCTGGATCGCCCTGGAGTCACCGAGCAGCTTGTTGCGCAGGAAGATCTGATGGCCTGGCGATTTCAGCTCATGGTGCAAGACGTCGTTCTCGCGCTGCAACCTGATCCGGTCGAGGCAGCGAGCAACCGCGTTGAGAAGCTGGTTGGAGCGGAATGGCTTGAGCACGAAATCGACGGCGCCGGCCCGCAAGGCACCGATCGCGGTGTCCAGATCGGCATAAGCCGTCATCAGGATGACATCGGCAAAGAAGCCGACGGCTCGCTGTTCGGCAAGCCAATCCAGGCCGTTCTGTCCCGGCATGATATTGTCGAGAATGACCACGTCGAAATGCTGCTGGTCGAGTTTCTGGGACGCCTGTTTGGTGTCCGCGGCTTCGGCGATCAGCCTGCAGCGCGGCCCCAGGATCTTGACCAGGAAATTGCGCATGCCCGGTTCGTCGTCGACGACCAGGATCGAAGCCTGGGCCAGCCACGGCCCGAATTGTGGATCCGCGGCAGGGCCGGCAGTATCGTGAGCGGGATCCTCGGACATCAATACTCCTTCCCAACCGCACCCTGGCCAGACATGAGGAACCGTCAGCCCCCCAGAAATGCGGGCGCCAAACTCTCTTCCACCATCTCCCGGGCGGCCTGGGGCGTCTGCTGGCTGCCGTCAATGTCGAGGCGGGTCGCTGCCTCGAACAGCAAGGCGCGTACATCGTCGGCGGAAAGAAGGCCCTTGGCCAGGAGCTTGCGCACCAGGGCCTGCAGGATGAGGACATCGATCCCCGGTTCGGACGCCATTGGGCTTTCGTTCATGCCACTCTCCCCCTGCCTCTAGCTAGGAACGCTCCTGCAGATCTCCACGCAGCTGCGCCAGGGCCTGGCGCAGCCCATGGAGCTGATCCATCAGATGCAGGATAACGTCGATACCCTCGTCATTGGCCCCGATATCGTTCTTCAAATCCTGGATCAGGCGCGCGCGTGCAATGTCGATCTCGGTGAATTGCACCCCCGCCTGCGTCTGCCGGGGAATGAGCCAGCGCTGCTCGAGCCAGAGTTCGAGCGTCTGCACCTGGATGCCGGAACTCGCCAGAAATTGCTGCTTGTTCATGCTCATGATGCTCTATCCTCGCGGGGATTGAAGTCCTTGCCCTTCCAGTTCGAAACAAAGGCTTCGAGTTCCGGATCGGGCCCTTTGGGAAGGACGATCTTGAGCCTGACGAACTGGTCGCCCTGTCCTCCCCCCCGACGCGGCGCCCCCTTGCCCTTGAGACGCAGGGTCGTGCCGGTGTTCGCCCCTTTCGGCACGGACATCGTTACATCGCCGCTCGGGGTGGGAACACGCACCCGCCCCCCGAGCACGGCCTCCGACAGCGAAATCGGCAATTCCAGCGTGATGTCGTCGCCCTCGCGCGTGAAGCGCCTATCCGGCAGGACTTCCACCTCGATCAAGGCATCGCCGGGACCGCCCGTACCGGCGCCCGGCGCGCCCTTGCCCTTCAGGCGCAGGGTCTGTCCATCGACCAGGCCGGGCGGAATCTTCACATCGAGCGTGCCGCCATCCGGCAGGGTCAGGCGCTTGTTCGCTCCCATGACCGACTCGACGAACTCGATCGGCAGCCGATAGTGCAGATCCTGGCCGCGCCGGTTGGCACGCGCCCGCTGGCCGCGCCTCAGCAGCTCGGCAAACGCGTCCTCCCCGTCCATGAAGTCGGCAAAACCGGAGGCATCGGCATAGGGATGGTCGTGATCGGCGCCCGCATATTCGCGGTAGAAATGCTGGGGCGGGCGTTCCGCACCGCTCGCGTCGATCTCGCCATTGTCGAAGCGCTTGCGCTTGTCGGCGTCGCTGAGCAGGTCGTAGGCGCCCGCGACTTCCTTGAACTTCTCCTCGGCGCTCTTGTCGCCGGGATTGAGATCCGGATGCAGTTTCTTCGCAAGCTTGCGATAGGCGCTCTGGATTTCGGCCGACGATGCCGTTGGGGCAACACCCAGAACCTCGTAAGGATTTCTCACAACTTACTCCGATAGCATGTCCACGGCGTTTTGCGGTTTGACGGCTCACGGGTTTCAGGAGGCGCCCCATCGCGCCTCCGTTCGATGCTGGAAACGCCGGGACTCGGCCCGGCGCAGGCCCTCGATGCTAGAGCATTTTCAGCGGCCAGTCAGGCAGGCTTCGCCTCGCGAACAAAATGCCTTTCACGGCAGGATCGGCCTGCATACCTGCCGTAGGATCAACCCGATTTCTTTGCATCACTGTCGTCGACTTCGCTGAATTCGGCATCGACCACATCGTCTCCGCCGGCATGAGAAGTCGTATCGGGCGATGCGCCCGGCTGCGGCTGCGCATAGGCCGCCTCCGCCAGTTTCTGCGAGAGTTGCTGCAAGGCGGCCGCCTTGGCGGTGATCGCGGCTGCATCCTCGCCTTTCGCCGCCTCGCGCAGATCGGCCATGGCATTCTCGATCGCCCGGCGATCCGCCTCGGCCACCTTGCCGCCATGCTCGGCAACCGCCTTCTCGGTCGCATGCAGAAGGGCCTCCGCGCTATTCCTCGCTTCCACGGTCTCCCTGCGCTTCTTGTCCTCGGCGGCATGGGCTTCGGCATCCTTGACCATCCGCTCGATGTCGGCTTCGGAGAGGCCGCCGGACGCCTGGATCTGGATGCGCTGCTCCTTGCCGGTCCCCTTGTCCTTGGCGGAAACATTGACGATGCCGTTGGCGTCGATATCGAAGGTCACGTCGATCTGGGGCACGCCGCGCGGAGCCGGCGCGATGCCCATCAGGTCGAACTGGCCAAGCAATTTGTTGTCGGCCGCCATCTCGCGTTCGCCCTGGAAGACACGGATGGTGACGGCGTTCTGATTGTCCTCTGCGGTCGAGAACACCTGGCTCTTCTTGGCCGGAACGGTGGTGTTGCGTTCGATGAGGCGCGTAAAGACGCCGCCCAGCGTTTCCAGCCCGAGCGAGAGGGGCGTGACGTCGAGAAGCAGGACATCCTTGACGTCACCCTGCAGCACGCCGGCCTGGATTGCGGCGCCGACCGCGACGACCTCGTCGGGATTGACGCCCTTATGCGGCTCCTTGTCGAAGATCTTGCGCACGATCTCCTGGATCTTCGGCATCCGGGTCATGCCGCCGACCAGCACGACCTCGTCGATGTCCTTGGCCGCCAGCCCCGCATCCTTCAGCGCATTGAGGCACGGCTCGATGGTTCGCTGCACCAGGTCCTCGACCAGGGACTCGAATTTCGCCCGCGTCAGCTTGATCTGGAAATGCTTGGGGCCGCTGGCATCGGCCGTGATGTAGGGCAGGTTGATTTCCGTCTGGGTGATGGTGGAGAGCTCGATCTTGGCCTTCTCCGCCGCCTCCTTCAACCGCTGCAGGGCCAGCTTGTCCTTTCTCAGGTCGATGCCCTGCTCGCGCTGGAACTCATCGGCCAGGTAGTTCACCAGGCGCATGTCGAAGTCCTCGCCGCCGAGGAAGGTGTCGCCATTGGTCGACTTCACCTCGAAGACCCCGTCGCCGATGTCGAGGATGGAGATGTCGAACGTGCCGCCACCCAGATCGTAGACGGCAATCTTGGCCTGCTTCTTCTTGTCGAGCCCATAGGCAAGCGCCGCGGCCGTCGGCTCGTTGATGATGCGCAGCACCTCGAGCCCCGCAATCTTACCGGCATCCTTGGTTGCCTGCCGCTGCGCATCGTTGAAATAGGCGGGAACCGTGATGACGGCCTGCGTGACTTTCTCGCCGAGATTGGCCTCGGCGGTCTCCTTCATCTTCTGCAGGATGAAGGCCGAGATCTGCGAGGGCGAATAGGCCTTGCCCTGGGCCTCCACCCAGGCATCGCCATTGGCCGCCTTGACGATCTTGTAGGGGACCAGCGCCTTGTCCTTCTCCACGGTCGGATCGTCATAGCGTCGGCCGATCAGGCGCTTGACCGCAAAGATCGTGTTGGTCGGGTTGGTCACCGCCTGCCGCCTAGCCGGCTGCCCGACGAGACGCTCGCCATCGCCGGTAAATGCGACGATCGACGGCGTGGTCCTCGCGCCCTCGGCATTCTCGATGATACGCGTGTTCTTGCCATCCATGACTGCAACGCATGAATTGGTCGTTCCCAGGTCGATTCCGATGATCGTTGCCATGAAGGTGCTCCCTGTTATTGAATTTTGGACTGTGTGTTCTGCGTTTCTCGTCGTTGACGCTGCCTGGGCGTCTCAGGCAGCGGATTGGCCGCCTGGTGGCGAACGGCCGGATATCGTCGAATGCGATGCCATGATGTCCCGTCAGTGGGCGCCCTTCGCAGACGCTGGTCCTGATGCGACAGCAACAGACGTGCCAGACTGGATACGCAGCAATATCAAAGACTTATCGGAAAGGTTTCAGCCCATTGGGACAACCTGTCCGTTCGACGCCGGACAAACTGTCCTCAGGCAGAGCCGGCCAGGCCGTCAGGGCTGCCTTCCGGCTCCGGGTTCCGCCGGCTGCCTCGGCCCGCCGCTGGAAACGCCGACCCTGGCCGGGCGCAAGGAGCGCGCTCCGATCGAATACCCGGCGTCGACGACCTTGCTGACGGTGCCGCTCGGCACCGAGGGATCGGGCACCTCGAACATGGCTTCGTGGAAATTGGGATCGAAGCGCTCTCCCAGGGGATCGAGCTTCCTGACACCATGTCTTTCCAGGGCACGCAGCAGCTCTTTTTCCGTGAGCTCCACCCCTTCGATCAGCGTCCTGACCGCCTCGTCGCCTTCGCGGGCTTGCGCCGGCACATTGGCGATCGCGCGCTCGATATTGTCGGCCACCGCCAGCATGTCGCCGGCAAATTTCGCGATGGCATATTGGCGTGCATCGTTCAGGTCACGCTCGGCCCGGCGGCGGACATTCTCGGTTTCAGCGAGGGCCCGCAGCAATCGATCCTTCAGCGCGGCATTGTCAGCCTCGAGCCTGGCGATGACCGCTGCGGCATCCTCAGCCGGTCCGGCCACGGATGGATCGCCCCGGTCCGTCGCCTTCGCTGTTGGCTCAGAGGCGTTTGCCGGCTCCGGTGACCCATGAATGTCGTTCTCGGGTTTGGCTCTTCTGGTCATTTCGCCTCCCTGTCGGATGCTTCCATATGAATGCCGCTATGCTGTATTCCCCGAAGCATGAGCCCTGTTCCCGACTGTCCAACGCCGATCCGGCTCAAGAAGATCCATTCAGGTTTAGCGCAGAAGGCATAGCCGGATCACCGCCGCCACCGTCCCAAGCGTGGCGATGCTGGCGGCCCAGATCGCAACCATCCAGGCGAACCGTTTCCAGAAGGGCGCCTGCGGAGCCATCAGTGATAACCATGGACGCCGGCCTTGCCGCGAAATACCCAATAGGCCCAGCCGGTATAGACGAGGATGAGCGGGATGATGACAAGGGCCCCGACAAGCATGAAGGCCTGGCTTTCCGGCGGCGCCGCCGCCTGCCAGATCGTCACGGCGCGCGGCACCACATAGGGATAGATGCTGATCCCCAGCCCGATGAAGCCGAGCAGGAACAGCGCCAGGGCCATCAGGAAGGGCAGCCGCTCCCGCTCTCGCCGCAGGCTCCAGAAGAAGGTCGCCGTACAGATCGCCACGAGCAGCGGCACCTGGGCCGTAAGCAGCACGCCGGGCATGGCGAACCAGCGTCGCCAATAATCATAATGCAGGAATGGCGTGGCCGCGCTGACGGCGCCGAGCGCTAGGAGCGTGGCGACGCCCAGCCAGAACGCCAGGTGGCGGGCATGGCGCTGGCTCGTCCCTTCCGTCTTCCAGATCAGCCAGCTCGCCCCCAGCAAGGCATAGCCGGTCACCACGGCCAGCCCCGTCAACACACTGAAGGGGCTCAGCCAATCGAGCCAGCCGCCGGCATAGGCCCCGTTCTCGACATGGACGCCTTGCAGGATCGCACCGAGCGTCACGCCTTGTGCCGACGCCGCGACGACCGACCCAAGACAGAAAGCCGTGTCCCAGAATGGACGGTGGCGCGGATCGCGCCAGCGAAACTCGAAGGCGACGCCACGAAAGACGAGCCCGAGCAGCATGGCGATGATCAGCGGATAGGTGGCCGGAAGGATGATGGCATAGGCCAGCGGGAAGGCAGCAAGCAGGCCGCCACCGCCCATCACCAGCCAGGTCTCGTTGCCGTCCCACACCGGTGCGATCGAGTTCATCGCCTGGTCGCGCTCCTCGCCCACGGCGAAGGTGGGGAACAGGATGCCGATACCGAGGTCGAAGCCGTCCATGACGACATAGGCCATCACCGCAAAGCCGATGACCGCCGCCCAGAAGATGGTGAGATCGATGCTGCCCATCCCGATCAATCCTTCGCCGCCATGGGAACGCCGACGCTTGCTGCGGGCGTGATACCGGCCGCGCGTTGCGGCAGGTTCGGTGGCTCGCTCTCGCCACGTCCAGGCGCCTTCGCCATCAGGCGCAACAGATAATAGGTGCCGGCCCCGAAAGCGCTGAAATAGACCAGCACGAAGGCAATGAGCGAGGCGGCAACGGCCGGCGCAGCGAGCGGCGAATGGGATTCGGCCGTTCGCAGCAAGCCATAGACCGTGAAGGGTTGCCGCCCGACTTCCGTCGTCACCCAGCCGGCAATCACCGCGACGAAGCCTGCCGGTCCCATGGCCACGGCGCCGCGATGCAGCCAGTGCCAGTCATAGAGCCTGCCCCGCAAGCGTGCGAGCAGGCTCCACAGGCCGATGCCGAGCATGGCGAAGCCGAGCGCCACCATGATCCGGAACGACCAGAAGATGATGGGGGTGGGAGGCCATTGGTCCCGTGGAAAATCGGTCAGGCCCGGAAGCGGTGCATAGGGATCGTGCCTGAGGATCAGCGAGCCGATATGCGGTATCGACACTTCGTAGCGCACGCGCCCTTCTTCGTTGTCCGGCAGGCCGAACAGCACGAGGAGCGCGCCATTGGGGCTGGGCTGGTAGTCGCCCTCCATGGCCAGCACCTTGGCAGGTTGATGCTCCAGCGTGTTCAGGCCATGGGCATCGCCCGCCAGGATCTGGATAGGCGCCACGATCGCCGCCATCCACATCGCCATCGAAAACATCTTGCGCGCACCGGCATTGCCGCGGTCCTTGAGCAGGTGCCAGGCGCCGACGCCTCCCACCACGAAGGCGGTGGTGAGATAGGCGGCGATCACGGTATGGACCAGGCGGAAGGGAAAGCTGGCCGTGAAGATGATCGGCAGCCAGGACCCCGCCGGTACGAACTGCCCGCTGGCATTGACGGCAAACCCCGCCGGCGTCTGCATCCAGCTGTTGACGGCAATGATCCACGTCGCCGAGATCAGTGTGCCGAGAGCAACCATGCAGGTGGCGAAGAAGTGCAGGCCCCGGCCGACCTTGCTCATGCCGAACAGCATCACGCCGAGGAAGCCGGCTTCCAGGAAGAAGGCGGTCAGCACCTCATAGGCCATCAGCGGGCCGATGATCGGGCCCGCCTTGGTCGAGAAGACCGACCAGTTCGTACCGAACTGGTAGGACATCACCAGGCCTGACACGACGCCCATGCCGAACACGACGGCGAAGATCTTCAGCCAGTAGCGATAGAGATTGGCATAGACGCCCTTGCCCGTCTTGAGCCACAGCCCTTCCAGCACCATCAGATAGCTTGCAAGCCCGATGGAAAACGCCGGAAAGATGAAGTGGAACGACACCGTGAAGGCGAACTGCGCACGCGCCAAGATCACCGCATCCAGTTGCCCAAGCAACGCCCCCTCCCCTCAAAGAAGCCGAAAGATACCGTCCCCGGGATTGGCTGGCGCCGGGGACCCTTTTGCCAAAGCGTTTTGCGATTTGGTTGAATCACCAAGGATCGCAAAGACGCGTCGCAACAAAGAGCCGGAGACAGGCCGCGGCTCCGGGAGACCGCACTTCGCCCTACGCCCCGACGACGCGTACCGGTATCGATTTGGCGGCCGGAGTCCCGCTGATCTTGTCGTAATATTCGAGAGGCAGCAGCGGATTGAGCTCGGGGTAATATCCCGCCACGGCTCCGCGGGGCATCGGATAATCCAGCACCGTCAGGCCCTCGACGCGACGCATGACCCCGTCGTCGCTGATGGTCTCCAGCGCGATGCGTGAGCCTGCGTCCAGACCTCGCGCCGCGCGATCCTCGGCATTCATGAACAGGATCATGCGGTCGTTGTAGACGCCGCGATAGCGATCATTGTTGCTGTAGATGGTGGTGTTGAACTGGTCATGCGAACGGACCGTGGCCAGCCGCAGCATCGACGGGTCGGCGACCGGGACATTCACGTCGAGACCGGGCAGAAGCAGGAAATTCGCCTTGCCGTTCGGCGTCGGCCAGACCCGCCGCCGTGGTGGCACATCGAGATGAAAGCCCTTGGGATCCTTCACCTTTTCCGCAAAGCCGGCATAGATGTCCGGATAGACCTCGGCGATCTTGTCACGGATGAGATTGTAGTCGTGGATGTAGCTCGCCCAGGCGACCTTGCTGTTGGGCAGGCTTGCCAGGGCCATGCGGCAGACGATTTCCACTTCCGGCAGCAGATGGGCGCTGGCAGGCGTCAGCACGCCGCGCGAGGCGGTGACGTTCGACATGGAGTCCTCGATCGTCACGAATTGTTCGCCGGCTGCCGTATGGATCACCTCCGACCGGGAAATGACGGGCAAGATCAGCGCATCGCGTCCGTGAACGAGATGGCCGCGATTGAGCTTGGTGGCGATGCCGACCGTCAGGGCCAGCTTGCGCATCGCCGCATAGGATCTGTCGGTGTCGGGAATGGCGCGAACGAAATTGCCGCCCATGCCGATGAAGACCTTGGCCGTGCCCTTTTCCATTGCTTCCACGGATTCGACGGTGTGATGGCCGTGATGGCGGGGCGGCTCGAAGCCGAACACGTCGCGCACGCGGTCCAGATAGTCCTGGGAGGGTTTTTCATCGATGCCGACGGTGCGATCCCCCTGCACGTTCGAATGGCCGCGAATGGGTGAGATGCCCGCACCCGGCTTGCCGAAATTGCCCCGGAGGAGGAGCAGGTTGACGACCTGCTGGAGCAGGCGCGAGCCTTCCTGGTGCTGGGTGAGGCCCATGCCGTAGCAGATCATGGTTGCGCGCGAACGGATGTAGATCTCGGCGCAGCGGCGTATCTGGTCTTCCGCCAGTCCGGAGATCGCCACGATATCCGCCCACTCCTGCGCCATGACATCGGCGCGGATCGCCTCCAGGCCGACGGTATGCCGGCTGACGAAATCCGCATCGATGATCTTCTCGCCTTGCACCTCGCGCTCGAAGATCACCTTCATCATGCCCTTGAACAGGGCGAGGTCCCCCCCGATGCGGATATGGACGAATTCGCTCGCGATCGCCGTCGAGCCGAAGGTCGCCATCTGCACGACATCCTGCGGCTCGGTGAAGCGTATCAGCGCCCTTTCCGGCATCGGGTTGACGGCCACGATCGGCACGCCGCGTTTTCGCGCCTCGACCAGATTGGTCATCATCCGCGGCGAGTTGGTGCCGGTGTTCTGGCCGATGACGAAGATGGCCTCTGCGTGCTCGAAGTCCTCCATCACAACCGTGCCCTTGCCGACCCCGATGGAAGCAGGCAGGCCGCGGCTCGTCGGCTCGTGGCACATGTTCGAACAGTCGGGAAAATTGTTGGTCCCGAATTCCCGGACAAAGATGGAATACAGGAAGGCAGCCTCGTTGGGCGTGCGCCCCGAGGTGTAGAACTCCGCCTGATGGGGGCTTTCGAGCGCCTTGAGGTGATCGCCGATCAGCGCAAAGGCGGCCTCCCAATCACAGGGGACATAGCGGTCGGACGCCGCATCGTAACGCATGGGTTCGGTCAGCCGGCCCTGCATTTCGAGCCAGTAGTCCGACTGCTCCATGAGTTCCGAGACGGTGTGCTTTTCGAAGAACTCCCGGGTGATCCTTCTCTTGGTCGCCTCGAAGGCCAGCGCCTTGGCGCCGTTCTCGCAGAATTCGAGGGTCTTCTTGTGGTCGGGATCGGGAAAGGCGCAGCTCGGGCATTTGAAGCCGCCGGGCTGGTTCATGGCGAGCAGCGCGCGCGACCCCTTGGTGACGACGCTCTGCTCCAACAGCACCTTGGCAGTCGCTGCAGCAGCGCCCCAGCCCCCTGCCGGATGATGGTACGTCTTATATTCAGGCTTGTTGTCGGCCATGCTCGAAACCGCTCCGCGGAAACTGTCGAGCACATAGTAAAACACTCTATCTATTTGAAATCTATAGACATTTTGTCCATTTTGCATGGACAAAATGTCCAAGAAATCGTGGATTTCCGGTACCAAGTCATTGACGTTTCGTCCGGCCCGGAGGTGGCACGAATGATGCCTTCAGAACAACCGCCCAAGATCGGAGAGTCCCCACCCTCGCTCGCTGCCATAGCCCCCTCGACCATGGCCATTGTCTGGACGGCACCGAGTTTCTCGACGATCGACGGCATCCAGTCCCGCAGGCAGGCGCCCGCACAAAGAGGAGATCGCGATGACAGGGACGGCTGCATGATCCTGCGCTCAAAGCCCAGCTTCAGGGACATCCTATTCGCCGTCAACGGCTCCATCTTGCCACGCATAGCGCCCCGTCTCCTCGCAATCGCATTTATCAGCGTGCTGGCGATTTATGCGGCACAGGAACATCCAGGCATCTTCGCGCGGATCAGTGCCATTCCCTTCACCTTGATCGGCATCGCCTTGTCGGTGTTCATGAGCTTTCGCAACAATGCCTGCTACGCCCGCTGGTGGGAGGGACGCAGGCTCTGGGGCGAATTGATCATCGCCTGTCGATCGCTCGCGCGCCAAACCTCCACCCTGGAAACCGATGACCGGCGCTTCCTCCTCCAGGGATTATGCGCTTTCTCCGCGGGGCTGGCGGCCCATCTGCGGGGCCAGGACGAATTGAAGGCCATCACGCCTTGGTTCGATCTCGGCACCGCATCGAACAATCCCAATCTCACAAATGCCGTCCTTGAACAGATTGGCAAATATTGCCTGACGCTGATGCATAGAGGGCGGATAGATCCCATCCACTATTCAGTCATCGAACAGCAGATCGGCGCCCTGACCGAGGTGCAGGGCGGATGCGAACGCATCGCCTACACGCCTGTGCCGTTTGCGTATTCCTTGTTGCTCCACCGAACGGCCCTCATCTTTTGCGTGACACTGCCATTCGCCCTCGCCGGCTCCCTGGATTGGTGGGCATTGCTTCCGGTTCTGCTCGTCGCCTACACGTTCTTCGGGCTTGACGCTCTCGGCCACCAGCTCGAGGAACCGTTCGGCCTGGAACCGAACGCATTGCCGCTGGACGCCTTGAAACGGACGATCGAACGGGAAATGCTTGCTCTCCTTGGCAGCGATGACCTCCCGGCTGCGATCAAGCCACGCAGAAACATACTGATGTAGTGTCAGCCCGGCCCGGGTCGAGAGGGGCGCAACTCGGCTCTCGCAGCCAGGACTCTGCCCCTTGACAGTCTATAAATTATATAGAGTATATAAATAGAATATTTTTTAATCTGAGAACGCGCCGTGCCCGATCATCGTCCGAAAATTCTCGGTATATCCGGCAGCTTGAGCCTGCCCAGCCGAACGACCGGACTGGTGCGCACCATCCTCGCCCGCTTCGAACATTTCGCGCAGGTCGAGCTGGTGGAACTGGCGAGCGATGCCGCGGCCCTGTTTGCAACGCATCCAAAGGGTCCGCGAACCGGGCGTGCGCGGGAGGTCATCGAGGCGGTCGAAAGCGCCGATCTGCTGGTCGTCGCGTCCCCCATCTACCGCGCCTCCTATACGGGTGCCTTGAAGCACCTGTTCGACCTCGTCGACTATCGTGCCCTCGAAGGCAGGCCGGTTTTGGTGGCGGCAACCGGCGGAACCCCGCTGCATGCCCTGGCCATGGACCATCAGTTCCGGCCGCTGTTTGCCTTCTTCAAGGCCATCACGCTCCCGACCACCGTCTATGCGCTCGAGGGCGATTTTGCCGATCATGCCCTGGCCAGTGCCGAAGTTTCGGGGCGCATCGATCGCGCCGTCAGCGAAGCCCGCCTCCAGCTGCGCCTTTCCCACCCGCAGGGGTCTGGAACGGTCGTTCCGTTCCCTGCCACCGCCTGACCCCGCCATAAAACCAAGGATCCACCATGCCAGTCGAGCGTCAACGAGAACCGATCAAGTTTGCCTATTGGGTGCCCAATGTCTCGGGTGGTCTGGTGATCAGCTCGATCGAGCAACGCACGAGCTGGGAAATCGACTATAATCGCAAGCTTGCCCAGATCGCCGAACGGTCCGGCTTCGACTATGCGCTCAGCCAGATCCGCTTCACGGCGGGCTATGGTGCGGACAATCAGCACGAGCCCCTCACCTTCAGCCAAGCCCTGCTCGCTTCGACCGAGCGCCTCAAGCTGATCGTGGCCCTGCTGCCGGGCCCCTGGCATCCGGCCGTCGCCGCCAAGCAGATCGCAACCATCAACAACATCTACGGCGCCCGGGTGGCCGTGAACATCGTCAGCGGCTGGTTTCGCGGCGAGTTCACCGCGATCGGCGAGCCCTGGCTCGACCACGACGAGCGCTACCGCCGGTCGGAAGAATTCATCCGCTCGCTGCGCGGCATCTGGACCGAGGAGAGCTTCACCTTCAATGGCGATTTCTATCGTTTCCGCAACTACAGCCTGAAGCCCAAGCCCATCGATCCGCAGCCCGAGATCTTCCAGGGCGGCTCCTCGCGCGCAGCGCGGGACATGGCCTCTCGCGTATCGGACTGGTATTTCACCAATGGCAACACCCCCGAGGAAATCAAGAAGCAGGTCGACGACATCCAGGCCAAGGCGCGCGAGAACGGGCATTCGGTCAAGGTCGGCGTGAATGCCTTTGCCATCGCCCGCGATACCGAGGCCGAAGCCAAGGCCGTGCTGGACGAAATCATTGCAAAGGCCATCCCCGAGGCGGTCCACGGCTTTGCCCATGAGGTGAAGAATGCCGGGAAGGCCTCTCCGGAGGGCGAAGGCAACTGGGCCAAATCGTCCTTCCAGGACCTGGTGCAGTATAATGATGGCTTCCGTTCCAACCTGATCGGCACGCCGCAACAGATCGCCGAACGCATCCTGGCGTTGAAGGAGGCGGGCGCCGATCTGATCCTGCTGGGCTTCCTGCATTTCCAGGAGGAGGTCGAATTCTTCGGCCGCGAGGTCATCCCCCTGGTCCGCAAGCTCGAAGCGGCGCAGCCCGTGGCTGTCGCGGCCGAGTGATCGCGCTCCGTTCCTTCCCGCCCCGCAACCGTTCCATCCTGCATCCCTGCCATCGGCAGGGATGACGGGCAGAGACACGCTCATGACCACGGCAACCAGCGCAGTGCTGCAGCCTGCCCCGTCATATCGGGATGTGCCACCGATCGAGGCCGTTGAAACGCCCTCGACGTCAAAGACCGAACCGGCTCGGCGACAGGCTGCGCTGACGCTCGAACATATCAGCCTGTCCTTCGGAGGCATTGCGGCGCTGGGGGATGTCAGCTTTGCGGTCGAGCTCGGCGAAACTCGAGCCATTATCGGACCGAATGGTGCCGGCAAGAGTTCGCTTCTCAACGTCATCAGCGGCATCTATCGCCCTGACCACGGGCATATCGGCCTCGCCGGCCGTGACTTCCGGCAGGTGCCGGCGTCCAAACTCGCAACGCTCGGTGTTGCGCGCACGTTCCAGAACCTGGCTCTGTTCAGCGGGCTGGACGTGCTTGGAAATGTCCTGATGGGGCGGGCTGCCCTGCGGCACGCCGGTTTCATCGGCCAGATCCTGGGTCTGGGACAGGCACGTCGCGAAGACAAGGACGCCCGCGAGCGCGCCGAGCGCATGGTCGACTTCCTGGACTTGCAGCCGGTTCGCAACCGCCCGGTCGCAACCCTGCCCTATGGTCTTCAAAAACGCGTCGAATTGGCCCGGGCCCTGGTGGCCGAGCCTCGCATCCTGCTGCTCGACGAGCCCATGGCAGGCATGACGGCTGCCGAGAAGACCGAGATCGCCGAGGTCATACGCAAGGCGCAAAGGCAGTTCGACCTGACGATCGTGATGATCGAGCACGACATCGGCATGGTCATGGATCTGTCCGACAGGGTGGTCGTGCTCGATCACGGCCGCCTCATCGCAGATGGCACCCCGCAGGCGGTTCAGGCTGATCAGGCCGTGATCGACGCCTATCTCGGCGTGGCGCACGACGACCGGGGTGGTGCATGATGGCCGATTTTGATTGGGCCTTCCTGGTCGAGGTGCTGGTCGGAGGCCTTCTTTCCGGCGTGATGTACTCGCTGGTCGCGATCGGGTTCGTACTTGTCTACAAGACCTCGGGCGTTCTCAACTTCGCGCAGGGGGCGATGCTGCTCTTTGCAGCCCTCACCTTCGTCAGCCTGATCGAGCGGGACGTCCCCTTCATCGCGGCGATGGCGATATCACTCGCCATCATGGCCGCGCTCGGCCTGGCGATCGAGAGGGCCGTGTTGCGCCCGCTGGTCAACAAGCCGCCGATCACGCTGTTCATGGCAACGCTGGGCTTGTCCTATGTCATCGAGGGCGCCGCGCAGCTTCTATGGGGCACCCAAGTCCATGCGCTCGATCTGGGGATCGACGATACCCCGTTTGAAGTGGCCGGCGTGCTGATTTCCCAGTTCGACCTTTTCGCGGCGGGGGTTGCCGCCACGCTGGTGGCGATCCTGGCGGCCTTCTTCAATTTCACGCGCATCGGCTTGAGCTTTCGCGCCGTTGCCGACGACCAGTTCGCGGCCTATGCGGTCGGCTTGCGGCTGCCGCGGATCTGGGCTGCCGTCTGGACCGCCGCCGGTATCGTCGCCCTGGTTGCAGGCCTGATCTGGGGCTCGAGGCTCGGCGTCCAGTTTTCCCTTTCGCTCGTCGTGCTCAAGGCCCTGCCTGTCCTGGTCCTGGGCGGGTTCGACTCGATCCTGGGTGCCATCGTCGGCGGTCTGCTCATCGGCGCGTTCGAGAAGCTCTCGGAAGTCTATCTCGGCCCCTTCGTCGGCGGCGGCATCGAAGGATGGTTCGCCTATGTGGCGGCGCTCGTCTTTCTGCTGGTGCGGCCCGCTGGCCTGTTCGGCCAGAAGCTCGTGGAAAGGGCCTGAACCGTGACCGCTTTGACCGCTTCCAGCCACGAGAACGCCGAAGCTCCCAGCCGTTCCTGGATCCTTCCCGCGGTACTCCTGATCCTCGCCTATGGCGTGATCCCGCTGGTCGGCAGCAGCTATGTGTTCGATGCCATCCTGACCCCCTTCCTGGCCCTGTCGCTGGCTGCCCTGGGGCTGAATCTGCTCACCGGCTATGCCGGGCAGCTTTCGTTGGGCAGCGCTGCGTTCATGGCGGTGGGTGCCTTCGCCGCCTATAATTTCAACCTTCGGATCCCCGGCCTGCCCCTGGTCGCGAGCATCGTCCTGGGCAGCGGTGTTGCGGCGCTGATCGGGCTCGTCTTCGGCCTGCCGAGCCTGCGGCTGCGTGGTTTCTACCTGGCCGTTTCTACCTTGGCGGCGCAGTTCTTCGTGCAATGGGCGCTGACCAAGTTCAGCTGGTTTTCCAACGACAATCCGTCCGGTGTCATCGACGCCCCGCCCCTCGGCGTGGCAGGCTTCTCGCTCGAAGGCCCGGCCGGCCGCTACCTGTTCACGCTCACCATCGTGGCTGTCGTCACCGGCCTTGCCGCCCGGATCGTCAAGACGCAGACCGGCCGCGACTTCATCGCTGTCCGCGACAACGAGCTGGCGGCCCGGGTCATCGGCGTATCCGTGCTGCGCACCAAGCTGCTCGCCTTCGTGCTGTCCTCCTTCATCATCGGCATTGCCGGATCGCTGTGGGCGTTCGCCTATCTGAGGACCGTCGAACCGGCCGGCTTCGATCTCGATCGTTCGTTCCAGATCCTGTTCATCATCATCATTGGCGGGCTCGCCACGATCCGCGGGGCATTCCTCGGAGCGGCCTTCATCGTGGTGTTCCCCCTGATCCTGTCTCGCCTGGGCAGCGCCTTGCTGGGCAGTACCTTCGATTCAGGCGTGCTCGACATGAGCCAGCGCATCGTGCTCGGCGCGCTGATCATCGTCTTTCTCATCGCCGAGCCGGACGGCCTGTCGGCGCTGTGTCGACGCACCCTCGACAAGATCCGCCCGCACCGCTGACCGCGATTTCTCCCAATCCTCGCCTGCCAACCCCGGAGCCACCATGCCGTCCCTTTCATTTCGCCTCGCCGGCGCCCTGCGCGCAACCACAATGGCTGCAGCCCTCGCCCTCACGACTCTGCCTTTCGCCCATTCGCAGGCTCGTGCGGACGAGCAGTATTTCCCGCTGCAAAGCTATCGGGTCGGCCCCTATGCAGCCGGCGGCACGGGCTTCTTCGGCGGCTTCATCGACTACCTCAATCTCATCAACACTCGCGACGGCGGCGTGAACGGCGTCAAGCTGACCTGGGACGAATGCGAGACCCAGTATGAAGTCGAACGGGGTGTCGAATGCTACGAACGTCAGAAAAGCCACGAGGACATCGCGACCTGGAACCCGCTTTCCGTCGGCATTGCCTATGCGATGATCGACCGCATCACCAACGACAAGGTTCCCCTGCTGACGATCAATCACGGCCGCACGGATTCGACCGATGGCAGCGTGTTCAAATATGTCTTTCCCCTGCTGCTCAATCCCTACAGCGAAACCTCCGGGATCGTGAACTACATCGCCGGCAAGTTCGGCGGGGTTGACAGTCTCAAGGGTAAGAAGATCGCCGTGCTCTATCACGGCTCGCCCTATGGCAAGGAGACGATCCCGATCTATGAGCTGCTGGCCAAGAAATACGGCTTCGAATTGCAGCAGATCGAGGTGCCTCACCCTGGCAACGAGCAGCAATCGCAATGGCTGACCATCCGGCGCTGGCGGCCCGACTATGTGGTGCTGCGCGGCTGGGGAGTCATGAACCCCGTGGCGCTCAAGACGGCCCAGAAGGTCGGTTTTCCTGCCGATCACATCGTCGGCAATGTCTGGTCCAATTCGGAAGAGGACGTCCTGCCCGCGGGTGCCGCCGCCAAGGGATATGTCGCGATCACGACCCAGGCGTCCGGCACCGAATATCCCGTGGTCCAGGAAATCGTCAAAACCGTCTATGGCGCAGGCAAGGGCAATCTCGACGACAAGAAGCGGATCGGCAGCGTCTATCACAATCTGGGCATCGTGAACGGCATCCTGAATGTCGAGGCCATTCGCATCGCCCAGGAAAAATTCGGCCATCGCACCCTCACCGGTGATGAAGTCCGCTGGGGGCTGGAACATCTCAAGCTCGACCCGGCCCGCGTGGAGGCTCTCGGCGCCAAGGGGCTTTTCCACTCCATCAACGTGACCTGGAAGAACCATGAAGGCGACGGCCTCGTCACCTTCCAGCAATGGGATGGTGCCAAGTGGAAGGTGGTATCCGACTGGATCGCGCCCGACTGGGCGTTGCTGCGGCCGATCATCGAAAAATCCGCCGCGGCCTATGCCGCCGAGCATCAGATCAAGCCTCGAACCGAGGCGGATGCCGACAAGGCCGCCTCGAACTGAGGCGCGTCCCCTCGGCCTCCTGCAACGGCGTGCCCCAGGAAAGGTCCTCGATGTCCGAACCAGTCCCCTTGCTTGCGGTCAATGCGATCGAAGCTGTCTATGGTGGCGCCATCGTCGCCCTGAATGGCGTGAGCCTGACAGTTGCCGCGGGAGAGATCGTCGCCTTGCTCGGCCCCAACGGGGCCGGCAAATCCACGACCCTCAAGGCGGTCTCCAACCTGCTGCAGGCCCAGCGCGGCCGGCTGATCGCCGGGACGATCCGGTTCGACAACGCGGAGGTGAACCGGCACAGCGCCTCCGCCCTGGTGCGGCGGGGGCTCGTCCAGGTGCTCGAGGGCCGGCACTGCTTTCGCTCGCTGAGCACGGAGGACAATCTCGTTACCGGCGGGCTGGCACGCGGCTCCAGCCGCCCGGAACTGGCGCGT
This sequence comes from Labrys sp. E2SS-1L, assembly GCF_057073705.1. Taxonomy (NCBI): domain Bacteria; kingdom Pseudomonadati; phylum Pseudomonadota; class Alphaproteobacteria; order Hyphomicrobiales; family Xanthobacteraceae; genus Labrys; species Labrys sp. E2SS-1L. The sequence continues at coordinate 547,877 of NZ_CP172713.1, read as the reverse complement.
GACCTGGAGCGCGTCTATGCGATCTTCCCGCGCCTGCGCGAGAAGCGAAAGACGATCGCCGGCCTGACCTCGGGCGGCGAGCAGCAGATGACCGCAATCGGTCGCGCCCTGATGTCGAGGCCACGCCTGCTGGTGCTGGACGAGCCTTCGATGGGGCTGGCACCGCTCGTGGTGCAGGACATCTTCGAACGGCTCACCGCCCTCAATGTGTCGGAGGGCCTGTCCATCCTTCTTGCCGAACAGAACACCGCCGTGGCTCTGCGCCATGCCCATCGCGCGGTGCTGCTCGCTTCGGGGCGCTCGGTCCTGGAAGGACGGGCTGCCGAACTGAGGGGCCGTACCGACCTCAAGGACATCTATCTCGGGCGGACTTCCCTCGCCGGCCCATCCGCGGTCTCGACCGCGGCCTGATCTTCACCCTCATCTTAGGAATCGGCCCATGACGACAGCGGCTCAAGCCAAAGCATTTCCGGACATCGTCGCAGAAGGCGTATCTGCCCTCCCCCGTCCCTCTGAACCGGCGCACATCATCCGCAGCGACGCCGAAGCGATTGCGGTTGCCGAAGATCTTGCGGCACAATTCGCCAAAGGCGCATCGGAGCGCGACCGCGAACGCATCTGGCCGGTCGCCGAACTCGACGCCTATTCCCAGAGCGGCCTGTGGTCGCTCAATGTCCCCAAGGCTTTCGGCGGACCCGAGCTTTCCTATGTCACCATCGATCGCGTGATTCAGATCATTTCGGCGGCGGATCCTTCGATCGGGCAGATCACGCAGAACCATATCGGGGTCGTCGCCGCCATCCGAACGGTCTCCGACGAGGCCCAGCAGAAGCTGCTGTTCGCCCAAGTGCTGCGCGGGACCAGGTTCGGCAACGCCTTCTCCGAATTCTCCTCCAAGCGGGCGGCTGATTTCGAGACGACGTTCAAGGATGAAGGCGACCATGTCGTCGTCACTGGCAAGAAATTCTATTCCTCCGGCGCGCTTCTCGCCCATCTGGTGCCGATCGTCGCGCTCGATGGCGAAGGCCGGGCCTGGTATGCGATTGCCGAGCGCGACGCCCCCGGCCTCACGGTGATCGACGACTGGTCGAGTTTCGGCCAGAAGACCACGTTGAGCGGCACGGTGATCCTCGACCACGTGAAAGTACCGAAGACCCATCTGGTCCCGGGCTATCGGGGCTATGATCGCCCGACGGCAGACGGCGCGATTTTCCAGATCATCCAGGCGGCGGTCGATACAGGCATCGCGGAGGCAGCCATCAAGGATACCATCGCCTTCGTCAGGGGCGGCTCCAGGGCCTGGATCGACAGCGGCCTCGATCACGCCTGGCAGGACCCCTACACGATCCAGGCGATCGGTGACCTCACCTTGCGCCTTCATGCCGCCGAGGCGCTTCTCGAGAAAGCGGGCCTTGCCGTGGACAGGGCCGTTGCCGACGCCACGGCCGAAAGTGTGACCAAGGCCCAGATCGCGGTTGCCGAAGCCAAGATCCTGTCGACGGAAGCGGCGCTACAGGCCACCAACAAACTGTTCGAACTGGCCGGCACACGCTCGACGCTGGGCGTTCACAACCTCGACCGGCACTGGCGCAATGCCCGTACGCATACGCTCCATGATCCCGTTCGCTGGAAATATGCCATTCTTGGAAATTACGCGCTGAATGACGTCAATCCGCCTCTGCATGCCTGGAGCTGATCGGACCGCACTGTTGCAGCCCGGCAAAACCCGGCGCACAGTGGCCTAGGGGAACATTTCGGCGCGTCCAAGCATTGATCAGTCAAGTTCAAGCGCAGCAGTCGAAGTTTCATTCAACGGAGATAGAAGCATGGGCATCTTCGATTCAATCAGCAACGCCATCTTCGGTCGTGCAAAGGCTGCAGAGGCCCCCCAGGCCCCTGCCGGTACACCCTCTGCTCCCACACCCTCTTCCAGTCCGGCTCCTGCACCATCCGGTTCGGCCGCTCCGCCGAGCACCGTCGACGTTGCTGCCGTCCTCGATCAAGCGGTCAAGGCCAGCGGACAGAACCTCGACTGGAAGCGCTCAATTGTAGACCTCCTCAAAGCCCTGAAGCTCGACAGCAGCCTTGCAGCTCGCAAGGAGCTGGCCGGAGAGTTGGGCTATACGGGCGATACGTCGGACTCCGCTGCGATGAATATCTGGCTGCACAAGGCCGTCATTGCAAAACTGGCAGCGAATGGGGGCAAGGTGCCCGCCGATCTACAAAACTGACCAGCCTTCCCGGCAAACCTCTTTTATCTTCCGCCGCCCGGCGGAGATCTTTCGAGGGTCTCTCTGCTCCTGGCTGGGCACTGAGCCGGTACCCCCATGAGGTGCGGGTTTCCAGACACGAAAACCGCCCAGGTTCGATCTCGACTGGGCGGTTTTCCATGGCAATTTTGGCTGTGGAGGCCAGCAATCCGCGCTCGGGAAGGCCAGCGGGCAGCCGAGGAGACATTTACTCCGCGATCCTGGTCAGATAAGGCGCAATCGATTGCGGGGCTGGGATCACCGCGACGATCTTCATCTGGGCGATGTTGCGGTTCTTCGCCTCTTCCAAATGTGCATCGAACATCGCAGCCGCAGCATCGATGGCCCCGCGCGCCAGCAGTTCGACGATCAGGCGATATTCGGCAATGGCGATACGATCGCGCGGCAGGCCGAATTGACGCAGCAGGCGCTCCGAGGCCACGACCGGCAACAGGTTGTCCCGTATCAGGTCGCGCAGCCTTTCGTTCGGGGTGGCCATCACGCAGGTCTCGACCAGCTTCGTCTCCAGATCCTCCCATTCGACCAGATCGGCATCCGATTCGGTCCTTTCGGCCTCGGACAGGCTTTCGAGCAAGGCGGTCAAACGTGAGCGATCGATGCGCGGCGCCGCCGACACCAGGGCGGGAGGCTCGAGGATGCGCCGCAGGGCAAAGCGGTCCTTGATCGATTTTGCCGTGAGCGGGCCGGCGATCCAGTGGGAACTCTGGTTCTTATGCACCAGCCCCCTTTCCTGCAGGCGTCCGAGCACGTCGCGCACCACGGTGCGGCTGACGTGGAAATGATCCGCCAGCTCGATCTCGATGATGCGATATTGCCCGAACACGACACAGGCCGCGACATCCGCCTCGATGGAATCATAGATGCGTTCCCAGGTCGACCGGCTTTGCAGCGCCTCGTCGATGGCTTCGGGCACCACCAGACCCAGGGTCTTGATATCGGTGCGCACCGGGGCGATGCGCCGTCCCGGCGCCCCGACGAGATAGCCGCGCCCATCGAAACGATGGATGAGCTGCTCCGCCTCCAGGTGCAGCAGCGCCCTCTGGACCGGCGCACGCGACGTCTGGAAGATCTCGGCGATCGGCCCTTCGAGCAGGACCAGCCCCTTCGGCAGAAGCCCGTCGGCAATATTGGTGCGCAAGACATCTTCGACGATTTCGTAGCGCCGCTGGGCGGTCTGGCGAGGCTTGGACGATGGCATGCCGTAAACGGACCTCCTTGCGGGTGTCATCGCAGACCGCCGCTCGAACTGCCCGTGTCTACCGCGTTTGACACATCCTGTCCCACATTCGGATAAATGATCTTTGCATACTATAGTGCAATTTTGGTTGCGGAGAATGCATTTTCACCGATTTTCGGCAAAATTTTCGATAGACCTCGTCGTCACCACCCACCCCCTTCAACACCCACACCAGCCCCCGACCGCCCATCACGACCCCGACGAGCACGTCGCATGTCGTAACAAACACGAGAAAACGCAGCCTAAACGGCCAATTCTCAACAAAAATTGCCCAGACTCCACCAATCCTTCACCGAGAGTCCAAATTCGATGCCCGCCCGGAATTTGGGCAGCCGATGCACAAAAAAGATTGTTGCATACAAAAATCGATTGAACTAAGATCCAAGCACTCATTGCCGAAGAAGCAATGCAGAGGCGAACTGAATTAAGCAAGTTGATAAATATTGGATCGGACGCAAACGTATTGCGCCCGCGTGATATTTGTCACCTGAAATCATGGCAAAGATGGATCGTGTTATTCCTAGGAATAACAGGGCGTCCGTGTGGCATGATACGATCTGGGAGGCTCGTTTGGCAGATGTACTTCGTCTTTCCGGCATCAGGAAGTCCTATGGCGACCTGCAAGCGCTGGATGGTATAGACCTCGCCATCCCCGACAATGCCTATGTGTCGCTCCTGGGCCCCAGCGGTTCGGGCAAGACCACGCTTCTGCGCGTGATCGCGGGTTTTGAAAGCCCTGACCAGGGCAGCGTCACCCTCGGCGGCAGCCCGGTCGACAATGTCCCGGCACATCGGCGCGGCATCGGCTTCGTCTTCCAGAATTTTGCCCTGTTCCCGCATCTCTCCGTGGCCGGGAATATCGCCTACGGCCTTGAAAACCGGGAGATCGCCACACTGACCGATCGCGCCGCCATTCGCCGCAAGGTCGCTGAGATGATCGAGCTGGTCGGCCTGGCCGGCCTGGAGGATCGCGGTGTCGCCCAGATCTCCGGCGGCCAGCGCCAGCGCGTGGCCTTGGCGCGAACGCTGGTGACCGAACCGCGCCTCGTGCTGCTCGACGAGCCGCTGGGTGCCCTCGATGCCAATCTGCGGTCCCGCATGCGGGCGGAGCTCCGGAGCATCCGCGAGCGTCTCGGCGTCACCTTCCTGCATGTTACCGGCAGCGAATCCGAAGCCCTGGCCATGGGCGATATCGTCTTGGTGCTCGATCGGGGCCGGATCGCCCAGTCGGCGGATGCCGACACGATCTATAACCGCCCCGCCGCCCCTTCCGTCGCGCGGTTCCTCAACTGCTACAACCTGTTCGAGGGAACACTCTCGGGCGAGGCCTTCGTCGGGCCGGCAGGCAGTTTCCCGATCGAGGGCAGCACGCGCCTTGCCGGCGGAAAAACCGCCTATGCCGTCCGCTATGACCGCATCCAGGTGCGCCCGGCATCGTCGGCCCTGGCGAGCGACGAAGCGGGCGTCGAGGCCGCCTTCGTCGCCAGCGAATATAGCGGCGCCGCCGTGAACTCCTTCTTTGCCCTCGACAGCGGCCAGGTGGTGGAGGTGGAGACCCATCTCAGCCATCGCCCTCCCGCCGACTACGCGCCACAGGAGCGCTACGGCCTCGTCTGGAAGCGCGACCTCGCGCTCCTCTTTGCCTGAGCGACGCCCATGGCTCTTGCTGACCCACGACCCGGAACGGAGATCGACTGGATGACGACGCCTCCCGGCAGCGAAGCGGCGGCGCCGCAGGCTGCATCGCCGCGCAGGTCCGGCAACAAGACACTATGGCTGCTGGCCCCGGGCGTCGCGTGGATGGTGCTCTTCCTGCTCGTCCCTATCCTGATGATGGTCTATGTCTCGTTCTGGACGCAGACCACCTTCAAGATCGAGCCCATCCTCACCACCAAGAGTTGGGTTGCCTTCTTCACGAGCGACACCTATCTCCAGGCCCTCTGGACCACGATCCGCATCTGGCTGACGGTGCTGGTCGCCACCCTGGTGATCGGTTACCCCACGGCCCTGTTCGTGGGCCTGTTCGTGCGCAACAAGGCGCTGCAGACCACGCTCCTGGTGCTGTGCGTCATCCCGTTCTGGACGTCCTTCCTGATCCGCGTCCTCGCCTGGCGGCCGATGCTGGGCAAGGAAGGGGCCATCAACCTGATCCTGCTCAAGGCCGGCATCATCACCCAGCCGATCGAGGCGCTGCTCTTCTCCGACCTGTCGGTGGTGATCGGCATGACGCAGATCTACTGCGTCTTCATGGTCGGCCCCATCGCTTTCATGCTCGGGCGGATCGACCCGAACGTGATCGAGGCGGCGCGCGATCTCGGCGCCGGCTTCTGGCGCATCTTCCGCACCATCATCCTGCCGCTGTCCATGCCCGGCGTGGTCGTCGGCTCGATCTTCGTCTCGGTGATGGTGCTGGGCGAATTCGCCACGTCCGCAGCCCTGTCCGGACGCAAAGTCAATCTCCTCGGCAACATCATCGTCACCCAGGTCGGTTCGCTCAAATGGGCCTTCGCCGCCGTGGTCGGCGTCGTCCTGACGATCGTCATGGGGGCCGTGGTCGCTGCCCTGCTGCGTGTCGTCGATCTCAGGAAGGAGCTCTGAGCCATGCAGGCACGCGGCGTCAAACCGGTCCTGGCCGTCTATACGGCCCTGTTCCTCCTGTTCCTCTACGGCCCCTTCGTCGTGCTGGCGATCCTGTCCTTCCAGACCGGGCCGGAGGGCGGTCCGCAATTTCCGATCATCGAATGGTCGACCTACTGGTACCAGCACCTCTTCGGCCTGACGCCGCCCTCGCGCATCGCCCCGCTGCCGATCGAGGAGAGCCTGGGACGTTCGATCGTCCTCGCCATCATGACGATGGTGGTCTCGACCGTCCTGGGCGTGACCTCCGCTCAGGCCTTCCGCAGGAAGTTCCGGGGCTCGGGCATCGCCTTCTACCTGATCGTCCTCGGCATGATGGTGCCCGGCGTGCTGGTCGGCCTCGGCATGGCGCTGGTGGCCAATGTCCTCGGCATCGACCGCCACTGGTGGGGCACGGCCTTCGTCCTCCACGTCGTCTACACCTATCCCTTCGCCTTCCTCGTCATGCTGGCGATCTTCAACCGCTTCGACCAGAGCGTCGAGGAGGCTTCCTGGTCGCTCGGCGTCTCGCCGATCCGCACCTTCCGCAAGGTGACGTTCCCGCTGATCTTTCCGGGCGTCCTGTCGGCGATGCTGTTCGCCTTCACTCTCTCCTATGACGAGTTCTCGCGCACGCTCTTCGCCTCGGGGCGCGACCTCACCCTGCCGCTGGCGATCTACGGCACGTTCTCGGTCGAGATCCATCCCAACGTCTTCGCCTTCGGCGTGCTGACCACCTTGTTTTCGTTCGCCCTGCTCGCCGTCTACGCGATCCTGATGGGGCTGTCGGTCCGTCGCGGCAGGCGCGTCGCCATCCAGGAGGAGGCATGATGCCCGGCCTAAAAACAGCCATCGTCACCGGAGCCGGCTCGGGTATCGGCAAAGCCATCGCCGAACGCCTCGCGGCCGACGGCTATGGCGTGCTCGTCAACGACCTCGCGCCGGAGCGGGCGCAGGCCATCGCCGACGCCATCCGGGCGGCGGGCGGCAAGGCGGTCGCCGCAGCCGGCGATGTCTCCAGCGAAGCGGACGTCGCGGCGATCGTCGCCGCGGCCAGGACGCAGCTCGGGCCGGTGGACCTGCTCGTCAACAATGCCGGCCATGTCCATCAATGCCTGTTCGAACATCTCGAACCCAGTGATTTCGACCGCATGTTCGCCGTGCATGTGCGCGGCACCTTCCTGATGATACGGGCCGTGCTGCCGTCGATGCTGGAGGTGGGATCGGGCGTCATCGTCAATGTCGCATCCCAGCTCGGCCAGATCGGCGGGATCGAACTCGCCCATTATTCCGGCGCCAAGGCCGCCGTGATCGGCATGACCAAATCGCTTGCCCGCGAGGTGTCGAGCCGCGGCGTGCGAGTGAATGCCGTTGCGCCGGGGCCGATCAACACGCCGCTGGTGAAGGCGCTTTCGGACGACTGGAAAGAGCGCAAGGCCGGGGAACTGCCGCTCGGCCGTTTCGGCGAGCCGGAAGAGGTGGCGGCGACCGTCGCCTTCCTCGCCTCCCCGGCCGCCAGCCTCTTCGTCGGCCAGACGCTCGGGCCCAATTCCGGCGACGTGATGTTGTGAACGAGCAGAGGGAGAAGACGGCATCATGACCAAGGCACGCATCGTCCTGATCACCGGCGGCGGCATCGGCATCGGCCGCGCCAGCGCCAAGGCCTTCGCCACGCTCGGCGACCACGTCGTGGTCACGGACATCCTGGAAACGGAAGGCAAGGCCGTCGTCGACGAGATCAAGGCGGAGGGCGGCTCGGCCGAGTTCGCACCGCTCGACGTTCGCTCCACCGCCGATGCCGACGCGCTCGTCGCCGATATCGAGGCCCGCCATGGCGGCATCGATGTCGTCGTCGCCAATGCCGGCATCGCCCATCGGGTGCCGCTCGCCAGGCTCGACGACGACAAGTGGGATCTCACCTTCGACATCGACCTCAAGGGCATCTTCCGCGTGGTGCGGGCCGCGCTGCCCGGCATGCGCACCCGCAAATCCGGCGCCGTGGTCGCGCTCTCCTCGATCATGGGCGTGGCCTATGGCTGGGACGAGCATGTGCATTATTCCTCGGCCAAGGCCGGCGTCGTCGGGCTGGTGCGCGGCCTCGCCGTCGAAGTCGCCCGCGACGGTGTCCGGGTCAATGGCGTGGCTCCGGGCTATATCCGCACCGCCCAGCTCCTCTCCAAGGAACATTCCCTCGGCCCGGAAGGGGCCGAGACAGCCGGCGCCTTCATCCCCATGGGCCGCATCGGCGAACCCGAAGAGATCGCCGACGTGATCGTTTTCCTCGCCTCTTCCAGCGCCCGCTACCTCACGGGCCAGACGCTGGTGGTCGATGGCGGCCTGCTGGTGGGCCGCTACTGAAACAAAAGCAAATGAACCAGAACCGGAGAAGGAACGATGTCTGACCGAAGCGAGATGACGCGCCGCTCTATACTGAAGCGATCCGCGGGAATGATGGCCCTGGCACTGGGCGGCGGCACGCCGTTCCTCTCCTCCCGGGCGGCCTGGGCACAAGGGACCGGCCTGGCGAGCGAGAGCCTGCGCACGATCGGCCTGTCCGTCACGGTGCAGGAACGCATCCTGGCCGAATTCAAGGCCGCCTCCGGCGTCGGCACGACCTCGGGCACGGCGGCAACCTTCCCCGATGCCCAGACCAAGATCCTGTCGGGCTCGAAGGACTATGATTGCTGGGAGGTTATTGCCGAACGCCTGCCGTCGGTGGTGATGACCAACAATGTCGCGCCGATCGCCGCCTCCTCGCTGAAGAATTGGGCCAATATCCGCGATACCTTCACCAAGCCGAGCGACAAATGGGATCCCAAGGCCCAGATCACCGGCCAGATCTGGCAGGACGATGCCCACAGCCAGCTGTGGATGGTGCCGGCCGTCTATAATTACGACTCCATCGGCTACAATCCGGACGTCCTGTCGGATGAGGAGGCCAACACCTGGGCGGCCATCTTCGATCCCAAATGGAAGGGCAAGTCCGGCCTCAACACCGATCCGCTGATCGCCTTCGGACAGGCCGTGATGGCCATGAACTCGCTCGGCCTGTCAGCGGTCAAGAACCCCGGCAATCCCTCGGAAGCCGAGATCGACGAGGCTGCGAAATTCCTGGTTTCCAAAAAGAAGGAAGGCCAGTTCCGCGCGCTCTGGGGCGATTTCGGCGAGCTCGTCAATCTCCTCGCTTCCGGCGAAATGGTGGTGTGCGACGCCTGGCAGCCGGCCGTGATGGCGGTCAAGGCCCAGGGCAAGGCCTGCAGATATGCCCGCCCGAAGGAAGGCTACCGCGCCTGGGCGATCGGCCCCTCGCTCATCGCCGGCTCCGCCAACAAGGAAGCCGTGGCCGCCTACGCCGACTACTGGCTTTCGGGCAAGCCCGGCATCACCGTTTCGGAACAGGGCTATTACTCGCCGACGACCAACATCAAAAGCGAGATGGCACCGGAGAAATACGCCTTCTGGTACGAGGGCAAGCCCTGGGTCGGCGCTGCCGAGCGTGGCATCAAGGAAGGCGACCTGCGCGATGGCGGCAGCCTGGCGGAACGGGCCGCCAACGTCGCCTATTGGCACCAGTGGCCGGATGCCTACGACCACCTCATTCAGAAATGGGACGAGTTCCTGAACGCCTGATCACGATCCGGGCGAAAGGCACCGCTTTTCGCCCGTGTCCCTAGCCCCTACCGCGGAGTTTGACGCGATGGTCCATGATCTCGAACTCATCAAGGTCGGCAAGGTCTATGACAACGGCACGCCCGCCGTTGCCGGTTTCGACCTCGCCGTGGCCAAGGGAGAATTCATCGCCTTCCTGGGGCCTTCCGGCTGCGGCAAGACGACGACCCTGCGCATGATCGCCGGCTTCGAATCCATCTCTTCCGGCGACATGCTGATCAAGGGAACGCGCATCAACGACGTGCCGCCCGAACGGCGCCCGACCTCGATGATCTTTCAGAACTACGCGCTCTTCCCCCATATGACCGTGCGCCGCAATGTCGGCTACGGCCTCGAGGTCAAGGGACTGGCGAAAGCCGAGCGCGACGCGAAGGTCGATCGCATCCTGGCCACGCTCGGCCTCGAGGATGTCGCCGACAAGCGCCCCGACAAGCTCTCCGGCGGCCAGCGCCAGCGTATCGCCTTGGCGCGCGGCCTCGTCGTCGAGCCTGACATCCTCCTGCTGGACGAACCGCTGGGGGCGCTCGATGCCAATCTGCGCAAGGCGATCCAGAACGAATTGAAGCTGCTGCAGAAAAGGCTCGGCGTTACCTTCGTGTTCGTGACGCACGCCCAGTCCGAGGCCCTCGCCCTGTCCGATCGTATCGTGGTGATGAACCAGGGGCGCGTCGAGCAGATTAGCCCGCCGCACCAGCTCTACACCCGGCCGAACACGCCTTTCGTGGCGCAGTTCATCGGCCGCAACACCATTCTCGACGGTGCCGTCGGCGGTGTCGAGGACGGGCGCGTGGTGGTCGATACCCCGCTCGGCATCCTGCGCGGCACGGCGAACGGCACCCTGGCCAATGGCAGTGCCGCCAAGATCGTGGTCCCGGCCGAAGCCATAGAAGTCCGCTCGGCCTCGGACGGGCGCGCAACCGAGATGGCCAATGCCGTTGCGGCAACAGTCCGGCGCCTCGATGTCGTCGGGCATATCTCGCACCTGTCCGTCGAGCTTCCGGGAGGCCGGGCGGTCTCGCTGGAGGCGCATGTCGAGAAATACCCGCCGGGCCTCTTCACCCCGGGGGGTGAGGTCGTGCTGGCCTGGAATGCCGCCGAGGCCACGGTCATTCCAGCCGCCTGACAGATCGTTCTTTCAAAAAGCATCAATTTCAACATGAAATGAGGAGACCTCACCCATGGCAAAGGAAATACTCTGCGGCTTCGGCGTCGACGTCGATGCGGTCGCCGGCTGGCTCGGTTCCTATGGCGGCGAGGATTCGCCGGACGACATCTCGCGCGGCCTGTTCGCCGGCGAGGTCGGTTCCCCCCGTCTGGTCAAGCTGTTCGAACGCTTCGGCATCAAGACGACCTGGTTCATCCCAGGCCATTCGATCGAGACCTTCCCCGAGCAGATGCAGGCTGTCGCCGACGCCGGCCACGAGATCGGCATCCACGGCTATACCCATGAAAACCCGATTGCGATGACGCGCGAGCAGGAGATCGAGATCCTCGACAAATGCATCGATCTCGTCACCAAGCTCTCGGGCAAGCGCCCCACCGGCTATGTCGCACCATGGTGGGAATTCTCCAACGTCACCAATGAGTTGCTGCTCGAGCGCGGCATCAAATACGATCATTCGCTGATGCATAACGACTTCACACCCTATTACGTGCGTGTCGGCGATTCCTGGACGAAGATCGACTATTCCGGCAAGCCGAAGGACTGGATGGTGCCGCTGAAGCGGGGGCATGAGACCGACCTCATCGAGATCCCCGCTTCCTGGTATCTCGACGACCTGCCGCCGATGATGTTCATCAAGAAGGCGCCCAACAGCCACGGCTTCGTCAATCCGCACGATATCGAGCAGCTCTGGCGCGACCAGTTCGACTGGGTCTATCGCGAGATGGATTATGCCGTCTTCCCGATCACCATCCATCCCGACGTCTCGGGCCGCCCGCAGGTCCTGATGATGCTGGAGCGCCTCTATGCGCATATGGCCAAGCACCCGGGCGTGAAGTTCGTCACCATGAACGAAATGGCCGACGATTTCGCCAAGCGCTTCCCACGCAAGAAGTGACGGAAGAGGCCGGGCCCCCTATCCTGGGCCCGGCCATCACCATCGCCGGAAAAGGCGCCGCAACGGGGAAGATCTGCATGTGTTCGCTCTGCGGCATTCTGGGTGGCAATGAGCACTGGGCCGATGCGGTGGCCCGGCCGGGCGTCTTCACGCGCAATGGCGACAGGATCGACCGCCGCCGCGAGCGCGCGAACCGCGTGCGCATCGCCTGCCAGGTCCTGGAACCCTTCGGCATGACCCTCTCCGACTGGCAGGGCGCTTCCTTCCTCTTGTCGACCAAGACCGGCAAGACCGAGATCATCGACGATCTCGGCCATCTGTGGCCGGCGGCCGAAAGGCTGGCCCGGCGCGCCTGCGATCCGCTCTCCCTGCCGGTGATCGAGGCGATGGAGAAGCACCATGGCCGATGACACCCCGGCCTTCACCCCGGTCCACCTGCTCACCGGCTTCCTCGGTTCGGGCAAGACGACCTTGCTCCGGCGGCTGCTGTCGGACCCGGCCATGGCCCGCACGGCCGTGCTGATCAACGAATTCGGCGAGATCGGGCTCGACCACCATCTGCTCGAAGCCATCGACGAGACCATGGTGCTGCTGCCCTCGGGATGCCTGTGCTGCACGATCCGCGGCGAGTTGGCCCAGGCGATCCGCGACATCCATGCCAGGCGAGAGCGCGGCGACATTCCGCCCTTCGATCGGCTGGTGATCGAGAGCACCGGCCTGGCCGACCCTTTCCCGATCCTCTCGACCATCAAGGCCGACCCCGTTTTGCGGCATCATTTCCGGCCGGGCACGGTGATTGCGACGGTGGATGCGGTGAACGGCCGGTTCCAGCTCGAGAACCACGTCGAGTCGACGCGCCAGACCGCGATCGCCGATCGGCTCGTGCTGACCAAGACCGATATCGCCGACGAGGTGACGGTCGCCCGGCTCCTCGACCGGCTGGCGCGCTTCAATCCGGATGCACCGATCCTGCGAGCCGCCGATGGCGATTTCGATGCCGCCTCGCTCTTCGGCCAGGACGGTTCGGCTGCCGCCGGCCGGCCGGAGCGCTCGACCCGCGCCTGGTTCCGCCAGACCTTCCAAAGCGACGACCCCCTCGCCCCCCAGACGGCCGGCCAGCCCGGGCATGAGCACGGGCCGGGCGATCGCACGCGCCATGGCGAGCGCATCCGTTCCTTCGTGGTCACGGTCGACGAACCGCTCGACTGGACGGCCTTCGGCATCTGGCTGACCATGCTGCTCAACCGGCATGGCGATCACATCCTGCGGGTGAAGGGCATGCTCAACCTGGCTGGCGAGAGTGCCCCGGTAGCAATCCATGGCGTGCAGCATCTGGTGCACACACCCGTGCACATGCAGGCTTGGCCCGATGGCGACCGGCGCTCGCGCATCGTTTTCATCGTGGATGACCTCGATTCCAGCTTGATCCGACGCTCCCTGGCAGCCTTCAACAGATTGGCGGCTCCCGTGTCGCAGCAATCATGATCAAGCGATTTCGAATGTCATTGCCTCCACACCGCCGTTCGAGCTCTCCATGACCGGAGACGCGTTGGAAGTACGCCCCTCGACCCCCGCCTTGCACCTTGCGGAACGACCGACCCTGCGCGTGCTGGGAACCGAGATTTCGCATCTGGAGGGACTGCGCCTCAGGGCCGAAGCGGATCTGGGCATCAATGTCGTCTTCGATACCCAGGACTTCATCACCGCCCAGCACAAGGCGGCGGCGGAACCCGGCAGCTATGACGTCTACGACCAGTGTTTCCACAACCTCGATATCGTCTGGTACTGGCGCGCCATCCAGCCCATCGATCTCACGCGCATCCGGCTCTGGAACGAAATCACCGACCTGACCAAGACGGGGCGACTCGATCCGGGCGCTCGCATCGGCTTCGGCGATGCGCCCGTGACCAAGCTCTTCGTCCAGCCCAACCGCGCCTTGGGCCCGACGCCCTCGCGCTGGCTCTCGATGCTGCCGACCACGCATAATTTCGATTCCTTCGCTTTCCGGCCCGATCTCGCCAATGGCGATGCCGAGCAGATCGTCTCCTGGGGCGCCCTGCTCGACGAGCATTGGCATGGCAAGGCGGCCCTGGTCGACGAACCGGCGATCGGGGTGTTCGACGCGGCTCTCGCCGCCCAGTCGCTGGGATTGATGAGCTTCGAGGACATCGGCAACATGTCGACCGAGGAGATCGACACCCTGCTGGGCATCCTGATCGAACGGCGCCGAAGCGGATTTTTCGCCGGCTTCTGGAAGACCGCGGCGGAGGCGGCCAGCCTGATGCGCAATGGCGGCGTCGTCATCCAGAGCATGTGGTCGCCCGGCATCACCGCCCTGCGCCATTGCAACGTACCCGTGATGGAGGCCGTGCCCCGCGAAGGCTATCGAGCCTGGCATGGCGGCCTGTGCCTTTCGAGCAACCTGTCGGGACGCATGCTCGACATCGCCTATGACTATCTGAACTGGTGGCTGTCGGGCTGGCCGGGCGCAATGATGGCCCGCCAGGGCTATTACATGTCGATCCCCGCCCGGGTTCGGGACCATTTGACGCCGGACGAATGGTCCTATTGGTATGAAGGCCTGCCGACGCAGGCCGACCTGCCCGGCCCGGACGGCACCATCACCATCAAGGCCGGATCCGTGCGCGATGGCGGATCCTACCGGCAGCGCGCCAACTCGATCGCCGTCTGGAACACCACGATGGACGAGCACAATTACCTGGTGCGGCGGTGGTCACGACTGGTGGCGACCACCTGAAGCGTTTGCGATTCGATATCATCGGGAATTGCAAAGACGCATCGAAGCAAAAATTTGGAGTAAAGGTGCGGTTTGGGGCAATCACCCTTTTCTCCAGCTGTTTGATTATGGATCTCGATGGGCATTATTTTACCCAATGCGAGCGATACTCGCCTACGACACCTTTGTCCTTTTGCCCTTGCTCGGAGCGCGAGGGGTTACTGATATGACCTCTGCCTCCTGGCGCCGTTGGCCGAGACCAAACTCCCTGGCCAGGCGAGAGCGTTGGGCCGAATAGTTCGGCGCAACCATCGGGTAATCTGCCGACAGCCCCCACTTCTCGCGATATTGGTCCGGCGTCATATCATACGCCGTTCGCAAATGCCGGGTGAGCGACTTGAATTTGAGGCCATCTTCCAGGCAGATCACGTAATCGGGCGTGACGGATCTCCGGATCGGAACCGCCGGCGTTGGTGGTTTATCCGCCTCAACCGGCTTGGGATCGTTCAAGCCGGTAAGGCTTCCATGCACCGAACTGATCAGATCTGCCAGGGAAGCGGTGGCGACCTGGTTATTGGCGACATAAGCGGAGACGATGTCGGCGGTCAGGTCGAGTAAACTTGTGTCATCCTCGAGCATGTTCAGTCTTTCTTTTTGTGTTGATGTCGAAATGATTGACGTTTTTCTTAATTTGCGCAGCATTGTGGACCCTATCGCCGCACCGTCTCAGATTTTCAGGCAATTGCACGCTAGTGTAAAGCTCATATTCAAAGATAATAATGATTTTCGGCAACACTATTTAGAACCTTTTTGGATTTCTCCTCGATCGACCGCCTTCTCCGCATCATTCAGGATAACTATCGACGACCGAGAGGCCGTCGATTTACATCTTCCTGTTCCCGTCCATCGATAGCCCTAAGGCAGGACAAGCTGCGGCCTTCCCCGGCCAGAGTTCGTATTCGGTAACGGTCCGGCCACGCCGCGAATTCCAGAATGAAGATCTCACCCAGGAGCGCGGCGCCACGCCATTGACCACGATGGACGCTAGCGTCGATGCCGACACGCAAACAACGGGGCCTTTCGACGTTCGAATTCGACGCCCGACCGGCACACTCTTGCAGACAAGGAAGGCCGCCGGGGGCGGCCTTCGCAATAGTCGCACAGCCGCATTACCTGGCCTTCGTTTTCACGGTCGCCTTTGTGGCTGGCTTCGGCGCAACGTTGGCGTTGGCCGTCGCATCGATTGCCATCAGCTCTTTCTTGCTCACTTTCTTCTCGGTGAGAGAAACCTGGCCGAGCAGATAGTCTACGACTTTGTCCTCGAACATTTGCGCACGCAACGCATTCAACACCTGTGGCTTGGAGCGATAGAGAGCCAGCAGATGCTGTTGCTGATTGGCCGGGTACCGGCCGATCTGCAGGAGCAGTCCACGCTGCAGTTCCTCGTTCGAAACGGAGATGTTCGCCTTCCTTCCGATCTCGACGAGGATCAGGCCGAGGCGCGTGCGCCGCTCTGCCAGTTGCATATATTCGGCACGCGCTTTGTCCTCGGTTAGGCCGAAATCGGCGAAGGTGCGACCCGAGGCCTTGAGATTACGGTTGACCTGTGCCCAGTTGTTGTTGAACTCGGCCTCCACCAACTTCGAGGGCACCTGGAATTGATAGGAAGCCTCGAGTTGCTCAACCAGTTGCCGCTTCTCCTTCTGTCGCGTCAGCGAGCCGAACTGGTTCTCGATCTGGCCACGTACGACAGTCCGCAAGCGCGCCAGTGAATCCACCCCGAAGCGCTTCGCAGTCTCGTCATTGAGCAGCGCCTCGCCGGGTTTGGCCACTTCCTTGACCGTGACGTTGAAGGTCGCTTGCTTGCCTGCCAGATACGGGACCTGGTAGTTCTTCGGGAACGTCACATTGACCTGCTTCTCATCCCCTGCCTTCGTACCAATCAACTGGTCGTCGAAGCCCGGGATGGAATTCTTGGCGCCGAGCACCAGTAGACGGTTGGTGCCGGTGTCGTTGGGAATGACCTCGCTGACATTGCCAGCGTAATCAATGGTGATGCGATCGCCCTCGGCGGCCTTGCCGTTCTTCGGCTTGTAGGAGCGCGCCGCTTCGGCGACCCGCTTGAGCCGTTCATCAACATCGGACTCCGAGACATCATAGACCGGCCGTATTACCTTGATACTGGCGAGGTCCTTGATTTCGATTGCGGGCACCGCCTCGGCGTTCGGTCCGCGAACATTGGCGCCATTGGTGCCGGCACTGCGGTTCGTGGCACCGCCCGTCGCGGTATTGGCTGTGGAAGCGAACATGCCAGTGACATCCTTGTTGTTGGTGTTAGCAACATTGCAGACCAGGCCTGCAACCACACCGTTCGATCCGGTGCTATCGCCGCTCGCCGCCTGGCCAGCAGCAACGCCGACCGAACTGCCGGTCAGATAGGCAAGCCTGCCGGTTGAACCGGCGTTACCGTCGGTCCCGTTGAAGGCACGGCCGATTGCATTGCCTACCGTGTTGGAGGACAGGCCGTTCAAGCCGGTTCCGGTGCCGCCGGCCACTCCGCTGAGAGCGCCGCCGGCCGGATTGTCGGCGATACCAACGCGCTGGCTGCCAAGCTCGGCGCCATTGCTGGCGCCAGTTGCGTTGAGGCCATAGTTGGCAGGATCGCCGACCCCATTGGCAGGCGCGCCAGTCATTCCGGCATTGCCGCGACCGTCGATGCCGTTGAAAGCATCGCCGACCGGATTGCCGGCCATGATGGTGGCCTGGCTGTTCGAACCGGTACCGTTGTCAGCGGTTACGCCGGAAGGTGCCTTGCGGGCTGGATTGCCGATCGCGTTGGCAGGCGCACCAGCCTTTCCGGCATTGCCGCGACCGTCGATGCCGTTGAAAGCATCGCCGACCGGATTGCCGGCCATGATGGTGGCCCGGCCGTTCGAGCCGGTACCATTGCCAGCGGTTAGGCCAATGGGTGCCTTGCCGGATGGATTGCCGGCCGTGTCGGCAGGCACGCCAGCCGTTCCAGCATTGCCGCGACCGTCGACACCGTTGAGAGCATCGCCGACCGGATTGCCGGCCATGACGGTGGTCTGGCCGTTCGAGCCGGTACCATTGCCAGCGGTTAGGCCAATGGGTGCCTTGCGGCCTGGATTGCCGGCCGTGTTGGCAGGCGCGCCGGCCGTTCCAGCGCTACCGCTTTCGATCGTGCTGGGAGAGTCACCAGAATCACCAGCCCGGCTACCCGTCAGATAGGCGAGGAGGCGGCTGAACCGGCTGCTGCCGCCAGTCTCGTTGGCAGCTTCGCGAGCCTGGTTGCCAGCCGCGCCCGCAGGCGTGCCAGCCGTTCCGGGGTTGCCGCTACCGTCGATGCCGTCGGGAGTCCCGTCGGCCGGGTTGCCAGCCATGGTGGTGGGCTGGCCGTTCGAACCGGCGCGGTTGCCGCCGGCCGTTCCGTTGAGCGTATTGCCAGCCGGATTGCCGGCCGTGTTAGGCGCGCCAGTCGATCCGGCATTGCCGCTGTCGATTCCACTGGGGGATCCATCGACCGGTTTGTCGGCGGCGGGCTGGCCGTTCGGACTGGTGCCGTTGCCAGCGGTTGTGCCAACGGGAGTCTTGCCGGCCGGATCGCCGTCTGTGGGCAGGTCACGCGACGGCGTGTTACCATCAGCGGCTGCGTCGGGAGAGTCACCAGCCCGATCGCCGGACAGGTAGGCAAGAAGGCGGCCAAACCGGCTGCTGCCACCAGTGTTGTTGGCCGTTTCGCCCGCTGGATTGCCAGCCGTATCGGCAGGCGCGTCGGTCGTTCCGGCGTTGCCTGCCGTGGTGACAGGCTGCCCATCCGGACGGTTGCCGCCGATCGCTTCGTTTGAGCCAGCACCGGCTGGATTGCCAGCCGAGCCGACGGGCGTACCGGTCGAGCCAGCGTTGCCACCGCCGTCGATGCCGTTGGGCGCACCGCCGACCGGATTGCCGGCCGTGGTGGCGGGCTGACCGTTCGAACCGGCACGGTTGCCGCCAACCGAGCCGTTGAGGCCAGCGCCGGCTGGATTGCCAGCCGCACCGAGGGGCGTACCGGTCGAGCCAGCGTTGCCACTGCCGTCGATACCGTTGGGCTGGCCATTCGAGCCGATGCCGCCAGCCGATCCGTTGAGACCATCGTCCGCCGGATTGTTGGCCAGATAGGCAAGCTCGCCAGGCAAACCAGTGCTGCCGCCGGTCCCGTTGCCGGCCCCTGGACCACCAACCCCGCCAGAAGACAGGCTGCCCAAGCCGGCGCCACTATTGTCGGCCGCGCCATTGAGAGCGTCGCCAACTGGATTGCCGGCCGTGCCGGCGGTGCCTCTGGCATTGACGCCATCGGGAGCACCGGCGACCGGGTTGCCAGTCACGCCGATGGGCCGGCCATTCGAGCCGAGACCACCAGCCGATCCGTTGGCAGTACCGTCAACCGGATTCCCCGCTCCACCAACGCCGGCTAGCCGTACGGTGCCGTCGCCGCCGGTTGATCGGTTGAGGCCAGTGTCGGCTGGATTGCCGGCGGTGCCTCTGGCATTGACGCCATCGGGATACTGGTGACCGGGTTGCCAGTCACACCGATGGCTGGCCATCGAGCCGAGCCCCCCAGCCGATCCGTTGGGAGTACCGTCAACCGGATCTCCCCCGCTCCACCAGCGCGCTGGCTAGCCGGACCGGTGCTGTTGCCGCCGGTCGATCGGTTGAGGCCAGCGTCGGCTGGATTGCCGGCGGTGCCTCTGGCATTGATGCCATCGGGAGCACCGGTCATCCGGGTCGCCGGCCACGCCCGGTGGGCTGGCCGTTCGGCTGATGCCACCAGCGATCCGTCGAGACGATCGTCCACCGGATTGTTGGCCAGATAGGCAAGATAGGCCAGCTCACTGCTCAGACCGGTGTTGCCGCCAGTCCCGTCGCCGGTCTCGGACCACCAGCCCCGCCCGAGGGCAGGCTGCCCAAACCAGTGCCGTTGTCGCCGGCCGCCCGATCGAGAAGCATCGCCGACCGGATCGCCCGCGGCAACCAGCAGGGCCGCTCGCATTGGTGCCACCGGGACGCCGCCGACCGGGTTGCCCGCGACACCAGTACGCTGGCGACCTGGGCCGGCAGCCTGGCTGCCAGCCATTCCGTCGCGACCATCACCGGCGGGATTGCCCGCGATGCCGCTATCGTTGTTGCCGCCGAGGAGTGCCGACGATCGGGTTGCGGCCGTGCCGGAGGGCCGCCCATTCGAGCCGATGCCGTCAGCCATCTGCTCGAGGCCATTGTCCATCGGATTGTTGGCCAGATAGGCAAGCTCACCAGGCAAAACGGTGCTGCCGCCGGTTGCGTTGCCGGCACCGCCACTTGGACTACCAGCCGCGCCCGAGGGCAGGCTACCCAAGCCAGTACCATTATTGCCGGCTGTCCGTCGAGAAGCATTGCGACCGGACTGCCCGCCGTGCCGGCAGGGCCACTACCATTGACACTGCCGGGAGCGCCGGGCACCGGTTGCCGGCCACGCCGGAGGGCCGCCCATTCGAGCCGATACCTCCGGCCGCTCCATCGGGGGTGCCTGTCAGCCGGATTGCCCGCTGCGCCCTGGACGCCGGCTCCCTGGGCCGGCACTGTGTCGCCACCGGCCGTTCCACTGAGGCCATCGCCGGCCGGATTGCCGAGAGCGTCGCCGGCCGGGTTGCCCGCCACGCCGATGGGCTGGCCATTCGAGCCGACGCCACCGGCCACGCATCGGGAGTGCTGGCAACCCGGATTACCGGCTACGCCAGTGCGCCGGCTCCCTGGGCCGGCGCCGTTGCCGCCAGCCGTTCCACTGAGGCCATCGCCAGCTGGATTGCCGGGAGTGCCCGCGGCGCCGCCACCGTTGTTGCTGCCGGAGCGCCAGCGACCGGGTTGCTCGCCACGCCGATGGGCTGACCACCGAGCCGATGCCGCCAGCCACTCCGTTGGGAGCACTGCCAGCCGGATCGCCCACTACGCCGGCGCGCTGGCCACCAGGGCCGGCGTTACCGCCAGCCGTCGCCAGGCCATCGCCGGCTGGATCGCGGCCGCGCCCGTGGCCCCCACCGTTGTTGCTGCCGGAACGCCAGCAATCGGGTTGGTCGCCACGCCGATGGGCTGGCCATTCGAGCCAGCGCCACCGGCTGCTCCATTGGCAGGTGCTGCCGTTCCGCCGAGGCCATCGCCGGCTGGATCGCCGGGAGTGCCCGCGGCGCCGCCACCGTTGTTGCTGCCGGAGCGCCGCCGATTGGATTGCCGGCTACGCCGATGGGCTGGCCATTCGAGCCGATACCACCAGCCACTCCGTTGGAAGCACCGCCAGCCGGATTGCCCGACTACACCGGCGCGCTGGCCACCTGGGCCGGCGTTACCGCCAGCCGTTCCGAGGCCATCGCCGGCTGTGCCCGCGGCACCGCCACCGTTGTTGCTGCCGGGAGCGCCAGCGACCGGGTTGCTCGCCACGCCGATGGGCTGACCATTCGAGCCGATGCCGCCAGCCGGTCCGTTGGGCAGCACCACCGAACCGGACTACCGGCCAGATAAGCAAGTTCGCCGGCAGACCGGCGAATGCCGCCAGTCCCGTTGCCGGTCTCGGACCACCAGCCCCTGCCTGAGGGCAGGCTGCCCAAGCCAGAGCCGTTATTGCCAGCCGCTCCATTTAATAGCATCGCCAACCGGATCGCCAGCCAGGTTGGCAGGAACGCCAGCCGATCCGGCATTGCCGCTACCGTTGATGCTGTTCGGAGCTCCCTCGACCGGGCTGCCGGCAACGTCGGCAGGCTGGGCGTTCGAACCGTCACTACCAGCCGATCCGCCGGGAGCACCGCCGACAGGATTGCCAGCCGGGTTGGCAGGAACGCCAGCCATCTGGGCGTGCGCTGCAGCTACCGTCGGCGGAGGCGTCACAGTCAGCTCCATTACCGGCTGCGTTGTTGTCGGCGATGTCGCCACCGGAACCGTCGCCGATGTCGCCAACACCCGGCGCCACCACCACCGGCGTTGCCGCCGCCGCCGCGTCGCCACCACCCGCGTTGCCGCCACCGTCGCCGCCACCCGGTCACCGCCGCCCGCTGCGACCGCCGGGTTACCGCCGCCCGCGTCGCCACCGCCGGTGTTACCGCCGCCCGTGTCCGCCGCCGCCGGGGTCACCGCCGCCGGCGTTACCGCCGCCCGGGCTGCCACCGCCGGCGTCACCGCCGCCCGTGTTGCCGCCGCCGGCGTCACCACCACCGGCGTCACCGCCACCTGTCGCCGCTGCCGGCGTCACCGCCACCGTGTTACCGCCGCCGTGTCGCCACCGCCGGGCTACCGCCGCCCCTGTCGCCGCTGCCCGGCGTCGCCGCCGCCGGTGTTACCACCACCGGTGTTACCGCCGCCGGCGTCGCCACCGCCCCGTCGCCACCGCCCGCGTCACCGCCGCCCGTGTTGCCGCCAATGCCAGCGATCGCACCTGTCAGGTCGCCAACTGCGTTACCGAGCGTGCCTGTCAGGTCACCGACTATACCGCCAAGGCCATCTTCACCGCCAAGACCACCGATCGCGCCCGTCAGGCCACCGACAACGCCACCCAGACCCACCGTCGCCGCCGATACCACCAATCGCGCCGGTCAAAGCCACGAACTGCGCCACCAGGGGTGCCGCCAAGGCCACCGTCGCCACCGATGCCGCCGATCGCACCCGTCAGGCCGCCAACGACACCGCCCAGGCCATCATCACCGCCGATTGCGCGAAGTCAAACCGCCGACCACGCCCCCAAGGGGCGCCACCCAAGCCACCATCACCACCGGCGACCAGCCGCCAATCGCACCCGTCAGGCCGCCAACGACGACCGAGGCCACCATCGCCGCCAATCCGGCCCATCGCACCCGTCAGGCTGCGAACGACACCGCCCAGGCCATCATCACCGCCGATTGCGCCAGTCAGCTGCCGACGCAGCGCCACCGCGCCGTCACCACCAATACCGCCGATCCCGCCGATCGTGCTGGTCAGGCCACCGACCACACCACCGAGGGTGCCGCCAAGACCACCATCGCCACCGAACACCGCCGATCGCACCCGTCAGGCCACCAACTGCGCCACCAAGGCCACCGTCGCCACCGATCCCGCCAATTGCGCCGGTCAGACCGCCAACGACACCACCCAGGCCACCGTCGCCACCGATGCTGCCGACACCACCAATCGCGCCGGTCAAGCCGCCGACTGCACCACCAAGGGTGCCGCCAAGACCGCCATCGCCACCGATGCCGCCGATCGCACCCGTCAGGCCGCCGACGACACCACCGAGGCCACCATCACCACCAATCGCGCCGGTCAGGCCGCCGACGACGCCACCCAAGCCACCATCACCACCAATCGCGCTGGTCAGGCCACCGACTGCACCACCGAGGTGCTGCCGAGACCACCGTCGCCGCCAATACCGCCGATACCACCAATCGCGCCGGTCAGGCCACCGACTGCACCACCGAGGCGCTGCGAAGGCCACCGTCGCCACCGATGCCACCGATCGCACCCGTCAGGCGGCCGACGACACCACCAGGCCACCGTCACCACCGATGCCGCCAATTGCGCCGGTCAGACCGCCAACGACGCCGAGGCCACCGTCGCCACCAATGCCGCCAATTGCGCCGGTCAGACCGCCAACGACACCGCCGAGGCCACCGTCGCCGCCAATGCCACCGATACCGCCGATCGCACCCGTCAGGCCGCCGACGACGCCACCCAGGCCACCGTCACCACCAGACCGCCGATACCACCAATCGCACCCGTCAGGCCGCCAACGACGCCACCCAGGCCACCGTCACCGCCAATCCCGCCGACGACCATCTACTGGTCAAGTCACCGACTGCGCCACCAAGGGTGCCGCCAAGGCCACCGTCGCCACCGATGCCACCGATCGCACCCGTCAGGCCGCCGACGACGCCACCCAGGCCACCGTCACCGCCAATACCACCAATACCACCAATTGCGCCGGTCAGGCCGCCGACTGCACCGACGAAGGGGCCCAGCCGGTCAAGGCCACCGTCGCCACCGATGCCACCGATCGCACCCGTCAGGCCGCCGACGACACCCAGGCCACCGTCACCACCAATACCGCCGATACCCACCAATCGCGCCGGTCAGCTGCTGACTGCGCCACCAAGGGTGCCGCCAAGGCCACCGTCGCCACCGATGCCACCGATCTCCACCCGTCAGGCCGCCGACGACGCCACCCAGGCCACCGTCACCGCCAATCCCGCCGAGCGCACCAATCGCACCGGTCAAGCCACCGACTGCGCCACCGAAGGGTGCCGCCAAGGCCACCGTCGCCACCGATGCGCCACCTATCGCACCCGTCAGGCCGCCGACGACGCCACCAAGGGTGCCGCCGAAGACCACCGTCGCCACCGATGCCGCCGATCGCACCCGTCAAGCCGCCAACGACGCCGCCCAGGCCACCGTCGCCGCCAATACCGCCGATACGAATCGCGCCGGTCAGGCCACCGACTGCACCGACCGAGGTGCCGCCAGCTACCGTCGCCACCGATGCCGCCAATGGCGCCGGGTCAGACCGCCAACGACACCGCCGAGGCCACCGTCGCCGCCAACGCCACCGATACCGCCGATCGCACCCGTCAGGCCGCCGACGACGCCACCAAGGCCACCGTCGCCGCCTCGACACCGGCGACGCCACCAATCGCGCCGGTCAGGCCGCCGACTGCACCACCAAGGGCGCCACCCAGACCACCGTCGCCACCCATGCCGCCGATCGCACCCGTCAGGCCGCCGACTGCACCACCAGGGTGCCGCCAACACCACCATCGCCGCCGATCCCGCCAATCGGCGCCGGTCAGACCGCCAACGACACCGCCGAGGCCATCATCACTGCTGATGCCGCCGACACCACCAATCGCACCGGTCAAGCCACCGACTGCGCCACCAAGGGTGCCGCCGAAGGCCACCGTCACCACCGATGCCACCCATCGCACCCGTCAGGCCGCCGACCGCGCCCACCGAGGGGTGCCACCAAGGCCACCGTCACCACCAGTACCGCCGATACCACCAACCGCGCCGGTCAGACCACCAACCACACCACCAAGGGTGCCGCCAGCATGCCATCGCCACCATGCCGCCGATCGCACCCGTCAGGCCACCAACTGCGCCACCGAGGGTACCGCCCAGGCCACCCTCGCCGCCAATGCCGCCAACGCCACCAATCGCACCGGTCAAAAACCTGCCGACTGCACCACCAAGGGTGCCACCCAGACCACCCTCGCCGCCAATGCCGCCGACAGCGCCAATCGCGCCGGTCAGACCGCCGACCGCGCCCACCGATCCCGCCCGTGAGGCCGCCGACCGCACCGCCGAGCGCGCCGCCCAGGCCGCCCTCGCCACCAATGCCACCGATACCGCCAATCGCGCCGGTCAGGCCGCCGACCGCGCCCACCGATCCCGCCCGTGAGGCCGCCGACCGCCGCCGAGCGCGCCCGCCAGGCCGCCCTCGCCACCAATGCCACCGACACCCGCCGGTATCGCGCCGGTCAGACCGCCGACCGCGCCCACCGATCCCGCCCGTGAGGCCACCAACTGCGCCACCGAGCGCGCCGCCCAGGCCGCCCTCGCCACCAATGCCGCCGATACCGCCGAATCGCGCCGGTCAGACCGCCGACCGTGCCACCCATCTCGCCCAGGCCACCGACCGCACCACCGAAGCGCGCCGCCCAGGCTGCCGACCAATGCCACCGATACCGCCAATCGCGCCGGTCAGGCCGCCGACCGGCGCCCACCGATCCCGCCCGTGAGGCCACCGACCGCACCGCCGAGCGTGCCGCCCAGGCCGCCCTCGCCACCGATACCGCCAATCGCGCCGGTCAGACCGCCGACCCGCGCCACCGATCCTGCCGCGAGGCCACCGACCGCACCGCCGAGCGGCGCCCGCCGAGGGCCGCCTCGCCGCCAATGCCACCCGATACCGCCAATCGCGCCGGTCAGACCGCCGACCGCGCCACCGATCCCGCCCGTGAGGTCCACCGACCGCACCGCCGAGCGTGCCGCCGAGGCCGCCCTCGCCACCAATGCCACCGATACCGCCGAATCGCGCCGGTCAGGCCGCCGACCGTGCCACCGATCCCGCCCGTGAGGCCGCCGACCACCGCCGAGCGTGCCGCCAGGCCGCCCTCGCCACCGATGCGACCCGACACCCGCCAATCGCGCCGGTCAGGCCGCCGACCGCGCCACCGATCCCGCCCGTGAGGCCGCCGACCGCAACCGCCCAGCGCGCCGCCGAGGCCGCCCTCGCCACCAATGCCACCCGAGCACCGCGCATCGCGCCGGTCAGGCCGCCGACCGTGCCACCGATACCGCCCGTGAGACCACCTACCGCACCGCCGAGCGTGCTGCCAGGCTGGCCCTCGCCACCAATGCCACCGATACCGCCAATCGCGCCGGTCAGGCCGCCGACGACACCGCCAAGCGTGCCACCGATCCCGCCCACCGGAGACGCTCACCGCCAGCTGACACACCACCGCCAGCCGAGGCGCCACTACCAATTGAAGATCTCCGCCAACCTTACCTCCGACGGATGGTCCACGGCCGGTCGTTTTTGCCACCGACTGATGCTTCGCCGCCAGCCGAGGCACCGGCACTGACCAGCGCCATGGACGGCCCGCGACCGGTCGTTTTGCCACCAACTCGCCGCTTCGCCGCCAGCCGAGGCACCGGCACTGACCTGCTGCCGCCCCACGGATGGCCCGCGACCGGTCGTTTTGCCACCGACTCGCTGCTTCGCCGCCAGCCGAGGCACCGGCACTGACCTCGCCGCCCACGGACGGTCCGCGGCCGGCCGTTTTGCCGCCGACTGATGCTTTGCCGCCAGCCGAGGCACCGGCACTGACCTTGCCGCCCACGGACGGCCCGCGACCGGTCGTTTTGCCACCGACTGAAGCTTTGCCGCCAGCCGAAGCACCGGCACTGACCTTGCCGCCCACGGACGGTCCGCGACCGGCCGCTTTGCCGCCGACCGACGCTTTGCCACCGACTGAAGCACCGGCACTGGCCTTGCCGCCGACGGATGGTCCGCTGCCGGTCGCTTTGCCACCGACTGATGCTTTGCCGCTAACCGAAGCGCCACCACTGGCCTTGCCGCCGACTGAAGCACCGGCGCTGGCCCTGCCGCCGACGGATGGTCCGGCGCCAGTCGCTTTGCCACCGACTGAAGCGCCACCGCCAACAGATAGCCCACCACCCGTTGAGCGGCCGCCCACCGAGGCTCCACCAAGCCCCCCACCCGAACCGCCCAGACCGCCGGATGAGCCACCGCCCACTCCGAGTCCGGCGGCACTGGCCTCGTCTCCATGAGAGACGAATGCCGACAGCAGTGCAATCGTTGCGGTGGACAGGAAGAAGTGAGAACGCCTGCTGATCCTAGACATGGTACGTACTCCTGCTAGTGCCTCTTGTTATCTTCCGCAGTACCAACGGTTGACGCTGTCCGCCGGCGGGGGTCTCGTAAAAGAAAGTCGACTAAATTCTGACCGGCTCGAGCAGATGAAGCCGGCATAGTTGAGCTTTGCCGCGTTCGTCGCTTCCTCAACGAAATTGCGCACACGATAACGCTCACGGCTCGCCACCTTGGCAAACCGAATGAACAGTTCACTTCAAAAAGCCTCTGTAGTTTATGTCGGAGCCGGATCGCTCTATTGCGATCTACGCAAGAACGCCGAGATTCTTAAGTCTTGGCGATTCCTATTCCATATAATCAATCATATGGATCTCCGATTTTGACGGATTTCCCTGCAACGTTACTCAACCTTGTCACATATGCAGGGCGACGTCATTGTCTATTCCCTAGAAGTATTGACTGAAACGGTTCTCTCATCTGCACCCATATCCAGGGCATGAAACATCGTTCGCACGAACCGAATTCGGCCCCGAAGCGCAGTTCATTGGCAATCGACGACGTCCGTCTGCAGTGCTCTGGCCGATGCACACATCGGCCATCAAGCCATCAGCAGACGTGCAACCGGGATGACCGTGTATCCGAAAGCATCATCCCACACCGCCGCAATCAAGCAGCGTGGTGGGTCGAAGCGTGGTGTGAATGATCCGTATCGGTATGCCCATCATCATCGATGAATGGCTGGCCGACAAAAGTGAGTATCGGAGTGAGAGCATGGGCGACCCCTTCCGTGATCTGTAGTGCCGCATGTGTCGCAGCGAACATATCAGTCGGCGTCTCCGCCGCCGCATGTGTCGTCGCTGCAGCAGTTTCCGTTGCCGAGACCGATTCCGTTGCGGGGGCCGGGGTGCTTTCATGCGCGGCCGTTGCTACGGGACTCGTGCTGTTATGGCTGCCATTGTTGGGCTGACTTGACGGATCGTCATGGCCGCCAGTCAGGCCGGAAAGGACCCCGCCACTACCAAGGAGGCCGCCGACGATGCCATCCTTACCAACCACGCCATCCAGGCCTTCTTTGCCGGCATCGGCCAGGCCATCAAGGTTATTGCTATCATGATGGCCGCCATTGTCGGTCGACTGGCTTGGCGTTTCGTCCTGGCTGCCGGTCAAGCCGGCAAGAACCCCGCCACTGCCGAGGATGCTGCCGACGAGGCCATCTTTGCCAACCACGCCATCCAGGCCATCTTTGCCGGTATCGGCCAAGGCATGGAGAATATTGCCGTCATCGCCGCCCACCAAACTGGTAACCTTGGTCACGACGGTATCCAGGCTATTGCCGGGATCGACCAGACCCTTGATGATGTTGCCGTCATCGCCGATCAAACTGCCGATGATGCCATCCGGGCCCAAAACCTCTTTCACCGTCTCGCCGATATCCAGCGAGACGGGTAGCACGCCGTTATCTCCAAGCAGGTCATGTACGACGTCAGTGACCGGCTCCAATACTTGTCCGACGGGAGCCAGAGCCTCCGCGAGTGGACCGGTGACGGCCAGGCTGACCGGCTCCAATATGTGTTCGACGGGAGTCAAAGCCTCAGCGAGCAGGCCAGTAACGGCCGATATCGGGTGCGTCACTGCAGCTAATCCGCCTTCTCCCGAACTGGAGTGGGATAGCGTTGCCGACAGGGCGTCATCCGCCAGTGCAGTCCCGATCAATGCGCCGGCTGCGTAACTTCCTGCACTTCCATGCGCAGCTGCAGCCGATGCGTGCGCGGATTCCGCCCCCCGCGGCAAACCATCGGGGGAGTTCTCTGAAGGGGGAGAGCTTGCCGCCTGCACATTGACCTCGCCGCCATTTGTGGCGGCCGGTCCATTATTCGCCTCGTTGTGAATTGGGTGATCAGCCGTTGCCGAGTGATCGACGCCGGCCTTGGCCTGTTCCGCAGCAGCGGTGGTATCCGACACACGACGATCGTCATGTGACAAACCGGATTTGGGGTCTGAATTGGCCGCGGCCTGCTCGGACTCGAGCAGCGCAATCCCCAATCCCACGGCGCCCGCCGCAAGCGCAAAATTCAGCGGATTGTCCGCGTTGCCGGTTTTCGCCTTGGTATCCGAACGGCGGCCTTTGAGATCGTTCAACTTCTCCAGGTATACCATGGCAGATCCTCACTTTTCTCGAAACGCGTGTCCCACTTCATCAAGAAGCGGTCCAAGCAGATACCCAATCAGGGTTCGCGACCCGTTCGTGACAACGACTTCGGCCGGCATTCCTGCTTGCAAGGAAACTGCCGACTTGCTGAGATCATCGGGATTGATCTTGGCGCGGATGGCAAAATAGCTACGCCCAGTCCGCGAATCCGTGATTTTGTCCGCAGAAACGCTGATTATTTCGCCCTGTAGCGGCGGGCGCTCATTTCTGGGCACACCCGTCAGCCAGATGCTGGCTGTCGCGCCTGTCTTGACGCCGTTGATGTCGGAAAGCGGCAACTGGGCCTCGACAATGAACGGATTGTCAGCGGGAACGACGTCCATCAGCTTTTGCCCAGCCTGAACCACCCCACCTTCCGTGAACACCGACAAATCGACGATCGAACCGCTGACGGGCGATTTGATCACCGTTCGGTTCACCACATCCTGCGCCGCCTTGAGTTTCGGCAATGCCTCCGCCAGCGAAGACTGGGTTGTCCGGATCTGATCGACGATCTCGTTGATGCGCTGGCGGTCCAATTTGGCAATGGCGAGTTCAGCCTCGCCGGTTTCCTGCATTGCCGTGGCAATATCGGCCGTGCGCGAGCCTATGTCGGCGAGCATACGGGCCGCCGACCGATCCAGTTCGAGAAGACGCGTCTTGGGCGCAAAGCCTGAGGCCGCCAACTTCTGGACACCTGCCGTCTCTTCCACGAGCGAGGCATTCTGCCTGGAAAGTCCTTCCTTCTGTGCGTTCAGTCCGGCGATCTTCTCGCGAAGCTGGGCCAGCCGGGATACGAGTATGCCCTTCTCGGCCTCATATTGATGTGCCCGCGAAAGCAAGACTGCGGACTCGTTTGCAATTGTCTCTTCCATCGCCCCCGACGAGCGGGCTTCTTTCCGAAACTTCTCCAGGCAACTGGTGTCTTCATTGTCACGTTCACAGAACAGGCGTGCCTGGCGGGCAACCAGGTTCACGACCTCGGCCTGAGCGATGTCGAGCTTTGCCTGGGACTCCGTTCCGTCGAGTTCGATCAGTGGTTGACCTCGTTCGACGCGCTGGCCTTCCGAGACCAGAAGCTTGGAGATGACGCCGCCATAGGGGTGTGCCACCGATTGCCTCTGCGCCTGCACCTGCAGGCTGCCCTCGGCGATCGCCGCGCTCGATAGCGGTGCCACATACCCCCACACGATGACCAGCAGCACGAAGGCCAGCAACGACACCGCACCCCAGACGGCCGGGCGCCACGGATTGCGATAGGTGATGCTGCCAGGAACGGAGATGGCGGTCATGGTCTGTCCCTCACCTCTGCAGAACGGGAGCCGCGAAACTCTGCGGCGGCCCGAGTTTTTCGATTTTGCCGGCATTCAGCACGAGTATGGTATCGACCACGCTGAGAATGGCGGGCTGGTGGGTGACCACGACGACCGCCGTGCCCTGCGCCTTTATGAGGAACAGCGCCTTGCTGAGCGCATGGACGCCTTCCACATCCAGATGCGCATTTGGCTCATCCAGAACCAGCAGCCGCGGCCCCCCCAGCAAGGCCCTGGCCAGGCCGATGCGCTGGCGCTGCCCGCCCGACAGCCCCAGCCCGCCCGGACCGAGCATCGTGTCGTATTGTTTGGGCAAGGCCAGCACCATCTCATGGATGCCCGCAAGCTTCGCCGCCTCCATGATCTGGTCGGTGGAAGTATCTTTAAACCGCGAAATGTTCTCCCGGACACTGCCGGCAAACAACCCGACATCCTGGGGCAGATATCCCGTAATGCGGCCAAATTCCGCCGGATCCCAGTGTGCGTAGTTCAGCCCTCCGAAAGAGATATCGCCTCCAGCCGGCTGAAGGGCTCCGATCAGCAGTTTGGCCAGCGTACTCTTTCCGGAAGCGCTTGCTCCGACAACCGCCAGCGCCTCGCCCTCGCCGATCTTGAAGGACACATCGTCGAGAACGGCCTTCGGCCGCCCCGAAACGCGATATGAGAGGTTCTTCACATCGAGAATCGTTTCGTTGGTCGGCACGATCGTCTTGAGCTCGCTTACCGGGATCTCGTTCAGAAGGTCCCTGATGCGCTGATAGCCGGTCCGGGCTGTCGCTGCCTGTTTCCAAGCGGAAACGGCCTGTTCGACCGGGATGATTGCGCGCCCCATGATGATGCTGGCCGCAAAAATCGTCGCGGGATTGATGGCATGATCGATCGCGAGCCAGGCGCCGGTGCCGAGTATCAGCGATTGAAGCAGCAATCTGGTGAACCGGATGCCGGCCGAGATCAGTGCGTTTCGATCGCTCGCAAAGGCTTGGCTGAAAAGCATTCCAGCCCGGCTGCCCTGCCAGTGGCGCTCGACCGCGGACTCCATCCCCATGGCGCGAATGACATCCGCATGCTGCATGATATTCTCGGTGAAGACGAATGATCGTCTGGCCGCGGCTTGAGCATCATCCATGGGCTTTCGAGTGACGGCCTCGTTCAGAAAGGCGAGTCCCAGCAACAACAATGCGCCAACCGTCGCGACGACGCCCAAAATGGGATGGATGAGATAGAGAAGGATGAGATAAATCGGGATCCAGGGGACATCGAAGGCAAAATGGATACCCGGACCGGTGACGAAGGTGCGGAACTCGTCCAATTCCCGCATCGGCAAGGCGCCAAGGGAATAGCCGTTCCTCGAAGACTTTTGCACGAGCGCGGAAAACACGCGGCTCGCCAGTTTTTCGTCCAGCAGGATCCCGCATCGTGTCAGCATCTGAGCGCGCATGGCGTCCAGGATAGCCATGACAAGCAGCGCGACGATCAAGATGATGGTGAGCATGACGAGCGTCGGGACGCTCTCGCTCCGCAAGACGCGGTTGTATACCTGCATCAAATAAAGAGGCGAGCTGAGATAGAGCAGATTGATCGTGCTCGAAAAGATGCCGACAGCAATGAAATACGGACGAAGTGACCTTACCGCTGCACCGATCTCAGTTTCAGCGCTTTTTTTTGTTGATCGAAACAACGAAGTCGCATCAGCCAAAGACATCACCAAGTCCCTTCATATCTTCCAACAACAACGCGATTGGGACGAAAAGAATTCAGATTTTCCTTGGTAGCGTATTGGTACAATAGAATGATATCTTGCCCGCAACGTTCGTCTTCCGAGTTTGAGGAAAGATCCCAATCAGCCGCTGCGAGGCATGAGGCTCCCCGCAGCGGCTGGTGCTTCTTTGAAGACGCTCAAGCACTTGAAGTCAGCAACGGCCCAACAGCGGCAGCGCCTCTTCAAGCGCACAAGGTGGCCAATCAGGCGACGTGCACGCCGTCGTGAGCCTGCAGCGAGTCCAGCACCAGTGCAGGCGTCAGCGCGATGCCGGTCCAGGCACTGCCGACGAGCATGGCTGCTCCCATGCCAAGATGACCGCCACCTTCCATAAAGTTAAGGTAGGCGTCATCAAAGGTGACCTCACCCGTGTGATTATAGTGATAGTCGTTTGTCTGGACGTTAGTATGGCCTGTAGTTGTCGTAGCGGTTTGGGTGCCGCCGAACAAGAAATCAAGCATCGGAAGTCTCCTCTGAGTTTACTTCAGGCGATATGAGCGTCGCATATACCCAAAAGGAGTCAACGCTCGATGCCTGATTTCGGACTTTGCGCAAACGATTCCAGACAATAGTCAAAGATGGGCGGTGGGCGCTGGCGACGAGGATGTCCGCGATGAAACCCGCTCGCGGCACTGTCGGCGGCGGCCGCTGCCTCCGTCACATGCCGCGGCCAGCGCGAATGCCTGAGGCGATGTCTGCCGGTTCCGCCCCCGTCCAGCGAGGCCATCGCTCCATGGCCGGCCTTGCTTGGGTCATGCCTGGCCTCGGGCGTTGTGCTGCACATCGCAAGCGCCCCGACGGGAAAGCCCCGGTCAATATGGCAACCACAGCGCCCACGATGGCAGCCGTGGATACGGATGGCACTGCCGATCGACAATAAAAACGGTACTAAAATACCATAATCCGGCCTGCAACATGGCCTTGGGCTACGAAAAGCGAACGTTCCGGCAGAAATCGCTGGCAGCCCAGCGCTGAAGCAGCTAACCTACCCCAACGGTAAAGTCGCGCTTACGCCGAGAACCCTTAGTGAAAATCTTACGACAATAAGTCTCACAAATGGGAAACCTTGGCCAATTTCATATCCATCTTAACCATGCGACCAAACGTCAGATAGAAACTTAATAAAAATCTTCTATGTGAGAGAGCGGAGTGGGAATTGGTTTGATCTGTCTGGAATGATCCTCCGGCAAGATTGGCCGGTTGGATTCAATGCAGTGAGGTTGCAATGACGACCCCTCAGGTTCACCCGCTCGCCCAAGAAATCTCTCGGCAGCAAAGCTTTTGTGCGATGTCATCGGCACAGAACCTTCTGATCGAGCACGAGGCTGATACCTCCTCGAACGAGTTCCCACTGGAGGAAACTCACAGTTTCGGCGACCTCGAATCCTGCCGCACTCTCCGGACGAGCGCCGGTCGAAATTGGGGCAACATATATATTTCCAAACAGATTGAAGATCCCAACGAGGGCACCTTCCGAGCGAGCCCGCACCTTCTGGTCAGCCTGACGAGATCCGGCTCCACGCGGCTGATTTGCAATGTCCAATCGCAGGAATACAAGGCCTATCTTCATCCTGGCCAGTTGAACATTCTGGCACCGAACCAACCGGTCCGGCTGAAGTGGGACAGACGTGTTCACACCACCCATCTTTATCTGAGAAACTCGCTGTTGAGCGAGATCGCGGGTGAGATGACGCAAAACCGCATGACGTCCATCGACGTCATCGGCAGGCTGGCTTTCATGGATCCCCTGCTCGAGGGATTGGTCACAGCCATCGATGACGCAATGGAGCTGGAACTGGAAGGAATCCAGCCTTACGTCGAACATCTCGCACGCGCGGCGGCCTGCCACGTGCTGCGCAAATATTCGAATCTGCGATCGCCACAACCTTCGGAAGACACCTCCGGAGAGCTTACCAAGAGTCAGATCGCACGCTTTCGCGAGATGGTCGAAAGCCGCATGAGCCAGAAGCTGACACTGACCGACCTGGCCGAGGGCAGCGGATTGTCGACCGGCCATTTCGCTCATCTGTTCAAGCAAGCCACCGGCACGACGCCTTACCAATATCTTCTGCATAGCCGAATCCAGCGTGCGCGCTATCTGCTGGCAAAGACAGCGATGCCCGTGGTGCGGGTCGCCGCAGAATGCGGATTTTCCGATCACGTGCACTTCACAAGGGTGTTCTCGAAGACAGTTGGTCAACCGCCGGCGACTTTCCGCAAACTTGCCATCGACTGAACAGAGGCGTGCGGCGAAATACGGTCGGCAGATCGATCGGCCGGCATGTAAAGATATCGGCCGGATCGTCCATACCCGCCCTCTAGCATCGTATCTGCCCCTATCCCGGTCGAAAGAGACCCGCGAGGGCAGATATCCGGAGCAGCCAGCCGCCGGTCGTGATAGATCATCGCGGCAACAGGTCACGCCGAGTTTTCTTCCAAGATTCAGTCGTCACAATGCAGCCCGGCCTCCAAGGCGCCGCAGCTAGCCCTCGCCGTTGACGTGGCTTCCTGTTGGCTTGGCTTTCAACGGCTCCGCCGTCTCGCTGAGCCTGATCTGCTCGCCCGCCTCGACCGGGCCGACGATGGAAGCGCCTTGCTCATCGGGATTGAGAAGGCCGTTGCTCCCCCACGCAACAGAAATGCCAATACTCGAACTCCGGATCGCACGATCCAACCGGTCGCCCTGTCGCTGGTCCTGCCGATACGTGCCCTCAGGCCTCGCAATGATGCGGCATCAAGCGCTCCCGCAACGTCGCAAACAATCTGTCGCCGACAACGATATTACCGCTTTTGAGTAGCGAAATCCCGTCCGGCACCGACTTATGGATAGGCGATAATCCACAATTTCAGGTGGCACTTGCCGGCTTTCCGCCGCAATCTAGGGCTTAGTAGAGGAGCGATTTGAAGTGATGTGTCGCCGCGCCCCAGCCGATCCGAAACTCGCGGCGCCGAAGAACGGTTCTCCAGGAAATGCTGCACGGCCCGACTTCGCCGTCAGGCCCAATTTCCCGGCGGGAGGTTCGAAATTTGCAGGCACTTTCTATTCCGTTTCCTTCTGTCTCGATTGAAGCAGACACCGAACTATTAGGAAGGAGGAAGGAACCAAGATGACGATTCGAGTTATTGCTGCGGCCGCCGGATATTATGTGATTTGGCCACAGCCAGGGAACATGCGGGGCTTTGGCCGTTCGCCTGTTGTTGCTTGGCAGATCACCCTCGACGACGAGGGTCTGGCCAGTTGGTCCGAGCCGGTGGCGGAAGGCGTTATTTGTTCGGAGCCTTATGCGATCTTGTGCCCCGACGGGACAGTGCAGGAATCGGACAGCGGCGTTTTTCACGACAAGATCGAGGATTGGGTGCGCACCCTGCCGCGAAAGATCACGGCATGACCGGAATGTCGATATCTCCGGTCGATTGGGATCGACCAATCTAACACGCCTGCCGTCGAACGGGACAAATCGACGTCCCGAATTTGTCGCGGTTTGGAAGCAAAGACCGGCTGCCCGTCTTGGTGTTGCGTGGGGGATCCTCCGATCCTGCTCCCGCAGAGCCAGGCAGTTGGACTGGAATTTTCCACCCATTGACATGCCTTTCCGACCTCGAGCCAGCGGATGCTGGAGTTTTCCGGGAGCAGGTCGCAGTGTCTCCGCCTCTGGCTTGCAATCGAGCCTTCGTCGGCGACGTCGGCACGGCACCAATTGGAGCTCGTATCGGCCCTGTTTCAGAATAAGCGATCAATTCCGACCACCCCGCCATCGCAGGCGCCATCCGGCTCGATCCCGAGGAATTCCGTTCCCGTCGCATTGCCGATGCCGTCACGGCCGGTCGCCAGCCGAAGGTCGAAAGGCGCAGCCGCACTCGGCAGGTTCAAGATGGCCTTCCATCCTCCCGTCCGCAGACACTCGTCATAGTCTGTTTGGCAGGTCTTGCCGGTCACGGGGATCCTGAACCACTTGCCGTAGGAACCGCCACGCTCGGCAAGTGCCGCATACTCATAGGCGACATCGGTGATGTTTATGACGCACAGCATCCAGGCCGAGCCCCCGGGTGGGGATTTCAGCGGGTCATAGGAATGATCGATATCCGCATCCTGAATGACGAAATTGTCGAGGTTCGCTTTGCTTTGTAGCCGCTGCAATTTCATCGTCTTTCCTCCCGTTCGTCAGAATGTGAATTGCGCGCTCCGGCATTCTGTCACGATTGCCGAGCCCGGCCGCGCCGCGAGTCCGGGCGGAGCGGCTGACAAAGGCCGGCATTGTTGCCTTGCCGGTCGCAAAGCAACACGCATGCCAAAACAAAAACGGTGGGAGATCCGAGCTTTTGCCACGCAGGGGTCTCCCAATTTCAGACAAATTGTCAGCCCCGGCGTGGACAAAACGTCCAAACACATCGCGATGACAGTGCTCGCTGCCGGCACACGACTCGCCCGCATCGAGCGACCCACCGCGGCACTGGTCCGCGGCTTTCGGCGCTTTTAAGGCCTGGCGACTATAAGGCTTGGCGACACCCGTATTTGCACTAGGACCGCCATGGTTGGCGATCGCACGCAAACGCGGCCCGGCCGGACATTTTGTTCACCGTCTCGGACAGATTGCCCGCAATCGCCGGCCTCCGGCCCCGTAATCCATTGATATTGCTCACCATGTTGGATGGCACGCGTCTTGCTGACGCCATGCCAACGGCTTTGAGCCGAGCACCAGCCCCGCCAAACGATGGGCCGGATCACATCGACAAACACAGCCGACGGGATGCTGAGAAGACAGGGCGGAATTATCATGACAACGGATGTGGACACACCGGATGACGTATTGTCTGCGCCACGAAAAGCCGGATTTCTCGATCGGCAAAGGATCATCGCCAGGCCGGGCTTCAATCGCTGGATGGTGCCACCTGCGGCGTTGGCCATTCATCTGTGTATCGGTATGGCCTACGGCTTCAGCGTGTTCTGGCTGCCGCTCTCGCAGGCCCTTGGTCCCGCCCCGTCGGCTCGATGTCCTGATCTGAGCCTCGTGGCCGCCTTGTTTACCACGAACTGCAACTGGCGCGTGTCGGATCTGGGCTGGATCTACACGCTGTTCTTCGTGCTGCTCGGCTGCTCGGCGGCCATTTGGGGCGGCTGGCTGGAAAGAGCCGGCCCGCGCAAGGCCGGGGTGGTATCCGCCCTGTGCTGGTGCGGCGGCATGCTGCTGGCCGCAGTCGGCGTCATCTTCCACCAATTGTGGCTGATGTGGCTCGGTGCGGGCGTCATTGGCGGCATCGGGCTGGGCCTTGGCTATATCTCGCCGGTCTCGACCCTCATCAAATGGTTCCCGGACCGGCGCGGCATGGCAACCGGCATGGCGATCATGGGTTTTGGCGGCGGCGCCATGATCGGCGCTCCGCTCGCCAATCTCCTGATGGGCGCCTTCAAGACAACGGACAGCATCGGCGTCTGGCAGACCTTCGTCGTCATGGCCACGATCTATTTTGCCTTCATGATGGCCGGCGCGCTGGGCTACCGGATTCCGCCGCCGGGATGGCGCCCCGAGGGTTGGTCCCCGCCCTCCGCGGCCGGGCGCTCCATGATCACCACCCGCCACGTCCACCTGAGGAACGCCCACAAGACCAGGCAGTTCTGGCTGATCTGGCTGGTGCTGTGTCTCAACGTGTCGGCGGGCATCGGGGTGATCGGCATGGCCTCGCCCATGCTGCAGGAGATCTTCGGCGGCCGGCTGCTCGGTCTGCCGGACCTGAGCTTCGACAAGCTCTCCCCCGATCAAAAAGTCGCGATCGCGGCGATAGCCGCCGGATTTGCTGGACTGCTTTCTCTGTTCAACATCGGCGGCCGTTTCTTCTGGGCATCGCTTTCGGACAAGATTGGCCGGAAGAACACCTATTACGTCTTTTTCCTGCTTGGCATCGCGCTTTATGCGGCAGCACCATCCGCGGCGCATTCCGGCAGCCAGCTCCTGTTCGTGGCGATCTTCTGCGTCATCGTCTCCATGTATGGCGGGGGATTTGCGGCCGTACCGGCCTATCTCGCCGACATTTTCGGGACGCAATTCGTCGGTGCCATCCATGGCCGGCTGCTGACGGCCTGGGCGACGGCCGGCATATTCGGGCCGGTGATCGTCAACTACATACGCGAATTCCAGCTGGCGGCCGGCGTGTCACGCGCGCAAGTCTATGATTTCACCATGTACATTCTCGCCGGGATGCTGGCGCTCGGCCTGATTGCCAATACATTAGTGCGACCATTGGCCGACAAGTGGTTCATGTCAGAGGCCGAGGTTGCAGCCCTTCAGGATGCGCCCGCCTCTGGCCAGAACGGCACGACCGGGTCCTTCGGGATCGGCAAGGGCGGCTTGGACGGCAAAGCCCTGCTCGCCTGGGCCGCTGTCGCCATCCCGATTTTCTGGGGTCTTTGGGTCACGCTCAAGAGCGTCATTGCGTTGTTCTGACGCCTGGCGGCATTCTCGGCCGCCGGGATGGCGGTGGAAGGGGGGGCCCGACCAGATCATCCGCGGTGGTCGAGCCGACGCGGGGCAACACCATAGGGGGAGCTTAGCATGGCGGAAGTCAAATGGCTGAAGGACAACGAATACCCCACGCAGCGGGGGGACTGGGTCCTGATCACCAGACAAGGCCCGGTCTGGTCGATCAACAGCGCCACATCCACCGGCGACAGCGTGCCCTCCGTCCCGATCGGGGCCTTCCATTTATTGAACGATCTGCTCGCCTGCACGATCAGATGGGCCGACCGAGCAGGCATTGACTGGATCTATATCCGCCCGGGCGACGATTTTGCGCATTTTTGAGAGCCGCATGGCCCTCGGATGGAACCCGCCCTATTTCTTGGCGTGCAGGAGGGCGACGGCGGCTTCCGCCGTGAGCAGGCGGAAGGTCAGGCTTTCCTGGAAATAGAGCTGCACCGCCGTTGCCGAATGGCTGGCATAGCCGATGGAGATGTCCTGGCCCACGCAGAGTTCGAAATCCCCGCCCCGTGTCGTCAGCACCAGCCCGCCCTCGATCGCAGGGGCCCAGATCACCGGCCCGTCCACCAGGCGCTCGACATGGTGGAACACCGGATAGCCGTCATCGCTGCCCCCGGCCGCCGCCGTATAGGCATCGCCCCCCAGCACCAGCGCATAGGGGCCCTCCACACCCGCCAGCCGCAACTGGCTCACCGCCTGCGCCACCACGTCCGGATAGGCCTTCACCTGGGCCGGAAGCGTCAGCGCCGGGTTGCTGAGACCCGGGCGGATGCCCCCGATCCCGGCCGCGGCAAAGCCGTCGAACACCGCCCGATCCTCGGCAAAGGCCAGCTTGCGCGCCGCCTCCTTCAGCGGCGACCAGTCCGAGTCGAGCGCCCCCCGCTCCACATCGTCGATCGCCGAGCGGGCGAGCTCGAAGCCCACGCGCAGCTCGACCAGCGCCTGCACCTCCCGCTGCACCGCCTCGATGCCCTCGCCAGGCCCGGCAAGCGGGCGCACATGCCCGGTTCCCACCGCCGAGGCCGCCAGGCCCTGCGGGCCCTCCAGGTCGACCACACGCCGCGCCGCCAGATGACGCTTGAGGGTGCGCGCCGCCTCTTCCTCGATCTGCCCCCACGCAGTCTCGGAGATCGGTGCCAGCTCCCGATGGAGATTATTCATGGTCTGCCTTCCTCTTGAGCGATCCAATGCCGAGCGAACCATCGCCGCCGGACGGGCGTAAGCCGGGACTTGCCGCCGCCTCGGGCTCCGGCGGGGCCGCCTCGCCCGCTGCCGGTGCGCCGGCAGCGGCCGCCACATCGTCCAGGAACGTCGCCGAGGGCACGAAGAACAGCGAACCCGTCACCGCCCGGCTGAAATCCAGCAGCCGGTCGTAATTGCCCGGCGGGCGCCCGACGAACATGTTCTCCAGCATCTGCTCGATCCGGCGGGGCGAACGCGCATAGCCGATGAAATAGGTGCCGAACTCGCCCTTGCCCGCATCCCCGAACGGCATGTTGTCGCGCAGGATCTCCACCGCCTCGCCATTCTCCTCGATCGAGGTCAGGACATTGTGGGCATAGGGCGCCTTGAGCGCATCCTCCTGCTCGATGTCCGACAGCTTGGCACGCCCGATGATCTTCTCCTGCATCTCCACCGGCAGCCGGTTCCAGCCCGCCAGGTCATGCAGGTATTTCTGCACGATCACATAGCTGCCGCCGGCAAAGGCCGCATCCTCCCCGCCGATCAGGGTGGCATCCACCGCCGCCTGCTCGACCGGGTTCTCGGTGCCGTCGACAAAGCCGATCAGGTCGCGGTCGTCGAAATATTTGAAGCCGTGCACCTCGTCCACATTGGCCGCCGCCTCCCCGATCCGCGCCATGATCTGCGCCGCCAGTTCGAAGCACAGGTCCATGCGCCGGGCGCGGATGTGAAACAGGATGTCCCCCGGCGTCGACACCGCATGATGCACACCGTGGATCTCGCGGAAAGGGTGCAGCTCCTTCGGCCGGGGCGCCCCGAACAGACGGTCCCACATCTGAGAGCCCAGGCCCATCACGCAGGACAGCCGCCCCTCCAGGTCCCGGAACCCCACAGCCCGCAACAGACCCGACAGATCCGCGCACAACGCCCGGATCGTCCCCTCCGCCTCCGCGCCAGGCTGGACCGTCACCACCAGAAATATCGCACTGCCCGTCAGGGAGGCTACGACAGGCTGCGAAACGATAGAGGGCAAACTCGACTCCATACGGCGGCCATCGCGCGAGCAGGCGATCAAAGACTCAACGGTGACAACTCACCATATCCCGAGCCTTGTGCACAAGCATCCGGAGCGTTTTATGATTTGACGGATTGTGCGAAAGACGAGCACTCCGATCCTTGCCAAACTCGGTCTTGCAAGGACGCCAATGCGTGACCGAGCGGCCCCTCGCGTCACCTGCCGGTCATCGCGGCAGGCCGGGGGCCGGCACTCCTGAAAAGGCCAGCAACCC
Source organism: Labrys sp. E2SS-1L (assembly GCF_057073705.1). NCBI lineage: Bacteria > Pseudomonadati > Pseudomonadota > Alphaproteobacteria > Hyphomicrobiales > Xanthobacteraceae > Labrys > Labrys sp. E2SS-1L. The sequence continues at coordinate 506,702 of NZ_CP172713.1, read as the reverse complement.
TGCAAGGGGCGATGGTTCGCTGGAGGCAGGCTCATAGACGCAGGAAGCTGCCAGGATCGCCAGGCCCAGAATGCAAATCGTGATCCGTTTCATTGGAAACCTCGTCGGGCGCGGCAACGCCGCGCCCTGTCGGTTGGAGATGGAAAAGGCGGGCGGGACGAAGAACTCTGCCCTCAGACGAGGGAAAGCTCGACATTGATGTTGCCGCGCGTCGCCTTCGAATAGGGGCAGGTCTGGTGGGCTTCCTCGACAATGGCCTGTGCAAGCTCATGATCGAGGCCCGGCAGGCTGACCTTCAGGCGCGCCTGCAGGAAATAAGCACCGTCGGTGGTGCCGAGATCGACTTCCGCATTCACGGCCGCATCGGTCGGGAGCTTCAGCTTGCGCTTGCCCGCGGCAAGACCCATGGCACCGATGAAGCAGGCCGACCAGCCCGCTGCAAACAACTGCTCGGGATTGGTGCCGGGCTGGCTGCTGCCGGGGGGCGACAGCTTGATGTCGAGCCGGGCATCGTCACTGCGCGCGGCCCCGTCACGACCGCCAGTGGTGTGGGTCCGGCCGGTATAGAGAACCTTGTCGATCTTGGTCATGATACGCTCCTGTCCAGTGGGGTTGTCGATACCGCCCTCTGCGGCATCGGAAAGACCGGCGTGTTTTGGAAGGAGCGTTTGTCCGGCATGTTTCCGAAAAAGCCGGAAATGTAACAGATCGTAGCTTCGGACGAGATCGACATGCTGGCATACCGCAATGCCTGAAAGCCTTGGAAGACACCCAGGCCTTCACCGGATGACGACTTCCGCCGCCAGCCCTCCGCCATCGCGATTGTAGAGTCGGACGGCGCCGCCGAGGGTCCCTGCCAGCTGCTGGGCGATGGCAAGGCCAAGGCCTGTGCCGCCGGTCTCGCGATTGCGCGACTGTTCCAGCCGGAAGAAGGGCTGCATGGCCGCCTTCAGCATGTCTTCGGGGATGCCGGGGCCGCGATCCAGCACCGTGATGATGGTCTTGCCGTCGGCGCTGCGCTCCACGCCGACCTCGGCGGCACCGGCAAATTTCAACGCATTGTCGATGAAATTCGAGAGAATGCGCCGCAGCGCATGCGGCTTGGTGGAAGCGACGCCATCGACATAGCCGACGACGGTCACCGCCTTGCCGGTGTCCTGATAATCATAGGCGATGCTGTCGATGAAGGAGGCGAGATCGATGCGGGCCGCCTTCTCGCCGCTGCTATGCGAGCTGCGCGCATAGGCGATGCCGTCCTGGACCAGGCGTTCGATTTCGCGCAGGTCCCGCACCAGCTTGTCCTTCTCCGGTGAATCGTCGGCCATGTCGGCCCTGAGCCGCATGCGGGTGATCGGCGTTTGCAGGTCATGCGAGATCGCGGCGAGAATCTGGACACGTTCCTCCAGATAATGGGCGATGCGTTCGCGCATCGCATTGAAGGCCCGGGCCGCATGGGCAACCTCGCTTGGTCCGGCCTCGCTGAGCGGAACGCTCTTCCTGGTGGGATCGAGGGCATCGGCGGCGGCCGCCAGGTCGCCGAGCGGGCGGATAGCCTGCCTGACGGCAAACCAGGTGCACAGCAGCAAAAGCGCCATCTGCAGGACCAGGACATAGGGCAGCCAGTCCGCGATCGGCATGACACCGCGCGGCGTGATCTCGATGGTCAGCGGGCTGCCATCGCTCAAGGTCAGATGGGCCTGCAGGTGGTTGCCCTCGCCCGGTATGGCTTCGATGCGCAGCGGGAAACGGGACCCGGCCGCGCTTTCCAGCTTGGCCGCGATTTCCTGGCCATGGCTGGAAGTGTTGGGCACACCGGCCAGGCCGGGCCCCAGGGTGAGGTTGTAATTGCCGCGGCTCAGCCAATCCAGCAACTCCGGCCTTTCGCTCGCCGGCGTCCGATCGAGCACGGCGATCGAGGTCGCGACATCGTTTTCCAGCGTGCGCAGCATCAACGCCTTCGCCGACATATAGCGTTCGGCATAGAGGATGCCGAAGGACAGGCCATAGGCGATCGCCAGACCCGCCAGCAGGATCAGGAACAGTCGGGCGCGAAGGCTCTTGGGCCACCACAGCGGGCGGAACGCGCCATCGACCATCATGACCTGGGCTCCGAGATCTCGACGGGAACGGAGAGAACATAGCCCTCGCTGCGAACCGTCTTGATGTAGGTCGGCTCGCGCGCGTCATCGCCCAGCCGCTGGCGCAGGCGACTGACCAGAAGGTCGATGGAGCGGTCGAACAGGTCGGCATCGCGGCCCTGGGTGAGGTTCAGGAGTTGGTCACGGTTGAGGACACGCTGGGGGTGGTCGATGAAAACGCGCAGCAGCCGGTATTCGGCCCCGCTCAGCGCCACCTCGGTCCCCTGGCTGTCAAGGAGGTGGCGGCCGACGGTGTCGAGCCGCCATTCGCCGAAGGTCAGGAGCTGGCCGGCCTCGCTGATCTGCAGGTTGGGCGGCAGCATCCGGGTTCGTCGCAGGACGGCATTGATGCGCGCCAGGAGTTCGCGGGCGGCGAAGGGCTTGGGCAGATAGTCGTCGGCGCCCATTTCCAGACCGATGATGCGGTCCATCTCGTCGCTGCGGGCCGTCAACATCAGGATCGGTGTCGCCTTGTGCTTTCCGGCCCGCAATTCGCGGCAGAGCACGAGGCCATCCTGACCCGGCATCATCACGTCGAGCACGATCAGGTCGACCGTATTGGCATCGAGGAAGCTGCGCATCTGGCGCCCGTCGGCTGCGACCGACGCACGCAGGCCGTTCTTCTTGAGATAGCTCGACACCAGATCGCGGATTTCGCTGTCGTCATCGACGATCAAGATGTGGTCGACATGTTCCATGCCTGAACTTTCCGTTTTTCGTGCGGTAAGATTACATCGCTGCACCATTACTTCTTCGTTGGCGAGAAAGCTCGCACGAAACGCAGAAATACCCTGCCCTGTCCTCTCCCTTTCGCACCAGACAGAAGAGACATCGCGATGTATCCCCGATATGTCCCCTGCCCGGGGTGATTGCATACGCATGTAGGATCAGCAGCTGCGGATACGTTGCGATACAATCGGGACATCGAGGCGACCGTGACCGCGGCCTCCAAGGCCTTTGTGTCGTTGTGTGGCAAGGCAGGCCTCCTTCTACAATCGGGTACAAGAAGCTGCCGCCATCGACACATCCGAGATACCTCGTCCCTGCCAGATCGGGGCCTTCCTGCCGGCGCCCTACACGACTGGGCACGGCAATCCGATTGCACAGGAGACGATGATGGCCCTGCTTGCCATTGCCTATCTCGGGGGCGTTCTGACCATTCTCAGCCCCTGCATCCTCCCCATCCTTCCTTTCGTGTTTGCCCGGACCGGGCAACCCTTCCTGCGCGGGACGCTGCCCATGCTCATCGGCATGGCCTGCACCTTCGCGCTGGTGGCGACTTTGGCGGCCGTCGGCGGGAGCTGGGCCATCCAGGCCAACGAATTCGGGCGCCTCGCCGCCATCGCGCTTCTTGCCATATTCGGCTTGAGCCTGCTCTCGCCACGTCTCGCCAGTGCGATCAGCTTGCCGATCGTCGACTTCGGCAATCGCCTGCACAGCGCGTCCACGACCTCAGGCAGGTCGACGGCCGCCCGTTCGCTCGTTCTCGGCGTGGCAACGGGCCTGCTCTGGGCGCCCTGTGCCGGCCCGATCCTCGGCCTGGTGCTGACGGGCGCAGCGCTTCAGGGGGCCAATGCCGAGACGACGCTGCTGTTGCTCGCCTATGCCGGCGGCGCCGCCACCTCGCTGGCCGGTGCCCTCCTGGTCGGCGGCAGGCTGCTTGCCGGCATGAAGCGTTCGCTCGGCATCAGCGCGCGCATTCGGCAGGGCCTGGGCATCGCGGTCCTGGCCGGCGTCGGCGTGATCGCCCTCGGCCTCGACACCGGCCTGCTGGCGCGCCTCTCCTATGCCGGGACCGTGAGCATCGAGCAGGCCATCCTCGACAGGCTGCACGTGGATCCGCGGACCGCCATGGCATCCGGTCTCGCCGGCAGCGGCATGCTGATCGCGAGCGCCAACGCGCAGACGCCCTTCCGCAGCACGCTTCCCATCGAGAGCAAGGCCCCGTCGCTCGACGGCGCCGTCGCCTGGCTGAACTCGCCGGCCCTCGACACGGAGCAATTGCGCGGCAAGGTGGTGCTCGTCGATTTCTGGACCTATTCCTGCATCAACTGCATCCGTACCACGCCCTATGTCCGCGCCTGGGCTGAGAGATACAAGGACCAGGGACTGGTGGTCGTTGGCGTGCATGCGCCCGAATTCGCCTTCGAGAAGAAGCTCGACAATGTCAGGCAGGCGGTCGAGGATTTCGGCATCGCCTATCCGGTGGCCGTCGACAACGACTATCGCATCTGGCGCGCCTTCGGGAACAGCTATTGGCCGGCCTTCTATCTGATCGATGCGCGTGGCCAGATCCGCTACCACCATTTCGGCGAGGGCAATTACCGCCAGACCGAGCAGGCGATCCAGGATCTGCTGCGCGAAGCCGGCAGCGACAAGCTGGCGAAAGAAGCGGTCGCACCCACGGCGAAGGGCGCCGAGGCCAGTCCCGATCTGAGCAATCTCGGTTCGCAGGAGACCTATCTCGGCTATGGCCGCGCCGACAATTTCGCCTCGGCGGAACGGGTGTCGCCCGACGCGACCCGCGACTATTCCGTCGCTGATCCCGGGCTCAACCAATGGGGTTTGTCGGGCACTTGGACCGTCGGCGCCGAACGGGCGGTTCTCGACAAGGCAGGCGGCGGCATCACTTATCGCTTCAGCGCCCGTGACCTGCATCTCGTGCTCGGTCCCGGTGCTGCCGGCAAGCCCGTGCGCTTCCAGGTCAGCGTCGACGGCAAGGCTCCCGGTCCCGACCATGGGGCCGATATCGATGCGCAAGGAAACGGCCTGGTCGCCGAAACGCGGCTCTACCAGCTCCTGCGCCAGTCCGGCGGGGTGGCGGCCCGGACTTTCGAGGTCCGCTTTCTCGACCCCGGCGTCGAAGCCTATGCCTTTACCTTCGGATGACGGCTTTCTGGAGCACACAGTTCCATGTCTCGATATGGAATGGCTTCGATGCAACGGGCGAAAGCAGCGTGCCCTTTCAAAATTTTTTCTTGAACATTCGTTCCCGAATATCTAGATGATCAACATGGCAAGATTACGGGAATTCGACACCGACGCCGCGCTCGATGCCGCGATCGGCGTGTTCAGGGAACATGGCTTCGAAGGCAGTTCGGCCCAGATGCTCGTCGATGCCATGGGTATCGGCCGGCAAAGCCTCTACGCCGCCTTCGGCGACAAGTGGCAGCTCTATTGCGCCGCAGTGCGCCGCTATGGGTTGGGCGAATGCTCCGCCCATTTCGAGGCCTTGCGAAGCGGTGCGCGCGGCATGGACGGCATCAAGGCGATGCTGCGCCGGGTGGCCGACACGGCCAATCAGCCTTGCCTCGGCACCGGTTCGGTCTGCGAGTTCGGTGCGTCTCGTGCCGATCTCGCAGAGATCAATGCGTCATTGGCCAGAAGCCTGGGCGGTGTCCTTGCCGGCCGGGTCCGGGACGCGCAGCGCGAAGGCGACGTCGCCGCCGATCTCGATCCGGAAAGGATGGCCGAATTTCTGATGGCCAGCATCGCCGGCATCCGCATTGCCGGGCGCAGCGGCGCCGACCGCCGGATGCTAACCAGCCTGGCCGACATGGCCTTGAGGGCCCTGCGCTAGGTTTTTTTGCATAATTCAGGAACGAACGTTCAATATTGGAGTTAATCAATGAAAGCCATCGTGATGAATGGAATCGGCGGAAGCGACAGGCTGAGCCATGTCGAGCGCGCCGAACCGGTGCCTGGCCGCGGCGAGGTCCTGGTCGAGATCGCCTTTGCCGGCGTCAACTTCATGGATATCGGCGTCAGGCAGGGCATGGCCTGGACCGAAATGCCCAATCCCAAGATACTGGGCGTGGAGGGTGCCGGCCGCGTCCTGGCGCGAGGCGATGGCGTCGCGGACTTCGAGCCGGGCCAGCGCGTCGCCTGGGTCTATGCGCCGGGCAGCTATGCGGAACGGATCGCAATCCCGGCCACCGCGCTGGTGCCCGTGCCCGACGCGATCGACGACCGGACTGCCGCTTCGATCATGATGCAGGGGCTCACGGCCAGTCACTTCGCCACCGATTTCTATCCGGTTCAGCCCGGCGACATCGCCTTCGTCCATGCGGCAGCCGGTGGCGTAGGGCTGCTGCTGACGCAGATCATCAAGCTGCGAGGCGGCCAGGTCATCGGGCGGGTTTCGACGCCGGACAAGGTGGCCATGGCCAAGGCAGCCGGCGCCGACCATGTGATCGTCGACACCGAGGGGCGATTTGCCGAGGATGTCCTGCGCCTGACCGACGGGGAAGGCGTCCACGTCGTCTATGATGGTTCGGGCCCTACCACGTTCCAGGGCTCGCTCGACATCTTGCGCCGGTCCGGCACGTTCTGCTGGTATGGCCCGGTCCTTGGCGGCCCCGGCCCGCTCGATATCATGAGTCTGCCGCGGAGCATCAAGATCGGTTACGCAACCTTTTTCGATCACATCCACACGCCCGAACTGCTGCGCGGGCGCTCGGCCCAATTGTTCGACTGGCTGGCGGAGGGCATGCTCGATGTTCGGATCGGCGGCGAATATCGATTGGCCGACGCGGCCAAGGCCCATGCAGACATGGAAAGCCGCAAGACCACCGGCAAGCTGCTGCTCGTTCCGTGACGGTCGGGGCCTCCCTTTCGCCGAAGCCCGGATCGGACCGGTCCTGACAGTGCTGGCCCGATGGGCATTCCCATCTTGGTCTTCCCTTGTCGGGTCCCGCCATGCTTTGCTTGGCCGAATCCGATGAGGGAGACCGGCGTGGGCGCAGACGATATTTCCGCATTCGCAACAGCCGCTGAGCTCGGCCGCCTGCTGGCGGAGGGGCGCGTGACCTCCGAAGCCATCACAGGCCGTGCCCTGGAGCGCATCGCCGCCCATGACGGCGCGCTCCAGGCCTTTGTCGGCGTCTTTGCGGAGGAAGCGCTCCAGGCGGCCATCGCCTCCGACCAGCGCCGACGCCGCGGCGAGAGCCGGGGCTTTCTCGACGGCGTGCCCTATGCCGCCAAGGACCTGTTCCACGTCAAGGGCTGGCCGACAAGGGCCGGTTCCAGGGCGCTCGGTTCCGAGCCCCAGGCCGTGACAGCCAATGCCGTAACGCGCCTGACCGAAGCCGGCATGGTGCTCGTCGGCAAGGTCCAGACCGTCGAATTCGCTTTCGGCGGTTGGGGCACCAACCATATCACCGGCACGCCGCTCAATCCGCGGGACCCGGATGTGCCCCGGGCACCCGGCGGCTCCTCCAGCGGATCGGGCGTAGCGGTTGCCGCCGGCCTGGTCCCGGCAGCGCTCGGCACCGACACAGGCGGCTCCATCCGCAACCCGGCCGCGATGTGCGGCATCGTCGGCCTGAAGACCACCGTCGGCCGGATCGGACGCGGGAGCCTGCTGACCCTCGCCACCTCCTTCGACAGCGTCGGTCCTCTCACGCGTTCGGTCGAGGATGCCGCCCTTCTCTTCGCCGCCATGGCCGGGCGGGATCCGCTCGATCCGGCGACATTCGGCGTGCCGCCGGTCGCGCTGTCGAGCGCGCCGGAGCATGACCTTGCCGGCCTCCGCCTCACCATCCCTGCCCCACGCGACCTTGCCGGGGTCGATCCCCACGTGCTCGAGCGGTTCCGCGCAGCGCTCGCCGACCTCGAGGCGCTCGGCGCAGACATCCGGGAAAAGGCGATGCCGCGCGCGCCGGAAGCCTATATGGCGCTGACCGGCGAATTGATGTCGGCCGAATCCTGGCACCATCTCGGCCGCTATGCCGGGCCTGACGATAGCCCGGTGCATCCGGACGTACGGTCGCGCATCCTCAAGGGTCGGGAGATCGACGGTGCCCGCTACCAGGATCTCCTGGAGCAGCGGCGTGCCGCACAGATCGAGTTCGCCGCTTATCTGGAGGGCGCGGATGCGCTGCTGACGCCCACGGCTCCGATCCTGCCGCCGCCGCTTGCCGAGATCGACGAGACGAAGACGCCGCTCGGCACCTTCACGCGCTTCGTCAACCTGATGGACATGGCCGCGCTCAGCGTCCCCACCGGCCTCGTCGGGACCGGCCTGCCGACCGCCCTGCAGATCGCGGTACCACGCTTCGAGGAAGCCCTGGCCCTACGCATCGGCCGCGCCCTGGAAATCCGCCGCGGCGGGCTGTTCGAGCCGCCGCCCGCCTATCAGGCGCCCTGAGCCATGCCGTCTGAGCGGAATGATTGACCGATCACCACGCGAGACGGGGTGTTCGGACCTACCCCTTTCAAGGTGTTCGACACCATTGAGCTTTTGTGCCTGCCGTTGAAGTTGCGCTGCCCCTCACCTTACCTCTCCCCGCAAGAACGGGGCGAGGAGACCCCGGCGTCGCGTTTCATGCAGAAAACCTTCCGTCTCGCCCAACGGCAGGGCGAGATGAAAGCTCTGAGGACAGATCGCAACGCTTGCACCCCCTCGCCCCGTTCTTACGGGAAGAGGTAAGGTGAGGGGCAGCGCCAACCTTCGTAATCCCAATAGGTTTCGGACTGTGAGCAAACACCTTGAAAGAGGTGGTCTTCAGACCTGCTCCCCAAAACTGTCGCTCAGAGTAATGGCTTTCCTTGAGGCAGGCCTTTCATGACCCGGTCTTATTCCCCGCTCGCATAAAGCCAGCGCGCCACCAGCGCATCGGTGTCCGTGCCGAAATCGTCGCGTTCGCCTTCCGAGAAGACGGTGCCGTTCTTCACCACATAGACGTAATCGGTGATGGCCAGTGCGGCGCGGATGTCCTGGTCGACCAGCAGCACCGCCTTCGACAGATTGCGCGCCAGGCCCTGCACGATGTCGTAGATGGTCTCGCTGGTCTGCGGGTCCACCCCCGCGGTCGGCTCGTCGATCAGGTAGACGGAGGGGTCGGCCATCAGGCTGCGGGCGATCTCGACCTGCCTCTGCTGGCCGCCGGAAAGCTGGCCTGCCGGCTGGCTGCGTTTCTCCCGGATGACGGGAAAGCGCTGATAGGCGCTATCGAGACGCTCGGCCAGCACCGGCTTCTTCGGCCTCGCATGCCACAGGCCGAGCTTGAGATTGGCCTCCACCGACAGATGGGGAAACAGGCTCGGCCGCTGCGGCAGATAGGCGACACCGAGGCCGAGCATCCGGAACGGCGGGCTGCCGGTAATGTCATCCGTGCCCAGCAGCACGCGGCCGGCACTGGGGCGCAGGAATCCGAACAGGGATTTCAGGAGGGTCGACTTGCCGGTACCGTTCGGCCCGACCACGCAGGAGATGCGGCCGGGCCAGGCCTTCACGGACAGGCCGCGCAGAATGTCGATGTCGCCGGTATAGCCGGCGACGAGATCTTCGCAGGCCAGCAAGCCGGGCCGGTCGCTCCAGCGGGGCTCGGCGGGGGCCGGAGCCGGACTCATCTCAAGGCCCTCCCATGCGCGTGCCGGTATAGGCGCGCACCACGTCGGCATTGCGGAGCACGTCCGACACGGCGCCATCGGCGATCTTGCGGCCCCGCGCCATCACCAGCACGCGGGTGACGACCGAGCGCACCGCATCGAGATTGTGGTCGACCAGCACGATGGTGTGGCCATCCCGGTTCAGGCTGCGGATATGCCCGACGATCTCGTCGAGCAGGCGCGGATGCACGCCGGCAAAGGGTTCGTCGAGCAGGAGCAGGCGCGGCCGCAGCATCAGCGCACGGCCGAGTTCCAGCAGCTTCTGCTGGCCGCCGGAGAGCGCGCGCGCATAATGATCGGCAAGGTGCTCGAGCCTGAGGAAGGCGAGCACGCCGCGGGCCCGCTCCTCGGCCGTTGGGCGGCGTTCCGAGGCGTCCGACAGCGCGGGAACGATCAGGTTCTCCATCACCGTCATGCGCCGGAACAACCGCGGCACCTGGAAGGTGCGCGCGATGCCGCGGCGGGCATAAAGATGGGCCGGCTGGCCCGCCATGTCGGCGCCCTCGACCTCAATGCTGCCGCCATCGGGCTTCGACGCCCCCGTGACCATGTTGATGGTGGTGGTCTTGCCCGAACCATTGGGGCCGATCAGGCCGAGGATCTCGCCGCGCTGCAGGGTGAAGGACAGGTCCTCGACGGCATGAATGCCGCCGAAATGCTTGGCGAGACCGTTGACGGAAAAGAAGGCTGCGCTCTCACTCGGCATGGCGTTTCCCGGCTGGTTGGCCTGCTTGCCTGGTCCGGCGCGCACGGCTCCAGCGTTCGATCAGCGGAAAAAGGCCGTTCTGGGCAAAGCGCTGAACCAGGATCAGCACCAAGCCCATCAGGACGAAGCGCCATTCGCCATAAGCCCTGAGGAATTCCGACAGCACGAAGACCACGACGGCACCGATGACCGCGCCGGGCAGGCTCTCGATGCCGCCGATCACCGCCATGGCGATCACCAGTCCCATCTCGGGCAGGATGGCGATGTTCGGCGTCAGAATGCCGATGAAATGCCCGTAATAGATGCCGGCCACGGCGGCGATCATGCTGGTGACGACGAAGACCAGGATCTTGTAGCGCGTCGTGTCGATGCCGCTGGCCCGCGCCGCGCCCTCATCCTCACGAATGGCGCGCAGGAACAACCCGACACGCGTCGCCAACAAGCCGTTCATCGCCAGCATGGCCGCAACGACGAGGCCAAGGCCGAGATAGTAATAGGGCAGGTCCGACCGGCCCGCGAACAGGGTCGGCACCGGCAGGCCGAGCATGCCGCGGGTGATGCCCTCCTCGGCCACCAGCACCATGCGGAAGATCTCCGCGAGGGCGAGCGTGAACAATGCGAGATAGGGACCGGATAACCGCAGCACCAGGGCACCGATCAGCGCGCCGGCGATCGCGGCGAGGATGATTGCCAGCAGCATGGAAAGGGCGAGCGGCAAGCCGAGCAGGCTGGTGCCGAGCGCCGAGCCATAACCGCCAAGGGCGGCGAAGGCGACATGGGCGAAGGAGAACTGCCCGGCGAAACCGGCAAGCATGGCCCAGCTCGCCGCCAGCAAGGCGTAGTACCAAGCGATGGCGCCGACATGGATCCAGTAGGTTCCGGCGCCCAGTGGCGCGAGCAGCGCCGCGATCAGCAGGATGGCCTGGACGACCTGGGACAGGGAGAATCGCGCCATGGTCTGCCTGGCCTATTCGAGGCGCAGATGCGAGCGGCCGAAAAGGCCGGTCGGCCGCACGAGCAGGGTGATGACGAGCAGCAAGGCACCGAAGGCCTGGGTATAGGCCAGCGCCCGGTTGGGATCGGGCAAATAGCCGACGCCGAGGCTCTGGACGAGGCCGAGCAGGATACCGCCGACGATCGAACCGCCGACCGAGCCCATGCCGCCGAGCACGATGATGATGAAGGCCTGCACGCCCGGCAGGTCGCCCATCGAGGGCGACAGCGCAAAGACCGGTGCGATCAACGCGCCGGCCCCGCCGGCCAGGGCCGAGCCAAGGCCGAAGGCAACCGTATACATGCGATGCGGATCGATGCCGATGACGGCCGCGGATTCACGGCTCTGGCTGACGGCGTCGAGCGCCTGGCCGAGCGTCGTGCGCTTGAGAAAGAAGGCGAGCCCCGCCAGCAGGATCACCGCGACGACGGCCGCAATCAGCCGGTCATAGGGCAGGATCAGCGGGCCGGCGATCAAGACCCCCGCCATGAAGGAGGGCGGCGATTTGGCGAACGGCCCGAAGACGACGAGGCCGAGATTGGTGAGCAGGATGGTAAGGCCGAAGGTGACGATGATGGCATATTCGTCCTTGCGCTCGACCTTGTCGGTATACATCGGTGCGATCACCAGCCGCTCGAAGGCGACGCCGAAGACGAACAGGCCGATCATCGCGCCGGCGACGCCGAGCAGCGGATGCAGGCCGAGGCCGGTGATCAAATAGTAGGAGGCATAGCCGCCCAGCATATAGAGCGAGCCATGGCCGAAATTGACCACCTTCAGCACGGAGAAGACCAGCGTCAGGCCGGAGGCGATGAGCGCGTAGATCAGGCCGATCACCAGCCCGTTGACGGCGAGAAGAAGAAAATAGCTCATGATCCCCTCACCATCGGCTGCGACGGGCGAGGACCGGCGGAAAAAGCCGGCATCCGTCGGTACGCGCCATCAAGGCAGGATCTTGTCCGTGGTCGCCCAGTTCTTGGGATAGACGATGGCCGCCTCCTCCGGGCTCTGGTTCTCCGCCGTGTACTGGATGATGGTGAAGGGCACATCCATGAACTGGTGGAAGGCCCAGGCCGGGGTTTTGGTCGCCGGGAAATTGTAGGTGGCGTTGGCGCCTTCATACTTGACCGCCTCCAGGGCCTTGACGATCGCGGCGCGGTCGGCGGACCCGGCCTTGCGGATGCCTTCGACCACCACGCCCAGCGTATCATAGGCTTCCAGGGCAACGCCGGTGGGCGCCCGCTTGTAGCGCTCGGTGAAAGCGGCCACGAACGCCTTGGCCTTGTCGTTCCATTGCGACTTCGGCTGGGCGACATTGACGATCAGGAGGTTCTTGGCACAGGCACCCGTGACCTCCCAGACCTCCTTCTGCAGCAGGCCGGACGAGCCGATCAGCTTGGTCTCGGCGGTCGGGGCAAGGCCGAGCTGGCAGGCCTGCTTCACCAGCTGGTACTGGGCCTGGCCGGCGATCACCATCTGGATGGCGTCGGGGCGCGGGCTCTGGCTCATCAGGCGCAGCAGGGCCGGGGTGAAATCCTGCTGGTTCAGGTCGATGGTGACCAGGGTGTTGGCAACGTTCTTGGCCTGGAGTTCGCTGGCGATGATCTTGGCGCCGCCCTGACCGAAATCGGTATTCTCGGCGATGATGGCGACGTTCTTGAAGCCCTGCTCCACCGTCCAGTCGGCGGCCTTGACGTAGACCAGCGAGTTGGCGGGAGAGACCCGGAAGACCTCCGGATATTGCTTGGCGGTGACGTCGTCGGCCCAGACATCGGTGCCGACCCAGGGCACGCCATATTTGTGCGCCTCTTCGATCTCGGCCAGGGCCACGGAAGAATGGAACTCGCCGAAGATCGCCGAAACATTGTTCTTGGTGATCAGCCGGACCGCCGCCGCGCTGCCTTCCGCGGGCTGGCCCTTGGTGTCTTCGTAGATGACCTGGAGCTGGCGGCCGAGCACGCCGCCGGCCTTGTTGATCTCGTCGACGCCGAGCTGCACGGCCCACTGCATCTCCTGCCCGCCGGAGTAATTGCCGGGCGGGGAAAGGGGCCCCACCCAGCCGAGCGCGATGGGCTCCTCCGCCAGGGCCGGCGTCACGGCCAGCGACATAGCGAGCATGGCGAGCGCCCCGAGACGGCTGCGGGTCGAGTTGTTCATGCCGATGTCCCCCTTCTCGTTCTAGTGCTTTTTTTCAGACAATTACACCCGTTGGTGAATTGCAAATAAAAAGTCACCCGCCGAAGCGACGGGTGCTGTTGAGATCAATAATATCATTACAATTTCTTCGTCACCTCCGGCTCATCGCGCGTGACGAAAGCCGCGAACACAGCAAAGTTCTCACCGGGAAGCTCGCCGCTGCCTCCAGTATTTCTCAGCGAAGAACCGCATGACCGACGCAACCCTTGCAGGTCCCTCCACGAAAGCTGCCCAGGCGGGCAAACAACAACGTCAAGGTTTCAATGGCGCCCGCCTGGATGGGCGGACGCCGGTGGTGACCGCCTCAGCGCAGCGACCTGAAGGCGGCGCGGACTTCCTGCACGAACAGCTCCGGCTGCTCCCACGCCGCAAAGTGGCCGCCATTCTTCGCCTCGCTGAAATAGACGAGGTTGTGATAGCAGCGCTCTGCCCAGCTCCGGGGGGCGCGATAGATCTCACCGGGGAAGACCGTGACGGCGACCGGCAGTTCGGGAATGTCGACGGCGTTGAAATTGTTGGAATGGTCTTCCCAATAGATGCGGGCCGCCGAAGCGCCCGTCTGGGTCAGCCAATAGAGGGAGATGTCGTCGAGCATCTCGTCCTTGGTCAGCACCTTCTCCGGATCGCCGCCACTATAGGTCCAGGTCGCAAATTTCTCGTACATCCAGGCGGCCATGCCCACGGGAGTATCCACCAGGGAATAGCCGATGGTCTGCGGGCGCGTGACCATCATGGTCGCGTAGCCTGAACTGTCCTTGTAGAAGACATCGAGAGCGTCGAAGGCCCGCCGTTCGTCCGGCGTGAGATTTGCCGGCGCCGGGCCACCGGCCGTCAGGATCGCGGCGATTTCCTTGGGCACCGTTCCCGGCATGTTGACGTGGATGCCGATCAGGCCGGGCACCTTCTGCAGGGCCATGCGGTGGGAGATCACCGAACCACAGTCGCCGCCCTGCGACACATAGCGCTCATAGCCGAGGCGCCGCATCAGCACGGACCAAGCCCGGCCGATATGGTCGGAGCCCCAGCCCCTGGCCGTCGGCTTGCCCGAGAAGCCGAAGCCGGGGATCGAGGGCACCACCAGATGGAAGGCATCCTCGGCCTTGCCGCCATATCTGGTGGGGTCGACCAGCGGATCCATCACCTTCATGAATTCGAGGATCGAGCCCGGCCAGCCATGGGTCATGATCATCGGCATGGCCTTGGCATGCGGCGAGCGGATATGGATGAAATGGATGTCGAGGCCGTCGATCTCGGTGACGAACATCGGCAGGGTGTTGAGCCGGGCCTCGACCTTGCGCCAGTCATAAGATTGCGCCCAATAGGCCACCAGCGGCTTCAGCCTTGCCAGCGTCACCCCTTGCGAGAAGTCGGACACCGTCTCTTCAGGCCAGCGCGTGGCGCTCAAGCGCCGGCGCAGATCGACGATATCCTCCTCGGCAATGGCAATCTTGAAGGGCCTGATATCGCTCCCGGCTTCCGCCGCGTAGAGCGCGGTGGGGATCAGGCCGACGAGCGCTGCGGCGGCGGCCGATTTGAGCAAACTGCGTCGGGACGTACCGAAATCATGTGAAGGCAAATTGCTCGAGGAAGACGAATTGGTCGAAGACATCTTGTTTGAAGACATGGGGCAACTCCATTCATTTCACGGCAGCCCGGCCGCCGGTACCCTGTCTTTGGCGATGCCATGTTTGCCCGATATGTCCCCGCGGCCCCCGATCCGCATCCTGCTGTATCCGGCTGGCGTGCCGATACATTGCCATACAGGCGCCGTTCCCAAAGGCCACCCATGCCGGCGGCTGCGATGGTCGATTGTATCACTGTGTATCGAGGCGGAACGGGCTTACACAGCCTTTCAAATCCAGGCGATGGCGACATAAGGCCGATACAGTGTTGCGGCTTTTTACGGTCACAACTTCAGCAATCGGGAATCATGTCGATGTCGGAACAGATCGATCAATCGCGCCGCGGCCTGCTCGGCACCCTGGCGTTCGGTGCCGTTCTCGCGCAGCTCGGCGCAATCGGTACCGCCAGTGCGCAAGCCAATTCCTCCGCGCCCGCCTCCGGCCGTGGCACCCACACGTCCTTCGCCGCGCTCAAGCAGGTCAGGGCCGGTGTGCTCGATGTCGGCTATGCCGAGGCCGGGCCGGCCGATGGCGCGCCCATGCTGCTGCTGCATGGTTGGCCCTATGACATCCACAGCTATGTCGATGTCGCGCCGATCCTGGCGGCCGCCGGCTACCGCGTGATCGTGCCCTATCTGCGCGGCTATGGCAGCACGCGCTTCCTCTCCGCGGACACGCCTCGCAATGGCCAGCAGGCGGCGCTGGGCAGCGACATCATCGCGTTCATGGATGCGCTGAAGATCGAGAAGGCCGTCATCGGCGGCTATGACTGGGGCGCCCGCACCGCCAATATCGTCGCTGCCCTCTGGCCCGAGCGCTGCAAGGCGCTGGTCTCGGTCAGCGGCTATCTCATCGGCAGCCAGGAACTGAACAAGGCGCCCCTGCCTCCGAAGGCTGAACTGCAGTGGTGGTACCAATATTATTTCGCCACCGATCGGGGCGCGGCCGGCTATGCGAAATATACCCATGATTTCGCCCGGCTGATCTGGGAGCTCGCCTCGCCGCAATGGAAGTTCGATGATGCGATCTTCGCCCGTTCGGCGCAGGCCTTCGACAATCCCGACCATGTCGCCGTCTCGATCCATAATTACCGCTGGCGGCTCGGCCTGGCACAGGGCGAAGCCAAATATGACGCGCTGGAAAAGAAGCTCGCCGCCTTGCCGACGATCACCGTGCCGACGATCACCATGGAGGGCGATGCCAATGGTGCGCCTCATCCGGAACCGGCGGCCTATGCCAAGCGGTTCTCCGGCCGCTACGAGCATCGCCTGATCACGGGCGGCATCGGCCACAATTTGCCGCAGGAAGCCCCTGAAGCCTTCGCCAAGGCGATGCTCGACGTTGCCCGTTTCTGAACCAGGCGAAGGAGCTTCCTGATGAAGACCTCAGTGATCATGCCCTTGGCCGGGGCCTGCCTCGTGGCTGTGGTCGTCGCCGCGGCCGGGGCACTCGCCCAGGACACAGACATCACCAAGAGCAAACCCAAGCCGGCCTCGCCGATCTATGGCGTCACCATTCCGGACGGCTACCGGCAATGGGAACTGGTCGCCCCGGCGCTGGAACACGAGCCCCTCAACGAACTGCGCACCGTGCTCGGCAACAGGACCGCGCTCGACGCCTATCGCGCCGGGACCCTGCCCTTCCCCGACGGGACAGTGCTGGTCAAGCTTGCCTGGAAGCATGTCCAGTCGCCTGAATTCGAATCCGCCTTGGTGCCGGGGCCGGCGACCACGGTGCAGGTGATGGTCAAGGATTCGAAGAAATATGCCGCGACGGGCGGCTGGGGGTTCGGGCGCTTCATCGACGGCAAGCCGGTGGACCAGGCCCAGCATGAGACCTGCTTTGCCTGCCATGAGGCGCGCGTGAAGGCGCGTGACTATGTCTTTACCAAGCTGGCGCCCTAAAGCGCCCTGCTCCTGACGATCCGGGAATTCACATGCCGCTTCATCTCATCCTGTTCGCCGTCGCCGCCTTTGCCTGGCGCCTCATCACGCTCGTGATTTCGGCACGGCACGAGAAGGCCTTGAAGAGGGACGGCGCGACCGAATATGGCGCGAAGAACAGCATCTTCCTCGCTGCCTCTCACGTGCTCTACTACATCTGCGCGGTCGCCGAGGCGGCGGCCGGCCTACATGAGCCGAACACGCTGGTGTCTGCCGCGGGCATCGTGGTCTATCTCGCCTCCGCCCTCGTCCTCGTCTCGGTCATCCGCTCGCTCGGCCGCCTGTGGACGATCAAGATCATCATCAGCCCGCAGCATCGGCGGGTGCAGAGCGGCTTGTTCTCGTTCGTGCGGCACCCCAACTATTTTCTGAATATCCTGCCGGAACTCATTGGTTTTGCTCTGGTTCTCAATGCCTATTGGACGCTGGTGATCGGCATCCCTCTCTATCTCATTCCCCTGGTGACCCGCATCCGGCAGGAAGAGGCCGCCATGCGCGCCACCTTCGCCCCCGAGATGTAGCCGGGCGTTTTCATCCTCCACCCGACACAGGCTGCGGGTGACAACCCGAAGGAAAATCCGATGAAGAACTTCGCGAAGGGGCTGGCCGTCGCCGGCGCCCTGCTGCTGAGCGCGCCCGCACTGGCGGAGAGCGGCAAGCCGACGGTGGTGCTCGTGCATGGCGCCTTTGCCGATGCCTCGAGCTGGAACGGCGTGATCCAGCGCCTCGAAAAAGACGGCTACCCCGTCGTCGCCGCCGCCAATCCGCTGCGCAGCGTGCGCGGGGATGCGGATTCCGTGGCCAGCGTGATCGACAGCATCAAGACGCCTGTGGTCCTGGTCGGCCATTCCTATGGCGGTTCCGTCATCAGCGAGGCAGCTGCCGGCAGGGCCAATGTCCAGGCCCTCGTCTATGTCGCGGCCTTTGCGCCCGATACCGGCGAGACCGCTATCGGACTCACGGGGAAGTTCCCCGGTTCGACGCTCGGGCCAACACTGGCCCCGCCGGTACCGATCTCGGGCGGCGGCAAGGATCTCTATATCCAGCAGGCCAAATTCCCCGATCAGTTTGCCGCCGATGTGCCCAAGGGCGAGGCAAAGCTAATGGCCGCCACGCAGCGCCCGATCGCCGAGGCCGCGCTCGGCGAAGCCTCGACCGAGCCGGCCTGGAAGACCATCCCCTCCTGGTTCGTCTATGGCGACAAGGACCGCAACATCCCACCGCAGGCTCTCGCCTTCATGGCGGAGCGGGCCCATTCCAAGCAGACCGTGGTGGTCAAGGGCGCTTCGCATGTGGTGATGGTGTCGAACCCGGCTGCGGTCGCCAAGCTGATCGAGACGGCGGCCCAGGCTTCGCCGGCCAAATAAATGGCTGATGCCGGCCAGGGCTTCGGGCACCAAGGCGGTCCCGGAGCTTGGCCCGATGCCAGGACTCTCGACAGAAGGAAGCCGTCCGGACTTCGAAGCCGGGCGGCTTCATCCAAGACAGGATTCGTCGATTTTTACGGAAGACCCGCCGCGCGCCGCGCGGAGGGAGCGCCCCCCGCCGAATATCGATGCCGGCAGCAAATGAATGAGAGACGAGCTGTTCGCCCCCTCTGCCTGCTCCTCAATTGTCCCGCGCGGCCGTGACGACCCGCTCGAGGAACTCGACCAGCTGCGGTTCGAACCGTTCGCCGAGAAGGCACAGGCAGTCATGGCGGTCGTAGATGATCGCATAGCCGCGCTCTTCGAGAAACGCGCCGATCGCCTGCGAGGCGTCGGCCGAGAGCGCCACGTGCTCGAACAGGATCGCGGAAGGGCGGTGACGGTCGAAATCGAAGGTGCGCAAGACGATGTCGTCGCAGCCTTCGACATCGACCACCAGCAAATCCGCCGTCTCGAATCCAGTTTCCCGGCAAAGCGAATCGAGCCGGCGCGTGGCGACCGGCACGGTCTCGATCATGCCGGGCAGATCATCATATTTGAGCTCGTGCATCATGATCGTCGGCAATGAGAAGCTGCTCAGCACGTCCTCACCGCGAACGATGTGGAAGTCTCGCCTGCCCTCCTCGGACCAGATTGCCTCGCCGCGAAAGACCAGCCCGGGGCATGCGTCGTAATGGGCACGCAGCCTTTCCATCGCAGCCGGTACGGGCTCGACCAGCAATCCGCGCCAGCCTCCCTGGATGACATGCCGGCTGATGGGATCGCCGCGCACGCCGTCATTGGCGCCGACCTGCACGAAGGTGACCGGCGCCGCATCGGGCTTGATCCTGGAGAGCACGTAGTCGACGATCTCGGCGAAGATGTACTTCGTGTTGCGCGGCTCCTTCTTGCAGAACACCGAGCTCGAAAGGCCGGCAACGCCGGGATAGACAGGTCGGTTCATCGCAATTCGTCACTTTCTTTCATCGTGGTGAGGCGGCATGCCACTCCGCAAGGACATGGCCCTTCGGGTGCGACGGCTTGTCGGATGCCGACGGCCGGTACGAGGCTGGACGAAGACCATGCCTCCGCCACCCCACGATCGCCCGGGTGGTGGGGCACCATAGGAAATCGAGGCAGAGATTGCCAGGGTAGCGCCGATCCTTGCCTTAGCCGATCCTTGGCTTGACGGCGAAGGTCGTGCCCGCTGCAACGGCGGCTCTTTGCTATCGTGAAACCGAGGCTGGCCCAGGAATTTCACATTGCAACAGGATTGCCGCGCTTGAGAGGCTCGGGACATGCACGCTACAGCAAGCCACACAAAAGGAGCTGAGCATGGTTCGTGAAAGCGAAATCAGGCAGAATGAGGTAGCGGTTACCCCTCCCGAGCCGACGGATGCGGGGCTGGTCTTCATTGGCCTGATACGGACGCCATGGACGTCCAGACTGATGGCGCCGCGGCAGGGGCGATCCGACGGACCGGTCTGCCGTATCGAGATCTTCGAGCCCTGGCAGGCAGCACTGGATGGCATCGAGCGCTTCGAACGCCTGGAGGTGTTGTACTGGCTGCATCTGTCGCGGCGCGACCTCGTCCGTCAGAGCCCGGCCGACAACGGCACCACCTATGGCACCTTCGCACTCCGCTCGCCGGTCCGCCCGAACCCGATCGGCACCTCGATCGCGACGCTGGTGGCTCTCGAAGGATCGACCCTGCTGGTCCGCGGGCTCGATTGTCTCGACGGCACCCCGTTGCTGGACCTCAAGCCCGACCGCACCCTGTTCAAACCGATCGCACCGGAGCAGCCCGGCGATCGGGAGACGCAGGCCTGACATGGTCCCCTCACCTTCCTGTCCCGCAGCACTGCAAGCGGGAAGCATGCCGTCAGGGCCATAGCTTTTCGCGTGCCCATCCCGTCGCTCCGTGCCGGTAGTGCAGGCGTCGATGCCGACGTTCCGTGTCGCCTTGCCAGAACTCCACTTCGCGCGGGGCTACGATGAACAGGCCCCAATGCGGCGCGACCAGATCCGGCCCTTGTCGCAAGCGCTCCCGCTGCAGTTCGAGCGCCTCCTCCAGTTCCCGTGGGGATGCCAGCCTCTCGCTTTGCCTGGCCGTGAGCGCAATCGCCCGCGCGCCCAGCGGACGGGCGAGAAAGTCGGCGTCGCGCTCATGCATGTCCGCTCGCCGGACCATGCCGCGAATGCGTACCTGGCGTCCGAGCTTCGTCCAATAGAAGGTCAGGGCCACCTGGGGGTTGAGCGCCATCTGGCGCCCCTTCGGGCCCTGGTCGGTGGATGCGAAATACCAACCGCGATGATCGAGATGCTTGAGGATGAGGATGCGCGCATCCGGCGACCCCTGCTCGTCGACGGTCGAGAGCACCATGGCATGCGGTTCTTCCACCCCGGCCTGCACCGCATCGCGGAACCAGGAGGAAAACAAAAGCCGCGGATCGTCCGGCACCTCCTCCATGTCGAAGGTCGGTAGAGGACCGGCCAGCGACTTCAGGGCGCGTAATTCGTCCTTCATCATCGCACCTCACGGTCTCGATACGATCAATCGCAAGGATCCCTCGAAGAAGGGTTGGTGGCGCAGTCCACCGTAGCGATCGTCCCAGGTGCCATCCTCGAGATCGCGGCTGAGATCGGCCACGAAGCGCGCGCCGACGGCAGGATCGACGAAACTCCAGGCCGAGTTGGCAAGCCGCGCACCGGACTCGAGCAGACGCTCCGGCCTGCCGTAATAGGCTTCGCCGAACCCGTCGATGCAGTTGAGCGGGATGGGTACGGGCCGGATCTCGACATGCCCTGCGAGCGCATCGGCAATGGCCGCCATGGCCGGATAGCGGCGTGCCTCGACGGCGATCATCTCCGGGGCATAGGCATGCAGCCAGCAGCGTTCCAGCGCATCGGGATCGCAACTGAGAACCACCACCGGCCCACGCGTAACCCGGCGCATCTCCCTCAGCCCCTGCCCGAGATTCGCCCATTGATGCACCGTGAATGTCGCCATACCGGCATCGAAGCTGCGGTCGGGGAACGGCAGGCGTTCGGCCGTCGCATCGATTGCAGGCGACAGATGAACCGGCCGCTGTGCCCGCATCGAGACGGAGGGCTCGACCGCCGTCACCGTGCGATCGACCGGTTCATAGGACCCGGCGCCAGCGCCGACATTGAGCACGGTTGCCGCATCGCCCAAGGCCTCCAGGATGAATTGCGCGATGTAGGGATCCGGCTGGCGGTAGGTCCTGTAGCCGCTGCCGATCACGCCGTAATCCGCGTCACCGGCGCTGCCGTCCCCGTGTCTGCTGTGCATGTCCTGTCTCCTGCGCTGGCTTGGAACAAGGCGCGGCATCTGTTTGCCGACCGTCCTTCTTTGTTCCAAAATGGAAAAGTATATCGACCGAGAGATAGAAAACCCTATGATTTACAGAATGAAAATCGATATGATCGAACATTCATTGTTCGGAAATTGCACATGGCAAGGCATATCCCCTCGCTGAACGCGTTGCGAGCCTTCGAGGCGGCAGGCCGACACGGCCTGATGACGCGCGCGGCCGAGGAACTCAACGTCACGCACAGCGCCGTCAGCCGCCAGATCCAGCATCTGGAGCAGGTTCTCGGCGTAGCGCTTTTCGAGGGCCCGAAGAACAGGCTGCGCCTGACCGATGCGGGTTCGACCCTGCTGGCCGGGCTGGTGAAGGCCTTCGACCAGATCGACATCTCGGTTCGCTCGGTGGCCGATATCGAGCAAGGGGCGCTGGACGTATCCTGCCCCGGCACCTTCACCATGCGCTGGCTCATTCCGCGGCTCTACCGCTTCCAGGCCGAGTTTCCCGAGATTGAAGTGCGCCTGACGGCCTCGTCCCGTCCCGTCGATTTCAGCAGGGACGGCTTCGACGTCGCCATACGTGTGGGCGCACCGCCATGGCCTGAGGGAGCTGACGTCATCGGCCTGTTTCCCGAGCAGACCGGCCCGGTGCTTGCTCCCTCGCTGGCCGCGGCATCGCCCAGGGGCCTTGACGGCGTACCCCAGCTTCACACACGGACGCGCCTGCGGGCCTGGGACGACTGGCATGCGCGCTCCGGACAGTCGATCGAGCCCGGGCCGCGCCTCGAGTACGAGCATTTCTATTTCATGCTGGAGGCCGCCCGGGCCGGCCTCGGCGTCTGTGTCGCGCCATGGCCCTATGTCAGCGAGGACATCCATTCCGGCCGGTTGCAGGCATCGATGGGGTTCCTCGACAGTGGCCACGACTATGTCGCCTTGCGCCGGGCGAGGCGCAATCGCAAGTCCAGCCTGTTTTGCGACTGGCTCCATGCCGAAGCCGCCGCCTTCCAGAAATCCGACCCGCCAACCACACGTGGCGCCGCGCCATAAATCTCAAAGGCGGAGCGCTGGAGCGCCCCGCCTTTGCATCGTCGCTACGGCCGCTCGGGCGGATCCGTCAGAGCCTGGCCGCGACGGCTTTTGTCTCGGTGTAATGTTCCATGACTTCCTTGCCCATCTCGCGGCCCCAGCCGGATTGCTTGTAGCCGCCGAACGGCCAGGCCGGGTCGCCGTAATTGTGGGTATTGATGCAGATTGTGCCTGCCCTGATCTTGCGGGCCATCATATGGGCGACCTTGAGATTGCGGGTCCAGACACTGGCCTGCAGGCCGTATTCGGTGTCGTTGGCAAAGCGCGCGACCGCATCGAGATCGTCGTCGTCATAAGATTGGACGCAGACCACCGGCCCGAAGATCTCCTCGCGCACGACACGCATGTCCCGGCTGGTCTGGGCCAATACCGTCGGCTCGACGAAATAGCCCTGATTGCCGATGATGCTGCCACCGGTCACGACCTCCGCGCCTTCCTCCCGGCCCGATTGCAGGAAGCCGGTAACCCTCTGGTGCTGTTCCTTGGAAACCAGCGGGCCGAGATTGACGCTCGGATCCAGGCCATGGCCGACCTTCAGCTTGCCCGCCGCTTCCGAGACCCCTGCGACCACCCGATCATAGATCGACTTGTGGGCGAACAGGCGAGAGCCGGCGGTGCAGCACTGCCCCTGATTGTAGAAAATCGCATCGGCCGTGCCGGCGATGGCGAGGTCGAGATCGGCGTCGGGAAACACGATGGCCGGCGACTTGCCGCCGAGTTCGAGCGATACGCGCTTGAGATTGCCGGCCGCTGCCCTGACGATGATCTTGCCGACCTCGGTCGAGCCCGTGAAGGCGACCTTGTCGACATCGGGATGCTCGGCGAGCGCGGCACCGGCGGTCTCGCCGAACCCGGTCACGATGTTGACGACGCCGGCCGGAAAGCCGGCCTCCTGAATGAGTTGGCCGAAGCGCAGGGCGGACAAGGGCGTCTGCTCCGCCGGCTTGAGCACGATGGTGCAGC
This sequence comes from Labrys sp. E2SS-1L, assembly GCF_057073705.1. Taxonomy (NCBI): domain Bacteria; kingdom Pseudomonadati; phylum Pseudomonadota; class Alphaproteobacteria; order Hyphomicrobiales; family Xanthobacteraceae; genus Labrys; species Labrys sp. E2SS-1L. The sequence goes on along the minus strand of NZ_CP172713.1, from coordinate 482,925 downwards.
CCGAGGCAAGAGCGGGCGCCAGCTTCCAGGCGGCCATCATCAGGGGAAAGTTCCAGGGAATGATCTGGCCGACCACGCCTACCGGCTCGCGCAGCGTATAGGCGTGCCAATTGCCCGCGCTCGACACCGGTATGGTCTCGCCGTTGAGGCGCGTCGCCCAGCCGGCCATGTAGCGGAACATGTCGATCGAGCCCTGGACATCGCCTTGGCGCGCATTGGTCACCGGTTTGCCATTGTCGAGCGCCTCGAGCTCGGCGAATTCGTCTGCATGCTGCTCCAGAAGGTCGCCGAGCCGCCAGACGAGACGGGAGCGTTCCGCGGGAGAAATCCGGGACCACGGCCCCGTCTCGAAAGCCCGGCGTGCGGCGGCAACCGCAAGATCGATATCGGCCTTGTCTCCCGCGGGGACCTCGGCGATCTTCTCCTCGGTCGCGGGATCCTCGACGGCAAAGGTCTTGCCGCTGCGAGCATCGACCCATTCCCCATCGATCAGGAGCTTGTGCCGCTTGGCGATGAACGCCGCGGCAGCGGAACCGAGTGATGGTTTGCGGATTGCAATATTCATAAAATCCTCCCGTGTTCGAACGTTTGCCGGTATTTCATTATATTCGTTAGGATATAACGTTGGTGCCAAACCTGCGTGATGGCGGAGCGATTCCGCCATCGTGGCGTGAGTGAGCGATCGGAAATCAGCGACGATCCACGATCATCGCAATATTCTGACATATATAGCGATAGGCAAAATACTACCTGATGGCAACAGCCTATCTTCGACGGATCCTGCGGATGTCGACAAGGGAACCTCGGTTTGGCGCCCCGACGGAAACTGTGCTCGATGCCACCTGCCGATCCCCCCTTACGACGGGCCTGTGCATCCGAAGCGGGCCCCGATCATATCCCGGCGAGGAAGCTTATTCCGATCCTGTTTCAGTCGATGGCGATCATCACGTCGGAGGCCTTGATGGCCGCATAGGCTTCCTGGCCCTTCTGAAGTTTCAACGCGTCCACTGCCTCATTGGTGATCGAAGCGGTCACGATGGTGCCGCCGACATCGAGCCGCACATGCGCCGTCGTCGCCCCCTTCACGATGTCCACGATCTTGCCCTTGAGCGTGTTCCGTGCGCTGATCTTCATCGAACATCTCCCGTGAAAAGAAAGGGGCGGAAACTTGCCGGCATCGACAATCGCACCGACAGCGTTCTACGATGCCACTATATCTCGTAACGAACCAGATAGGCGCAACCCGAACGCTGGCGGAACACCGCTCCGTCCCTGAGCCTGCGCATCGATCTTGGCCCCGAAGGCCGCATCGGCCTCGGAAAAATCGAGCTTCTCGAGAACATCGCGTTGCTCGGCTCGATCTCCGCGGCCGGACGGGCCATGGGCATGTCCTACCGCCGGGCCTGGGATCTGGTCGAGGAAATCAACCAGATTTTCGGCAAACCCGTCGCCACGCGCCGGATTGGCGGCAAGAATGGCGGCGGAGCTGTCCTCACGCCCCTGGGCCTTGCTCTCATCGCACGCTTTCGCGCCATTGAGCGGGCCGTCAGCGATGTCGCACATGATCATATCGCAGCCCTGCAGAACGAGATCGTACGCCGGCCAGCTCATGAGGAGCAGGCAACACCGCAAGCGCCGCCGCGGGCGAAGAACTGAGCTGCAGATCGGGATTCAGCCCGCCCCGCCTCTCCGAGCAATGTCTGCCTCAAGAATGAAGAGGCGTCGACAAGAAGGCGCCAACAGCCCGCAACTATGGCTTAATTCGCTTCTCCCCTGTCCGACTTTGGAGAAGTTGCAATGGCTGCCATCGATCCCGTGACCGCCGGCGCCGTCCTGCTGGCAACCGCCGCCACGGATGCGGTCTATGTCATGTTCACCGCTGCGGTGGTGGCACGCAAGCGCGTCCCCGCCGCGACCTGGAGCAGCGTCTGGTATCTGCTGTCGTCCTATGCCGTCATCAGCTACACCGAGAACTGGGTCTATGTCGCCTTTGCAGCGCTGGGGTCGTGGCTCGGCGCCTACGCCTCGATCACCTTCCTGCACCGCCCGCCCGGCGGACCGCCGATCGGCGCGGCGCCAGACTAGGCCGCCGCAACCTTGCAGATCCGGCAACAGGCCATGCGAGAACCATCCGCCTTGCCGATACATGCCGCATGCGTCTCTGGTCGGGTCCAGAAACTGTATGGCCCGCCTCGGCCATACAGATTGGCGCAATTTGCATGGGACCGTTCCTGTGCACCTCGATGGTGCGTCTGTATGAGGCTGTCTTCGAGCGGCACGAACGGGTTGCTCCCACGGGCGCCAAGCCTCGCGGCCCTGACGCCCGCCCACGATCCCGACCCATGGCGTCCAATCCCGGGAGATGCCACCTCATGAAGACGTCGTCCCCCCGTCAAGAGCCGACCAACGGGCCAACCATTCGGATCGGTGCCCTGGCTCCGCTCACCCAGCCTGGCTGGGTCGAGGCAGGCCGACATCTGCTCGCCGGGCTCGAATTGGCCGTTGGCGAGGTCAATGACGCCGGCGGCATCGGCGGAAGAGTGCTCGAACTGCTGGTCCGGGACACGGCCGCCGACCCACAAAGAGCCGTGGCAGCGGTCGATGAATTGAATCACTTGGGCGCGGCCGCCCTGGTGGGGGAATATCACAGCGTCGTCGCCCGCGCCGCGGCTGGCAGAGCCGATGCCCTTGGCCTGCCGTTCCTCTGCTCTTCGGCAGTTCTCGACGCGCTTGCCGAGCAACCGACAAACTGGGTCGCGCGCCTCGCCCCGGCTCAATCCCACAGCTGGCAAGCCTACGCCGACTTCCTCCTTGATGCGGGCCATGGCCGTATTGCCGCAGCGACCCAGCCGAGTGTCTACTGGGCATCCGGCGTCCGCCTGCTGCGGGATTACCTTGCCTCACACGGCGGCACCGTCATCGAACTCGACATGACCTCGCTCACCCCCGTAGCGATGTGCGACGAACTCGCCGGCCTTGGCGTAACGGCCCTGCTTCTGCTGGTCGGGTACCCCGAGCCGGCCCTGGCGATCGTCGAGGCCGTCCGCCGCGATCACCGGCTCGCCGGGATGATGATCGGTGCCCCAGCCGGGCAGCCGGAGTTCGCTGAATGGGCGAGGTTGCTCGGCGCCGATGGCATGGCCATCCCGTTCCTGCGCTATCTGCCCGGGCGTCTCGGGCCTCTCGGCACCCGCATCGAAATGCTCCTGCGCGAACGTCTGGCCGAACCTCCCTCCTTCGTCGCCTTCGAAGGCTACGACACCATCGCCGTCCTCGCTGCCGCCCTGCACGCTCACGGCACGGATCGGGCGCGCATTGCCGAATCCTGGCCCCAACTGGCCGTTACAGGCACCCGTGGCGAGATCCGGTTCTCCCGCATGCCGGGCATCGGTGTCTGGCAATGGGCCTGGCCACCCGTCCAGGTCGTCGATCGAGATCCGGCGGAGCCGGATCGGTTTCGGGTCCTCCATCTTCGGTGAGAAAGCCGAAAAGGCCCGATCGTGGCCTTTTCTTTCCGGTCTCTTTTGTTTCGAAGTGTCTTTGCAATTCGACGCCGCCTCGCAGATGGCGGCCCCTTCGGCCCGGATTTGCCGTGAAGCGGCTGTCAAGCCATTCTGCGGCATTCTGTTCGACATCCGAGGTCATCCCCTTCATGCCGATCCTGATCCTCCGTCTCGCCACCGCATGGGCCAGCGTCGCCGCCTTCCAGTTCCTGGCAGATCCCCTGCTGGGACAGCTCGACATGCCACTGGTCGCGGTGGCGGTCTTCGCGTGGCTCCTGGCCGTGATCATGTGGACGGCGTTCGGCGTCGTACATGAGGCGGAGGTGCTGGCGCACCGCCTCGGCGAGCCCTACGGCACGCTGATCCTCACGCTCGCGATCGTCATCATCGAGGTGGCACTGATCTCAGCCGTGATGCTTGGCGCCAAGGGAGCACCGACGCTCGGGCGCGACACCATGTTCGCCGTGCTGATGATCGTCCTCAACGGGGTGGTCGGATTGGGCCTTCTGCTCGGCGGCATGAAGCACTTCGCCCAGCGCTACAATCTGAAGGGTGCCTCGTCCTATCTCGCCATCATCATACCGCTGGCCGTCATCCCGCTGATCCTGCCGAACTTCACCACCTCCGTCAGCGACGGCTCGCTGACGCGTTTCCAGGCGATCAGCTTCTCGATCTTCACGCTCATGCTCTACGGCGCCTTCCTGGTGCTCCAGACCGGCCGCCATGCCGAGTTCTATCGCGAGCCGTCGACCGAGGCGCCTCCGGCGCAAGAGGAGGAGGCGGAAATCGAGGAGGCAGCGGCAGGCGGCCCGATCGCAGCGCCTCTCCTCCTGCTTCTGCTGAACATCCTGCCCATCGTCCTCCTGGCGAAAAGCCTGGCCAAGGTGCTCGACTTCGGCATCGCCCGGCTCGGCGCGCCGACGGCGCTCGGCGGCATTCTGATCGCCATGATCGTGTTCACGCCGGAATGCATCACGGCTTTGCGGGCCATCACCGCCAATCAGTTGCAGCGGGCCATCAATCTGTGTCTCGGTGCAGCCGCCTCGACACTGGGTCTCACCGTGCCGGCCATTCTCGTGATCGGCCTCCTGACCGGGCAGAATGTGGTGCTTGGGCTCTCGGCGACCAACATGATCTTGCTGGCGATGACGCTCGTGCTGTCGACGCTCACCTTCACAGGCACCCGGACGACGATGCTGGAAGGCGCCGTGCATCTGGGCGTGTTCTTCGTCTTCCTGGTCCTGGTCTTCAGCCCGTGAAAAACACGCCGCCGGATGCCGCAGGTCAATCTCCCGCTTTCGCGAAAAGGCGGGACCAGGCCAGCATTCCCAGGATCATTGCGGCGACGAACAGCAACACGACCGGTCTCGCCGTCGACAGCGCCGCGATCGCTGGTCCCGGGCAAAATCCGGCAAGGCCCCAGCCTACGCCGAAGAGCAAGGCGCCGAGGAGAAGCGGCCGATCGATCCTGGTCTTGGCAGGAAGATGGAAGCGCTCGTCGAGCCAGGGACGAGACAGGCGACGCTGCAGGAAAACACCGGGAATGGCGACCAGCACAGCGCCTGCAAGGACGAAGACCAGGCTCGGATCCCAATGGCCACTGGCAACGTTCAGGAAGCCGAGCACGCGGGCGGGATCGATCATGCCCGATATCGCAAGCCCCAGTCCGAAAATCATGCCGGCCAGCAGCGATACGGCCGGCCGGAACAGGTTGCCGTCCTTCATCGCACCAGCTCCAGCAAGGATGCCGTGAGCAAGCCGCCGCCCAGGAACATGGCGGTTGCCGCAATCGAGCGCCGTGAAAAACGGGCGAGGCCGATAATGCCGTGCCCGGACGTGCAGCCCGATCCCATCCGCGTGCCGAAGCCGACCAACAGGCCTGCCAGCACGACCAGCGGCCAGGGCGTGGATACGGTCATGGCAGGCAGAGATCCATTGGAGACGGCAAGGACGATCGGGCCGAGCACCAGCCCGACGACAAAGGCGCCATTGTCGACAACGCGCTGGCCTGCCAGAAGGCGACCGGCAATGCCGCTGATGCCTGCCACCCTGCCATTGGCAAGCAGAAGGAGCACGGCGGCGGCTCCGATCAGCATTCCGCCGAACAATGCATTCCAATAAGCCGCCATGGCGTCCTTCCGGCCTGATCGGGCATGGCGCAGCCTTCCGGCCCAGGCTGCCTCGCCCCGCTCCTCGTCAATTCGGCGAGCATAGGTTCGCAGATCCTAACATTCGCCTTCGCGGGCCGGAAACGCCGCCACGGCCAGCCGGCCCGATCAATGCGCCATCAGAACGGGGAGTTCTGCTCTGTCGAGCACATGCTGGGTCAAGCCGCCGAGGAAGGTCTGGCGCAGGCGGCTATGGGTGTAGGCCCCCATGACCAGCAGCGTCGCGCCAGCCCGGTCGCAGGCTGCCAGGATCTTTTCGCCATCGCTTCCGGCGAGATCCGGCACCAACCCCGCCTTCTCCACGATCACGCCGTGCCAGTGCAGATAGTCGGCCAGATCCGCGATGCCGTTCTGCCGGTCTGCTTCGGAGGGAATGGTGACGATCGAGATGCGTTCCGCCTCATGCAGCAATGAGATGGACTGGCCGACGGCACGCGCCCCTTCCAGGCTGCCGTTCCAGGCGATCACGACATGCCGGAGCAGATTGTCCGGCAGGCGCTCCCCCAGCATCAGGGTCGGTCGCCCCGAAGAAAACACCGCCGCGTCGAACGCCGCTGCATCGAAGGGCCCGCCTTTGGTCGGGTTGTCGACGATGATGAGGTCATTGACGCGGCCATTGAGCGCCACGAGCGTCTCGACGTCGCCGCCCCTTTCGGTCCAGGAGGCGAAGGTGGCATCGAGCCGGCGATTGGGCTGCAGCTCGACCCGACTGCTGAAACACCAGCGTTCGAATGCCTGCCTGCCAGCCGCGGCCAGAGCCTTGGCCTCGCAGGAAGCATTGCATTGGGGCGGGACACCGCCTGCGCCGACCAGAAGAACGGGCGGAGCCACGATCTCCAGGTCCGGCCTGACATAGAGTGTGTTGATATGGGCATGCGTGCGCCTGGCGAGCCCCAATGCGGCCGCCAGACGACGCTCGGGCCGGATGCCCGGGCCGGTGGGAACCAGAATGCAGCGAAGTGGCACGGCGGATCTCCTTGGATGACACTCTTGTTCTAGGCTCGGCGTTTCCCCCGACATTGAGCTGCATCAAGGCCAGCCAAAAGCGCTCTCGAATAGGTTGGCCTGCCGCCCACGCAGGACCGATGGACACTCTGGTCGTGCCGGGGCTCCAAGCCGGGAACATCCCGGGCCGGCAATTGATTTACCAAAAGAGTCAGATGCGGCGGGTCCCGCCTTCTGCGCTCTGACACCAGGCGTCCTCACCGGCAGATCATACTCGGCCGACGTTGCTTCCATCTCGATCGCACTCGCCAGAGTGGCGGCCAAAGGAAAATCTTTCGATGAACGGCATCCTTCTCACCTGCAATCCCGGCTCCTCCACCATCAAGCTCGGGCTGTTCAAGCGTGAGGACAGGAAGCTCGAACGCCTGGGCATGGGCATCATCGACCTTCGCCGCAAGCCGCTCGGTCTCCACATCGTGGAGGGTCCCGAGGTCGTCGATATTCCCCTGAAGGCCTCAGCCACCGAGGACTTCCACGACGTCATCGACGAGACCCTCGACCTGTTGAGCAGACATTTTTCTCTCGACGAATTGGTGGCCGTCGGCCACCGCGTCGTCCATGGCGGCGACGTCTTCTCGCGGGCCGCCCTGATCGACGATGCGACCTTGAGCGCCATCGAGGACCTGGTTCCCCTGGCTCCGCTGCACCAGCCCCAAAGTGTGCGGCTGATCCGGGCCGTCCGGCACCTCCGCCCCCACCTGGTGCAGACCGCCTCCTTCGATACCGCCTTCCATCATGCCCAGGCCGATATCGTCCGTCGCTTCGCGCTGCCTCGCGATCTCTTCGACCAGGGCATCAAGCGCTACGGCTTCCACGGCCTGTCCTATCAATTCATCGCCGGCAGGCTGAGAGAAATCGCACCACGCCTGGCCACCGGACGGGTGGTGGTCGCCCATCTGGGCAGCGGCGCAAGCCTGTGCGCACTCGCCGACGGGGTCAGCCGCGATACCTCGATGGGGTTCTCGACCCTGGACGGCATTCCCATGGCCACGCGCTGCGGCGCCCTGGATCCCGGCGTCCCGCTCCATCTCATGAAGCAGCGCGGCTATTCGCCCGAGGCTCTCGAAGATCTGCTCTATCACCGCTCCGGCCTGCTCGGGATCTCGGGGTTGAGCGCCGATACCCGCGACCTCCTGGCCAGCGATGCAGCCGAGGCGGCCGAAGCCATCGACCTGTTCTGCCTGCGGATCGCCCGGGAAATCGCGGCGCTGGCGACAACCGTCGGCGGGCTGGATGCACTGGTCTTCACGGCCGGCATCGGCGAGAACCAGCCCCTCATCCGAGAGAAGGTCTGCGGCCACCTCGCCTGGCTCGGCCTCGATCTCGACTTCGAGGCCAATAGCGAGAATGCACGCCGGATCAGCGCCGATACCAGCGAGATATGCGCCCTGGTGATGGCGACCAACGAGGAACAGGTCATAGCCGAGGAGGCGCTCGGGCTTCTCGCCAAACTCGACGGTGAATAGGCGTTCGCGCTAACGCATGCTCGCCAGATAACCGGCGGCTCCTCCCGCCGCCACGGCAAGCAGGCTGATCGCGCCGAAAGGCAGGGCGCAACGCCATCCCCCGGCATAGGCGGCCATGCCCACCTTTGCCAAGGCATTCACGGCGACAGCCAGGCCGATGGCCAAGGCGGCGGAACCAAGGCCAAGATCGGCAAGGCTCATGCGGGCGATCGAAACGGTGGCCGCATCGACATCCGCCAAACCTGACACCGCCGCGAGCATCATGACGCCCGCTCCTCCATAGGCCTGCTGCAGCAATTTGCCTGCCACCAGGACGACAGCCATGAAGGCTGCCAGCTTGAGTGCCGAACCGAGTTCGAGCGGATTGGAAAGCTCCAGCTTCGGGGCCTCGTGGTCCACACGCCTGATGGCCAGAACGCAGGCGCCGATCGCCTGCGTCACCGCCGCAGCCAGGGCCGGAAAGGCCAGGCTGGCGAGCAGGCCCGGATTGAGAAGGGCAGCGATGAGGCCGACACGCAGCACCATGATGGCGCCCGCCGACAGCATGCCCGCAACCAGGATCGACCAGGATTGCGGATGGGTTCCGGCCATACGGGCCAGAGCCATCGTGGTCGCGGTGGAGGACGACAGGCCCCCGGCGAGGGAGGCCAGAATGACGCCGAGCCTGTCGCCGAACAGGCGGATGGCGACATATCCGCCGAAGGAAATCCCGGCGATCAGGATCGCAAACAACCAGAGCTGCCACGGATTGAGGGTCTGCCACGGGTCGACGGTTCGATCCGGCAGGATGGGCAACAGCACGCAGGACATGGCGAGCAGCACCAGCACGGCCTTGATCTCCGGCCAGGTCAGTCCGCGCACCCACCCGTGCAACTGTTCCCGCAAGGCGAGCAGGATCGTCATTGCCACCCCGGCGGCGGCAGCAATCTGGACCTCACCGGTCAGCGCATAGGCGCCGAGGAGGAAGGTGAGCAATCCCGCCACCAGCGAGGTCGCCGAAAAATTGCCCTCGGCCTTCGCCTCCAGCCAATGAAACGTCGTCAGGGCACCCGTGAACCCCAGGAACACGAAGCCGAGGATCACCGGACCGACCGCATGGGACAGGGCGCCGGCGACGCCTCCGGTGAGTCCGGCAAGCGCGAATGTACGAAGCCCGGCGACCCGTTGGTGATCCTCCTCCTCGCGGGTCCGCCAGCCCCTTTCCAGGCCCACGAGCAGGCCAATGCCGAGGGCGACCGCAAGGCGGGCAAGGATCTCGGTCTGGCTCATGCCGATCTTGCCCTGCCGGGCAGCTTTCCGCCCGGATCAGTCTGTGCGGGACTTGCCATTCGCGCATCTGAGCGCCAGGCACGACAGGGCTTCATCTTCGACATCCTTGCGCGGCAACGTGGCATCGAGACGATGCCACGAAATACGCCCCAGATCATAGTCCGCCTGTTTGCGCACCACGTTGACATCGGCATCGGAGGCGTCGTTCGCCCGGCTGGCTACGCGCTGCTCCATGACGGGCAGCGGCGCGTGCAGCCAGAAACCGGTGAAGCCGACGCCGGCACGCAGCGCTATGCCCTCCGCGACGTGCCTTTGGGGCAAATTCGCATAGACGGCATCCAGGATGACGCTGCAATCCGCAGCCAGGACAACATCCGCCTTGCGGCTGAGCGTGTCATAGACGGCGGTGCTGGAAGACGGCGTATAGGTCGAGGATGGCAGCTTCTGTGTCTGCTCGATGCCGGCAAGGCGCTTGCGCTCGATGTCGCTGCGCAGGACGACGGCACCGGGCGCCCTGCCCAGGAACGGGGCCAATGCCAGCGCCAATGTGGTCTTGCCCGTGCCCGACAGGCCGCCGATCGCCACCAGCCGTGGCGGCAGCTTGCCCAGGAAACGACGCGCGAGCTCGAAGTAGCGCCGGGCTTCCAGCCGGCTTGCCTCGGCCTCCGACGGTGCCTGGACCATCGCCGCTGCAGCTGCGATCTTGGCCCGCAAGGCTGCCCTGATGGACAGGAAGAGAGGCAAGGCTGCAAGGCCGGCCAGATGAGCTTCGGACGCTTCCCACAAATAACGGTTGAGCACCACATTGGCATGGCGATGCAGCCCGCGATCCCAGAGGTCCATCAGCAGGAAAGCCAGGTCGTACAGCACGTCGCAGGTCGCGATCGCCTCGTCGAATTCGATGGCGTCGAACAAGGTGGCCCGCCCGTCGATGACGGCGATGTTGCGCAGATGCAGATCCCCATGGCAGCGCCTGACGAAACCAGCCTTGCCGCGTTCGATCAGGAGATCGAAGCAATCGCGATGAGCCCGGCTGGCCGCCTCGGTCAGGACCTCGATTTCCTGCAGCGGAAACAAGGTCGGGCTTTCGCGAAATGCCTCGTCATTCTGCCGGATGTAGCGTTCCAGGCTCCGGGCAGCCTCCAGGCCATCTCGGATCGGGGCCTGTTCATGGGAAGCAAGCACGGCCGCGACGATCTCGGCCAGGAGGCTCTCGCTGATTGCGTTTCGGTCGGCGAGCCGGTCGAGCGTGCCGGTTTCGTCGAAGCGTCTCATCCGCACGACCCAGTCGACGGCCTCCCCTTCGCCGTGCAACTGCAGCCCGTCGCCGGACCTGGTGATCGGGACGGCGTCGAGATAGATCTGCGGCGCATAGGCGCTGTTGACCTCGACCTCCCGCTGGCAAGCCCATTCCCGGCGTTCCACCGTCGACAAATCCATGAACGGGAAGCGAACGGCTCGCTTGAGCTTGTAGACACGGTCTCCCGCCAGGAAGACGATCGCACCGTGGGTGTCGATGCGTTCTACCGGCTCGGTCCTGCCATGCGTACCGGGTGAAAGCAGAAAATCGATCACCTCACCTTGGTCGGCAACGACATGAGAGGTCGCGGAAGAAGATTTTCTCAAGGTTGTGGACGTTGCCATGGTTATCCCCCTTCAACGATGCCGGGTCGATACATGGCTCCATTGAAGGGCTTCACGGTGCGAGCGAATTGATCCAGCGCAAGATTGTCCAATTTGGCGTCTGGGAAGGCAGCCGATTCACCCAAAATGAAATCGCCGGCCGGGCCTTTGTCGAAAACCAACCGATCGCCACCCGAAATGGGCCCGTAACTGCTCCCCGTTTTGAACAATTCTTCTTGAAAGATCGCCTCCGCCTCCCTCTATAGAGGAAATCTCTCGCGGAGGCCGGATGTGGTCGCACCATTGCAGGATGGGTCTGTTCCAGGCCAGGAGGATCGCGCGATCCGGACCGGCCTCGACTGCACGGGCATCGGCACCTGGATCTTCGATGTCGCCTCCCGGACGTTGAACATATCGGACACGACGCGCGCGCTCCTCGGATATAGCGCCGGGCAGGCCCTCGACGACCGCACTTTCCTTGCCTTGCTGGACCCCGCCGACATCGAGGCAGCGACGGCCGCACTCAGCGCCTCGATTGCATCGGGTTCAGCCTTCGACATTTCCTGCCGCGTCCGTGCCGAGAACAGCCCCGGCCGCTGGCTGCGCCTTCGGGGCGGTGTCCAGCAGGGCGAAGACGGCAGGGCAATTTGCCTGGGCGGCATCGTCATCGACATCGACGAGGAAAAGCGTCTCGAAGAGGCCTTGCGCACGCGCGAGGAGCATCTTCGCTCCATCCTGGAGACGGTTCCCGATGCGATGGTCGTCATCGACGAAGCCGGGATCATGCAGTATTTCAGCCGCGCGGCGGAGAGGCTGTTCGGATATGCCGGATCAACGGCGATCGGCCAGAATGTCAGTATCCTGATGCCGGAGCCGGACCGGTCGCGCCACGACGACTACCTGCATCGTTATCAGCATACCGGGAACCGCCACATCATCGGCATCGGCCGCATCGTCACCGGCAAGCGCGAGGACGGCTCCACTTTCCCGATGCACTTGTCGGTGGGCGAAATGCAGTCGGGCGGGCGCCGCTACTTCACCGGGTTCGTACGGGACCTGACGGAATATCAGCAGACGCAGGCCCGCCTGTCCGAACTGCAATCGGAACTCGTGCATATGTCACGGCTGAGCGCCATGGGAGAGATGGCCTCCGCCCTGGCGCATGAACTCAACCAGCCCCTGGCGGCGATCAGCAACTACCTGAAGGGTTCGCGGCGCCTGCTGAGCGCCTCCAACCTCGAAGGCCTCGACAGGGTCGAAACCGCGCTCGATCAGGCAGCGGAGCAGGCCTTGCGGGCCGGGCAGATCATCCGGCGCCTGCGCAGCTTCGTGACGAGAAGCGAGAGCGAGAAACGCATCGAGAGTATCGCCAAGCTCGTCGAGGAGGCAGGAGCGCTCGGCCTGGTCGGCGCCCGCGAACAGGGAATTGTCCTGCGTTTCGACCTGGATCCCGCCTGCGACCTCGTCCTGGCGGACCGCGTCCAGATCCAGCAGGTCCTGGTGAACCTCTTCCGCAATGCGCTCGAAGCCATGCAGGGCTCCCCGCGGCGTGAACTAACCGTTGCCAATGCCCCGCTCGGCGACGACATGATACGTATTCGCGTCGAAGATACCGGCCATGGTTTTGCCGAGGACGTCCGCTCGAGCCTGTTCCAGCCCTTCTTCACCACCAAGCAGACCGGAATGGGCGTCGGCCTTTCCATCAGCCGCTCCATCATCGAAGCCCATGGCGGAAAGATGTGGGCCGAGACCAATCAGGCCGGCGGCGCCACCTTCCAGTTCACCTTGCCGCTCGGCACCCTTGCCGACTCCCAGAACTTGTCCGAGACTTCTTCCGATGCCTAACAATGCCAGGGTCTTTATCATCGACGATGACGCGGCTGTACGGGATTCGCTGGCGTTCCTCCTGTCGACCTCCGGCTTTGCCGTCACCGCTTTCGAGACAGCCGAGCACTTTCTCGAGGCCCTGCCCCGGCTCGGCTTCGGCTGCGTCGTCACCGATATTCGCATGCCCGAGATCGATGGCATCGAGCTGCTCAAGCGTTTGAAGGCGACAGCTGCCGATCTGCCGGTGATCGTCATGACCGGCCATGGCGATGTTCCCCTCGCGGTCGAGGCCATGAAACTCGGCGCACTGGATTTCATGGAAAAGCCTTTCGAGGACGAACGTCTCATCAATGTCCTGCAGGCGGCGTTCGAACAAAGCAGCAAGGCGACCAAGGTCGCTGCGGATGCAAGCGAACTGGCAGCCCGCCTCGCCTCCCTCAGTCCGCGCGAGCGACAGGTCATGAACGGCCTGGTTGCGGGCCTCTCCAACAAGGCGATCGCCAAAGAGTATGATATCAGCCCACGCACGGTGGAGGTCTACCGCGCCAATGTCATGATGAAGATGCATGCCGGCAGCATCTCGGAACTGGTCAGGCAGGCGATACGCAGCGGTGCCCTGATCGATTGATCGCCTGCGTATCGCAATAGCTCCGCCGCGCATCAGACCGGCGCCAGGGCCGGACCTTGAGCTGCATCAATTCCGCACCGGGAACACCGGCATATGCTCCCTCTTTGCACCGTCCCGTCCGGGCCCCTGCGGTGCCGGGAACCGCCATGACGTCCTCTCAGCCTCTCTTCGTAATTGCCGTCATCGATGACGACCGCGACGTGCTCGGCTCGCTCCGCTTCCTTCTGGAAGCCGAGGACTTCACGGTACGCACCTATTCGAGCGGCGTCGACTGCCTGTCGCAGATGGCCTCCTTCGCGCCCGACTGTTTCGTCATCGACTACAAGATGGCGGAGATGGATGGTCTCGAACTCGCCCTCCATCTGCGCGCGAGAGGACAAGGCGGGCCCGTGGTGCTGATCACCGGCTATCCCGACGAGACGATCGAGCACAAGGCGCACCGTGCCGGCATCCAGCACGTCGTGCTCAAGCCTCATATCGCCGAAAGCCTGGTTGCCAATGTCCGCGCGGCCATCGCCGACAGGAGCTTCCCCCGCGACATCCGGTAAGGCCCTTAGGGGTCCTTCCCTAGGGATTCGACCGAAATTTTCGCAGGCCTCGTTCGGGCCTACGACTTGGCCATCCGCCGCATCCAGGAGATGGCCACGATGTTCTCTCGCCACGAAATGTCCGCCCGGCCGAACGCCGACGCGCCACCACCTGTCGCCATCGGCGCCGCCAGTTTCGGCTCCTCCGGCTTTACGCTGCTGCCTACGCTGCTCGGGACGGTGCATGGCTATGACAAGGGCGAGGAGATCTATGGCGACGATGAGCCGGCGGACTATGTCTACGAAGTCATCAGCGGCGCGGTTCGTACCTGCAAGCTCCTGGACGATGGCCGCCGGCAGATCGGCGCCTTCCACCTGCCCGGCGACATCTTCGGCCTGGAGATGGGGTCGGTGCATCGCATGACCGCCGACGCGGTCGTCGATACCACGGTGCGGCTGGTGCGGCGCAAGAGCCTGGAAGAGGCGGCCCTCAAGGATATCGGCGTCGCCAACGCCTTGCGCGCGCTGGCCTTGCGGGACCTCAGGCATGCCGAAGACCATATGATCCTGCTCGGCCGCAAGACGGCCCTCGAGCGTGTCGTCACCTTCCTGCTCGAAATGGATCGGCGGCTTGCCGTGGCCGGCATGTTCGAGCTGCCGATGTGTCGCCGCGACATCGGCGACTATCTCGGCCTGACGCTCGAAACCGTCTCGCGCGTGATCTCCCAGCTTCACGGCAAGGGCGTGCTCGGCCTGTCCAATGCCCGCCGGATCGTTTTGCGCAATCGGCAACTTCTCGGCGCCATGGCCGTTTAACTGGAAGCACCTTCGACCAGCACCCCATCCCGCCCTCCTGGAAATCTCGAAGACCTTGCCATGACCACAGCCTTGAAGCCCGCAGAACTCGCCCTCATCGACCGCTATTGGCGTGCTGCCAACTATCTGTCGGTCGGGCAGATCTACCTCCTCGACAATCCGCTCCTGCGCGATCCCCTCACGCTCGACCATGTCAAGCCGCGGCTGCTCGGCCATTGGGGCACCACGCCGGGCCTGAACTTCCTCTATGCGCATCTCAATCGCGTCATCAAGCGCGACGACCTCGATGTCGTCTTCATCTGCGGGCCGGGCCATGGCGGACCGGCCATGGTGGCCAACACCTATCTGGAAGGCAGCTATAGCGAGATCTATCCGGAGATCGCCGAGGACGAGGATGGGCTGCGCCGCCTGTTCCGGCAATTCTCCTTTCCGGGCGGCATCCCCAGCCACGCTTCCGCGGACACGCCCGGCTCGATCCACGAAGGCGGTGAGCTGGGCTATGCCCTGGTTCACGCCTATGGCGCGGCTTTCGACAATCCGGACCTGATCGTCGCCTGCGTCGTCGGCGACGGCGAGGCCGAGACCGGCCCCCTCGCCGCATCCTGGCATTCCAACAAGTTCGTCAATCCCGTCCATGACGGCGCGGTGCTGCCGATCCTGCATCTCAACGGCTACAAGATCGCTGGCCCCACCATTTTGGGCCGGCTCGGGGACGAGGAAATCCGCAAGCTCTTCGAGGGCCTCGGTCACGAAGTCCTCTTCGTCGAGGGGTCGGAGCCCGCCTTGATGCACCAGGCCATGGCTGCGGCCTTCGATCAGGCCTTTGGCCGCATCCGCGCCATCCAGAATGCGGCCCGTACCAAAGGCGAGACGGGGCGTCCGCGCTGGCCGATGATCGTGCTGCGCAGCCCCAAAGGCTGGACGGGCCCCAAGGAGGTCGACGGCCTCAAGACCGAGGGCTTCTGGCGCTCCCATCAGGTGCCGCTCAGCGGCCTTGCGGAAAAGCCCGGTCATCTGGCTTTGCTCGAATCCTGGATGCGAAGCTACCAGCCCGACCAGCTCTTCGATGCCGAAGGCCACCTCCTGCCGGACCTGAAGGCGCTCGCTCCGAAGGGAGACCGGCGCATGGGCGCCAACCCCCACACCAATGGCGGCCGGAAATATCACCTGCACTGCCCCGACCCGCGCGCTTTCGCGGTCGCGGTGACATCGCCCGGCAAGAGCA
Organism: Labrys sp. E2SS-1L; assembly: GCF_057073705.1. Classification (NCBI taxonomy): domain Bacteria; kingdom Pseudomonadati; phylum Pseudomonadota; class Alphaproteobacteria; order Hyphomicrobiales; family Xanthobacteraceae; genus Labrys; species Labrys sp. E2SS-1L. The sequence continues at coordinate 466,868 of NZ_CP172713.1, read as the reverse complement.
ATGCAGAGGCGACCCGGGTCCTCGGCCGCTATCTGGGCGAGGTGATGCGCCTCAACGCCGAGGCCCGCAATTTCCGCATCATGGGACCGGACGAGACCACGTCCAACCGGCTCGATGCCGTGCTGGAGGTAACGGATCGCACCTGGATGGAGCCTCGCCTGCCGGAAGACGTCCATCTGTCGCCGGACGGGCGCGTGATGGAGGTCTTGAGCGAGCATCTATGCCAGGGATGGCTGGAAGGCTATCTGCTGACCGGCCGCCACGGGCTGTTCAATTGCTACGAAGCCTTCATCCACATCGTCGATTCCATGTTCAACCAGCATGCCAAATGGTTGAAGGTGTCGCGCGAGCTCGCCTGGCGCCAGCCGATCGCCTCGTTCAACTATCTGCTCAGCTCCCATGTCTGGCGCCAGGACCATAATGGCTTCAGCCACCAGGATCCGGGCTTCATCGATCTTGTCGCCAACAAGAAGGCGGACATCGTCCGGGTCTACCTGCCGCCGGACGCCAACACGCTGCTCTATGTCGCCGACCACTGCCTGCACACCTACGACCGCATCAACGTCATCGTCGCGGGCAAGCAGCCTTCTCCCCAATGGCTGGACATGGAAGCGGCGGTACGCCATTGCCGTGCCGGCATCGGCCTGTGGGATTTTGCATGCAACGAACAGGGCAGCGAACCCGACGTGGTGATGGCCTGCGCCGGCGACGTGCCGACACTGGAAACGCTGGCTGCCGTCGACCTGCTGCGCCAGCATTGCCCTTCGCTGAAGATCCGTGTCGTCAATGTGGTCGACCTCATGGCCCTGCAGGATCCCAGCCAGCATCCGCATGGGCTCGAGCAGCGCGAATTCGACGGGCTGTTCACCACCGACAAGCCGGTGATCTTCGCCTATCATGGCTATCCCTATCTCATCCATCGCCTGACCTACAGGCGGACCAATCACGACAATTTCCACGTGCATGGCTTCAAGGAAGAGGGCACGACCACGACGCCTTTCGACATGACGGTGATGAACGGTCTCGATCGGTTCCATCTCGCCATAGCCGCCATCGATCGCATCCCTGGCCTGCTGCCGGCGGCCGCCCATGTAAAGCAGGCGCTGCGCAACAAGCTGATCGAGCATGAGGACTATGTGCGCCGCCACGGCGACGACATGCCCGAGATCAAGAACTGGGTCTGGCCGCATGGCACGAATTGAGGTTCGCCCAGTCCGGCGCCAACCACGCGGCCTTGCGTGAGATCAATGCAGCCTGCGCTTCAGCCGCTATCCGACAGCAACCAGGGGTCGCGCCATATCCCGGCCGCCCACCCATCAGTAAGGAGGCCACCATGCGGGTCGTAGACGTGATGACACGCAACATCGTCAGCGTGACGCCCCAAGCCACTTTATCCCAGGCGATCGACCTCATGGTCCGCTCGCACATAAGCGGCCTGCCCGTTGTCACCGAGGACGGGCGGCTGGCCGGAATCCTCAGCGAAGGGGACCTGCTGCGCCGCCCCGAACTCGGCACGGAAAAGATCGGGGCAAGCTGGTTCAGTTCCCTGTTCAAGGCAGGGCACCTGGCACAGGCCTATGCACAGACCCATGGGCGGCGGGTCGATGAAGTGATGACCAGGGACGTCGTCGTCGTCGCTCCGAACCAGCGGCTCGAGGAAGCCGTGCTCCTCATGGAACAGCACGGCATCAAGCGCTTGCCCGTCGTCGAAAACGAGCGGGTCGTCGGCCTGCTGTCCCGCGCGGATCTGGTGCGGACCCTGGCCGAGTTCCTGCGCCAGCCCTATGAGGAACAGCCGGTCAGCGACGAAGGCATCAAGGCCGCGATCGAGGCCGAGTTCCAGGCCCAGCCATGGGCGCCGGCCGGCGCCATCCGGGTCGAGGTCCAGAACGGCCGGGTGGAATTGAGCGGTGTGATCACGGATGAAAACCAGCGCAGCGCCATCCGAATCATCGCCGAGAACACGCCCGGCGTGCAATCGGTACGCGACAATATCAGCTGGGTCGAACCGATGACCGGTATTGTCCTGTCTTCCCCCGAAACCCGGGACAAGACGGACTGATCCCTCTTCCCTTTGCAGCAGCTGAGAGAAATGCGATCGGCCGTTGTGATCAAACCGAGCTGCGGCCGTCGCGTATCATCGAAAAATAGTCGTCGCCGCCGACCTGACCGCCTTTGAGCGCGATCTCCAGGCCATCGAAGGCCGGCGCGGCCGCATAGGCCGTGCACAGGGGGGAGCCGGGGCATGACGGCAAGGGCAGCCTCGTCGTCAGCGCGAAGATCCCGAGCTCGCGCAAGGCGTGGCTCGACGTATCACCGCCGGCAATGACCGCCCGGCGTAGGCCCGCCCGTTCGACGAGGGCCTTCTGGATCCGGCCCAGCGCCACGCCGATGCGGTTGCGGTCCCCGTCATCCTCGAACCCGTCACCGATGTCGGTGCCTGGTCCGAGCGCGGTGTAGAGGACGACGCTGCGTCCCTGCTCCAGCCTTTCAAGGCCGGTGGTGACGGCTTCGGCAATGGCCGCCTCGCCATGGCTGATGAGCGCACGCGGGTCCAGCGCAACGCCGTCGAACCCGTTGGCGGTGGCATGGCGGATCTGCCGCTCCGTGGTGGGGGAGCAGCTCCCCGACACCACGGCGATGCGATCGGCAATGCCGGGCGCAGCAAAGGAGGTTTTCCCGCCGACTACCCCGCTTTCCTGCCAGGCGCGCAGCAGCGCATATTCGACACCCGAAGACCCGGCCATGAAGGGCCCAAGCCTTGATTGCAGGCGCAGAAGCTGGCGCCCCGCCTGCAGTTGCGTGGCATCGTCGTTGACATCGAGGAGGACGATGTCCTCGCCTCTCGCCAGCACGGCATCGACGATGTCGTCGGCATCGGCCGCTGCCAGCGCCGCGATGTCGACGAGGCCGATACTGCCCCGCGTCTGCCGGGCAAGGTGCAGGCGAAGGTCCGCCTCGTCCATCGGCGTCACCGGATGGCGGCTCATCACCGGATGGCGGTCGATGCGATAGACCTGGCCCTGATAGCCGGCGAACAGGGTACCGAAGCTGGTGTAGCGCCGGAGCTGCGGGGCCCCAACCACCAGTGGAACCTGCCGCTGTCCGAAGACCTTGCTGCCGATCTCGATGGCGCGGCCGATATTGCCGATCGCCGGGCTGGAGTCGAAGGTGGAGCAGACCTTGTAGTGGCAGACGCCTGCTCCGAGCTGCTTCAGCCATTCGAAGGCCGGGGTAAGCTCGGCATCCATCCAGGCCGGACTTTGGCTGCGGCTGGTGCCGGCGAGGCCGATGGCGTCGCACTCACCCAGGCGTTCGCGCTGCGCCGCGGTGGGCGGCTGCAGGAACAGGGCGGTACGCACGCCATGGGAGGCTAGTGCCTCCATCACATCGGTGGAGCCGGTGAAGTCGTCGCCATAATAGGAGAGCAGCAAGCCCGGCATCGTTCTTTCCTTGTGGGGCTCAGGATGCAGCGGCGTCCGCGCCGAATTTCTGCAGGGATTGAGCGAGTTCGCGATGCTCGCGCGCATAGGCTTCGAGCGGCACGCCCTCGACCGCGGCCTCCCAGGCTTGCCTGACAGCGCGCACGCCCGCCGCCGGGCCGCCGGGATGGCTGACCACCCCGCCACCGCACAGATAGAGCAGGTCCACGGTCTTGCCGGTACGGGCATAGGTATCCGGCGCCTGGCCGCCCCATTGGCCCGAACAGACGACCGGCACGGGACAGACATCGCCCTCGAACAGGGGCGTCGTCACCGCCTGGAAGGAGCGCACGAAAGATTCGTCCGACTCCCAGTATTTGGCGCGGATACCGTTGATCTGGAACTGATCGATGCCGAGCAGCCGCCAGAACTGCTGGTAGACCTCGAAATCCATGCCGAGGCCGGGATGCCGCGTGAGGATATCCCAGCCATTGCGATGGGCGTGCAACGCCAGATGCGAGCGCTTGCGCAGGAAAGACAGACCGCCAAGGCCCACCGAATTGATGTTGATCACCGCAGCATTGCCGCCGGCCCGCACGACGATGTCGTGGTTGCGCATCATCTCGTCGGGATCGCTGTGCGAGATGCCGAAGGCATACATCACCTTCTTGCCGGTCTTCTGCTCATGATCGAGAATGACGGGCATGATCGCCTTCACGCGATCCTCGAGGCTGGAATAGGCCGGGCTCGCCAACTTCTCGTCGTCCTTGATGAAGTCGACCTCGGCTTCGACGAGTTCGCGCACCTGTTCGGCCGATTCGGGCGGGCGCAGGCCCAAGGCAGGCTTGACGATGGAGCCGATCACCGGCCGATCGACGACGCCGGTCAGCCGCCGGGTACCCGCCATGCCGAATTGCGGGCCGGGATAGGCAGCCGTGAAGGCCTCTGGCAATTGCATGCCAGCGACGCGAATACCGCTGAACCCCTTGATCGAATAGACGCCGCCTATAGTGATCGTCATCAGCGCCGCCAGGTCGGTGCCGATCGCCTCGATCGGAAAATCGATGTCGACATCGGCACGCCGATAGATTGCGCCGACCGGTGCCGACGGGTCGGGAATCGAGGGAACATCCAAGGCCTCCAGGGGGCGGATTGCCGCGACCCGTGCGGCGACACGCGCCTTGAGCTCCGGCGTCTCGCCCGGCAGGCTGACGAAGGTACCGGTCGACTGATCACTGGCAATCTTGGCGGCCAGCTTCTCGACATCGCCGGCCGTCTCGATGCGATAGGTCATGCGGATGACGGACATGGTACCCATTCAGTCTGGGCACTCGCAGCGCCCGGTCTGGAATTGCTTAACAGGTATGATGAGTATATCATGACTTAAGTTGAAGCAACGGAAATTCGCCTTGTCTGTTTCCAGACAGCGGTGGCACTGTTGCAGGAGCGGACTTGCCTCGCGGAAGAACAGGCGGCAAAGACCGCCGAACCCACTGCCTCAATCGGAATGCCCCATGCCCCTCACCGATCAACGCATTGTCCGTCGCAAGCTCTCCGACGAGGTTTTCGACCGCCTCAAGGCGCTGATCACTGGCGGGGAACTGCAGCCGGGAGACCCCTTCCCTTCCGAACGCGAATTGATGGACCGCCTTGGTGTCGGCCGTCCCGCCATCCGCGAAGCCATGCAGCAGCTGAGCATTTTCGGCCTGCTCACCATTTCCCATGGCGAGCGCGCGCGCGTTCGCCAGCCGACCGCCAAATCGATCTTCCAGCAGGTCGACGATGCCGCCAGCGTGCTCCTGTCGAGCTCCCCGGCCTCGCTGGAGCATCTGAAGGAGGCGCGCCGTTTCTTCGAGCTGGGCATGGTGCGCCAGGCGGCGCAGAAGGCCGACGCACAGGCGGTCACCGGGTTGCAGGAAGCCCTGGCGCGCCAGCGCGCAAGCCTTGGCGACGCCGATGCCTTCATCAATGCGGACATGCTGTTCCACACGCGCATCGCCGCCATCTCCGGCAACCCGCTGTTCGAGGCGATGAGCGAGGCCATGCTCGGTTGGCTGAAGCAGTACCACACCGACCTGCTGATCTGGACCGGCAAGGAGAACTACACCTTGTCCGAGCATGAGGACATCCTCAACCGCATCATCGCGCATGATCCGGACGGGGCCGAACAGGCGATGGTCCGACACCTCGATCGTTCCGCCTCGCTCTACGTTCACCAGACCGTAGCGTCGGCCTGAGAAAGCGTCGAAGAATAAACGAATTGAATTGGTTTGACCTTTGTCATTGCCGGGCTTGACCCCGCAATCCAGCTCCCCATCCAGTCTTTTGAAGACGGGGCCGCTGGATGCCCGGGTCAGGCCCGGGCATGACAAAGGCGGCGTTTCAGTTATTTCCAGACAATTCCTAAACGCCCCAGCGGGAGGAACGAAGCGCCAGGGATGCCGACGCCTCGTGGCTCATGGGGCGGGCGGCATCAGATCGAGGCCATCTCGATCGTCTGGCCACTGGCGGCGCTGGCATAGGCCGCCTCGACCAGGGCCATCGTGGCGATGTTGTCCCGCCCGCTGGTAGAGGGTTCCTTGCCGTTGCGCAGGCAATGCAGCCAATGGCGCTGGATGGCGAGCACGCTCTCCTGGATATTGTGCCAGGGACGCGAGGCCCAGGGCAGCAGAGGCGGCGACAGGTCGACCTCCTCGCGCCCGCCGGGCCCGTTCACGACGAGCCGATAGCCCGTGCCGAGCCGCAGCGTGCCCGCCGAACCGTCGATCTCTACGAGCGTCTCGGGGAAAGGATCGACCGGCAGCCTTGTGGCATAGCTGCAGTCGACCACCGAGGACAGGCCGCCCTCGTGATCGAGCAGCATCGTGGCGACGTCCTCACCCTTGATGGCAGGGTTGACCCGCTGGGTGCGCGCGCTCAGCTGAGTCACCTCGCCAAACAGGAAGCGGGCGATGTCGAGGATATGGATGCCTAGGTCCTCGATGATAAAACGCTTGCCTTCGGCGAGATAGGGTTGGCCGCTGAAGACGTCGAAGCCGGAACGGAAGGACACGCGTGCCCAGAAGGGCCGGCCGATGGCATTGGCGTCGAGACGCGTCTTCACAGCCTGGATCGCACTCTGCCAGCGGAAGTTCTCATGCACCATCAGCGGCACGCCGGCGTGGCGGCAAGCCTCGACCATGGCGCGCGCATCCGCCATCGAAAGCGCGAAGGGCTTCTGGCAGATGACTGGAATTCCCATCTTCGCCGCGAGCTCGACGAGCGGTCGGTGGCTCGCCACGGTGGTGGCGATATCGACGAAGTCCGGCTTCTCCGCCCGGAGCATCTGCTCGGCATCGCCATAGCGCCTGTCGATGCCGAAAAGCTCACCGGCATGGGAGAGACGTTCCGGGTCGCGGTCACAGAGGGCGACGATGTCGACGCCCTCGGCGTCTCGCCAGGCATGGAGCTGGTTGATGGCGAAGAAGCCGCAACCGATCAAGGCACCGCGATAGGACGCCATCAGGCCAGCCTCGCCATCTGGCGCAAGGCAACGCGCTGCTGCAGCCGGCGCTGGGCCTGGTCCACCACCACGGCAATGACGATCACCAGGCCCTTGATCACCATCTGCCAGAACTCGCTGACCCCCATCATCACCAGCCCGTCGGAGAGAATGCCGATGACGAAGGCACCGATGATGGTGCCGCCGATGGTGCCGCGCCCACCCGACATCGAGGTGCCGCCGAGCACCGCCGCAGCGATGGCATTGAGTTCAAAGCTCTCGCCGGTGGCCGGATGCGACGCCATCAATTCGGAGGAAACCACCAGGCCGACGACGGCGGCGCAAAAGCCCGAGAACATGTAGACGAAGAGCTTCACCCGGTTGACCCGGATACCCGATAGCCCCGCGGCGCGCTCATTGCCGCCCACGGCGAAGATGTGGCGGCCGAGTGGCGTGCAGCGCGCCATATAGGCGGCAGCCAGCGCCAGCACGGCAAGGATCCAGACCGAGGCCGGCAGGCCGAGGAGGCGTCCGGCTCCCAGGACGGCATAGCCCTGCGTACCGAAATCGGCGCGGCCGACCAGATTGGGGAAGGTCGCGCCATCGGATGAGAGAAGCGCCAGGCCGCGGGCGATATAAAGCGTGCCAAGCGTCGCGATGAAGGGCGCGACATTGAGCTTGGTGATCAGCAATCCGTTGACGGCGCCGATCAGGATGCCCACCAGCAGGGTGATCGCCATCACCTCGTAGATGTTGAAGAAGATGGTGTAGCCGATGCGAAGGTCCAGGCCGTTGAGGATCAGTCCGCCGGCGACCATGCCGCACAGGCCCACGATCGATCCGACCGACAGGTCGATGCCGCCGGTGACGATGACGAAGGTCATGCCCATCGCCAGGAACGCATTCAGCGCCACGTGCTTCGACATCAGGATGAGATTGGCCGTGCTGAGGAAGTTCGGCGCCGCCAGCGAGAAGAAGATCAGCACGGCGAACAGGGCGATGAAGGTGCGCAGCTTCATCAGGTTCAGCGCAAGCGAGCCGCTTCCGGCGGACGGATGGTTCAAGGTGTCCTGCGCGACTGTCATGCCGGCGCTCCGTGATTTGCAGAAGATGGGGAAGGAACGGGGCCATGGCCGAGCGCGGAGGCAGCCACCACCTTGGCGGCCGTCGCCTCGGCCCGCTCGAACAGGGCGGTGAGCTTGCCGTTGCTCATCACGGCGATGCGATCCGACAGTGCCATCACCTCGTCGAGATCGGAGGTGACGAACAGGATGCCGAGGCCGTCGGCGGCGAGCCGCCGCATGGTGCGGAAGACATCGGCCTTGGCGCCGACATCGATGCCGCGGCTGGGCTCGTCCATCAGCAGCACTTTCGGGCCGGTCATCAGCGCCTTGCCGATCACCACCTTCTGCTGGTTGCCGCCGGACAGGGAACTCACCTCCAGCTCGGGATCGGCCACCTTGATCGACAAATCCTTGACGGCGGCGCGAATGGCGGCCTGCTCGCGGGCCCGCCGGATATGGAAGCCGGCGAGGAAACGACCGAGGGAGGCCATCGACAGATTGGCGGCGATCGAGAGGATGCTGACCAGCCCTTCCCTCTGCCGGTCTTCCGGAATCAGGGCCAGGCCCCGGCGGATGCGCCCCGTCACATCCTTTTCCGCCACCGGCTTGCCGTCGACGAAAAGGCGGCCGGTGGCGTGGCGGTGGCGTCCCATCACGCATTCGAAGAATTCGCTGCGTCCGGCTCCCATCAATCCGTAGATGCCGACGATTTCGCCCTGCCTGACCGACAGGGAGACATGGTCGACGGCGAGCCCTCCGCTCACCCGCGGCAGGCAGACGTCCTCAGCGCGGAAGACTTCCGGACCGAGCGGATGATCCTGCGTCTTGGCGAAGTCCTTGGCGTCGGAGCCGATCATCTGGTGCACGATCCAGGGCACGTCGACATTGGCGATGCGCTCCTGCCCGGTGACACGGCCATCGCGCAGCACGGTGATGTAGTCACCGATGCGGATGAGCTCTTCGAGCCGATGGGAGATATAGACGATGGCGACGCCCCGCGCCTTGAGATCGGCGATGACGCGGAAGAGGATCTCGACCTCGGCGGCACTGAGGGCGGAGGTCGGCTCGTCCATGATCAGGATGCGGGCATCCTGCGCCACCGCCTTGGCGATCTCGACCAGTTGCTGCTGGCCGATGCGCAGATCCTCCACCGGCGTGCGGGCATCGATGCCGGCCTCCAGCCGTTCCAGGAATTCGGCGGCACGGCGCTCCTGCTCGCGATGGTCGATGCCAAGGGGCAGCCGCACGATTTCGCGGGCCGCGAAGATGTTCTCGGCAACCGAGAGATTGCCGAATAGGTTGAGCTCCTGGAACACCATGCCGATGCCATGCGCCACCGCCTCCCCGGCATCGCGGAAGGTGACAGGCTTGCCGTCGAGCAGGATGCGTCCGTCCGTGGGCTGCACGACCCCGGCAATGATCTTCATCAGCGTGGACTTGCCGGCGCCGTTCTCCCCGACCAGAACGTTCACGGCACCGCGCCGCACGTCGAAATCGGCATGCCTGACGGCGACCGTGCCGGAATAGACCTTCGACACGCCTTCCAGGCGCAGGACGACGTCGTCATCGGACATGGCAGGGCGGCCTTCCTGGGTCATGACCCTGCCCCGAGGCTCAGTTCGGCCGGCGTCACCAGCGGCGGCTTGCCGCCCGGCTCCAACACATAGGCGCCGAGCACCGTCACGGAGCGGCCGACCAGCTTTTCACGCGGCAAAGCCTGCAGCACATCGGCATTGACCCGGGCGTTGAAGGCCTTGCCGAACTGGGCGTATTCGATCTGGTTGGTGAAGGCGTTGAAGGACACGAAATCCAGGCTGTCGCGCAGCGCAGTGCCGCGCAGGGCCGGACCGATCTGCACCACCATGTCGGCCTTGCCATCCCCGTCGACATCGACGTCGATGGTGGCGGCGCGCGAGCCGGTATTCGCCGCCACGACGCGGCCCTCGGCCTTGACCACATAGGTCCAGGGCACGGTGCCTTCCTTGGCGCGATACCCATATTTCTGCCCGGCCTCGTCTGCATTCTTCGCGGCGAGGTCGCGGACGACGACGAAATCGCCCGCCTTCGCCTTGAGATAGGGCAGGACCTTGGCTGCCCAGATCGCGTCGACGGCTTTGTCCGGGTCGAAGACGGGGCCAACGCCCGAAGCGCCGACCTGTCGGGCAGCCTGTACTTCGGCAGTCGGCGCGATCTTGCACGCTGCAAGGGTGAGCGCCATGGCGGCGATCATCAGCCTGTTGGCAAGCCTGGGCATGGATTGGCTCCGGCCTCGATTGTCGGGATCAGGAACAGGCCCGGGACGCCCCGTGGGAGGCAGATCCCGGGCAATCTTCATCGCAGCGTCAATTCGCCAGCGCGAAGGTTTCGAGCTTGCCGGCATTGTCGGGCGTGATGAGCACGCAATCCATCAGCTGCTTTTCCTGCGCGGGGCCCTTCTTGGTCTTGATGTAGGTGTCGGCCTGCTCGACGGCGGTCTGGGCCTGGAGATAGGCGGGCTGCAGGACCGTTGCCTTGATGCCGCCCTGCTTGATGGAATCGCGCACATCGTTGGAACCGTCGAAGCCGACCACGATCACGTCCTTGCGACCGGCGGCCTGCAGCGCGGCGATCGCCCCCATCGCCATGGTGTCGTTGCCGGAGATCACGCCCTTGATGTCGGGATTGGCCTGCAGGATGGTCTCCATCTTGCTGTAGGCCTCGGTCTGGCTCCAATTGGCCGACTGGCGCGCAACCATCTTGAGGTCGGGATAGTCGTCGATGACGTCGTGATAGCCCTTGGAGCGGATGCCGGCATTGGTGTCGGCCTCCCGGCCGACCAGTTCGACATAATTGCCCTTCTCACCCATCAGCTTGACGAACTCCTGCGCGCCGGCCTGGGCACCCTGGTAGTTGTTGGAGACGATCTGGGCGACGGCAATGCCGGCGACGTTGATCTCGCGATCGATCAGGAAAGACGGCACGCCGGCATCCTTGGCTTTCTGCACGGCGGCCACCGTGGCGGCGGCACCGGCATTGTCGAGGATGATGGCCTTGGCGCCGCGGGCAATGGCGGTGTCGATCAGCTGCGACTGCTTGTTGGCATCATCGTCATGCACCAGCACCAGCGTGTCATAGCCAAGCGCCTTGGCCTTGACCTCGGCCCCCTGCGCTTCCGCCTTGAAGAAGGGGTTGTCGTGCGACGGCGTGATGATGGCGATGAGATCGGCGGCCAGGGCCGTGCCCATTGCCGCTGATGCCATCACGCCGGCAAGCGCAGCGCCCAGCAAAAGTCGTTTCAAGCTCATGTCGTCCTCCCATTTGTCTGTTGGCGGTTCAGTCTGTGATGGCCGCCGGTTGCATCCGGCGGGTCTTTCTTGGCTATTGGCGCGAATACGCCCTCATGGCTTGAGGGCTGCGTAGGCCTGCGAGGCCTCCCCGCTTTTCCTGATCTCCCGTCCGACCAGGAAGGCGAGGACGGCCGAGAGCAGCATGAAGGCTCCCACGATGATCATCGGGGCCTGGTAGAGGCCGGTGTAGTCCTTGACGGCGCCGGTGACGTAGGGTGCGGCGAAGCCGGCGACATTGCCGATCGTGTTGATGAGGGCGATGCCGGCAGCGGCCGCTGCACCCGACAGGAAACGCCCTGGCAGGGACCAGAAATTCGGCAGGGCCGCGAAGATGGCGCAGGCCGTGACGGTGATGCAGGCGACCGTGGTCTCGGGCGACGGCATATAGAGAGCCAACGGGATGCTGACCGCGCCGACCAGGGCCGGAATACCGATATGCCAAGCCCGGACCCCGCGCTTCGTCGCGTCCCGGCTCCACAGATAGAGCGCGATTGCCGCGGGAAGATAGGGAATGGCGATGACCAGCCCGGCCTGGAACACGGTGAACTTGGTGGCGAACTTCGCCTCGAAGCCGGAAACGATGGTGGGCAGGAAGAAGGCCAGTGCGTAGAGGCCATAGATCATGCCGAAATAGATCAGCGCCAGCATCCAGACCCGGCCGCTCGACAGGGCCGCGCCGATCGAACCATTGTGCGGCTCGCGCTTGGTGCTGTCCTCGCGGGCAAGTTCGCCGATGAGCCAGGCCTTCTCCTCGGCGCTCAGCCATTTCGCGTCCTTGGGTGAATCCGGCAGGTAGAACCAGGTGACGATGCCGACCAGGACGGCCGGGATCGAGACGCCGAAGAACATGATCCGCCAGCCTTCGAGGCCGAAAAAGCCATGGGCCTGGATCAGGGAAGAAGCCAGCGGCGCGCCGATCACCGTCGTCATCGGCTGGGCGATGTAGAAGAGGGCGAGAATGTTGGCCCGGTGGCGGGCCGGCACCCAGGTGCTGAGATAGAGGATCGCGCCGGGGAAGAAGCCCGCCTCGGCGATGCCCAACAGGAAACGCAGGACATAAAGCTCGGTAACGCCGCTGACCCAGGTGAACAGCAGCGAAACGATGCCCCAGGTCACCATGATGCGGGCAAGCCAGCGGCGGCCGCCGAATTTATGCAGGGCCAGATTGCTGGGAATTTCCAGCAGGATGTAGCCGATGAAGAAGATGCCGGCGGCAAAGCCGAATTGCGTGGCGGTAAGCCCGAGATCCTTGGTCAAGCCGTGCGGGCCGGCGAAGGAAATTGCGGTCCGGTCCAGGAAGTTGATGAAGAACATCAGGCCCAGGAACGGCGCGAGGCGCCAGGTCGCCTTACGAATGGCCGACCGTTCGACGGGGGCGATCGCGAGGGTATTCGAGCTCATTTTTCCTCCCAATGAGCAAAGCGTCGCCTCCTGTGTGTTCTTTTATGGAGGGCGCCGGCGGTAGGCTGCTCGACGGATCGTCGGCAAGCCCGGTCAAATGCGGGCAGCCGCCACCAAGGGGTGACGGCTGTCGCAAGGTCCCGTTCAGGTGATGCGGCGGATGCTGTCGGCGATCTCGTTCGGCTCGAAGACCCGCTTCCAATCGTTCCGCATGAGGGCTGGCTTGCCGAAGGCAATGGCCTTGTTGCAGGCGTCGGAGAACACGCCCTTGACCTCGTCGAAGATCACGGCGCCGAGCACGTTCATGTGGCCGAGCAGGAAGTCGCGAGCCGCCTCGTGGGGAACGCCCCGGGCCACGACCTCGTCCATGGCCTCGCGCATCACCACCAGAAGGGTCGCGCAGACGGTCTCTGACAGACCCGGCTCCAGCAGCGCCATCTGCTCGACGGTGACGCGATGGGAGCGCATGACTGGTGCCCAGATCACCTTGGCGATCTCCTCGCCAAGCGCATAGGCACTCTCGGGGCCCTGCATCAGCGCGCTGACGATGTGCTGCTTGGCAGCGATGCCGCCGAAATGGTCCTGCTTGGCGGCCATCTCCGTCTCGTCGTTGAAGATCGGCGGGTGGCAGGGATGGGTTACGAAATAGGTCAGGTCCGGGCGATCGGGCAGATGGCCGGCGAAAGGCGCGGCGGCGTCGAGCACGACCACCATGGTGCCAGGCTCGAGCTTGTCGGTGATGCCGGCGGCAACCTTGCCGATCAGCGTATCCGGCACGGCGAGGATGACCACGTCGACCCCTTCCAGAGCGGCATCCGGCGCGACGCTGTCGAGGCCAAGGCCGGTCTTGAGACGTTCCTGACCAGCTGCGCTCACCTCGACATGCCGCACCTCGAAGCTCGACGCCTTGAGGTTGCTGGCCAGCCGGTAGCCCATCTTTCCGCCGGCGCCAAAGAGCGCGATCGTCGTCATGCAGATCTCCTCTCGAATTCGAGAGGCTTATAGATCTACTGGTATGATGAGTCAATCATCACTTATGATAATGATGTGCTTTCGACCTTTTTCTCCGCTCAATGGTGCCGATGCCGCCATACCGGCGAACGGCCACCATCCCGCGCGGGAGAACGCGCGCAGGATTTAGCCTTATTGTAAATATATATCAATATGTTATGCGTATTCTTGAAACTATTGCATAAAGACATGCAGGCAACGCTTATACCTGGTCCAAACGGTAACGCGCCCCAGCATTACAGTTGCCATCTCCACGCGAAAGAGATTTGGAGTGTCGGCCTCCCGGCTGACACTCCGCGTATTCCGTTCCCTTTAGACAAACGCAATTGCCGTGCTAGGCGGATCGCCATGCCACTCGTGGAAGGTGACTTACATCCCTGGCGCGGGCACCATCATCGACCACGGCGTCGGGCTACGCCTCCAGGCGCGCCTGCCACCATTGTATCGTCTCCGACAGCCGGTCGCGCATGGTCCCCATCGGTCGATATCCGACCTCGTTGCGCAGCCTCGTCACATCGGCAACGATGACCGGCGGTTCGTTGGGGCGATCCGGCAGGGCGCCGAAGCAAAGCTCTCCGACACCGCCCGCAACCGCGCGGATCTCTTCGGCCAATTCCTTGATCCGCAAGGCTTCTCCCGAAGCGATGTTGACCGCGCCATTGACCTTCGACACGGCAAGCCGCGCCAGGGCTTCGCCGGCATCGCGCACATTGGTGAAATCCCTGACCTGCACGCCCGACGACATCAGCACGGGGCGCCGGGCCAGGAGATTCATGACGATCGAGGAGACCAGCCTGTTAGGATGTTCATTCGGCCCGAACAGAAAGAACAGCCTGCCCCAGGCGAACTCGATGCCGCGCGTTGCGGCCAATTCCTCGATGATCCGGCGGGCGGCATCCTTGGAAACGGCATAGAGCGTGCTTGGTCGAATGTTGGTTTCCACCTCGCTGCAGGCATGGCCTGACGACAGGTCATATTCCATGCAGGTGCCAGCACACACGATGCGCCGCACCCCCGCCTGGTGGGCGGCCGAAACGAGCTGGATCGTCGCCACCGTCCATCGCAGATTTGCCTCCGCATCCCAGAACTTTCCATGCTCCACATCCCAGGCCAGGTGAAGCACGACTTCCGGCTTGGATACGGCAAGGGCGACCTCCGCCATCGAAGGATCAAGCAGGTCGGCGACGATGATCTTGCATCCCTGCATGGTCGCGAGTTTACGCGAGACGACGAAGACTTCGTGTCCCGCCGCCGCGAGCGACGCGGCGGCCCATCTGCCAATAAACCCCGTCCCGCCTGTAACGAGTACACGCATTATTGCCTGCCCATGATATTACTCAGAAATCTGTATTGTAGCTGGCACCGCCAAGATCCATGAGCAGCTTTCTCTTGATAACCTTGCGAATCTTGTAGACACGCCGATCAACATAGATCGGCAGTATTGACTGAAGGATTAGCTTTTCAACCTTTGAATACTGAGATCGTTCGATATATAGGCGGCACTGTGCGGAAAATTTCTTGCGAAGCCCGGTCATCAATGCAAGCGGAGGAGAGGCCCCCTTCTGAGGCGAATACCCCTTGACGACGAGGCGCTGAACGAAGAGCGCCTCGGGCACGACGACGACCGCCTTTTCGAGCAGCGACGGGAACAGGATCAAATGATCGAGGGCCCAGGGATGGGCGAATGCGCGCCAGCATTCCTCGAAGTCCGCGAGCAACCGGTCCCGGCGCCACAGGCCGTAGAACCATCCGGCATGCGAATTGAACATCAGCTGGATGATCGAGATCAGGTTTGATTGACCGACGAAGGGCTTTGGGCGGCTGATGCGCACCGTCTTGCTGAGGGTTTGCGTGCGGGTGGTCGGTACGGCCACGTTTGCGCTCGGCTCAGCCACAAGAGAAACGTAGAGCCTTTCGATATAGTCCGGCGCACACAGATCATCATGGGCACGCCACATGACGAACTCGGCTTCACAATCTCTCAGGACACTGAGGAAATTGGGCATCGCCCGAATATTTGTCGGATGCCTGATATATTTGACGCGGCTATCCCTGGCTGCGAACTCCTGCGCAATCTCAGGCGTGGAGTCCTGAGAGGCGTTATCGTATATGCGTATCTCGATATCTCGAAATGTCTGAGATATCAGGCACTCAAGACAGTCTCGCAGCTGCTCCGCGCCATTATAGACTGGAACACCCACTATTACTTTCGCAGTCATTGCATTTATCTACCTGCACCCGATGGACAGAAAGGCGACCCAGCACCCCGGGCGCCGCGCAGCGCCCCGTGTGAACGTTGCGGGATTCAACGGAAGGCACCGGCCGGACCCCGAAAGTCTTGCGGACTTTCCATGCTCCGTATTCCTGGCCTTGGGTGACCGGAACATCAGCACTAAGGACATGGACGGTGACTGAAACTTGGCGCTTCGATTAAGATTTGTTACGAGTTGTTATGCCGCAGGAATATCTCTCGTCGACGCGAAGTTTTTACTGCTGATCTACTGATATTCGATCCGTCGCAGCATTCGCTGTACGGAGGCGCTATCGGGCCTTCGGCGCGCAAGCGAGCTGCCGCCGCGTTTATATTTGGTCAGCCGGCCTGCCAGGAAAGCGAGCAATGCGATGATGATCGCATCGTCGACATATCCGTAGAAGGCGGAATCGGGGATCAGGTCATTGGGCATCAGGCTGTATGAAACGGCCGCGATACCGAGCAGCACCGGTGCCACAAAGCGGACAAGATGGTCGTTCTTCCACCATTGCTTGCGCTTCCTGGCGATCCGCACCCGGGATGACCGGTCCCCAGCCAGGTTCTTCGGCCGTGCCGGCGCATCGCCGGACAGGATGTCGCGCCCCTGCTCCCTGAGCATATGGAAATAGGGATCGTCGGCGGACTCGGGGTAGAAATCCAGCAGTTCGAGAATGCCCCTCACCGTTTCGTGGTCGAGACCATTGCCGCGGCCGCGAACCCCGACATTGAGGCGGCTGGCCGCCTTGCCCTGTACGGCTTGAACTGCCTGCCTGATCTGGTCATCGGAGACGGCGGCCTGCGCGAAGTTCAGCACCTCCTTGGTGATCTCGACAGGCCCCTCGATCAGTTCTTCATAGGTAATCAGCAATCTGTTCGGGGCATTGCGCCAGCTGACATAGAAGTTCAGGTACCAGGGAATGGCGAGGCGAGCGATCATGCGATCCAGGGTCGCGTCGTCCAGATGCGCATGTTCCGGTCTCAGCCAGATCATCGGCCACAGATTTCCCTCGCGCCGGATGTGATCGCGCAGGCTGACGACGCAATCGAAGAGGCTCCGAACCAAAACGATGGGGGTGATGCCATAGTCCTGGCACATCTCCTCGGTCCAGCGATGGTTTCGGATGTGCAGCTGGGCGACATAGTCCTGATCATCGATCTGTTGCAGATAGAATTCGTCGAGCTCCTGCTCCCTGCGTCCGGCGGCCGGAAGCGGAACGGCTCGCTTGAAATCTCCGATTTCGCTGATGATGTCCGAAAGGAAGGTCGATCCGGACTTCGGCATGCAAGCCAGAAGGATGTGAGTGCGCCGCTTTCCGTTTTCGGTCATCGTCTCTCGCAGTTGGCATATTTGGTCGTTTGAAGGGGACTGAGGTGCGAATGCCGGATCCCGGCCGGACTCAGCCGACATCCGGCTTGTTCACGACCACCTTTGACCCGACCGGAAATTCCAAGCGCTCTCCGGCAAAGGGGGACGCCGATTGCCGGCGCCATCTGGAGACAGGCGCAAACAGGCGCGCCCTGATATGCTCGCCGTCGACCGAAAGGTCCTTCGGCACGGGCCCCGCCGCGGCCAGCCCGGCGAAAATCCGGTGCCAGACATGCCGTTGCGACCAACGATGGAAACGATTGTAGATCGTGCTCGGCCGGCCATAGACAGACGGCACGTCGCACCATCGACAGCCCGTCCTCAGGACATGGAGTATACCCGAGATCACCCTACGGTCGTCGACACGGGGTTTTCCGGCCTCCCCGTGCGGAAGATGCGGCTCAAGAGCCCCCCATGCTTCATCTGACAGCCAATAGAGGCTCTCCGCCATATCACGTCCTCTCGAGATTCACTCCGGCTCAGGCATATGAGTACGCGCACCAGGCAGAGCCGCCTTCGCAAAATTCGCGGATTAACTTTCCAAGAATCGCCCCTATAAAATTAATTACTTTTAGAATCGTATATTTATTAAAGATAATTGATAAATAATATTGAATTACGATTACTATATATTGATATATATTTGTTATAATAAATATTCAAAATTATTTACTTACAATTCAAGATATTAAGAAATATTACGGAATAGCGAGGTCGATCCGAGTCATGCCTGGAGCGGCCTTCCATGGTTGCGGAAGGCGGCCATTTCTGCCCGGTAATCGATGCTCGGTTTTCCGGCAGGCGTTCAGTTGGGGAACACTCTGCGCCCAGGGTTGGCTGGCCGCCCGGTCATTCTGCGCAACAACTGGTCGAGAGCGGCAAGGCCGTCCCCGATTATGTCAAGCGGACCTCTTGGATAATGCCACCACAGCCAGGCTGCGGTCCGCCTGGCGAACGAGCCTTTGCTGGCCACCCCATCGTTCCCCCAGGCCCGCATGATCAGACGAGCCCGCTTGCGTGGGCTTCCGCAGGCATACTGGCTCGTTCGATTGTCTGCAACGAGGAGCCCTCCCTGCTCCCCAGCGCGAAATGTCTGGCTCTGCATCCAGCGCCCCGGCGGCCAGGCGGCGCCGAAGCGATCGACGACGAAAGGCGTGAGGCCCCGCGCCATGACCTGCCTGGTCATCCCATTTGGACCAGCCTCGAACAGGTGATCGTCCAGGACCGTCCTGGGATCGCCGAGTTCGAATGCGTTGAACAGTGCGGTCCGGACCATGAAGGCATTGCTGCGGATCGCCATGTTGGGAAAGGGCTGGTCCCAGGCCGCTTCATGGGAGCCGGTGGCACCGACCAAACCGCAATCGGCATTGCGATCGAACGCTCCGACATAATGCGCGAGCCAATTGGCGGCGAGGACCCGGCTCCACGAATTGAAAACCAGGATGAACTCGGTGCCGCAGCTTTCCGAAACCTCCCGATAGATCGAGACCGGCGTGCGCTCGTCGGCAAAGTGCATCACCTTGGCGGAGGCGCAGGGCAAAGCCGCGAGGTCGGGCTGGTGCGGAAGCCGGTCGCCGATGGCATACCCCTTGGCGGCAAAGACGAAATCATACTCTGCGCCAGCCGGAAAGCGCCTGATGCTGCGAAAGAAGGCGCGGGCGTAACGAAGATCGTTCACGTGTCGCCAAAGATACAGGACGGTAATGCGGGGCACGAAGTCCTCATTGTGAGACACGCGATGCGAAGCTCCCGAAGCCCGCTGCGCGAGCGCAGGACGGTTCAGCGCGGATGATCGAGTGCGCCGGCGGACAGGGAGAGCTTGACCTTGAGGCCATGCGGAACACGGTCTGCGAGGACGATGTCGCCGCCGTGCCGCCGCACGATATCCCTGGCTATCGACAATCCCAGCCCGAAGCCCCCGCCGTCCTGCGTGCGGGCAGCATCAGCCTTAAAAAAAGGCTCGAACACCCGCTCGCGCAGATCGGCGGGAATGCCTGGCCCGTCGTCGTCGATCTCGATCTGGGCCTGAGGCTGGGGCTGACGGTCGATGAGCGTGACGGTCACCGCACCGCCATGCTTGACGCCATTCTCGACGATGTTGGTGATAGCGCGGGTCAGTTCCCTGGGCCTCGCGCTCCAGGTCAGCTTTGCGGGGCCCTGATAGGTGACGGCATGACCCACGTCGACGAACTGGGAACATATCGTCTGCAGCAGGCTCGGCAGGTCGATCCGCGACATCGCCTCGAACCGGCCATCCTCGCGCAGATAGTCCAGCGTCTCGTTGAGCATGTGCTCGACATTGGCAAGGTCGGTCAGCATCCCCTCGCGGAGCCTGTCTTCCGGCACTCGCTCGGCGCGGAGCCGGAGCCGGGTGAGCGGTGTCCTCAAATCATGGCTGATGGCGGCCAGCATGCGCGTGCGATCGTCCAGCAGGGCCTTGATACGGGTACGCATATCGTTGAGGGCTTCGGTGACCTGCACAATCTCGCGGGGGCCTCCGCCGAGAATGGGTTGCACATCCTGCGGGGAACGACCGAAGGACTGGGCCGCCGCTGCGACGGCCGCCAACGGCGCGGTGATCGAGCGCACCGCATAGACGGACAGCAGCATCACAAAGATCAGTACGATCGAGAGAACCAGAGCCGTCGGTGTCAGGAACAGGGGCCACGGCGCAGCACCGATCGCAGCGTCGAAGACCAGGGCATGGGCCGCGTCGAGCCGCACGACGATCTGCTGCAACGGTCCGGGCGCGTAGTGCCGCCCTTCGAGGACCTCGACGCCATTTCCCGACCGGACGTGCCGCGGAACCGGGCTGCTCCACAGGGACCAGTGGGCCTCCTCCGGGGCGGACGCCAGATCCGACAGGGCGACCCGTTCCACCTTCACGCCGGCGTTGCGGATGGCAGCAAGGACGATGTCTGCCTCCGCGGGCGTCCTCGCTGCCTTGATGAACTGGGTGACCCGCACGATGCGCGAGGCCACCGCCGGCGGAGAATCGTCCGGCGGAGGCGCGCTGAACAGCAGGAGCGCGAGGATGATGTTGATGATCGTGCCCAGCAGCACCGAGACCACGACGAGACCGGTGACCTGCGTCGTGATGCTGCGCGGGACCAGACGTTCCCAGGCTCGCATCAGTCCGGCCCGACGGCAGGCGTGAAGACATAGCCGCCCAGCCGGACGGTCTTGATCATCAGGGGATCACGTGGATCCGCCTCGATCTTCTGGCGGATGCGGCTGATATGCACGTCGATGCTGCGCTCGATCGGCCCGACCGAGCCGCCATGGACGAGTTCGAGAAGATGCTCGCGCGACAGGACCTGGCCGGGATGGCGGCAGAAGGCGAGAAGCAGGTCGAACTCGACGCTGGTCAACGAGATGCGCACGCCCGCCGGATCATAGAGTTCCCGGGCCGTTGGATCGATACGCCAGCCGGCAAAGCACAGGCCGCGTTCGCGCGAAGGCCCTGTTTGCGCAGTGGCCGCCGCCCGGCGCAGGAGAGCCCGGATGCGGGCGACCAACTCACGCGAATTGAAGGGCTTGGAGACATAGTCGTCGGCACCGATCTCCAGGCCGACGATACGGTCGATCTGGTCGCTGCGCGCCGTGACCATGATGATCGGGATGGCGGATACGGCCCGCAGCCGCCGGCAGACGCTGAGGCCATCCTCGCCCGGCAACATCAAATCGAGCACCACGAGTTCGACGCCGCCGCGCTCGAGCACCCTGTCCATCTCCGCCGCGGAACCGACGCAGGAGGCGGCAAAACCGTTCTCCTCCAGCACGTCTGCGAGCAGGCGCGCAATCTCGACGTCGTCCTCGACGCAGAGAATATGCGGCCTCGCCATCGGCGTGGTGTGAGAAGCGGAAGGAAAGAGGGTCTGTTCGGCTGCCATGGCAACATCTTAGCGGCGCGATGCCCGAGAGGCACCGCCCCGATTATAATTTTTTGTTGCACAAATCACGCTCCACTTCCGGACGAGGCAACAATTCGTAACATGACTTAATCCCAGCCCGGCGAGGCAGGGACTATCCTGTCATTCGATCAGAAGGCGGCATGACGTCGGCGTCGCCTCGGCAGGAGCCACTTTTTTCCAGATGACTTCATCTGCACGAGCAGCCCAGCGTCCCAGACCGTATGGCAATTGTCACGCGAAGCGTCTGGCGGCCAGGGCCATGTCTTCACGTGAAAGCCATGGTCATGCCCAGGACTAAGAGCACCGCAACCCTGCGCGAGGCCCTTCCGGGCGAGCATGAGCATGGTTCCGACGCCACCCGGCCTGGCACCGCGACGCCACATGCCCGATCGCCAAGTCCTTCTGCGCCGCGCCGCGGGCACTGGCAGCGCCGGATCTTGCGGTTGGTGCTGATATCAGCCGCAACCGTGCTGCTCGGCTGGCTCGCCAAGACGCAATTGTCGCCCGTCCCTGCCGCCAACCTGATCACCGCACCCGCCATGCTCGGCAACATCGAAGAAAGCGTCGTGGCAACCGGCACGCTCAAACCGGTCAAGCTCATCGCCGTCGGTGCCCAGGTCTCCGGCCGGATCACCGCCCTCAAGGTCGCCGTCGGCCAGAAGGTCCGGGCCGGCGATCTCATTGCCGAGATCGACGCCTTGACCAAGGAGAACGACCTGCGTTCCGCCCAGGCCACGCTCGACAATGTCCGCGCTCAGCGCGACGAGAAGGTGGCGAACCTGGCCAGGAACCAAGCCACGCTTGCCAGGCAGAAGCTGACCTTCGCCCAGAATGCCTCTTCGCGCGCCGACTATGACTCCGCCGAGGCGGACGTGAAGGCGACACAGGCCCAGATTGCCCAGCTCGACGCCCAGATCGTCGAAGCCGAGGTCTCGGTGTCCACCGCCAAGGTCAATCTCGGCTATACGAGGATCACGGCACCCATCGATGCCACCGTGCTCGCGGTCAGCGTGCAGGAAGGCCAGACGGTCAATGCCACCCAGTCGGCCCCGACGCTCGTGGTGCTCGGCGATCTCGACACCATGACGATCCGGGCGCAAATCTCCGAGGCCGATGTCGTCAAGGTCAGGCCGGGCCAGCAGGTCTACTTCACCATTCTGGGTGAGCCGGAACGGCGCCTGCATGCCAGCCTGCGCTCCATCGAGCCCGCGCCGGAATCGGTCAAGACCGACAGCAGCTTTTCGACCGACAGCGCTTCGACGAGCAGTTCGTCCTCCTCCTCCACCTCATCGGAGGCGATCTACTACAATGGCGTCTTCGACGTACCCAATGCCGACGGACATCTTCGAACCTATATGACGGCCGAAGTGCACATCCTCCTTCGAGAGGCCCGAAACGTCCTTACCGTCCCGGCAGCGGCCCTCAGCGGGCCCGAGGCGGACGGTGCCTTCAAGGTACGGGTCATCCAGGCGGATGGCGCCGTTGCAAGCCGGCCCGTGAAGGTCGGGCTCGACAACAAGATCAATGCCGAGATCTGGGACGGTCTGCAGCCCGGCGAGCGCGTGGTGATCGGCGAGACGGAAGCCGCGCCGACCAAGACGATGGCGGGGCCTCCGCCGGGAGGCATGTGACCATGGCCTCGCCCCTGATCCTCCTTGAAGGCGTGCGCCGCGACTATCCCTCCGGTGAGGGATCGGTCGTCGCACTGGACGATATCGACCTGTCGATCGAGGCCGGCGAGATGGTTGCCATTGTCGGTACTTCCGGCTCCGGCAAGTCGACGCTCCTCAACATTCTCGGCTGCCTCGACCGGCCGACCGGTGGCAGCTACTGCGTCGCCGGGCGCGATACGGGCTCGCTCTCGGCGGACGAGCTTGCAGCGCTCAGGCGCGAACATTTCGGCTTCATCTTCCAGCGCTACCACCTGCTGGCCGAAATGACGGCCATCGGCAATGTCGAGATGCCGGCGATCTATACCGGCCTGCCGCCGTCGAGACGACAGACGCGAGCGCAAGCGCTGCTGGACCGCCTCGGCATGGCCGATCGCCTCGACCACCGCCCCACCCAGCTCTCCGGCGGTCAGCAACAGCGTGTCTCGATCGCTCGGGCCCTGATGAACGGTGCCGGTGTAATCTTCGCCGACGAGCCGACCGGTGCCCTCGATAGCGCCAGCGGCACGGAAGTGCTGCGCATCCTGGACGAGCTCCACGCCAGCGGCCAGACCATCGTTATCGTCACGCATGACATGGCAGTCGCCCGGCGCGCGGAACGCATCATCGAACTTCGCGACGGCGCCGTGATCTCCGACAGGCCCAATCGGCGGGCGCAGCAAGCCGAACCGACGGGGGCCGATATCGGCTTCGGCGAAAGGGCGCAGGCGCCCGCATCGCCGTGGCGGGTACGGATCGACCAGTTTCGGGAGGCCTTCCGGATGGCCTTGCGGTCGATGAATGCCCATCGCCTGCGGACGATCCTGACCATGCTCGGCATCGTCATCGGTGTGGCTTCCGTCATCGGCGTCGTCGCGCTCGGGGCGGGCACGCAACAAAAGGTCCTGGCCGACATCAACAGCCTCGGCACCAACACATTGGAAGTGTTTCCCGGCAAGGACTTCGGCGACGTCCGCTCAGGCAAGATCACCACCCTCGTGCTCGCCGATGCCCAGGCGCTCGCCGGCCAACCCTATATTGCCGCCGCCTCCCCCACGGTCTCGACCAGCAAGACCCTGCGCCTGGGATCAATCGAGGCCACCGCGCAGGTCAACGGCGTCGGCGAGGACTATTTCGCCGTGAAGGGGACCCAGCTCGCCGCCGGCGCCTTTTTCGATGCCGATAGCGTCCGCCGGATCGCCCAGGACGTGGTGATCGACGACAACACCCGCAAGGCACTGTTCGCCGGAGCCTCGGCCAGCCCGATCGGGCGCATCATCCTGGTCGGACAGGTGCCCTGCCGCATCGTCGGCCTGACCCGCCCGCAGCAAGGCGGGTTCGGCTCGAGCGCCAACCCATCGGTCTACCTGCCCTACACCACGGTTCAGGCCCGCTTCCTGGGCACGACGTCCCTGCGCAGCATCACCGTGCGCGTCGTCGACGACGCGCCGACCGATCGCGCTGAGCAGGCGGTCACCGCCCTCCTCGCCGCCAGGCACAATGCGAAGGATTTCTTCATTCTCAACACGGACGACATCCGCCGCACCATCACCAGCACCACAGAGGTCCTGACGCTGCTGGTGGCAGCCATTGCCGGCATCTCGCTGGTGGTCGGCGGCGTCGGCGTCACCAACATCATGCTGGTATCGGTATCTGAGCGCATCGCTGAAATCGGCGTGCGCATGGCCGTCGGAGCCCGCCGTAGCGATATCCTGCAACAGTTCCTGATCGAGGCGGTGCTGGTTTGCCTGATCGGCGGCATGATCGGCATCGGCCTGGCACTCGGCCTCGGCGCCATCTTCAATATCGTCAGCACGGCCTTCAGCCTGCGCTACTCCACCACCTCGATCATCATTGCCTTCCTGTCCTCGATGCTGATCGGCATCGTCTTTGGCTACATGCCGGCACGCAACGCCTCCCGCCTCGATCCCGCAACAGCCCTGGCCCGGGAATAGTCTGGTGCCGATCCTTCAAAAGCACACCGCCTTGGCGCTTAAAATCGTCTCTTCACGCACCATTCCATATAGTTTTAGAAAATTATCGCATATATATTCAACAATTTATACCAATACATGGAGTACATTTCATATATACTTTAATTTATATTCAACCACATTTACTAAAATTGCGCCTACCCGTTTCGAGCCCATTGGCAAGACTGTCGATCGGGCAAGCGCTTAACTGCAATGCCTTGTAGCACAACAGATTGGGTCCGATCCTGATGTCGGCAACTTCATCCCTCATCCGATACCCTCGCCATGCCTCGGGTGCCTTCCGCACCATGCGCATGCTCCGTCGAGCCAGCCTCCTGTCCATTTGCATCCTGGCCGCTGGCTGCAACCAGGAGCAGCAGGGGAACCAGCCGCCCGCCGGCGCCGTCCGGCCGCAGGTCAGCGTGGTCACGCTCCATCCGCGCGCCGTCGCCATCACGGCGGAACTGCCGGGGCGTATCGGCGCGTCGTTGACGGCAGACGTCGTCCCGCAGGTGACCGGCATCATCAAGACGCGCCTGTTCAAGGAGGGTACCGAGGTCAAGGCCGGCGATCCGCTCTATCAAATCGACCCTGCCAGCTACCAGGCAAGCTATGACAGCGCCGAGGCAACCTTGCAGAAGGACCAGGCCGCCATTCCCAGCGCCCAGGCCAAGGTCGACCGCTATCAGAACCTCATCAAGCAGAACGCCGTCAGCAGCCAGGACCTCGACGATGCCCGCGCCACGCTGGCCCAGGCCAAGGCCGATGTCGCTGCCGCCAAGGCCGCCTTGGAGACGGCCCGCATCAACCTCGACTACACCACGATGAAAGCGCCGATCAATGGCCGGGTCGATGCCTCCACCATCACCGAGGGTGCGCTGGTCAGTTCAGGCCAATCGACCGCGCTGACGACGATCCGCCAACTCGATCCGATCAATGTCGACGTGACGGAATCCAGCACCAACCTGCTGAACTTCCTGGAGGCAGTGAAGTCGGGCCGGATCAAGACCGCAGGCCCGGACATCTCCGTCAAGCTCAAGCTGGAAAACGGCACGACCTACGCGCATTCCGGCACGCTTCGTTTCGTGGAGGCCAATGTCAGTACCACCACCGGCACCTTCACTGTCAGGGCCGAATTCCCCAATCCCGATCGCCTGCTCCTGCCGGGCATGTATGCCCGCGCCATCCTCGAGGTCGGTCTGGCCCAGGACAGTTTCCTGGTGCCGCAGCGGGCCGTCAGCCACAACACCAGGGGCGAGGCGACAGCAAGCTTCGTCGGCAGCGACGGCAAGGTCGTCCAGCGCGTACTCTCGATTCAGCGCAGTGTCAGCAACAACTGGCTTGTCGATGCCGGCGTATCGGACGGCGACAGGGTGATCGTCGAAGGCACCCAGCTGGTACGGGCCGGCCAGGACGTGACGGCCACCGAGGTGAGCGTGGACGATGCCACCGGCGATATCCGCCCGCTCTCCCAGAGCTCGGCCCTCGACAAGCCACCGGTCGCTTCGGCACCGGTCCGGGCCGAATAGGGCTGCATCGACATGTCGCGCTTTTTCATCAACCGTCCGATCTTTGCCTGGGTCATCGTCATTTCGGTGATGCTCGCGGGCATCCTGGCCATTACCACCCTGCCGATCGAGCAATATCCGCAGATCGCGCCCCCCTCGGTCTCCATCAGCGCCACCTATTCGGGCGCCGATGCCCAGACCGTCGAGAACTCGGTGACCAAGGTCATCGAGCAGGGTCTCACGGGTATCGACAATCTCGATTACATCACCTCGACCTCGACCTCCTCGGGCAGCGCCTCGATCACCGTGACCTTTACCAGCGCGGCCGATCCCGATGTGGCGCAGATGCAGGTGCAGAACAAGCTGCAACTGGTAGAGGCTCAGCTGCCGCAGACCGTGCAGAACACCGGCATCACCGTCGCCAAGGCCTCCACCGGCTTCCTGATGGTCGTCGCCTTCGTCTCCACCGACGGCAAGATGACGGCCACGGACGTCGCCGATTACGTCAAGAGCAACCTCAACGACACGCTGTCGCGCGTGGAGGGGGTCGGCACCACCACGCTGTTCGGAGCCGGCTATGCCATGCGGATCTGGCTCGATCCGGACAAGCTCGCCAAATATGCGCTGATGCCGAGCGACGTCTCCTCGGCAATCGAAGCGCAGAACACCCAGGTCGCCGCCGGCCAACTCGGCGACAATCCCCAGCGCAAGGGCCAGCAGCTCAACGTCACCGTAACGGCCCTGAGCCGGCTGCAGACCCCCAGGCAGTTCGAGAACATCATCCTCAAGAGCGCAAGTTCGGGCTCGATCGTCCGCCTGAACGACGTTGCGACGGTAGAGCTGGGGGCCGAGAGCTATACCAGCAACTCCAAATATAGCGGCAAGCCCTCGGCCGGCCTGGCAATCAGCCTGGCGACGGGCGCGAATGCCATCAGCACCTCGAATGCGGTCAAGACGACGATCAACAGCCTGGCCCAGACCTTCCCGGAGGGCCTCAAGGTCTACTATCCCTACGACACGACGCCCTTCGTGCTGCTGTCGATCGAGGACGTGGTCAAGACGCTGGCGGAAGCCATCGTCCTGGTCTTTCTGGTGATGCTGCTGTTCCTGCAGAACATCCGGGCCACCCTCATCCCGACGCTTGCGGTCCCGATCGTGCTGCTCGGTACCTTCGGCATCCTCGCCTTGTTCGGCTATTCCATCAACACGCTGACGATGTTCGCCATGGTGCTCGCCATCGGCCTTCTCGTCGACGACGCCATCGTCGTGGTCGAGAATGTCGAGCGCGTCATGCAGGAGGAAGGCCTGGGGCCACGCGAGGCGACGTTGCGCTCGATGGACGAGATCACGGGCGCCCTGATCGGCGTCGCCACGGTGCTCTCGGCCGTCTTCGTGCCGATGGCCTTCTATTCGGGTTCGGTGGGTGTGATCTATCGCCAGTTCTCGGTGACCATCGTCTCGGCCATGGTGCTCTCGGTACTGGTGGCTCTCGTTTTCACCCCGGCGCTCTGCGCCACCATCCTCAGGCCTCCCAAGAACCACGCTACCCAGAAGGGCTTCTTCGGTCTTTTCAACCGAGGCTTCGACCGCAGCGCGCAGGCCTATCGCAAAGGCGTTGGCGGCGTTCTCGCCCGGCCCTGGCGCTTCCTCTTGGTCTTTGTCGCCATCGCCGGCGGCATGCTCTTCCTGCTCGATCGCCTGCCCAGCTCCTTCCTGCCGGAGGAGGACACCGGCGTGGTGATCACCAGCGTGACGCTGCCGCCGGGCGCTACGCAGGACCGCACTGAAAAGGTGCTGGCTGAGGTTACCAACCACTATCTGAAGGACGAGAAGGCCTATGTCGAAGGCGTCTTTTCCGTGGTCGGTTTCGGCTTCGGTGGTTCGGGTCAGAATGTCGGCCTCGCCTTCATTCCGCTGAAGGATTTCAGCGAGCGGACAGATCCCAATGGCAAGGCGCAGGCGATCGTCGGTCGCGCCATGAAGGCCTTCTCGCAGATCCGCGACGGCAATGTCTTCGCCCTTACGCCACCGGCCGTCACCGGCTTCGGCAATACCAGCGGCTTCGACTTCTACCTCCAGGATCTCAACGGCGCCGGGCACGACAAGCTCATGCAGACACGCGACCAATTGCTCGGCATGGCGGCCAAGAGCCCCCTCATGGTCGGCACCCGCCCCAACGGGCAGGAGGACACGCCGCAATATTCGGTTGCCATCGACCAGGAGAAGGCCAGCGCTCTCGACCTCAGCCTGTCCGACATCACCGCCACGCTGTCCACCGCCTGGGGCGGCACCTATGTCAACGACTTCATCGATCGCGGCCGGGTCAAGAAGGTCTACATGCAGTCAGCCGCGGATTTTCGCATGCAGCCGGAGGATCTCGGCCGCTGGTTCGTCCGCAACACCGACAGCGCGATGGTGCCCTTCTCGGCCTTTGCCAGCGGCAAATGGAGCTACGGTTCACCGCGCCTGGAACGCTATAACGGCGCTTCGGCCGTCGAGATCCAGGGAGCGGCCGCCCCCGGCGTCAGCTCGGGTGACGCCATGAACGCGATCGATGCCATGGTGGCGCAATTGCCGCCGGGCTATCGTCACCAATGGACCGGCCTGTCCGCGCAGGAACGCCTGTCGGGCAGCCAGGCGACGCAGCTCTACCTCATCTCCGCGCTGGTGGTGTTTCTTGCCCTCGCCGCTCTCTATGAGAGCTGGTCGATCCCCTTTGCCGTGCTGCTCTCCGTGCCGCTCGGCATCTTCGGCGCCGTCCTGGCGGCCACGGTGTTCGGCCAGTCCAACGACGTCTATTTCAAGGTCGGTCTGCTGACCACGATCGGCCTCGCGGCCAAGAACGCCATCCTGATCGTCGAATTCGCGATGGAGCAGCAACAGGCCGGCAAGAGCCTGATCGAAGCGACGCTCGACGCATCTCGCCAGCGACTGCGCCCCATCCTGATGACGTCCCTCGCCTTCATCCTGGGCGTGACGCCTCTGGCGGTGGCCTCGGGTGCCGGCTCCGGCAGCCAGAATTCGATCGGCATCGGCGTGATGGGCGGCATGCTTGCCGCCACGGTGCTCGGCATCTTCTTCATACCGCTCCTGTTCGTCGTGGTTCGGCGCCTCTTCTCGCGCCGCCCCTCGCAGACACAGGAAAGTCTCGACTCCAATTCAGCCGCAGGAGCGATGTGAATGCAGTCCCTTAGTCGATCGGCGTCGGATATGTCGCCTGCGGGTCAGTCCTCCATGGCATCGCGGAGCGAGCCCAAACGGCCTCTCCGGTCGCTCCTGCAGGTCGCGGCACTTCTTACTGCCACTGTCATGCTCTCCGGCTGTGCTGTGGTCGGCCCCGACTACAAGACCCCCAGCCTGGCCACGCCGTCACGCTGGAGCGGCGCCGACGCGAGCCAGCAGCGGCGCAAACCCGAGCTCTCGCAATGGTGGCGACGCCTCAATGACCCTGTCCTCGACGGACTGATCCAGGAGGCGATCGCCGACAATCTCGACGTGGCTACCGCCAAGGCCAAGATCCGCGAAGCTCGGGCCAGCCGACGCGAAGCGATCGGCGGTCTCTATCCCTCGCTCAGCGGCTCGGGCGATGCGTCACGCAGCCGGGTTGGCGGGACTTCCACAAGCGGCGCGGGCAGGACGAGTACCTCCAACGCCTTCAGTGCGGGTCTCGACGCCAGCTGGGAACTCGATTTGTTCGGTGCCAACCATCGCAATGTCGAGGCAGCGAGCTACGGCGTCGACGCGGCGGAAGCCGATCTGCGGGCCACGCTGGTCACGCTCGTCGGCGATGTCGCGACCGCCTATGTCGATGCGCGCGGCTACCAGGCCCGTATCGCGCTGGCGCGGCGCACCGTCGCCTCCCGGCGCGAGACCGTCGCGCTGACCCGCACCAAGCTCCAGGCCGGCTCCGCCTCGGCAGTCGATGCGGCCAATGCCGAGGCGGAGGCGGCTTCGACCGCCGCCGACATCCCCCTCTACGAACAATCCTTCGCGCAGGATGTGCATCAGCTCAGCATCCTGCTCGGCCGTGAGCCGTCGGCGCTGGCGGAACGCCTCAAGCGGGCCAGGCCCATCCCCATGCCGGGACGCCCCCTGCCAACCGGCATACCGGCCGACATCCTCTCGGCTCGGCCCGACATCCGCGCCGCCGAGCGCCAGCTCGCCCAATATACGGCCAAGGTCGGCCAGGCCGAGGCCGCTCTCTACCCCAGTGTCAGTTTGACGGGCTCGCTCTCGACCTCCGGCACCAAGATCGGCGACCTTGCCAAGAATTCCTCGATCAGCTGGTCGTTCGGCCCCACCCTGACCGTGCCGATCTTCCAGGGCGGCCAGTTGCGCGCGGCGGTCGAGGTCGCGCAGGCCCAGCGCGACCAGTATTTCATCGCCCTGCGTTC
The DNA here is from genome assembly GCF_057073705.1 of Labrys sp. E2SS-1L. NCBI lineage: Bacteria > Pseudomonadati > Pseudomonadota > Alphaproteobacteria > Hyphomicrobiales > Xanthobacteraceae > Labrys > Labrys sp. E2SS-1L. The sequence continues at coordinate 436,108 of NZ_CP172713.1, read as the reverse complement.
CACCGTGCTCACCGCTCTGCAGGACGTCGAGGATGCGCTCGTCAACCTCGCGACCCAGCGCCGAAACGCCCAGCAACTCGGCCAGGCGGTGAAAGGCTACCAGCAGGCGGCAAAGCTCTCCCACACGCTCTACCAGGTCGGCTCGCAGAGCTTCCTCGACGTGCTCACGGCCGACCGCTCGCTCTACTCGGCACAGGATTCGCAAATCCAGAGCCAGGTGGCGATCACCAAATATTATGTCGCCCTGGCCAAGGCGCTGGGCGGCGGCTGGGACGGAGCGATCGACAGCTCGAAGCCGGCGGTGGTGGACACCAACACCGGCCCCCACCTGGCGGGCCGGGAATGAATGCCGGCGCCGGAGGCGCGCCAAAGCGAGGCTTCTCCCCGGCCCGTCAGTGCAGCCGGCCGGCCCCCTGCCCGAGCAAGGTCTCGGCCGCCGCGACGATCTCCTGGGTGGACGGGAATTTCCCCAGCCCCGCCAGTCCCTCGCTGCATTCTATATGGGTCCAGCGCACCAGCCCGTCGCTGTCGATGAGAAACTGGGCCTTCAGCTGAGGCCATTGCCGCTCCATGTCGGCATGGTCGGTCGGGTTCTCGACATAGCCGTCGAGCTTGGCCAGTGCATCGGCAGCCTGCCGCACAGGCAAAGGTTCGGGCAGATCGCCGGTAGGATTGACTCGGAGCTCCGCCAGGGCCGCCATCAGGTCGGGTGTCGGCACCGGCTTGGGGACGCCATAGGCCCGATGCGTCGAGAGCCCCGGATCGGTGGCGATGCGCAGACGGCTCGGGCGAAACTTGAAATAGAGACGTGCATTTTCAAGCTCGGTTGCAACGATGCCAAGCGTCTCGACCCCCAATGCCTGCAATTGAGGGCCCGCAGCCGCCATCTGCGCGATCGACCTGCGGCAGAATGGACACCAGAGTCCGACGAACAAGGCAAGGAACAGCGAGCTCTTGCCGCGATAGTCGGCCAGCGACACGGTCCCCGATCCGTCGAGGGCGGGCAGCGAGAAATCCGGCGCAGGTTCGCCCGGGGCAACCGGCACCTGTATCGGCTGCATGTTCATGCAAAACCCCTTTCATCTCGAGGCGGAACGCGTTGTCTTGAAACGGTTTTCGGCTTTTTGCCCTTCGCTTCGAGGCACTTCGGATTCAGGGTGTCTCGATCAAGTCACTGAGCGCTCAAGCCAAAATATCGCGTTGAAAAATGAGATGCCGGCTTTCGGCAGAAACGCGGCGACGACACGCAATCGAGCTAGCACAGAAACGGCAGAACCATCAGGGCATCCGGTTCGAGGCCGGCACGCTGACAGACCTCTTCCGACTTGGCCAAGTATAGCGCGGCTTGGTCCTGGTTCCCAGCATCCAGATGGAGCGTGCCCAGACCGTCATAGCAGGGAAACAGGAATTGCGGCTCACCCATCTGCTCGGCCAGGCGCAAGGCCTCCTCATAGGATGCGAAGGCAAGCGCGTGCTCGCCCCGGCACTGATAGATCTGGCCGAGAATGATCAGCGGCGCCGCCAGATGGTCGAGCAGACCCAGCCGACGGTCGAGATCGACCGCCATTTGCGCCGCCTTGACGCCTTCCGCCTCGCACCGATCCGTCAGGGCACAATAGGCGACGGCGAGATTGGCATAGATGCGGGATTGGAAACCGAGATCTCCCACCTTCTTGGCGGTTTCCAATCCGCGCAGGCAGGTCGCGATGCTGCGCTCGGGATCGAAGGTGCTGTAGAGCACGCCGAGATTGGTGTAGCCGCGGCAAGCCGACTGCAGCAGATGGTGATCCTCGGCCAGCCGGACGCTGCGCTCGATCTGCTCCACGGCGACCGCCGGCCGGCCGGTCCGTGCCAGTGCCACGCCCATCGTATTGTAGGCCTGGACGCGTATCGCCGCCAGTTCACGCATGCGGTCCGGTTCGGGATCGACGCCGGCATTCCGATCCGCCTCGGCCAGCGCCCGTTCCGCCCAGCCAATCGCTCCCTCATTGTCGCCCGCACGGAAGGTGAGCCGCCCGACCTCCTGGAACAGTTGCGCGCGCTCTGGCAAATAGCCTTCGTCGCCGAGCAAAGCGAGGCCCTGCATGAAACAGGCCCTGGCACCTTCTCGGTCACCCGCCTCCCAATGCAGGCCGCCGATCTTGCGCTGGAGCCGGGCTGCTCCCACCCGATCGCCTGCGGCCTCGAGCGCCTGGCGCACTGCCTCGTAGTGATCCGCCGCCTCGGTTCGCCGCTCCGCCAATGCCAGGAGATCCGCCAGCCGTTCCCGCGTGGCCAGGATGTCATTCTCGCAGTCCCGGCAATCGGCCAGCGTACGCAGGGCCCGCTCATAGTGCCGGATGGCGTCTTCATTGGCGTAGACCGCACGGGCCCGATCGCCGGCCGCCATGAGATAGCGCGCCCCCTTGACCCTGTCGAAACTCAGGCTCCAGTGATGCCCCAGCGCTTCGAGATCGCCCAATCGCTCGGGCTGGCTGCCCACGGCACGTTCGAGCGCGAGGCCCGCCCGTTCATGCAGTTCCGTCCGGCGGGAGAGGAGCAGATTGTGATAGGCGGCTTCGTGGATAAGCGCATGGGTGAAGCGATGGCTCCCGCCCTCGCCCTCGACCCGGCAGACAAGACCAGCTTCGGCGAGGCGCCGGAGCACGGCGCCGACGGCAGCCGGTTCCGCGGCGACATCGCCGAGAAGGGTCTGCTCGAACACCATGCCGAGCACGGCGGCGGCGTACAGCACGCGCCGCTCCTCGACGGCCAGGCCGTCGACGCGTGAGAGCAGCAGCCCCTGCAGGGTTGGCGGCACCTCCTCGGCGTCGAACGGAGCTGCGCGGATCCAGCGATCGCCTTCCCTTTTGAGGACACCCCTGGCCACGAGGCTTCGAACGATCTCCTCCACGAAGAGAGGGTTGCCACCCGCCCGCCGGGCGACGAAGGTCCGGATATCCTCGAGCGCACCGCCATCGGCCTCACCGAAAAGTGCGCCGACGAAGGCCCGCGTCTCATCCGCCGAGAGCGGGTCGAGGTGAAGGCTCGACTGCAGGGCCCGGGCGAGGTGCAAGGGCGGCCTGCCGGGGCGATGCGACAGCACGATCATCAGGCGCCGATCGGCAAGATGGTCGGCCACGTCGCACAGGAGATCCACCGAGGCCGTGTCAGCCCAATGGAGGTCTTCGACGACGATGAGCAAATGCCCCTGATCGAGGCGCCGGTCGATCAGCATCCGTGCGGCTAGCGCAATCTGGCGTTTCAGCTGTTCCGGCGCAAGGTCGCCCGGCGGCTCGCCCTCCACGCCCAGCATGTAGTTCAGGACCGGTGCGAAGGCCTCCGTCATGTCGGCCTGGGCACCGAGCGCGACGAGGCCCGCGGCCAGTTTCCGGCTCGCCACTTCGAGCGTGTCGTCACGATGCACCTGATAGGCTTCGCGGAACAGGGCAGCGAAGACGCCATAGGCGGGCTCGCCCAGGGACGAGCAGGCGGCACGGCGGACAGCGCCGCCGGCAAGCTTTCCCTGCGCTTCGAGCGTGGCAAGGAATTCGGCAATCAGCCGCGATTTGCCCGAGCCGGCTTCCCCAACCAGAGTGACGACCTGGGCCGATCCGGCCTGCACCCGCTCGAAGAGCGCGACGAGCCGTGCCAGTTCCGCCTCGCGGCCGACCATCCGGCTTTCCAGCCCATGCACGGCCAGCCCTCGTCCGGACGCCGGCATGGCCAGGCGCCCGGTCAATCGATAGGCTGCCACGGGGGCCGCCTTGCCGCGCAAGGTCAGGTCGGGCACGGGCTCGAAGCCGAAACGATGCCGGGTCAGCGCTTGGGTCGCTTCGGAGACCAGGATGGCCCCCGAGGCCGCCGCCAGCAGGCGGGCCGTCGTATTGACGGTGTCGCCGGTCACCGCATAGGTCGCGCCGGCGGCCTGGCCGAGATGCCCGGCCACGACCAGACCGGTGTGGACGCCGATATGGAGGCTCACCGGCTGGCCGAGGCGCCCCGCCCAGCACGCATCGAGGCGGACTGCCTCGACGGTCATGTCCAGTGCTGCGTCGAGAGCCCGCTCCGGGTCGTCCTCATGGGCCAGGGGCGCTCCGAACACTGCCAGCACGGCGTCGCCGACGAACTTCTCCACGAAACCCTGATAGTGCGCCACCACATTCGCCAGCGTTTCGAACAGGGCGTTCTGGAAGGCCCGGACGTCCTCCGGGTCGAGGCGCTCCGCAAGGGCGGTAAAACTGGAGACATCGGCGAAAAGCACCGTCACCTGCCGCCGATTGGCCTCGGGACGATCGAGTGTCCCGGTTGAGGCGACCGCATCGACAGGGGGCACGGGCGCAATGTCGGCGGCAGGCATGCCTGGGGTACGTGCCGTTCCGCAGCGCGGGCAGAAGGCGAAACCCGGCTCGCAGACAAAACCGCAATTCGCACAGGGTGTTGACTGCGATCGCCCGCAATGCGGACAGAACGCGAAATCCGATGCCAGTTCCAGACCGCAACCCCTACACGCCATGGAACGATCCGCCGCGGGTGAAACGAGCGTCCTACCCTGCCTTCGGCCACAAGCCCGGCCTCGGATCCGATGGATCGGACGTCGTCAGCGGAAGACAACCTATCTTCCTGCTCCAAAGTCAGGATTTTACTCACTTTTCCCGATCTTGGGCAGCCCATACCTGCACAGCAGGCTTCGTCTTTGTCAGGGCCTGCGGTCGCCGGGCGCCAGCCCGTCCGGCGGATATCCGGACATGCCATGGGGAGTTCGAACTGGGGAGCGGACGGGACTGCGCGGCAAGTTCAGGGCATGGGATCCTCCTTTGTTCGGAAGAGGTAGATACAATTGTCGACGGGCTCGCTATAAATTTGAAATGCCTCAATCCATAAGATAAATTCAATATAATCATTCGTTTACTTGGACTTTCGACTTCGGACGACGGTTGAAAAGGCGTCGATCGAGTTGCGTGGACTGTCGGTACGAGGTTCCCGGTGAAGCGAGCATTCATGGCGACCACATCGCCCGGCGGGCCGGCCCGGAAACTTGCCGAGCCGGCAGCGGCCGGCAAAGGGTTGCCACCCCTGTTTTCCTACATCTGGCAGAACAGCCGCCGGCAACAGGTCGTCATTCTCCTTGTCGTACTCGCGTCCCTGCCTTTCTATTTTCTATCGCTCGACCTGCCACGCAGCATCGTCAACGACGCCATCCAGGGACGCGCTTTCCAGCATGGCATCACCGAGGCTCCGCTTTTCGCCTTCAACCTGGCCTTGCCGGCCTTCCTGGGAGGCGGCAGCCTGCACTATCCCGGCATGACGTTCTCCCGCATCGCCTATCTGATGGTGCTGAGCTCGGTGTTCATGCTGCTGGTGCTGATCAACGGCGCCTTTCGCTATGTCATCAATATGCAGAAGGGCAAGCTCGGCGAGGACCTGCTGCGCCGCCTGCGCCTGGATCTCTTCAACCTGCTGCTGCGTTTCCGGCCGGAGGCGGTCCGCAATGTCCGATCGGCCGAAGTCGCCACCATCATCCGCGACGAGGTCGAGCCCATCGGCGGCTTCGTCGGCGATGCCTATATCCAGCCCGCCTTCCTCGGCAGCCAGGCGCTTACCGCGCTTGGCTTCATCCTGCTGCAAAGCCCTCTTCTCGGCCTACTGGCCGCGGCGATGGTACTGGTGCAGGGTGCGGTCATCCCGCGTCTGCGGCGCGAGCAGCTCAGGCTCGGGCGCCAGCGCCAGGCGCGCTCGCGCTCGCTTGCCGGCCATATCGGCGAGATCGTCGACGGCATAGGCGAGGTCAGCAATCACGGCACGGCCGCCTATGAACGGCAGAAGGTTACCGGCCTGCTCGATGAACTGTTCTGGATCCGCTATCGGCTCTACGGCCGGAAGTTCATGGTGAAATTCATCAACTCCGTGCTGGCGCAGGTAACGCCTTTCCTGTTCTACGCGCTGGGAGGGTATTTCGCCCTGCGCGGTTCGCTCGACATCGGCCAGCTCGTGGCGGTGATCGCCGCCTATCGCGACCTGCCGCCGCCCATCAAGGAACTGATCGACTGGGACCAGCAGCGCCAGGATGTCGAGGTCAAATATGAGCAGATCCTGGAACAGTTCTCCCTGGCCGAACTGCCCGAACTCGCTGGTGAGACACCGGACCTGGCCGCCGGCGGCGCCATCGCGATCGAGGCGCTGAGAGTGCGGGCGCCGAGCGGCGACGTCCTGCTCGACAATGCCAACCTGGTCCTGCCCCTAGGTGCGCATGTCCTGCTGACGGGATCCCGAGGCGAAGGCTTCGTCACCCTGGCCCAGCTTCTCGCACGCCGCCTGACGGAATTCGACGGTAATGTGCGCCTTGCCGGACAGGATCTCGCTGCCTTTTCCCCGGGCTGGATCGGGCAAAATCTCGGCTATCTCGGCCCTGATTTCGTGATTTTCGGGCGCTCCATCCGCGAGAACATCGTCTACGGCTTGCGCGGGGCGCCCATCGGGCAAGACCTGCCGCTTCCAGCCGATCAAGGCGACCGTCAACCCGGCCATGGGCCTGGCCCCCACAGCGAGGGGGAAGCTGCAGCCCCTTCCATCGATCTGCGCAGAGCTGGCGCAGCCGATGCCGGCGAGCTCGACGACATGATCATCGCCCTGCTGCGCGAAATCGGCCTGGCGGATGCCATCTATGGCTTCGGGCTCTCGCGGAAATTCGACGCCGAACCCGATCGCGATCTCGCCCAACGCCTCATCGACTGCCGCCGACGCCTCGTCCGGGAACTCGAGGAAACCCATCTGGCAGACCTGATCGAGCCTTTCGATCCGACCCGCTTCAATCGCTATGCCACCATCGGCGAGAATCTGTTCTTCGGCGTTCCGGTTGCCGAAGGTGCCATCGAGATACTGATCGAGGACCCGGAAATTGCCGCGCTGCTCGCAGAAGGAGGGCTCGACGACAGCCTCGTTGCCCTGGGGCTGAAAGTCGCCGCGACCATGGTGGAAATCTTCTCGCAGATCTCCAGCGATCACGCCGTGTTCGAGCGCTTCTCCTTCATCTCGTCGAGTGAGCTGCCGCGCTTTGCCGAGATTGCTTCTCGCGCCGGCACACGCGGCGCGGGCACACTCGCTTATCCGGAACGCCGCTCCCTGCTCCTTCTGGCGCTCCACTATATCGAGACCCGCCATCGGCTTGGGCTGCTCACTGCCCCCCTCGCCGAAGAGATCGTGCGAACCCGCGGACGGATCATGGCCCTCGATCCGGCCCGGTTCGCCGGGATGCTCGAATTCCATGCTCCCGATCGGCTCTGCCCCGCCGCGCCGCTGCGCGACAATCTCCTGTTCGGGCGTATCGATCATGCCATGGCGCATGCCGAGGAACGGGTCATGGTGACATTGCACAAGGTCGTGCATGATTGCGGCCTTGATCGGATCATCTACCAGCTCGGTCTCAACCAGGAGGCCGGCCCCGGCGGGCGCCTGCTACTTGCGGCCCATCGATGTGCCCTTGCCCTGGCTCGCTGCCTCGTCAAGCGCCCCAGAATTCTCATCCTCGATCAGCTCGACCTGATGTTCCCGGAGGGTCAGCGCGCCACCATCCTGGAGATGGTGCGTCGGCGCATGGAGGGCCGCACGCTTATCGTCGCCATGCGCGATGCCCCCCCGCGCGACCCGTTCGATGTCGTGGTCACGACCCGCGGCAACCGCATTGAATCCGTGTCGAAACCTTCTGCGCCCTTGGCCGTCCAGGAGACAGCGCCGGAAGCGCCGATCGAGGAGCTCGCCGAGATCCAGGCCCTGCGCGACGTACCGATGTTCGCAGCTCTCGACACGCCGCGGCTGAAATTGATCGCCTTTACCTGCGAGCGCATCTCCTTCGAACAGGACCAGATCCTGTTCCGCCAGGGAGACCTCGCCGATGCAGCCTATATCATTCTCTCCGGCACCGTCGACGCCTTCATCGAACTTGCAGGCGAGAGACTCCTTCTTTCGACCACGGGACGACATTCCATCGTCGGCGAAATGGGCCTGATCAGCGGCGCGCCCCGCTCGGCTACCGTGGTGGCAACCACCGAGGTCGCGGCCTTGAAGATTGCAAAGGACATCTTTCTCAATCTCCTCGCCGAGTTGCCCTCGGTCGCGCTCGTGGTGATGCGCGACCAGGTAAGACGGCTGGTGATTGCGGAGGAACGCCTGACCCGCCTGCTGCAACACCCGTCGACGTCTTCCCGAAATCCGGCAAGCTCCGGAAACCATCGCCCCTGACGATGATGGCGGGTTCGATCCTGCATAGCCTCGTCGTAAACCCGCTCCAGATCCATCAAACCGCGCGGCAGACCGGCGAGCTGCGGATTTGCTTCAGCTGTTTTTCCGTCAGCGCCAACGGCGTCGGCCCGTTGCTCGAAGTTGCGAACATCAGGTTGCGCGTACTGCCCGAATGCACCGGTGCGAAGGAACTCGTCAGCATCACGTGCCCGATCTCATGCGCCGGATCCCAGCGCGAGCAATCATGCGTGACGGCGCAGGCCGGCTTGCCCGTAGCATGGCCGCCGCAGCCCAGTACGTTGTTCTCCTGGAACCTGTTGACGAAGAACAGCTTCACATCATTGTTGGGGACGGGCGTTCCGAGCGCGTGGAGCGCTGCGAACTCGCCCGAATCCATCTGCCAGGTGCAGTTCTGGCCCACCACGTTGAAGCGGTTCTCTTCGTCCTGCGTCAGGCCGAGCGACTCGCCGGAGGCGAAGAAGATCTCGATGCCATATTGGGCATAGACGGCCTGGGCGCTCGACAGGATGCGCTCGAACGGCACGTCGCTCAGGGCCAGCGACCGGAAATGCACCCGCACGCGATGCTTGAATCCGCCGATCTGCTTGTCGATCTCGCGTATCGTCGCCTGCCCGAGCTTGCCATCGTCGGCAAGAGGCGGGTTGCGCCGCTGGAACGCCTTCACCACCGATTCCGTTTCGATGCCGTAGACGCCGTCGGGGCTGTAATCCTGGCTCTGGGTCGAGACTGGCATGGCGAAGCCGAGATCGATCAAGGCCATCTGCAGGAGATGGACATGACGGCCGGACATGCCGCGCAGCAGAACGTCGTTGCCGGCCTCGATGCGCTGCAAAGAGGGTTCATTCTTGAAACGAACGGATGTCAAAGCCATGATGGCCTTCCTTCTCGCTGTCTGCTTGACGATGTTTCCGAACAATTCCAAGCACTATCCAGGTCTTCGACATGGCAGATCAGGACCATCCGTGCGGCTCTTCATCATTCGGGCGCTTGAAGATGTATCTGAAGGAATCAACCGGCTTGACGTTGCTTCTGGCTGCCCAGCCGATGCCATAGGCCTTTTCCGGCCCCTGGACGATGGAATAGGCCTTCGCCTCCTTCGAATAGTGGACTTCCTCGCCGCCATACCAGCCCCATTCGACCAGCTGGATGTTCGCTGTCGAACCACTGACGGTGCAGGAGTCGATCAGGGCGATATGCTCATAGGGTGAGGCAGCACAATGGGTGACGACCACATCGCCCTGCTGGATATCCTCGATCCTGGTCCGGCGCCGGGCGGTCGAGGCATAGGCATCGATGGAGGCCGAGGGGCTGCCGCCATAATAGTTGCCGACCAGCCCATTGCAGTCGAGCGTGATGAAATCCGTCGCATAGGCCTGGGCCGTCGCCCGGGCGCAGGGCTGTCCCGCAACATCCTTGCCAGTGCCGATACGGCCGATCGCATAAGCGAGGCGGAGCGTGTCGATGATCTCGTCGGGGCTGCCCTTACCGACAAAGGCCTGGATGAAGGTGGTGGCGTAGAAGTCCTCGGTCGGCTGGATCAGGCCGAGCGGCTGCTGGTCGAAGAAGAACTTGGTCCCGCACGGCTTGTTGACATTGCCATGGTGGGCCATCCGGAGCGCCGCCGTGAAGGCGGCATGCTCGCGCTGCATCACCTGGCCGGTGCCGGCCTTGCCGTTTCGGAAGTCCCAGCCCGAACCGTACATGCTGATACCAGCCGAGATCAGCTCATTGTTGAGCGGGCTGTAGAACTTCAGATAGGTGTATCGATCCAGATATTCTTTTGGTGTCACATCGCCCCCTCTGCCTTCGATGGACTGAAAAAATACTTCCAGTGCAACTATGCGTACCTGAATAGATCTATCTACTTCTGATCTTACTCTCCACGGCACCAACAGCACATCCTGCGAATAAGGGATGGCGGCGGCGTGGTCGGCGTCGCGCAGGACGCCTTACGAATTCCAGGCCATATCGCCATCATGTCGAACTGTGGCGGTACCAGGCGGCCATCAGGTGCCACAGCCGTTGTTTCGATTCTGCCTGGGCAGATAAGCGGGTTGCATCGCGACGATGAACCATTCGTAGCAATAGGGGTTCATCAGGGCTTCCTCCGAGGAGGTCACGTTTGGATCGCCCAGATGGGGCGTCACGCAGAAGGGATTGTCCCCCGTACCTGGATGCCCGTTTGCGCGAAAGATCGTATGGCAGCGCTCGTGAGCCACGGTCACGGCCCTATCATCCTGCGTTGGCATGATCTGCTCATCGAAATAGTGGCGTGTGAAGCGGACGGTCTCGTCCTTTGGATTGCGCGCATCGACAAAGGCGGCAAAGAAGCTCAGGGGCGAACCGCGAAAGGTTCCCATCGTGTAGAATTCGCGTCTGAACGGGCGGTCCAGGCTTGCCTGCAGGTTGGCGTAATTCTCCAACAGAACGGAGAAACTGAGCTGATCGGAGATATCGCCGGCCTGCTCCGGCAGCCCCTTGAAGCCCGAGAATTCCCGTGTCAGTCGTTGCACGACATCCGCTGGCGCGGGCAAATCGTCTTCCCGGAAAGAGTTGATATGGAAGACGTTGAGTATCTTTAATTTCGTCTCATAGTAAAGGTAGTTGCGCGGCATGATAACCAAGCCACCGTCCTTGCCTATCCCGCCAACCAGACGAAGCCTCGCGACCACGTTGGCTACCATGACCTTGGCTCGGGCAATATCGTCCTTGACCAACGCCTTCTGGTCGTCCTTGAAGAAGAAATAGTCCGGATCGTCCTTTTCCTTTTCAACGAGTTCGCCGTCGATCTTTGCCATCGTCATCTTGCCAACGATGGAATCCGGGCTTTGTTGATAGGTGTGGTTGATGACTTCCTTGCCCTTGCGCGATTTGTAGGCCTTCACCGTCTTCTCGGTGGTCTCGCCATATTTGGCATCGCTCAGTTCGGCACGTTCGATATTTGCCTCATCGAACAACTGCATGAGCGCACGCTGGACCTTGGACACGTGCTCACCGGACGCTCCGCGCAGGATGTGGGCCGGATCGGAAACCGCCGCGGCCTCGAGCCTGCTGTCGCCACCGAAGCTCTTCGACTGTAATGCCATCGCCTTCTCCTGGACTTTTCGAGAGGTGCCTGTACCCGACCGGCCTGATGCATCGCTGGCTTGGCTGAGGATTCCTAGGCGGCAGAGATCCGCCGCTTAACACACTGCATAAGAGAACTCCCCGTTCTCCACCCCCACCCTGGCTTCCTCGATCTGCTGCCCCGCGATGGCCTTACCGAGAATCTGCTGGGACAGCGCCGGCAGCAGCGTGTTGGTGACGATGTTGTCGACCATGCGCCCCCCCGAATCCGGATCGTTGCACTGGGAAACGATCTTCTCGACCACGGCATCGTCATAGCTGAACCTGGCGCCGTGATTGTCGCGGATGCGCTTGCCAATGCGATCAAGCTGCAGGCGCACGATGGCGCCCAGCATGTCACCGGACAGCGGGTAATAGGGAATGGTGACGATGCGCCCCAACAGCGCCGGCGGGAAGACCTGCAGGAGATGCGGCTTGAGCTCGACCGCCAGCGCCTCCGGATCGGGCTTTTGCGCGCCGTTCGCCGCGGCATCCATGATCATGTCGGTGCCGGCATTGGTGGTGAGGATGATCAGCGTATTCCTGAAATCGATGCGCCGGCCCGAACCATCCTCCATCACCCCCTTGTCGAAGACCTGGAAGAAGATTTCGTGCACGTCGGGGTGGGCCTTCTCCACCTCGTCGAGCAGCACCACGCTATAGGGCCGGCGGCGCACGGCCTCGGTGAGCCGGCCGCCTTCGCCATAGCCGACATAGCCGGGCGGTGCCCCCTTCAGGGTCGAGACCGTATGCGCCTCCTGGAACTCCGACATGTTGATGGTGATCATGTTCTGCTCACCGCCATAGAGCGCCTCGGCCAGCGCCAGCGCCGTCTCGGTCTTGCCGACTCCGGACGGGCCGGCAAGCATGAAGACGCCGATGGGCTTGTCGGGATTGTCGAGCTTGGCGCGGTTGGTCTGGATGCGCCGGGCGATCATCTTCAGGCCATGATCCTGGCCGACCACGCGCCTGGCCAGAATGTCGCCGAGATTGAGGATGGTCTCGACCTCGTCCTTGACCATGCGGCCGACGGGAATGCCGGTCCAGTCCGAGACCACCGAGGCCACGGGCTGCTCGTCGACATAGGGATAGACCATACGTTTTTCGGGATCGATGGCGGCAAGGTCGGCCATGATGCCGGTGAGCTTGCCGCGAGCCGCATCGGCGCCCTCCCCGCCTTCGGCGATAGCACGGCGGGCCGCCATCAGCTCGGCGACAACAGCCTTCTCCTCGCCCCAGGCCTTCTCCAGCGACGCCAGCTTCTCCCTGGCGGCAGTGATGGTCTCCGTCACCTCGCCGATGCGTTTCTCGTCGGCATTGCCGACATCGCGTTCACGCTCCAGGGCCTTCAACTCGCGCTCGCCTGCCTCGATGGCGACGCGCACATCCTCGACCGCCGCCGGCGTCGCATTCTGTGAGACCGCCACGCGCGCGGCCGCCGTGTCGAGCAGGCTGACAGCCTTGTCCGGCAGCTGGCGCGAAGGGATGTAACGGCTCGACAGCTTGACGGCGGCGACCACCGCGGCTTCCGAGATATGGACGTTGTGATGCTTTTCCATCGGCGCCAGCAGGCCGCGCATCATGTTGCAGCACTGCTCGATGCCGGGCTCGCCGACATTGATCGGCTGGAAGCGGCGGGTCAGCGCCGGATCCTTCTCGATGTGCTGGCGGTATTCCGACCAGGTCGTCGCGGCGATCGTCCTCAGCGTGCCCCGGGCCAAAGCGGGCTTGAGCAGGTTGGCGGCGTCCCCCGTGCCAGCCGCACCGCCAGCGCCGATCAAGGTATGCGCCTCATCGATGAACAGGATGATCGGTATCGCCGAAGCCTGGACCTGGTCGATCACCGAGCGCAGGCGCTGCTCGAACTCGCCCTTCATCGAGGCGCCGGCCTGCATCAGGCCGATGTCGAGCGCGTAGAGCTTGTTGCCCTTGAGCGGCGGCGGCACGTCGCCGGCCGCGATGCGCTGGGCAAAGCCTTCGACCACCGCGGTCTTGCCGACGCCGGCCTCGCCGGTGAGGATGGGATTGTTCTGCCGCCGGCGCATCAGGACGTCGATGACCTGGCGGATCTCCTCGTCGCGGCCGACGATGGGATCCATCGTACCGCTGGCGGCGCGCTCGGTCAGGTCGACGGCGTAGCGGTCGAGAGCGCTGGTACCCTTGGCGGCAGGCCCTGCCTCCCCGCCCGCTCCCTTGGCGACCGGTCCCGAGCCGTCCATCGGACGCATGTTTTCTTCGGCAGATTGCTGCCAGATCTTGCGATGTTCGTTGGTGAGTTGCTCCACGTCGATCAGACGGAACTGCTTGGACAGGCCGTTGAGCGTGCGCGCCAGGCGTGGCTCCTTCAGGATGGCGGTGAGCACATGCCCGGTGCGCACCTGGGTTTCGCCGAACATCAGGGTGGCATAGTTCCAGCCCTGGCTGAGCGCGTCGAAAATGTCGTCGGAAAAGCCCGGCAGCTCGGTCTTGTTCATGGCAAAGCCGGCGGTGACGGCATTGAGGTCGGCCGAGAGCCGGCCGGCATCGAGTTTGAAATGAGTAACCGTCAAGGCAAGGTCGCTGCGGTCGGCCTGCAGCACCGCCTGCAGCCAATGTGCCAGTTCCAGATTGCGGTTGCCCGCTCCCTGCGCCAGGCGAAAGGCCTGCATGAAGCTGTCATAGCCGAGCGGATTGAGCTTGCCGGTGAGGACTTCGAGGCTGACATCGGCCATGGCTACGACCCTTTTTTCGGTTTGCGACGCCGCTCAGCGCGGATCTCGGCGGGATGGAAATGGCAGTCCCAGCGCATGCGATCGGATGCAGGATCGGCAGCCCCCTTCCTGCCCATCCAGCAGGTCCATCCCAGGCGGCCGAAGCCGCCAAGCTGGGCGGGTTTGGTCTTGCTTTCCGCCAGGCCGAATTCGACGTCGTAGATGAAGGTTTCACCGAGATAGAAGCGGATGATGTCGGCGAGGGGCTCGAAATGAAGGCCATCGGGCAGGAAGGTCTCCAACTCGTCGAGATTGGCGACTTCCAGCCTGATGCGGAACTTGTCCTTGAGGCTGTAGGCCGAGCGGCCGATGATACTGTCGACGCCGAGCGCACAGCTGCCTGCTGCCAGCACGGCCTGCTCGCGCGCCTCGAGCGGCAACCACACCCCAACGAATTCCTGCACCTCGACCTTGGCATCGAACAGCCAGCCGAGCATGCCCTCGATGCGCGAGGCGCTCTTGATCGCCGGCGCCATCAGGCCGGCCAGTGCCAGCTTTGAGAAATCATGCAGTTGGCCGCGCCCGCGCATGGCCGGCGTGCCGATGCCGATCATGGCGCCGAGATAGGTGAGGAACTGGTTTTCCTCTGGCCGGTCCGCCTGTACGGCCGGCCGGGCATTGGCCCAGGCCCGGAAGAACAATTGCTGGAAGCGGTTGTTGAAGATGTCGAGGAAACGCGCGAAAGCCACGTCGCGCATATTGGCCCAATGGGTCGCTTCATAGCTGGTGTGCAGCGGCAGGGCGCCCTGCGGCCCCAGCATGCCGAGGAAGCGACTCTCGACCGCGGCAGGACCTCCCTCGGATGGGGCAACGTGGCTGACGTTGTCGTCGGAAAAATCGATGTGGGGCTGCTGGCCTAGCTTCGCTACCGCTTCGGCCGAGGACGCACTCTCGCCGATGCGCGGCTTGGCACCTGCCAGGTGCTCGAGGCGGCGCAGAAGGTCGAGGAAGTCTCGACTGCCCGGCTCCTGAGCAAAGGGCGATTTATCCGAACCGCCCTTTTTCTCTAACTCGTTGTTGTGGCGCACTTTCTCAACCGAAAAGTCTATCGGCTCTTCCGGAAAACGCTCCTGCGGAAGGTCGGGAGGCGTGCTCATAGCTGCTGCCGCCGCCCGAGCTGCGCCGGCCAGCGCATGATCTCGCCGCGTTCGGTCGAGCGGATCACGGTCTCGACCACGTTGTTCAGGCCGACGAATTCGGTGAGAAAACGATCGAGGATGGCGCCGAGCAGAAAAATGCCGCTGCCTTCGAAATGCTTTTCGTCGAGTGTCACCGTGACTTCCAGCCCGCGCACCACGCCCGCGCCTGTGCGTTGACGGATGCGCCGGGTGATCGGCCTGCTGTCGACGGCAATGACGCCCTGGATGCGTCGTTCGATGGCCGCGCTGCCGCGCGTAGCGAAGAGCGAGAGGATCTCGCGCAACGACGCGGCCGAATCCCGCGTACCATAGCCGGAGAGCCCGAGATGATTGAGGCTGAGCATGCTGATCAGCCGCCAGGCCGAGGTACCGCCCGCGCCATGCTGGCCGCGTGCCTCCGGATCGGTGGCGATGGAATCGCGCGGCAGGGTCGGTCCGACCAC
The DNA here is from genome assembly GCF_057073705.1 of Labrys sp. E2SS-1L. NCBI lineage: Bacteria > Pseudomonadati > Pseudomonadota > Alphaproteobacteria > Hyphomicrobiales > Xanthobacteraceae > Labrys > Labrys sp. E2SS-1L. Next base: position 420,433 of record NZ_CP172713.1, on the reverse strand, counting down.
GCAGTCCACCCTCAGCGTGGTCTTGTCTTCGAGAATGAAATCGGCCCCTCCCTGCCCAACCGGCAGATGTTCGGTGAGGTGGCGGTTGGAGCACAGCGCCCGCAGGCTGAGTTCGGCGACGTGGAGGCCATCAGGCCTGTCGCGGTGATTGGTGAGCGTGACGAACATGTCGCTGCCGACATATTGCGTCGGCTGAGCATTGCGCCGTTCCTCCTGCGAGCGGCGGCGGGGCAAGCGCCGCACGGTATAGAACATCGTCTGGGTGGCGGAGACCCCGAGCGGCGGAGCGGCGTAGAGCGGATAGACCTCCATCTTGTCACCGCTGCCGGTGACGTGGGCATGCATCCGGATCAGGCGGTGGGCCTCGAAATCGAGATGACGCGAGCGATCGGTGACGACATGGTACTCATGCTCGTTGTCCTTCACGGGCACGCGCGCCAGCTGCATCTCGAAGAGGTTGGAGCCAGCGGCGGCGTAAAGGGCGAAGCTGTCGGCCCTCACCACGGATTGCAGCCGGCTGTCACCCTGGCTGAAGGCGATGACGATATCGCAGCGATTGGTGCGGATCGCCGAGAGGACAGGCTTGAGATTGGTGAGCTTGAAGCCGAGGAATTTCGCCGGCAGTACGAAATATTCGCGCAGGAGATCGAAGCCCCTGAACACCCGCCGGTCGGACGGAAACAACGGTTCGTCGGGCGCAAAGCCGATCTGGGCCAGGCAGCTCCTGGGCAGCGGCAGGATGACGGGATCGCCGGCCTCGTCGAGATAGCGAACATAGATGCCGGTGGTGGCGCCGAAGAGCTGCTCGTAGAGCCTGACGGCATCGCCCTCCTGGCCGATGATATGGAACGTAAGCTCATCGGTCCGGCAGTTGGCAAACCAGCAATCGGGCCGCTGTGCCACCTGCTTGTCGGCCGGCTCGGTGAGGCGGTCGGCGGCGGAGCGCCGCAACAGGGACAGCCTGAGGCCCGCCTGGCTGGTGGGGCCAGCCTCGATGCCGAGAGCCTGCAGCGTCGCCGGCCCGCTCAGGAATTCGGCCTGGCCGAGTTCGAACGGCCACAAGGTGATCTCGCTGGCGAGGCGATATTTGCAGGCAATCCGGCGTTCACGCTCGACGAAGCGCGCATCGGCATAGGAGCCGGCGGCGATCTTCATGCCATCCTTGAGATTGGGGTCGCCATAGGGCGGCTCCACCCGCAGCAGCGCTGCCGATGGCACCGGCGCCAGATAATCGGGCACGAGCTGGTCGAGCAGATTGTCGGTGAACTCGGCATATTCATGCTTGAGCTTGAGCTGCACGCGGGAGGCCAGATAAGCGGTGCCTTCGAGCAACCCCGCAATCATCGGGTCGGTGTTGTTCTCCAAAAGCCCACCCAGGCGCTCGGCAACACCGGGAAATTCAGCCGCGAACTGCCTGGCTTCCTCCTTGAGAATGCCAAGTTCACGATTGTAGAGCTCGAGAAATTCACGGTTCATGGCATCACAATTTGAAGACTCTGATCTTGCCGCTCTCCACCTCGACGTCCGCCACGAACTCTATCGGGATATCGGTGGGCGTCGACACCATTTCGGCGCTGATGTGGAACCTCAGTTGGCCGGAAGCGCTATCGTCGAGCGGCTCGCCGGATATGGTGACCGTGCCGGGTACCAGCCGGCAGTCATAAAGCTCCAGCCTCTGCTTGAGCAGATGGGCGACCCGTCGCGCCGCCTCGGGACTGGCAACGATCGCGGTCAGATCCGGTACGCCGAAATTGAGGATCGAGGCCGCCACGGCGTCGAAGCCGTTGAGATCCTCGATCGCCGCCAGCTCGACGGTGTTGAGCAAGGAGGCAAGGTCCTCGCCCAATTCCGAACGCAGCACGGTCTCGCCGACGGCCGAACGCGGTGAGGTGCGCCGCCCGGCAATGACCCGCTCGCCGGCATCGTTGCGATTGTCGATAGGCTTGGCGGCATCGCGCAGGCGGAAAGCCTCCCGAAAGGCATGCATGATGGGAGGTACGAAACGATCGCTCTTGACGGCACGGAAACGGCTCAATGGATCTTCCACATGCTGGAGCGTCTCGAGCCGAACCTCGAAGACGCGTCGAAACAAGGAATTGGTCCCTCAGTCGTGTTTTCGGCGTCGGTGATCGCCTAGCCGTCACTGAAAACCGGCATGAGGTTCTGCTTGCACTGTAGTTCCAAGTCCCGCGGGCCGACGGATCAGCCCCTGCCGAGGCCGGGCGGCCGCCACGCTCGTGCGGCCGCCCGGATCCGAAAGGCGAGGATTTACTGATCCTTGCCCGTGGCGACATTGTAGGTGAATTCGATCGAACCGCCATCGGCAGCGCCGGACTTGTCCTGCGGCTGGTACTCGTGGTTGATCTTCTCATAGGTGACCGAGAAGCTCTCCATCGCGCCGCCGTCGGACCCACCGCTCGTCTGATAGCTGGTGATGAAGCAGTTGGTCAGGGTGATGGTGATATAGGTGAGCTTGTCTTCGCCCGCCGCCTTGCGCACGACGAGCTTGACCTCGTCGATGTGATTGCCGAAGGCGCAATATTTGAAGATGTTGGCGGAAGCCTTGTCCGCCGCCTTGGTGCAATGCAGGTCCTGCAGGACCGACTTGCCCTTGCCGCCGCCGGTGCCGCTGCCGAAGGTCGAGGAGTTCGAGCCGCCGATGCTCCAGCTCAACAGCTCCATGTAACCGTCGAGGCTGTCCTGCTGGGTTTCACCCTCGATACCATTGATCTGAAGTAGTGCGTCTGATTGGGCCATTTTACTCTCCTGTGATGTGAGCGGATGTGCCTTTTTCCGAAGGCGTCCGTCGGATTGAATTGGCCAAGCGGGATCGTTCGCTCGCCGGAGCGTTCAGGCGGACCCGCTTGGATTGTCGTGTTACTTCTGGCTATTGGGCAGTCTCGAGACGAGACTGATGCCGATATCCATTCCTTCCAGCTGGTAGTGTGGCCTCAGATAGAACCTGGCGGCGTAGTAGCCGGGGTTTTCCTCGTCGGGGAACACTTCGACCTTGGCCGCGGCCAGCGGTTTCTTGGCCTTGATTGCCTCGGTCGAGTTCTTGGGATCGCCGTCGACATAACGATTGATCCAGGTCTGCAGCCATTTCTGCAGTTGGTCCTGCTCCATCGTGGCGCCGATCTTGTCCCGCACCATGCATTTGAGATAATGCGCGAAGCGCGACACCGCGAACATGTAAGGCAGCCGGGCCGAGAGGTTTTCGGAAGCGGTCGCGTCGTCTGTATCCATTTTCCGGGGCTTGTACAGCGACTGGGCACCGATGAAGGCCGCCTTGTCGGTGTTCTTGCGATGGATCAGCGGCAGCACGCCCGACTTCGACAGTTCCGCCTCGCGCCGATCGCTGATGGCGATTTCGGTGGGGCATTTGAGGTCGATGCCGCCGTCGTCGGTGGGGAAGGTATGGGTGGGCAGGTTGACGACTTCGCCGCCCGACTGGACGCCACGGATGCGCACCGTCCAGCCATATTCCTTGAAGGCTCGGTTGACATTGACTGCCATGGCGTAGGCCGCGTTCATCCAGGCATATTTCCTGCCCTGATGGCCGTCCGTGTCCTCCTCGAAAGCAAACTCTTCCACCGGTTCCGACTTGGCGCCATAAGGCTGGCGCGACAGGACGCGCGGCATGCACAGGCCGACATAGCGTGAATCGGGCTGATCACGCAGCGAGCGGAAAGCGGCGTAATCGGGCGTATCGAAGATCTTGCCGATGTCACGCGGATTGGTGAGCTCGTTCCAGCTGTCCATGCCGAACAAGGCCGGATTGGCCGCCGCAAAGAAGGGCGCATGGGCCGAGGCAGCGACCTTGCTGATGTCGCGCAGCAGCTGCACGTCGGGCGGCGAGTGGTCGAAGTAATAGTCGCCGACCAGGGCGCCATAGGGGTCACCGCCCAGCTGCCCATACTCGGCTTCGTAGAGCTTCTTGAAGATCGGGCTCTGGTCCCAGCGAGCGCCGGGATAGACCTTGAACTCGCGGAAGAGCTCTTCCTTCGACACGTTCATGAAGCGGATCTTCAGCGTGGTGTCGGTTTCGGAATTGAAGACGAGATAATTGAGGCCGCGCCAGGCACTCTCCAATTTCTGGAATTCGGGCGCATGGATGACTTCGTTGAGCTGGATCGACAACTGCTCGTCGAGCTTGGCGATCATCGAATCGATGGTATCGAGGACGTCTTCCTTGACCAGCGAGGTATCTTCGAGCGCCTGGCGGACCAGGGTGTTGACGGCATTCTCGACCTCGGTGGCAGCACTGTCGTTGCGCGGCTTGAAGCTCTTGCGCAACAGGCTGGAAAAGCTCTCCAGGTCACGGGTTTCGGTCGCGGGAACGGTCTGGGGGGTAGCGGCTGTTTCGGCCATGTGGCTGAACTCCTGACTTGATCTTCTGGCTTGATCTACTGGCGGGAGCCGCCGTCAGTTCTCTTCAGGCTTGGCCTGCTCGCTATTGTCCTTGAGCAGCCGCATGAGTTCGGGGTCCTTCAACAGGGCCTTGATCTGATCCTCGGCCGCAACCTTGCCGTCCATGTAGCGCTGCAGATTGGCGAGCTGCTCGCGCGCCTTCAACAGCTTGGCCAGCGCCGGTATGTTGCGGACGACCTGGGCCGGGTTGAAGTCGCTCATCTTTTCGAAGCTGAGCTTGACCGACATCTTCTCGTCGCCCTTGGCGTCACCGAGCCGGTTGGTCACCTTGAAGCTGGTACCGGGCTTGATGGCCTTCATGCGGTCGTCGAAATTGTCCATGTCGATGTCGAGATATTTGCGCTCGGCGATCGGCGCCTTCTCGACCTCGGATGCATTGCCGGACAGGTCCGACATCACCGCCATGACAAAGGGAATCTCGACGAGTTTTTCCGCATTGTAGGGGTCTTCATACTGGATCTGGACGCGCGGCGGGCGGTTGCGCTTGATGAACTTCTGTCCGCTGTCAGCCATGACTTTGCCTCTTTCCTCGACACTGCGCTGGGAGTTCCCGCCCGCCGAAGGAGACCGGCAGAAGAGGTCCAACCATCGCACTTGAATTCATTGAGGTTGGTGAGCGCCGGCCCAGCGGGCGGTGTCATCCCCCTTGCGAAACCAATCTTGCGCCAAACCCCCTTCCCCGTAATCCCCTATTTGGGGGGCCGGCACCGAGCCCCCTCCGTCGAATACTGTGATCGATGGCACATACCGACTCTCTCAAGGTAAAACCGGCCGTGCTGCGGGAATTTCGGGAAACGAGACTGGCCCGATGTCAGTCTAGACAGGCCAAGTGATTCCGGCGTGACACCATGCAGGGAGCGCACCTGCAAGAGGCCTTGATCCACCCGGCACCGGCCCGATGCAATCACGAGCCGGTAATCTTGTGACGAAGACTTCCCCCTGCTCGCCTCCTTGTGAATGTTACGACGATCAGAGAAGCGTGCGGCGGTGACTGAGCCTGTTGGAGGCGTATCTTCTCTTAACTCAGTATAGAACGCAAGATTGATTCCAAGCCCAAGATGAGGCCTAAAAAGGAGTAGGCAATCGAGCCGACATATGGAGAGAAAGTCCGACAAAAGCGGGTCGACCCAGGCAAAGGCTCGAACTGCGCCAGGCGTTCACCCCGCCGCGCGAGGAGGGCTCGGATATTTTCGAGCTTCGGTCCGTTCCGTCGGATTTCCGGTGCGCCTAGGAAGCTGTCGCAGGCTGTGACAGCCTCTTAGCGCGGCATATTGATGACGCCCATGCTCGAGGCTTCAAAGACGGCCTCGGCACGCGAATTCACTTCGAGCTTCTGGTAGATGTTCTTGACATAGGTCGCCACGGTGCTGCGGCCGATCTTGAGTATGTCGCCGATCTCCACGAAGGTGAAACCGCGCGCCAAGAGCTTGAGCACTTCGAGCTCGCGCTTCGATAGCAATTCGAGGCCCTTCTTGTCCGCTTCCTGCTCGCGCGGCTGGAACTCCTTGAGCAATTGGCGGGCAATGACCGGACTGATCGGCGAACCACCGCGCCGTACCTCGCGGATACTCTCGGCAAAGCTGTCGAAACGCTCATCCTTCAAAAGATAGCCGCGCGCGCCGGCCTTGATGCTCTCCAATACCTTGTCCTGGTCGGCGAAAATCGTGATGACCATGATATCGACGTCGGCATATTTCTGGGCCGCATAGCGGATGAGGCCGATGCCGGAACCATCCGGCAGCCCGAGATCGCACAGCAACACGTCGAACCCGCCCTTGTCGATCAGGGTTTTGCCGGTGGCGGTATTCGGCGCGCTGGCCGTGACCGAGATATCCGGCGCCGCTTCCAGCGCCGCGGTGATGCGTTCGAGGGCCGCCGGGTCGTCTTCGACCACGGCAACCCGGACGATGGGTTGGGGTGCTTGCGCGGAGGGTGCATCCGTCATGGTGTGATATCCTCCAGTCCGGCGTTGTCTTCGCGACGGAACGGCGATCAACGCTGCAAGGCGCGCTCGCAACCCATCCGCCCGGTGCTGCCGGAACCGTTTATTTGCCTGCTCCCCGCGAGCTTGCCAATCCCCGCCTTTGGCGTCAATCGCGCTGTCACAGGCCGCTCGATCCGGCGCGCCTTGGATAGACCGGCCGCGCCGGCCAAAGCGGGACCAAGCCCTCTCGCCACAGTTCCCCGCCCCGACTCCCTTGTTTGAAGGATGTGCCATGGGTCGCCTCGGCCTATGATCGGCGTGCACCATTGCCGTGGCGTGACAAAACCACTGCAATCGGACAGATTAGGCGACCAGCTCGTGCGTTCGCTCCTCACTGACGCGGAACAGGAAGTGGCTGATGGGACAACCGGCTTCACGTCTAGGCGACATGCATGTCTGCCCGCTGGTGAATGTGCTGGTGCCCCATGTCGGTGGCCCGATCGTGATGGCGTCGGTGAATGTCTTCACCGGCGGCCAGCCGCAAGCGCGGGTCGGGGATCTCTGCATCTGCGTCGGGCCGCCCGACGTGATCGCGCTGGGCTCGACCACCGTCCTGGTCAATGGCCAGTTGGCGGCGCGCATCGGCGACCTCACCGCCCATGGCGGCACGATCGTGGGCATGTGGCCGACCGTACTCATTGGCGGGTAGTCATCTCGACGCCGGCCGTTCCCCGCATCCACTTCCCGGCTGTTTGCCAAGGCAATTAAGGCCACACTCGAGGTCGGCCCGACGGCGACACCCGGTCTGCCCGGCAATCGCCCGAAATGCCGATATACGCCGGGGCTGACCGGCAACATCGTTAATTGGGACTATGTCTGGGAGCCGCTCAAACCGCGCAGCGCCGCCAAGGGTCCAAATTAGATTGCCTGGAAGGATTGCGGGCCGGATTCGCGCAATGATTGCAACGCCCCGGCCCCGATCACCCGTCATGCATGGTTACAAGAAGCGCAGCAGATGAATATTTTTGGTACGCACCCAACGGATCATGCTGAAATTCACATAGGTCCCGAGACTGAAATAATTGCCCGTGGGTGAAACTTGTCCAAATATTTTTTCCGTCCATTCGTCCACGGGAAAAACCATGGCCGCTTTCGCATGGAAGGGACTCCATGGATCGAGATCTACCACCTTGATGATGTTCTCATTCGCCGTTTTATCCTCCAGAAGCGGCACGTGGACGGCTTGCCGGCCATTCATATTGTACCAGTAGACCTGGCTTGGTGGATCAAGGACGACAAAATCGACATTGGTATTGGCCGGTAATTCGACGCTCGTCTCGACCACATCGTCAAAGCCACCAAGAATGCTGAAATCCACCTGTTGAAATTTCGCCTTGTTGGAGTCGCCAAGGAAGAATCGCCCTACCGCAACAGGTTTAAAGGGACATTTGGCGGTCGTGATGGCGGATTTCTGAAGCGGCGCGATCCAGACTTCCTGCGAAAAGGCTCGTTCATTTGGCCCGACGCCCTGCGATAGTGTCGGCACGCTCAAGGCATCGCGCAGCGCCTCGTCTCGGGTGGTTCCTTTTCCCCAGGCCAGGTGATCGAACACAGCACCCGGCTTGATGAGGCTCTCATCGGCAGCCTGATACTGGCTATAGTAAAACAACAGCAGGATACCCATTCGCGGATTGGAGGCGCGTTCGCCGGCTATGGTTTGCCTGACCTGGTCCAGTGCCTGCGTGACCTTTTCCTTCTGGATGTAGTCGTTGACCAGGTTGAGGACGAAATTGACCCCTTCGAAGGCCAGTTGGATCCCGGCTATCGTCGCCATGCCCTTCGGGGACGGTCCCACGAATTCCGGCACGCTGTTGTCCGCTATCCCGATCGAATAGCTGCCGCCGGAGCCGCCCCCCGATCCTCCCGATGGCGGCACCGGCTTGCCGTCGGCGCCGATGGTGCGTGGATTCAGTCCGAGTAATTTCCGGCCTATCGCCACGTCCTCGACGCCGCTGCGGTCGCCAATGCTGCATTCTGGCGCCAGTCTGACACCGAGCGCGGGTGCCGCATTCTGCACCTTCCTGTCGAAGGTCCACAAACGCGCATTGATGGCCTTGGCCTGTGCCACGACAAACACGTCGCCGGGCTTCGTGGTATCGTCCTTGCGCGAGAAATCCTTCAACTGCGGCCGATTGGGAGCAGGAGCATATTGGATGTTGTCGGCATAGACGTCACCGCGATCCTTGATGCTGCCTGCCGGGGCGATCGTGATCCGCGCATCCTTGAGCAGCCAATCATACTCGCCGCCTTGTTTTTGCGTTTGCGCCCGCGTCACCAACTCGTCGTAAGCAGCACGTGAAATATAAACTGGCGTACCGGCGTTTAAGTATTTCTTCAAACTCTCAGCAGCCGGCTGATTATTTCTCGCGATCGATGTAATTACGTTCTTATCCAGCATGATGGGGTCAGCCATAGGGACTCCAATTGATTTTAACCGGAAGTTTTTGCGTTTTTCTATATTATTAATACTTCAGTACCATAACGTAATTGGCTTAAATATTTACTGAGAAAAACATTATGAACAAATGCTATCGGTAATTCTCTTGTCGATCTTTATCGATTCAAGGAGAATTGGTAAGTGCTCAAAAGCACACTCTAGAAAACAATGCTGAAAATCGGACGTCGGATTTCTGAAAAAGCGACGCAGCAACAATATTTTACAATGTCACGCTCGATACAGTGAGCAAACACGATGCTGAAAAAAGATCAGTATTCTCTTTAGCAAAGCAAATCATGCCGGTCTTTTACATGAAGAAACAGCACGGCATTCTCAGGAGATGCTGTAGAGATTCTCAGCGCCTGTAACCTCTTGGAGGAAGAAGGGTTGCGTCCCTCCCCCAGGACATGCCCCTCAGTCTGTCTTTCTGTGCGCCGTCACTGGTCGCGCAGCTTGAGATAGCCCACCGCCGTGGTAACGTCGCGGGCATTGGCGATCTCCTTGAGGAAAGGCGCGATGAAATCATCCGCCTCGAAGGCATCCTGCGCATTGATGCTGATCAGCGGCCGCGACGAGGCCACCGCGAACACCAGCATGGGGAAAAAGGCTGGCCGAGCTTCGCCCTCGATCTTGGCCGGCGCCGACAGGCTGAGTCCGGCCTCGATTTCTCCCGTCTTCATGGTGATGCAGGAGGCACAGAGCCGATTGATGTTCTGGATTCCGCCCTTATGGTCCATCACGAACAGATAGATGTTACGTTCGCCCGCCCCGGTCACGGAAACAGTAAGCGGATCGCCCGGCGTCCCCTTGTCCGCGTCGCCGCCTCGAATTTCCGCTTTGCTCAACACCATCTTCAACGGCGGCGCGCCAACAACCGACATCCGGCGCAACGCCCCGACGAAGCCGCACTGCTGGTCGGAGACCGCATCGAGTTTCACCGTCGGCGCAAAACCCGCCTTCAGCTTGAAGGCATCGGCGAAGCTCTGGTCCGTCGCCGCCGTGCCGAGCGCGGTGACGCTTGCGGAACTCGCCGTTACATCGTCCGCCGTCGCAGAAAAGCAGCTATCCGCTCCAAAACCGGCGACGAAATCCCTGAGCGCGGCCGGCGTCGGTGATGTAACCGCCGCCAATTTGGTGCCTTCCAGCGCGGCTTTCGCCTTTGCAGCCAGATCATCGGGACAATCGGCACCGCATTGATCAAGGAACCGCCTGAGTGCTGCGGCATTCTTGCCGGCAGCCGTGAGCTGGGCCGCGAGGCGATCATGCTGCACGGCCAGTTCTTTTGCGGCATCGATACGGGTCCGGGCTTGCTGGGCGAGATCGCCGGGGCAGTCCGCGCCGCACTGCTCGAGGAAGCTCTTCAGCGCCGCCACGTCCTGACCAGCGCTCGCAAGCTGGTTTGCCAGGTCCGCACGGCGCTTGGCCTGCACCTCCTGGGTGCTGATGCTGCCCCTCGCCTGGCGGGCGAGATCGTCGGGGCAGTCCGCGCCGCACTGGTCGAGGAAACTCTTCAGCGCCGCCACGTCCTGGCCAGCGCTCGCAAGCCGGTTTGCCAGGTCCGCACGGCGCTTGGCCTGCGCCTCCTGGGTGCTGATGCTGTCTCTCGCCTGGCGGGCGAGATCGTCGGGGCAATCCGCACCGCACTGATCGAGGAAGCTCTTCAGCGCCGCCACGTCCTGGCCGGCGCTCGCAAGTTGCTTGCCCAAGCGCTCACGGCGCTCAGACTCCTGTCTGGCCAGGGTTTCCTGGCTGTTGCCATCCGGCTGCTTGTTGTCGGGTTGACCGCCAATGGGCGGGGTGTTGCCAGAGAACAGCCCCCCCTCCGTGTAGATCCAGCCTCCCGCCACACCAAGGCCGATGACCGCGACGGCAGTGACGGCAAAAGCCGTGTTGCGCAGGACGTGCGAAGGCCTTGTCGAGGAAGCTTCCGACGATCTGGCCGCAACAGCCTTGGGCTTTTCGGCTTTCGGCTTCTCGGCCTTCGCCTTGGGTGTCGCCGGCCCGTCCGGCCAGTCGCGGATGGCGGCCATGTCCTCCGGCCGCCCCGCCGGATCGGGCGCCAGCATCGCCGCCAGCACGGCATGGAACTGCCTGGGAACGCCATCGAGATCGGGCACGTTGCGGCGTTTTTCGATGATGTCGAGTTGCGAGCCGGTCATGTCCAGCGCGCGGCCGCGCATCGCGGCCGCCATCACCAAAGCGAGGCTGTAAATGTCTGATTTGGGCGTGACTTCGCCGCCGAAGAGGCCGAGCTGCTCGGGCGAGACGAAATTATATTTTCCGGCAAAACTGCCGCCCAGCAAGGTTTCGCCACCGACATTGGCTGAACGCGCAATGCCGAAATCGATGATCTTGGCATTCTGGACCAGGCCGCCCGGCAGGATGACATTGTCGGGCGACATGTCGCGGTGAATCACGCCGGCAAGATGCGCCCGATGCAGGCCGTCGGCCAGCCGGCGCAGCAAGGGCATGAATTCGGCGGCCGTGAGCGGTGCATTCTTCACATGGGCCGCGAGCGACGGGCCGTCCACATACTCCATCGCCAGATAGGGTCGCGACAGCGCCGGATCGATCGAAAACACGTAATAGCGGACGATTGCCTCGTGATAGAGATGGTTGAGGATCCGCGCTTCCTTGCGGAACAGGCCGAGAATGGTCTCGTCCTCGGCAAATTCCGGCAGAACGATCTTGATCGCCACCGGGTCGCCGGTCTGGATGTTGTGGCCCTTATAGACTTCTCCCATGCCGCCGACGCCGAGAAGTGCGTCGATGCGATAGGTCTGATTGAGTTCGGCGCCGATGCTCACAGCCGAACCGCGGATCGCGATCCGCGTTCGCTCATCGTTCGAGGACGGTTCCATCGGCGCCATTATCGCATCACAAGCGTTGTCGCGCCCCTGTCGACGACATTGACGACGACAACGGAGATATTGTCCTTGCCACCGCGCGCCAAGGCAAGTTCGAGAAGTTCGTGGCTCGCCTGGTTGGCGCTCAGCCCGGTGCTCACGGCGAGGATTTCCTCATCCTTGACATGCCCGGTCAGGCCATCGCTGCACAGGACGAAACGATCCCCCGACTTTATCACACCGGTGGCCTGTTCGAGCTCGAAATCATCGATGGCGCCGACAGCGCGGGTCACCACGTTGCGGCGTGGCCAGCTTACCGCCTCTTCCTGGCTGATGATGCCGCGATCCACCAATTCCTGCACTTCGGTATGGTCATGCGAGAGCTGCTCGATACGCTCCCCACGCATCAGGTAACAGCGGGAATCGCCGGCCCACAAGCAGCAATAATTGCCATCAACGGTCAGCAGCGCCACGACCGTCGAGCCGACGATAAGCTCGGGCCGGCCCTGGGAGCGGGCCAGCAGTTCGGCGTTGACGGTGGCGATCTCGCGCCGGAACGCCTCCGCGAATTCCATCAAGGATGCGGTCTTGCCGAGGCCTCGCGCGGCATCGCCGATCATCGCGCTGGCGAGATTGCCGTCGCGGTGGCCGCCCATCCCGTCTGCCACCATCCAGATGCCACGCGCGCCATCGGTAAAGATGCAATCCTCGTTGAAGCGACGCACATGGCCCGGATGGGTCAGCGCCGCGGTTTCGAATTTCAGATGCTCGCTGGATGCCCAAGGGTCCATCAAACAGCCTCCCCTGTCATCAGGAACGAAAAGAACTGGGCGCCGGGCTTGCCCTCAGTCACCACGAGCCTGGCGGTGTGCCCGCCAGGATGCGCCCCTTGGCCGCCATGCGTCCACCAATAGCTGCGGGCGCCGTTGCGCGCATCCCCATCCGCCATGTCGAGCGAGCGGAAAGCATCGGCAATCGGCAGGTCTTCGCCAGGCCAGAGCAGCAGACCACCATCGCGCTGCGGCGGCGGCAGGCGCGATGCCAGGGGCGGGAACGGGATCTGCGCCAGCAGATGAGACGGCTCGCGCTCGAACTGGTCATCGAGCATATGGAGCAGGAACTGCTCGCAGCCTTCGTGCCACTGGTCGAGCCCCCGCGAAGGCGGCGGCTCCAGATAGGCATCGGGCGGCTCGCAGGCGCATATCGTCAGCGGGAAATAACGCCCGACCCCGTCGACCGAGGCCATCAGCGCACCGGTCACCGGCGTGCCGAAGACCCGCCTGCCGCACCAGAAGCGCCAGATCGGAAAGCTCAGATAGATCTCTTGCCAGCGCTCGGCGAGCGCGTGCCGGCTGGCGGCGACGGCACTCTGGAGCCACTCCTCCCATTGGTCGAGGAAGGGCCGCGGCATGTTGTAGGCCACGAAGTCCCGCTTGGAGGGCAGCTTTCCGAACATGCCGCACATTGTCATCATGAGGGCCGCTCTAGAGATCCGACGGACAGGCGAATTTGAGTTGCGACAGGATGGTGAAGGGATTGTCGAGTGTATCGAAGGTCAATTGATAAGTGACTTCCCGGCCGCCGACGACGAAACGGGCCGTCGCCTTGTTGCCGGATTGGCGCATGTCGCCCTTCTGCAGCAGGCGATAGAGCGCCCAGCCGCCGGTGAAGCGCAAGCTGGGTGATGTGCCGTCGCTTTCGGGCATGGTGATCGAGGCGGTGCCGTCGGGAGAGCGGCCCGGCCATTCGAAATCCCCGCGCGAGCTCACGCCGAACGGGCTGTCGAGCTTGGTGCCGTTGACCTCGAAGCTCACCGAGGCCGTCTTCTGGCTCATCGACTGGGTCACCAGTGCGAATTTCACATTGGGCGAGGTGCCGCGTCCGCTGAAGAACGCCTCCTTGATGCGCGCCGCGTTCTGGAACTGGCGCAGCGTCTCGGGCGACAGCGCCTGGCTGAACTTCGAATTCTGCTTCCAGCCCCAGGCCGCGCCGGATGTATCCACCAGCCCCGCCAGCTTTTCGCGGAAGAAGGTATCGAAGATGCCGTTCGGCCCGAACAGGCGGCCGAACTCGCCGATCGGCACCTCCTGCTTGCTGCCGGGCGAGAAGGGATATTTGTTGCCGACGATATTGAGGCATTCGCGCGTCACGGAACCTTTCAGCGCGCCCTTGAGGTCATCGACCTTGTCGCCGACGATTTTCTGCTCGAACTCCGCCATGGCATCGCGGAACACGACGTCGAAGGGAGCTTCCAGGCGCGACGAGCTGGTGGCGATGGAGCCGAGGAAGGTCTGCATGTTCTGGCGGGCCTGTACGGCACGCTCGAAGTCCTGCTCGTCGATCAGGCTCTGGTAGAGACCCTTCAGCTGCTCGACCAGGAGGTCGATCTGGCTCTTGTCGCCGTTCTTGCGAACAAGGTCGTGATAGCGGCGGAAATGTTCCTGGATGATAGCACCGGGCACGAAAGGCGCCTCGACATTGCCGCCACGGCCGGCGGCTTTCTTGGCGGCGTCGAGGCCGATCGCTGCCATGTCATCGAGCTTGCTGCCGGCCGCTCTGGTGACAGCCTTGGTGGCGGCCTTAACCGCCGCATCCTTGAGCTTGCCGCCGACGTCGCTATCGGCGCCCTGCCGTGCTTCCGTCAGCCTGGTTTGCGCCGAGATGGACTCAAACAAGAGCTTGATCGGCGAAGCGGCGCCGGTGGCAGCCCGCAGCGTGGCATAGCCGGGCTTGTCGGCAGCGAAGCTGTTGAGTTTCAACTTCGCCAGCGCCGCCGTCCACGCCTTGATGAATTCCTGGTCGTAGATGCGGTAGAGATCGGGGCCGAGATTGGCATATTGCTCGTCGATGGCCTGCGTGCTGCCCGCCTCGCCCAGGACCCAGCGCTCATTCTGCAAAAGCGTGATGACCGACTTCATCTTGTCGAGGAACAGGGCGTAGAAGCCGTCATAAGTGAACAGCGACTGGACGCCGACGCTCTCGATGGGTGAACCGTCATTGGTGCCGAAGACGACGGCGGCATCGGGGCCGGCATTGCCCGCCACGGTCCAGTCCCTGACGCTCTGGTCGTGGGCGGTCGACTTGATGATGGCAAAGGCGCGTTCGGCCAGCGACAGCCGCGTCAAGGCCACCTGGCTCGCCTTGACGAGATCGCCATTGAGGGCGATCGGGCGCGGCGTGCCCTCGATGCCGAGCATGGCGTCGAGATGCCGGTCCAGGCTGTCGCGTGTCGCCTTGTTGGGCTCGCCCGGATAGAGGCTTTCCCAATCTCCCCGCATCCAGCCCTCGATCAGCGCGGTGTCCACCGGAATGACGGGATCGCCGCCCAGCATCATATAGACCTTGAGCGGCTCGTAGAGCTGCTCCGGCTGATCCTGCAGGTCGGCGAGCCGCTTTTCGAGATGGAAGAGGATACGCGGCCGCAGCAGCCGATCCAGCCCATCGCGATAGGCAGCCACGCTTGCCGTGCCGATGCGCTTGTGCTGGCCCAGTCCCAGTGTGTCCTTGATCTGCGGTTCGTTGTCGAGCCGGTCATAGCCCCAGGGAAAATCGCGCAGCTTGTCGAGCGGCCCGACGATCTTGAGGAAATCGGCATCGTTGATCGGATCCTCCTTGAGCAGGCCCGCCGTGTCGTTGGCATAGGCGGCGGTGGCGGCATCGGTGCGGTCGATCAGTGTCTTGTTACCGTAATAGCTGGTCAACCAGCCGCCAAGCGCAGCCAGCGTCACGCCGGCGACGAGCACATAGCCCGAGGTCTGCAAGAGGATCTTGCGACGCACTGCGGCGGCATTGGTGGAGACCCAGCCCGCCTCGCCAAACACGACCTTGGTGAGCAGGTGCTCCAGAAAGAAGCTCTTGGCTTTTCCTGAATAAGCAAGGCTGGCGCCCGCCTGCAGACCGAGATCGCGCGACAGCGAACCCAGCAACTGATCGATCGGCGTGCCTTCCTGGGTGCCGGAGGTGAAGTAGAAGCCGCGCAAGGCGGCACTGGTCTGATAGCGCGTCGGCTCGAAGATCTGGTTGAGGAAGCGGGTTATGGTGGGCTTCAGCGCCGCAAGCTGGGACGGCAGGCCGGTGAGCCTCACGCGCGAAATCGGATCAGGCTCCTCCTGCAGGCGATCGGACAATTCGGCGCTCAGCCTTGAGACCAGAAGGTCGATCTCCGGTCCGACGTCGCTGACCCGGTTTTCCTTCTTGTTCCTGGTCTGGAAGGTCGCCCCCCAAACCGCCTTGCGCTCCTCGGGGTCGAGATTGCCGAAATACTCCATGAAGCCGGCAATGAGGTCGGCCTTGGTGAAGATGACATAGACCGGGAAATCGACCTGCAGGCGATTGTTGAGCTCGGCCAGGCGCTTGCGGATGGCGACGGCGTGAGCGCCGAGTTCGGCCTCCTTCATCGACAGGAGGTCGCCGATCGAGATGGCCACCAGCACGCCATTGATGGGCTGGCGCTCACGGTGGCGCTTGAGGAGGTCGAGGAAGGAAAGCCAGCTCTTGCGGTCGGATTCGGTGTCGGAATCCTGCGTGGTATAGCGGCCGGCGGTGTCGATGAAGACGGCGTCCTCAGTGAACCACCAATCGCAGTAACGCGTGCCGCCGCTGCCCGCGATCGGGCCGGTATGGGCAGCCAGCGGGAATTTCAGGCCGCAATTCATCAGGGCCGTGGTCTTGCCGGCGCCAGGCGGCCCGACGATGAGATACCAGGGCAGTTCGTAGAGAAAGTCGCCCTTGGTGCGGCGTGAGCCCTTGAGCGTGAGCAGGGCGTCGCGCATCTTCTCGGCCAGCACGGAGGCATCCGAGCCGTCATCCTCGGGCTCCTGCACCGCGATGTTCTCGGCGAGCGCCCTGGCCGATTGCCCGTGCTTGTAGATGCGATAGGCCAGCCAGCAGAAATAGATCGCCAGCAGCAGGCCGATCAGCGCCAGCCGCAGCCAGGGACTGTCGAAGGGCTCGATGCCGGCGACGGTGACAAGCGGCAGCACCAGCCAGATCACTGCGCACAGCGCCACCACGGCCAAAAAGCTGACGACGAAGATGACCCAGCGCTTCATCACATATCCTCGCGCGGGATGAACACTTCGACGCGCCGGTTCTTGGCCCGGCCCTCGGCCGTGTTGCTGAGATCGATCGGCGCTGTATCAGCTTGCCCCGACGTCGTCAGGCGCTTGGGATCGGCAATGCCGCCGACCAGGATCTTCTCGACCGCCTGCGCCCGCTGCTCGGAAAGCTGCTGGTTGTCCTTGTAGCGCAGGGTGGCGCGCACCGGCGTGTTATCCGTATGCCCGACGATGCGGATCTGGCCGGGCTCCTTGTCGAGCGCTGCTGCGATATGGCCAATGACGGGCACGGCATCCGGGCGCAGGGTGGTGCTGCCCTTGTCGAACAGGGAATCGTTGAGGAGGCGCACCACGATGTCCTTGCCGGAATAGTCGGCCGAAGCCTTCTTGGCGGCGATGTCGTCCTTCAGGCGCTCGCGGATGCGCTCGAGCTGGGTGGTGACCTTGATCGGCGGGGGTGGCGGCGGAGGCGCCGGCACGGTGCGATAGATATGGATATCGCCATTCGGATGCAGCGCCAGCAGGCCGGCGCTCGCCGTATCGGACATGCCGCCGAGCAGCCAGCGGAATACCAGGAAGCTGAGGAGGAGCAGGCCGGCGGCGACGGAGGTGATCGCCCACAAAGGCACGGTCCGGCGCACATAGGCCGCAGCGATGTCCTGCCCCCGCCAATGTGGCGAGATATGATCCGTCACCCGCGCTTCCCGAGCGCGCAGGGTTTCGTAGAGGTCGCGGCGGATCTGCTGATGCGGGACGTCGCCGCCGGCAACCCGGTATTTGCCTTCGAAGCCGAGCGACATGCAGGCATGCATCAGGCCGAGCAGATTGTGGTTGATCTGCGGGTGCTGCCGCAGCTTGGCCAACTCGTCGAAAAAGCCGACACCGCTGTCGCGCACCTGGAAATAGCGGCTCAGCATGCTGTATTGCGTCCACAGATTGCGGTCCGAGCTCGGCAGGTTCTGCACGATGTCGTCGGCGGTGGCGCAGACAGCATATTTGGCGGTGCGCACCTGGGGTTCGGGAATGCCACGCGCATTGAGTTCGGCCTCGAAGGTCTCGATGCCCTGCGCCACCGTGCTCATCATCGGCGCAACCTGGGGAACCTGCCTGGCGATCCGGATATTGGCCAGCACCAGCAGCAGGGGCATGGCCGCTTCGAGGATGGGATTGGGCCCGCCGGTCTTGTCGCTGACGCCGAGCGCTTCGAGATCCACCGTGGCGGGCCCGATCGGCAGGGGAGGCTGGGCGCGCGGCGTCTCGGCCAGGGATTGATAGGGGTGGCCCTGAGGAGGCTGCGGCGCTGCAGCACCTGCCGCCACGCGGGGGCCGCCCCAGATGTCCTGGGCAGGCGCGGGGGTTGCGCCGGGATAAGGCACACCCTGGCCGTCACGCCGGCCGCCCGGATTGGGCTTGATCACCGTCTTTTCGGAGTCGGGGTTAGACCCGAACGGGCCCTTGCCGTTCGTCATGTGCCCACATCCTATTTCACGTCTTCCTTGACGACCCACAGATTGAGCTCAAGCCCGGGCCAGTCGCCGGAAAAATGCATGCCGATGCCGCTCGCGGTGCTGAATTCGGGCCAGAGCGGCGACATGCGGTCGAGCGCGAAATAGACGTGGCTGGTAATCGCCCGGATCTGCGCCGGTGGCGTCGGCAGATGAATGAGCCCGATGCCGGGAAGGTGGGCGTGCACGATCTCGTTCATCCGCGTATTGGGGCCGACCTTGAACAGAGCCGGGAACTGCGTCTGCAACTCGGTGAGCGAACGCTGCGCCGCCACTTCGAGCACGAAGGTCGACGCCCGGAACAGATTGCGGTCGGTCACGGTCGCCAGGAAGGCATTGGTGGCCTTCTCCACGATCTCCAGCCGGATAGCGCGGCTGATGTCGACGCTGAGGAAGCGCTGAATGTCGGCCAGCACCGGAGCGAAGGTGGTGCCGGGATTGTCATGGTCATAGGCCGGATAGTCGTTGGCGCGCCGCTCCCGCGTGGAATAGGTCGCCAGCTCCCCGGCCAGACGCAGCAACTCCACATAGAGCCGCTCAGGATGGGTGTATTTCGAACGGCGCATGTGCCGAAGCGCCGGAATTTCGCGGTTGAGCATCTGCAGCACAAAATAGTCGACGCTCTGCATGCCGCCGCTGGAGCGCGGGTCCGAGGCGAAGCGCGCCAGTTCGTCGAGCTTGGTCTCCACCCAGCCGATCACACGGTCGAGCCAGCCGGTAACGGCAGCATGGGCGGCGACCACCAGCACGGGCGGGGCAAAGCGCTCGTCGAAGACGATGGTCTTGTCGTTGACCTCGATAATCCGGGCACAGAGCATGCAGACGAAGCCCGGCTTCGGCGTCCGGCGGATCTCGTAGCTGAAGCGCGGCACCGCAACGTCGATCTCTTCCTCGATCTGCAGGGCGGAGGATGCATCGATCAGCGTCTCCGATTGCACCACATAGCGGCTGCCGCTTTCGCTCTCCGGCTCGTCGATCTCGCGGCTGTTGGGCTGGGCCATGGGCATGCACAGCCAGACGAACAGCCCGGCGGCATTTTCGGGCACCATGGCGGGCGGCGGCGGCGGGCAATCGCCGGGGAAGCGAAACGGCGTACCGTCCGACAGGATGCCCGCGGCGCGGCGCAGGCCGAACTTGCTTTGCTGCGCCAGGTCGCGATCGATCTCGATCTCGCTGAAGCCCCAGGGATAGGGCGTGATCTGGCTGGTGCGGCCCTCGAGCAGATGTTCGAGATAGCGATCGCCCTGCTGCAAATGATGTGGCCGGAGGAACAGACCTTCCGACCAAGCGACTTTGCTATACCAGGACATCGATCAGCCGCCCGAAGGATTTGGTTGTGTGATTGTCAGGCTCGGCAATGCTGTCGCAAGGCCTCGCCCAAAAACGTTCGGCCGTTGCGCGAGCAAATTCTCTCGGCTTCTTGCGAACTGTGCCATATGACCTGAGGAAGTCAAGCGATCCACCGGCTTACATCGACCCTACCACTGTAGCTTAGAACAAGCGCCCGGCTCTCGCCTCCCCCATTGTGAGGTAGACAGAAAGTGGTGCGGCAGATACGAAATTTGTATTCGCGTGCTACAATCGTTCAGTGCTCTCGAAGCTGTTCCCTCAATGTCTGCGGATGCGAAGGCTGTGGCGTTTTGCGATGTATTGGACATACCAAGCATCGCAAAGACGCGTCGAAACAAGAAATCAGAGAAAAAGGGCGTTTTGGCCAGAACGCGCCTTGCCTTAGGCTTTGCCATGGTGCCGTTCGGCTTGGTTTGGGGCCATGTCGACCGTGCCGAAGCAGCCTTTCGAGTGTGCAACCAGTCGGTCACTCTATACAATGTCGCCATCGGCGCCGAAATCGACAAGAAATTCGCCACCGAAGGCTGGTGGACATTACCGGGCAATACTTGTGTCACGCCGATCAAGGAAGATCTGGCCGATCTCAAGCTGAGATATGTCTATATCTACGCGACGACCGCGACAGGCGACAGCGCATTCGAGGGAAACTGGGACATGTGCGTCGACACCAAACGCTTCAAGATCGAAAAGGTGCAGGACCAGCCCTGGGACTGCTGGGTGCGCGGTTTCGTCCAGGCCAAGTTCAAGGAGGTCGATACCGGCGATACCGGCTCGTGGACGGTCTTCATCCGCCCTGACGACAAACCCTGACCTGGCACGCCCCCGCCATGGACGACAAGACAGTCATAGCCGGGCAAAAATCCTCCGATCCCGCGGACCCGTCCCGGCCGGCCGCGATTGAGCCGCAGACCGGACCGGCCGGGGAAGACACCAATGCCACCATCATCGTGCCGGCCAAGCCTCCCGCGCGGAGCGCGAAGAAGGCTGCCAAGCCAGTAGCCGACAAAGCCGGCCCTGCCGGGAGCGCGCCAAAGGGCGCGGATACCGCCAGGCCTGGGCCATCAGGCGCCCGCCCCGCGGGTGCGCTGGTCTATCTCACCATGGCCGCGGCCCTCCTTTTTCTCGGCCTTGGCTCGGCCGTGACCACCATCTATCTGCTTGCTCCCGATCGGACCCGCCAGCAGGTCACGGTGACGGACAGCGACCTTCAGGCCAGCCTGGTTCCGGTGCAGGGCGAGGACAATGAAGCCGAAGACGAAGCCCTGATCCGGGCGGCGATCAAGCCCCGCATCATCGATCTCAGCGGCGACCCGGTGATCGTGCCGCAGCTCGCCGACGCTCCGCGCCAGTTGATCAAGCTGGCAAGCGATACGCAGCGCAAGGCGGCGGGCAGCCTTGGCATCAAGAACGAGGTGTTCCGCCTGAAGGACGTGCTGGACCTGCCCACGCCGCAATCGCAGGTCGCGGTGCTGGGTTCGCAGGAGGATATCGCCATCGCCCAGGAGGCGCCCGCTGCCGGTGGCACGACAGACGGCGAAGGCGGTGCCGATGCCAGCACCGGTTCCTCCTCGATCGCGGCTTCGAGCACGAGCACGGGCGACCGCGTCGCGGATTTTGCTCAAAAGGCCAAGGCTCGGATCCGCCTCGCCGACGCGCTTAACAATCTCGGCCTGGATACCCAGCAGGCCGGTGCGGCCGGCGATGCCTTCAATGCCTTCTACAACCGCCCGATGCTCGAGGCCGATGATCGCTATGTGGTGCGCGCGGTCGCCTTGAACGGCGATCCCAACCACATGCAGCCGGTGCAGGTGTCGGTCTATGCCAAGACCGAGCTCGTCGGCTCCATCGCCCTCAACGATGTCGGCACCTATGTGCGTTCCGAAGATCCCTGGTATCGGCGTGATCCCTTCGCGGCGCCGCTGGCGCCGGTGCAGGTCGATCCGGAGAACCAGCCGCGCCTGCTCGATGCAATCTATGTCACGGCGCTGCGCAACCGGCTGCCGGCCCCGGTGATCGGCGAGGCGATCATGCTGCTGTCGCGGGCCCAGGACCTGGAGCAGAAAGTGCAGCCGGGCGACACGATTTCGCTGATCTACTCGCCGGCCCCGCGCGATTCGAAGCAGGGTCTTGGCCGCATCGTCTTCGTCAGCATCGGGCGCACCACCGGCAATCTCGATTGCTATGTGATGCAGCCCCAGGCCGGCGCCCCCTTCGAATGCGTGTCGTCGGCGGGCCAGGGCAGCCTGCCCGATGGCGGCGGCATGGTCACGCCCGTCAACGGCGTGATCGTCGCCAGGTTCGGCCCGCAGGGCTCGGACACTTCGGCCGCGTCCATGAATTACGGCATCGACTGGACGGCCCCGGTGGGTTCGCCCGTGGTTGCCGCCTATCCGGGCAAGGTCACCGCCATCGGCGAGGAAAGCAATTTCGGCACGGTGGTGCGGCTCTCCCATGACGACGGCAAGACATCGATGTATGGCTATCTCGCGCGGGCGGCGACCGGGCTTGCCGTCGGCAGCAGCGTCCAGGCCGGCGAGGCCATCGGCTATGTCGGCACGCCGGCCTCCAGCCGCGAATCGCGCCTGCATTTCGAGGTTCGCAACAATGGCGTGCCGGTCGATCCGGTCGCCGACAGCCAGGTGAGCGCCACCACCGCCAGTGCTAGCGCCGCCACTGCCACCAGCACCGCCGGTGGCGCCAACGGTGCCGTCGACCAGTTCGTCGGCCGTATCATCACCATTGAAAGCGGCAACAAGTGCAATGCCGCCAATCCGCTCTCCACCGCTGTCGGGCTCGGCCAATTCATCGAATCGACCTGGATGACCACCATCCGCCTGCATCGACCCGATCTTCTGGTCGGCCGCAGCCGCCAGGAAGTGCTGGCGATGCGCACCAATTGCGACCTCGCGCGGGCGATGACGACAGCCCATACCCGCGACAATGCCGCGGTGATCCGGCAGGCCGGCCATGCCGTCACGCCCGGCAATCTCTATCTGGCGCATTTCCTCGGATCGGGCGGAGCGGTGAAGGCACTCCGAGGCCCGCAGAACAGCCTGATCTCCGACGTGTTCGGCGCCGCCCATGTGCGGGCCAACCCCTTCGAGCAGGGCAAGACGCTGAGCTTCCTGATCGCCTGGGCCGCCAAGAAGATGGGTGCGGCGATCTCGGGCACTTCGACGCCCTCGCAGGATACGGGCACCACGACGGTCAGTAACGAGCCTTTGGCGAAATTCGCCAGCGATCCCGCCTTCGCCGCGCTCAAGACATCCGTGCTGGCGCTGTTGCAGTGATGCCGATGCCGCACAGGGAAACGCGACGATGGAAGGCCAATCTCCAGATCGCGCGAGCCTGCCTCACGAATGCCGGTTGCGGTTCGAGGCGCTCAGCTTGTCATATTGCTCGGCATAGAGCTCCAGGAAGGCGCCGAGCATGCCATGTTCGCGGCGGCCGACCCTGGCCGCCCAGCGCTCGGCATAGAGTTCCCAATAGTTGCCCTTGCCGGAAAACAGGGATTTCTTGGCATCTGCTGCGGTCTTGATGGCCTCGGGGGACAATTCGTCGAAGAGCTCGGTCAGCGCCGCCTGCATCGAGGCCAGGAACGCGACCTGATGCATCTTGAGATCGCCGAAGGCGTTCTCGAGCGCGGCCCTGCCGTCGAGGTAACCCCGGGTCCGCGGACCCAGCATGACCCGCAGGGCCTCCTCCGGGGTCGGCATGAACTTCAGCGGGTTGTTGTCCTCAGCGCTGATCATGGTGCGGTTGCCGGCACGCGACAGCGCCTTGGCCTCTGCCCGTGCCCGCAGCAGGGCCATCACATGCAGGCAGGCGACATTGAGGAGCCGTCCGGCATCCTCCGCCAGGTCGCCGGCATCGACGCCGCCGAAGATGTTCTCGGGAATGCCCGCACCGGCCGCAAAGCGGCGAATGAATTCGGCCGCACCGACATCGCCCGAAGATGGCGCCGGAACGTTCCGCTCAGCAACTGGCTTCGGGGCCTCCACGGCATCCCTGGGCTTGACCACAACCGGCGCCACCTCTTCTGCCGCCGGTTCGGCCTTGGCAGGCTCGACCGGGCCGGGATCCTCGCTTTCCCACAACGCGGCGGCCGGCGCCGGCGTCGGAATGGCCGGCATCGGAAGGGAAGGTCTGGGCTTGCGGATCGGCTCCGGCTCCTCGAGGGGCGGCGGCACATAGGCGGCCTGGTGCAGGAAATCCGGCCCACGATCAGCCTCGCTCAGCGGCGGCAATAATTGGCTCGCATCGATGGGAGGTGGTGCCTCGTGCGGGCTGTCCCAGATATCCGCGCTTGCCAGGGACGGGCCCGGGCTCGAACTCGGAGGTGGCGGAGCCGGCTGCACCGGTGCCTGTGGCAGCTTGATCGATACCGCCAGCACATAGTCGCCCACAGCCAGCCTGTCGCCATCAGCGAGACGGTAGGGGCTTTGCAGGCGCTTGCTGGAGCCGTTGAGAAAGGTACCGTTGGTCGAGGTATCGGTCAGCCAATAGGCGCCGTCGTAGAAGCGCACTTCGCAATGCTTGCCGGAGATCACCCGGTTGCGATCGGGCAAGGTCCAGTCGAGATGCTGGTCGCGCCCAAAATCGAAACCGCGCTTGTCGATCGCAAACTCCAACGGCCCGCCATCGGGCAGGCGATCAAAGTTCTCGATCCTGAGTGTCAGCATGGCGGTTGCAAAGTCCTGTCACGTCATGAGGCAAACGATAAATAGAGCGTTTTGTGGAAGAATTGATAGGCCCTTCGATCAAGAAAACGCGCCAAAACAGAGGCTTAGAGCTCAATAGGTTTCCGGGAAATCGCGCCTTGCCACGGTCAGGAACCGCCGCGTCGCAGCAGCGCCACGGCATCGCCGACCAGGTCTTCCATGCCACCAACCTGCCTGGCCATGGGCAGGCAGGCGACCAGCAACGTCAAGCCGACATTCACGGCGTGACCGGTCAGATGCGGGGGCGGCGGGACCGGATGTTCGGGATTGGGCGAGAGACTCCCCCCGCTCCAGCCCGCCGCCAGGGCGGCCCAGGCGAAGGCGCCCTTATCGGGATCGTCCATGCCTGCATCGAGGGCCGCACGGCGGGTAAACTCAATGGGTTTCTTCAGCCAGTCATCGACCAGGCGCAGCAAGTTGGCCTCCGCGCCGCTCGGCGGCTGCGGCCGCTGGCGCAACGCCAGGCTGAGCCATTGCACGGCCTCGCGGCGCGGCAGCACGAAGGCACAGAACATCATGGCCTTGCGCGCGCCGCCCTGCGCCAGCAAGGCCTCGATGAACGCGAAAGGCTCAAGGTCGAGATTATATCCGGAAAACTCGCCATCGAGGTTCGGGAAGGCGTCGATCACCTGCCTGGCCGTCGAGAACCGAAGATGCTTCATCTCGTCTCCTGCGACCGTTCGAATACAGACTCTTGGCTTGCGGTCACGCCTCGGTATCGCATCACTTCGTGCTGCGATGCGTGCTCAGCCGCACCTTGCGAACAAGTTGTGGCCGGGATGACACGAGTGAGCCAACAAGACGGCACCATTCTCAGCGCTAACTCATTGTTTAAACGTATTTTTGCAATTTCCAGCGCTTTCGTCCAACCAAAAATGCTCCGCCGGGTCGCAATCGATTCCTGAAAATCCATCGCGATCCTGCGGATCTCTGGCGTCGCGTGCCGGTTGGACGGCGGCGATACGCCCTATCGCGTTTTTCCGGAGTCGATAAGAAGCGCAAAGACTTGCAGTTACTCCCTCCACCACCAAGGTCGCGTAACCCCGGTGAGCAGTTACAGACGCTTCAGCCAATTCTTTGGATTGGCTTGGAAACAAGGAGTTGGAGCAAAGAAGCGTTCAAACTCGAACGCGTTTTGCTCTAATTGATCAGAACCAGCGCCCCCTGGACCATTAAGGGTGCTGCAGCCGAGACCTGGCCGATTGCGTTCGACTTCAGATTCATCAAGGCATCGGCCTCCAGGGTGATCATGGTCGATTTGAGCTTGATGCCAACCGGGGTCATGGTGAGGGTGCTGTTCCCCACGGTGAACTCGATCTTCTGATTGGCCTTCACCGTCCAGGTCGACATGATGGTCTCGTCCCGGCTGTTGCCGATCTTCACTTCGACATTCTGGCCGATCTCGCGCCGCTCGTCGTTCTCGACCTTGCCTTCGAGGTCGTGCTGGGCGTGGAAGCGGATCAGCTCGTTACCGGCCGTATCGTCCATGATCAGCTCGTTATAGCCCGATCCGTTGAGCGTCTGCGACTTGGTGCCCGAGACGGCGTTGAGCTTGTCCTTGACATAAGGGGCGACATTCTCGGCATTGTAGACGCTGCCCGTCACCAAGGGCTGGTCCGGGTCACCCTCGATGTAATTGACCACGACCTCCATGCCGATGCGCGGGATCTTGACGTCGCCCCAGCCGTTTCCGGCCCAGTTCTGGGCGATCCGCACATAGCGGGACTGGCTCTTGTCGCGGTCCCAGAAGAACTGCACCTCGATGCGGCACTGGTCGTCCACGTCGCTGACCACCAAGGCGGTCTGCGGGCCGTGAATGACAGGCTTGGACGTCACGGCTGGCGCCCGGAACGCAATGTCGAGCGGCTGGAACTCGTAGCTACCGGAATAGCCTTCCTCGCCGGACGCGCCCGTCGAGCGATAGGCCTGGGCGCGGAAGAGATGATGGGCCCGAACGATCAGATATTTGGTGCCCTTGCTGGCCGGGGGATTGCCATCGAGCGTCATGGTGAAGCCTGGGCAGCAGGTGACGGCATCGCCGCCGGCCATCACGCGCTTGTCGATGGCCTGCTCGGCCTCGAGCCTCACATTGGCCAGCGTGGTGCCATCGCCCTTTTCCGTATAGCGGCCAGGGTAGTCGTAGAGTTCGAGGTCGCCATGCTGGTACCGGGCGCTGGCCGCCTTTTCCGCCATCAGGTCGGTGCTGGGCTTGTGGTAGTCGTAATCGTCCAGCGTGACCTTGCCGGAGCGCAGGCGCCGGCCTTCGGCCCATTCGTTCAGCCTGTCCTTGGTCATGATGTTGTCGAGACCGACAGCTGCAAATTCGAGTGCCGCACCGCCGAGCTTGGGCTGATGCGCCGCACTCGCATCCGCCATGACGAGCTTGTGGTCGGACTCGCTGTGTTCGAAATAATAGTAAATTCCGTATTCTTCCATCAGCCTTGAGATGAAGGCAAAGTCGCTTTCGCGATACTGCACGCAATATTCGAGCTGCGGATAGCTTTCCGACAAACGTTGCTCGAACTGGATGAAGCCGCGATTGTTCAGGACCTGGCTGATGATCTCGGGCGCGGTCATGTGGCTGTAGATCTTACAATTGGTGGTCCTGGTCAGCAGCCACAGCCAGGGGCGGAGCACCAGGCGGTAATAGCGCAGATCCTGGTCCCTGCCGATCCATTGCGTCTCCACCAGCACGCCGTTGAAGCTGCGCTTGACACCCTCGTGATGGGACTGGATCTCCAGACGGCATTTGGTGCCGAGGATCTTGTCGAAATCGACCTCGCTGTCGTCGCTGACCACTTCGAGGCGATATTCGAAAAGCTCGCTGAGGCCTTCCGATCCTTCAAAACGGGTGACGACGAGCTTGTCCTTGCCAAGGCTGCTCGTGAAAGAACCCATTCGTGTGTCTTGACCGAATATTTGTGCCACAGCCTGCCCTCGCTTTACCACGTCGGCCAATCAAGGCTAGCTCTGTTCAAGTTCAACGTCCATGCCATAGGCGCTTTGTCGCCTCCCACATTTAGGGGGTCCCAGTCATAGTCCACTCATCTGGGACTGGCGGGTTTCGACATTCTTGCTATTCTTGTTCGAGGGTCGATCGCTTTCCTGAATGAGACGCCTCTCGCGCAGTTGACGAGCGGTTCAGCCGGCCGACCCTGGAGCAAACGCTTTGGGCGTATCGTCGGTTATGGTTTGAGGACGGTGCGATGAGCCCGGTTGCGCAAGATTTGAGGCAGTTGGGGCATCTGCTCGCCACCGACACTTTGGCCGTCATCGCGGCAATTGCCCTGATGAGCTGGCTGCTGCGCCGGCGGGAAGGCGTCCTGGCCTGGCTCTGCTGCGCGGGTGCCGCCTGGTGCGCGTTCAACCTTGCGGGCCTGCCCCAGATCGAAACCCGACCCTTCGGCTTTTCGGTCGGCCGGATCGCCTTGCTCTACCCCCTGCTCTTCACCACGCTCGGCCTGGCGGCAAGCCTGGTCGGTGCAAGCCTTCCTCGCGGCCTGGTGGTCGCGATGGCGCTGGCCTGTTTCGGCCTCGGCGCAGCGGCGATCCCGTTTCACGACCTGGCAACCACGCGGATCGCCGGTCTTGCGAGCCTCGGCGCAGCGCTGCTCCTGCTGGTTTTTTTTGCAACGAGGGCGGAAACGCAGATCGCTACGCCTGAAAAACTGGCGCTGGTGATCCTCTACGCGCTCGGTCTCGCGGCGGTTGGCATCGATCTTTATGCCGGAACGGTCTGGCCCGGCAAAAGCGTGCCGTTCGCACCCTATGCCGGCGTGATCCTGCTCGGCTTCAGTGGCTTCGTCATCCTGCGGCACATCCTGGCCAATGCCGAGGCACGCGAGAGGCTCAACCAGGCGCTCGGCCAACGTATCGAGACCACCAAGGCCAATCTGCTGGCAAGCGAAAGCGCGAGGCACGCCCTCGAAATCGCCCATGCGGTGAAGCTGGAGCGGGAACGCCTGATGCGGGAAATCCATGACGGCATCGGTTCGAGCCTCGTGGCGGCCCTGGCTTCGGCCGAACGCCAGGGCAAGGAGAGCACGACGGCAGTCGTGGCCCTCAAGGGCGCGCTGACCGATCTTCGCGTCGCGGTCGACTCGCTCGAGCCGGTGGAAGGCAATGTCGCCACCCTCCTCGCCAGCCTGCGCTATCGCTACGAGCCCGAACTGCGAAAATCGGGCATCGGCGTCAAATGGATGGTCGAGGACGTGCCCGAACTCGACTGGCTCGACGCGCCGAGCGCCCTGCATGTGCTGCGGATCCTGCAGGAATCGGTCAGCAACACCATGGGCCACAGCAAGGCCACCCAGCTTACCTTCAAATGCAAGATGGCGCTGCTGCAGGGACGGCCCGGCCTCCGCGTCGAGATTGCCGATAATGGCAGCGGCTTCAATATGGAGGCTCCGGCCACAGGCCGCGGCCGCAGGAACATGCTTCAACGCGCGGAGGCCCTCGGTGCCACGCTGGAGGTGCTCAGCAAACGGGGCGAAGGCACCGCCACCATCCTTTGGCTGCCGCTGGTCCGCAGGCAGGGATTGAATCTGGAGGAGGGTCAGGCGGCAGAGCGGTAGACAAGACGCTCATACGCCGAAAGTAAAGGATCGATCGATCAAAAAATACTACCGCCGGCGGCCATGGTCATCGGCAACGATCGGCGCAGCATTTCCGCAGCCTCCCCTATATGGGGGGTTGCGGGTTGAGACGCAGAACAGCATCATTTCCAAAGGCGTTTTGTCATTTGAAGGAACCACGTCAAATCGCAAAGGCGCTCCGGACCAAAAAGTGGGAGTAGAAGTGCGGTTCGGACAAATCGCACTTTGCTTCGGCACAATCCCAACAGGTAGGCCAAGATGGCAGTCTATGCCGGCATCGAAACAGAGATTTCAGCCGACGCTCCCTGCGGGCCGGATCCCGATGCCGATTCCGACGCCCAGAATTTTCTCACCGTCGCCGAAGGCCAACTGCCGGCGAGCTACCGCAGCTTCAACAAGAAGTCGTTCGAGTCCAAGCAGACGCTTGCGGATCTGCGCGTGCATCTGGAGAAATCGCGCGATCTGCGCTATCTCGTCCTGGCGGCCAAGTATCATATTCTCTCGGATGATCTGCCCGGTTTCGTCGACGCCGTCGCAGCGACCAATGCCTTGCTCCTTGCGCAGTGGGATCATTGCCATCCGACCGAGGCGGCCGGCGGCGCCGAACTGAGGTCCGCCTTCCTCAAATCGCTCGACGACTTGCCGACAGTGGTTTTGCCGCTGCAGAGCGCCACCCTGATCACTGACAAGCGCCTGGGCGCGTTGTCCATGCGCTCGGTCCTGGTCGGGGAAGGGAAATTGCCTCCGCGCGAGGGAGAGACAGCCATCGATGCCTCGGGCGTCAGGGATGCCTTTCTGCGTTTCGAGCCGCTGCAGCAATTGGTGGACCTGACGGCTCATCTCGAGGCCATCCTCGCCAATCTTGACAGCCTGCGCCAGCTTTTCATCGACAAGGCCGGGCACGAGGCGGCACCGCAATTCGAGCAATTACCGGATCTGGTGCGCGCCATTCGCACCTATGTCGGCGGCATCGTCACCACGCGGGAGCCGGGCCTTGCACCGGCTCAGCCGGCTGAAGCCGAGAGCACGCGGGAGCAGGCGCAGACTGCCTCTGCATCCTCTGCGCCCGCTCCCCTCGCGCCTTCGGATGTCGCCTCGGTGAAGGAGGCTTCCAATGCGCTGGCGGCGATCCTGGCCTATTATGCCGGCAAGGAACCGTCGAGCCCGGCAAGACTGCTCCTCAAGCAGGCACATCTGCTCGTCGGCAAGTCCTTTGTCGAAGTCATGAAGATATTGGCACCCGGCCTCGTCGAGAAAGCGAAGATCCAGATCGGTGGCACCATGCCCTTTGCCTTGAACTTCGCCCAGCTTTCGGCGCTGGCAGTCGAGGAAGGCAAACCCGACGAGACCGAGGCCGAGGCCCGCACCTATTCTGTCGGGACGCGCGGCGAGGCCTCGGCCCTGATGCGCCAGATCGAAATCTTCTACAACAATATCGAGCCGTCGAGCCCGATCCCCATGCTGATCGAGAAGGCGCGAGCCCTGGTCGCCAAGGACTTCAATGCCCTTCTCGTCGAAATCTCGCGCAAAGATGAGAAGAAGGATGACAAGTCCTGATTCAACCAGGACGACGTATCGGGTAGAATAATACCGGGAGGCACTATCAATGCCCCTGGTCCCTTTTGGCAATCTCGGTCAAATCTTAGATTTGACATCGGAAATTACCAAGTGCCCAAGCCGAGATTGCGTCAGCATTTTCGAAGCTTGGCATCATCAGACACCCGAGGAGCTATGTAAGATATTCTTATTTGCTCTTCTAAGCTTTCGGACTAAGCCGATATCACTATTTCGAGAGTAGCAGGCAATTGTTTCGAAAGCTGATATCATTGGATCAGATATAGTACAGGAGGCGTCGGTGAAGATGCTGACCTCACATCAGGACCGGGACATGCGTCATTGCCTTGACTGGCGAGCCGGGCTATCGGCCGCCGCCCTCGCCGCAGTCATGTTCGCCCTGCCGGCGAGCGTCAAGGCAGCGGAGCGGCGCGTGGCCTTCGTGGTCGGAAACAGCCATTACACGGTCGTTCCCCAGCTCAACAATCCGGACAAGGACGCGCAGGCCGTCGCAGCCGCCTTGAAGCGCGAAGGTTTCGAAGTGGTGTCGGCGCTCGATCTCGACCGCAACGAGTTCGACAAGGCCCTGCAACGCTTCATCCGTTCGCTGCCGGGCGCCGAACTCAGCGTGTTCTATTATTCCGGCCACGGCATCCAGGTGGGCGGCGACAACCGCATCATCCCCATCGATGCCAAGCTGAAGGATCCGGCCGATCTGGAGGTGGAGACGATCAACGTCAAGACGATCTTCGCCTATATGCAGCAGAACTCCAAGACACAGCTCATCTATCTGGATTCGTGCCGGAACAATCCATTCCAGTCCCGCTCGTTCCTGGTCGGCCCCGAAAAGCAGATGGCGGTCGCCGGCGTAGGCCTCGCGCCCCAGACCAGCCCGCCGAGCAGCCTCATTGCCTATTCGACCCAGCCCGGTGCTGTCGCGGAGGACGGCACCGGCGACAAATCGCCGTTCACGGCCTCCATGGTGAAATACTCCTTCACGCTGGGCGTCGACGTGCAGCGCGCGCTCGACAAGGTGACCGACGACGTGTGGGAGGCAACAAACAAGCGCCAGCGCCCGTGGTCGGTCGGCACCTTGACCCAGCCGGTCTACCTGGCCAAGCCGGTCATTCGCATTGCCGCAGCGGCACCCGTCCAGCTTGCCAAGAATACCACCGTGAAGATTGGCCCGGCGCCCAAGCAGGGATCGGACAACTTCGCCGATCAGCAGGCCCCGATACAGGTTGCCGCATTGCTCGGCGAAACCTTCAACAAGCCGCGCCGCGTTCCAATCGGTGTCGGCCAGGTCGCCATGCTGGATGACCTGCCGCTGGTGCGCGCCGCCACCGGCGCGCAGATCCAGATCGCCGCGGCTCCGAGCTTCGGTACGATGTATCTAAACGGAGCGCCGCTGGCCGAGGGCGATGTCGTCGACCAGAACGCCGTCCGCTCCATCACTTTCGAACCTTCGATCGGCTCGGAGGGCAAGGTGCAGAGCGTGCAGCTCAAGGTCGAGCAGCCTGGGGGCGAAGGCCAGGTTGTCACCGGCAAGATCGAGTCCTTCGTGCCGATTTGCGACGACAAGGCGGGCGAGCCACTCGATCCGCAAGGCGTCACTCTCGGCAAGTTGCCGAACGAGATCGACGCCAAGCCGGCCATCGCCGCCTGCAGCGAGGCCGTCGCCAAATTCCCCACTGTCGCGCGCTATAAATACGAACTCGGCCGCGCCAAGCTGGCCGACAAGGATGTCGCGGGCGCCATCGAACTCTTCAACGCGGCCGCCGATGCGGGCTATACGCGCGCCTACTACGAACTCGGCTATTTGGCCGAGCGCGGTCTCGGCCGCTCACAGGACCTGGTCGAGGCCAACCGATTGTTCAAAATGGGCGCCGAACGCGGCGATCCCTATGCCATGCTCGCTTATGGCCGCAATCTCACCCTCGGGCGCGGCGTGCCCAAATCCGTGGACGAGGGCGTCAAGCTACTCAATCGGGCCGTGGAACTCGGGCACACCTATGCCATGAACACTGTCGGTGCCATGTACTATTATGGCCAGAACCTGCCGGCCGATCCGAAGCGCGGCATCAAGTTCTACGAAGCGGCGCTGGCGCGGCACGACATCTATGCCATGCGCAACATGGGCATCGCCTATCTCGACGGCAAAGGCGTGGCGCGCAAGCCCACCATGGCGATGGAGCTGTTCAAGCAAGCCTCCGAGGGCGGACATCCCAGCGCGCCCACCAATATCGGCGCCATGTATTTCAAGGGCAATGGCGTCAAGAAGGATCTGGCGAGCGCCATAAGCTGGTATGAGATCGGTGCCGAACGTGGCGACTTCTACGCGGCATCCAATCTCGGCTGGATCTATTCCAAGGGTCCGGCGGCGCAGCGCGACCTGGAGAAGGCCGCCTGGTATTCGAGCCTCGCCATCGCACTCGACGCTTATGGCGAGCACAAGGATGAGGGAAAGAACCTCAGCGCCTTGCCGCTGGCCGAGAAGAAGAAGGTCATCGACAAGCTCAATGCCGAATTGGGCAGCGATGCGGTGGCCCCGACATCGGATGTCGACGACACCATCGTGCTGGCTGCCCGCAAGGCCTGGCAGAAGCGGAACCCCCGTCTCGACCTGTTCTGAAGCAGGGCCGCCATACCGGCAGAGCGCGGCTTTTCTCCATGGCATCGAACCTGGCTTGCCGCCAGGTTCGATGCTGCCGTCGGCATTACGCGCCGCGCCCGAGCAGCTGCGTCGACCTTTGATAGTCCGCCAACATCATCATCTTCACATCGATGCGGTCATAGTCGACCATGAAGTAGCCGCTGTCGGTCCGGATGACCGCGTCGGGATGGATCTCCAGAAGGTCCTGGGCCATGACGCCGACATAGACCGGACCACCCCAGACATAGCGGAAGCGATAGATCGTCAGGCCGCTGGGAGACTGGCCGATGGCACGGATATCGGTCTTGAGCCGGCGATCGGACCAGCCACCGCCACCGCCCGAACCACCGCCGCCGCCACCACCGCCACTTCCGCCGCCCCCGCCGCTACTGCCGGCAGGCATCCTGTCGCGTGTATCGTCGCCGGCATCCGGCTCCATGATCACGCGCCTGCGGCGGGGCATCGTCGTATGGTGAGGCCGGGCGGGCCTGATCCTCCGGCGCGGCGGCTCCGGTTCATCCACATAGATGGGTTCGTTGGGGTAACCTGACGCGCAGCCGGCAAGCACAACGGCCAGCCCGCTTCCCAAGACCCCAAACAGCAGGCCCCGCCGAACTTCAAATTTGCTCGTCATCGGTATCTCCTAAAATCTGGCGGGCACACACCGCGCCGATATGGATCATAGCAAGTCCAGCGGATTCAGGCGTGACAGCCCGCACAGAGGAGCGCGCCGAATAGGATGACGCCGCCCCTTAAACTGACCGAATGGTCAACAAAATAAACGCCGAGACGACGGCCCCGGCGCAAATATAGAACAAAACTTGTTCTTGACATAGGCGTACTCGATCTTTGCAAAGCACTCGCATGACTTAAGGCATCAACGCCGGCCGCGCACCGGGTTCATCAAACACGGCTTCAATTCCGAGGAGTTGGCTTCGCCCCTATCATGGCCAAAGTCATTCCCCTTCCGTGAGCACGTGATCTCCAAGCAGGACTCGCCTCGCCCGCGTTTTATTCCCGGATTCGGTCAAGCGGATCATGCGGCGATCGACGGCGCTCGCTCTTGGGTACAATGCCCTCGGGGCTGCCATCCGGCGGTGAGGGCGATATGTGCAAGATCATGCCGTTTTCGCACGGCCGCACGGATATCGCCCAAGAACGTCCTGCGATTTGAATGAATTACTTCAAATCGCAAAGACGTGTCTAAGCAAAAAGTCGGAGCAGATAGGGGTTCGCCCTTGAACGCGCATCACCCTAGGATGGGCGCCCCTGCAGGATGCCGATCGCCTTGTTGAGCTGGGTGTCGTCCTTCTCGTTGGCGGGCACATAGGCCGAGGAGCCGCCTTCTTCGGCCTTGTCGGCATCCGGATTCGCCAGATGGCCCTTGAGGCCGGATTCGCCCTTCGTCTCGTCGGCACCCTTGAGATCGTCCGGCACGTTCTCCTTCACCACGATTTCGGGCTCGATGCCCTTGGCCTGGATCGAGCGCCCGGAGGGGGTGTAATAGCGCGCCGTGGTCAGGCGCAGCGCGCCGTCGCCCTGCAGCGGGATGATGGTCTGCACCGAGCCCTTGCCGAAGGAACGCGTGCCGACGATGGTGGCACGCTTGTGGTCCTGCAAAGCGCCGGCCACGATTTCCGAGGCCGAAGCCGAACCGCCATTGACCAGCACGACGATGGGTTTACCTCCCGTGAGATCGGGCCCGTCTGCAGCAAAACGCTGCACGTCGTCGACGTTTCGTCCGCGTGTCGAAACGACCTCCCCGCGCCCCAGGAAAGCGCCGGAAACCGAAACGGCCTGGTCGAGCAGGCCGCCCGGATTGTTGCGCAGGTCGATCACATAGCCCTTGAGCTTGTCCTGGCCGATCTTCTTGCTCAGCTTGTCGATACTCTTCTTCAGGCCGTCGAAAGTCTGCTCGGTGAATTGAGTGATGCGGATATAGCCGATACCTCCGGCTAACTCTTCATCCCTCACCGAGGCAACCTTGACGATGTCACGCACGAGCTTGACATCGAAAGGCACTCCCTTGCCCGCCCGCAGGATCCTCAACGTGATCGGTGTGTTGACCGGCCCGCGCATCTTGTCGACGGCCTGCTGCATGCTCAATCCCTGAACCGCCTCGCCATCCAGCGCAGTGATCACGTCGCCCGCCAATATGCCAGCCTTGGAAGCCGGCGAGTCGTCGATCGGCGATACGATCTTGAGGACGTTGTCCTCCATGGTGACCTCGATGCCGAGCCCGCCGAACTCGCCCTTGGTCTGCACCTGCATGTCCTGGAAGCTCTTGGCGTCCATGTAGCTCGAATGGGGATCGAGCGAGGCGAGCATGCCGTTGATGGCCCCCTCCACCAGCTTGCCGTCATCGGGTTGTTCGACATAGTCCGAACGCACCCGCTCGAACACTTCGCCGAACAGGTTGAGCTGCTTGTAGCTGTCGGCCAACGCGGCCTGAGCCCGACCGACGAGAAGAAAATGGGGTTGCGTCAGGGCAACCGTACCGAGCACGCCGAGCGCGGCTCCCGTGGATATGAGGGCGAGATTACGCATCAGGGTCTCATCTGTTGGCGGCCAAGTTCGAGTTCGAACGTACTCGATGCGCCTTCCATTCCCTCTTCCAAATCGCCCCAGGGAAGGCTGACAACACTGATACCGCGATTATGGCTGCATTTTGTTGTTCGTTCTTCACCGTCCAAATCGTGCTCGCCCTTCAATGAATGCGGGCCCGGCGTCTCCATGGCAGACGGAGTCATGGTTGTAGCTTTTTTCCTCGAAAAGCATTTTGATCGATCCTCGAGGTCTCGGTGAGGTTCAAGGCAGTGTCGCGTATCCGGAAGGCCGTTTCGAAGCAAAGGCATGGCAACACTCCTGGCCGGATATGCCTGGGCATCGTGACCTTCCTCATGGCGCTGTCATCGGTGCTGCCGGCCGCCCCTGCTTCAGCCGGCCAACAAAGGCATGAAGCACGGCAAAGCCCCACGCCCTGCGTGGCGTTGACGTTCGATGACGGGCCGGACATGACGCTGACCCCTCTCCTTCTCGATATTCTGGCCCGGGAAAAGGTCCATGCCACCTTCTTCGTGGTCGGCAAAAGGCTGGCTTATTCGCCCGGCCTGGTACGGCGTGAATTTCTCGAAGGCCATGAGATTGGCAATCATACTTTCGACCATCGGGCACTCACCGAACTGACAGATGGCGAAGCCATCGCCGAAGTGGAACTGACGGATGAGGCGGTCATGGAAGAAACCGGCCAGAGGCCGGATGTCTTTCGCCCGCCCTGGGGCAAGATCGATGCTCGCATCAAGGCGGCCTTGCGTGGTGCCGGCCTCTGGCGCCGAATGGCACTTTGGGACTTCGATTCCTTCGACTGGCTCGACGACACAGCGTCTCTGACCAGGCTGATCGGCGCCGGAGCCCCGGCGGGAGCCGTGATCCTGATGCATGATATCCATGCCAGCACCATCGAGGCCGTGCCGGACATCATCCACACCCTCAAGATGCGAGGCTTCCGGTTCGCGACGGTCGGGCAATTGCAGGCTTGCCGGCATGGGACGGAACCGGGCGCCGTATCGACGGCGCCTCATGCCTTGCCCGCACCGTCCCGCGATGCCCCCTATGGCAGCCTGGCCCATGCCCTGGATGCCATCGCCCCCTTGAAGGAATACATCGCTCATCGGCTCGGCTCCTGACGGCATGCTCGCGGGTGAAGGAGCCTGACTGCACCGGGCATGAAGCAAAGGCGGGTCAATCGCGAGTGCGCCCGATGGCGGGCGGCACGCAAGGCGCAGGCTGGGGATGGTCGCGAGGCGGGAACCAGATCAGCCGTACCGCGTCCTAGGAACAGGTACTTCGTCCCGGTCCTGGAGTGAGGTCCATGTTCAGGCTGCTTCTCGCCCTCACATGTGCACTCGTCTGCGGTGCCACGCAGGCCGCCAAGCTCGACCTCGATGGAGTCGATCGGGCGCAATTCAGCGAGGGCGAGCCGAAGGATGTCGATCCGATGCTGATCAAGGCGCAGATCCTTCTCGATCGCGCCCGCTTTTCGCCCGGTCTCATCGACGGCCGCCTTTCGGACAACTTCACCAAGGCCGTCGCGGCCTTCCAGGCGACGAACGGCCTGGCATCCGACGGCAAGCTCACCAGGGAAACCTGGGACAAGCTCGCGGCGACCTCCGTCGCCCCCGTGCTGACGACCTATGAGGTGACCCGCAAGGACGTGCGCAGCCGCTTCACCCGGCGAATTCCCACGCGCATGGAAAGGATGGCTCGTCTCAAACGGCTCGGCTATCGCAACCTGCGGGAGCAATTGGCGGAGCGTTTCCACGTCAGCCAACAATTGCTGACGATGCTCAACCCCGGTGCCCGTTTCAAAAAAATAGGTACAAGCCTGACGGTGCCTTATGTCGGCCGCAGCGCGCAACCTCCTGTTGCTGCCAGCATCGAGGTCGACAAGGCCTCCCGCCAGATACGTGTACTCGATCCTTCAAGCAACGTCCTTGCGGTTTACCCCGCCTCGATCGGCAGCGAGGAGAAGCCGGCCCCGAGCGGCTTGGCGGAGGTCAGGCACGTGGTGCACAATCCCACCTATTACTACGATCCGAAATTCGCCTTCAAAGGGATCAAGACCAAGCGTCCCTTCACCATTGCCGCCGGGCCGAACAATCCGGTGGGATCGGTCTGGATCGATCTTTCCATCGAAAGCTATGGCATCCACGGCACGCCCGACCCCGGTAAGATCGGCACGACCTTCTCGCATGGCTGCATCCGCCTGACCAACTGGGACGCCGAGGACCTCGCCACCATGGTCAAGCCGGGCGCGAAGGTCGAATTCAAGGGGGATACGGTGCAAAGCGAGAGCGAACGCTCTCCGTAAAGGCCTGCACGTCCTGCAACCGCCTCTACCGGGTACGGCGCTCAGCTTTCATGATTCATCCAGATCTTTCTGCGCAAGCTCTCTGAAGGCGTCCGGAACGGACCGCCTTCGATCCAGCGCCGCCGTCGCATAGCCCACCGCATCGCGCCCGAAGCGTTGGCGGATGAGATCCATGGCGCGATCGGCCGACTGGCGCGCAGTTCCCTGACAGGCGCCGGGCCGCCACTTCTCGTCGGGAAGGCCGAGCGGAAGATCGAGCTGGATCTCCCGCTCCTTGTGCAAATGGGAAACGCAAACCGCAACCAGCGTGATGACAGTCTCTCGCGGGTGATCGGCAAGCGCGATGCGCACCAGCCTGGTGGCAATCTCCGCCAGCACAATCGTCGCTGCGACCGGCGCCTCCAGCGTTGCCGACCGCGTGACGGCACGCATGTCGGCAAACCGGACGCGCACGGTCACGGTCCAGCCGGCCAAGGCCTTGGCGCGAAGGCGCGAGGCGACGCGATCGGCAAGCTGAAGCACGGCCGGCACGAACACGCCTTCGATGGCGGGTTGCCGCCCCAGCGCGGATTGCGCGCCGGCGGATCGGGCTCTGTGCTGCGTGCGGATTCGGCGGGGATCCCGGTTCCAGGCGAGTGACCGGAGCTTTTCGCCAGCCGCGCGCCCCAGAAGCCGCTCGATCGAGTGGCCGGGCGTATTGGCGAGTTGGCCGATGGTAAGAATGCCACGCTCCTTGAGCCTGGCCTCGGTCACCGGCCCGACACCCCACATCAGGCCGACCGGGAGGTCATGAAGAAAGTCGAGCTCGTGAGCCGGATCGACGACGACGAGGCCGTCCGGCTTTGCGACCTGGGAAGCGATCTTGGCCAGGTGCTTTGTCCGCGCGACACCGATGGAGATCGGTAGACCCAACTCGCTCCGCACACGCTCTCGAATGGTTGCCGCGATATCGGCCGGCGTCCCGAAGAGATGGGTGCAGCCGGCGACATCGGCGAAAGCCTCATCGATCGAGATACGCTCTACCAGCGGCGTGAAGTCACCCAGGATGGCGATCGCCGCATCGCCAAGACGCTGATAGTCGTCGAAATGCCCACCAACGAAAAGGAGTTGCGGACACAGCTCCCTCGCCTTGCGGCCCGACATGCCGCTATGCACCCCGAAAGCCTTGGCCTCGTAACTCGCCGCCAGCACCACCCCGCCGCCGACGGCGATCGGCCTTCCGCGCAGATTGGGGTCGAGGAGTTGCTCGACCGAGGCATAGAAGGCGTCGAGGTCGGCGTGGAGAATGGTGGCAAGGGTTTCCATGACCCGGAATCCCGCATCACAATGTTCCTTATTTGTTCTAGACAACGCAGGCAAAGTCAAGGCCCTGGAAGCGGCTGGCAGCTCCAGCCCCCGAGCGGTAAGCCAGCGATCGCCGAAACGCTCGGTGCCGCACCAAGCGAAAGCTCGCTGGTGGTCTCGTATCCATTGCAGCGGGCGCGTGTTCATTCGCCATCGTCGCGACGGCAAGCATCAGGGCGCCACTTTCAGGACGGTACAGCCAGTCCTTCCTGTCACAGAAGGCCATAGGCGCCATGGCAGTACGCACGCCCATGGCTCAACAGACACAATCCCAGGCCCCGGCGGCAAAACCACCGCTATGATAGCCGCAGCACTGCCTATATAACTACGCCGTCGGCTAAAATCGCGACCGATTATTTCGTTTGAGTTTCTGGATATTGCATCTTGAAGAGCACTGCCCTCGCCCGCCTGTTGCAGGGGATCACGAAGCCTTCTCACGA
Organism: Labrys sp. E2SS-1L; assembly: GCF_057073705.1. Classification (NCBI taxonomy): domain Bacteria; kingdom Pseudomonadati; phylum Pseudomonadota; class Alphaproteobacteria; order Hyphomicrobiales; family Xanthobacteraceae; genus Labrys; species Labrys sp. E2SS-1L. The sequence continues at coordinate 380,646 of NZ_CP172713.1, read as the reverse complement.
CAAGCGTCCCTCGATCGAGACCTTTGCGGATATCGACACGGACCGGCTCGCTGCCGAGCTCAATCTTGCCGGCCGGGGAAGAGAACGCGGCGGCAACGAGGAGCCTGCGACGTCATCCGAGACGATGGACTCGGTCGAGACCCAGATCATCGAGCGCATCGAGGCCGCAAAGAAGGCCGCCCATGCCACCATCGAGGATGAGTTGCGCACTTATGCCGAACGCCTGGCGGCTCTCGATTTCGAGGACAGGTTCACGCAGATCCAGCATACCGCCCCGGCAGCCGTCGGCGATTTCAAGCTGGAAGCACGCGCGGGACGCGACGACCTTTATGCGCTGCGTCGCAACCTGCGCGACCTCGACGCCGAGCAGCAGGCCTTCCGGCGCAAGCACAAGATCGACCGCACCGCCCGTGTTCATGGCGGGGCAGCGACCTTCCTGAAAGTCGCCCTCCTCATCGTGATGTTCGTGGTGGAAGCGTTCGCGAATGGCAACTTCCTGGCCAAGGGCAGCGAACAGGGCCTACTCGGTGGCGTGACCGAGGCCATCTCCTTTGCCGCCCTCAACATTTTCGGTACCTTCATCATCGGCCATTTCGGCGTCAAGCAGATCGCCCACAACAGCGTGTTTCGCAAAGGCCTGGGGGTGCTGGCCTTCTGCTTCTACGTGGCCTTTGCCCTCGGCCTCAATCTCGCCTTGGCCCATTATCGCGACGTCTCTGCCCAGTTCCTGGAGGGAGGCGGCGAGCGGGTGATGCAGGTCATGGCCACCACCCCCTTCCAGCTCCGCGACCTCAATTCCTGGCTGTTCTTCGGGCTTGGCCTGATGTTCTCCTTGGTCGCCCTGATCGACAGCCTGACCTTCTCGGATGCCTATCCCGGCTATGCCGAAGTCCAGCACCGCCTCGAAGCGGCCAGGGACGCCTATCGCGACCGCAGGGCGGAACTCGATGAAAACCTGAAGGACGTTCGCGACGAATATCAAGACAGGATGCAGGATATCAGCAGCGACCTGTCCCTGCGGCGGGGCGAGTACGAGGCCATCATCGCCAATCGCGCGCGCATGCTGAAGCTCTTCAGCCAGCATCAGGACCATCTGGAACGAGCGGCCAACACGCTGATCGGTTTCTATCGCGAGGCGAATGCCAAGGCTCGCAAGACGCCGCCTCCGGCCCGTTTCGCAAGCCCCTTCTCGCTTGCAAAGGTCAGCGTGGAGGCCAGCACCGAGGGCGAATGGAGCCTGCGCGACCTGCGATCCCGCATCGAACAGATCCAGGCGATGCTGACGGCCGAGGTGAAGGAGATCCACACCGCCTACCAGACCACCATGGACGAATATCAGCAGCTCGACGACGTGGTTCCCGAGCCGGGGATGGGTGATGGCTCGAAACAGGCGTAGGCGCTCGCGCGGTGGAAGCGGTTTGCCGCAATACATCCTGGGCGGCCTCCTGCTGCTGGCGGCCGCGGCGGTGGCGATCGGCTTTGCCTATCTCAAGCTGACGGCCAAGGTTCCGCCGAAACTCGATGCGGAGCTGTGCCCCGTCGATGGCCCGACATCCATGACTATCGTCCTGCTCGATGCCTCCGATGCCCTGCCGCCGATCGGCCGTCAGCAATTGGCGACGGAGCTCACCGATCTGGCCGAGGCCACGCCCGAATACGGCCTGTTCGAACTGCGCGTCCTCGAACCCAACGCATCGGGCGGTGCCGTGAAGTTCCGGGCCTGCAATCCGGGTGACGGTTCGAGCGTGGACGCCCTCACCGGCAACAAGGAGCTTGCCAGGCGGAAATGGACGCAGGGGTTCAAGCAACCGCTCGAACGAGCCTTGGCGGCGGATCTGGCCGGTGTTCCCTCCGACAATTCTCCGATCATGGCGACCATCCAGGCGATTGCCGTCGAGCGATTCACGGGAGCCAGGTCGGACAACGTTGCCAAGAAGCTGGTCATCGTCTCCGACATGATCGAGAACGGACGGGATTACAGCCAGTATCGCGGCGACCTCTCCTTCGCCCGTTTCAAGAAGTCGGTCGCCTACAAGCAATTCAGGACCGATCTTCACGGTGCCGAAATAGGCATCAAATATGTGCAGCGCCAGAAGCCGCCGATCGACAGCGTTGCCCATATCCGGTTCTGGCAAGAATGGATCGCCGACAATAACGGCAGGTTCGACAGCGCCGATCGCCTGCAGGGAGTGAACTGACGATGGTCCAGGACAAGGCCTGGTCGACGACCGACAGCGCCATCAGTGCCAGCCTCTTCAGCCTGTTCGTCCTGGCGGGCAGCGCCTACATCATCGCCGCCAAGCTGATGCACTATCCGGCCTTCCTGGTGACATCAGTGCCGGTTGCGGTGATGGTGGTCTACGCGCTCGTCATCGTCGTGCTGCGGCGCTTCCGCCTGCGCTTGGACCAGGCAGGCGACAACATCTACTATATGGGCTTCCTGTTCACCCTCACGAGCCTGGGCGTCTCGCTCTATCAGTTTCAGGCCGAGGGGGCAGTAGAGGAAATCGTCCGCAATTTCGGCGTCGCAATTGCCTCGACCATCGCCGGTGTCGCCCTTCGCGTGCTGTTCGGGCAGATGCGGCAGGATCCCTACGAGGTCGAGCTGGCCTCGCGCCTGGAACTGTCGGAAGCCACCCGGCGGGTTCGCCGGGAGCTGGATACCATCGTGGTCGAAATCGCGAATTTCCGCCGTTCCTCCCAGCAGATGATCATCGAGGGATTTGGGGAAGCCCGCGAGGGCGTGCGGGATGCGACCAGCAGGGCTCTCGGCGACTTCGAGGATCTGACCCGGAAGGCCGCCGGGCCGATCGAGGCCAGTGCCGATGCCAGCACCACGATCCTGAAGGCCTTTGCCAAATCGGCATTCGAGAGCGTCGAGGCGGCCAATACGAAGTTTGCCGCGGAAACTGCCAAACTGTCCGAAGGGACGGACAGGCTCACGGCGACATTGGAGGCGGTATCGGACCACCTCAAGAGCCTGCAGGTACCCGCCAACGTCATCGAAGAAAAGCTCCAGCCTTCGGTCGGGGAACTGACGCAGGCCGTCTCCCAGCTGAGCAAGAGCCTCGCAACTTTCATCGAGCACAATTCGCCGATGGCACCGACCCAGCTTCTCGATACGGAAGCCAAGCGCAATGCCCGCATCGACAATCTGGCGGAGGCGATCGCCGGCCTGACACGGCAGATGGAAGAGGCTGCCGCCGCCAAGCAGAGCAGGCCGCTGCGATATATCAGGCGCCTCTTGCGCAGATCGGCGGCGGCTGATGCGTAGAGCGACCTCCATCGGCTCCGATGGGGCGGCCTATCGGCGAGGCATCGTCCTCGGTTTGACCATGGCCGAGATCATGCTGCTGCTGGTTTTCTGCCTGCTGATCGCCCTGACGGTCATGTTCAGCCGGGAGCAGGAACGCGCCAATCTTCTTGCCGCCCGCCTGAAGCAGGCCGAAGCGGCGCTCGCAAAGGAACAGCAGACCTCGAAGGATCTCGCTGCACTCCTGGACGAGTTCAAACGTACCGGAGCAATTCCCCAGCAGCTCGATGATAGCTGGCGCAAACTGGTCGAAGCACGCGGCCTCGTCGACAAACTGCGGGAGAACGGCGTCGATCCCGACCAGCTCAAACAATATGCCGCGAAACTCAAGGACATCCTGCCCACGCTGACCGCCGATGTCTCGGGAGCCGATCTGGCAACGGCATGGCGCCAGATCGCCGAAGCGAAAAGCCGGATGACGACCATCGAGCTTGGGAATCTGACGGTCTCCGGGGTGGCCGACCTCATCGTCAAGGGTGCCAAGACACAGCAGGCCGAGCGAGAGGGGCGCGGCGAGCACGACTGGCCACCCATCATCAATCTGAGCGAAGCCAGTGGCTATAATTTCGCCATCGGCCGGGCCGACCTCACAGCGGATTTCGACAGGAAGCTCAAGACGAACGTCGTCGAGCGCGTGGCGAAGATCGTCGCCGAATATGATGTCGATGTCGTCGAGGTGATCGGCCACACCGACGAACAGGCCGTCAACAACCGTGCTTCCAACCTGGATGGCAAGCTCATCCCTGCCCTGGCGGGCAAGGTGCAGATCGACAGCCTCACTCCGGCGGACAATGCAGGCCTGGGCATGGCCCGGGCCGTGTCCGTCGCCAGGGTCCTGGAGAATGACCCTCGTCTCAAGGGCGTGACGGTCCTGCCTCTCTCCGGAGGCCAGATGATCCTGCCGGGGGACAAGGTGACCGACGGATCCGTGAGGGGCGACGTCAAGGAACGGCGCCGGATCGAGATCAGGGTGCGAAGGTCCGAAGGCAAGGCGGCGAGCGGCCTCCGGCCTGAATCAGGAACGCAACCCTGACCCGACGCGCCAAGCATCTTATACCAGTCCGGACAATGTTTGACCTGTGCCTGCAAAGGGGGCGCTGTCATTCCCGGCGCCGCCGCAGGCGGTGGGAAGGGAATCCAGGGGCCGAGAACGTCGCTCGTCACTCCTGGATCCCCTTCCCTCCCAGTCACAAGCAAAGCTTGTGACGTGCTCGCCGGGGATGACAGGTCCGTCTTTCTGCGATCGGGTATCACATGGAGAACAAAGCGCGCGTCAAGGCATGGTCGGGATCGACAAGCCCATCCAGGATATTGAAATGGTGGCGATCGGGCTCCTCGACGACATCGGTCTCGATGCCGAGGCCTCGCCAGATATTGCCGAGCAACGCATTCTGCCGCAGGAACTCGGAGGTCTCCCGGGCACCTGCCCAGCAGATCAGCTTGCTGCCGGGCAATGGCTCGAGCAGAGCCGGGCTCTCGCTTTTTGCTTCGTTCATGTCGATCTTCAGCGTCCCATTGCGGGCTATATGCATCAGCGGCCGAAGGTCGTGCAGGCCTGAAACGGAAAGCGTTCCCACGATCCGGCCGTGGAGTTCGCCGGGGAGCGGCGTCGTCTGGCTGATCATGCGCGTCACCAGCTGGCCGCCGGCAGAATGGCCGATCAGCCGGATCGGCCCCGGCACGATGCCCGCGGCCGCCACGATGGCCTGGCCGATCGACTTCGTGATATCGGCGATGCGTACCTCCGGAGCGAGCGGGTAGCTGGGTATCGCCACCGCATGGCCATGCGCCAGCGCCCCCTGCACGAGATGCGACCAGAAGCTCTTGTCGAGCGCCATCCAAAATCCGCCATGAACAAGGACGACCAGGCCCGCAAGGCCTCCCTTCGGATAGAACAGATCGAAACGCTGGCGCGGATCGTCGCCATAGGCGAGATCCAGCCTTGCACGATCCTCGGCGACGAGCGCATCGCGTGCCAGCCGGGCAGGGTCCACCCAGGCCTGCGGCCACGCCTGGCTCCCGGGGATGTTGGCTGCGTTGTCGTAAGCCCAGGTCCAGTCGACCACCCGATATCGCATCTTACTCTCGCTTTCAGGCCCGTCATCCGGCAGCGGGACTCGCCTCCCCCGATCTCACCGCCCGGAACGACCTCGTCTCAGTCATTGGCTTCCGGCGGCAGGAAATCGACGTCATGCTCGGCCGAGGCGCGTAGGACGGCTTCGACATCGGACATGTTGTGCAAGGTCTCGAACAGGTCGCGCAGCCTGCCGGCGGGCGACACCCAGAACAGCGCCCGAGCCGGCTTGTCCGACTTGTTGAAATAACCATGCGGGATGCCGCGCGGCATGCGCACCAGGTCGCCGGGTTTGGCGGTCTGCCAGGTTCCGTCGAGTTTCAGCTCCAGCTGCCCCTCCAGCAGAAAGATGAATTCATCCTGCGTCGGATGGATGTGGACCGGCACGAACTGACCGGGTTCGGAATTCGCCTCGAAAGCGAAAGTCGACCCGCAATCGGCCTTCGGGAAATAGCGCTGGCCAAGGATGTTCCATTCGACCTGCTCATAGCCCTCGCCGTGCCGCGTGATGCCGCCATCCAGTTCCGTGGTCATCGTGATCCCTCCCCTTTTGTCTAGATTCGATATTCGCAAGAAAAGGCATGCGCCGCCCGCGGGCGGCGCATGCCTTGAGATCATAACCTCGTCCAGATTTCCTGAAACGAGTCTTTTCCGCAAAATGGCCCCTCTCCCGCCGAATTCGCGCTGCGTCTCGGGCAGGCACGCCGGCGGCAGCGCACGAAGCGCCGTGTGCTCGCAGAAGTGTCGTCTGCGCCCTACATGGCAGCCTGCTTTCGCGCCGCCGCACATTCGGCAGCAAGGAAATCGAGCAGCGCACGAACCGACGGCAGCAAGCCTCGCCGTGAGGGAAAAACCGCATGAACGATGCCGGCATTGGGTCGCCAGTCCGGCAGGACATGGACGAGCTGTCCCGCAGCAACGTGCCGCCAGACGGCCATGGTGGGCAGTTGCGCCACGCCCACGCCGGCAAGCGCCGCATCGCAAAGTGCGGCCATGTCGCCGGTCACCAGCCGTGGCAGATGCCTGACCTTGGCGCTTTGCCCATCGGCATGTTCGAGCTGCCAGTGATACTCGCGCTGCGGAGGCCCGAGGGTGGCGCTCGGCAGGCGGTCCAGATCGGCCGGGGAGGCTATGGGGCGCCCGGCCAGAAGGCCTGGGCTGGCCACCAGGCATTGCGTGCTTGTGTCGAGCCGCCGCATGACGAGTTCAGTCGGTTCAAGGGGCGGGAAACGCACGCGAATGGCCACGTCGAAGCCTTCGGCAATCACGTCGACGCGCCGGTTGGTGCTTTCCAGATGGATCTCGATGGCCGGATACGCAGCAAGAAAGCGCGCAAAGAGCGCCCCAAACTGAAAATTGATCAGCGCTACCGGGCAACTTACCCGGATGATGCCACGCGGCTCGGCCTGCACCTGCACGATCACCTGTTCGGCGGCCTCGGCCTCGACCAGCATGGCAACACAACGATCGTAATATTCACGGCCGATCTCCGTGACGGAAAACCGGCGAGAAGAACGATTGAGCAGTCGCACACCCAGCCGATCTTCCAGTTGCTGGATGCGCCGGCTGAGCTTGGACTTCTGCATGCCGCCGGCTCGCGATGCCGCAGCGAATCCGCCGTGATCGACCACCTGCACGAAATAAAAGAGGTCATTGAGATCCTGCATCGTCCCATTGATAGGACGCTGCATCGGGTTAAGCAATCTTCCGAGCCAGTCGTCCCGCTGATATTTCCAATTCTGCCGGTTCTGCCTTGGAAGCCGGGCTGGTTTTCCCAATCGGGGCGGCCGAAGCGCCCGCGCCGTTCTGCCCGCCGAGAATACTTCTCCGCGCGGAAAGGAAGTCGGGCGCCTGCAGAAGAAAGGAACGACCCATGTCGAGCGAACCCGTGCGCGATCCGCAATCGGATCAACTGCTGACACCGCAGAATGCAGCTTTCATCATCATCGATTATCAGCCGGTCCAGGTGAATTCGATCGCTTCGATGGATCGCCAGCTGCTGCTCAACAACATCGTTGGCTGTTCGAGGGCGGCAGTCACCTACGGGCTGCCGATCGTCCACTCGACCGTGAACGTGCAGACAGGTCTCAACAAACCGCCCGTTGCACATATCCGCAAGGTGCTGGGCGACTATCCCACCTATGATCGGACCAGCATCAACAGTTGGGAGGACATTGAATTTCGCAAGGCCGTCGAGGAAACCGGCCGAAAGAAACTCGTCATGACCGCTCTGTGGACGGAGGCCTGCCTCACCTTCCCGGCGCTGGACGCATTGGCTGAAGGTTACGAGGTCTATGTTCCTGTCGATGCGGTCGGGGGGACCTCGGTTGCGGCGCATGAGGCAGCGCTGCGGCGCATCGAACAAGCGGGCGGCAAGCTCATCTCGACCGTCCAGCTCTTCTGCGAACTTCAACGCGACTGGAAGCGCAGCCAGACCGTTCCGGCATTCCTGGATCTGTTCATCCAGACGGGCGGGACCCCCGGCATCCAGTTCACTTACGACAAGGCCGAATAGCATTCGCCCTAGCGTACCCGCCAGTCCCTGTGAGGTTACGGGGGCTGGCCGGCATGGATCGGCATTTGGTGGAATAGAGCCGCCTTGATTATCGGCCTCGCCGCCGCATCTGCCATCTCGAGGGCCGATCGTCCTCGGCCTGTCCCAGTCCGTATAGAATGTCCGCCACGGTGGTCTTCAGCTTGGCGGCCAGCTTCACCGCAACGTCGGGAGGGATCGATTCTCGGCCGGCCGCCCATGTCTCAAGCTGGGCGAGATCCACGCCCACCCGCCTTGCCAGCCATGAAGGGTCCATGCTGGCCTGGCTCATCGCCTGAGCCAGGCCATTGGGATATTCAGCGGCCATCTTGAGTCACAAGTCCGTGGGGAAGCCTATCGCTATCATCATAGTCACCTTGGGCGGTGAATATGACAGAAAGAAGCCCGCTCTATGCACTCCAGCCCTCGGCTTGACCTTGCCCCCAAGTTTTAAGCTATCTCGGGAGCTTGGTAAGTCTGCCCGCGATGCTGGAGCAATTGGCAGGCTGCTTCCAGGAGAAGGTCAATTCAGCCATCACCGCAATGCCTGTCGGCGGCTCATCCGGCTGCCGCCAGCGGGTCGCGCAGCCTGGTGATGGCATCGACCAGGAAGTTGCAGGCGACGAAGATCGCCGCGGTGAAGATGGTGGTGCCGATCACCACGGGAAAATCCCCGTCCAGCGCGGCGTTGATGGCCAGCCTGCCGACACCGTCGAGGCCGAAGATCTGCTCGGTAACGATCGCCCCGCCCATGATCACCGCCAGTTCCAGCCCAGCCAGGGTGATGATGGGGTTGAGGGCGGCCTTGAGCGCGTGACCGACCTGGATGCGCCATTCGCTGAGCCCCTTGGCCCGGGCGGTGCGGATATAGTCCGCGCCCAATACGTCCAGCATGGCGGCGCGCACCACGCGCTGGAAGATGCCGATCTCTGCGATCGCCAGCGTCAGCCAGGGCAAGGTCAGATGACGGGCCCATTCGAAGGGATTGTCGAAGAACGGCACATAGCCGCTACTCGGGAACCAGTCGATGCCCATGGTCGAGAGCTGGTAGAACAGGAAGAAGGACAGCAGCATCCCGGAGAGGAAGGTAGGGACCGACAGGCCGACATAGGCGATGGCCGCCAGCGCATGGTCGAGCAGGGAGCCCGGCCGCCGCGCCGCCAGGATGCCCAGCATCAGCGAGACCACCATCCAGATGACCAGCGCTCCCAAAGCGAGCGAGAAGGTCACGGGCACCTTGTCGAGGATCAGCTCGGTGACGCCCGTCTGCTTGCGGAAGGAATAGCCCAGACCCGGCGGCCAGTGCGCGAGCCCCATCGCCGCACCCTGAATGTCCGGCCCACGATAGAGATATTGCCAGAGCTGGACATGCCAGGGCTCGTCGAGGCGCAGCGCATGGGTGACCGCATCGATCGCCTGCTGATTGGCATTGCGCGGCGCCAGCATCACCGCCGGATTCTGATAGGCGAGGCGCGTGATGAAGAAGGCGATGACGAGGACGATCAGCAAAGTGGAGATCGCCCGTACGGCGAGGCCGAGAATGAAGCGCAGCATGATCCCTCCCTCAACGCCGATGGGGATCGAGGACGTTGCGCAGGCCCGCGCTCAGCGTGTTGAAGCCCACCACCGTCAGGAACAGGGCGATGCTCGGCCCGAGCAGGAACCAGGGCTGCAACTGGTAGAGCGAGGAGCGCTGGGCATCCGCGATCATGTTGCCCCAGCTCGCCGTCGGCGGCTGGATGCCGACGCCCAGAAAGGACAAGGTCGCCTCGGCCACGATGTTGTTAGGCAATTGCACGGCCCAGTAGACCAGGGCGACCGGCGCGACATTGGGCAGGATCTCCCGGATCAGGATCCGCCGGCGGCTTGCCCCCAGGGTCTCCGCTGCCTCGACGAAGGGGCTGTGCCGAAGCGAGAGCACCAGCCCCCGAGTCAGGCGGGCGAAATAGGTCCAGGAGAACAAAGCGATGATCAGCACCACCACCAGCACGGGATCGGCGATCGGTTGGCCGTTGGCGCCGCGGTTGAGCGCCAGCAGGCTGAGCGCCGTCACCACGAAGGGAAAGGACAGGGCCACGTCGATGCCCTGCGAGATCACGCGGTCCGCCAGCCCGCCGAAATAGCCGGCGATCAGGCCGATCGAAGTGCCCACCACCATGGCGAGCGTGGTGGCGGGGATGGAGACCAGCAGGGAGATGCGCGCGCCATAGAGGGTGCGGACCAGGACATCGCGGCCATCGCCGTCGGCGCCGAGCGGAAAGGCCCAGCCCGGCCCAATGGGCAAACCATCCTCCGACAGGGCGATATCGCTGAATTGCTCCGTCGGCCCATGGCCGAGCCAAAGCGCCAACAGGGGCGCCAGCAGCGCGGCGGCCACCACCGCCAGCACCAGCAAGCCGCCGAACCGCACGGAGGCTTCGGCCAGCACCGCCGCTATCCCGGACGGAACCTGCCGCACCGTGCGGTCCGGCTCGGACCTGCCGGCGAGCGCCGTTTCGGTGACGTCAGCCATGCAGGGCCAGCCTTCTGGGCTCGTCCGCTTCCCTGGCCCTCCGTCCCGGAATCGCGGCGATCAATGCCTGGGTATAAGCTTGGGTTGGATGGCGGAAGACCTGCGCGGTCACCCCCTCCTCCACGATGCGGCCGGCCTGCAGCACCAGCACGCGATCGCACAGATCGGCCACCACGCCGAGATCGTGGGAAATGAACAGGATGGAGACGCCGAGCCGGCTCCTGAGTGAGCGCAGCAGCGCGATGATTTTCGCCTGCGTGGTGATGTCGAGAGCCGACACCGGTTCATCCGCCACGATCACGCGCGGCTCCAGCGCCACCGCGCGGGCGATGGCGATCCGCTGGCGCTGCCCGCCGGAGAGCTGGGCGGGGTAGCGGTCGAGCACGTCCTGGGGCAGTTCCACCACATCGACGAGGTCGCGGGTGCGCGAACGGATCTGGGGCGCGGACAGATCCGTGTTGATGATGAAGGGCTCGGCCAGGATGGCGCCGATCCGCCGCCGCGGATTGAGGCTGCCATAGGGGTCCTGGAACACCATCTGGATAGCGGAACGTTGCTGTCCGGTGAGGGTTGTAGCGCCGGCATGGGCATAGACATTGTTGCCGAGCCGGACCTGGCCCTCGTCCGGCCTGTCCAGTCCGACGACGATGCGGCCGATGGTCGACTTGCCAGAGCCGGACTCGCCGACCACGCCGAGGATCTCGCCTTCGCGCAGGGCAAACGAGACCCGGTCGAGCGCCTGCAGCGTGCCCTCGGCCTTGCCGCCTCGGCGAAAGCGGCGGGAAATCCCCTCCACCGTCAGCAGGGGCTTGGTCTCCACGGGTGCGGCGGTGCCGAGGGCCAGCCCGTGGCGCGCCGCTCCCAGCAGCAGCCTGGTATAGGGTTCCTGCGGTGCGCCATAGATGCGCGCCGCCGGCCCCTGCTCCACCACGCTTCCCCCACGCATCACTACCACGTCGTCGGCGATATCGTTGACGACGCCGAGGTCATGGCTGACGAAGATCAGGGCCATGCCATGGCGCTCCTGCAATTGGCGCAGGAGCGTGAGGATCGCGGCCTGCACCGTCACGTCAAGTGCCGTGGTCGGCTCGTCGGCGATCAGCAGGTCGGGCCCGAGCGCGATCGCCATGGCGATCATCACGCGCTGGCGCATGCCGCCGGAGAACTGATGAGGGTAATCGTCGATGCGCCGGGCGGGATCGCGAATGCCGACCTCGTCAAGCAGATCGAGGATGCGCGTGCGCAGGGCCGACCGCCCCACGCGCTGGTGGGCCGTGATCGCTTCGCCGATCTGGCTGCCGATCGTCTTGAGCGGATGCAGATTGGAGAGCGGATCCTGGAAGACGAAGCCGATCTGCGCGCCGCGCAGGCGGCGCAGCCGGCTCGCCGACAGGCCGAGGAGTTCGGTGCCGCGATGGCGGACGCTGCCCGCCACCGCCGCCGAGGGCGGTAGCAGGCCGGTGGCCCCCAACAGCGATACGCTCTTGCCGGAGCCGGATTCGCCGACGATGGCCAGGGTCTTGCCGGCATCGACGGCGAAGGAGACGCCGCGCACCACCTGCGTGGGATGCCGGCGCGTTCCAAAGCTCACATCCAGATTATCGACCGAGAAGATCGCCATGGCCGCCTCTCCTGCACCCTGCCGCTATTTACGCAGGGCGATGTTGGTGATGTCGGCCTGCACGGCGAGCGAGGACCAGGTCCACAGCGCGATGCGATCGGAGGTGATGGCGACCTTGCGCTTCTCGAACAGGGGGATCCAGGGCAGGTCGGCGGAGACGAGGCGATCGGCCTTGGCCCAGACCGGGCCGGGATCATCGGAGGGGAAGGCCTCGGCCGCCAATCTGTTGAGCTCCTTGTTGGAGTAGCAGATCGCATAGACGTTGCCGGTGCCGCAGGGCGAGGCATCCGAATTCAGCCAGCCCCCGAGCAGCATGCGGGTGCTCGGTCCCTGCCAGTCGGGTGCGAAGGCGCCGCCGAGGAAGATGTCCCAATGGCTCTTGGGGTCCTGGATGTAGGAGCGGTACTGCGAGCTCGGCACCGGGATGAGGTTGAGGGTGAAGCCCGCCGCGGCCAGGTCTTCCTTGAGCGTCACCGCGATGGCCTGCACCTGCGCCGTGGTCTGGTAGACCGCATCCAGCGTCAAGCCGTCGGGATAGCCTGCCTTGGCCAGCAGCTCCTTGGCCTTGGCGGGATCACCTGCGCTCTTGGGTGTGGCGTAGGGATCGAAGGGCTCATGGCCGAGGATCGTCGAGGTGATGATCTGGCCGAGCGGGAGAGCGGCGATCGAGCCGCCCTGGCGCTGGACGAGATGGGCCTTGTTCACTGCATAGGCGAGAGCCTGGCGCACTTCGAGCTTGCGCAGGGCGGTGGCGCCTGGGCTGGTGGCTTCCGGCCGGGCGTTGACAGTGATGAAATTGGCCGAACCGCTGTTGGAGGCATGCAGATAGGGGCTCTTCTGCGCCTGATATTGCCGGATCGCCGCCAAAGGCGGCACGTCGAGATAGAGCGACAGGTCGGCTTCTCCGGCGCGGATCTTCTGCACCACGGCATCTTCGGTATTGGTGGTGAAGTCGACGACGATCTCATCGACATAGGCCTTGCGAGCCGGATCGGCGGCATGATTGTAGTTGGCCACCTTCTTGAGAACGAGCTTCTGGCCCTGATCGTAGGTCGCCACGTAATAGGGACCGCTCGAAGGCAGGTTCTTCCTGAACTCCAGCGAATCCGGGAAATATTTGGAGGCGATTTCCGGCGGCAGCGGGCTGACGAAGTTCATCGACAGGATGTTGAGGAAATCATAGTTCTTGCTGTCGGAACGCAGCACCAGCGTCCTGTCGTCCGGCGCGGAGACGCCGGCGATGTCATGCGTATCGGTAAAGGCCTTGGTGGCGGCGAGATCGCCCGTCGGTACCTTGGCGAACTGCTTGCAGTAGTCGGCGAAGCCGGAAAAGGCGAGATTGAAATAGTTGATGGCCGCGACCTGCTTGTTGGGATCGCAGAAGCGCTTGATGCCGTAGACGAAATCCCCCGCCGTGATCTTGCGCGTGATCGGGCCCGAATAGGTGATGCCGTCACGAAGATGGAAGGTGTAGGTCTTGCCGTCGGGGCTGACGTCCCAGGACTCGGCGAGGTCGGGCACCAGCTTGGTGTCGTCCTTGATGTCGCCCGGCGCGCCCGGATAGGTCACGAGCTGGCGGGTCACGGCCCGCAGGATCTCCCAGGAATCGGTACTGTAGCCGGTCAAGGGGTCGAAGGCGTCGAGATCGGGGTCGAGCGAGGCGATGCGCAGCGTCCCGCCATAAGGGACCTCGTCGGCCGCCTGTGCCGTGCTGGGGGCGAGGCTGCCTGCCAGCAGCAGGGCCGCCCCCACCGCCGCAAAGCAAGCCGCCGAGCCGAGCAGCCAAGAACGGGCGAAAAGCCGGGATTTCATAGTCTGTTTCCTGATGTTTCGAAGGAGGGACGAAGGCCCTGCGCCATCGGGCGTGGGGTCTAGAACACGGTGCCCGCGTGGGGCTGGGCCGGTGTGGCGAACAAGGTATCGAGCGTGGACAGCACCGCCTCGCTCTCGGCCTTGACCCGGCCGGCCCTGGCGAGCTGCCACCAGCGCGTGCCGCCGAGATAGGTCGTTGCCAAGGCGGCGACATCGAGCTCGGCCTGTGCCGGAGCATCGGTCGGCACCGCACCCTGCGCCGAGATGCGGAACCGGCCATTGTTCTCGGCGAAAAGAGGGTCGCTGACGGCGAGCACCACCTCGCCTTCACCGGCATAGCGGCGCGTTTCCAGGGCCTGGCGCACGTCGAGAAGACGCAGCCAGGTCTCGTCCCGCTGCCCGGTCACACGGGCCTGCCGATGGTTTTCGAACAGCCACGGCAGGGCGTCATCCACCGGCCGGCCTGGGAAGAGGATGCGGTGCACCAGATCGACATTGAGAAGATGGCCAATCAGAGCGCCATAGGCGGCATCGTCGGCCGCGACCAGATCGTCGACGACGAGGGTGCGATCCGAGCCGGCGAACCATTCGTCGAGACCGATCGGATGGTAGCGCACATAGCCGCTCTCCCGCCCTTCCTCGCCCGCCACCACGACATAGGCCGGCGCCTTGGACAGGTCCTGGCGCAGGCGCTGGAAGCGCCACCAGGCGTGCCAGCGTGCGATGGCGCCGGCCCGGGCGGTGCCGGCCTGAGCATGGATGGCGGGCAGCAGCGACCAGGCTTCGTCCGGCTCGACGAAACGCACCGGCAGGCCGCGCGCCACGCCCGGCCGCAGCCGGGCCCCTTCGGTGGCAAGGTCGAAACTGACCTGCGAACTGGCGATACCATAGCCGAAATGGGCGTAGATGCGCGCATCCGAAGCCCGCAGCGTAGCGATGGCATCGCCGCGCGAACGCGCCTCTGCCAATTGCCTTTCCAGAAGAGCGGTGCCGATGCCCCGCCTGGTATGGGTGGGCAGCACGCCGACATGGGTGACGGCGGCATGGGCGAGCCGTCCGCCGCCCGGAACCGTCAGGGTGCTGGCATAGGAATTGACGGTGCCGACCAGCGTGCCTGACAGGAAGGCGCCGAGGGTGCGACCCGGCTCATAGATGTCGGCGACGAAGCCGGCATCGATCGGCCCGAAATTCGGCAGACCCACCATGGCGGTGCGGAACAGCCGGGCCGCCTGGATCAGTTCCGGGACGTCATCCAGAACTCTTACCCGGGCGGGCGCCGGGCTCGGTGCCCTGACGGCCGAGAGGTCTACGGCGTGCAGCGACATGGCGTTCAGGCCTTCGCCGGCGGGGTGAAGACGCGTGGCTTCGGCAGCGTCTGGTTGAGCGCGAACTCGCCGATTTCACGCAGGCGGTAGGACACCGGGTCATGCACCGTATGGGTACGCACATTGCGCCAATAGATGTCGAGACCGTATTTGTTGGCCGTCGAACGGGCGCCCGTCGCCTCATAGATATCGGCAGTAACCTCCAGCGAAACCTTGGTGGCGATGACCTTGGCCTGGTCGATCAGAAGGGCGAGCTCGCCCCAGGCCTGCGCCGTCAGCGCCGGCCCCGCCAGCAGCGCCGCCTGATAGAGGGCCGCAGCCTTGTCGGCCAGGGCCACGCCGGCGGCGATGCCGGCCGACAGGCGCCCGAAGAGCTGGAGGTGGTAGGGATCCTCGGTCGCCTTTTCCAGCCCCGACTCGGGCCAGGGCCGGCCATGGCTGCGCACATAGGCGGAGGCGGCCTTGAGCGCTCCCTCGGCAATGCCGAGATAGAAATTGACGAAGATCAGCTGGCTGAACAGTACGCGCAGCCCGTCGCGCTGCTCGACATCACCGGCATAATGATCGAGACCCGACAGGAGGTCCGCATCGGTCGCCTCGACCCTGTCGAAAATCACCGAGCCGCTGGCGGTGAGGCGCTGGCCGAGGTTGTCCCAGTCGCCCTCGAAGCTGATGCCCTTGCGCGATGGCGGGACCTGAAAATGCACGCGCTTCTCGCCATCCCAGACGGTAACGGTGAGGATCTGGGCGATCGAGGCGCCGGTGGCGAAGGTGCGCCGCCCGCTGATCAGGTAGCCGTTCGCGGTCTTTTCCAGCTCGGCCTTGGGATCGCGCGGATTGCTGACGCCGCCCTGGAACCAGCCCTCCTCGCCGACGCCGCGGGCCGTGGCCTGCCATTGCTCGGGCGTGCCGAGGATGTAGCTCCACACCCCATTGGAATAGTGATAGGCGATCAGCTGCCCGATCGAGCCGTCGGCTGCAGAGATGATACGGCTGATCTCGAGCGCCTGCGCGAGATTGGCGCCGGCGCCGCCCAGGGCCCTGGGCACGGCAAGGCCGAGGAGGCCGGCCTTGCGCAAGAGCTCGATTTCCTCGGACGGATCCTGGTTGGCACGGTCGCGTTCGAGCGCAGTGGCCGCGAGTTCGGCGGCAACACTTTCGGCGCGGCTGCGCCACTCCGCGAATTCCGCCTCCGAAAGGCCGGCATAGATCTCGATGGCGGGGGCATCCCTGCGCGTATCGCGCAAGGCGCTCACGGTTGCGTCATAGGCCACTTGTCTCGTCCTCGTTCAAAGCTGTCGGCACATTGGGGGGTCACTCGGCCGCGGTCGCGGCCGGCACGTCCCGCGCAGGGACGAAACGGGTGAAGTCGCGGAAGGAGGCGCCGCGATGATCCTCGCGCAGCCGGCGCTGGCCCTCGCCCTGGAAGCGTTCGCGCAGGGTCACCGGCGTCGCCGGTCGCTCGCGGATGCGGCCGCGCTGGCGAAGCTCGGGCACGATGAAGCGGATGAAGTCCTCGAAGGAGCCGGGGCTGATGGCATAGGCGAGATTGAAGCCGTCGATGCCGGTCTCGTCGGCAAGGCGCTCGAGCGCGTCGGCGACCTTCTTCGGCCCGCCGACCAAAGTGGGATGGATGCCGCCCACGCCGATATAGTCGGCGACATCGCCCACGGTCCAGCGCCGGTCGGCATCGATGCTGGTGAGGCTGGACAAGGCCGAACGGCCGGCATTGGTCTCGATATATTCGATGGGATGGTCGAGCGGATATTGCGACCAGTCGACCCCGGTCCAGGCCGAGAACAGGGCAAGCGCCGCCTCCACGCTGGTGTAGGAGAGATAGTCGCGATATTTGGCCTCGGCTTCCTCGTCGGTTTCAGCCGTCACCACGCTGATGGCGGTGATGAACTTGATGGCATCGGGCGCCCGGCCGAGCTCGACGGCACGCGAGCGGATCTGCTCGATGCGCCGGCGGATCGAGGGCGAATTGGTACCACCCAGGAAGACGACTTCGGCATTGCCAGCTGCGAATTCGCGCCCGCGCGTCGAAGTGCCGGCCTGGTAGAGCAAGGGCGTGCGCTGGGGGCTCGGCTCGGACAGATGCGCGTCCGGCACGGTGAAATAGGTGCCGCGATGATGGATGGCATGGACCTTGGCCGGATCGGTATAGATGCCGCGCTGGCGATCGCGGATGACTGCATCCTCCTCCCACGAGCCCTCCCACAGCTTGTAGGCGACGTCGACGAACTCCTGGGCGCGGTCATAGCGCTCGTCATGCTCGATCTGGCGTTCGAGACCGAGATTGCGCGCGGCCGACTCCAGCACGGAGGTGACGACGTTCCAGGCGATGCGCCCCTTGGTGAGATGGTCGAGCGTGGTGAATTTGCGCGCCAGCAGATAAGGCTGCTCATAGGTGGTCGACACCGTGATGCCGAAGCCCAGATGCCTTGTGGCCGCCGCCATGGCCGAGACCAGCAGCAAGGGATCGTTGACCGGCGACTGGGCGGCGGTGCGCAGCGAGGCATCGGGCGTGCCGGCATAGACGTCCAGGTGCCCGAGCGCATCGGCCAGGAACAGTCCGTCGAAGCCGCCCTCCTCGAGCAGCCTGGCGAGGCCGATCCAGTAGTCGATGCTGGTATAGGTGTCGGCCCGGTCGTCGGGATGGCGCCACAGGCCCGCCGAGACGTGACCGACGACGGTCATGCCGAAGCCATTGAGAAGGAAAGGTTTCTTGGCGGCAATCGGCGGTGATGAAACGGACATCGTTCAAACCATTCACGAATAATAGGTGGGTGGAGGAACCGTCCCGTTGAGGGCGTAGTCGCCCACCTCAAGGACCTTGTAGTGCACGGGATCGTGCAGGGAGTGGGTGCGCACATTGCGCCAGTAGCGATCGAAGGAGAGCGCCCTGGTGGTGGCCCGCGCGCCCATCAGCTCGAACAGGCGGGAAGTGACCTCCAGCGCCACTTCGGTCGAATGCACCTTCGACTGGTAGGCGATGGCCGCGACCTCGCCTCTCTCCTGCTCGGTCAGTTCACCCCCGCGTTCCGCCGCGCGCTGGGCCGCCTCGCCCGCTGCATCCGACAGCGCTACGGCCGAGGCCAGCGCGACGGAAAGCCTGCCGAAACGCTCGACCACCAGCGTGTCCTCGCTGGCCTTGCTGGCCGGGGAGGAAAGCCAGGGCCGCGAGCGCGTGCGGATATAATCGCGTGCCTCCTCGAAGGCGCCGAGCGCCGTGCCGAGATAGAGTTCTCCGAAGGCGAGCTGGATGATGGGCACATGCAGGGTCTCGGCCGGCGTCTGCGGAGCGCCCTCGCGACGATGCGCGACAAGATCGTCCAGGCTCACCGCGACATTGTCGAAGCTGGCGCTGCCGGAGACGGTGAGGCGCTGGCCCATATTGTCCCAGTCATGGCCGAAGCTCAGCCCCGGCGCGGGATTGGGCACCACGAACTGGCCGATATGGCCGCCCGCATCGTCCCCCGCGATCTCAGTCCCCGGCGCGAAGCGCACCCACACATGCAGGGTGTCGGCCACCGCCGCGCCGCTGGCGAAGGGCTTGGAACCGTTGAGCACGAAGCCCTTGCCTTGCGGCGTCGCGCTGATGAGCGGTTCATAGGCGGCCTGGGCCACGCCGCCATGGAACCAGCCCAGCCGGAGGAAGCCCTCCGCGCGCCGGGCAAACAATGCCTGGTTCGCGCCATTCCGGCCCAGGGCCGTGCCGAACAGATGGTAGGTGGCGATCTGGGCGATGGAGGTATCGCCCTTCGCCAGGATGCGGATGATACGCAGGACCTGCCGGGTGGTGGCACCGCCTCCGCCGATCGCCTCGGGCAGGAAGATCGTCAGGAGACCGGCCTGGCGCAACAACTCGATCTCCGCCACCGGATCGGCACCGGCGGCATCGCGCGCCGCCCCCGTCCTTCTCAGTTCCGCGGCGACCTGCTCGGCCGCCTCGACCCAGAGCCGGAACCGCTCCTCCCTGCCCAGGCCTGCCCGCGTTCCATCGGCGCTCATGACCGGGCCTCAGCCGTCTGGGCTGCCGGGAAGGCAAAGCGGGCCGCGGGATGGTCGGGCGGCACAAGCGGGGAATCGGTGCCGAACAGGCGGCTGCGCAGCGCGCCGGCCCGGCGTTCGCGCAGGCGCCCACGCCGGTCGAGCTCGGGCACGACATGCTGCGCGAAATCGCGGAAGCTGCCGGGATTGACGATGTGGATGAGATTGATGCCATCGGTATCGGTCTCGGCGAGCCAGGCGTCGAGATCGTCGGCGATCCGGGCCGGCCCACCCACCAGCGTCTTCACCCGGCCGAAGCCGCCATCGGGCAGGAAGGCCTCGCGCAAGGTCCACCGCCTGCCCGAGGCCGGATCGTCGAACATGCGCAGCAGGGATCGGTTGGCGTTGGTGTCCTGATAGCGCAGCGGCTCATCGAGGGAATGACCGGCAAAATCGATGCCGGTACTCGCCGAATAATGGGTGATGGCGCCTTCCAGGCTGTAATAACGCAGGTAATCGTCGAGTTTCGCCTGGGCCGCCTGGTCGTCCTCGCCCGTGACGACGGCCAGCGCGCTGATGAAGCGGATGGCCCCCGGCGCCCGGCCCGCCTCGCGGGCCAGTTCCTTGATGCCAGCGACATTGCGCCGGATGCCGGCGGCATCGGCTCCGGCGACGAAGACCACCTCGGCATGGCGGGCCGCGAAAGCCTGCCCGCGCGGCGAGCCGCCGGCCTGGAAGATCACCGGCACGCGCTGGGGACTGGGCTCGGAAAGATGCGGGCCGGGAACGTTGTAGTAATGGCCGCGATGGCCGATGCCGTGCACCTTGGAGGGATCGGTATAGAGCCCTTCGAGATGGTCGGCGCTGCCGCGGTCACGCAGGACGGCATCGTCCTCCCATGAACCCTGCCAGAGCTTGTAGGCTACTTCGAGGAATTCATCGGCGCGATCATAGCGCTCATCATGGGGGTACTGGGCCTCCAGCCCCAGATTGCGGGCGGCGCTGTCGAGCTGGGAGGTCACCACGTTCCAGGCGATGCGCCCGCGGGTGACATGATCGAGCGTGGTGAATTTGCGGGCGAGCAGATAGGGCTTCTCGTAGCTGGTCGAGACGGTGATGCCGAAGCCGAGATCGCGCGTGGCCGCCGCCAGGGCCGAAACCAGCAGCAGGGGATCGCCGAGGGGCGATTGCGTGCCCGTTCGCAACGAGGCCTCGGCGCTGCCGCCATGCACGTCGAGCAATCCCAGCGCATCGGCGATGAACAGATTGTCGAAGCGGCCTTCGTCGAGGATGCGGGCGAGCTCGAGCCAATAGTCGAGATCGGTATAACGGTACGTCTGATCCTCGGGGTGTTGCCACAGCCCGTAATTGACATGGGAAACCGAGTTCATGGTGAACCCGTTCAAAATGATCGGTTCGGCGGACACGACGCAAATCATCCATTGGTAGGGAAATTGGCTCGCCGGGATGGCCGCGCCCGCTGTCGCCGCAGGCTGCGTCCGGCAAATCGATGGAGGTATGTTTGCGCATAAATTATATATTGTCTATATATTTTATATTCTTTTTATTGACGCCGACGCTTGACCCGCCCTAGCATGGGTTCAAGCCGCGAAACCTGCCTGAATCAGGCGGAAAATCGCGGTGCTTCAATCAATCTGAGGTAGAATCCATGAGCTTTCGACCGCTCCATGATCGCGTGGTCCTGCGTCGCCTGGAAGGCGAGGAGAAAACCAAGGGCGGCATCATCATACCTGATACCGCCAAGGAAAAGCCCCAGGAGGGCGAGGTCGTCGCCGTCGGTCCCGGCGCGCGCGACGAGAACGGCAAGCTTCAGCCGCTGGATGTGAAAGCAGGCGACCGCGTGCTGTTCGGCAAATGGTCCGGCACCGAAGTCAAGATCGACAGCCAGGACCTGCTCATCCTCAAGGAAGCGGACATTCTCGGCATCATCGCCTGACATCCCCTCCCCCTTTTCACAGCCAGACAAGCCTTCGAGCGCTTTCGTCGCTTCCGGGCCTGAAGGAATCCAATCATGGCAGCAAAAGACGTCAAATTCTCCTCCGATGCCCGCGAGCGCCTGCTGCGCGGCGTCGACATCCTGGCCAATGCCGTCAAGGTCACCTTGGGTCCGAAGGGACGCAATGTCGTGATCGAGAAGTCGTTCGGCGCGCCCCGCATCACCAAGGACGGCGTCACCGTCGCCAAGGAGATCGAGCTCGAAGACAAGTTCGAAAATCTCGGCGCCCAGCTCCTGCGCGAAGTCGCCTCCAAGACCAATGATCTTGCCGGCGACGGCACCACCACCGCCACGGTCCTCGCCCAGGCCATCGTGCGCGAGGGTGCCAAGGCGGTGGCGGCCGGTTTCAATCCGCTCGATCTCAAGCGCGGCATCGACCTCGCCGTCACGGCCGCGATCAAGGACATCGAAAAGCGCGCCAAGAAGGTGAAGTCGTCCGAGGAAGTGGCCCAGGTCGGCACCATCTCGGCCAATGGCGACAGCTCGATCGGCGCCATCATCGCCACCGCCGTCGACAAGGTCGGCAATGAGGGCGTGATCACCGTCGAGGAAGCCAAGAGCCTGGAAACCGAGCTCGACGTCGTCGAGGGTCTGCAATTCGACCGTGGCTATCTCTCGCCCTATTTCGTCACCAATGCCGAGAAGCTGGTGGTCGAGTTCGAGGACCCCTACATCCTCATCCACGAAAAGAAGCTGTCTTCGCTCCAGCCCTTGCTGCCCGTGCTCGAAGCGGTGGTGCAGACCGGCAAGCCCCTTTTGATCATCGCCGAAGACGTCGAGGGCGAGGCGCTCGCCACCCTGGTGGTCAACAAGCTGCGCGGCGGGCTGAAGGTCGCCGCCGTCAAGGCACCGGGCTTCGGCGATCGCCGCAAGGCCATCCTGGAGGACATCGCCGTCCTCACCGCCGGGGAGACCATCTCGGAGGATCTCGGCATCAAGCTCGAAAACGTCACGCTCTCCCAGCTCGGGCGCGCCAAGCGCGTGCGCATCGAGAAGGAAAACACCACCGTCGTCGACGGTGCCGGCAAGAAGAAGGACATCAGCGCCCGCGTCGCCCAGATCAAGGCGCAGATCGAGGAGACCACCTCCGACTATGACCGCGAGAAGCTGCAGGAGCGCCTGGCCAAGATCGCCGGCGGCGTCGCGGTGATCCGCGTCGGCGGCTCGACCGAGGTCGAGGTCAAGGAGAAGAAGGATCGGGTCGACGACGCGCTCAACGCCACCCGCGCTGCCGTCGCCGAAGGCATCGTGCCCGGCGGCGGCGTTGCGCTGCTGCGGGCCAAGGCCGCCGTCGCCGAGCTCAGAAGCGAGAACGCCGACGTCCAGTCCGGCATCAACATCGTGCTGAAGGCCCTGGAAGCGCCGATCCGCCAGATCGTCGAGAATGCCGGCGTCGAAGGCTCGATCGTGGTCGGCAAGATCACCGAGAACAAGTCGGCGACCTTCGGCTTCAACGCCCAGACCGAGACCTTCGTCGACCTCCTGGAGGCCGGCATCGTCGATCCGGCCAAGGTGGTGCGCACCGCCCTGCAGGATGCCGCCTCGATCGCCTCGCTGATCGTCACCACCGAGGCCCTGGTGACCGAGCTGCCCAGGGAAAAACCGCCGGTCGGCCCGCCGGGCGGCGGCATCGGCGACTTCTGACGCCGAGATCCGGCAGGCGGATCGCTCCGGCCTTCCGCCTGCCGCGACGCGCCGTCTCCCGGCGCGTCCGCTCCTCTGACTGGAATGAATGGAAGATTACGATGCGGTTCGTTTCCCTGGGCCTCAGACTGAGCCTTGCCGGCGCCCTGTTTGCCCTCGTCCACGGCGCGGCCCTCGCCGACGACGCCGATAAATATGGCGGCACGCTGATCGTCGCCCAGAACGCCGAGATCACCAATCTCGATCCAGGCCGGGAAGGCGGCTGGGAGACCTTTCGCATCGCCCGCCACATCCACGAGCCGCTGGTGACCGAGGACCTGTCGAAATCCGGCGCGGAGGTAAAGGTCCCGCCCCTCAAGCCGGCCCTCGCCGAATCCTGGGAGATCTCGCCGGACGGGCGGGTCTACACCTTCCATTTGCGTCGCGGGGTCAAGTTCCATGACGGCACCGATTTCAACGCCGAGGCCGTGGCCTTCAACATCCGCCGCGGCTGGGATCCGAAATTCGAGTTCTACGACAAGATCAGCGCCGCCAACCTCGCCTACACCTATTCCTCGCTCAGCCGGATCGACACGCCCGACGACCACACTCTCGTCCTCACCTTCGCCGAACCGTTCAGCCCCTTCCTGAGGATGCTCGCCCAGGGCAGCGGCGGTTCGGGCGGCATTGCCAGCCCCGCGGCCATCCGCAAATACGGCAATGACGGCTATGCCGAGCATCCCGTCGGCACCGGTCCCTTCCGCTTTGTCGAACGGGTACGCGGCCAGAAGGTCGAGATCGAGCGCTTCGACGGCTACTGGGGCGACAAGCCCTTCCTCGACCGCATCATCTTCCGGCCGATCATCGACGGTAATGCCCGTGTCGCCGCTTTGGAGACCGGCGAGGTCGACATCATCTCCTGGCCGCCGCGCGACAGCGTGGCCAAGCTGAAGGCGGAGGGCTTCAGTGTCGACAATGTCGACCTGCCTTCGGTCTATTACTACACCTTTAACACCGCCAACGAGACCTTCAAGGATCCGCGCGTGCGCCAGGCGCTCGCTTTGTCGATCGACCGGGCCGCGCTGGCGCGCGACCTTCTCAAGGACACGGCCGGCCCTGCCTATGGCATCCTGAACCCGGGGAGCGATGCCTTCGACCCCTCCTTCCGCGACTATCCCTACGATGTGGAGAAAGCCAGGCAGTTGCTGGCCGAAGCCGGCCATCCCGGCGGCGTCAGCGGCCTCCTGGAGATCTATGCGGGCGGTGAGCCGGTGGCCGAATGGATCCAGCGTGACGCGGCCAAGGCCGGCATCAAGCTCGAGATCCGCTCCTATGACTGGAACAGCTTCCTGGCCCGCAACAAGAAGAACGGCCCCGAGGTTGCCCTGACCTCGATGGAATGGGGCTTTCTCACGCCCTATTGGCTCTACATTGTCGCCCACAGCCAGAGCAGCGGCAATACGGGCAACTACAACAATCCGGCGTTCGACAAGGCCGTCCATGAGGCAATCACCGCCGTCAAGGCCGAGGACATCAGGGACAAATGGCGCGAGGCCAACCGGATCCTGGCCGCAGACGTCGGTAAGCTGCCGATCTATTACGAGCGCACCCACTATGCCGCGGGCAAGAATGTCGGCGGCTTCGCCACCCCTGCCCAGGATTGGTATGATCTCAGCCATGTCTGGCTGAAGGAAAAGCAATAGGCCGGGGGTGCCGGGATGATCGCCCTCATCGCACGCCGCGCCGCCGCTTCACTGGCTATTCTGGTGCTGGTCACCTTCCTGGTCTTCCTGGTGGTCTATTTCAGCCCGGGAGACCCGGTGGCGATCATGCTCGGCCGCGACGCCTCGGGCGAGACTGCCGACCAGATCCGCCGCGATCTTGGCCTCGACAGGCCCTTCCTCGTTCAGTATGGCGCCTGGCTGTGGGGCCTGCTGGGCGGCCATTTCGGCACCTCCATCACCATGCATGTGCCGGTGCTCGACATCCTCGTCCCCGCCTATGTCAACACCTTCATCCTGGCCCTGGCGAGCCTGGTGATCGCGCTGACGGTCGGCGTCCTGCTCGGCGTGCTTTCCGGCCTGCGGGCCGGGGGCTGGTTCGACCGGCTTGCAGCCGCCATCAGCGAGGGCCTGGCGGCGACGCCGGTGTTCTGGCTCGGCATCATGCTGATCTGGCTGGTCTCCAAGCAGCTGCGCTGGCTGCCGTCGTCGGGCATGTACAATCTCAGGGGTTCCCATTCCCTGGCGGACCTTTTCGCCCATCTCGTCCTGCCGGCCTTCTCCGCCGCCGTGCTCGCCATCGCCATCATCATGCGCCTGACGCGCGCCAGCGTCATCGATGCGCTCAATGCCGACTATGCCAGGATGTTCGCCTCGGCCGGCATGTCGACGCCGAGGCTGCTGTTCACCCAGATCGCCCGCAACATCCTGGCACCGATCGTCAGCATCGGCGGGCTGCAATTCGGCACGCTGTTCGGCGGCGTCATCTTCGTGGAGACGGTGTTCGCCTGGCCCGGCCTCAGCGCCCAGCTCTACAACGCCATCACCGCCCATGACATCCCGGTCATCCAGACCGGCGTCCTGATGATTGCCGCGACCTTCATCGTGATCAACCTGATCGTCGACCTCGCTTTGGTCTGGCTCAATCCGCGAGCGAGAGCCTGATGTCATTCTTCCAGGCCTCAAACGCCCTCGGGGCATCGCCCACCGAAACGCCGACGCGCCGGCGCCGGATCGATCGCGGCATCATCGGCCTTGCCATCATCGTCGCGGTGATCGGCCTGGCAGCCCTGGCGCCCTTGATCTCCCCCTATGATCCCGACATCGGCGAAGGCGCCCTCCGGCTCGCACCGCCCGGCACGCCGGGCCATTGGCTCGGGCTCGACGGCCAGGGGCGCGACATCCTCTCCCGCTTGATCTGGGGCGCGCGCCTGTCCCTGATCGCCAGCATCGTCCCGGTCGCCATCGCCTTCATCGTCAGCCTTGGTCTCGGCCTCGCCGCCGGCTTTGCGCGCCAGCCCTTGGGCGCGGTGATCATGCGCGGCATCGACGTGCTCTTCGCCTTTCCGATGATCCTGTTTGCGATCGCCATCGCCGCCCTGCTCGGCCCGGGCCTGATCACGATCATCGCCACCATCGCGCTGTCGCTGGTGCCCTATATGACGCGCGTGGTCTATTTCGCGGTGCTGGCGGAAACCGGGCGCGAATATCTGGATGCGGCGCGCCTGCTCGGCGCCGGCCGCTCGGCAATCCTGTTCGGCGAACTCCTGCCCAACGTGCTCTCGCCCGCCATCATCTACGCCACCACGCTGATCGGGCCGATGATCGGCTTTTCCTCAGGCCTCAGCTTTCTCGGCCTCGGCATCCAGCCGCCTTTGGCCGATTGGGGACGGATGACCGTGGACGGCGTCGGCGTATTCGCCGAGGGCGCGCCGCATGTGGTGATCGCGCCCGGTATCGCCATCATCATCGTCTCGCTGGCCTTCAACTGGCTCGGCAGCGGCCTGCGGAACTGGCTGGATCCACATCACCATGCCTAGTCGAACTCGCTGAAGGAGCGGCCATGTCGATCATTGCCCCCATTGCGCATCACACGGTTCAGGCATCGCCGGGCCCTTCCGAGCTTTTGCGGCTCGCCGATCTGCACGTCGCCATCACCACGCCCCGCCGCACCATCCAGGCCGTCAGGGGCGTCGACCTCGATCTCCAGGCGGGCGAGATTCTCGCTCTGGTCGGTGAGTCCGGCTCGGGAAAGACCATGACGGCGGCCTCCATCGTCGGCCTGCTGC
The DNA here is from genome assembly GCF_057073705.1 of Labrys sp. E2SS-1L. Taxonomy (NCBI): domain Bacteria; kingdom Pseudomonadati; phylum Pseudomonadota; class Alphaproteobacteria; order Hyphomicrobiales; family Xanthobacteraceae; genus Labrys; species Labrys sp. E2SS-1L. The sequence goes on along the minus strand of NZ_CP172713.1, from coordinate 354,033 downwards.
CGCGTCCCGCCGCCCGGATCACACAAGGCCGCATCCTCTTCCAGGGCCGGGATCTGCTCGCTGCCGGCACGCGCGACCGCCAGCGCATCCTGCGCCAGGACATCGCCTTCATCGTCCAAAGCTCCCTGACCTCCCTGAACCCGACATCCACCATCGGCCGCCAGCTTGCGGACATGATCGCCTTCCGCAACGGCCTCGGCCGCAGCGAGGCCCGCCGCGAGGCCTTGCGCTGGCTCGGCGAAGTGGGCATCGACGCGGCCGAACGCGTCATGGCCTCCTATCCGCACAGGCTGAGCGGCGGCATGCGCCAGCGCGTGCTGATCGCCATGGCGATCAACAGCCGCCCCAAGCTCATCATCGCCGACGAGCCGACGACGGCGCTCGATACCGCCACCCAAAAGCAGATCCTGGCCCTGCTGGCCCGCATCCGCGACAGCTACGGCACCGCCATCCTGCTGATCACCCATGATTTCGGCGTGGTGTCGTTCCTGAGCGACCGCATCGCCGTCATGCAGCACGGACGCATCGTCGAGACCGGGCCGACGGCGCAGGTGCTGGCGGCACCCCAGCATCCTTATACGGCGACACTGATCGACGCTGTGCCGCGCCTCGACCATCCCCTGCCCCGCCCCACGCTCAACGTGATCAGCGAGCAGGATCGGCCGGCCCTCCTTGCCCGCACAGCCGGGCGATAAGCGATGGCGTCATCTCCCATCCTCCAGGTCCGGGGCCTCACCCGCCGCTATGGCGTGCGCACCGGCCTGTTCGGCCCGCGGCACGAAGTCGTCGCCGTCGAGGACGTCGATTTCGCAATCGAACGCGGCGAGATCGTCGGCATCATCGGCGCCTCCGGCTCGGGCAAGTCCACGATCGGGCGCCTGCTGACAGGGCTCGACGAACCTGATGGCGGCGAGATCCTGTTCGACGGCGCCAGGATCGACGGACTGTCCGACCAGGCACGCCGCCCGCTGCGCCGCCGTCTCCAACTCGTGCTGCAGGACGCCTCCTCGGCCCTCAATCCGCGCCGGCGCGTGGGCGTCCAGATCGCAACGCCGATGCTGCGGCTGGGTGTCGCCGCCGACCGCGAGGACGCGTGCGAGCGCACGGCCGAGCTCCTCCGCCTGGTCGGCCTGGACGCGGGTGCCGCGGAGCGCTATCCGCACGAATTCTCCGGCGGGCAGCGTCAGCGCATCAACATCGCCCGCTCGCTCGGTGTCGAGGCCGAATGCCTGATCCTGGACGAGCCGACCTCCGCCCTCGATGTCTCCGTGCAGGCCCAGATCCTGGCGCTGCTGCTCGAGCTCAGGCAGCAGCTCGGCCTGACCTATGTCTTCATCAGCCACAATCTGGCGGTGGTGCAGTCCTTCTGCGACCGCATCCTGGTGCTCGACAAGGGACGACTGGTGGAAAACCTGCCATCCGGCACTATCACCAGGCAGGCCAGCGCGCCGGCCACCCGGCGCCTGCTGGAGGCAAACCTGTTCTTGTCCCGCGCCCCCGCTGCCGAGCCCTAAATCAAAGCATCCAGCCAGATCTTAGGAGAATGTGCCGTCGGCTCGATCCAAGGCTATCGAGCCGCTTTTGAGGACCGATGCCGCCGGCAGGCTGGATGGAGGTGTGGCGAGACACCCCCATCCGATCGAATTCCGCATGACCCTGCCGGATCAGGCCATACGGCGTTATCCCCTGTAGCTCGCCTCGGCCAAACCGGCTCCTTAGGCTTCGGCATAAGGCCCCCTGAGCCCGAGCTTTTCCGTAAGGGCCGTGTAGCGGTTGGTGTCCCGCACGAGAGCGGCGCCATAGCGCTGCAGCAAGGTGGCGCGACGGTCGGGATCGGTGGTCGACGACAGCGCTCCCCAGATCGCGGCAAGGGATTCCACCGCCTCGCGCGCCTGGCGCAGGACCGCTTCATCGGCGACGGCGCGAGCAAGCGTGCCACCTGTCACCGCACCTATACCATTGACGGTGCGAGCGCCGGCATTGCGGTAGCCTGGCGGCAGATCGCCCTTCAGATTGGTGACGACGCCGTATTGGATGACGTCGAAGATCTGGTCGACGGCCTGCCTGGCTCCCTCCACCCGCGAGGGATGGTCGGTGTCGGCGGCGGCATGCGGCAAGAGTTCGAGCTTGCCGGAATGCCGGCCTTCGAGCGCGCGATAGGGCACCATCGGGCCCGACAGCGTCCCGTCGGCGGCATTGCGGAAGAGATCGGCGTCGATGCAGGCATAAGAGACCTTGCCCTCGGCAAGCGCCGCATCGAGGGCCTCGGCGTCGACCACTTCGCCTCGATCATAGTTGATGAGCACGGCGCCATCGGCGAGGCGGTTGAGGATATCGCTGCCGATCAGCGACTGGTTGGCGAAGCGTCCGCTCTTGGCATCGATCGGGCCGAGGCCGGTATGCACGGTGAGGACATGAGCCCCCTCCGCCGCAGCTTCGGCGGTCGGAGCGTATTCGAAGCCTTCCGACTCGATCCAATCCTTGTGCCGCTCGCGGGCATGGATGGCCACCTGCATGCCAAAGGCGCTGGCGAGCTTGGCGAGCTCGCGGCCGATATTGCCATAGCCGATTACCGCGATGCGCCGCCCTTCCAGCTTTTCGGTCGGGAAGTCGCGCAAATGCTTGCCGGTATCGAACTCGCCGGCGACGACACGCCGGTGCAGTTCGTCGACCTTGAGGTCGGGCGCCACCTTGAGCAGGGCCTTGAAGGCCATCTGGGCCGTTGCCCGGCTGTTGAAGCTGGGCGTGTTCATCAGGGGCGCGTCGCCGCCAACACCGCTGCCGCCGCCCCAGGACAACGAGCCCATATTGCCGGTACCGGCGCCGATGCGCACGCCGCCGAGCGGAAACACCGAGTTCTTCGGCAGGAAGGTGGCCGCGGCAATCACCGCATCATACTGCCCCTTGTCGGTCTGCGGCAGGATCTCTGCCTCGGTGCTGAGATTGGGCTGGTAGAAGAAGTGGATACGTCCCTTCTGCAGCGCTCCGTCGTCCCGGATCGGGCCGAGATGGAAGACGCCGCCCTTCGCCTCGATATAGCGGCGGACTTCCTGGTGGTCAGGCTCTCCCTCACCGTCGAAGCGCATGCCGATAAGATCGGCCACCAATACCTTGTAGGCACGGTTGGGATCGTCGCGCCTGGCGCGCTCGCCGCCGGCATCGGCGCTCACCGGGAAGGTCTCGCCGAGCTTGGCGAGTTCTTCTTCCAGCACCACGATCTTGGCACGCAGATAGGCGTATTCGAGGTTATCGAGCAGCGCATCGATATCTTCCACCGGCCGGATGCCGCCGATCCAGGCGCGATAGTCGCCCGGCGTGCCTGGGAAGGCGTTGACATAGCGGGCAACGTCGAGGCCGCGTTCATGCTCGCCATTGGGATGGGTGATGCCTTCATAGGCAAGAATCTGCTTGGAACGGGCGATGATGCGGGCGTGGATGGCGGGGTCGGTGATGTCGGCATCCCTGATGCGCAGCAGCGTCACCGCCGCGCCGCGCCGCTCGGGATCGGCGACGCCGAGCTCGAACAGGGGATGGCTGGCCACCCACTGGTTCACGGCGGCGCGGTTGCGCACCGAGCGCTTGTAGAGATCCTGAACCGAGCCAAGGCGCTTTTCCGAGCGCAGCAGGCCGAAGGTGGTCTCGGCAAAGGCGAGGGTGGAGTAGGTGTTGATCACGCCGCCCAGCATCTTGTCCTGCGCCGGGTCATAGATCGGCCCGACATTGACGGTCCTCTCGCCCGTGAGCGGACGCTTGGGGTCGACCGGCGCCACGATCTTGAGCTGGCGCGGGATCGCCCAGGACGGCGACTTCTGGTTCCTCTCGACGAGGTCAAGCGCCTGCGGCGTGAAGGAGACGACGAAATAACCCGAGATACCGCCGATCGCCTTCTGGAACGGCATGAACAGGCAGCATTTGGCAATGACGTTCTTCACCGCCTCTTCGCCCCAGGGCATGGCGCCGAGCATCGAGGTGGCGTCGAGCACGGCATGGTGTTCGGCCGGATTGCGGTCGAGCCATTCGAGCAGATTGGCGATGTCCTGGGCCGTATAGGTGGTGGCGCCGGTGGTTTCATGGCCGACGCCGATGAAAAGCTTGACGCCCATCTTTTCGAGGGCGTCGGCGCTGGGAATGGCACCCTCCTCCTCGGCAAAGTGGATGCGGGACTCATCGCCATTGCGGGCATAGCGGTGCATCTCGATGAGCTGCGCGCCCCAGGACTGGCGGAAGAAACCGCCCGCCTTGGCCGCTTCGGACTCCGGCCGGAGCGTGTCGACGTAAACATGCTGGTTGGGATCGCCGGCAGTCACGAGATGGAGGGCGCAGACCGTGAAGCCGCTATGGCCACCACCGAGCCCCACCGCCATCTTGTTCGCCCTGGGGAACTCGAAATAGCGATGGATCTCCCGCATCATGTCGGTCAGGAACTTGTCGGCTGGATAGCCCCGATGCATGCTCCGCCCGACCTCGGCCGTGGTGAAGGGCCCGAGATCGCCGCCCTGGTCATCGAGCTTTCGATAGTTCTTTTCGAGCCAGCGATCGAATTCGAAACGCAGGAGGCGCGCATCCACCTCATCCAGCGTGCCGTCGGTGATCGGCCCGACGCCGAAGAAGGGATTGGAGGTGCGCGCCGGCGGCCCGGAACGCGTCAGTTCGAGAGTCTTGTCGCGTTGTGCCTTCAGCGTCTGGGCATTCGCCATCGGTCGGCGTCTCCTGTTCGGGTGGAAAAGGCTTCTTGGTGCCCGATGATAGCCGGCGCTTGCCGCCGCAAATATCGCGGGGCCGACTCAACATTCACCTTGCTGCGCATTTCGGAGCGGGAGACTGGCAGGCTGGCGATGCCGCATTGAGCGGCGCTGGTGCTGATCCGTGCGGGATTGCCGCTCCTCCGCGCCGCGAGTAGCAGAGCAGGGCACCCCCGTTCAGCCATGCGCGGCCGTCGATCGGATGGCGCCCGCGCCCGCTGCCCCGAAACCATTCATCCTGACAGCGAAGCCGTCGGCGGTTCCCAGGGAAGCTGAAGAACACTTTGCATGGGCGATGGTCTCAAGCATCCGGACACCGCCTCAAAAGCCAATCCCGAACAAAGCATTGACCGCCTAGATTGGCTCATCTAGCGTTCAAGATCACCTGTGAATGCAGTGCCGCTTGAAAGGCAAGTTTGCTGGCTAAGAGCAGGTTGCCCCATTCTCGTGTGATGGAGTCTTGCGCAATAATGACAAGCGATCGACCAATCCATATTGGGGTGCTGTTCTCGAAAACGGGTTGGACCGCGGCAACCGAGCGCAGCATGCTGTCCGCAACCAAATTCGCCATCGACGAGATCAATGAAACAGGGGGCATAAACGGACGAGAGCTCGTTCCGATCTATGGCGACCCTGAGGGAAAGCCGTCAGCATATCAGGATATGGCCCGAGAACTTTTGTCGGAAAGGAAGGCAAGCATCATCCTTGGTTGCTACACTTCCAGCCAGCGCAAGGCTGTCTTGAGCGTCCTGGACCGGGAGCATGGATTGTTGTGCTATCCAGCGCAATATGAAGGTTTCGAATATTCAAGGAATATCGTTTATTTCGGCGCAGTTCCCAACCAGAATAGTTTCTTCTTGGGATCTTATCTTTTGGAGAACTTCACGCCGAGACTGTACATCGTTGGTTCGGATTATGTGTGGCCGCGTGAATCCGGAAGGATCATGGCGGATCTGATCGGCTCCCGCGATGGCGAGATCGTTGGCCAGCGCTACCTTCCAGAAGAAGCGTCGATTGAAGAATTCGACGCCCTGATCAAGGACATGAAAAGCCGCAAACCGGATATCGTGTTCAACAATTTCGTCGGCAATTCGAATGTGAAATTCTACAAGGCCTATGCCGACAACGGCCTCGACGCCTATCAGATGCCGGTGGCAAGCTTGACGACCAGCGAAACCGACATCCGGGAAATCGGCATCGGTGCAGCATCCGGCCATATTACTGCGGCCACTTATTTCCAGTCGCAAACCAACTTGGCAAACAGGTCGTGTCTCGAGCGGTACCAGGCCGTGCATGGCGAACAGCCAAATGCGAACATGGGCTGGGAGGCCGCCTACACCCAGGCCCATGTGGTCGCGCAGGCGATGCGGCAGTGCGATTCCGACAACGTTAATCTCGTGCGCGCGCAAATCCTCGGTTCGACCTTCGACGCGCCGCAGGGTGTGATCGCCATCGACCCGTTGAATTCCCACGCGCATGTCTGGCCCAAGATTGGAGTCGTGCGGGAGGATGGGCAGTTCGACATCGTTGCCGAGACCAGCCACGCCGTGCCGCCAGACCCCTATCGGGCTGCCTATTTCCTGGATGACGAGGACACGCCATTGCAGCCCCCCGACCTGCCGAAAACGCTTCGCGCCGACTCTTTCGGCACTCAGGAGTGATCCAGTGATGCCTGAGAGGCCCCACGTGCTTCGACAGGCAAGCCGCTCGCGACAAACGGATGCCGGTGAGAGGATCTGATCATGCGGGGTTCCCATTCCTCCAGTGGCAAGGACAGGGACCAGATGGTTTCGGTCAAGGACTTGCGATCCTTGCGTGTCCTGCTCGTCCAGCCGAAGAACAGCGAAGGCGCGGCTCTACGGTCTCATTTGATGCGGATCGGCTGTCATGTGGAAGAAATCTGGCCTCCGCCGAGCACTTTCGAGAACATCGATATCGTTTTCGCAATGTTCGACCAGATCATAGAACATAAGCTGACGTTTGAATGGCAGGCCGACGATCCCCCTGCGGTCCTGATCGGGGTCATCGATTATGAAAATCCCCTCGCGATCGACAGGCTGCTGCGAATTCGAGCGAATGCGGTCATCGGACTGCCGATCCGCCCCTTCGGCATTCTCACCAATCTCCTGGTGACCGTGAATAATTTCCGGCGCGAAAAGCGGCTTTGCGCCAACCTGCACCGCATGCAGGCCAAGCTCGAAACCTGCCGCACGATCGAACGCGCCAAGCTTGCGATGATGCTTACGAACAGCCGCTCTGAGCAGGAGGCCTATGGCATGCTGCGCCAGTTGGCGATGAAACGGCGAACCACGGTGGAGGTCGTTTCCGGGGAAATTCTGAACGCTCTCGACTGGTGCGACGAGGACATGCCGACATCCCCCTAGAGAAAAATGGCTTTTCTCCGAATCGTCATTTTTCCCAACTCTTTGTTTCGGCGCGTTTTCCTAATCGAAAAATCTATCGACTTTTCTGGAAAGCGCTCTGGGGAATGGTGCGCTCCCGACCTTCCACGGCGGATAAGGACGAGGCCAGTTCCGTTCTGACGATATCCACGGAAGATGCCGCCTTGGCGGCCCGAGCCGGGGCGGTCATGCAAGCCGGGCTGCACCGAAGGCGCAGCCCGCAATTGTGTTCTACGTCGCCGAACTGCGTCGAGAGCCGAGCATGACCGGCTCGCAGCGCCCGGCATAGGTTCTTGCCTCTGCCCGGGCTGCCAGCAGGAATTCGCGGCGGTCGGACGCGCATGCAAGGCAAATCGGCTCATGACGGAATGAAGGGTCGCGATCCATTTCATGGGCGATATAGGCCTGGGCACAATGACTGCAGCGGATCCTCGCAGTCCATGGATCGTCGACTTCACTTCTGGGGTCGTGCGGCCGCTCCACGATGAACCAGTTCGCGCGCGCGATCCCCAGAGACGCGGCATAGATGACGACGGCTATCGCCAAGGTGATTGGCGGTGCCCAGATGCCGCCAAAGCTGCCGCCGAAGACCAGGAGCAGGCAGCCGACCGCCGATGCGACCACCCAGGCTCCAAGTCCGCCCGGATTGACCAGCGGAACCCGGCCGGGACGAAACTCCAGCATGTCAGCCTTGATCCCGCGCAGGTAGCACCAGCCGACATGGGTCATGGCGACACCAACCCAGGCAACGATGATCACACCCTGGAACTGGAGCGTCTGCAGAAGGTAGCCGAAGACATTGGTGAGCATCACAAGGAAGATCACGACCGACATGATCGCCACCCACACGGTGCGGGGCAATGAGATCTTGAAGGCCCGCGCAAAGAAGTTCTGCATGTTGGTGGATGAAAGATAGAAGTTGATCGTGTTGATCCTGGTCTGGCTGACCCAGACCAGGAGCACGCCGAAGGGTCCCATCAGCGCCACGATGCCGATGATCGCAGACGTCTCCGACAGCGGCCCCACGATCGGAATGGTTTCGGCGATGAAGATCCCGACCGCACCGTTGATCAGCAAGGTGACGACATAGAAGGGAATGCCGAAGCTCGTATTGCCGTTGGCGACGGCGTCCTCCTTGCGGCCGAAGCGGGCCACGTCCCATGTCATCATCACCACGACCCACACGCCCATATAGACCGTGAAGGCGAACCACCAGCCGGGAACACCCATGTCGGCGCTCTTTGCTGGAAGATGAGTCAGCCAGTTGTTCGAGTATCCATGTGTAACGATCGCCCAGATGACGCAGGCGATGAGGCCAAGGACGTAGAGAGGTAGCAAAACGCCGTTGATCCGATCCAGCCAGGTGCGGACGCCGCGCATGACCAGAGGGGCGCTGTAGCAGCAGACGATGAAATACCACAGGCTCATCGGTCCGCCGAAATAATCCTGAAGCGCGATCGCGACGATCGTGCCCTCGGCAATGGCGTAATAGGTGATCGTCACCCCGAACAGCAGCGCGGCGAAAGTCGCGCCGACCTGCCCGAAAACCGCTCGGGAAAACAGCGCCACATTGGTGCCGCTTCGTGCCGCAAAGCGGGCCGCGACATTGCACAGAACGCCGTAGACCACCGTTGATAAGGCAATGCCGATCAACGTATCGACCGTGCCGACCGACAATGCGACGGTACTGCCGACAACGACCCAGAACATGGCGCTCATCAGGCCGAACCAGGCCATCGCAAGCGAAAATCGCGAGCTTCGCCACGTCGGCGGCACGATATGCAAAGAGAAATCCTCGGCGGCCGCCTGGCGCAAGACTCCAGGTTCGTCCTGGTAGATGATGTCCGGTTTTGGAACGCTACTGGCTGTGTCCATGATGTCCCCTCTGTGGTCGCGGTCGTACCAATGTCAGCTGGGGAACCAGGGATCAGTGGCCGGTCCGCAGGATGTGAAATTCCAGCCGTCTCTTGTCGCGGCTGGCTGTTTCCCTACACGCGAGAACTACCTTCAACAGGTGCATGCGCGGACCTGCTCGCGCAGAACGCGAACCGGCGTGAGCCCGGAAGTCGGAGATATGCGCATTGCCCTGAACACGATGGCGTTGGCGTTCCCAGCCAACCCAGCGCGATTGCAGGCCGCCTCAAGGAGCGGCACTGACGCGGAGGCGGAGCGTTCTGATGCTCCGCCTCCCCTCCACGGTCGCCTTAGGCGGCGCGGGATCTTTGGGTCGCTTCCTTGCCGAGGACCGCCAGCGTCTTGCCCCAATAAGGCACGACCCTGCGCTTGAGCATCTGGCGAAACTGACTGGTCGTATTGGGCAGGAGGGTGCCGTCACCCCAATCGAGGATGACGCCATATTGCCGGATGCAATCCATCTCGTTGAGCTTTCCGGCGCGATAATCGGCAGCGATCGCCTCGGCATCCTCATCGAGCCAGCCCAGGCGAGCTGCAGCAATGTGCTGGCGTTCCCTCTCGGTTGCCTCGACATCGACCTCGTACTGGGCCAGGTCACGGTCGATCACCCTGATGACGACGCCATAGTCGATCCGTGCCCGCTCGAGGCTGACATATTCGTCGGCCACGTCCTCGCAAACGAGTTGAGGGTCGCGCAGCAAGGGGTCGCCGACTCCGCCGCCGCCGGCGGATGGCCGCGTGAACACGTCGTCCAGCTCGATCGGCAGGTTGGAGAAGATCGAGCCGAGATAGCGCTCCTTCTCCGTCCCCTTGTTGAGCCACACGCCGTGCGGGATCGAGGGCAGACCGCCCCACATACCCCAGGTGACAGAGCGCTCGCGATCGCAGCAATAGGACACCACGATGCGCTCGCCTTCGAAGACGGATCCGCCCTTCTCGGCGCCAAGCCCGCCTCGGGACTCCCCGGGACCAGCCGAGTCCTGAACGAAATCATGGCATTTCGTCAGCACGGGAGCGAGGCGCTCCTGGCCCTCGAGAGGCTGGATGCCATATTGGGCGCCGAACACCGGAGCGGTGGCATTGAAACCATCTCGACCGTTGCGGCCGCCCCAACCGCCTGCCATCCAGTCATACCACATGAAATAGGGACGTCCCTTGATCCTGGTGTCGCGCCCGCCAACCAGCAGATATTCGAGATTGAAGGCGCAACCCATGGTCCGCTCGGGCAGGATCTCGGCCCAAAGGCCGAACACCGAGTTCATCAGCTTTTCGAACGGGCCGGAACAGAAGCCGGCGCATGGGCTAGGCCAATCGGCGTTCACGACGGTTCCCGGTTCTCCCACATTCACGGTTACCGCCCGGTAGAGGCCGGAGTTCAGCGGCAGATCCGGGAACTGATATTTGGTTCCCGCCACGATACCCGCAAACGAGCCGCCATAGGCCGCATTCAGGAAGGTCGAGATCTGCGGATGCGATCCCGACAGATCGTAATGGGCGTGATTGCCGTCGATCGTAAACTTGATCTTGATCGGGATCAGCCCCTCTTCGAGCTTGGGGTCCTGATCGATATAGTCCTCGGCGTACCAGGTCCCATCGGGCAATTCGGCAAGGCGCGCCCGCATGAGTACTTCGACATAGTCCTGTACTTCCTGGAACGCGGTCTTGATCGTCTCGGCGCCATATTTGTCGCAAAGCCGGATGATCTCACGCTCGGCGACCGCGGTCGCCTCGGCCTGCGCCTGCATGTCACCGATGACGTCGCCGGGATTGCGCGTATTGGCGGCGATCATGCGGGCCACGTCTTCGAGCCAGACGCCCTTGCTCCAGACACGCACCGGCGTGATGCGCAGCCCTTCGCCCATGTGGTCGAGCGCCGTGATGTTGAAGGATCCCGGTGCTGCGCCCCCCATGTCGGCCCAGTGGCCATTCGCCTGCGAATATCCGATCAGCTCGCCCTTGTAGAACATCGGGCGCAGAATCCGCGTGTCGTTGAAGTGACTGCCGCCGCGGAACGGGTCGTTGATGATGAAGACGTCGCCGGGGTGGATGTCGTCGCCGAACGCCTCGATCACCGCCTTGCAGGTATAGTGGAGCGTTCCCACATGCGCGGCGATGTCGCCCGTTCCCTGCATCACCAGGTTGCCCTGGGGATCGCTCAGCCCCGACGAGAAGTCGCGGCAATAGATCACGAACGAATAGCAGGTTCTCAACAGCTGTTCGGCCATCTGGTCGACGATGTTGACGAAGGCGTTGCGCAGAACCTCGAATGTGATCGGGTCGAGCGTGGTCTTGAACACCGTCTTCCGATCCGCGGGGAGCGGCGGATGCTGAATACCCTTGTCGGACAGTCCTGCATATTTGTTGGAGTTGCTCATGCTGTTCTTCCTCTCCATGTTCCTTTGCCAGGCACCGCTTATGCAGCGTCGAGCTTGATCTGGATGTTGAGCCACTCGTCGATATGGGCGACGCAGTCCGGCGGGATGACAGTGGTCGAGTCGAGCTGGTCGATAATGGCGGGTCCCTTGATCGTGACCCCGGCCGCCAGATGATCGCGGTCATAGAGGTTCGTGGTCATCGCCTCGGGCTGTCCGTGGAACCAAACCTCCCGCGTCCCCTTCGGTGTCGCCGTTGCATCCCTGTCAATCTTGACTTTCGGGAAGGACGGTTTGGGCGTGACGCCGATGGCGCGAACGGTCAGACGATAGATCTCGACCGGGAAGTCCTCACGCCGGAAGTTGTGCGCCTTCTCATATTCACTGTGGAAGATCGCAATCGCCTCTTTCATCGATTTGATCTGGCCGGAAACCGGCACCGCCAGCGAACGCCACTGGCCGCGATAGCGCATGTCGACAAGACGCTGGAACGTCATGTCCTTCTCCTCGACGCCGTCGGTCTCCAGGCGCTGGCGCCCTTCGGCTTCGATCTCCCTGAACGCCGCCTCGATGTCGGCAGGATCAGCCTCGACGGCATCCTTGAAGAACATCCGGGTCACGTCGTGCTGAACATCGACGAGCATGCAGCCGACCGCCGAGGTCACGCCGGGGTTCGGCGGCACGATCACCACCGGGATGTTGAGCTCGCGGGCAATGTCCACCCCGTGCAGCGGTCCCGCTCCTCCGAAAGCCACCAACGCGAAATCGCGAGGATCATGGCCGCGGGCAATGGAGATCAGGCGAACCGCGTCGGCCATGTTGGCGTTGGCAACCCGGAGCGTTGCGAGCGAGGCATCGATCACATTGAGATCGAGCGCATCGGCGATCTTTTTCATTGCCCCGAGCGCGGCATCACGATCGAGCTTCATCGTACCGCCGGCGAGTTCGGTACCAACGCGGCCCAGAATGATGTTCGCATCGGTATTGGTCGGTTCGGTGCCACCAGCCTTGTAGCAGGCGGGCCCTGGCACGGAGCCCGCCGATTGCGGGCCGTTGCGCAGCGACCCCGCCTTGTCGAGCCAGGAGAGCGAGCCGCCGCCCGCACCAATGGTGAGCACCTCGACCGACGGGAAACAGATCGGATGGCCCCAATCGACCTCCCATTTGTCGGTCATGCGCAAATGGCCGTCCGCCGCCAGCGAAATGTCGGCCGATGTTCCGCCCATATCCAGACCGATCGCGTTCTTGTAGCCGCACAGGCCGGCGAAATGCCTGCTCGCAATTGCGCCCGCCGCGATGCCCGAGGCCGCGAGCCGCGCCGCATATTTTTCCGCTGTCGCCGGCGTAATCACGCCTCCGCCGGAATGCAGGAGCAGCACGTCGGCCTCATAGCCGGCTTCGCTGGTTCTGCGGTCGATATCGCGTGCATAGGGGCGGATGATCGGCGCCAAGATCGTATTGGCGACCGTCGTCGAAAACCGGTCGTCCTCGAAGATCTCCGGGTGCGTTTCGTGCGACGTGGTGATTGCGACATCCGGCCCGAGCTCTTCGGCGAGAATTTCGGCCATTCGCAGTTCGTGAGCGCCGTTGACATAGGCGTTGATGAAGCACACCGCGACCGCGGTCACTTTCCGCTTGCGCAGGATGCGCGCGACTTCACGGGCCTCGGCCTCGTTGAAGGGCTCGATGACCTCGCCGCGATAGTTGATGCGTTCGGTGACGGCGAAACGATCGCGGCGGCGAACATAGGGCGGAGTGCCTTCCTTGTAGGCATCCCAGGGATCTTCTCGGGTACCGCGCCCGATTTCGAGAACATCGCGAAAACCCTTGGTCGTCACCATTGCTGCGGGCTTGAAATTACGGGTTATCAGCGCATTCGTGGCGATCGTCGTGCCGTGGGTAAACAGTTCCACGTCATGCCAATCGATCCGGGCCGCGGCAGCGCCGTTCATCACGGCGTCAATCGGATTGGACGTGCTCGGGACTTTTGCAACGGTTTGGTTGCCGTTGGAGTCCAGAATGAAAACGTCGGTGAATGTTCCTCCAACGTCTATGGCAACTCGAACACGTGACCCATTAGACGCATAGCTGCTCAGTCTTCCGTCTATATTCATAGGCGGACTCCTCCAGATTTACGTTGGACAGTGTGATCCGGACAGCACAACACATGTCGTGCGGTACGATTATCTTTTATGTTTGGGGGGATGGTCACGCACAGTACCTACTGCGCGCTGCGCAACGTGCCGTGACCGCGTTCTCTGTTGAACGTAACTGGTAGCATACGCACAAAATACTGAATTCGCCAAACGTTTTTTTGGGGTCACTGGCTTGGGCCCAGGAGTCCCTGCTTGCGCATAGGCGCGTGGCCGAAAGCGACAGTAAAACCGAGAGGACAACTCCCCGGACGTCCGCAACCGCCTTGCCTTGGGAGGAGCCCCCAAAGCCTCGATGCCCCCAGATCGCAACCTCCCGGTCGCACCAGGGGCTCATCCTCGTGATTCAGTTCGGCCGGTCGAGGATTTATTACAAAGGCGAGGCACGCCCTCTGTCTTACGAGGCTCTTAGCAGGTACCCGAAGTCACCTTTGCGGGCGATGATATCCGCCAGGGAATAGCGATCGAGTGTCGCCAGGAACGATTGCAGTGCTTCGTCCAGCACGCTTGTGAGACCGCAGGCCGGCGCGATGATGCAGGCCCCGCAGCCGACCAGATCGAAATCGTCCTCGGTATGGCGGACGAGGGCTCCGACATTGATGTCGGCGGCTGGCTTGGCCAGACGAATGCCACCATGCCGGCCCCGCACGCTTTCCAGATAGCCTGCATTCACCAGATCGTTGACGACCTTCATCAGATGGTTCTGCGAGATGGCATAGGCGCGCGCAATGTCGCCAATCGAGCATAGCGTGTCCGGCTTCCTGGCCAGATACAGCAGGACACGCATGGCGTAGTCGGTGTAGCGCGTCAGTCGCACCGATTTGCTCCAAAAAAATATGCATCAATGTTGCATGTTTTATTTCGTCGGTATAGATGCATCCAGGATACATGTTTTTGAACCGATCAAACCCTGTCCCGAAAGCATCCAGATCACAGGAGATGTGATGTCACAGCCGCTCGGTGCGCAAACCATCGCGCTCGTCAAAGCCACCGTTCCCGCCCTCGAGGCCCACGGCCTCGATATCGTGCACGAAATGTATTCGCGCATGTTCAGGAACCCCGACATTCGAGACCTGTTCAATCAGTCCCACCATGGCGATGCGGGATCGCAGCCGCGCGCACTGACCGGCGCCATCCTGGCCTATGCCAGCAATATCGACAATTTGAGCGCGCTGGTGCCTGCGGTCGAGCGAATCGCGCAAAAGCATGTCGGGCTCCAGATCCTGCCCGAGCACTATCCTCATGTCGCCGATGCCCTGCTGGGCGCGATCAAGGCCGTTTTGGGGGATGCCGCAACCGACGAAATCCTCGCCGCATGGGGAGAGGCCTACTGGTTCCTTGCCCATATCCTGATCGCCCGCGAGGAACGCATCTATGCCGAGCAGAAGGAAGCCATCGGCGGCTGGAACGGCTGGCGCGATTTCCGCGTGGAGGACGTGGTGCGCGAAAGCAGCGTGATCAAATCATTCGTGCTGCGGCCGGTCGATGACAAAGGCGTCATGCCCCACAAGCCAGGGCAGTATCTCACCTTCTGGTTCGACATCCCCGGCCATCCGCCTATCAAGCGCAATTATTCCATTTCGGCTGCAGCGAATGGGCAGACCTATCGCATCTCGGTGAAGCGCGAGCCCCATGGTCTTGCATCGGGATGGCTCCACGATCACGCCGCCGCGGGAACGATCCTCAAGGTGGCGGCGCCGGCGGGCGAGTTCTTTCTTGCCGACCACCCCGAGCGCCCTTTGGTCCTCCTGTCCGGCGGCGTGGGCCTCACGCCGATGGTGGCGATGCTGGAGGCGTTGGTCGCCACCGGCAGCAGCGTTCCGGTCCACTACATCCATGGGACGCATAATCGCCAGACCCATGCGATGCGCGAGCATGTCCGCGCGCTGGCCTCTCGAGGCAAGGCGGTGCGCGTCACCGATTTTCACCAGACGCCGCTCGCCGATGAGACCGCCGGACGCGACTACGATCTCGCCGGCCTCATCACGGACGGCTGGCTGATTGCCAATACCCCGGCCAGCGAGGCGGACTACTATATCTGCGGGCCGAGGCCTTTTTTGCGGGCCGCGGTTTCGGCGCTGTCGCTCGCAGGCGTGCGATCCGACCGCATCCATTACGAGTTCTTCGGCCCGGCGGACGAATTGCTCGCGGCCTGAGCGCTTCCCTTCGGATGCGGGGCTCTTCGGTCGAAATCGGCAAGGACTATCGACCGCCTCCATGGCGGCGATCAGACCGGCATCGCCCAGCCCTGCATTCACTTCAGGCCGGTTCCAGCCGCCGGCCGCTCTTTCCGTCGAAAAGGTGCAGCACGTTCCCCTCGCCCTTCACCGAAACCAGGTCTCCCACCTTCACGGTGCTGTGACGCGGAAATTCGACGGTGATCATGCGTTCTCCACCCGCATCCAGGTAGCCAAAGGTCTGCCCGCCGAGACGTTCGACCATCGCCAATTCGCCGGTGAACCACGCCTGGGAGGCGTCGCAGGGCGAAAGGTCTTCCGCCCGGATACCCAGGACGATAGGGGTTCCGGCTACCGCCGACAGCCATGGCACGGCAATCTTGGCCCTGCCGATCGACAGTTCGCCGCCTCCGTTCAGTTTCACTTCCACGGTGTTCATGGTCGGACTGCCGATGAAGCGCGCCACGAACAGGCTTGCCGGACGGTGATAGAGGTCGAGCGGCGGGCCGACCTGTTCCATGCGGCCCGCATTCATCACGACGATACGGTCGGCCAGCGTCATCGCTTCGACCTGGTCATGCGTGACATAGACCGTGGTTGCCTGGATGCGCCGGTGCAGCTTGGCGATCTCGAGCCGCATCTCCACCCGCAAGCCGGCATCGAGATTGGACAGCGGTTCGTCGAACAGGAAAGCCTGAGGATCACGAACGATGGCCCGTCCCATGGCGACACGCTGACGTTGCCCGCCCGACAATTGCCCCGGCCGACGCTCCAGCAAGGGCGCCAGTTTCAGGGTTTCGGCGGCTTGCCTTACGCGCTGGTCGATCATTTGTGGATTCTGGTCGCGCATGCGCAGCCCAAACCCCATGTTCTCGGCCACCGTCATATGCGGATAGAGCGCGTAATCCTGGAACACCATGGCGATATTGCGTTCAGCAGGCGTAAGCGCATTCACCACCCTGTCCCCGATGCGCATCTCTCCACCCGTGATCTCTTCGAGCCCGGCGACCATGCGCAGCAAGGTGGATTTGCCGCAGCCCGACGGACCGACCAGCACCAGGAATTCGCCCTCGGCGATATCGAGGTCGACACCATGGATCACCATATGGGTGCCGTAGGACTTGCGAATATCCCTGAGGCCAATGCCCGCCATTGCGTTCTCCCCGATGCTGCCTGCGACAAGCGAGGCCTTTCCAGCCCTTGACCTAATTATCAATATCAATAATGATAATTGCAAGAGGTAAGCGAACACTCACAAGATGGGCGCCAGCATAAGGGGGAGACATGAGCGAGCGGCCAGCATCTCGGCGTTTCGACCCGGCACTCCGCGCCAAAGGCACCCGGCCCGGCCCTGTCGCGCGCTCGGCGATCGCCTTCGATGCCCTCAAGCATGACATCATGCTCGGCGAACTCGCTCCCGGCGAACCGCTGGTGGAACTGGAACTCGCCGCCCGTTTCGGTTGCAGCCAGGGCACAGTGCGGGAAGCCCTGCTGCAGCTCCAGGAGGAAGGGCTGGTGCATCGGCGCGGCCATCGCGGCACCCAGGTCTCGGACTGCACGGCCGACGAGGCCGTGGAGATGTTCCGCGTCCGCAAGCAGATCGAATGTGCCGGTGTGCTCCGCGCCCTGCGCAACCCCAGCCGCAGCCTGCTTTCCGATCTGAAGGCACTGGTCGAAGCCATGGAGGAGGCTGCGCGGGAGGATGACGAGATGGGCCTTGCCGCCTTCGACCGCGATTTCCACCGCCGCCTGTTCCACGATGCCGACCTGCCCGCACTGGATCCGATCCTGCATCGCTGCCTGATCCACAATCACCGCTTCAAGATTTCGCGCACGCAAGGCCAGCGCGATCTCGTGCTGACGGCCCAGCGTCATCGGCCGCTGGTAGCCGCAATCGAGGCCGGCAACAGCGCCGCGGCCGTGACCTCCCTCGAGCACCATATCGCGACCATCGTCGATTTCGGGCCCAACGTTTTTCCGGGAGCAGGGCAATGAACCTCCCTTTCCCCGACATACGGGTCGAAGAATTGCCCGGCCGGCTCGATCCGGAACTGGCACGCCTCCTGGCCGCCATCGACGATGAGATCGGTCCGCAGCCCGATACGACGCTGCTGCCGCCGGCAGAGGGTCGCGCCCTTGCCGCGCGCCTCAACCAGCGCTGGAACCGCGACCTGCCGGCAATGGCCTTTGCGGGCGACGTCATCATCCCCGCGGATTCGGTGCTCCCGTCGGCCGACTGCCGCGTCAAGGTGCTGATCCCCCCGCAGGCGGGAGACGGTGCCCTGGTCTTCGTCCATGGCGGCGGCTTTGCCTTCTGCAGCCCTCAGACCCATGAACGGTGCGCCCGGGTCCTCGCCATCGAGACCGGCCTGCCCGTTCTCATGCCCGACTATCGCCTTGCGCCGGAGCATCCCTTCCCGGCGGGGCTGCATGATGTGATTGCCTGTCTCGGCAGTGTCTTCGAGAGCACGGCCCCGTTCGGCATCCGCCCCGGCCCGCTTCTGCTGGCCGGTGACTCGGCAGGCGCCAACCTCGCCCTGGCGGCCATGCTTCACCGGCAGGCCAGCGGATACGAGGCCCCCGACGGCGCCCTGCTCTTCTACGGCGTCTATGACGCGGATTTCGAGACGGCGTCCTATCGGCGCTTTGCCGAGGGGCCCGGTCTCACCACGGCGCGGATGCAGCGCTACTGGAACTGGTACCTGCCCGATCCGAAGGCACGCCAGGAGGCACTCGCTTCGCCCCTCCATGCCAGTGACGAGGCTCTGCGTGGTCTGCCGTCGCTCTTCCTTCTGGCCGCGGAGATCGACCCGCTCTTGTCGGACACACTCAATCTGGCAGCGCGCCTGCGCTCGGTGGGACGGCCGGCCGAGACACACATCGTCAAGGGCGTGACGCACGGCTTTTTACAGATGAGCATCGGGCTGAGCGCAGCCCGCAACGCCCTCAAGACCGCAGGTCAAGCGGCAACGTCAATGATCAAGCCGGCATGAACCGGCATCAAAACACATTCTTCGGGAGGAGACGATGAGAACAGGACTGAAGAAAACGCTGAAGGCACTCGGCGTCGCCTGCGCCCTGAGCGCCAGCATGATGCTCGGGGCCGCCAAGGCGCAGACCGTGCGCTTCTGGTATCATTTCGACAATCCGGCCAACCCGATGGACGATCTCATCAAGAAGTTCGAGGCAGCCAATCCCGGCATCAAGGTCGAAGCCGAAAACGTGCCGTGGAACTCCTATTACGACAATCTCTACACGGCGATCGTCGGCGGCAATGCACCCGATGCCGCCATGGTGAAGCTGTTCGCCCAGCCCCGCCTCGTCGAGATGGGAGCCCTGGAGCCGATCGGCGACCGCATCGATGCCTGGCCCGGCAAGGCGGACCTGCTCGACAATCTCCTCAACCTCAACAAGGGGCCGGACGGCAAGCAATATTATCTGCCGATCCAATATGTCGTTCTCTATCTTTATTATCGCGCTGACCTGTTCAAAGCCGCGGGGTTGGAGCCGCCCAAGACCTGCGACGAGTTCCGCGAAGACGCCAAGAAACTCACCAAGGCGCCGGAGACCTATGGCTTCGGTCTGCGCGGCGGCAAGGGCGGCTGGGACCAGTGGGGCACTTTCGTCTTTTCCAGGGGCGCCAAGCTCGAGCCGGGCGGCCTGACCACGCCGGAAGCGATTGCCGCCAACAAATGGCTGGTCGACATGTTCCGGGAGGACAAGTCGATTCCGCCCTCCGCGCCCAACGACGGCTTCCAGGAAATCATCGCAGCCTTCAAGGCCGGCAAGACCGCGATGACCATCCACCATGTCGGCTCGTCCAACGACCTCGTCAAAGCCCTGGGCGACAAGGTCTCGGCGGTACCCGCCCCGGCCTGCAACGGCAAGCAGTGGACCTCCTATGGCGATGAATCGCTGGCGGTCTTTTCCTCCTCGCAGGCGAAGGACGCCGCCTGGAAATGGATCTCCTTCCTGGCGGAGGGACAGAACAATGTCGAGTTCAACAAGGCCACCGGCCAGATGACGGTGACCAAGTCGGGCTCGGCCAACTGGACGCTGCACCAGCGGCGTTTCGTGGATGCCACCGTGCAGTCGCTGCCCTTCGCCTCGGTGCTGCCGCAGACCCCGGCCACGACCGAATTCGTCAACACGGCCTGGCAGACCAACATGCAGCAGGCCCTGACAGGCGCAGCGACGCCCGAGCAGATGATGCAGCAATTGCAGACGCTGTTTGCAAACTAGGTAAGGGCACCGGGCTTTCTGTGCGCCGCACAGAGAGCCCCTTTCTCCCCTCTCACCATTGCGTCGGGCCATGTCGCTGCACTCGTCCACCTCCGAACTCGATCGGGAATTCGCGGTCCCCCTGCGGACGCGGCTGATGCCCTATGCCCTGCTGACGCCGGCCTTGCTGGTGGTGTTTGTCGTCGTCTTCGTCCCGATGATCGAGGCCGTCTATACGAGCCTGTTCGATCTGGTGCTGTGGAAGCCCAATGCCGCCAGATTCGTCGGCTTGAGCAACTACATCAAGCTGTTCGCCGATCCGGTGTTCTGGACGGCTCTCTGGCACACGGTGATCTGGATCGGCCTCACGGTGCCGCTGCAGATGGGGCTCGGCCTGGTTGCCGCCCTGCTGCTCAATCGCGATTTTCCCTGGCGCGGCCTTGCCCGCGCGCTGATCATCATCCCCTGGGCGCTGCCGAGCGTTGTCATCGCCTTGATGTGGCGCTGGATCTACGATCCCAACACCGGCGTGCTCAACGACATGCTGCTCGGCGTGCATCTGATCCAGAGCGCAGTGCCCTGGCTCGCCGATCCCAATGTCGCGCTCTATGCCGTGATCGCCACGCTCACCTGGCAGGGCTTTCCCTTCTTTGCCGTGATGATCCTCGCCGGCTTGCAAGGCATTCCGCGCAGCCAGTACGAGGCTGCCTCTATCGACGGCGCGACGCCCTGGCGTCAGTTCGTCAACGTCACCCTGCCCGGCATTGCTCCGGTCCTGGCGACCGCCGGGCTGCTTCGCGTGATCTGGGTCGCCAACTCCATGGACGTCATCTTCGTGATGACGGGGGGCGGTCCCGGCTACGCGACCCACACCTTGCCCCTCTACGCCTTCATCAAGGCGCGCCAGAATCTCGATTTCGGCTATGGCACGGCCATAGCGGTGACCTTCACTATCCTGCTCGGCGCCTTCGTCGCCATCTACATCATCCGCACCATGAAGGAGGTCGAGCGATGAACAAGCCGTCGACCCTCCGGCGCATTCTCACCACCGACCTGCCGGTGGCAGCGATCGTGCTCTTCGCACTCGGGCCCTTCGCCTGGATGATACTGACCTCGCTCACGCCGTCCGAGCGCATTGCGGCAAGCGGGGTTTCGCTGTCGCCCATCGGCTGGAGCTTCGACAATTACACCCGCCTGTTCGAGCAGACCTCCTTCCTCGGCAATATGGGCCACAGCCTGATCATCGCCCTCGGCACCGTGGTCGTCGGCCTCGGCGTCTCGGTTACGGCCGCCTATGCCTTCTCGCGCTTCCGCTTCCTCGGGCGCAGGGCGATCATGCTGCAGTTCCTGCTGGTCAACATGTTCCCGGTGGTGCTGCTGATCCTGCCGCTTTTCGTGCTGATGCGCCGGCTCGGCCTGCTCGACACCCATCTCAGCCTGATCCTGGCCAACGCCACCGTCGCCATTCCCTTCGCGGTGTGGATGCTGACGAGCTATGTGGCAGCCATCCCCAGGAGCCTCGACGAAGCGGCGATGATCGACGGCTGCTCGCGCCTGGCGGCCCTGCGCCGGGTGGTGCTGCCGCTTGCCATGCCCGGCATCATCTCCACCGGCATCTATATCTTCATCACCGCCTGGAACGAGTATCTCTACGCCCTCACTCTGGGCGGCAAGAACGTACGCACGGTGACCGTGGCGATCCAGACCCTGATCGGCGAATACCAGATCGAATGGGGGCTGCTCGCCGCCGGCGGCGTGGTCGGCGCCCTGCCTGCGACTCTGCTCTTTCTCATCGTGCAAAAACGCCTGGTTGGCGGCCTGACCCAAGGAGCAGTGAAGGGATGATGAAGCCAGCACCGCGCCTGCCCTCTGCAAACTGTGAAGCCAAACAATGAATCCTATCGGCCTGATATCGATGCAATATGCCCGGCCTTTTGCCGCCGAGCACTTTCCCCTCTTCGCCCGCATGAAGGAGCTCGGTTACGACTTCGTCGAACTCCTGGTGCCCGAGCCCGGCGAAATGGATCTGTCAGCGGCCCGTGCGGCCCTGGCCGATGCCGGTCTCGGGGTGGTGTTGGCGGCTCGCGTCAATCTGCAGCGTAACCTGTCCTCGGACGATGCGGCCAGCCATCGTGCCGGCATCGACTATTTGAAATATGCCGCCGACTGCGCGGCCGCGCTTGGCGCGACATTGGTAGGCGGGCCCCTGACCGGCAATCCGCTCGTCTTTGCCGGCCGTGCGCCCCAGCCGGTATCCGAGACCGAACGCCTTGCCCGCAAGCAGCGCTGCGTCACCGGCCTGAGGGAAGCAGGCGATCATGCCGCTCGCCTTGGCGTGACCCTCGCTGTCGAGCCCCTGAACCGTTTCGAAAGCGACGTGTTGTGCACCACGCAGCAGGCGATGGAGTTGCTCCAGGCCGTCGATCACCTCGCCGTGCGGCTGATGCTCGACACCTTCCACATGCATATGGAGGAAGCCTCCATCTCGGAAGCCATCCGCCTTGCCGGGTCTCTCCTCGTGCATTTCCAGGCCAATGAAAATCATCGCGGCTTTCCGGGAACCGGGGCCACGGACTGGGTCGACGTCTGCCGTGCCCTTCATGACATCGACTATAGCGGGCCTGTCTCGCTCGAACCCTTCCGGCGCAACGATGATCGCTTCGGCGTGCCCCTGGCGCAATGGCGCGCGCCGCATGAGGACGAGAGCGAGCGCCTCGCCGCCTCCGCCTCCTTCATCCGCTCCCATATCTCGCTGACGGAATTTCGCAGATGACCTTGAATATTGGCTGGATCGGTTGCGGCGTGCACGCCACCCAGATGCTGCTGCCGCAGCTCCTGCGCCATGACGTGAAGATTGCAGCCCTTTGCGACATCGACGGCAAACGCCTGGCCGATGCCGGCCGCCAGTTCGGCGTCTCGACACTGCTCACCGATGCGATGGAGCTGATCCGTACGCCCGGCATCGATGCCGTCGGCATGGCCGTCGGCCCCGACCAGCACCTGGCCTTCGGCAAGGCCGCACTGGAGCACGGCCTGCCCGTTTTCATGGAAAAGCCTCCTTCAGGTTCGGCCGAGGGGGCCCGCCTGTTGCGTCAAGCGTCCGAGAAAGCCGGCAAGCCGCTGCTCCTCGGTTTCATGAAACGCTATTCGGTGGGCAACAAGATCGCGCACAACATCCTGAAGTCCGGCCGGTTCGGCCCCGTGCTCGGTCTCACCGGCTACTACATGACCGCGCCTGGCTATTTTGCCGGCAATGTCGACTACACCGGTTTCTTCCTGCACCACTGCGTGCACTATATGGATCTCGTCTCCCACCTCGTCTCGCCCGTCACCGGCCTGACGGCCCGCAAGGTGGAGAAGACACCGGGTCGGGTGCTGTTCCATATCGCCCTGGACTTCGATTGCGGCGCCATCGGCACCATCGCGATGGGCACGATCCAGTCGCGGGGCACGCCCGTCGAGCGCATCGAAGTGATGGGGGATCATCAACGCCTGGAAATCGAAGACGTGGTGGAGGTGCGTTGGCACCGCGATCCCCCTTTCAAGACCGCCGATGCAGCGGCAACCCTCACCGACAGCCAGGACAGCCTCACCTGGAAACCTAATTTCACCGCCGCCGCCAACGAGGATTTCAAGGGCTACCACGCACTCCTCGCCGACGTCGTTCCGGCGCTCAGGGGGGAAGACACGCCGGCTCCGAGCATTCAGGACGGCGTGGTTGCGATGGAAAGGCTCGAAACCCTCAGGAAGGTTCTGGCGCTATGACCCCGAGAATGGACCCGGCCTGCAGCAGCCGACAATTCGCCCTTGCGCGGCGATGGCCAGCCGGCGATCACCAACAGCCCGGGAGCTTTTTTCGGCGGCCCGAAACACCGCATCCAGTTCCGTGATCAGCGCCGGCGCCCTAGATCCAGAAGAGCACTCGAAATCGCGGCCCCGGTCCATTCGCGACATAAACGCCGTCGAGGTAGTGTACGGCGACGATGCGATCCGGGGTAATGCCATGGTGCGACAGGGCAGCGTTCAGGGCTTCGACCGTTGCGTCGGTGGTGATCTCGTCAATGGTCGCTACGTTCGATCGGGATGCTAAAGCCATGTGATTCTCCCTTCTATCGGGAGCGCGACGGCGCGCTCGGAGTCGTTGGGAAGATGGAGCGTGGGACACAGCCAGCTCGAAAACCGGCGCACCGAAGCGCCAAGATTACGGGTAGCCGCATTAGCCAACCCCGGGAGACATGATTCAGCCCGAAGTGACGAAATTATGATCGAGGCGACGATTTACGTCGGCCGGAGCAGCTCGGCATTGGAGTGGATCCTGGAATCGAGCCAGGCCAGGCCGCTGATTGTCAGCCGCTAAGCGATCTCGTCGATAGGTCGATGCGCAGGGCGCGCGTCGAACTTGGGTCACCCCGCAAGCGGCTCACAAATGCTTGTATATCGTGGTTCGCGACAGTCCCAGAGCGCGTGCCGTATGCGTGACGTTTCGGCAGGAGCGATATGTCGTCCTGATCTCCTGACAGACCCGGCGCGCCAGACCACGGTCCCGGCAAGCCGGGCAGGCATCACCCACGTCCTCCGACCCATCGACGAAGCAGGTCTCGTCGACGAATGGTCCCCGTTGGCGCATGAGCAGGCGCTGGAGGGCGCTGCGAAGCTCGCGGATATTGCCGGGCCATTCGCGTTGAGCCAGCCTCGCGATGGCGGCATCGGTGATCGCCATTCCCGGGGCCAGTTCCTGCAGCAGGTGCTTGACCACGAGCACAAAGTCGGTGCGGGCCGCCAGCGGCGGCAGATGCAGGACGAGGCCGTTGAGACGGTAGAGCAGGTCGGCCCGGAAAGATCGCTCCGCCACCATCGCCTCCAGATCGCGGTTGGTGGCGGAGATGATCTGGACATCGACCTTGTGGATCTTCAGCCCCCCGACAGGCCGTACTTCCATGGCATCGAGAAAACGCAGTAAAGCCGTCTGGGCGGACAGGGGAACATCGGCGACTTCGTCGAGGAACAACGTCCCCCCATCGGCCTGCCGCGCCAGCCCGATCGATCCCTCCGCACGGGCATTGGTGAAGGCGCCCTGCTCATGGCCGAAGATCTCTGCGACGAAAAGCTGTTCGGCCAAGGCACCGCAATTGACGGCAACGAACTCCCCGCGCCGGCCGCTCACCGCATGGATATGGCGCGCCATCAATTCCTTGCCGGTGCCCGTCTCACCGGTGAGATGAACGGGCATGCCCATGGCGACGGCTTGCCCGATGTCGGCCATCGCGGCCTTCAACGTCTCGTCCGCACAGACGAACTCCGGCATGGGTCCGGCCCTGCCATGCTGCATCGCCTGCGGTTCCCGGCGCAGATTGCGAACCGTTAGCCCGGGAGCGATCTGGCGGCAGACCATCAGGACCTGACTGCCGGCCGCATCGCGTATGGGGAAGACGCCCCCGCGCAGAAGGCCATCCAGTGCCCTGGCAAAAGGCATCTCGAACAGCGTGTCGAAACTCACACCGGCGCCGGTCGGCAGCCCGGACAACAAGGCGGAACCGGGACGGTTGAGCGCCGTGACCACACCGTCCCGCGAAAGAGCCAGCAGCCCTGCCGAGAGCGTATCGAGATATTCCGCGCGCGGATGGAAGGCCAGGATGAAGTTGTCCGCGCATTCCTGGAAGATCAGCCCGTTCTCGATCTGGGCCGCGGCCATGCGCACCAGCGCATGCGTATGCTGCTGCCGCGCCTCGTTGGCGCAGGATGCATCGAGCAATCCCAGGACCTGGCCATGCGAGTCCAGGATGGGCGCCGCCATGCAGCTCAAATGGGCGTGGCAGGTAAAGTAATGCTCCCGGCCGAAAACGCCGACCGGCTGGCTGCTGTCACTGGCCAGCCCGAGGGCGTTGGTGCCCCGCCGGGCCTCATCCCACAGGCTGCCGGGAAGGATGGAGCGCCCTGCCACGCTCTCCGTGAAGGCCTGATCGCTGATGGTGTCGAGCACCATGCCGCTCGCATCCGCCAGCGCGATCATCAGATTGGAGCCGGCGATCTGAGCATAGAGAACCTGCATCTCGGCAAGAGCCAGCCGGCGCAGGCCCTCCATTTTCTGGCGCCGACGCGTCACCGCCGCAAATGGCACCACCTCACCGCGGGGCTGGAGACGCGGATCGAGACCCAGATCCCTGCAACGCTGCCAGCTTTCGGCGATCGGCACCGGCAAGGTGCCGCCGGGCAGGCGATCACCGCGCTCGAGGGCATTTCGGGCCCGGTCCATTCCCGACAGGATCTGCATGATCTACTCCTCGATTTCGACAGCCCGGCCGGCAACGCCATTGCCTGGGAGATCTGTACGCCGATTGGACACACCGCCCGCATAACTGTTCAGTTTGGCGACACAAACGGCTCGATGAAATTCAAGCAGCACCTTGAAAAACCTAATATATTCATTCTGGCACGAGGATTGCTGCCGTTCCGTCGAAGCGTGGACAAGACCGCGCTCGCGGAGGAAATGACAATGAAGGCGCAAGTGCTCACCCGCTATGACGACGATCTGAGGGCCGGCCAGTGGGTCGATCTTCAGGAGGTTCCCGATCCCAGGATCGAAAAGTCGAACGACGTCATCGTGCGGATCGGCGGAGCGGGTGTATGCCGCACCGATCTCCACATCATCGAGGGCGTCTGGCGCCCACATATGGACCCGAGCGGCGACCAGCTGCTCCCACTGATCATGGGGCACGAAAATGCCGGTTGGGTCGAAGCGGTCGGCAAGGAGGTCGAAGGCATCAAGGTCGGGGATCCCGTCATCGTCCATCCCAAGATCTCGGGCGGCACCTGCCTGGCCTGCCGCCGCGGCATGGACATGCACGGCCCGGGCCGCTTTCCGGGGCTCGACTGCAACGGCGGCTATGCGGAGTTCCTGTGCACCTCCGAACGCAATATCGTGCCGCTTCCCAAGACACTCGCGCCCAAGGAAGTCGCGCCCTATGCCGATGCCGGCTTGACCGCCTATCGCGCCGCCAAGAAAGCGACGCGCCACCTCCTGCCCGGGGAAAGCTGCGTGGTGATCGGTGCCGGCGGCCTCGGCCATATCGGCATCCAATGCCTCAAGGCCATGTGTGCCGCCGACGTCATCGTGGTCGACAAGTCCGACGCCTCCCTGGCGTTGGCGGGCAAGATCGGAGCCGACAAGCTGGTGAAGGCAGACGGCAACGAGGTGGAGGCCGTGCTCGCACTCACCGGTGGCGCCGGCGCCGAAGCCGTGATCGACTTCGTCGGCGAGAAGGGCACGACGGCCAAGGGCCTCGCCATGACCCGATCGGCCGGCAGCTATTATGTCGTCGGCTATGGCGAGGACATCCGGGTCCCCACCGTCGACATGGTCATCACGGAAAAGAACATCATCGGCAATCTGGTCGGAACCTGGGCCGAGCTCGTCGAACTGATGGCCCTGGCCGATCGAGGCCTGGTCGAGCTGACCACGGTGGAATACCGGTTGGCCGATGCCAACAAGGCTCTCCAGGATCTCAACGCCGGCAGGATCCATGGTCGCGCTGTCCTCATTCCGTGACGAGAAAAGCACCGGCCTCCTCCCGATCGGTGGAGGTCGGCCCCTCCCCTTGCCGCGCCCGGACGAGCGGGGCGGCGGGAGGGCGGCGTCAAGGCTGAAAGGGCGCGCCATGTGCAAGGTCCTCACGAGCCAGAGCCCGCTCCATTTTCGCAAGGCGAGCCGATCGATGCGTATCGCCGGGCATTCGACGACGGTGAGGCTGGAGGAGGCGTTCTGGCAGGTCCTCGACGAAATGGCCCGTCGGGAAGGGCTTTCGACCTCCCGGCTGATTTCGGTGCTTTACGAGGAGGCCCTCGAGCGCCACGGCGCCGCTCCCAATTTCGCCTCGCTCCTGCGTACCGTCTGCCTGCTCTACCGGGGGATGATCCCGCCGGAGGGCTGACACTCCGAGGGAGGCCGGGTCGCTCCGGCCTCCTCTCCCATCGTCTCAGCTCGCCTTTGCGACCTTGACGATCCGGTCCTCGGCGATCCAGCGCGCCGTCAGGATCAGCGCCCCCATGGCAAAATCCTTGTCATGGGTGTCGATCATCTCGCGAGCGAGGGTTTCCAGCTTCTGGAAGAACAAATCCTTGCTCTCTTCCTCGCGGGTCTGCTCTGTCGGCATGTCGTCCTCCTGTGATGGGCGCTCTGCTGCGCCTATTTGAAGAGCTGGGGCGGAAAGGTGATGAGAGCGGCCTGGCCCTCCGCATCGCCGACGGCGAGATGACGCCCGTCCGCCGACCAGGCCAGCGCAGTGACGGCCGCGCCGAACGGCCGCACGAAGAGTTCGTCGCGCCCGCCGAGCCGCGCCACCACGATGCGGCCATCGGCATAGCCGGCCGCCACCAGGTCGCGCGTGGGATGGGCGGCAACAGCTTCCACCAGGATCAGGCCGGTATGGCCGGTCAGCAAAGCCTGGCTGGCGGCCTCGGCACCCGTTCCCCAGGCTGCAATGCGATAGGCCCCCGATGCCACCAACTGCCCGTCCGCCGCCCAGGCCAGGTCTTGCACCGGTGCGGGAAAGTCGAGGATGGTGTCGGTCCGACCAAGCGGAACATCGACGACGCTAAGACCGCCGATTTCCAGACCGCAGGCAATGCGATCGGCCTGCCGGTTCCAATGGACACCCGTCGGCCGCGAAGGCAGCGTTGCCACCAGCTGGATCGTCAAGGCCGGATCCAACGCCATGACGACGAGATTGTCCGCACTCAATCCCGCCAGGTGCCGGCCATCGGGCGAGAATTTGAGGGCCCCCGGAATGGGAAGCACCGGCCGCGAGCGAGCGATGGCATTTGCCGCCTGGTCCAGGAGGTACAGATCGTTGCCGTCCGACACGGCGGTCACGCCCGATTGCTCCGCATGATCGAGGGCCAGAACGGGGCCGCCAAGGCGAAAGAAATCTTCGCGCACCTCTCCTTGTACCGAAACCGGCCTGACCGCACCATCGACCGTCCCGACCAGGAAACCACCCGCATGGAAGGGAACGACGAGGGGAACATCGCCTTCCTGCATTGCGACCGCAGTCAAGGGGGCCGGCGGCTTTGTGCGCGGCAGGATCCTCGTCTGTCCGAGATCCCCGCTGACCCGGATGCGGCTCTCCGGTCCCTCCGTTTCTGCCACGGGAGCAAGGGCAATGGCTCCGTCGGCGGTCGTAAAGGCGACGGAACCTCCCTGCCGATCGAAGTTTACGCCCGCGACGGGTGCAGGTCGCTGCCAGCAGCGTCCCAGCAGGTCGAACAGCGTCGGGTTCTGTCTGCTTTGCTGGTTCATGATGTCCTCCCCTCCCGCTCCATTGCCTGCTGGAGCAGGCGATCGAGCGCCTCGATTTCCTGCTCGGCTGTTTTGATGCGTCCGGCACATTGGCTTTGCCGGCCGCTCTCGGCTTCGGCGCTTTCGTGCGCCGTTCGCAGTTCGTCTAGCAATTCCCGCGCCAACTCCCCTTCAGCCGGCGCCTGCTTCAATGCCAGCTCGAGGCGCAGCACTTCCATCCCGAGGCCGGCAAGGAGCTGGGTGAGCTTGAGGGCTTGCGCATTGAGCGCGGACAAGCCGGCAACCAATTCGAGCCGGCGCGCCAGCAGATCCTGGTGCTTGGGATTTGCTGCGGTCATTGTCGCCTCTCTTCCTTGGCCGCCTTGGGCTTTTCCCAGCCGGACAACAAGGCCGGCAGCTCCGGCAGTTGGGCTTTGAATTGGCGCTGAGCGGCTTCCACATGGCTCCTGAGCTGGTCCCAGATATCGACACGCAACAGGGAGGTGGTGTCGCCGGTCAGGCGTTCGATGTCCTCCACCCGAAACTGCCGGGACAGGGAAACGCCCGAAAAGACGAAATCGCGCAGCGTGATGGCATGCCGTTCCACGAAGGCATGGAGCAAAGGATGGGTTTCCGCCGTAATCCCCGCCAATGTCAGCTCGGCGATCATGAAGTCGTGGAAATGGCGCTGCAGGCGCAGCTGGCTTTCGCCCAGAAAGCGCATGGAAAAGATCAGGTCGCGCGGCATCAGCCGCAGCAGGTCCGTGATGACCTCGCTGTCATCAGGCCCATCGAAAGCCGATGGCGATCGAGGATTGTCGGGAGAAGACATCGGCATGACCCCGAATGGTTGGGTTGTCATAATACCGACAGGATAACCCACGAGATTAAGTTGTCTATAAGTTCACCTGTCAATAATATCAATAAATATGTTAAATATCAAAATAGATAAATAGCGTTACATTTGTAAATTACAGCTGTAACGTTATGTTACACCAATAGGACCCATGCGAATATCGATGCTACCCAGGGCGCCTAAAGCTGCACAATTTAGAGCTTGTCGTGAGTTGGCACGGTCCTTGCTGCATCATTCTCCATAAGAAGCCCATCGCGTTTCGGCGCGATGCCAAAAGAACGAAGGAATGGGGAACCCAAGGTCGGAATGCCATGGCGCGCATGCCTTGCGCACCAGGCGTTCAGAACCACTCCAGACACCTTTGCCGTGATCCACTCGAGCAGCCGGATGGTGGCACGCCATGTCCCCTGAACCGGCCGCCCGCACTCATCGGCGGCGATACCTGCCGCTCCCCGCCCGAACCATGGGGGTTCGTGGCGCAATCTGGTGGAGGCTCATGGCTATGACGTCTTTGACGCTCAACAAGATAACCTCGCAGCGCGGCATTTCCGTCGGCGAGGCGACCAAGAAGATATCCGATCTCGGCTGGAACCCGACCTATGTCCAGGAAGCGATGACCTTCCCGACGGACTACAAGATCAGCAAAGCGCCGCGCGATCCGATGAAGCAGGTGCTGCGTTCCTATTTCCCGATGCAGGAGGAAAAGGACAACCGCGTCTATGGTGCGCTCGATGCCGCCTTGCGCGGCGACATGTTCCGCAATGTCGAGCCGCGCTGGGTGGAGTGGATGAAACTCTTCCTCGCCATCATCCCCTTCCCGGAAATCTCGGCCGCCCGCTCGATGGCGATGGTGGCGAGGCTTGCGCCCGGCGAGGACCTGCGCACCGGCTTCACCATGCAGATGGTCGACGAGTTCCGCCATTCCACCATTCAGATGAACCTGAAGAAGTGGTACATGGAGAACTATATCGATCCGGCCGGCTTCGACATCACCGAAGAGGCCTTCGGCAAATGCTATGCCACCACGATCGGCCGCCAGTTCGGTGAAGGTTTCATCACCGGCGATACCATGACCGCGGCCTGCATGTACCTGACCGTCGTCGCCGAAACCGCCTTCACCAACACGCTGTTCGTGGCCATGCCCTCGGAGGCCGCCCGCAATGGCGACTATGCCCTGCCGACCGTGTTCCTTTCGGTGCAGTCGGACGAGAGCCGCCATATCGGCAATGGCCACTCCCTGCTGATGGCCGCCCTCAAGGAGCCCGAAAACCACCTGCTGCTCGAGCGCGACCTGCGTTATGCCTTCTGGCAGAACCACGCCATCGTCGACGCCGCCATCGGCACCTTCATCGAATACGGCACCACCAACCGCGACAAGAACAAGGAATCCTATGCGGAGATGTGGCACCGCTGGATCTTCGAGGACTACTACCGCACCTATATGCTGCCGTTGGAAAAATACGGCATCAAGATCCATCACGACGACGTTCAGGAAGCCTGGAAGCGCATCACCGAGAAATTCTACGTCCACAAGGTGGCCCAGTTCTTCACCGTCGGCTGGCCGCTCAATTTCTGGCGCATCGAAGCCCAGACGGACAAGGACTTCGAGTGGTTCGAGCATAAATATCCGGGCTGGTATGCACAGTTCGGCGAATTCTGGAAATGGCACGACAAGCTGAGCCACCGCGGCGAGAAGATCCTCACCTTCAACGAACAGGTGGGCTACGTCTATCCGCATCGCTGCTGGAGTTGCCTGGTTCCCTGCCTGATCCGCGAGGACATGGTCGTCGACGAAATCGACGGCAAGCTGCACACCTTCGCGCATGAACTCGATCGCTGGACGGCGGTGGAGGCCTTCTCCGACGAGTACCAGGGACGTCCGACCCCGGCGATGGGCCGCTTCAGCGGCAAGCGCGAATGGGAGACGCTGTATCACGGCTGGGATCTCGCCGAGGCCATGAAGGATCTCAACTTCGTGCGCTCGGACGGCGAAACCCTGATCCCGCAGCCGCATCTGCGCTTCGATGCCAAGGAAATGTGGACGCTCGACGACGTCAAGGGCCACACCATCCTGTCGCCGCTGACGCTGCTGCGTGAGATGACTCCCGCCGATCGCGAGAAGCATCTGGCTGAGTATCGCGCCGGCTTCACCATCAACCCCTGCCACTGAACCTGCCGCTTCGCGGACGCCGCCCGGCGGCTTCTGCAAGCGAAAGGATCACGCCCCCTCTCTTCACCGGGAGGGGGCACGGGACAGTCTTGGAGGAAGGACCGATGAGCGTGGCCCACACTGTGCGCCTGGAACCCGTCGGCGTCGAATTTGAAGTTGAGGACGGCGAGACCGTGCTGAACGCAGCCTTTCGTCAGGGCATCGCGCTGCCGCACGGCTGCAAGGAAGGGCAATGCTCGGCCTGCAAATGCGTCTTGCTCGACGGCGAAGTCGACATGCTGAAATACTCGACCTTTGCGTTGAACGACATGGAGAAGGATAGCGGCCACATCCTTCTGTGCCGCTCGATCGCCTATTCGGACATGGAAGTCGAACTCCTCAACTATGACGAGGAAGTCCTGTCCAAATCGATCGCCGTGAAGAGTTATCAGGGCCGCATCGAGAAAATCGAACGCCTCACCCACGATATTCGCGGCATCGAGATCACGCTCAGTTCCCCGATGAAATTCTGGGCCGGCCAATATGTCGACATCACAGTCACCACGGAAAAAGGGGAGACGCTTACGCGCTCGTTTTCCATGGCAAATACGCCGGACGAAACCCAGAAACTCTCATTCATCATCAAGAAGTACCCTGAGGGACGATTCTCCGGGGAACTCGACGCCGGCGGAATCCGGGTCGGAGCCGAAGTCGCCATCGTCGGCCCCTATGGCACCTGCTTCCGACGTGAAGAACGCCAAGGACCCCTGATCCTGGTCGGCGCCGGGTCGGGCATGTCGCCAGTCTGGTCGATCCTCAACGACCACCTGGCCAGCGGCGAGCAAAGGCCGGTCTACTTCTTCTACGGCGCCCGCACGCAGGACGACCTGTTCCATCTCGACCGGATCTCGGCCTTGGTCGAGCGCTATCCGGAGGTGCAGTTCATCCCCGTGCTCTCGCATGCCGGAGAAGACGGCACCTGGCAGGGTGAACGCGGCTTCGTGCATGAGAGCGTGGGCGCCAAGCTCAAGGAACTCGCCATCGATGGGCAGGGCGACGTCTATGCCTGCGGCCCTCCCCCCATGATCGATGCATTGCAGCCCGTGCTGTTCATGAACGGCTTCGAGGTCGAGCACATCTTCTTCGACAAGTTCACCACCTCGTCGGGCGCAACCTCGCCCGGCCACTAAGAGCCGCCCTCGGGCGGATCGTCGAAACGCACCACAACCAGGGAGTGAATACCATGCCTGCCATTTCGAGTTCGGTCGGGTCCGGCGCAGCCGGTGCAGCGATCTTCGCCGATTCCGACAGCCGCAAATACCGCTATTTCGATCCCAGGGGGCAGCGCGCCACCCATTACGAGGACGTCACGGTCGACGTGCAGCCCGATCCGGAGCGCTATCTGATCCAGAACTGGATCATCAATTTCGCCGACGGCAATGGCGCCTATGTCAAGGGCAACACGCTGGCGCAGAGCTCGAACTGGCATGCCTTCCGGGCGCCCGACCAGGAGTGGGAGCGCACCCACTATCAACGCCAGTCCAAGATCGAGACGATGGTACAGAGCGTGATCGCCAATGGCCGCAAGTCCGGCGCGCCCAAGAGCTTCGATAAGGTCTGGGTCAGCATCCTGCAGCACCATCTGGGTGCGTGGAAGCACGCCGAATTCGGACTGGGCACCTCGCTGATGCAGGCCCAGCGCTACGGCTACACCCAGATGATCAACAACGCCACGCTGACCAACTCTTCCTACAAGCTGCGCCTGGCGCAGGACATCACGCTCTATCTGGCCGAGATCGGCATGGATATTCCCGGCTGGAACGACGAGCTCGGCAAGAAGACCTGGCTGGAAGACGGCACCTGGCAGGGCACCCGCGAAGCCATCGAGACCATCATGGGCGCGGAAGACTATCTGGAGCAGTATTTCGCCATCAATATCGTGTTCGAGCCGCTCGTGGGCGAACTCTTCCGTTCGGGCTTCCTGATGCAGGTGGCGGCCGCCAACCACGACTTCATCACCCCGCCGGTGATCTCGGCCGCCGAAGCCGACTATGAGCGCAATCTCGCCAATACCATCGACCTGATCTACCTGCTCGCCCATGACGAGAAGCATGCCGCGGCCAACCGTCAGCTGTTCAAGGGCTGGCTGAAGAAGCACCGCGCCCTCGCCGACAAGGCAGCGCTGGGCCTGCAGCCGATCTGGTCGATGCCGCATTCCAAGCCCGTCTCGTTCGAGGATGTCCGCGCCGTCTCGCAGGAGCGGATCGGCCAGATCCTGCGCGAACTCGGCCTCGACGACTGACCGGCCGGCAACCATCCAAAGGGAGAAACGACCATGTCCACGGCAGCCCGCGATTCCTCGCACGCCAATATCTTCAAGTCGATGAAGGACATCACCTTCGAGCAGACCATCTCGCACCAGTGCGGGGTCACCATGAACGACTCGGTGGAGGCCCGCGCCATCGCAGAATTCATGGGCAAGAAGGAGGGTGTGATCGTCACCTATCAGCCCGCGCTGATCCGCATCGACGGCGACGGCAAGCTGATCTTCAAGATGGACGAGATCAGCGAATATCTCGGCCGCGAGATGACGGCGGAGATCTTCGAAGTCAATACCTCCACCCATTACGGCCGCATGGTCAGGGTCGACGACAACACCGTGATCCTGTTCGGCAACATGGACGAGGTCTTCGAATACATCTGAGCGCGACGGCAAGTCTTGGGCGATACGCAGCGGCGTATCGCCCGTTCCCGCCCATGCAGAGCCGAAAACGAGTAGCCAGTCATGCCAAGCAAAATGAAGGCCGCGATCTTTGTCGAGAAGGGACGCATCGTCCTCGATGACAAGCCCATCCCCGAGATCGGCCCCGCCGATGCCCTGATCCGCGTCACGACCACGACGATCTGCGGAACGGACGTTCATATCCTGAAGGGGGAATATCCCGTGGCCAAGGGCCTGACCATCGGCCATGAACCGGTCGGCGTGATCGAAAAGCTCGGCTCGTCGGTACGCGGGTTCAAGGAAGGACAGCGCGTCGTCGCCGGCGCCATCACCCCCTCGGGCTGGAGCCATGCCTGCCTGTGCGGCTGCGGTTCTCAGGATGGCGCCGGCACCAAGCATGGCTGGAAGGCCATCGGTGGCTGGAAATTCGGCAACACCATCGATGGCTGCCAGGCCGAATTCGTCTGCGTGCCCGACGCCATGGCCAATCTCGCGCCCATTCCGGACGAGGTGAGCGACGAACAGGTCCTGATGTGCCCAGACATCATGTCGACCGGCTTTGCCGGCGCCGAAACCGGCGGCATCCGGATCGGCGATGTCGTTGCCGTCTTCGCGCAGGGACCGATCGGCCTGTGTGCCACGGCCGGCGCCAGGCTGATGGGCGCGACCACCATCATCGCCGTCGACACGGTGCCCGCCCGCCTGGCCATGGCCAAGCGCCTGGGCGCCGACATCGTGGTGGACTTCAAGCAGGAGGATCCCGTCGAAGCCATCATGCGCCTGACCGACGGGCGCGGCGTCGACGTGGCGATCGAGGCGCTCGGCACGCAGGCAACCTTCGAGGCCGCCCTGCGCGTCCTCCGGCCCGGCGGCGTGCTCTCGAGCCTCGGCGTCTACTCGTCGGACTTGAAGATCCCGCTCGATGCCTTCGCCGCCGGCCTCGGCGAGAAATCGATCCGCACCTCGCTGTGCCCGGGCGGCAAGGAACGCATGCGCCGCATGCTCGATGTCGTCAGTTCAGGGCGGGTCGATCTGGGCGGGCTGGTCACGCACCGCTTCAAGCTCGACCAGATCGAGGAGGCCTACGACCTCTTCGCCAATCAGCGCGACGGCGTGCTGAAGGTCGCCATCACGACCTGAGGAACACATGCCGCAACGGCAGCGATGGGAGAGAGAACCATGCTCGATGCTTCATATGGCCCCTGTTCCGAAGCCGGCATCCCGACCGCGAGAATGGGTGGGCCGAGGGGCAAGCCAAGCGCCGGTCCGGAAGATGCGGAAGCGGCGCGGGACGACCGCGCCTGCAGCGGCGCTGCATCCGAGGGATGTGCGGGATGCCCGTTGCGCACCGCGCGGATGGCTCGGCTGCCACCCCTCCACACGCCTCGCGGAGCCGCGGCACCCTCAACCTGATCTCACGGAACAGTCGAACAATCGAGTTGCAACAGAAGCTTAGAGCGAAATACCAACGGAGGAAGCCATGTATATCACGCCCGAAGGCAAGGAAATTTTCGTCGTTGATGGCCACACCCATTTCTGGGACGGCAGCCCCGAAAACCAGCGCAACATTCACGGCAAGCAGTTCGTGGAGTGCTTCTATGCCTATCACACGGCGCTCAGCCCCAAGGAGCAGCTCTGGCCGAAGGAGAAGTTCGAGAAATACAGCGCCGACGACCTCTATCGCGACCTGTTCGTCGACGGTCCTGACGATGTCGCCATCGTGCAGTCGACCTATCTGAAGGATTTCTACAAGCAGGGCTTCAACACGCTCGAGCGCAATGCCGAGATGGCCAAGCGCTATCCCGAGCGCTTCATCGTCAACGGCTCCTTCGATCCGCGCGACGGCGAGGCCGCGCTCGAATATATCCACTTCATGAAGGAGACCTACGACATCAAGGGCGTGAAGATGTACACGGCCGAGTGGCATGGGGATTCCCGCGGGTGGAAGCTGACCGATCCCAACGCCTATCGCTGCTTCGAACTGTGCGAGAAGCTCGGCATCCGCAACGTCCACGTCCACAAGGGCCCGACGATCATCCCGCTCAGCAAAGACGCCTTCAACGTGGGCGACGTCGACGACGCGGCCACCGACTTCCAGAACCTGAACTGGATCGTCGAGCATTGCGGCCTGCCTCGCCTGGACGATTTCTGCTGGATCGCCGTACAGGAAACCAATGTCTATGGCGGCCTTGCCGTCGCCCTGCCCTTCATCCATTCGCGCCCACGCTATTTCGCCGAGGTGATCGCCGAGCTCCTGTTCTGGCTCGGCCCGGACAAGATCCTGTTCGGCTCCGACTACGCGATCTGGACACCGCGGTGGCTGGTCGAGAAATTCTGGGCCTTCGAACTGCCCGAGGACATCAAGCGCGAGCGCGGGGTCGATCTCACCCCCGAGATCAAGGAGAAGATCTTGGGCCTCAACGCGGCGCGTCTCTACGACATCGACATCGCGGCCAAGAAGGCGGCCCTGGCCAAGGCGCCCCTGTCGATCGCGGCGGAGTGAAGCGCATGATGAGCGCTGCGCTCCGCGGTCGCCGCCAGGCCGAACTCTGGCGGCGGCTGTCCGAGGTCAACGACCCAGAACTCGACGAGCCCGTCACCAATATGGGCTTCGTCGAGCGCGCCGAGATCCTGGACAATGCGTCGGTGGAGGTTGAATTCAGGCTGCCCACCTATTGGTGCTCGCCCAACTTCGCCTTCCTGATGCTCGATGGCGTGCGCGAGGCGCTCGAGGCGCTGTCCTGGAAGCCAGCCTATCGGATCCAGCTGCAAGATCACATGTTCGCCGACGAGGTCAATCGAGGCATCGCGGCGGGCAAGAGCTTCGGCCAGGTCTTCGGAGAGATGACGGGGGATCTCGATCTCACGGCCCTGCGCGAGACCTTTCGTGCCAAGGCCTATAAGCGGCGTCAGGAAGCCGTGCTGCTGGGATTGCGGCAGGCCGGCCTCGGCGACGACGCCATCCTCGCCATGGATCTTCCAGCCTTCGATGCCACGCAGCCCGCGGGAGAGGACGCAGTGGCCCAGAAGCCGCGCTACCGTCAGGCCCTGCTCGAGCGCCATCCCCATATCGGCCGCGGAGATGGCGTCTTCCTGACCTGGGAAGGTACTGCCCTCACCGCTACCACGCTGGCCTCCTATCTGGGAGACCTGCGCAGCCTGCGGATCAACATGGAGTTCAACGGCGCCCTGTGCCGTGGACTCAAGCAGACCCGGTACAAGCAGGCCGAGTTCACGGACGGCGAACCGACACTGGTCGACTTCATCCTCGACCGCGTGCCGCCCGCCGCCGGGAACACGCCCGCCATCAACAGCTGAACCGAGGCCTCGCCGCCCGAGGCCGACAACAACCGCCCGCGAGGGCGGAAGGAGGAGCCATGCCCAAATTGATGCTTCACAATTCGCACGCCCGCCGAGCCCTTGCCCGCGGCGTCCACCAGCTTGCAGCCGCCGTAGAGCCGACACTCGGCCCCAAAGGCATGAATGCCATGATCGACCGGCCGATCGGCACGCCGATGGTGACGCGCGACGGCGTTTCCATCGCCTCGGAGATCGAATTGCGCGATCGTTTCGAGAATATGGGTGCGCAGGTGGTGCGCGAGGTCTCGATGCAGACCAACGAGATCGCCGGCGACGGCACCACCACGGCCATCGTTCTCGCCAACGCCCTGGTCCAGAAGGGCGTCGAGGCCAACGAGCAGGGCGCCAAGGCCGTCGACCTCGTGAAGGGCATAGACCTTGCCGTCGACGCCGTGGTGTCGTCGCTGAAATCCAGTGCGCGCCCGGCTCGCGAGAATGGCGCCCTGGCGGCCGTCGCCAATATCGCAGCCACCGATGCCCGGCTCGGCAACCTGGTGGCCGAAGCTTTCGAGAAGGTCGGTGCCGACGGCATCATCACCACCGATTTCAGCATCACCACCGAGACTACGCTCGACGTCGTCGAGGGCATGTCCTTCGACCGCGGCTATATCTCCCACCACATGGTCACCGATGTGGAGAAGATGCAGGCGGTGCTGGAACGCCCGCTGATCCTGCTGACCGATCTGAAGATCAAGGACCCCGCCTCGCTGGATGCCGCGCGCGCGATCGCCGACAAGGCCGGCAGGCCGCTGCTGATCGTGGCCGAGGAGGTCTCGCCCGAGGTGGTCGTGACGCTGCTCGGGCGTAGCGGCGCCGGCAGATATCTGATCGTGCATCCGCCCGAATATGGCCATTGGCGCAAGGCGCTGCTGGAGGATCTGGCCATCATCACCGGCGGGCGCGTTATCGCCCGCGATCTCGGCGGCAGGCTCGAACAGATCGAGGCCGCCGATCTCGGCAGCGCGGAACGGGTGCGCACGAGCGCCACCCATACGGCGATCATCCATGGCGGCGGCGACAAGGCGGCGATCGCCGCGCGCCGCACCCAGGTCCAGCATCAGTTCGAGAACGCGCCGCCCAATATCGAGCAGGACAAATTGCGCGAGCGTCTCGCCAAGCTCTCCGGCGGCACGGCCGTGCTCTATGCCGGCGGCGTCACGCCGGTCGAGCAGAAGCGTACCATCCAATTGATCGAGGATTCCCTTTCTGCCGTACGGGCCGCGCTCGATGAGGGCGTGGTCGCCGGCGGGGGCTCGGCTCTGGCCCAGATCGGGCCGGTGCTCGATCCCCTGCTTGCCAGGCTCGACGGGGATGTCGCAGCGGGCGTCCGCCTGGTGAAATCTGTGCTGACGCGCCCGCTCTGGCGCATCGTCGCCAATGCCGGCGGGGATCCCGAGGCGGTGGTGGCGAAGGTGTCGAGCGTCAATGGCGGTTTCGGCTACAACGCCGCGCTCGGCGAATACCAGAACATGTATGAGGCCGGCATCATCGATCCCGCTCGCGTCACCTGCGCTGCCCTGAGCAATGCCGCCTCGGTCGCCAAGCTGATCCTCACCACGGAGACCCTGGTGGGCGATCTCGCCGAGGACGAGGATCCGACCGCCGGCCCGGCCCTCGGGGGCGGCGCCGAAAAACTCGGCCGCGCCTGAACGGCGCTGCCGCCCGAGCGAAATAGACAAGGGTCTTTCACATCGAAACCCCGGACAAGGCGACACGCTTTGTCCGGGCAGGCCAGGTTCGGCCTTGCGCCGGCCCGCGCCCATTCGAGCGATGCAGATACGGAGAAAATGATGGACGGAAGCGATACGCCGAACACCGGCAAGTGCCCGGTAGCGCATGGGGCGCGTCCCGGCTTTGAGGTTCGTTCGAACCGTGACTGGTGGCCGAACCAGCTGAACCTGAAGATCCTGCACCAGCATTCGAGCCTGTCCAATCCGATGGGCAAGGCGTTCGACTATGCGCAGGAATTCAAGAAGCTCGACCTGGCGGCGCTGAAGCGGGACCTGTTGGCGCTGATGACGGATTCGCAGGAATGGTGGCCGGCCGATTTCGGCCATTACGGCCCGCTGTTCATCCGCATGGCCTGGCACAGCGCCGGCACCTACCGCACCGGCGACGGGCGTGGCGGCGCGGGTGCGGGCCAGCAGCGCTTCGCTCCGCTCAATTCCTGGCCCGACAACGTCAATCTCGACAAGGCCCGCCGCCTGCTCTGGCCGATCAAGCGCAAATACGGCAACGCGATCTCCTGGGCCGATTTGATGATCCTGACCGGCAATTGCGCCCTGGAATCGATGGGCTTCAAGACCTTCGGCTTTGCCGGCGGCCGCGAGGATGTGTGGGAGCCCGAAGAGGACGTCTACTGGGGCAGCGAGAACGTCTGGCTCGACGACAAGCGCTACAGCGGCGACCGCAATCTGGAGAACCCGCTGGCCGCCGTGCAGATGGGCCTGATCTATGTCAATCCGGAAGGCCCCAACGGCAATCCCGATCCCCTGGCGGCGGCGCGCGACATCCGCGAGACCTTCGCCCGCATGGCGATGAACGACGAGGAGACGGTGGCGCTGATCGCCGGCGGCCACACCTTCGGCAAGACCCATGGTGCCGGCGATGCCGCCAATGTCGGGCCGGAGCCGGAGGCCTCCGGCATCGAGCTGCAGGGCCTGGGCTGGCACAACCAGTTCGGCAGCGGCAAGGGGGGCGACACCATCGGCTCGGGGCTCGAGGTGACCTGGACCTCGACGCCGACCAAATGGAGCAACAACTTCTTCTGGAACCTGTTCGGCTATGACTGGGAGCTGACCAAGAGCCCGGCCGGTGCCCATCAGTGGCAGCCCAAGCATGGGGCGGGTGCCGGCTCGGTGCCGGATGCGCATGACCGCTCCAAGCGCCATGCCCCCTCGATGCTGACCACGGACCTGGCGCTGCGCTTCGACCCGGCCTATGAGAAGATCTCCCGGCATTTCTTCGAGAACCCGGAAGCCTTCGCCGATGCCTTCGCCCGGGCCTGGTTCAAGCTGACCCATCGCGACATGGGCCCGCGCGCCCGCTATCTCGGCCCGGAGGTTCCGGCCGAGGAGCTGATCTGGCAGGATCCGCTGCCGGTCGTCGACCATGGCCTGATCGACGACAAGGACGCGGCCGATCTCAAGGCCAGGATCCTGGCCTCGGGCCTGTCGACCGCCGAGCTGGTCTCCACCGCCTGGGCTTCGGCCTCGACCTTCCGCGGCTCCGACAAAAGG
Organism: Labrys sp. E2SS-1L; assembly: GCF_057073705.1. Lineage (NCBI taxonomy): Bacteria > Pseudomonadati > Pseudomonadota > Alphaproteobacteria > Hyphomicrobiales > Xanthobacteraceae > Labrys > Labrys sp. E2SS-1L. The sequence goes on along the minus strand of NZ_CP172713.1, from coordinate 312,452 downwards.
GGCGGGGCCAATGGTGCGCGCATCCGCCTGGCGCCGCAGAAGGACTGGGAGGTCAACCAGCCGGCGCAGCTGGCCAAGGTGCTCGGTGTGCTGGAGGAGATCCAGCAGGGCTTCAACGCGGCGCAGGCCGATGGCAGGAAGGTCTCGCTGGCCGATCTGATCGTGCTGGGCGGCAATGCCGCGGTCGAGCAGGCGGCCAGGCAGGCCGGGCAGGACGTGGCGGTGCCCTTCGCGCCGGGCCGCACCGATGCGAGCCAGGAGCAGACGGATGTGGAATCCTTTGCCGTGCTCGAGCCGGTGGCGGACGGCTTCCGCAACTATCTGAAGACGACCTACAGCGTGCCGGCCGAGGGACTGCTGGTCGACAGGGCCCAGCTCCTGGGCCTGACGGCGCCGGAACTGACGGTGCTGGTCGGCGGCCTTCGGGTGCTCGGCGCCAATGCCGGCGGCAGCCAGCATGGCGTGCTGACCGACCGGCCGGGGGTGCTGACCACCGACTTCTTCGTCAACCTGCTCGACATGGGCACGGCCTGGAAGGCGACCTCGGCGGCCGAGGACGTGTTCGAGGGCCGCGACCGCGCCACGGGCGAGGTGAAGTGGACCGGCACCCGCGCCGACCTGGTGTTCGGCTCCAACTCCCAGCTGCGGGCGCTGGCCGAGGTCTATGCCAGCGACGATGCCAAGGCCCGCTTCGTCGCCGACTTCGTCGCCGCCTGGACCAAGGTCATGAACGCCGATCGCTTCGATCTCGTCTGATCCCGACAGGGAGCGGCGCGCATCGGCATGCCGCCGCGCCGTTCCCTCCCCCGCAGGCCAGACAACCTCAGCAGAATTCAGATGAAACCGCGGCGGATGCCATATTGGTCGAGCTTGCGGTAAAGCGTGGGACGGGAGACGCCGAGCCGGCGCGCCGCCCGGCTCAGATTGCCATCCTCGGCCGCCAGGACCTGCCGGATCGCCTGGCGTTCCGCGTCCTCCAGCGTTCCCATCCCCGCCGCGGGCAAGGAAGCCGGAGCGTGAGCGTCGCCCTCGCCCCGGATGATCTCCCCCGGCAGGTCGGCAAGGCCGACGCTGCCGCCATGGCTGAGCACATGCAGCTTCTCGACCAGATTGCGCAGCTCGCGCACATTGCCGGGCCAGTGATAGGCCATGAGATGGTCCAGCGCCTGCGGCGTGAACACCAGCGGCTCCATCTGCATGCGGGTAGCGATCTTCTGGTTGAAGTGATCGAGCAGCAGCACGATGTCCTCTCCGCGCTCGCGCAGGGGCGGCACGCGGATCGACACCGTGCTGATGCGATAATAGAGATCCCGGCGGAAGCGCCCGGCCTCCACCTCCTGCTTGAGCTCGCGATTGGTCGAAGCCACCAGCCGCACGTCGACCGGCCGGCGCCGGCTGTCGCCGATACGGGTCACCACGCGGTCCTCGAGCACGCGCAACAGGAAGGGCTGGATATCGAGCGGCATTTCGCCGATCTCGTCGAGGCTGAGCACACCGCCATTCGCGAGCTCGAACACACCCGGCTTGCCCTCGCGGCTGGCACCGGTGAAGGCGCCGGGTGCATGGCCGAACAGCTCGCTGCCGAAGAGCTCACGGGTGATCGCCCCGCAATTGAGGGCAATGAATGGGGCGCTCGTGCCCGAGCGGCTGCCTTGCTGGAGGAGCCTGGCGAACAGCTCCTTGCCGACGCCGGTCTCCCCTTCGATCAGCAGGGATGTGACGTCACTGGATTGGGACACCCGGCAGGCGACGTCGACGGCTGCCCGCAAGGCAGGGCTTTCGCCGACGATGGCGGCCCGGGCCTCGTTGAGACGCGTGGATGCCGGATTGACGGCTGGCACGAGGCTCGGCGCCGCAACGGGCGGAAACACCAGCGCCGCTCCCCGCAGATCTCCATCCAGCTCCAGCCGGTTGACATGGCAGGTCTGGAATTCCTGCGGCAGCTGGCTGACCAGCCCCTCCAGGCTGTCGGCCCCCGTCAGTTCGACCAGCCTGCGGGCCGGGGCGCCCGAGAAGGAGGCGAGGAAGCCCCCCTCGATCGGCCTGGGCAGGTTGGCCTTGTAGATCACCCGGCCATGGCGGTCGACGATCATCAAACCGTCGGAACGGCGATAGCGCGGCGCCGAGGTGATGAAGGCTTCGAGCAGGCGCGTGCGCTCCTCGCTCTGCTGGTCGGCCAGGGCTTTTTCGATTTCGCGCGCGGCCGCCGCGACCAGAGCGGTGTTGTGGGGCCTGAAGATGTCGGGATGGCCCGAGAGGTCGACCACGCCGATGATGCGCCCATCGAAGGGATCGCGCACCGGGGCACCGGCGCAGGTCCACGCCTTGATGCCCGCGCAGAAATGCTCGGCCGCATGTACGAAGACCGGTTCACCGGCCCACAGCGCCGTACCGATGCCGTTGGTGCCCACGACATCCTCGGTCCATTTGCCGCCAATCGCCAGATGGATATCCATGCCGTCGCGCAAAGTGCGTTCGTCGCCGACCGTATCGATGAGGGTGCCCTCGCCATCGGCGAGAACCAGCATGGCGCCGGTGCCTTCGAGCAACCGGCCGATCGTGAAGAAGGACCGGCGTGCCGCTTCCAGGAGCTCGCGGTTGAGGTAAGCCAGGTGCTCGACCTCGTCCCGCCCGCCCCTGAGGGGCGCTTCGTTCTGCTGTGCATCGATGCCGCCGCTCGCACAGCGGTGCCAGGAATCGCGGATGAGGGAGCGGACCGGCGAACGCGCACGATCCCTGTCCGAAGCGCCGGAGAGCAGATTCTCCCAGGCCCGCATGGTCCGTCGTTCGTCATAGTCGAGGTTTGCCACGGACAGGCTCTGCGTCTGCCGGCCGGGCGGGGCAACGCTGGTGCGGATGTCGTCCAGATCGATATCGCGTGTCATGCGTGCTTCACATCGCTTTCTCGAGTAGCACCTCTAGTTCACGGGAGTTCCAATCGGGCGGCAGCGATAGTGCGAGGCACGGAATGCCAGCGCCATGCCGCAGGTCGTAAGAGCATCAGGAATGCACCGTCCTCGCAAGGTCCGTGGACACGGCGAGAACGGAGCTCCAGATTCATTCCAGATCCAGCCGGCGGCCGATCTCGGCAACAAGCCACTCTTCAGTGTGGTCGCCGGACAAGGTCTGGTTGTCGAGACCGGCAAGCAGGGTTGCGATCGGCTCATCCAGGGGAGCGAAAAAGCCATTCTCGCTGGTTGCCAGCACGAAGACCTCGCCGCCGTCCCGAGTCGTGATCTGGCCGAGATGGTGCAGCTGGCGACTGGTGTTTTCATCCACCATGATGACGCGGCCGTTGAGGCTGACGCGTATGCGGGCAAGTGGCTCCTCAGAGGGAGCGCCTGCGCTCATGTCATGGAAGATCAGCCCCTTGGGCTGCGGTTTCGGCTTGGCGACCTTGCTGGCGGAATAGGCACCGGCGCTGAACTGATCGGCAAGACGCGTGATGGTCGTGCGGTTCTCCGACAGAAGCCTGCGCAACGCGGCATCCTCCCGGCGCGGGCCATCCCGCTTGGAAATGATCTCGACCACGAACTCCTCCCAGATTTCATTGGCCAGAACGGCGGCATTTCATGCTCTGCTGCGAGCATATTCTTTTTCCGGCCACCTCACCAGCATGACCTTATAGGCCCGATTTTCTGGCTTGGGGTAGTAGAGGAGTACGACAAAGACCGGCAGGTTTGTGCTGCGACACCCAATGCGGGCCCGCTTCCGACCCAGACAATTTCGGCAAGCCGGCCACATTGGAGGAGGCCCCGACATGCGGAGCGCTCACATCTTCAAAGGCAACTTTCGTCAAAGACCACACGCCGGGCCAGAAGCCGGGAACGTCAAGAGGGCGAGCCACTCTCAATCCCGTTTTGAAGAAGCTCGGCCGCCGCAATACGCCTGCGGTAATGTTCCGTCCCCTGGACGATCTTGTCCATAAGCGCATCCAGCGCCCAGAATCGTTCGCGAATATCGAAAGTCACGGTCCGGCTGTCGGTGCAGGAGAAAGTGCCAATGCGCTGATGATAAAGCTTTGCCAGTTTCGGATACCCCATCGGCTCGGCCATTGCGGAGAGTGCGAGATAGACCGAGAGCTCATCGGCGAGGGCCGGATTGTCCGAGCTCTTGATCAGCAGCCATTTGTAGAGATCGGGATGGAAATTGGTAAAAACCCCGGTGAAACCGCGCGAGCCCGCCTTGATCGCGTCGAAAGCAATCGCTGCATTGGCATTGATGATGGAAAGCGGCGTATCCTTGGTGAGCTCGATGCGCCGCCTGACCGTATCGAGGTCGCACGACACGTCCTTCAAGATGACAAATCTGCCGCTATGGGCGCAGAAGGCCAGCTCATCATCCGTCAACAGACGGCGATAGGGAGCAGGACATTCGTAAAGACCCAATGGCATGTCCTTCGGCAGCCGCAGCAACAGCCAATTGAGATCGTCGATGAATTTCGTGCCGCCCTCTTTCTTGGCATCCAGACGGTTGGTGACGAGAACGATGCCGTCTACCCCTGTTGCCGCGATCGCGGTGAGTTCGGCGAGCTGATCATCGAGATCTTCGCTCACATGGCCCGATGCGATGACGGGGATCCGGCCTGAAGCCGCCTTCTTCACGAAGGCTGCGAGCTCGACACGCTCCTCCAGGCTCAGGAACTGCATTTCGCTGGATTGGCAAACGGCAAACAAGGCATCCGAGCCGTTTGCGACATACCATTCCACCAGATTGGCCACGCCCGCATAGTCGATCTTCCCGCTCGGCGTGAACGGGGTGATCATCACGGGAATGATGCCCTCGATTTTCTTGGTCATTTTGTGTTCGGCCTGGGTGTTTGTCTTGGACTCAACGAGGTTGGATCGTCAGTTTTAAACGGCTCGACATCGGCGACATTCGGGGAGGCTGATCCTACCCGCAGGACGCCGACATCATACCGGGCTCCCCTGTTCAGGTCCGAACAGAGGAGATCGTCGCGCTGAGCGGCTGGCTGTCCGAAACCCTTTTGATGAAGAGCACCAGGACGAATGCAAGAAACGCGGCTGCAGCGATCGCATAGAGACCATAGGCCTCGATGCCGGACCAGGTGATGGCTCCGGTACGGACGTTCGGAGCGACGAAGCCGCCCAGGGCGCCCAGGGAATTGATCACCGCAAAGCCGCCGGCCGCCGCCGCGCCGCCCAGATATTGCGTCGGGAAGGTCCAGAAGATCGGCTGCGCCGTCATGATGCCCATGGTGACAAAGCAGAGCGCCGCAATCGCCAGCGCCGGGCTGGCATGCGCAGAGGCCACCAGGCCGAGCGCGATCGCCGCCAGCGAAAACAGCAGGCAGATTTGACGCCGGCCCGAGCGCACCGCCCAGTCCGGATAGAAGAAGCCCGCGATCAGGGCACAAATCCACGGAATGGCCGAAATGCAGCCCACCAGCAGGCCGACCTTGACCCCGAGCAGGGCCGCAACCTGTGTCGGCAGATAGAAGGCCACGCCAAGGCCGGTGATCTGGATCAGGAAATAGATGGCGGCAAAATAGAACAGGCGCGGATTGCGAACGGCACGCGCAAAATCGATCTCCCCGCTATGGGCCTTTTCGGACTGCTCCGCGGCAAGCGCGGCCGTCAGGGCCTGGCGTTCGTCGGCAGGCATCCATTTGGCTTCGGCCGGCGTGTCGGTCAGATAGAAATAGGCCCAGATACCGACCAGAACGGTGATGCCTCCCTCGATCAGGAACATCAATTGCCAGCCATGGAGGCCGAACAGGCCGTCCATATCGAGGAACAGGCCGGATATCGGACCGCCGAAGATCAAAGCGAGCGGACTGCCGAAATAGAAGATCGCCAGGATTTTTCCGCGGACTTCCTTTGGAAACCAGAGCGTCAGATACAGGATTGCGCCGGGGAAAAGGCCGGCCTCGGCAGCGCCCAGGACAACGCGGATCAGCGAGAATGTCGTGTCGTTGTAGGCGAACATCATCAGCCCGGAAATGATGCCCCAAGTCACCATGATGCGGGCCAACCAGCGGCGGGCTCCGACCTTGTGCAGCATGAGGTTGCTCGGCAATTCGAAGAGGGCGTAGGTGAGGAAGAAGACACCTGCGCCAAAGGCGAAGGCCGCTTCGGTCACACCCGTGGTCGCCTGATAGGATTGCTTGGCGAAGCCGATATTGACCCGATCGAGATAGGCCAGCAGATACATCAGGATCAAGAACGGCAGGATGCGCCATTTCGCCCGAGATATGGCGCGGTCGAGCGATGCCCGATCGGACCTGTCGCGGCCGGCCAGGTGGGCCTGGCCATTGTTCATAGTCATCATAGTCTCCGTCCCATTGGCCTTTCCCATGTGGCCGGTTCTGTTTTAAGTCGGGTAATCTTCCGAAAGGTCCGTTTGGGGGCTGCCAGGATGCGCGGTCTGGCCCTGCCCTCGAGCCAGACGCCTATCTCCGGCTGCACCGGCTTGCGCGGCGCAGTTCGCTTCGGCCGCAGGCTCGGAGTGCCGACGAGGCAAGTGCGCAATGGCAACCGTCGTGGCTGCGCCACGGCCCGGCTCCGCCAGGCCTCAGACAACCTTTCCAGGGTTCAGCAAACCGCGAGGATCGAGAGCGGCCTTGATCGAGCGCATGAGCTCGAGCTCGGCCGGCGAGCGCGTGTAAGGCAGGAACTTCTTCTTTTTCAGCCCAATGCCGTGCTCGGCCGAAATGGTGCCGCCATGGCTGCGCACGAGGTCATAGACGATGTCGTCGATCGCCTCGTAAGGCTGCTGCGCCGCGCCGGGAACGCAGGCGATGATGTGCATGTTGCCATCGGCAATGTGGCCGTAGAAGTAGCTCTCGCACCCCGGCAGCTCACGCGCCAATCGTGCGCGGCAGGCCCGGGCATAGATATCCATGTCGGCAACCGGAAGGCCGATATCGAAGGAACTGTGCGGTCCCAGCACCTGCCTGAATTCGGCCGCCGCGTCTCGCGCGCCCCAGAATGCCTTCACGTCGCTCAGCGATTGCGCCACTGCCGCATCCTCGATGATGCCAGCTTCCATCTGGTTCTCGAGCAGGGCATCGAAGCGGGCCTTTTCGTCCTCATGGGTGCCCATGCCCTCGACGAGCACGTAGAAGGCATGTTCGCCGGAAACCGGACGGCGGATGTTGGGAACGCGCTGGGTCGCCACCTGCCAATAGTCGGGCCACATCACCTCGAAGGCCGACAGGGTCGGCCCCAGCCAGCGGCGGGTGCTGCCGAGAAACGAGAGAACCTTGTCGTAGCTGCCAAGGCCGCACAGGGCCGCCATCACGCAATTGGGCTTGGGATGCAGGCGCAGCACGGCCCGCGTCACGACGCCGAGAGTGCCTTCCGACCCAATGAAGAGCTGTTTGAGATCGAAGCCGGCATTGTTCTTGATCATCTTGTTGAGGCTGGTCATCAGCGTGCCGTCCGGCAGCACGACCTCGAGCCCGAGCACCATGTCGCGAGTCATGCCGTAGCGGATGACGCGGTTGCCGCCGGCATTGGTACCGATATTGCCGCCGATGGCGCAGGACCCGCGGGCCCCGAGATCCAGGGCAAAGAAGAAACCGGCATCGTCGGCCGCCCGCTGGATGGCCTCCAGCGTGGTACCGGCTTTCACGGTCATGGTCGCCGCCGCCGCATCGATCTCCTCGATGCCCACCAGCCGTTCGAGCGACAGGGCGATGGCGCCTTCGATAGGGCGGCTACCGCCGGCCAGGCCCGTCAGCCCACCCTGCGGCACGACAGCGATACCGTGACGCGCGGCAATCCGCATCGCCGTCGCAACGCCCTGGGCATCGGACGGCCGGACCACGGCCAGCGGACGGACGGGTCCGAGCGTGCTCCAGTCCTGGAGATTGCGTTCGGGAATATCGGCACCCGAAAGCACCACGGCAGGCCCAAGCGCCTCCTCCAGCGCACGGATGGCCTCGGCGGAGGCATTTGTCGACATCTTAGTAAGCATGAGCCCTGTCCATCGGCAGGGCGGAGTGAACCGCCACGCCCGTCCGCTCCTCGCGGAATTTCACCTGTTCGCGCACCACCGCCAGAGCGGCGTCGCGCATGAGACCGACATCGCTTGCCACCGGGACCAGGCGATAGCCGGCCTCGATGAGGGACTGCCAATTTGCACCGGCGCTCGGGACGGTGCCCATCGGCTTGCCGCTGGCAAGCAGCGCCTTTTCCGCTTCGCTCACCAGGACACGCACTTCCGGCCTGTCGAGCTGCTCCAGCATGCCGATCGAACCGGCCATGTCGTTGACCCCGAGAAACGGCACGTCGACGCCCTCGACGGCACAGATCTCGGCGGCACGATGCACGGCATCGGCGGATTCGAGCTGGATGACGATCAGGAGTTCTTCATTCGCCCGCGCCATGTAGTCGGCGACCTTGCCGAAGGTCGAGGCACGCACCAGCGGCGCCGCATAGCCGCGCCGTCCCTGCGGCGGGTAACGGCAGGCGGCGACAGCTGCCCTGGCCTCCTCGGCCGTCTCGACCGATGGGATCATCAGGCTGTTGGCGCCGGCGTCGAGCAAGCGCTTGAGGATAATCGGATCGTTCCACGGTACACGCACGATGCAGGGCGTGCCGCCTTCGGCCGCTCGAAGCATGTCGACGGCATCGCGCAGCTCGCCCAGGCCATGTTCGAGATCGAGGATGAGGAAGTCGAAACCCTGATGCGCCAGGATTTCGACATTGGTGGCGCTGCCAGTCTCCACCCAGGCGCCGAACAGGGCATCCCCCGCCGCAAGGCGTCGCTTCAGCTGATTTGGCTTGAACACTTTCCTCTCCCGTCGGGTGGCACGAGGCCTGTTGATGGCCGGCTTCCCGGATGCTGAGCCAACCAAGGCTGCCCGCAACTTAGACGCCTCCCTATCTGAAGTACAGTACCTCAGTAATTTTTGTTGCTAGCGCCTGCACCTCGGAGAATTTCACTCCCCATTGCCGGTGCGGGCTGTATCTTGCATACTGGAAAGCTGGAATCTGGGAGAACCGCCCATCGTGTCGCTCGCTTCATCCGCAGCCCTGTCGATCGACCGACCGCGCTCGCTGACGACCACCGTGGCCGAAAGGTTGCGCCAAGCCATCATCGATTCTGAATTGCCGCTCGGCAGCGAGCTTTCCGAACTCGGTCTGGCCGCCAAGCTCGGCGTCAGCCGCACACCGGTGCGCGAGGCCCTCTCGATGCTGCAATTGCAGGGAATGGTGAACATCGTGCCGCAGAAAGGCAGCTATGTTTTCTTCCCCACGGAGCAGGACCTGGTGGACCTTTGCGAATATCGCATCCTGCTCGAATGCCGGGCCGTCAGTTTCGCGCTGGCCCGCCGCCGTGCCGAGACGATCGAGATGCTGAATGGCGCCAAGGCGGCCATGGACGAGGCCAGGGCCAAGGCCGATCCCGTGGCTTATTCGCGGGCCGACACCGTGTTCCACGAGGCCTTCATCCGCAATTGCCGCAATCGCTTCATCGAAGACGGTTACGCCCTCGTCTCCGGCCCCATTGCGACGTTGCGCACCCATCTTTCGGTACCGCTCGCCGGCGTACAGGACCGCTCCTACATCGAGCATCAACAGATGATGTCGGCTTTCGAGAGAGGCGACCTCGTCGAGCTCGATTCGATCCTGGTCAATCATATCCTCAACACGCGGCACTCCTATGTCCGCGCCTTGCAGGAAGGCCTGATCGGCACTAGCGCCCGACACGACTAGGGCGCCGGCCACCTAGAACGTCTTGGCGCCGTTGACCGGCAGGCGGACGCCGTAGAGCGACGTCGTCCCGCAGATATAGAGATAATTGCGCTTCAGCCCGCCGAAACAGACATTGGCGACCACCTCCGGCACGAGGATCTTGCCGATGAGGCTACCGTCGGGATCGTAGCAATGCACGCCGTCGCCGGCGCTGGTCCAGATGCGGCCCTGCGTGTCGAGGCGCAGGCCATCGAAGAAGCCGGCTGTGCAGTCGGCAAACAGCCCCTTGTCGACGAGCGCCCCGCTCTCCCCCACGGCGAAACGGCGAATATGGGCCGGACCGTCCGGCAGATGGCTGCGGCCGGTGTCGACGACATAGAGCAGCTTTTCGTCCGGAGAGAAGGCGAGACCGTTGGGCTGGACGAAATCGTCCGCCACCACGCTCAGCTTGCCCGAGGCATCGAGACGGTAGACGCGATTGGCACCCTGCTCGCTGTCGGCCTGGTGGCCTTCATAGTCGGAATCGATGCCGTAAGTGGGATCGCTGAACCAGATATCGCCATTGGACTGCACGACCACGTCGTTGGGGCTGTTGAGGCGCTTGCCGTCATAGCGGTCTGCCAGCGTGATCACGCGACCATCGATATCGGTGCGCGAAACGCGGCGCCCGCCATGCTCGCAGGTCACCAGCCGGCCTTGCCGATCCACGGTGTTGCCGTTGGAATGGCCGGCAGGATGGCGGAATACCGAGACCGAGCCGCTGCATTCGTCGAGGCGCAGCATGCGATCATTGGGGATGTCGGACCAGACCAGCGAACGGGCTGCCGGGAAATAGGCCGGCCCTTCGGCCCAGCGGCAGCCCGTATACAACCGATCGAGCTGTGCAGTGCCGACGAACAGGCGCCGGAAGCGGTCGTCGAGAATTTCGAAACAGGACATCGTCACCGTCACCTCCGCAAGGGCGCCGCTATCGCGTTGTGGTCGGGCGCTTGACCACGTGACATATTGTACCTTAGGTTCATCGGCAAGCAGCCTGCGTTGGCAGGCAAGAAAAACATCAGAGCACTGAACCGGAGGACTCCCATGAATTCGAAGCTGGCCTTTGTCGTCGCGCCGATGCTGGCGCTCCTGCTGGGAGGCCCCGCGCTTGCCGACACGTCGGGCAAGAAGATCGCTCTTTCCAACAACTATGCCGGCAATTCCTGGCGTCAGGCCATGCTGCAGAGCTGGGACAAGGTCGGCAAGCAGGCCGTCGCCGACAAGGTGATCGCCGCAGCCGATGCCTTCACCACGGCCGACAAGGAAGCTCCGACCCAGGCCGCCCAGATCCAGAACCTCATCCTGCAGGGCTATGATGCCATCGTCATCGATGCCGCCTCCCCCGAGGCCCTGAACGGCGCGGTCAAGCAGGCCTGCGATGCCGGCATCGTGGTCGTGGCCTTCGACGGCCTCGTCACCGAACCCTGCGCCTACAAGGTAACGGTGGACCTCGCCGAGACTTATGGCGCCGAACAGGTCCGCCAGGTTGCCAAGCGCCTGCCCAATGGCGGCAATGTGCTCTATGTGCGCGGCCTGGCCGGTACGAGCATCGACGCCGACATCACCAAGGGCGTGGAAGCCGAAATCAAGAAACATCCGAACCTGAAGATCGTTTCCGAGGTCAACGGCAACTGGGACCAGACCACGGCGCAGAAGGCGGTGACGACGGTCCTGCCCTCGCTGCCGCAGATCGCCGCGGTGATCGACCAGGGCGGCGATGGCTACGGTACGGCGCAGGCCTTCAAGGCCGCTGGCCGGCCCCTGCCGCTGATCATGCTCGGCAACCGCCAGGACGAGCTTGCCTGGTGGAAGGAGCAGGGAGGCGCCAGCGGCTACGACACCTGGTCGGCCTCCGAAGCACCGGGCATGGTGACCTTCGCCTTCTGGGTGGCCCAGCAGGTCCTCGACGGCAAGAAGGTTCCCAACGAGGTGCCGATGGGTATCCTGACGATCGGGGCGAGCGAACTCGACAAATATCTCGCCGATACGCCGGCCGGGGGCGTGGCCAATCGCGAATACGGCCAGGACGAAGTCGCCAAGGCCATTGAGGCGGCCGCGAAGTAAGCGGCCGGGATGCAAGGCGGAGATTCATCGGTGACGCAAAAGCCTTCCGATATCGTTCGCCTCGACGGCGTGACCATGCAGTTCGGCACTGTCTGTGCGCTCGCCGGGGTCGATTTCACTGTCACCCCCGGCGAATGTATCGGGCTCGTCGGCCATAACGGCGCCGGCAAGTCGACGCTGATGAACGTGCTGGCGGGTACCCTGCCGCCTACCTCGGGCAGCATCCGGATCTCGGGCCGGCAGCAAATCGGCTATACGGTGACGGCAGCCAATGCCCTCGGCATACGCTGCGTGTTCCAGGAATTGTCGCTCTGCGCCAATCTCACCGTGGCCGAGAACACCCGCGTCAATCACGGCGCGCTGCGTGGCTTGGGTTGGCGACGCCGGGCCGGCGCCCTGATCACGGCCAAGCTCGACGAGATCTTTCCCGGCCATGGCATCGCCGCCGGCGACGTGGTGGAGGATCTCTCGATCGGCCGCCGGCAGATGGTCGAAGTGGCCCGCGCCTTCACGGTGACGGACGCACCGCTCCATCTCATCATTCTCGACGAGCCGACCTCCTCGCTCGACAGCCATACGGCGGGCCAGCTCCTCGCCTATATGCGCGCCGCAGTGGCAAAAGGCCTGAGCTGCATCCTGATCTCCCACATGCTCGGCGAGATCCTCGACAATGCCGACCGCATCGTGGTCATGCGCGATGGCGCCGTAGTCGCCAACGGGCCTGCGCGTGAGTTCGATCGCGACAGGCTCGTGAGCGCCATGGGCGCCGAACATCGGCAAGGCAGCACCAGCATTCAGGCGCCATCGGCGCATGGTGAGGTCTGCGTGCGCGTGCGGCCTGCCGGTGACGGATCGGCCATCGAGCTGCTGGCGCGCCGGGGCGAGATCGTCGGACTGGCCGGCCTGGCCGGCCACGGCCAGACCCGGATGCTGATCGACATCTTCGCGGCGAAGGGCGGACACAGCTCCGGCATCGAGGTCACCGTGCCCACGGCCCTGATCGCCGGCGACCGTCAGCGCGACGGTATCTTCCCCCTCTCCTCGATTGCCCGCAACATCGCCATCGGCTCGATGCGCGCCCTCCGGCGCGGCTTCCTGATCTCCCGCAAGCACGAAGACGAACTCGGCGAGACCTGGCGCAAACGTATGCGCATTCGCACTCCGGCCATGACCGATAACATCCTCACCCTTTCGGGAGGCAATCAGCAGAAAGCCCTGTTCGCGCGGGCGCTCGCCTCGGATGCACGGATCGTATTGATGGACGACCCCATGCGCGGCGTCGACATTGCCACCAAGCTCGAGGTCTACGATCTCCTGCGCGAGGAGGCTCGCAAGGGGCGTACCTTCCTATGGTACACCACCGAAACGGAGGAACTGGAGAACTGCGACCGGGTCTATGTTTTCCGGAACGGCAGCATCGTCGCCGAACTCGCCAGCCACGAGATTACTGAAGAGAAGGTCATCCAGTCTTCCTTTACGGAGGCCGCATGAGCCTTGCTTCCCCTGTCCCCGCTTCGGCCCGCACCGCCACCTGGCGTCCGCTCCTGCGGGCGGTGTTGCCTGCGATCTCCCTCTTCCTCGTGCTCGGCGCGATCGGCTGGCTGAACCCGCGCGCCATCAGCTATCTCGGCTTTAACCTGATGCTGAACCTCGCCGTGCCGCTGGTGCTGGTCACCATCGGGCAGATGTTCGTGATCACCGTCAATGATCTCGACCTGTCGCTTGGCTTCTTCGTCAGCTTCATCGGCTGTGTCACCGCCACCTGGCTGGTGCAGGCGCCCCTGCTGGGCACCGCGGTGATCATCGGCGCCGTCGTCGTCTATGGATTGATCGGAGCTCTCATCCATCTGCGCAACCTGCCATCCATCGTGGTGACGCTCGGCATGAGCTTCTTCTGGCAGGGTGCAGCCATCCTGCTGCTTCCCACGCCGGGCGGCAAGGCGCCGGACTGGCTTCACACGGTGATGACCATCAAGACGCCCTACGTACCGATGCCGATCGTCGCCGCTGTCGTCATCGCAGCGCTGGTGCATTGCGGACTGAAGCGCACGGCTTACGGCGCCATACTGCGCGGGGCCGGCGGCAATGCCGCTGCCATCCGGCGGGCGGGCTGGTCGCTGCTGAAAATCAAGATCGTGGCATTCATGCTGGCGGGCATGTTCGGTGTCCTGTCGGGCTTGGCCCTCACCGGCCTGTCGACGGCGGGCGATGCCAATATCGGCAATGGCTACACGCTGCTCTCCATCGCCGGCGTCATCCTCGGCGGCGGCGAATTCGTGGGCGGGCGCGTGTCGCCCGTCGGCGCAGTGATCGGCGCCCTGACGCTCTCTCTCGCCTCCTCCTCACTGCTCAGCTTCATGCATGTCCCGCCCGATTGGCAGGTCGGCGCCAACGGCGCCATCCTGATCGTCATTCTGGCGGCGCGTGCGCTCATCGCGAAACGAGAGGCCTGAGCGATGGATCTGACCCGCAAGCTCTTCGCCCTTCCCTGGATCTGGTCCTTCATCGGCGCCGGCCTCGTCTATGCCGCGACCATCCTCGCTACTGGCGGCGGTGGCGCGGCCGGCATGCTCGACGCAGCCTTCTCGCTGGCGGTATTCACCATCGTGGTCGGGATCGGACAGATGTTCGTCATCACGCTTGGTCCCGGCAATGTCGACCTGTCGCTGCCGGCCAATATCGGCCTGGCCAGCGCCGTTGCGATGAAAGTGATGGGGGGCTCGGATGCCATGATCCCGCTCGGCCTGTGCGCGGCGCTCGCCTGCGGCGCGTCCATCGGCGTGATCAACTACCTCCTGATCGCAGCCTTGCGCATCCCCCCGATCATCGCCACCCTTTCGGCAAGTTTCGTCATCCAATCCGTCGACATCAGCTATGGCCGCGGCCTGCAGATCAAGCCGCCGCCCGCCTTCGCCGCCTTCACGGATCTGCGCCTCGCCGGCCTGCCCCTCTTCGTGCTTGTCGCGATGCTCGCCAGCATCGGCATCGCCGTGCTGCTGCACCGCTCGATCTTCGGCTACAGCGTCACCGCCATCGGCCAGAACCAGCGGGCCGCCTGGCTCGCGGGCATACCGGTCGCCACCATCCGCTGTCTCACCTACATGCTCTGCGGCGGCCTGGGCGGCCTCAACGGTGCCTTGCTGGCCGGTTATTTTCGCGGTTCTTCGGTCGACATCGGCAACGAGTATCTGCTTGCCTCCATCGCGGTAGTGGTGATCGGCGGCACCGCCGTGGGCGGCGGCCAGGCGAGCGTCGCAGGCGTATGGGGGGCATCATTGTTCCTGGTGTTTCTGCAGATCATGCTCAACACGCTTGGCGCCGATGCGGGGATGCGTCTGATGGTGACCGGGCTCGTCATCGTCGCCGTGATCGCTGTTGCCGGCGGTCAGGCCAGCACCGGTCCACGGCGCTGAAGAGACATGTGCGCTCCCAGCACCTTATCGCGTTGTCCACCGTTGGCCCGCGGCGCCCTCTGGTCAGGAACGGGTGTCCTGGCTTCGACCACCGCGAGGAAGGGTTCCGAATTGTCGAGCGGCACGAAGCCGAGCTGGCTGGTTCTGCAGTTGTCGACGATCTTGACTGTATTGTCGGAAATGCCGGACCAGATGACGTGACCGGCGCGCGGCGTAGCCCCCCGGACACTCCTACCGAAAAGCTGGCGAGGCAATCGCTTGGCTCACCACGCCGCCGGCGCGTCGAAAAGGCCTGCCGTCCACGCGTTGCACCGGCACCAGCGTCACGGGTTTCTCGGCTGCGCGTAGAGGCGCCAGGGCTTCGGCGCCAACCGCGTCATCGGTGATGATCTCGTCGATCTCCGAGACTTCGCAAAGGGTGCAGAAGCTCGGTGAGGTAAATTTGGAGCTGTCGACAAGCAGGATCTTGCGCCCGGCCGACGCAATCATGGCTCGCTTCAACGAGGCCACTTCCAGCGACGCCTCGGTCAAGAGGGTGCCGGTAACGGCCGATGCCCCCATGAGACAAAGATCGGCGTGCAGCGTGCGAATGAAGCTCTCCCCCGGCTCTCCGGCAAGGTGCCTGTAGCCGGCACGGATGCTCCCACCGGGCATGATCGTCCGCCAGGACCGGATGTCGGCGGCAAAATCGGCGATCTCAAGACTATTTGTCACGATCGTCAGGGGAAGGTCGCGCTCGGCCGCCGCCCGCACAGCCTCCATCACCGTCGAGGAACTGTCCAGGATGACGCTGTGTCCGGCGCTCAGCCGTGATGCAGCCTCCCGCCCGATTGCCAATTTCTCGACGCGCTGCAGCTGGGCATTGAGCGAATTCTCGCGCTCGAAGGTTGCGCGCGCCGGCTGAACCAGGTGGGCGCCGCCATGGGTTCTCTCAAGGTACCCCTTTTCCATCAAATATTCGAGATCGCGCCGTGCGGTGGATTGGGATCCACCCGTCGCATCAGCCAATTCCTGTACGCTGGCTGCACCATTCGCCCGCAGATGCTCCAGGATGATCGCCCTGCGCTTTGCAGGAACCATGTCCACTCGTTTGCTCGCTGATTCCATGGCTCCACCTTGGTTATCCCTGCTGCCTTCCGACAAGCGCGCAAGCCTGCAGGCTTTCCGCTGCCACCATCAGATCGCGTACCCGCAATCTGCGATCAGATCGGATCCGGTCATCGTACCTGATCCTTCAATTTCTATCATTATCGGTCAACCGAGCAATCGAGCCCCCGCCAACGATATCGCCGTCTTTAGTGGAAACGCAATAATCTGGATCATTTGATCTGCCTTGCGTGTTTTTATCGCCATTTGATCATAATTTTCCGAAGATGGGCAAAACACACAATCAAGAACGGAAATCGCCGCAAATCCGAGCTGCCTCCTGAGAGAAGGAAATGTCGGCGAATTTTGCTCCAAACCATTGAAAGAAATTGAAGGATACGGTCGCCCTCAAGAGCTCCAACGCGACGCTCACTCAATCTCTCTGCGCTAATTAGATAGAGATTGACAGAATTTGGAATTTTGCTTTTATGGCGAGCAAGCCAGAGCTATGCCCTCCAACGAGGTTCATCCGGTGTCAACCAGACTTGATCAGAAACTGGCAAATCGTCGCGCTGGCTGCGACAAGAGCAGTGATGTCGGCACGGCTGCATATGACACTGGCCTTGACCGACGCTACGAGCCGCGACGCCGATGGATCGGCCAGCCACCGACACTGCAACGCCTTCGTTCCCTTGTCTTGATGCGACCATAGCGAGGGAGGTTTACGCGCAAATACAGCGCAGCGCGTGCGCACCATAAATATAAAAATATCCAGGAGGAGGAGACGTTATGCGACGCAGAGCATTTCTTGGCACAAGCATGCTTGTGCTTGCCTTGTCGACCGTGTCGGCGTTTGCGCAACAAAAGGAAGTCACGGTGTGGTCCTGGTTCATCCAGAGCACCATGCAAAAGTCCATCGACGCCTTCGAGAAGGCGCATCCGGGCGTCAAGGTAACCTATACCTACTATAATTACTCGCCGGAATACATAACGGCGCTCAAGGCGGCGGCTGCCTCCAACAGCCTGCCTGACGTCATTGGCCTGCAGCCGGGTTCCCTGACCCAGCAATATCGCGACAATCTTGCCCCGGTCGACGAGCTCGCGGCAAAGACGTGGGGCAAGGACTGGAAGGACAAGGTCTTCGCCGTCAATCGCAAGCAGATGCAGATGGGCAATCCGGCGGGAGACAGCAATACCTATATTGTCCCTCAGGAATCACAGGTTCTTTGCGTTTGGTACAACAGAAAGCTCTTTGAAAAGCTGAAGATCGCTGTGCCCAAGACATATGCCGATCTGAAGGCAGCTTCGAAGGCTCTCACCGATGGCGGCTACATCCCGATGTTCCAGGGGGCTGCCGATGGTTGGCAGAACGAGAACGTCTTTCTGATGCTTGCCAACCAATTCTCGCCAGGGATCGTCGACAAGGCCCAGGCCGGCCAGGCCCCCTGGTCGGCACCGGAACTGGTCTCTGCGATGAAGGCCTGGAAGGGCTTGTTCGATGACGGCATCTTCCAGCAGGGCGCCCTGGGGGCGCATGCCTATCCCACCGGTGCCCAGCTATTCGCGCAGGGTCGCGTCGGCATGATGGCACTGGGTTCGTGGTGGATGCAGGAAAGCAAGTTTCCGCCGCCGCTTTCCGAATATGTCCAGAACATGGATGGCTTCGACTATTTCTATCTCCCGCCTGTCAAGGATGGCGGCTCCGCAAGCCCGCCGATCGGCGGCATCGACATCGGCTATGGCCTGACAAAGAACGGCGCGAAGAATCCCGAGGCCTGGACCTTCCTCTCCGAGCTGACCAATGGCGTCGGCCTGCAGCAGGCGTTGAACGACCTCAACGACCTGCCGGCTTTCGAGGGGCACGAACCCAAGGGCGACATCACCGATCACGTCAAGCAGATGTCGGCTCGGTTCATGGCCGATCTGCCAAAGGCCGAGAACCAGCGTTTCGCTTCGCCCGCCGTCGCCGAGGCGTTGGACAATGCGCTCGCCGGCGTTGCGGATGGCAGCGTGCAGCCGGAGGCGGCATTGGCCTCCGTGCAGGCTGCGACGGACAAGGCGCTCGGCAAGTAACCCGGCACGTGAGAAGCCCAGAGGACTGGGTGCGGTGCACCCGGTCCTTCCCGGAGAAGAAGATATGGCAGTAGGAACCGGGATGGCTGGACATGCGATCGCGACGACGAAATCTTCCTCCTCGAGGAGGGCTCTGGGTCGCTACGGCTTCGTGATCCCGGCAGTGGCGTTGTTCGTCGTCTTCATCGCCTATCCGATCCTCTGGGTTCTGGGCCAGAGTTTCTATACCAAGGATGCGGCTGGCGTGCCTTCGCTGAGCCTGTCGGCAAACTACATCGGCGTCCTGCGCGACCCGACATTCTGGGTGGTCGTCCGCAACATGACGCTCTGGGCCGTGATCACCATCCCGGTGCAGATGCTGATCGGCGGCCTGCTCGCCTATTTCATCGAACGCCATACAAATCGATTGCGCGGCTTTTTCCGTACGATGTTCTTCCTGCCCGTGGTGACGTCGGTTTCCGTCGTCAGCCTCGTCTGGGTCCAGATCTATGCGCCTTACTATGGCATCGCCCAGGAATATCTGAAGCATGTCGGGATCGTGATGTCGACCTCGCCCATCGGCGATGCCAAGACAGCGATCTATGCCCTCATCATCGTGAATATCTGGCAGTGGACCGGGTTTTCGATGCTGATGTACATCGCCGGCATTGCGAACATGCCGAGCGAAATCCTCGATGCGGCCCGTATCGACGGCGCCAGCGGCTGGCGCCTGGCCGTGAATGTCGTGATACCGATGCTCGCGCCGGCGACCAAGTCGCTGTTGTTGCTCGGCATCATCGGTACGCTGCAAACCTTCCCGATCGTCCATCTGATGACCGGCGGCGGGCCCAACCACGCCAGCGAAGTCTTCGGCACCTATATCTTCAAGCAGAGCTTCGTCCTCAACGACAGCGGAGGCGGAGCGGCGCTCTCGGTTATCGTCCTGCTGCTCGCTCTGGTGCTTTCGCTGATCCAGATCGTCCTCCTCGGCGCCCGCCTCACGCCTGCGCAGAAGGAGGGATGATGAACAACCTCACGCGCAACCAGGTCCGCTCGTTTGTCATCCACCTCGTACTGTTCATCGTACTGGCGCTCTGGATGGTTCCACAGATCTACATGCTCTCGATCGGACTGCGGACCCCTGCCCAGGCCTTCGACCCCTCTCTCGTCACCTGGCCCGTCACCTTCGACAATTTCGTGACGGTGATCCGGGACAATCCTCTCAGCAGGATCTTCCTGAACAGCCTCATCGTCACGGTTGCGACCGTGGCGATCGTGGTGGCGATCGCTTCGCTTTTTGCGTTCGCCTGCGCGGTACTGCGCCTGAGAGGGACGCTTTTCATCTATACGGCCCTTTTGACCACGCTGATGGTACCCCTCGCCTCGCTGGTTCTGCCCCTTGCAATCCTTCTGAAGAATTTCGGCTGGATCAACACCTATATCGGCCTGATCATGCCCTATGCCGCGCTTGGCGTGCCCTTCGCCATGGTGATCCTCAAGGCCTTCATGGAGGACTCGCCGCAGGAGCTGTTCGAAGCGGCGCGCGTCGACGGATGCACCCCCTGGCAGACCTATTGGCACGTGGCGCTGCCGCTGGTACGCCCGGCCCTGGTCTTCGTGACCATCTGGCAATTCATCGTGACCTGGAACGAATTCTTCCTGGCCCTGATCGTCCTGACCAAGGCCGAGATGAAAACGCTCACCATCGTTCCGATGCAGTATTCCGGCCTCTACATGGCCAACCCGGGCGCCTTGTTCGCGATCCTCACCCTGATCGCGCTCCCCCTGATCTTCCTCTACGTGCTGGTGCAGAGAGCCTTTGTCCGAGGTCTGCTGGCCGGCGCGGTGAAAGGCTGAGGCATGGCCACGCTATCGATCGACAACATCACCAAGCGGTTCGGAAACTACTCGGTCATACCGGAGCTTTCACTGACCATACCCGATGGGGAGTTCTGCGTGCTCGTCGGGCCCTCGGGCTGCGGGAAGTCAACCCTGTTGCGGATCATTGCCGGGCTCGAGCCGATCTCCTCGGGCCGGATCCTCATCGACGGTACCGATATGAGTGCGGCCGAGCCGACGGAGCGCGGCGTGGCGATGGTCTTCCAGTCCTACGCACTCTACCCGCACATGGATGTCAGCCGGAACATCGGCTTCGGGTTGGAAATCGCCCGCACGCCGCGCAGCGAGATCTCGGAGCGGGTCGCGACGGTGGCCGACAAATTGCGCCTGTCCACCTATCTTCGCCGCCGGCCACGGGAGCTCTCGGGCGGCCAGCGCCAGCGCGTGGCGATAGGGCGGGCGATTACGCGCAAGCCCAAGCTCTTCCTCCTGGACGAGCCCCTGTCGAACCTCGATGCGGCGTTGCGTGTCGGCATGCGGCTCGAGATCGCCCGGCTCAAGGCAGAACTCGCATCCACCATGATCTACGTCACCCATGACCAGGTCGAGGCCATGACTTTGGCCGACCGCATCGTGGTGATGAATGCCGGCCGTATCGAACAGGTGGGCCCGCCGCTGGAACTCTATGAGAAGCCAGCCAATCTCTTCGTCGCCGGTTTCATCGGCTCACCTGCCATGAACCTGCTGAAAGGCAGGGTCGAAACCCTCGACGACGGACACCTATCCATTGGGTTGGAAATCGGGGCCCATGTGCGCGTCTCCCCGGCCACGGGCTTGAAGCCTGGAGACCAGGTAACCTTGGGTATCAGGCCGGAGCATGTGACCTATTCCCTCGACGGGAGGCCAGCCGATTACGTCGGCCAGGCCCACATGGTCGAGATGTTGGGCAGCGACACCTTCATTCATCTGCGCTGCAACGACGAAGCCCTGGTGATCCGCGACAGCGCGGGCCGCCGTGCCCGGGCGGGGGATCAGGTTGCTTTGTCCTTCCCTCGGCAAGCCTGCCATTTGTTCAACGCGGAAGGCCTGCGCGTTTCACAGACGAACTGACGAACCGGCTTCGTGCCGCCGGCGACGCCGCGCAGATGCCTCGGACACCACAAGGACTTGCAAAGGAGACGACAAATGACCGACTTCAACGGGCGCACCATCCTGGTCACGGGCGGCAGTGGCGGCATCGGAGGCGCCACCGTGCGCCATCTCGTCAAGGCCAACGCCAAGGTCATCGCGAGCGGACGTTCGCACAGTGCGCTGGATGCCATCGCGAAGGAAACAGGCTGCAGCACGCTGGCGTTCGACCTGGCATCCGAAGAGGAGATCCGCAACGCACTGGAAGGGCTCGACCTGTGGGGCGTCGTCAATTGCGGCGGCTTTGGCGGAGAAATCGCCACCCCGATGGACAGCGATATCGCGATTTTTGACAAGGTGATCAGCATCAACGCCCGCGGAGCTCTGATCGTCACCAAATATGCCACCCAGTCGATGGTCCGGCTTGGCAAGGGCGGCGCGATCGTCAACGTTTCCAGCCAGGCCGCCCTTGTGGCCCTGGACGGTCACATCTCCTATGGCTCGTCCAAAGCCGCGCTCGACAACATCACGCGCGTCTCGGCGCTTGAGCTGGGCAAATACAATATTCGCGTCAACAGCGTGAACCCAACCGTGGTCATGACGCCGATATCTTCAGGACATTGGAGCCAACCCCAAGTTGCCGAACCCTTCCTGAAGAACATGCCGCTGGGCCGCTGGGCGACGGAGGACGAGATTGCTGCCCCCATCGTGTTCCTGCTGAGCGATGCGGCAT
Organism: Labrys sp. E2SS-1L; assembly: GCF_057073705.1. Lineage (NCBI taxonomy): Bacteria > Pseudomonadati > Pseudomonadota > Alphaproteobacteria > Hyphomicrobiales > Xanthobacteraceae > Labrys > Labrys sp. E2SS-1L. The sequence continues at coordinate 290,433 of NZ_CP172713.1, read as the reverse complement.
CGATGATCACCGGCGTCTCGCTACCCATCGATGGCGGCTACACCTGCAGATAGGCTGGAAGAGATCGTACAAATGAGCGCGAGGGCCAGCCACGCTGTTGCCACGTCAAAGTCTTGCCAACGTGACACTGCCCCCGCACTCATCGAATTCCACCACCGGCTTTGCCGGATGGTGCCGTCAGCAGGTCCGGGCCACCGCAATCTGCACGGAACCGGAATAACCCTGGCCGATGGAACCCGTGTAGCAGACCGGCGAGGTCAGGGTGTAGTTGCCAGCCTCGATCTGGCCATCGGCCCAGACATCGCCGACAACGATCCCGCCAGGATGCTGATGCGTCGAAAACTGGGCGATCAGATCGCCTGCGGTCGGGCCGGCGGACGGGTCATAGAGCGTGAAGGTGATCGCCTGCCCCTTGATATTGCTGAGGCACTGTCCCAGCAGCAACACGGTACTGTAAGGCGCCAGTACGGTGTTGGCCGGCGAGAGCAGCGAGCCTTCCGTGCAGTCCGCCGCGATCGTCAGCATGTTGGGCGTGAGATTGGTGATCGCGACCGCCAGGATGTCGAAGGGCGGGGCGCCAGTCGGTTCATAGACGGCCTTAGACAGCCCCCAGCCATTATTGCCGGCGAAGAAGTCATTTTGCGGAACACCTGCGCCCCAGATGACATCCATGGCCTGGCTGGACGGATAGGTGCCATAGTCGTTCGCGTCGGCAATCCAATAGCAAACACTGCTTCCATCGGGCTGGGACGATGCGTATTTGCCGTAGCTCGGAGCATCGCCATATTGGCCGGCAAAGCCCGATCCGCTCCCATTGCTGGTTGAGTATTGATAGATGCGGAATTTGGCCTGCAACAGCATCTGCATCACCGAGGCGACGTAGCTCGGCTTGGCCTGCTTGACGAGTTCCGCGGTGGTGAGAGGCGGCCACGCCAGCCCATTGGGGGCAAACGATATGCCCAATTTGGCTGCCGCCTGGAGCTTGGTCCAATCGGTGAGGATCGTCGTTGCCATATCCCCGACGGTCGTCAGAAGGGCCTCAAGGGAATCGCTGAGCTGGCCCGCAAGTTGGGCGGCAGTGACCTGGAACGGACTTGCGGTAATGCTTTGCGTACTGACATCGCTCGCGGCCACGGCAACATTCACCGCGCTTTGGATGATATTGGCCGCCACCGCGGTCGCCGGGTCCGCCGAAAGTACGGTGTACACGATCGAGGAGAGGATGTTGATGATGACGCCCCAGACCCCCGTGGTCTGATCGTCCCCGGTCTCGAAACCGGCCAGGGCAATGAGTTCGGACAGCAGGTCGCTCTGGTCCGCGAAGAGGGCGTTGTGGAAGGTGCTATAATTGTTGAACAGGTTGTGCACGACAATGACGGCGGTCATCTCACGATTGAGCTGCTCGACGACGGGCTTCCAGACGTCAGGCTGGAAGGAGTCGAATTTCATCCCGAGTACGCTGGTTTGATAGCTGCCGATGGCAGCATTCAAATTGGTGTACTGCTCGCGCAAGGTCGAAGGCGCGAGGTTCAGCCGCTGGTTGATCTCGGCATAGACTTGTTGCTGCTCCGTCGTGAAAACCGGAAAGGACGGGTTTGCCGGGGGCAGCGCGATGATCGCCTGCAGTGGATTGGCCGGCATCACGAACCATTGCTGCGCCTGCGCACCGGTGAGCGATTGCGGTTGCACGGAGATGCCGTCGCTGGCAACACCGAGGGCCAGAGCCGCATCCAAGGCGGTGATGGCCACGGCCTCCAGTGCGCTGCTGAGGACCCAGATCTGCGCACCCGCCGGGGGCATGGTCTGGGTGGCGAGGGCCAGGCTGGCCGTGCCGTCGCTGGCTGTCTGCAAGGTCAGCACCTGGCCTCCCAGCAGGCCGCTGAGCAAGCGGCCGTCCGGGGTGAGCTGCCACATCTGCGAAGGCGCTGCCGTCTGCGGCGGGGTGAGCGTCAGGCCGCCGCTGCCTGCGGTGAGGACCAGGGGCGCCTGCCCTTGCTCGGACAGGCTGTACTGGATGTAGCTCCAGTTCGACTTGGGCCAGACTTGGCTGTCATTCGTATAGGTTGCCCATAGCACCGCGAGCTGGGCGGAGTAGAGCACCAGGTTGCCGTCATTCTGCACGGTCAAATTGGCCGCCGGCTGGCCGACCGTGCCGGAAGACCAGACGGGGGACCCGTTGCCGTCATAGACGACCAGGTTGCCGTCCGTCTGGACGGAAAAGGTCTTGCCGCCATTGGCATCGGTGCCGGTCCACCACAGCGCGAAGCCGGTAAAGCTCCCGCCACTCTCGGGAGGTGTGCCGATCACCTGGTACAGCACGAGATTGCCGTCCGTCTGCATGGTCAGCAGATAGGTATTGGCTGTGCTGATGACCCATTGACCTGCGGTCAGGGTGGTCCCGACCGGAATATTGCCGCCGGAGACCTCGACCTGGTCGCCGACTGTCACAGGAACGTAGCCCATTTCTTGCTCCTTATGGCCGGGAGGGAGGTTGAGTGGGCGAAAATTTGCCGCACCGCACCGTCCAACGGAGTCACCTCAATACCCCCGGCGGCTGTCGACTGATTATTGGAAGGTCAGGACCGGGCATGGTTGTGCCGGCCGCTGACAAATTCCACACGCTGCGTCGCGGTGGATGAACAACAACATCCCCAATAAATCTTCAGATGACTATTACCCAAAGGGGTATGATTGCATCGAAATTCAGATTTATCGGTGCAAATTACTAAAGATAATAAGTTATTCAATCGGTGAAATGACGCGAAAACTGGGATCGTACCCCAGATTTTTCCGCAAGATCCCATAAGCCAAGATCCCATAAGCAAGGACAGGGACGGCAAGCTCGATACCGATGTCCGACACATCCAAGAAGCGGAGCCAGGTCTGCAGACACTTCCCGCTCATCGACCCATGTTCTGATATGTCTGCTGTCAGGATGATGGCTATTCCGACCGTCCCGACCGACATGAGGGTGCAAACCGGCCATCACGGTTCAGGCAAGATGGTCAAGCGTAAACATGCTTTCGTTGTCACCTCGACTTCTCGAAATGCGGCGTTGCGGCGTTCGCCAGGCCGGCACGCCTTTGACAGCCTCTCAATCTGCCAGCATGTAGTCCGCCACGCTGTAGCAATGGCTCGCCTGGTAGGCGTTCCGACCTCGGTTCATATGCGTCAGGTTGAAGGTCCGAATGGCACGCAAGACGCGGCCGTTCGCGAGGAACTGGCGTACCGAGACGGAGCCGCGCACATTGATGCCGAACATGTCCGCACCGCGCGGGAAGAAATAACTGACGTCCTCCGGCGCCGCGACGCTTTGCTCGAGAAAGGGCTCGTCGACCTGGCTCGGCGTGGCGGAACGATCTTTGGTGAAATCCGAAAGATGCACGATGAACCTGGCGCGGACATCCTCGCCCTGGGCATAGAGTGTAAAAAGCTCCATCCAGCTCGCATTGACGCGTATCAGCGGTTTGTCCGAGGTCGACGGCAGACAGGAAACCGACCAGTAGTAACGCTCGGTCTTGCGCAGGATCGGAATACAATTTGGACCGTATAGCCTGAGAATCTCCAACACTTCCTTTGCCTGGGGACGGCAAAGCAGCTTTGCAAATCGAGCGGCATATTTGAATCGATGCTCCAGGGACTCCGAGCGATCGGCTATGTCCGGTAAATCGATCTTGCCCTTTATCCATTCGCGCTGCTGCTCAAGCTCGAGGAATTGCCGCAAGCCAGTGGTTCGCGGGCGAGGCGTCATGCCCATGTCAAGCGCCCTGTGACATTCGCATGCTCGGCATCAGCCGGCTCCTATGTTCCCGCCAGGGCGGTTTCAAGTCCAAGCACCGCACCTGATTCACCCCCGAATCATACGTCGCAGACGAAGAATTGAGAACATCTCCGCCGCGACGAGGAGAAACCGCATCATCATGCCCCGGCAGGGGCACTGAAATGCCATGGGAAGTCCTAGCGACTTCCCATGGCTCGCTGAAAGCAAAAGGGCTTCACTCGATGTCATCGGTCCTCGGAGCGCCTATCCTTCGGAAGACAGGAAAGCTCGCGTCGAAACAGCCGATACTTTCTGCCGCAACTTCACCTTGTTGCCCTCGACGGTGGAGACTTGAGACATGTCGAGAAAGGGCTTCCGGGGATCCAGCATGTCATGGCCGCTCAACTTGATCCGGGTGCCTTCCACTTTTTCGACGATACCGACATGTTGGCCATTGGCATCGACGACTTCCATATTTTCTCGGATATCCATCATGGGGTGCCGCTCGCGTTGAAAACGAGCACCTAACCACCAGGCAGATGCGAAGTTCCTCGAGCATCGCGCAGAGGCGACATCGGCTGGCCCGTCGAAACCCAGACCAACTGGCTTCTGCCGGCTGCCGGGCCGCAGCATGAAACAATCCTTGTCCAGGCTCGTTCTCCTTCAGAAGAGGTTTTTCGCATGCGTCCCGAACGCACGCCATCCCGCCGCCACGACTCCCCTCTCCCCGCGGGACTGCGCCGGCAGCGGCGGAAGGGCCAATATGGAGGATGGCATGGGCTGGATAGGCAAATGGAAAAATCAGTATGGCTCGATCCTCACCGTGACCGAAGATGCAGAAGGCCGGATCATCGGCACTTTCAAGACGGCACTCCTCGATAGCGGTTTCTACGGCACCGAAATCGCGGTCTGCGGCATTCATCTGGGACAGTGCATCAGCTTTGCCTTTACGGCGTCGACCGCTGGCGGGGACCTTTTGTGTTCCTATAGCGGATTGTTGCGGGACGACCGCCTCCACACGGTCTGGCACGTCATCTCCGCCGGCCGGCTCGATCTGGACGCCCGCATCACCGAGCGCCCCTGGCCGCATGCGGTGACGACGAATGCCGACACCTTCGTTCGGGAGGCCGGATGAACCCGAGGTGAAGACCGGTCGCGACAGAGTGCAAAAAAGGCGCCCTGGCATGAAAGTGCCCGCCTCCAGGAGAAAACCCCATGGCTTCTCGTCCGTTCTGGAAAGGTTACCTGAAGCTCTCGCTGGTCACCTGCCCCGTGGCGCTGACACCGGCGACCTCGGAAAGCGAGAAGGTCCGTTTCCATACGCTCAACCGGGCAACCGGCAATCGCATCGTTAGCCAATATGTCGATGCGGTCACCGGCAAGCGCGTCGACGAGGAGGACGAGATCAAGGGCTATCAGCGCGGCGAGGACGATTATGTCATGCTCGAGGAGGACGAGATCGAAGCCGTCGCCCTGGAGAGCACCCGCACCATCGACATCGATCTGTTCACCCCGCATGACGACATCGAATGGATCTGGCTCGACAAGCCGCATTATCTCACGCCCGACGATCCCGTCGGCGAGGAGGCTTTCGCGGTCATTCGCGACGCCATGACCACCACGAAGACGGTCGGCATCGCCCGCCTGGTGATGTATCGGCGCGAACGCGCGGTGATGCTGGAGCCCCGCGGCAAGGGCATCGTCGTGTGGACCCTGCGTTTCGGCGATGAGGTCCGTGACCCCCGCGCCTATTTCGGTGATCTCGGCGATCTCAGCCCTGATCGCCCCACGATGCAGCTCATGCAAAAACTGATCGACGGGCGTACCAAACACTGGAACCGGGACATGGTTCGCGACCCGGTGCAGGAGCGCCTTCTCGAGATTATCGCCGCCAAGAAGAAAGGACGGCGTCGGTCGGCGGCCGCGCGCAAGAGCGAGGAGCCCGGCAAGGTCGTCAGTATCATGGATGCCCTGCGCAAGAGCCTGGCGCGCGAGGCGCGGCGCTGATTCCAGCAGGTACGGCGCTCGCCTGCTCAGGCAGCCTTGCGCGCCGCGCGGGCCTCGAGTGGCACGGCCGCCTCGCGGAAATGCGCCCAGGGATCGGCAGCAAGTGCCGATAGCCGCGTCGGCGTGTTCATCACCGTGAAATAGGCAGGGCCTATCGCCGGCGCCAGTTCCTCCCAGGCAATCGGCATGGAGACGGCGGCACCGGGCCGCGCCCGCGTCGAATAGGGCGCAACCGCCGTGGCGCCGCGCTGGTTGCGCAGATAATCGATCAGGATCTTGCCATGGCGCTTGGCCTTGGTGATGGTCGAGACGAAACGATCCGGACTGTCGGCGGCCATGGCGTCGGCAAGGGCCTTGGCAAAGGCCTTGACCTTCGGCCAACCGGCTTTCGGCTTCAGGGGAGCGACCACATGCAGCCCCTTGCCGCCCGATGTCTTCACGAAGGCAGCAAGCCCGGCTTGTTCCAGGCGTTCCTTCACCTGTTCGGCCGCCGCGATCACCTCGCTCCAGGCGACATCATCACCCGGATCGAGATCCATGGTGATCATGTCGGGCCGCTCCCAGTCGGCGAGCGTCGATCCCCAGGGGTGGATCTCCAGGACGGCCGCCTGGACCAGGCCGACCAGGCCATCGAGATCTTCGATTGCGATCAGGGGCTCGCCATTCCGGTCCTTGGGATCGCTCACTTGAAGGATATGTTCGTTCACCCCCTTCCAGGCATGCTTCTGGAAGAAGCGCGGTCCTTCGATGCCATCGGGGCAGCGCAGCAAGGCAAGCGGCCGGCCGACGACGAAGGGCGCCATGACGCGCCACACCTCGGCGTAATAATCGGCAAGTCCTTCCTTCGTCACGCCTTGCTGGGGCCAATAGAGCCGGTCCGGATGGGTGAGCTTCACGGTACGGCGCGGTGCTGCAGCCATGGTTCCTGCCTTTTTTCTGGTCTCCCTGACGACCTCTCTTGCCGGCTTGTCCTCACGAAGACCGCGAAAGGCAGCATGGCGCAGATGACGATCGGCCGTCCAGGCCCGGAATTCCACCTCGGCCACCAAGTCCGGACGCGTGAAGCGTACCTGCCGGCCTTCCTCGGCCGTGAGCGGCCGGCCGAACGGGCTTTGCTTGATACGCATGCCCTCCAGCCGCCGGAACAGGTCTTCGGCAACCGAACGGGTGAAACCGGTGCCGACGCGGCCGACCGGCTCCAACTCGTCGCCCTGATAGACGCCAAGGACGAGCGAACCGATCGCCGTTCGGGACGTGGAGGACGGCACGTAGCCGCCGACCACGAATTCCTGGCGCGCCGAGCATTTGGACTTCACCCAGCTCCGGCCTCGCCCCGACTGGTAGGGGGCGGAGCGAAGCTTGGAGACGACGCCTTCGAGGCTCAGCCGGCAGGCATGGCGCAGGACCATGGCACCGCTTTCCTCGAAATGATCGGAAAAGCGGAGTTCCTTTGCGGACTGAGCCAGCAATTGCTGCAGGAGCGCCTTGCGCCGGATGAGCGGCAGGGCCCTGAGATCATAGCCGTCGAGATAGAGGAGATCGAAGCCGTAATAGACAAAGCGGTCGGAACGGCCTTCGCTCAGATCCGCCTGAAGGGTGGAAAAATCCGAAGCGCCCGTGCCCGCCTCGACCACCAGCTCGCCGTCGAGGAGTGCCGAACCTGCCGGCAAGGCCTGCAACGCCGCGCGCACCGGTTCGCCGAACTTTTCGGTCCAATCGAGCCCGCTGCGGGTCAGCAGCTTCACTCGCTTTGCCTCGATGCGCGCCTGGAGACGGTAACCATCGAATTTGATCTCGTGGACCCAATCGGAACCTGCCGGCGCCTTGGCGACCAGCGTCGCGAGTGTCGGCTCGACGAAATCCGGCATCGGCGCCTTCCTGGCGCCCTTGATCGAGGCCGGATCGGAGACGGCGCCAGGCTCTCGTCGCCCTTCCGATTGCTGAGCTCGCCTGCGTTTGGGCGCGATCTTCCCGGTCCTCGACGACCAGCCCGGCTCTTCGCCAGCGACCTCTGCAACCTGGCGGCCCGTCTTTACCGATTCCGGCCGCTCCTCGAGAATGTCGGGAGCGTCCGACGGGCGAGCGGCTTCGTCATCGCCCTTGATCAGCAGCCAGTTCTCGCGCTTTTCGCGCGGCCTGCCGCGCATGCGGATCAGATGCCAGCGGCCGGCAAGTTTCTCGCCCTTCAGCTCGAATTCGAGATGCCCCTTGTCATAGCCCCGATGCGCATCCCCGATCGGCTGCCAGGTCCCGCGATCCCAGACGATCACCGTGCCGCCGCCATATTCCCCCTTGGGAATGGTTCCCTCGAAATCTCCATAGTCGAGCGGATGGTCCTCGACATGCACGGCAAGGCGCTTTTCGCCGGGGTCAAGGCTGGGACCTCGGGTCACCGCCCAGCTCTTGAGCACGCCGTCCATTTCGAGCCGGAAATCATAATGCAGCCGCCTGGCATCGTGCTTCTGGATCACGAAGCTGTTGCCGCGCCTGCGCCCGGCTCGTCCCTTCGGTTCGGGCGTCACCTTGAAATCGCGTTTGTGGTGATAGGGCTCGAGCGCGCTCATGTCAGCTCGCCTTGCGTCGAGCGGTGCGGGTCCTGCTCGCACGCGTCTTGCGCGCTGCGGTCTTGCGGACCTTGGCCGGCGCCGAGGACCGCTGCGCCGTTTTGCCCCCTACCAGCCCGGCGCTCTCCCGCAACACGGCCATCAGATCGACCACCTTTTCGCGCACGGGCTCCTTGCGGATAGGAACCGGTTTTCCCTCGATCTTGGCCTTGACCAGGTCGGCGAGAGCCTCTTCATAGCGATCCTCGAATTTCGATGGATCGAACCGGCCCGACTTGGTTCGAATGATATGCTCGGCCAGATCCAGCATCTCGCCTTTGATGGCGAGGTCCGGAACCTCGTCGAAGACCTCTTCGGCCGCACGCACCTCATAATCGAAATTGAGCGTGGTCGCGGTTAGGCCTGGTCCCTGCGCCCGGATCAACACCGTCCGAACCCGCCGAAACAACACGGTTTTGGCCAATGCCGCGACTTGGCTGTCCCTCATGCCGTCGCGGATCACGGCATAGACTTCTGCAGCCTCGCTATTGGCAGGGGCGAGATAATAGGGATTGTCGAAATAGATATCATCGATCTCCCGGCATCGGATGAACGCGTCGACCGCGAGCGTCTTGTCGCTTTCCGGCACGGCCGAGGCGACTTCCTCGGGCTCCAGCACCACATAGTCCCCGGGCGCCGTCTCATAGCCCTTGACCTGTTCATCCCGGGGCACGGTCTTGCCGGTCTCGCCATCGATGAAGACGCGATGGACGCGATGACCGGTTGCACGGTTGAGCGTGTGGAACACGATGCGATCGGAAGCCGATGCGGCCGTATAGAGCGCAACCGGACACGTGACCTCGGCGATTTTCAAGAACCCCTTCCAATTCGCTCGTGGTGCCATGGATCCGCCTCCGGGCTCGACGCTGAACGTCGCGAGAAGCTCTGAGCCGGTGCCCGCGACCGTTTCTCAAACCGGGCGTCGGCGCTATTGTTCCGGCAGGCCATCGATGTCGGCATCACCGCCAAAGGCAACCCCTGCGACAAGCCAAGGGACCTGCCTATCGGACATATGTCCAGATCATGTAGGCAACGAAACAGGCCAGTGCCGCACCGCCCATTCCCAGGATCAGGACGTAGAGAACCCGCCATCCCGCAGGCCCCTGCCGGACGGTATCGGTCGTGATGTTCTGCGTTTTCCGCCCATCGGGCGGTGCCGGCTGGACATTGTCCTTTTCGACCGTGGGGGTCATGTCAGCCTCCTTCTTTCGATCTCCCTGCGCTCCCAACTTCTTTCCTGGCGATACGTTCCTGTTCCGGCCATGCCGGAACCATCCGATCCCGCTCGGGTTGTTGAGCAGGAGATATGATATGGACACCCAGCCCTGGAGCCGCCCGGTTCAGTTTGGAACCGAGGGAGGAGCGGTCAGAATCCTGACGTCGACTGAAGAGGCCTCCTACTATCTGCAGAACGACTGGCCTGCCGATATCGGGCCGAAGTTCATCGAAGCACAGCGTACCTGCCTGGATGTTCTGGCAGGCATCGGAGGCCCCGATGATGCAAGGGCCGCCTTCCTCGAGGCTTGCAAGGAAGCCGAAATCGACGTCGTGCCTTGAGGGGAGGCCTCATTTCGCGGCCTCCTCGCCTCTCGTCAGGAACAGCGCCCCCGCTCGGCAAGCAATATCGTGGCAGGCGCCGTTAGCTCGCCTGCCTGTAGTCATCCTCGCCCATTTCACAGCTCAGGCGAGCCCTCGCCCGGTTGAGCCTGCTCTTGACCGTGCCTACGGCACAGCCGCAGATCCCGGCCGCGCTTTCGTAGGATTCCCCCAGAACCACGATCAGGGCGATGATCTCCTTGTATTTGTCGGGCAGGCTCTGGAACGCCCGGCCGACCTCGCCGATCCTGACGTTCCATTCCTGTTCGCCCGGCACCGCCGCACTGTCGAACAACGTGTCGTCACCACGCAGCACTTCGCGGCTCCGCTTCTTGGCCTTCGTGCAATAGCTGTTGCGCATGATCGTGAAGAGCCAGGACTTCAAACGGGTACCCGGTTCGAACTGGTCGATATTGGCAAGAGCCTTGAGAAGTGTTTCCTGAACCAGATCGTCGGCATCGGCGGGTTCCTGACAGAAGGTGCGCGCAAAGGCCCGCAGGGCTGGGATCAGCTTTACGATGTCGGCCCGCTCAGCATTCTCAGTCACGTGATTATCCTGCAAAGGAAATCCCCTTCGTTTGACGGCTGAAATGATGGGATGTCCTGGATCAACGCGAAGATAACGATGGTTGTTCCGTCGGCGGGTCGAACTTCGTGAAGTTTGATCACCTGTTCATCACAAGCCCGGAACAGCATGGGCCGATGCAGGTTCGGTTGCCACCAGCTGTGTTCATCAACGGAGGCTGCATGCGTCACGCAGATATTCGCGTCGGCATATCGGGCTGGGCCTATCCGCCCTGGCGCGGCGACTTCTATCCGGAAGGACTGCCGCACAGGGACGAACTTGCCTACGCCAGCACCATGTTCCGGACGATCGAGGTCAACAGTACCTTCTATCGTCTGCAGAGCCCGGTAACCTTCGGGCGATGGTTTGACCAGACCCCCGAGGATTTCACCTTCGCCGTCAAGGGTCCCCGCTTCATCACCCATGTCAAGCGACTGCGCGATAGTTCGGCGCCGCTCGCCAACTTCTTCGCGTCCGGGGTCTTGCGGCTGGGGCACAAGCTGGGGCCGATCCTGTGGCAGTTGCCGCCCAATTTCCGGTTCGATGAGGATCTGCTCGCTGACTTCCTGAGACGGCTGCCCCGGAACACCACCTCTGCCTTGCGTATCGCCAGGCAGCATGACGACAAACTTCGCACCGAACCCTGGCTGAAGACCGCCGGCGAACAGCCGATGCGGCACGCTCTCGAAATCAGGCATCAAAGCTTCCTCGTCGGCGATTTCATCACCCTGTTGCGCGAGGTCGACGTGGCGCTGGTCTGCGCCGACAGTGTCGATTGGCCGCTCGTCATGGACGCTACGTCGGACTTCACCTATTGCCGGCTGCACGGATCGAAGCAACTGTATCGCAGTGCCTACGGCGCCAAGGCGATCGATCTCTGGGCAAAGCGGGCCAAGGCATGGGCCCAGGGCAGGAAGCCCGTCGAAAGCCGGTTCATCGGGCCGGCCAGGGACATATCAAGGCGGCGCGATGTCTTCGTCTTCTTCGACAATACCGACAAGTTGCAGGCACCCCATGACGCCCAGGGCTTGATGGAGCGGCTGGGGCAGCCGGTCAGGCGCCTCACTTCCGCGGCTTGAGGCCTCCAGCCAGGCCATGTCCACCCGAAAGGAACAGGTCATGACGTTTCATATCGTACAACTGGGCCCCGGCTCGAACGAACGGATCGTGCATGAAAAAAATATGCAACGCTTCAGGAAGCCCGCGGACGTGCCAGCAGGGAAATAGAGGCTTTCGAAGGCGAGCATTGCTACGATGCGCTGCGCGGCTATTGGTGGTGTCGGGATAGACGGGGGCGGACGCGCTTCATCTTTGTCGTGGATTGATGCGTTCTCTACGCATGGCACCGGCCCCCCGCCCTGGGACATGGAACGGCCCCGGCTCACATGAAGGTGAGCCGGGGCGATGGTTTTACTGCCACTTCTGGCTGGCGTACCAGGAGTCGATCTCTGAGCGAACCCTGTCCTTGGTAAGCCCATAACGCTCCTGGAGCTTGCCTTCGAGCTGGTCGCGCCGACCTGCGATGACATCCAGATCATCGTCGGTAAGCTTGCCCCATTGCTCCTTCACCTGCCCCTTGAGCTGCTTCCAGTTTCCTTCCACGCGGTTCCAGTCCATGTCGTCCTCCTGTTTCGAGACGGCCCCCAAACTCTCCAAGAGCCGAAATGTTCTGTCGCCCGGCTATGTCGTGCTGCGGGCATTGAAGGCTGGAGGGTCGCTGGCGGGAAAGGATTCATCCGCCGCCTCATCAACCTCATCCCAATGCCGGGGAGGATAGCGCATCGCCTCGGTTCCGGCATGGCGCTCCCCACCCAATCCGCGCCTGGCCTTCTCATCCAGGGCCAATTCCCGAGCAATGCGGGCCTCCAGTTCCGCCCGCAAGTGGCGATTTTCGTCCAGCAACTTGGCGATGGTGAACGCAGTTGCAAGCGACGCCAGAAGACGAAGACCGGACATGACATCCTCCTCAAACAGGAAAATCACTGGCTGAGCTGAGCCGATATCGACCTAGGGCAAGATCGACCTGGGGCAAGCCTTGCCAGCTGTCAGTTGCCGGCATTCGCCAACCCTCACCAGAAGCGGTCGAGACGCCCCAATATTTTCGATCAAAAATTCATAAACATATCAGTAACCAACAAATTCATGGAACCATTTTCGGTGCAAACGAGTTATATGACGCCAATAGAAAGGAGATTTCCATGCTATACACAATTCTTCTCATTATACTTATACTTGCTTTGCTTGGCGCGCTGCCAACCTGGCCTTATTCCGCCGGCTGGGGATATTGGCCCAGCGGCGGCCTCGGCCTTGTCGTCGTCATTGTGCTTCTGCTCGTCCTGCTCGGCCGATTATGAAGCTATCGAGGGCGGGAAGAGGGCGGCGCTCGCTTGCGTCTCGTGCCGCCTTCTTCTGCATCCCCCGGTCTGGAAGCCGATCTGTCGGCAGCCTCGGCCGCCCGCGCCGGCGTGACGCCACGCCGGATGGAATCCGCCAACCCCTCGGCATTTCCCCGTCCGCCGGGGCCAAGGGTGCGGATTTCACGCCGGGATTCGGCTGCATAGGGGGCCATGCCGGTTCCGTCCTGTTTGGACCTCATGGAATCGCTCCTCCGGGCCTTGCGATCTGAGCCGCGCCATGGCGCGACGTTCCTCTCCGAACCTTCGATGCCCGCAGGGGTTCCCGGCGCGGCAGATGGTTTGATCCGTTCCCAACCTTCGGAACCCGTTTGTTTTTCAGCCGTTGCCCTGCTGCGGGGAGGAACCCATGCCAAGATTGAAGATCGTCTCGCCCGACCAACTCGATCTGCGCCGGCGCCGTTGCGGGCGCGGATTTTCATATGTCGACGCGGCGGGTCATCGCATCACAGACAAAGCAGCCCTGGCACGGTTTCGCGCCCTGGCCATTCCGCCGGCCTATGCACAGGTGCGTATTGCATCGGACGAACGGGCCCATATCCAGGCGATCGGCCGGGACGAAGCCGGCCGGCTACAATATCGCTATCATCCCGAATGGGAACGCAGGCGAGAAAACCGCAAAACCCTGAACATGATGAAGCTCGTGCGGACGCTTCCCAGGATCCGGGCCGCCATCCGCCGTGACCTTGCCTCCCCGAAGCTGGACCGGAACAAGGCGATCGCCTGTGCCGTCGCCCTGATCGACAGCACGCATATCCGGGTCGGCGGCGCAGCCTATGCGCGGGACAATGGCAGCCATGGCGCCGCCACCCTGCTCAAGCGGCACGTCACCATCACGGCAAGCCGGGTGGAACTGCGTTTCCGCGGCAAGGGCGGCAAGCCCATCCGTCGCAGGGCTGAGGATGCCGCCCTCGCCCGTGCTCTCGCCCGCTTGCGCACCCTGTCCGGTCCCAGGCTGTTCCAGTTCGTGGATGCGGAAGGCGCCCGCCATGCGATCGAGGCTGACGACATCAATGCCTATCTGCGCAGCATTTCCGGCATCGACGTCACGGCTAAGGATCTGCGCCTGCTGGGCGCCAGCAAATGGGCCGTCCAGGAACTGGCCGCCCTGACTCCGGCCCGCAGCATGGCCGGCCGGAAACGCCAGATTGCTGCCGTCATGCGGCAGGTTTCGTATCACCTCGTCAACACGCCGGCCGTCGTCCGCAAGAGCTATGTGCCGGCGCTGATTATCGATTCCTTCAAGACGGGCCGGCTGCACACAGCCTTCATGAAGGCCCGCTCGAGCAGCCATCGCCGCCGCGCCGAGGCGGCGCTGGGTCTTCTGGCAGCGAAGGAGCAGACGGTCTGATCAGATCCCCCGCGCCCGCTTGTGCGGGCCTTCTCGGATTTCCTCGACGATCTTCGCTACGAAGGCCGGAATGTCCTGCGGTCCCCGACTTGTGACGATGCCGTTGTCGGCGACGACGGCCCGATCGATCCATTGGCCGCCGGCATTTTCGACATCCCTTCGGATGGATTGATAGGACGTCACGTCGCGTCCCCGAATGGCATCGGCCTGGACCAGAAGCCAAGGGGCATGGCAAATGGCGCCGACGACCTTGCCGGTGTCGATGAAATTGCGGACGGTCTCGATGGTCGCATCATCCGTCCTGAGCTTGTCCGGGTTCATCACGCCGCCAGGCAGGACGAGAGCATCATAGTCATCCGGCCGGGCCTCTCCTATCTTGAGATCCGCTTCGATCGTTTCTCCCCAGTCGGTCCTGTTCCACCCACGGATGGGCAGGCCGTCGGGCGTTGCAAGGTCGACCTCGGCCCCGATGCTGCGCAGCTGATTGCGCGGTTCGACCAGTTCCGATTGTTCGAAGCCATGCGTGGCGATCATGAGTATCCTGGCGTGCCTGATATCGGGCATGGAAACCTCCTGTCGGCGGGCTTGTCATGCTCTTCGAACCCCCGATGCCGGTACCGGTTCCTCCTTCCCTCGCATCGACGGCAAGCCCCCATGGCGGCCGTCACGCCGAGGAGGCGCGGGAACCCGGGGCGGCCGTGCCGGTTAGGAAGGCCAGCACAAAGGAGGCCCGTCATGCCCCGTGGAGACAAGTCGAAATACACCGACAAGCAGGAACGCAAGGCCGATCATATCGCCGAAGGCTATGAGGCACGTGGCGTATCCGAGAAAGAGGCCGAAAGGCGCGCCTGGGCCACCGTCAACAAGGACGATGGCGGCGGCAAGAAAAGCGGCGGTTCCGGACGTGGCAAATCCACGAGCCATCCGGCATCCCACAAGGGCGGCAAGCTCGGTGGTGAGGCTTCCGCCTCGCGCCCGGCAGCCGCGCGCTCCGCTTCGGCCAAGAAGGCAGCCGCCACGCGCAAACGCCACGAAGCCCACAATGCCTGAGGCGATGTCTGCAGCATGAGGGAGGATATCATGGCCCCGCAGCCAAAACGGACGGACAGGGAGCGCGACCAGCCCTACACCACCGAGCGGGAGGAATATCGGTTCGACAAGGTGAAACCGCCGACCGATCCGGAGGAAAGGCAAGCCCACAGCAAGCGCGGCGGCGGCATCAAGCGCCCACCGGACAAAGGACCTCCTCCGCGCCGATCGGACGGCCCGGAGCGATGACGGCCCGGCTAGCTCGAACGGGTGCCGACACCCATCCTCCGACCGAGGCGGAAACCTCGGCTTCGGACCGCGAGGAGATCGCCACGCTCGCCGATATCCGGCGACTGGCGGGCGGCTGCCGGCGCTGTGATCTTTACGAGCACGCCACCCAGGTCGTGACGGGAGAAGGCAGCGAGCACGCCCGCCTGGTTCTGGTCGGTGAGCAGCCGGGCGATCAGGAGGATCTGCAGGGGCGCCCCTTTGTCGGGCCGGCCGGCCGATTGCTGGATCGATGTCTCCAGGAAGCGGAATTGGACCGCGACGAATGCTATGTCACCAACGCGGTCAAGCATTTCAAATTCGAACGCCGCGGCAAGCGCCGGATCCACGAAAGGCCTAATGCCGGCGAGGTGCAGGCCTGCAAATGGTGGCTCGACAGGGAACTGAAAATCCTCAAGCCCCGATTGGTGGTGGCCCTGGGAGCAACGGCCGTCCAGGCCCTGCTCGGGCGCGCCGTCGGCGTGATGAAGCAGCGCGGCCAGGTTC
Source organism: Labrys sp. E2SS-1L (assembly GCF_057073705.1). Taxonomy (NCBI): domain Bacteria; kingdom Pseudomonadati; phylum Pseudomonadota; class Alphaproteobacteria; order Hyphomicrobiales; family Xanthobacteraceae; genus Labrys; species Labrys sp. E2SS-1L. Next base: position 274,334 of record NZ_CP172713.1, on the reverse strand, counting down.
TGCCCGGCCCGGACGGGCTCCAGGTTCTCGTAACCGTTCATCCCAGCTATCTGCTGCGTATCCCGGACTCGGGTGCCGCCGAACGCGCGCGCGCCGCCTTCATCGAGGATCTGCGCAAGATCCACACGGTCCTCGGGAAATAGCTATCGACGCGAAGCCGGACCGGCCAGACCTGCCTTGCCTCAAGACAATCTCGCCTTGTGAAGGGGAACAAGCCTGCCGTAGCCGGCTTAGGAATGCGGCTGGCAGCCGACGTCGTCGGCTGCGGGACCCTGCCCTCACCCGATGGAGCCTTGCGTCCAGCCAGGCCTTGCGTCCGGGATCGCGATCCGCCGCAAGTGAGGGCATCGCCCCGGCTTCAGTCATCGATGACGGAGGTTCAAATGATACAACCGGAGAGAAAATCCCTCGACTTCGCCGAGCATCGCCAGGCTTATGACGGCTTCATACGCCTGACACTGATCGTTATCTTCCTGCTGCTCTCCCATCTTGTCGCGCTTGCCGTGGGGGGAGTGGCCCATTTGTGGGTTCTGGCCTGCCTCGAACTGGGGCTGTCGATCCTGGCCGCCGTGATCGGGGCTGCGGTCCCCGGCCTGGATTGGAAACCCGGAGCCGCCGTGCTGGCCTTTTGCCTTCTCACTCTGGCGATCGCCACCGGCTGAGCCTGCTCGCCGGGGCTACGAGGAACAGATGGGCAAGGTCAAGGCTGCTCTCGACGAATCCCGCACTCTGATGCTCGGGGCTCAGATCCTGCTCGGCTTTCAATTGCAGGCTCCTTTCCAGAACGCCTTCGAGCATCTCACCCCCGGTGAAAAGGCCATCGAGATCGTCGTGCTTTGCATCATGGTGCTGGTTGTGGGCCTGCTCATCTGTCCCAGTGCCCACCACCGCATCGTCCACCGGGGACATGCAGCTCCGAGTGTTGAAGGGACAGTCAAATGGGCTATGGCTGCGACCCTGCTGCCCTTCGCGGTGGCGCTGGGGCTGGACCTCTACATCGCCGGAAACCGCGTCGCCGGCTTCACGACCGGCGTGGTGGCGGCGGCGGCTGGAACCACCCTTGCATTGGGCTTCTGGTACGGCCTGCCGCTCCTTCACCACCGGCAACAGCGAGAACAAGCCATGCCGATCGCCAAGGAGACCCCTATCGGTACCAAGGTGGAGCACGTCCTCACGGAGGCGCGCGTGGTCCTGCCCGGTGCGCAGGCGCTGCTGGGTTTTCAGCTGGCCATCATCCTGACCGACGGCTTTGAGCATCTCCCGCCATCCGCCAAGCTCGTGCACGGCTTGGCGCTTGGCCTGGTGGCGCTCTCCACCGTCCTGCTGATGGCACCGGCGGCCTACCACCGGCTGGGCTACCAGGGGCAGGACACCGAAGGGTTTCATGCGATGGCGAGCCGGCTCGTCCTGGCCGCGACCGTCCTTCTCGCTCTCGGCCTCTGCGCGGACATCCATGTCGTCGTGCAGAAGATCACCCTGAGCGGCGGGCTCGCCAACCTGCTTGCCGGCCTCTCGGCCACGCTGCTGCTGGGGCTGTGGTATGTCCTGCCTCTCTGGCATCGCCACAGGCAGCTGGACAAGGCGCAACCAGAGGGTATCCAGGCACGCGACCAAGGCCCGCGGGTTGGACCTGGCTCTCACAACCTTCCGATGTGAATGACGCAGGTGTGGAGCAGGATTTCCCGTGCGATCTGCGGCCAGTCATTGGGATGCAGTTCGTGGCCACCGCCCTCGATGGCGACCAGGCGGGCACCCTTCACGGCCGCCGCCATGGCGTCGGCATGCGCGATCGGAAATACCGGGTCGGCCGTGCCATGCAGGATCAAGGTGGGAACCTGGATATCGGCGGCCTTGGCTTGAACAGGCGATGGCGCCGCCACCGCCAAATGATTCCGCAGGCTGGAAAAGGACGGCGAGAGGGCCAGATCCCTGTCGATCAGCTGCCGGGCCGCATCGGCATCGTGCGGGTGGCGCCTGCCGGCAACCGCTTCGGCATCGCGGACCAGAAAATCAGCCACCTGGTTTTTGTCGTTCCAATCGAGATGGTGGAGCATGGCCATGTGCTGCCTGTAGTCCTCGCGAGGCGGCGGCAACCACTCGACGCCGAGCGGCGTGGAGCTGACGACGGTCAACGTCTTGACCCGATGCGGCCGGATGAGGGCCGCCAATTGCGCGATGACGCCTCCCATCGACATGCCGACCAGATGACCTGCCTGGAGGTTGTAACCGCTGAGCACGGCCATGGCGTCCTTGGCCATATCTCCAGACGTATACTTGGCCGTTCCGGGCGCGTAGGCCGTGGACGCACCGGTATCCCGGCTGTCGTAGCGGATGACATAGCGCCCGCCAGAGGAAAGCAATTCCACGAAGTCTTCCGGCCACCAGACCATCGAGGCGAATGCACCCGCGATCAGGAGGATCGGGGGATCGTCGAGATTGCCGAAAGCCTGCGTCCGGATCCTCACGCCGTCGCCATCGATGATCCGCTCTTCCATCGCGCCAATGTCCTCGTTGGTGAGGCTCTCGTACCGAGCAATCCCCCACGCGGGAAATCGGGGACGTGGTGGCACCCGCCCGGGTGGGTCGGGCACAGGTCCTCAACCGTGGCTTCGCCGGCGCATCTACCCTATCGCGTGGCGCCGGACATCGGATCGAGATGCAGTTCGACCTTGGCCTTGTCGGTGGTCATATAGGTGACCTCATAATAGCCACTCTGGCTCCATTCGATCTCCGAGATATAGGCAAAGCCATCGCGGGCTTCGACCTTGGCGATGATCTGCGACAATTTCAGGCTGCCCTGCGGAGGTAGAGCGGTGCTGGTCGTCTGGGCGCTGGCCACGCCAGCGAGCAGCAGAAGGCCGGCAAGGGCCCCGACTATTCTTCCCATTGCGCATCCCTCATGTTCCGAATGCGCAACAAGAACCCAACAGAAGGCTTTAGGTTCCCAAAGAGGCCATAGCCGGGATCAGGCGGCGACGCGACTCAGATCCATTCTCAGTTCGATGACAAGCCCTTCCGGACGCCATTGGCGTGAAAATCCGCCGAATTGGCTCGCGGCGAGCCGCACGAGACGGCTGCCGAAACCTTCCGCGTCCGATGGCTGCACCTCTGGCCCGCCGATCTCACGCCAGATGATCACGGCATCGCCATCCCGCCGCCGGCATTCGATCGTCAATCGGCCTGTCGACGTCGAAAAGCAGCCATATTTGGCAGCGTTCGTTGCGAACTCATGCAGGAGAAGCGCAACGGGCGTCACCACATTCTCAGCGAGCTCGATATCGAGGCCTTCAATCGTGAACCGCCTGCGCTCTCCCTGCGCCCCTTCCACATAGGGAGCCAGGATCGCTTCGATCAGCGCGTGCAGCGTCGCCGTTTTCCTGAAGCCGGTATCGGCCGTTCCGGAAGCCAGGGTCAGGGCATGTGCCCTCGATAGCGCCCCCAATCGATCGGCGACGATCGAGGCAAGCATCGCCGGCGTCTCGGCGGAAGCCACACTCAGATTGACGATGCTGGTGGCAAGGGCAAACAGGTTCTTCACCCGGTGGTTCATCTCATGCAGCAGGAGCTGCTGCTGCTCGTGGGCCCGGCGCCGCTCGGTGATGTCGCGCGCGATCTTGGAAGCCCCGATGGTCACGCCCTCGGCATCCTTGATCGGAGAGACACTCAGCGAGATATCGACAAGGCTGCCATCCTTGCGCCGGCGGATGGTCTCGTAATGGTCGATCCGTTCACCCGCCCGGATCCGCGCCAATATGGCCGGTTCCTCATTATGCCGGTCGGGCGGGATCAGCATCATTACGGATCGGCCGATCGCCTCGGAGGCAGTATAGCCGAAAAGCTGCTCGGCCCCGGCATTCCAGCTGGTAATGATCCCCTCGAGATTCTTGGAGATGATGGCATCGCCGGAAGATTCCACCAGCGCCGCGAGGCGGCGGGCAGTCTGGTCGCTGTGCTGGCGCTCGATCGCAAAGCCCAGCTGGCGGGCGACGATCAATATCGTTTCACGCTCCTCATCGGTGAAAGGACGGGGCGTGTCGTAACAGAGCACGAACTCGCCGGCCACGCCGTGGCTGACCATGATCGGAATGAAGGCGAGTGCGCCGATGCCCTCGTGCCGGATCAGGGTTGCAAGGTCGGGCGGCAGATCGGCCTGGCCGATATCACCCATATAGATCGCCGCCGGTTCCTGGTCATCCGACCGCCATGGCGAATGCCCCTCGGCGCCGGCGCGATATTGTTCGGTAAGTCGCCGCCAGGCCGCAAAGCGCAGAACACCCTTGCCATCGAACCGCAGGATCGCTGCCCGCGTGCAGCCCAGCATGTCGTGGATGACGTCAAGGGCCACGTCGTAGATCTGATCGAGAGTGCGCGCGCGATAAAGAAGATCGGTGAAGTGGAACAGCGCATTTTGCTGGCGCATCGGATGCGCGAGCGGCGCCTGTTCATCCTGCTCCGGATCCGTCACGCCGGAGACGAGCGCCGGCCTACCGCTCGGCTCCTTCTTGGTTTTCAACGCCGACACAGCCCTGATTGCTTCAAAGACCCGGACCTATTGCCTGATATCCGCTCCCAGACCAAGCGGCAGATGAAATGCGCCGCGCGCCCGAAGCATGGAGAATATCACGATCACAATAGCCAAGCCGTTCGGATAAAGACAATCCAAAACTCGGCCGGCCCGATCTTCGGCCGCTTCGGCAAAGGCCGAGACTGCGTTCATCCGTATCACAACCGAAGCGAGAGAGGCCCTCTATCCGGGTCCGGCCTGTTCACGACGTGGTCTCGCCGGCATTGCTGCGGTTCCTGCCTTTAGGCGCACCGGTCTGATCCTTCGGCGTTTCGCCATGTTTGAGCTTCTCCGCCTCTTCGTTCCGTCCATTGTCGTTGGGGCGTCCCGGAGGCTCCTTCGTCCTGGTCTTTTTCTCGGGCATCGTACTCTACTCCGTTGAGGTAGGGACTTCCTGAACGGTCCGGCGACAATTCGGTTCCAATACCAGACACCAGCCTGCCAGCATCACCGCGCCGAGGCCTTGCCCTCTTCCTTCTTCCTGTTGGTAAAGCGCGCATTGCCCAGCCCCGTGCCGATGGTCAATATGCCCCAGCGCTTGACGTCGCCCATGCGAGGCACCTCCGACAGTCCCTGGACTACCGCATCATTATGCAGAACGATGTGGGTTGCCTGCCCGCCAATCTTGGGCACGAATTTGAGCAAGGCCGCCGGCAGGTTGAAATTGGCGCCTTCCCAGTTGGAACCCGGAAGATTCTGGCCTCCACGCGCGATGGAACCGTCGGATCTGATGGCTCCCGGACAGCCCACGCCGATCACCGGGGTAAGCCTGATCTTGTTCTTCTCCGCGCGCGAGCGCAGGTCCTGCAGCATCTCACCGAGGCGGCCGATCGCCGCCGTTCGTGCCGGCTCGTCATCGGCATGACGCCAGATCGCGAGCTTTTCCACTTTGGCCCGGCCGAGATCGGCTTGCTTGTCCACCTGGCTCAGCACGATCCCGGCGCGGATGTTGCGTCCACCGATATCCACCGCCAGCATGCCGTCGTGATTGGCCAGCACATAGGGTGGCAGCAAATGCAGGCTGCCGATCAACCCCGCCTCGTCGGGGTGATTGGCGATCGGCACCACTTCCACCGAGACCCCCTCTCCGCTGAGCAGCGCCTGGGTCCGTGCGATCGCCAGCCGCCCTACGCGGCTTTCCCGAAAACCTCCGCCGATGACGATCCGCTCGGTGCGCCGCCAGGAGGCAGTTCGCAGGAAGCGGCGGATGACCCCGGAAAGAGACCGCGCGAACTCCTCCAACGCTCCGTGCACCAGCGCGGCGCTGTTCAGATCGTCGCCAGTCAGCATCTCGTCGATTTGCTTGCGCTTAATTTCCTCGGTGGCTTCCTCGCCCAGGGGATCCTCGCCAGCCTTGCGGTAGAGCAAGCGCAATTCCTCCAGCTTTTCGAGAAAGGCCCCCGTATTGGCCCTGTCGCCGACAAAACCCTCCTTGTCGCGCAGGCCGATATTATAGCCGTCCACGCGGACGGATGGCAGCACCTCGCCGCCGTGATTGAGAAATTGCCAGCCCGCCTGCTCGTTCATCCCCGAACCCGTCGATCCCCTCCGAACCCTGCTGCTGGCGACAACCATTCGCGCCCGCGAAGGTTCCCACCACGCCCTGCTGTAAGACCCGCCGGCATTTCAGCCGTCCGCAAAAATGGCCCATGCCTGGTGGAACCCTCCTCGGCGGGGGTCGTTCGGTAGACGAACAGGCATCGAAACGAGCCATAAGCCGTGGAAACCGGCACGTTGGGCCCGCGGTTCGCCTGTTTGCAACCGATCCGACAGGGAGACCGACGATGCCTCAAGCATCCTATCGCATCACGGGCAGTACCGATGGCTGGGTCATCGAGCATGATGGCAAGCGCGGCGGCGGATATGAGCTTCCGGAAGCGGCTTTCGAAACCGCGGTCGCCGCGGCCTCCCTGGATCTCAAGGAACGCCGGGACGTCACCATATCCGTGCAATTCCCCGAAGGCCCCGAAGATACCGAAGCCTTGGCGAGCGGATCCGAACCTGCGCTTCAGCGTGCGGAATTCGACAGCCCCCTCGGCAAGGCGAAGTGACGCCGTCAGGCGCTCAAAGGCAAAAGGAGGATGTGATGAATATCAGGCAGGCCATGACGACCGAAGTTTGTGTCGCCACGCCGGACGAGACGATCCAGAAGGCGGCCCAGCTCATGTTGGGCCTCGATATCGGCATGATTCCCGTTGCTCACGAAGACCGGCTGGTGGGCATGATCACGGATCGCGATATCGCCGTGCGCGGCGTCGCCGCAGGCCGGGGCGCGGATACGCCGGTTCGAGACGTGATGACAGAGGATGTCAAATATTGCTTCGATGACGAGGAGATAGAAGACGTTCTTGATAATCTGGGCGAGATCCAGGTCCGCAGACTCCCCGTCGTCAATCGCGACAAGCGCCTGGTCGGCATCGTCTCGCTGAGCGATCTCGCCCGCTCCAGAGCGCCTGACAAGGCAGGAGTCGCCCTCGGCGAAATTGCCCGGCCAGGTGGCGAGCACAGCCAGGCGACGTTCTAGATTTTCCTTCTCGCCTCCCTGCCGTCGGCTTTCCCGAGCCGGCGGCGCATCAGGAGATCCCCACACGCGCTCCGTCCAGGCAGCTGCACCACTTTCGAATTGTCTTCTTCGTCGGGGCACAGGAACCTGAGCGAATCCCTGCTGGCCACGCGGAAGGAAAGTGCCATGACCAGAACCGAGATTCCCGCCGACGCCATCCTCCAGGGCCAAACGATCCTGGTCGCCGACGACGAAATCATCATCGCTCTCGACATCGAAGACATGCTGATATCAGCCGGAGCCCGGGTTGCCGGCCCTTGCCTGACCCTGGCCTCCGCATTGGAGACCGCCAGCCAGCAACCCATCACAGCGGCTGTTCTGGATATCAGCCTCGGCAAGGACACGAGCGAGCCTGTCGTCGACCTGCTCGCGGCGCGCAGCATTCCCATCGCCTTCTGCACGGGCAAAGTGCTTCCGGAGACCTTGCGGCAGAAGGTTCCCGACGCGCCGGTTCTGGTCAAACCCGTTCTGCATCAGATCCTGCTTGAAACCCTTGTGCGCCTGACCAAGGAGTAGCGATCCGCCCTATCGCCACCCAGACATCGCAAACCGTCCCAATTGCTGCAGGGAACATGTGCAAGTTTGCATCGTTACACAGAAGCACCGGGTGAGATGAAAGCGGAGTGATAGCCCGTTCCAGCGCGAAGATTCACCGGGACGGAAGATACAGCATCCGCATTCGAGCGAACCGGCTCAAAACGAGTGACGATCCATGCAGCAACTCCAGGGCATGCGTCTCCTGATCGTCGAGGACGAGATATTGCTCGCGGGCGATCTGGCTGACTATTTCGAAGAGAGGGGGGCGGTAATCCTCGGACCGGCGTCGACGATCGAGGCTGCGCAATGTCATGTGAGTTCAGCCAATGCAGCCATTCTCGACGTCAACATCAATGGCAAGATGGTCTTTCCGATCGCAGACCGCCTGCTCGCCCTGGGCATCCCATTCGTCTTCTTCAGCAGCTATGACGAAGACATCATTCCCACCCATCTCAGGCATGTCGACAATGTTCGCAAGTCGGGCGGCCGTCACGCTCTGCTTGAAACCCTGTTCGTGGCGCGCCGCAGGACGCAGGACGAAATCAAGGGCATTGACGGGGACCCGAGCGCTGACGTCGCCGGGCTTCTCCCCGAACTCAGGCTGAGGGCCCGCCACTATCTTGACGGCAGGGCCGCCGCCGACCGACTGGTCGAGCAAACGCTGCTGACCGCCATCGATCTGGCAGACCGCAAGCCGCCGGACCGCGATACGCTGCCATGGCTTTGCGACCTCATGGACAGGACCTTCAGGGCCGTCGGCCATCAGCTGCTCGACTGAACGGTTCGCCCGAGTTTCTTCTGCTATTTTTCCATCCGAGCCCGCCGGCCGCGAACACGGCGGAACCGGAGCGGACGACGACGCGTTGATGTTTCATGGTCAATTGCATCGGAAGAAGATATGAGCCGCAACATCGTCTTATTGCTGATTGTCGCAATCGTCGCGGTAGCCGGCATTGGTGCCTATATCTACCATGAGCAGAATAAGAATACTGTGCAGATTACCATCGGAAACCAGGGCGTAAAAATCAAAGGGCCGTCCGACTGAGCCGCGGTGCCAGGCGCCTCAGCGCTGGTCTTCCGTCTGCCCTCGATGCGGACTGCTCCCCTGGAACACCGCTTCTCCTGGAACATTGTCGTGCGAGGATGGTTAGCAAGGCCATAGCAATTCCCCGCCCCCGCCGCATGCGTGGGCGACACATGCGACAGGACCTTTGCAAGTGACTTCCCGGCACAAACCTCCTAGTCTGTCGGCAGGCGAGCGAGGAAACTGCGTCTTGATCTTCCCTGGCTCGTGCAAGTTGCCCCCGACCAACGGCGAGACGAGCAGTTCAGTGGACAACGATCAGAAAAGCGACAAGGCCAGATCCGCAGACAAGGAAGTGGCGCGCATTCTGGCCCGAGTCGAGCGTGAACCCATTCCCCAGCGTCTGCTCGAACTTGCCTTCAAGCTCCAAAAGGCCCTGAGGGACGCCAAGAAGGCAGACTGACCAGGAAGTGCGCTCGCTCTCCTCTCCCCATGAAACGCGGAGTTCAAGCCTCGATCATCCTGTCTATCGCTTGGCTAGAATCGTCCGACGAGCCCCCTTCATGCAATGGCCTTCCAGCGGCCAGAATGTGGTCGGATTGATATGGCAGGATAATTGGACAGCTTGTGAGCCCGGCCCAGGGAATGGGATATGGCCCCGATGGGGTGGCAACGGCGTTTTGACTTTCCCAGGTCGTCGGCAGACATCCGATTGGTCGCCTTTACGGTGGCTACAGATGGGAGTTCTTCCAATGAAGCTGTCGCCCACGCACGTCACACAAACACTGAATCAGATCAGGGCTGAACCCATCGCCGAAAACCATCCCGTATACAGCCAGTTCGCCCGGTTGTTCGGGGAGCATACGTTCTTTGTCGACGACGAGGGGCTCAACATTGTCGAGCCGATGGCATCGGATAAGGACAGCGCCCAGAAGATGGAAGTGGCCCGGTTGGTAAGGCTGGCCCATTGGTGCGACGAATATCATTCCAGCCTGGTGCCGCAGGTACCGCAAAAGACCGATACCGTGGTCATGCTGAGCAAGGCAGCCTGACGCCCAAGCGTCCCGGCCGCGAGCCGGCGGGATAGGCGCGGCGCGGATTTCGCAATAGGCCGGCGCAGCAGGCCGACGTCATCCGCACCGCTGTTTACACTCGCTTACTTGCGAGGCGTAGCCTTCGCATCTCCGGGAAGAGGTATGCAATGTATGGCAAAGTTTCCCTGTTACTGAGCGGCATCGCAATGGGCGCGGCAACCGCATTCGCCGTCACGCATTCCGACCTGCTCGGCCACGCCAACGCCTCCGCCAGCGATGCCTATCGCGAGCTCAATCGCTTTGGTGACGTCTATGAGCAGGTGCGCGCGAGCTATGTGACCGAGCCCGACGATGCCAAGCTCGTCGCCGGTGCCATCAGCGGCATGGTCTCCGGCCTTGATCCGCACTCGCGCTATGTCGATGCCGCCGGTTTCCAGGACATGCAGGCCCAGACTTCCGGAGCATTTTCGGGAGTTGGCCTCGAGGTCACCATGGAGGGTGATCGGCTCAAGGTCGTTTCCGCCATCGACGATACGCCCGCCGCAAAGGCTGGCCTTCTTTCCGGCGACATGATCACGGCCATCGACGGCAAGTCCACGCAGGGCATGCCACTGCAGCAGGCCAGCCAGAAGATGCGCGGGCCGGAGAACAGCACGGTCACGCTCACGGTGCGGCGTGGGGGCGATGCACAGCCTGTGGACGTCAAGCTTGTCCGCGATACCATCAAGCTGTCTTCCGTGCGGACCAGGAAGATCGGCGGCGATATCGCCTATATCCGTATTGCCCAATTCAGTGGGAATACGTTCGACGACTTCCTCAAGGCCATGATGGAAGCCGGGGCGGACAAGGGAGGCCGGAACCTTGCCGGTTTCGTCATCGACCTGCGCAACAATCCTGGCGGCCTGCTCAGCCAGGCCGTCGAGGTGGCGGGTGCCCTGATCGGGCGGGGCGAAATCGTCTCCACGCGCGGACGTGGGCCCGACGATTCTCTGCGTTATAGCGCCACGGGAGGCGGCCTCGTTCATACCAAGCCGATCATCGTGCTCGTCAATGGAGGCTCGGCCTCCGCCGCCGAGATCGTAGCAGGCGCGTGGCAGGACCATCGCCGTGCGACGATTCTGGGCACGCGTTCCTTCGGCAAGGGATCGGTTCAGACCGTCTTTCCGCTTGGCGACAACGGCGCCCTGGTGCTGACGACTGCCCGCTACTACACGCCGTCGGGCCGATCGATCCAGGCCAAGGGCATCGATCCGGAAATCGTGGTGAAGCAGGCCATCCCAGCCAATCTGAACCAGCAGGATGCCGCCGGCGGTGAAGCCGGCCTTAAGGGACATCTCGACAGCCAAGGCGATACCGAGCAGGGCGGCTCGTCTGCCTATGTCCCTGACAACGAGAAGGACGATATGCAGCTCAATGCCGCGGTTGAATTGCTTCATGGCGTTCGCAAGAACCCATCCTTTCCAGCCGGCGGAGCGGCACGCCGCTGAGCATTCGGGACAGGTGTCGATCCCACAAAATTGCCATTCGAGCGGCAAACGATCGAACCCTTTCCGTGCGAGGCTTGTCCGTGATGATCCCTGACCACAGAGCGGAAAGGAGACATCATGTACAAGCTCATGTCCGCAACCTTCGCCACGATCGTCCTGGCTTCGGGCATTGCCACCGGCCTGGCCCAACCCGCCACCAATCCGGCGGACACACCCAATGACGGCGTTATCGAGCGTGCTCCCGGGAAAATCAGGGCCGTCACGGTCTCAACTCTCGACGAACTCTCGATTCCGCAGCGTATCGCGGCCAATCAGCAGATTGCCGAAACAGGCCCGAGCGAACTGCAGCATTTGAGACAGGTCATCGCCGATACGCCCCGCCTGCAAGCCGCACTCGAAGATTATGGCTCGACGCCGTCCTCGGTGATCGCGATGACGTTCGATGACACGGACGAGGTGACGCTGGTCATCGCCTCGTAAACCGCCTCGGCCCCTTCCCTTGGCAAGGTGCCCTCAAGATCCTGCGGCTCCCTCGGACGGCAGGATCTTGAGATTGCCCGCCTTCGACTTGCCGGTCTTGGCATCGACCACCAGCTCATAGCCCATTCTTTGGCCCTCGCGCACCGTACTGATGCCGCTGCGTTCGAGCTCCCTGATATGCACGAAAGCGTCGATACTGCCGTCATCGGGCGCGATGAAGCCATAGCCCTTGTCGTAATTGAACCATTTCAGGCTGCCGGTGATCATTTCCAATCCCTCCATGGCAGAACGCCACATCGAATTCGAACGCAAGCCGAAGGCATTCGTTCCGATTTGCACGTGGATGGACGGTCGATCGATCGGTGGACAAACGAGCGATGCCGGGGAAGCACCGCATGGAACGATCCGGCCCAAACCAGGTTGGGAAGATGCGAAGCACGGAACGCCAAGCGTTCCAGGCTTCGTTCGACCGACGCAAGCGTTGGTCGTGGCGGCTCGGCCCCTACAGATCGACCCGAGATCCCCGGGGTCGGGCCGTTCGGCCATCGTCCATGTGGCTCGGTATCCGCGCCTGGGATCGGCCGATGAATCGAAATCTTCGATATGAGGGAGAATTCGAACGATGATCCGAAAATTGAAATCAGGAGAATATCGCATCTATTCGCGAAAGGTGGATCCCAAGACGGGCAAAAGGCGCAATCTCGGCACGTTTCAATCGAAGGAAGCTGCCCAAAAACACGAACGCGAGATCCAGTATTTCAAGCGGCACTGAGGCTGGACGACAGACCGGAAGCCAATCGCGCCGGCCTGATCCTCCGGCAGTGCCCGATGGCCAGATGCGCCGCCTCCTCGCTCGTTCACGCCCACTACGCTCAAATCGACCGGACCGCCGCCTGAGCAGAACCTTCGCTGCCTCGTCGGCATCGGCAGAGCAATCATCGCCCGTAACGGCGAGGGCGAACCCCTCGCCCTCCCCCCCGTTGATCCTGCCGACGCCCATGGACCATGTCGGGCCTAGGCAACGGTGAGGACACCCAACAGCACCAGCAGGAATACGATCAGGGCGATCCCGATCAAGACCCGGGCTCCCGTCGCGGCCGCTCCCGCAAGCGCGGGCATACCCAACAAGCTGGCTGCGGCAGCAACGATCAACAGAATGAGGATCCAGTGAAGCATGGTAGCACCTCCTTGATGTGGCGCTATCGAACCTCGACGGCCGGCCTTTGTTCCCGCCCCGCCATCGAGACTGCACCAATCCTGACAGCTGACTTGGGTTCAACCGATCGAATGCTGACAGGGGCTGTGTATCCGAGTATTTCAGCTCGGAAATACTCTCCACCCCTAATAGGGTGCTCCGATTTGCCTGCTCGTCTCGATCAGGAACCATGCCTGACATTCTCTGGACGCGGAGACCTCGCAAATTCGAAAGCGGAACGATCCCCCGGCTGCGCAGTTTTTGCATTGTTGCAACCAGGGATAACGATCATGGCTGATTTGCTTAGAATATTTGCGGCGGCCGGCATGGCCATCTCCGTCGCAGCCTGCGCGAGCGACAATCCGGGTGATCGCGCCGCCGGCGGCGCGGTTATCGGCGGCGTCGGTGGCGCAGCTGTGGGTGCTGCCGTCTCGAACCGGCATCCCGGCCGCGGTGCGCTCATTGGCGGCGCCATCGGTGCCGTCGGAGGGGCTGCCGTAGGTGCCGCGACGACACCGCCCAGCAGCGGCCGGTCATGCGCACGGATCGGATATGATGAGTATGGCAACCGATGCAGACTGCCTATTACTGATGCCTGTGGTCCGGAGCTGTTCCCAGCTCCGGACCGCGACGCGTGCAGCCACCGCGCGCCTGTGCTCCTTCCTCCGACCGGGATTGGAAGGTCTCGATTACCAGCCATTTCCTGGGTGCGCGCCGGCAGATCGTCTGGCCTTGATGCCGATCGACAGCGCGCATTCCGGTAACGTTGAAAGATGCAACAGTCTGGGTCGCAAAGCATTGCTTCGACGATTCTTGGCATTGATCTGCAGGCGAGTTACGGCACAGGCCGGCCCGCATGAGAGCCCGCATACCTCCCCGAATGCTCAAATGCCACCGACCCTGGTCGGATTCATCATTTGGGTCTCGGGCCGGCACCAGATCTGGATCGGCCTATGCGCCATTTTGCTGTTCGTTGCGGATACAGTGCCGCTCGAGGTGCAGCGGCGCCTGGTCAACGCCGCCGTGAAGGGCGGAGATGTCTATAACGTGCTGATACTGGCGATGATGTTCGCCGCCCTGACCTTTCTGCAGGGCCTGATCAAGATCGGCCTCAATCTCTATCGCAATTGGATCGGCGAGTCGGCCGTGCGGTGGCTCCGAAACGAGATCTCACATGTTGCGCAGCGTCCCGACTCCAAACTGCCTTCGGGTAAGGCCGGCGGCGTCGAAATCGCCATGGTCGTCGCCGAAGTCGATCCGATCGGCGGCTTTGTCGGCGCGAGCCTTTCCGACCCGATCCTCCAGATCGGCATCTTGCTGTCGGTGTTCGGCTATCTCATCTATCTCCAGCCGTTGATGGCCCTCGTCGGCGTCCTCGTGTTTCTGCCGCAATGTTTCCTGGTGCCGCTGATGCAGGGGGCGATTAACCGCCGAGTGGGGGCTCGCATCTGGGTGCTGCGCAAGATCAGCGTGATGCTGGTCGACACGCTGCAACGCGACGAGACGACCAATCATTCTCAATCGAGACGCGTCGACCAGGTATTCCGCCTGAACATGAGCATCTTCAGGCTCAAATTCGTGCTCAGCTTCACGATGAACTGGCTCAACTCTCTGGGGACGGCGGTCATCCTGGGAATTGGCGGCTATTTCGTCGTTCAGGGCCGGACGGAGATCGGAACCGTCGTCGCCTTCGTCGCCGGGCTCGCAAAGATCAACGATCCCTGGAGCGATCTGGTGAACTGGTATCGCGATTATCGGGTGATCCAGGCCCGCTATCACCTGGTTTCCAGTGCCTTGCGCAATGCCGGTACGAAGGCAGACGGTCGCGAGCGGCCAAGCTCTCTTTCGCCACCGCGGGAGTGATGGCCGCGCATCCGAATGACGGGACCGGCCTTCCTGGCCAACGGGCCATTCGACGACCCGCGCCGGAACCATCGCCCTCCCCTCGTGTTTCTCGCAAGGAGGTAGGAGATGACATCTTCAATGTTCACCCAGCCGATCAATATCGACGGCATCACCATCGGCGACGCAAACGAGGCCGCGGACTATCTGCTCAACAACTGGCCCGCCGACAGCGGCGAGCGCTATGACTTCGCCAAGCGCGTCTGTCTCGAGGCGATCGAAGGCAAGCGTGATCCCGAAGACGCCAGGGCGGCTTTCCTGCTCGCCGCGGAGGAAGCCGGGGTGATCCTCACATGATCACGCCCTTCCATCGGAACGAAATGTCCCCACCGCAGTTCGATTAACCGGAGGGTTGACATGTATAACCGCGCTTGGCTGCGCCCGGTCGAGCTCCAGACCTATATCGGTGATTACCGCATAGTTGGCTCGACGGACGAAGCCGTCATCTTTCTGCTCAAGCACTGGCCCATCGATTCCGATGGCGAACCGGCTGCAGGGCGTCAGGGATTCCTGGAGGCCCTTGAAGGAGCGGAGGCCGGAGATGCCCGGGCCGTGTTCATCGAGGCCTGCCTGCAACTCGAAATGCATGTGATCGGATGATCGGAGAGGAAAAGCCCGAGGCCATGGCTGCAGGAACCGGCATGCACCGACAATGTTTGAGTTTAGGAGGTGTGCCATGGCCATGAAAATCTGGAGCAGCCCCGTGAAATTCGAGATCGGCGCAGGTCAGTTCCGAGTGGTTGCCTCATGCGAGGAAGCCTCTGACTTCCTGCTGAATCATTGGCCAACCGAAGGCGGAGACAAACATCTGCTTGCCAGACGCGCTTGTCTCGATGCCTTGGCCGGATCGCTCCCCGCCGATCACGCCCGCAGGGCCTTTATCGAAGCCTGTGAAGAATCCGGCATGCATGTCACGCAATGAGGGAGAGTACGATGCCCGATCCGAAAGAACCGAAGCCCGCGACTCCAGCGCCGACGGAAAGCCCTCCGCCCATGCCGGAGCCAAACCCGAAACCCCCGAATGAAGTGCCCATCGTGCCGCCGCCGCCGGGAAACACGCCGATCGCGCCGGATGTGCCCAACCCGCCGGAGATGCCCCCTTTGGTCGATCCCAACCAGATATGACCGAAAGCGCCCCTGACGATGCCTTCCAAATAAGCTCGGACATCATTTGCTTTCATGCTACGCTGCCGGCGTAGCATGACGCTTCGCTTTTGAAGGGAAGACAACGGCAAGCCGAGCCGACATCCTTCCCGAAAAGCTCACCACGGTTGGCGTGGAGCGCTGGCGGAAGGCCAGCATGCCGTAACCTCATACGATATGTCGGAGCCTTCGGCCCGTTTCCGGCCTGATGGACGAGAGGAACACTATGGATACCCTGCCCTGGAGTCGACCGGTCCGATTTGAGACCGATGTCGGGCGATACCGCATTCTCGTCTCGACGGAAGAAGCATCGCATTTTCTGCTCAATGACTGGCCCCAAGTCACTGGACCGCGGCTTATCGACGCTCGCCGTATCTGCCTCGACGTCATGGCGGGCACGGACGAACCCGACAATGCCAGAACCGCGTTCGTCGCGGCCTGCAAGGAAGCCGATATACGCGTAATGCCGTGAAGGAGGTTCGGATGGCCGCTTCGAAGCATCGGAAACCACTCGACGGTCCGTTCCGCGGGACCAGGAAGAAGGGGCCTGGCGTCGAAGAGATTTCACCGGACGAAACACCGATCATACGGCCAAAGGTCGACTATCCTGCACAGGCGGACGATAAACCTGTCCTGGAGCCCTATCCGCAGCCCGCCAAGAGAAGGAAAGGCGGAACTGATCGGATGCATGTACTCTGACAGCGCTCCGACGCTGGTACCCGGCCATACCGCTCGCCGTCATTGCAAAGACGACGAATGGCTTCTGCCCCCGCCCGCCATCGAGGGTAGCGGGCCAGAGAAGGCCTTGCGCATTTTTCGCAAGAGGGGAACACCCGGATGGAAGCACCGGGTCTGAGCGGCTCGGCCGCCGAGGTCGGTGTGATCGGCATTGGCCGAGCCGCCTCGGCTGATCTCACCATCAGCCGAACGATACGCCGAATGCTTTCGCATCGATCGTCTCGTACCTTCCAAACAGGTATCTCGATTCTTTGTTCCCTACTCATGCAACGGCCCGGCTCTCGGACCTGGGGGAAAGGTCGGCAACGAGGAACCGGACCGCCGGACTCTACACTGCGAGGCCGGTCATTGGGCGACACAAGGCATCCACGACCTCACCCTTTCCGAACCATGACGGACCAAGACTGTTCCCGCTAAAATGCGTGAAACACATGGCTCGGCGAAGCTTTCTCTGGGAGGAACGCTGGCCAGGCCGCCTCGTCGGCACCCCCCATTGCCGAGCAGCACGACTGGCTCCGGAGCCGATGGCCTCAGCCTAGCGGCATTGTCGATCGAACCGTCCACGCTCCCTTATAGTCGAGACTGCCATGCTCATCCAACGTCGCCGCGACAGGGGTCAGCACCAGCTGCGCACCAGCCGCGGCAACCGCCACTTCTTCTGCGGTATGGGCGAGAATACGGCCGATCAGTGGTTCTCCGACCCCTGGCACCAGCGTTATCGGAGCACCCTCGTAAAAGTCAGGCTGACTATGGCCAGGGGCGGGGGAGAATGTGACGATGCTCCCCACCGCAAGAGGCTCGGGAATGTCGGAAACCATGGGTGCTCTTCCTTCAGGTGCCGCGAAAGTCTTCAAGCGATATCGCTGCGGGTAGTATGGCTGCTGCTGCATTGCGCTCAGGCCGAGCCCTCAAACTCGGGTCGCGTCATCAACGCGTCGAAGTGTTCGACTTCGAAGATCTGAGGTGTCTTGCCGGGATCCCGAACAGCCGAAAAATCCGTGAACTGGTCTGGGTGGGCCCTGGCCTGCCGATACCGCATCACGGCTTCCTTCAGGCTGATGTCATGGCCTTCGAAACTGACGATTTCTTCGGGATCGTAATCAAACATCGAGGTCATTGTGCTGCCCTCCCCAGCATCGAACCCGCGAACGGTACGAAAGATCCCGTTGCGACATTCATCTGCAGCAATGCCACGCGAAACTTTCAGCCTCGCCGCTGGTTCCAGGAAACGACTCGATCGGGAAAGTTCCATGCCAGAAGCCGATTGCCCGCCGCCGCGGGCGACCTATCGTTTGCAGCTGAACGCCCGCTTCAATTTTGCGGCGGTCGAAGCCATAGCCGCCTATCTCGCCCAATTGGGAGTGAGCCACGTCTATGCCTCCCCGTTCCTGAAAGCGAGGCCGGGCAGCAGCCACGGCTACGACATCGTCGATCACTCGGCCCTCAATCCCGACCTCGGCACCAAGGAAGATTTCGATCTGATGATGCAGGCCCTACGCGCCAACGGCCTGGGCCTGATCCTCGATTTCGTCCCCAACCATATGGGCGTGAACGGTGCCGACAATCCCTATTGGCTCGACGTGCTCGCATGGGGCCAGGAGTCGGCCTATGCCGGCTGGTTCGACATCGACTGGCAGCCCGAACCTTCGCATCTCAGGGGCAAGGTCCTGGTCCCCGTTCTCGGCGACCAGTACGGCGCAGTGCTTGCCGGTGGTGGCCTCGAGCTATGTTTCGATGCCAGGGCCGGGGAGATCGCCATCTGGGCTCACGGCGCCCACAAGCTCCCCATCCATCCCGGACATTATGGCCGTGTCCTTGGGAGCGACCATGCCGCGCTCGAAAAACTGAGCGATGCCTTCTCCCACCTCGAAGGGTTCCACCCGCATGAACAGCGCAGGGCCGGACAACTCAAGGCCGATCTTGCCGCTTTGGTCGCAGCCGAACCGACGGTGACGGAGGCCGTCGCGGAGCGTCTGGGGCGTTTCGCCGGCATGGCCGGCGAGCTGGAGAGCTGGAAACGGCTCGACCAGCTGATCGCCGACCAGCATTGGCGCGTGGCTCATTTCCGTGTAGCCGCCGACGATATCAACTACCGCCGCTTCTTCAATATCAGCGATCTTGCCGGCTTGCGCATCGAACATGAGGAGTTGTTCGACCACGCCCATCGCTTTGTCTTCGAGTTGATCGCCGAGGGTGTGCTGGACGGGTTGCGCATCGACCATATCGATGGCCTGCTGGATCCCAAGACATACTGCCGGCGCTTGCGCGAGAAAGCGCCGCGGCCAATCTACCTGGTCGTCGAGAAGATCCTCGGAGAAAATGAGGAACTGCGGGAGGATTGGCATGCCGACGGCACGACCGGCTACGAATTCGCCAACCTCCTTACCAATCTGCTGATCGACCCGAGCGGCCAGGCACAGCTCGATGAGCTTTATCGCCGCTTCACCGGCGAGCGGCGCAGCTTCAAGGCCATCAGCCGCGAGGGCAAGCTGGCCATCATGGCAGACGAAATGGCCGGCGAACTCGACGGGCTGGCTCGCGAGGCTGCCCGCATCGCGCGTTCCAATCCGCGCACTGCCGATTTTACCCGCAATGTCCTGCAGCGTGCACTCAGGGAAATCGTCGCCGGGTTTCGTGTCTATCGGACCTATGTCGATGCGGAGGGTGCCAGCGCTGCCGACCTTCAGGAACTCGAAAGTGCCTTCACCCAGGCGCGGCGCTCGGGGCGTGGCATAGACCATTCGGTGTTCGACTTCCTGTTCTCACTGCTCGGCGGCGAGGCCGTTGCAAAGCCCGGCAGCGGTTTCAGCCGGCAGGACGTCATGCGTTTTGCCATGCGGTTCCAGCAATATACCGGGCCGATCATGGCCAAGGGGGTCGAGGATACCGCCTTCTACCGCTACAACCGCTTCATTGCCGCCAATGAGGTTGGCGGCCACCCCGGCCATCTCGGCGCCAGCGTCGAGGCTTTCCATACCGCCAATCTCGCCCGCCATGCGGGCGCCATGCTCGCGACGTCGACGCATGACACCAAACGTGGCGAGGACTGCCGGGCACGCCTTGCCGTTCTCAGCGAGATCCCGGTGGATTTTACCGAAGCCACCGCCCGCTGGCGGTCCATGCTCGACGGGAATGAGACCAGGCCTGATGGCAACGACATCTTCCTGCTCTTCCAGTTGCTCGTGGGTGCCTGGCCCGTGGACCTCGTCTCCACCGATATCGGGGCGTTGGAGCGGTTCCAGGAGCGCCTGCAGCTGGCCATGCTCAAATCGGCGCGCGAGGCCAAGGTTCACACCAACTGGGCAGCGCCCGACGAGATTTATGAAAAGTCCCTGCACGACTATGTTGCGGCCGCTTTCGCGAACCAGGATTTTCTTGCCGATTTCATCGGCTTCGAAAAACGCGTCATCGAACTCGGTGCTGCCAATAGTCTCACGCAGACCGTGTTGAAGTTCACCGTGCCCGGCGTTCCCGATATCTATCAGGGGGCGGAGGCCTACGATTTCAGCCTGGTCGATCCGGACAATCGCCGCCCGGTCGACTGGGTCTGGCGCCGAGAGAGCCTGGGAAATATTCGGCCGGTCGCGCGAGACAACCTTCTCGACGGAAGCGCCAAATTGGCCACCATCGCCAAGCTGCTCGAGTTGCGCCGCCGGCATGAAGCCTTGTTTGCCGTAGGAGACTATCGGCCCATCGAGATGGCAGGCGATCGCGTCATCGCCTTCTCGCGACAGCATGGCGACTGCGCCCTCGTCGTCGTGGCCGCGCGGTTCCCCGGTCGTGGCGCCATCGACGGCTTTCTGCCCCTCGCCCACCATTGCCCCGTCTATGGCGATCTCCT
Organism: Labrys sp. E2SS-1L; assembly: GCF_057073705.1. Lineage (NCBI taxonomy): Bacteria > Pseudomonadati > Pseudomonadota > Alphaproteobacteria > Hyphomicrobiales > Xanthobacteraceae > Labrys > Labrys sp. E2SS-1L. Next base: position 253,826 of record NZ_CP172713.1, on the reverse strand, counting down.
CTCTGGACGCCAGATCACCCCCGGCAAGGAAGGCATCGATCTTGCTATGCTGCTGGCAGAGCTGCCCGCCGCCGTGCTGGTGCCGCAGACACCGCCGGCAATCCGGCACTCGCAGCCATGATCATGCCGCCAGGCCACTACGAACCACGCTTCGGCCCCGTCCTGCGCGACGGCAAGGTTCTGTTTCGCCTTTGGGCGCCCAGGCAATGCCGGGTCGGCCTGCAATTGGGACAGACGACATATCCGATGCACAACCATGGCGGCTGGCATTGCCTGCCGGTGGCCGCCGACTTTGGTGCCCGATATCGCTTCGTGTTGGAAGACGGCATGACCGTGCCGGATCCGGCCAGCCGCTTCCAGCCCGAGGACGTCCATGGTCCGAGCGAGCTGGTCGACCCGGCGGCCTATCGCTGGCGCAATACGGACTGGCAGGGACGCGCCTGGCACGAAACGGTGCTTTACGAGCTTCATATCGGAACTTTCACGCCGGAAGGGACTTTCGCCAGCGCGGCGCAACGGCTCGACTATCTCAGGGAACTGGGGGTGACCACCATCCAGCTCATGCCGGTGGCCGATTTTCCGGGGAAACGCAACTGGGGCTATGACGGCGTCCTTCCCTTCGCGCCGGACGCAGCCTATGGCCGGCCGGAGCAACTGAAAGCCTTCATCGACGAAGCGCATGGCCTCGGCCTCTCGGTGCTGCTCGACGTCGTCTACAATCACTACGGAGCCGAGGGGAACTATCTGCCGCTCTATGCTCCCGTCTTCACCGAACGCCACCAGACCCCTTGGGGCCCCGCCGTCAACTATGACGACGAAGGGTCTGCCGAGATCCGGGCCTTCACCATCGAAAACGTGCTCTATTGGCTGGAAGAGTTCCGCCTCGACGGATTGCGTTTCGATGCCGTGCACGAGATACGCGATGCCGGGGACCGTCATCTCCTTGCCGAGATCCGCGCCGCGGTCGGCGCCCTCATCGGCAATCGTCCTGTCCATCTCGTGCTGGAGAATGAGGAAAACAACGCCGAATGGCTCGCCCGGCAATCGGAAGGAACACCGGCCTTCACCGCGCAATGGAATGACGACGTCCATCACGCCCTGCATGTGGCCGTGACCGGCGAAAACGCAGGCTATTACGGGGACTATGCCCATCGGCCCGAATTGCTCGGCCGCGCCTTGGCACAGGGCTTTGCCTTCCAGGGCGAAACGATGGCCTATCGCGGCAGTCGTCGCGGGCAACCCTCGGCCCATCTGCCGCCGGATGCCTTCGTCGCCTTCCTGCAGAATCACGACCAGATCGGCAATCGCGCCTTTGGCGACCGCATCCACCACCATCATCCGCTCCGAGCCGTGAAGGCCGCCGCGGCGGCCTATCTCCTGGCACCGCAGATCCCCATGCTGTTTCAAGGCGAGGAGTGGGCCGCCTCTACGCCTTTCACGTTCTTCTGCGACGTCGAGGGTGAACTGGCCGATGCGGTGCGCGAGGGGCGGCGCAACGAGTTTTCGCGCTTTCCCGACTATGCCGATCCGCAAGCGCGCGAAGCCATTCCCGATCCCGTCAGCGAACAGACCTTCCGCTCCGCCAAATTGCTGTGGCCGGAACGGGAGAAGCCCCTGCATGCGGACATGCTGAATTGGTACCGGCGCATCCTATCGGTTCGAGCCACGAAGATCGTACCGCTCATACCGACCTTCCTGCAGGCCGGTATGTACACAGTCGACGAGAACGGGGTCGTCTGCGTCGATTGGCGCAGCACCAGCGAAACGGTGCTCCGCCTCGTTCTCAATCTCAGCGACACGCCGAAACCGATGGAGACGGCCATCCAGGGCCAGCCCATCCGGACAGAAGGCCAATGGGAGGGCGCAACGCTCGGCGCCTGGACCGCAATTTGGACGCTTGAAACACCGGAGAGGCCGCCGGCGTAATGTGTCTCGACGACGCCGGCAGCCCCACCAGCGCAGCCAGGAGGCAATTTCTCCCGCATCGTCCCGATCTCATGTAGAATGCGTGTCTCAGACATAGCGAGGCTGCATCCCGAGGGCTTGAATCGGCGCTCATATGCCAGGACGGCACTGCTTAGATGGCAAAGCTATCCCCTGCCCAAATCCGTGCATTGACCGCGCTCGAGGCGGGCGTCGAAGTCAGGATGACGCCCGGTGGCGTGCCGATCGGGCACATGCCCGACGGCGTTCGATCACATCGGACCTTTTGGCGTCTGCGTATCCTGGGCTTCGTTGCCATCAAGCCCCGGCCATCGGCCAATTACTGGGAAATTACAGAGGCTGGCAGAACCGCGCTGCAGGCGGAGAAGTAGCGCAACAGGCAGGCCCGATCGGCCCCCTAGATCGCCTTCGACCGTCGACGCCGGCCATTTTCGGGCATGACCAATAACGGAACCAAAGCCTAAAAATCTGCTCCAGAAGGCAGCAGGACTTTTGGGGGATGCAGCAGGCATGCCCGAGCCAGGGCGACGACCGGTGAGACGGACGTGAGGAACTATCGCGCCGCTCATCGGTTGAGTCCTTGTCGACTTTAGACAGCCCAACTCGCCCGCTGCCTGACAGGCCAGCGGGCTGTTCTTTTCCAAGAGGAGAAGGCGTAGAGGGCGCTCGCGAACGCGAGAAGCGACACGCAGTGGGCATCATGCCCACGGTCCTAGTACAGGGCCTGCTAACCCCAAAGGAGCAGGACCGGTGAAACCGATTTTCTGTATTTTCGAACGCAGCTTCGACCGCCATCCGATCGAGGTGAACGTGAATCTCATCCTCTATCTGGAGGGCAATGACGACGGCACGACGACCATGTATTTCAGGAGAGACGAATTCGTGGTCGTCAGGGGCACCCTCGCGGACACCCGCAGGCATATCGAAACCTGCACGTCGATGACCCCGCCGGCGGACGTCGCAGCCTGAAAACAAGGAGCAATTGCCGCCGGCAGGAAACCCGCATTGCTCCCTTCCCCTGCTTGCCCGCTCGCTGTTCCCAAGCGCGGCGGGCAATTTTTTTAACCATAGGATTTCAGGCGGTCTTGATCCCGAAAACGCCATTGCTAGATTTCCGCACTGGAAGAGCCATCATTGCGCTCGCGTTTGTGTGGGATGGTAGGAATGGACGAAGCGCAGGAGACGACGGGTCGTTCTGAAGGGACAGAGACCAGAATCCCGATATTCTGTACATTCGAACGAAGTTTCGACCGACATCCGATCGAAGTGAACGTGACTCGCATCTGCTATATCGAGGGCAATGAGCCCGACAGCTCGACCCTGTATTTCGACAGGGAGCACTTCGTGGTCGTTCATGGCAAGGCCGAGCAGATCCGGGCACGGATCGAAACCCGGGTTTGGCAGTCGCAGATCCTGCTCCGATAGCCCCGCTCCCGCGCAACAAGCGGTCCGGCTGCGAAGCCCTGCGCTCGGCGAAAAGCAGCGTTGCCGGGCCATCTCGGCTTGCGCCACGGGCTCGATCAGCCCGCCATATGGTTCATCATCGACCCCACGCTAAGAGCACCGCAGGGCTCGAGTGGGGGCGCGAATGCCGGTGACCGGGTCTACGGTGCTACCTCAACGGCAACTGCAGTCCGGTCAGGAGGATTGAGAGATCCGGTGAAATTGGTCTGTAATGCGAGGCTATCGGTACCCGTAAAGCCCGGATTCGGCCGATACGTGACTGCAGTCATCGGTATCATCCTGGCATTGCATTTGTAGAGATGGCTTGTCGTCGGGTAGGCGGGATGGTCTTTCACGTGAACAACCGTGGCAATGCCATTGCGCGGAGGCGTGATAATCTTGACGGAAGGTGGCAGGTCATACATGACGCAATCGTTGGCGACCTGATACGCGCTGTACACCGTGACGGACTGATCTTTTTTCGTATGGCGAGTAACGGATGGGCCAACCCTCAACCCCTTCTCGAGTGGTTTATTGTCGGCACAAGCTCCCAAGACACATGCTACCCCTAACGGCAATAAGATATAGACCTGCCTCATGACTTGCATACCTTTCCCTGAAACTTCGACTAATCAACGACGAAGGGGATCTGAATGCAAGTTTAAATTTATCCGAACTACATACACGCGCCAACTACAATAATTCGAATAATTATCTTCATATAAATTCTTATTTTAGTGGAGGTTATAATGTGTTTTTAAATTTAATTTCGTATTATTATAGTTTACGAGCCTAAATTTATCTATAAATTCAAAATATTTATTATTATAATCTTAGTTTTTATATAAAATTACGTCGTCTCATGCTTTTTCATGCCCTCGACGCCTGAATTAACTGATACGGCCACCAGGATAAGCATTGGCGACCTTTGTGACGGCGCCGAGAAGGCGCCCGGCGATCTAATTGTCGATCTCGGTTCGCCCCCTGTCTCAGAGGCCGGCATATTCTAAGTCGGACAGGAAGGAGCCACACGGATCGGAGAAGCGTGCATTTGCAGGCACGGCTGGCGTCAGATGATGCCATGCTCTTTTAGAAGTGCCTGCTCGTCGCCTGATACCCAACCAAATATCTTCGCCTCGGAATCCAGTATCTGAACGAAATAGTGGACATCAAAATCGATCACTTTGTGCCCTCGACCCTTCTGGGCATAGGTGGCGGTCCAAGCGACATGGGCTAGGCAATGACATTCGTCTATGGAGGAAAGGCGGACATTGCGTATGCGCATCTCTGTCGTCCCGATTGCCCGATAATGTGCATATCCCTGCACGATCGCCTGTTTGAACTGATCGTCGTTCTTTCCAGTCATGACGTCGGCGGGTGCGGCGCCGATAAATTCGGGCGCGTACAGTGAGGCGACCTCGTCCATGTCCGCATGGCCACCGAGAGACTGATTGCAGAAGTTCTCGTATCGCTCGAATAGCTTCCTTACAGCCGCCTCCATCATAGCGTTCTCCTGGAAACTCGGTACTGGACAGCCAGAACTGCGGTGCTTCCCATCCGTTCCAAGCACAATTCCGCCACCGTACGCTATCGCCATTCCGCCGGGCGGTTCGAGCATTCCTCGGGAACCGAATGCCACCGAGCGAGTTCGTAAGCTCGCATAGCAGACGAGAGGGCGCCACATCGATCCTGCGCACAGATTGATTTGCAGCTTTCGATGTCGGCGCCAGAGCAACAACAAGAACATCTTGCAGCAAGGCGGAACAATGAGCGGGACTGAGGGGGACCTCGATCCAAGAACGGAGCGCAGCCCGGCTGTCGAGCCAAGCAAGCCACGTATACTCAAAGTTCTCGGCCCGGGCTTAATCACCGGCGCTTCGGACGACGATCCCAGCGGAATTGCGACTTATTCCCAGGTGGGTGCGCAATATGCCTATGGCGCGAGCTGGACCCTGTTGTTTTCCTACCCCCTCATGAGCGCCATCCAGATGATCAGCGCCCGTCTCGGACGAACCACGGGACGAGGCATAGCCGGCAACCTGCGCAGATATTATCCCAATTGGCTGGTCTATACGGGCGTCTGCCTGCTGGTGATCGCCAACATCATCAATATCGGGGCCGATATCGGCGCAATGGGCGACGCCGTCAAACTCATCATCGGCGGCCCGGCCCTGGTCTATGTCGTGCTTTTCGGAGCCGGATGCGCAATCGCGCAGGTATTCCTGCAATACAAGAAATACGTTCGCATTCTCAAATGGCTCAGCCTGGCCTTGCTGAGCTATGTCGCGACGCTTTTCATCGTAAAGATCGACTGGGCGGCTCTCGCGACGGGATTCTTTACGCCGCATATCGAGCTTTCCTCCGACTATCTCATGGCAATTGTCGCAATCTTTGGCACCACCATCAGCCCGTATCTCTTCTTTTGGCAGGCCTCGCAGGAAGTGGAGGACCTCAAGGAAAAGCCCAAGCGCCACCCTTTGAAGGATAGTCCGGAACAAGCCAAGGAGGCCGATCAAAGGATTGAACTGGATACGCTCGCCGGCATGGGCGTTTCCAACTTCATTGCGCTGTCCATCATGGTCACGGCGGCCGCGACGCTCAATGTGCACCACATCACCGACATTGGCAGTTCAGCGCAGGCGGCTGAAGCGCTGGAGCCCGTTGCAGGCAAATTTGCCGAGCTTTTGTTTGTCATCGGCATCGTGGGAACAGGGCTCCTGGCCGTGCCGGTGCTGGCCGGATCGGCCGCTTACGGGCTCGGAGAAGCGCTGCGCTGGCCCACCGGACTGGCCCGCAAGCCCAAGGACGCCAAGGCCTTCTATGCCACGATAGCGATCGCAACCATGCTCGGCGTGGCCTTGAATTTCGCCCCCGTCAATCCGATCCAGGCCCTTTTCTGGAGCGCCGTGGTGAATGGCGTCGTCGCTGTGCCGATCATGGTCATCATGATGCTGATGTCGACCGACAAAAGAATCATGGGCGAGCAGGTGATCGGCGGCTGGCTGCTTGGCCTGGGCTGGCTCTCCACGGGTGTCATGGCGCTATGCGCCGTAGGGATGGGCGCGTCTGCCGTCTTGAACTAGCCGTATCGACGAAAAGCCGCTGCCTCGGCCAGGGAGCCTATTGCACTTCCATCTCCCGCACCGACAACGGCCCCGTTCGTAGTATCGGCGACCATCGTTGCACCGACAAACGCCGCGGCAATCCAACAGGCAGCACCTGCCCCACACCGGGCGCTGAGTTCCGGCCGATCAAAACACCGACAACGGCGAGGCAACATGTCCCGGCGGAGATCGCAGTACGGCTCGCCCCCGATCGACACTGGCAACGGGACCCGTAGTTGCGAAATCGGCCGGGCGCTCAAGCAGGAAGAGGACACGCGGGGCGCCATGCCCCTATCCTACTTCGCCTCGATCGCCAGGTTGGCGAAACAACATTTAACAAGATCAAGCTTCATCCCGTGATCCGGCCGGCCTACCCTCTTCCTTGCTTCCATCGCGCCCGGCGGAAGCAATCGCCAGCAGTATTCACAGTCTGCTGGCGAGGCCCGGCCGCCTCTCCATTCGATCGAGCGGCCGGGCTCCTTCAGGCTGTTTGATTGCCGTGGAATGTCGAGATGATCTGCGGCAGATGGTCGGCGAGGAACTGGCTCGCCTGGGCCGGATCAACGCCGAACTTCTCCGCCAGCGACGTGACCATAGGCGAACCCAGGGCCTGGGAAATCTGGTCGGCAGTGACCGCCTGATTTTCTCCGTTGCCGATCCACGACGAAACTGCTTCGCCCAGTCCGCTTTGCGACAACTGGGTCGTCAGCCCCTGCAGGCCATCAATACCGTGTTGCCCGAGGAGATCGGGCAAGTGCTGTGACACCAAATCGGAAATCGAGCTTCCAGTCTGCCCTTGCAATGCACCAAGAATGTTGTCGAGCAATCCCATGACATCCTCCAGAAATGATAGTTGGCTTGCCTGCAAAGGCTAGCAACTCGTAAACAGCCCCCGCCCCACAGGGTAACGCTAGGTAACATTATGATGCAAGGCCCGGTCGCCCTTTCATTGAACGATCGGCCAGGCTCCGTTGGCCGCGGACGCCGGAAACAACTCTTAACAACATCCCGCTTCGTTCCGGGACGCTGCCGATTTAGCCTTCAAGCGCTCCTGACCACTCGGGGGAGCCGCCGGCTGTCCCGCAACGACATGGCCGGCAGGCCCGGCCGCATGCCGCCGACTGATCCTCGCGGCCGGGCCACCCCAAACCGGGCCGAAGCCCTCCGTGTGCCCTCCCCCGTTTCACCGGACAGTCGACCCGGGGTCGAGATAGCCCTGATGCGCTGGCGAGGGAAGCTATCCCAGGGCGGAATGGACTGCTCCAGGCAGTTCAAGCCCAAGATCACGTCAGTCTTGCGATGATGCGATCGGGTATTTCTGGCTCAAAAGACATCGTAACTGGTTGCGGGCTATGGCACCTTTGATTTGAACCTGCGATCGCAAACGCCTGCTTCTATTCACACGAGAATGAAGCGCCAAAAGCAAACCCCGCCAAGTCATTGCTTGAACGAGAATTCGTAAATCATCCCCCATAGGCGGCGACAGCCGGCCCGAACATGCCTGGTTCCAGCTTGGCGCCAAGACCGGAACGTTGCGGAACGGTATCCGTTGCAATGCAATCCCACCGGACTGGAACAATTCGGGGCCCAGCGAGATATATCTGGAAAGCATAGCCGGCAGGTCGCGAATCCGACGCGAACTCCTGGTCATGTATCCGGCAGGCCGGCTGGGAGAGTCGCGCGACATCGGCAATCTCGCGGTATCGCTTGCCTCCAATGAGAGGCGATTTGCGACCGGGCATGTTTTTGTGATGGACGGAGGCCGCACCAAGAAGCTGCCGCATCAGACGGGCTCGCCTGGAGGGCACCCAACTTCCGTTTCACGGCGAAATTCAGTGTGGTGTAGCAATAGTGCAGTGGGCACGAGTGACAACGACAGTCGGATGAACCAACCCCTTATACAATACTAATTATTTGAAGCAGGTATTAAACTGTAGAAACTTGAGAGGTGTTTTGACAGCTTTGGCAAGCCCATGCCAATTCTCAGCATCAAAAAACAGGCTATCTCCTGTTTCCAATTTATGACTATTCAAGCCATGGCGATATATCATCTCACCTTCCAGCATGAAAATTAAAACATACCCCTTTCCTTGGGATGACATGTTCGAATATTCATTATCATAAATCACCACCAAAGAGGGGTTGGTGTTAAGAAGATCGTTATAAGAATCGACAGAGCCAAGATCTAAATTATAGACACCTTTCTGGACAGGGAATACACTCGATCCAATCACATCGGCTTGCCTGACAAAGATAACTTTACGACGCCTCTCTGTTCGTTTTATCAGCGTAGACAATGAAACGCCCAGAATTCTTGCCAAGGACTGTATGATCGTCAGGGAGGCCGTGATGGTGCCTCGTTCAATCTTCGACAGGGTACCACCTGAAATTTGAGCCGCGCGTGCAAGATCGACGGCAGAGATCCCTTCACGCTCCCTGCAGACCCGTAGCTCTCGACCGATCGCGACCGGAAGGCGTTCCTTCTTTCTTCTTACCGACAATCGCGCCCTCCCACCGCCAAATTGCTCAATGGCATTGTGCCGCCTTAAGCCGATGCATGCGCTCCAGCAGGGAAGGAGACGCCGGCTCGAACGCCGACGTAGTCCGGCTGACCGGCTCTCCATCGATGATGCCCGCTTGTGCCCTCGCGGAAAGATCGCCACGAGCGCATGCCGTTTGCCCTGCCGTTGGAGCAGGATGTCCGCGCCGGCCTTTCAGGCAAGCCCTCCGAGGAAAGCCGCACCGGTAATCGCAATAACGGCTCCGGCCGAACGGACGAGAAGTTCTCCGCGGCCGTTTCGCGATCTGCCGATTGCCAGGCCGGCTCCCACGCCGATGGCATGCAGCATGGCGGTTCCGAGCATGAAGCCCACGCCATAGGTGAAGCCGCCGATATTCTCTGGCATCTCGGCTCCATGCGCATAGCCATGGAAGATCGCGAAAAACCCGACGAGAGCCATTGCCACCGGTACGGCCGCGCGCAACCGAAAGGCAACGGCGGCGCCCAGCACGAGTACGGAAAGGCCGATGCCCAGTTCGACAAACGGCAGCGTTACGCCGGCTAGTCCCAGTACGCCGCCGAAAGCCATGACGGCCACAAAGCTCAACGGGACGAGCCAGATCGCCCGCCCGCCCAACTGGGCAGCAAACAATCCGACGGCGACCATGGCCAGGATATGGTCCGGTCCACCGACGGGGTGCAGGAAACCATGCGCGAGCCCGCTGGTATCGCCGATGCCCGTATGGGCATTGGCAGCGGCTGTCATGGCGCCGATAAGGATCGCAGCAACCAATGGAACGGTGCAGCGGGATTTCATGGGCTATCTCCTTTCGAAATCAGTCAGCGGCCCCCGAGATCTCATTTTCTCCGGGGCATGGGCGAATGGCCGAACGCGGCTTGGCAACACAGCGAGAACAGCCGGTCGGTGGCTTTGCGAGCCGCGATCGCATCTGCGGCAAGACAGCGAATGCCCAAGCCGACCGCGTTGGGGAGGACGCTCACACCAATGATGGAACGGCCCTCGACCTGCGAGCACTGCAGGTCAGCCTGGGAAGGAAGACGGGCAGGAGGAGCGAGGACGAGATAGCTCGCCATGACCTGCCAGCGCCCCATCGGTGAAGTTTGGCTGCACAGCGCATCGCCGCCGAGCCGGAAACTATCGCGGACGACCAGCCTCCCGCTCGAATTGCGGATCACGACATCCGAACTGAGCTGGTCGAAGCGGCGTCCTTCAGCCCGGGGATCATGCGTGGTGAATGCATCGCAAAGGAACATGACCGCGTCATCCGCCAGGCGCGCCTCCAGGCTGGCAGCAAAGGACGCACCTGGAAAGAGCACGAGCGGGTCGGGCGCATAGGCCAGAAAAGCCCCGCCCTCGACCTCGATGACAGTCCTCTGTTGAGCGGGCCGGCCCTGGCAATCATGAACGATCGTGGCGGCCTGGGTCGTTATGTGGGCGGCAGCGCCCGCCCCCACTCGAAATCGGCATGAGAGCCGTTCCCCTCGATAGAGACCTCCGGATGACGATTGCTGATAGAGCGTAAGCAAGGAAGGAATGGCCGGATCCAGCCGGAAAGGCCGCGTCAGATGAAACGGGTAGGAGACGAACTGGCGCGCGAGCGTCGTTCGCGCACCATGCCGGATGAAGTCCAATTCGAAACGGCCCCGATGTTCGGCCATGATGTGCACGGCCGGATCACCAGGTGACGATGGTGGCTGCCAATGCTGCGTCATCGGAACAACACGTCGGCCAGGATGCGGTCCACGATTGCGCCGATGCCCTCGGCCTTGCGGCAATTGGTCAGCACCAGCGGACGACCGTGGCGGGCCGCGCCGGCCTCGCTTGTCATGCGGTCGAGATCGACGCCGACATGGGGCGCCAGATCGCTCTTGTTGATGACAAGTAGATCGCATTTGAGCACGCCCGGGCCATTCTTGCGGGGAATGTCGTCGCCTCCTGCCACATCGATGACGAACATCCACCAATCGACGAGGTCGAGCGAGAAGGTGGAGGCCAGATTGTCGCCGCCGCTCTCGATCAGGATCAGTTCGGCATCGGGAAAACGCTGCTCCAACTCGTCGGCAGCGGCGATGTTGAGGGTGGGATCTTCCCGAATGACGGTATGGGGACAGGCGCCAGCCTCGACAGCCGCAACCCTCGCCGGATCGATCAGGCCGGAACGCCGCAGACGCTCGGCATCTTCCGCCGTCACGAGATCGTTGGTGACGACCGCCAGCGAGACACCTCGTGCCGCAAAAGCCGGGATCAGTCGTTCGATGAGCGCCGTCTTGCCCGAACCGACCGGCCCGCCAATGCCAACCCTGGCAGCGCCCACGCGGGTCGATGGCCGATCCTTCAACAGATACGTCGCGTCCATGGCGTCACCTCAGCATATAGCGTTGTGCCAGCGGCAGCTCCCGCGCCGGCTCACATGTGGCAAGCTCGCCATCGACAAAGACGTCGAAGGTCTGGGGATCGACGCGTATCTGGGGGCAGACGTCGTTATGGAGCATGTCCTTCTTGGATAGCCCCCTCGATCCCCGGGAGGGCAGCAGCGCCTTCTTCAAATCGAGCGTGGAGGCCAGCCCTCGGTCGATGGCGGCCGGATTGACGAAGCAGGCCGACAGCGCCTGCCTGGCCCGCCCGAACGCTCCCCATTGCGGACGCAACAAGAGGGGTTCGCAGGTCATCAGCGAGGCTGCGCTGTCCCCCATCGCGCCCCAGGCTATGAAACCGCCCTTGATGACCAGTTCGGGCTTGATGCCAAAGAAGGCCGGGCGCCAAATCACGATATCCGCGATCTTGCCGTCCTCGAGCGAGCCGACATGGTCGGCAATGCCGAAGGTGCGTGCCGCATTGATGGTGTATTTCGCGACATAGCGTTTGATCCGCTCATTGTCGCCAAGACGCGTCTTCTCCTCAGGCAGGCGCCCTCTTTGCTGCTTCATCTTGTCGGCGAGCTGCCAGGTCCTGCAGATGACCTCGTTGATGCGGCCCATGCCCTGGCTGTCCGACCCCAGCATCGAGATCGCGCCGATATCGTGCAGGACGTCTTCGGCGGCGATCGTCTGCGCCCGGATGCGGCTTTCCGCAAAGGCCACGTCTTCGGGTATGGAGGGGTTGAGGTGATGGCACACCATCGTCATATCGAGATGTTCGTCGAAGGTATTGATGGTATAGGGATTGGTGGGATTGGTGGAGGACGGCAGGCACCACGGTACGCCGGCAACACGGATGATGTCGGGCGCATGACCGCCTCCCGCACCTTCGGTGTGGTACATGTGGATGGTGCGCTCCTTGATGGCGGCCAGCGTATCTTCCAGGAAACCGGACTCGTTCAGCGTGTCGGTATGAATCTGGACTGGAAAGTCCATATCGTCGGCAACCGACAGGCAGGTGTCGATGGAAGCGGGCATCGTGCCCCAGTCCTCGTGCAATTTGAGGCCGAGGCAGCCCGTTTCGATCTGTTCGACCAGCGAGGCTGGCTTGTGCGAGTTGCCTCGCCCGAGGAAACCGAAATTGATCGGCCATTGCTCGGCGGCCTGCAGCATCTTGCCGACATTGAAAGCGCCGCCGCAATCGATGCCGACGGTGATGGGCCCAAGCGAACCGCCCAGCATCGTGGTGATGCCGGAGGCGATCGCGTGCTCGCAAAGCTGGGCGCTGTCGAAGTGGACATGGACATCCAACGCACCGGCAGTGGCAATGAGGCCCTCGCAATCACGCACCGTCGTCGCCGCCGAGACGATCAGGCGAGGGTCGACATTGTCCATGATCGCTGGATTGCCGGCCTTGCCAATACCGACAATACGCCCGTCCTTGATGCCCAGATCGCCCTTGACGATCCCGAGCACGGCATCGATCACCGTGACGTTGCACAAGAGAAAGTCCAGCGCCCCCTCGGCGCTGGTCACGCCCGCGGCTAGGCCCGCGCCATCGCGCAGTGTCTTTCCACCGCCATGAAGACACTCGTCGCCATAGGTCGCGTAGTCCTTCTCGACCACCGCGATGAGCGAGGTGTCGCCGAGCCGGAAGCCGTCACCCGTGGTTGGTCCATACATCGCGGCATAGTCGCGCCGGGAGAGCGATGCCATCTGTCTTCTCCTTTCAAGCGCCACGAAAACCGGCGGCACGAGCACGCTCGAGGGCCGCTGCCTTGGCGTTGGGATCCCGGGCCGAGCCGTCCGACAACGCATTCAGTCCCGAAAGCATCTGCTGCCCGCCGAATGTGGTGAGCTCCACTTCTCTCTCCTGCCCCGGCTCGAACCGCACCGCCGTACCGGCGGCGATATCAAGGCGCATGCCGAAGGCGGCGGCGCGGTCGAACTCCAGAGCCCGGTTGACCTCGAAGAAATGGTAGTGGGAGCCGATCTGCACGGGACGGTCGCCGGTATTGACCACCCGAACAGCCCGTTTCTCCCTGCCGGCATTGAGTTCGATTTCGCCTTCCTCGCTGACGATCTCTCCCGGCTCGAAACTGTCGTGAGGGCCGTCGGGGGCAGGACGCAAGGGATCGTGAACCGTGACCAGCTTGGTGCCGTCCTTGAATGTCGCCTCCACCTGCAACATGGGAAGCATGGCGGCGACACCGGACATGACGTCGTCCTGCGTGAGAATCTGCGATCCCAACGCCATCATTTCCGCCACGGAGCGTCCCTCGCGTGCCCCTTCGAGGATCTCGTCGGAAATCAAGGCCACGGCTTCGGGATAATTGAGCTTCAGGCCCTTGGCGCGTCTCTTGCGGGCCAGTTCGGCCGCGGTGAAGATGGTCAGGCGTTCCAATTCAGTGGGCGTCAGCAGCATGAATGTGCTTCCCTCTTTGACCGGGCTAGTTGGAAAACAGCCGCTGGCCGCCGCCGCGATGAAAAGAGACGGCGATTTCAGTCAGCGGATTGAACGAGCGGATCGGTTCGTCGTCGGCCACCGGCTCGCGACAAATTCCGGCAATGACCGGCAGGGCCGCGGTGAGGATGGCCTGCGCTTCGATGGCACCGATCAGACCCAGTCTGATCGCGGCGGTAGCCAGCGATGCGGCGGCCTGATAGCCGCCGATCGAGGCAGCCGCGGTTTCATCGAGCCCGACCGACCGCCAAAGCAGGCCCTGCATGACGGCCAGATGTCCGCAGGCGGAGCCCTCACGCACCAATGCCCGGTAATCCGACGCTTTGGGCGTACCGATGCGGGCGTGGGTCGTCAGCAGCGCCATGCCGTTCCGGCGCGAGCCGGCCCTGAGACCATCCACGAAGGTCGACGCTTCGACCTCGCGGTCCAGCTCCGCCACCCCTGCCAGTTCGCTTCCGCAGCGATGAGCCCTGATCAAGGCGACGCGATCGGCCCCGGCCCAGCGATGGCCGAGCTGCGTGAGGATGAAATCGGCAAGGTCCCAGCCACCCAGCGTCTCCTTCAGGAGCGCTGACGCTTCCAGCCCCTGGGAGAACGCAAAGCCTCCGGATGGAAACTGGCTGTCGGCATGCTGCAGCGCCACCAGCAAAGGGCTCGGATCGAGCGTGCTCATTGGTGCTCTTCGGCCGCCAGAACAGCTCCGCTCCTGACCAGCGGGTCTATGCGCGCAATATAGTCGGCGGCCGGGCCATCCAGCGAGACCAGCAGGTCCTTGCCCTCGAAACGCACGCGCCAATGCAGATTGCCGGCATGATAGCCCAGCTCCAGCGCTTCCTCGGCCCCACGCGGTGAAAGCCTGAGCCAGCGCTGTTCGCCGGCTTTGACGACGATGGCCCTCCTGGCCTCCATGAGCAGCACCGCCCCGTCGAACAGCTTCTGGTCGCGCGGAAGCGTGATGGCGAGCTCTTCGCCACGTTCGGTCCGGGCGAGCAGGCGGCGACGATCGAGATCCCCGACAGCGATCTTGACCACCTCCAGATCACCGTGATGTTCGAGATGGTGAAGATGCTCATGCAGGCCGGGATCGGTGCTGGCCCCGACAAGGCTCTCGATGCGAAGCATGCTGGGTTCCTCCCATTGTCTGGTTGCGGCGCCTGTCCTCGCAGCGCGCTACAGGCTCATATGCCGGTGGACGAGTTCGTGAGTGAGTTCGCTGGTCGGTCCGGCCGCCGCGACGCGCCCCTTTTCGAGAATGGCGAAGCGGTGTGCCGCTGTTCGAGCAAAGCGGATCTTCTGTTCGACCAGGATGATCGTGAGGCCGTGATCACGGTTGAGCGCGATGATTGCCCGCTCGATGTCCTCGACGATGTTGGGCTGGATGCCTTCGGTGGGCTCATCCAGGATGAGGAGGCTTGGATCGGTGGCGAGAGCGCGGGCGATGGCCAATTGCTGCTGCTGGCCGCCCGAGAGGTTCGTTCCCCGCCGTCCAAGGTGGTCCTTCAGGAATGGAAAGAGGCTCCAGACAAGCGGTGGCACGTCGGTCTTGCGATCGGTGCGCGCATTGCAGCCAAGCAGGATGTTGTCGAGCACGCTCATGCCCGGAACGATTTCCCGCCCCTGGGGCACATAGCCGATGCCACGCCGGGCGCGATCATGGGTCAGGGCCCTGCCGATCTCGTGGCCCTGGAATTCGATGCTCCCCGTGGTGCGCACCCCGATGCCGAGAAGGCTGCGCAGCAATGTGGTCTTGCCCACGCCATTGCGTCCCAGGACGCAGAACGTCTCGCCCTTGCGTATCTCCAGATCGAGGTCGTGGATGATATGGCTGGTACCATAGAAGGCATTGACATGGCTGATCTTAAGCATGGCTGAGCGTCGCAGAACCGAGATAGGCTTCGATGACAGCGGGGTTCTTCTCGATGTCATCCGCCGTTCCCTCCGCCAGGACCGAACCTTGGTGGAGAACGGTTATGGTGCGGCAGATCCTGCGCACGAACGCCATGTCATGCTCGATGACGAGCACGGTGTGTTCACCGGCCAGCGCCAGCAGGAGCTCGGCGGTCTTGTCGGTTTCGGCAGCCGTCATTCCGGCGGCTGGTTCGTCGAGAAGAATGACCTTGGGATCCTGGCTGAGGACCATGGCCAGCTCCAGCCATTGCAATTGGCCGTGGGACAATTCCCCGGCCTTGCGCTTCATGAAGGATGACAGCCCCGTCCGTTCGGCGACCGCCAATTCCCGGTCGGTCGGCCCCCGCGAGAAGCGCCGGAACAGATTGTCGCGAACCTTGACGTAGCGGTTGCTTGCGATCTGCAAATTCTCGAGCACCGTCATCTCCTTGAAGACGGCAGGTGTCTGGAACTTCCGGCCGACGCCGCCACGCGCAATCGCCGCCTCGCCGATGCCGGTGATGTTGCGGTCGCGCAGCCAGATCTCGCCTTCCGACGGCAGCACCTTTCCGCACAGCAGATCGAGCAGCGTCGATTTGCCGGCACCGTTCGCACCGATGATGACCCTGAGTTCACCATCTTCGATCGACAGGTCGACATTGCTCACGGCCGGAAAGTCGTCGAAGCGGACGGTGAGATTGCGGGTCGTCAGAATGGGCGGAGTCGCTGCCTGCGGTCGTGCGGCCTCTATCCTGGTCACGGCGTTCATGGGTAGGCCTCCCGTCGTGAGGAATTGTCACGCGGGGTGCGTTCGAACCACGCTTTGATGAGGCCCACGATGCCGTTGGGCATCACCAGCACCACGAAAACGAACAGCCCGCCCAGGATGATCGGCCAAACCGGCTGGAGGACGGCATTCTCGCTGGCATAGGAGCCGACGAAATTCACCAGCAAAGCCCCGATACAGGCGCCCAGCAGGGACGCCCGCCCGCCGGTCGCAGCCCAGATCACCATGGAGATGCTGAACGACGTCGCCATCAGGGAGGGTGAGGCGAACTCCGCCGTCAGGGTGAACAACATGCCTGCCAGCCCTGCTATGGTGGCCGAGAGGCAGAACACGAATAATTTGTAGCTCTCGACGTCATAGCCCAGATAGCGGGCCCGGGCCTCGTCCTCGCGGATCGCCTTGAGAACCTGTCCGATGCGAGCGGAAAGAAGCAGGCGAAGCCCGAGCACGACGAGAAACAGAATGCCGGCAACGGCGTAATAGACGCTGGGTCCGTAAGGGTCGAATTCAAAACCGGCAATCGTCAGCGGGGCAAAGCTGGCAAGGCCGTTGAAGCCGCCGGTCAAGGGCTGATTGTTGATCACGAGCAGTTGCCCGATCAGCGCGAACGCCAGGGTGATGATGCTGACATAGACGCCCGTCGTGCGCCGCTTGAACATGACATAGCCAAGTCCCGCGGCCAGGGCACAGGGCACCAGCAATCCCGCGATCATGCCGACCGCGACCCATCTGAAGGGAATCCACAGGAAGGAGCCCGGGGTGACGCAGCAAAGATCGCGCACGGCGTCCGGCTGCATATTGAGCAGCATCAGATCCGGCACCGGGTTGTTTTCGGGCACCGCCAGCGTGAGCGACATGGCAAGCATATAGGCGCCCATTCCAAAGAACAGGCCCTGGCCCAGGCTGAGTATTCCCGTATAGCCCCAGGCCAGACTTATCCCGACGGCACAGATTGCATAGACGAGATAGGTCGCAACCCGGTTGGTCCAGAAGCTGTTGAGGAAGAACGGGAGGGCGAACACCACCGCAAAGAACACTATGTAGGCGGCAATGGAAGTGCTTCGATATGTCATACGCTCATCCATGTCTTTGGGAGTGTCAGCGGCTCTTGGTCACGAACAGGCCTTGCGGCTTGAACAGCAGGATGAGGATGACCACGGCAAACAGAACGGTGCGGCCATACACATCATTGAGCCAGGTGGCGACGAAGCTCTGAACCTCGCCAAGTATTCCGGCAGCGGCGAAGGTGCCCAGCAGCTGGCCCACGCCTCCGGCGACCACCACGAGAAAGGCGTCGACGACATAGGAAGTTCCCATGTCCGGCGACACTGTCTTGAACCCGGAGACGAGAACACCTGCTACACCCGCAAGACCGCAGCCATAGGCGAAGGCAAGGGCATTGACCTTCTTGTCGTTCACGCCGCAGGCGGCAGCCGTGTTCCTGGCCACCGATACGGCTCTTAGCTGGCTACCAAAGCGCGTGCGGTAAAGGAGCCACCAGGTCGCGGCCCCAAGCAGGACGGCAACCCCGAAGACAAAGGCCCGATAGACGGGGATATTGGCTCCCAGCAGATGCCAGGTCTGCTGCAGCTCGACCGGTACCGGGACATTTTGCAGGTCCGCTCCGAGCCCATCGATCTTGATGCCGAACAGGGCCAGCCCGAAATGGATGCGGACGAGCTGCTGAAGAATGAGGGCGATGCCCCAGGTCGCCAGCAGAGTATCAAGCAGACGTCCGTAGAGACGGCTGACGACCGAGCGTTCGATCGCCAGGCCGAACATCGCCGTGACCAGGAACGCCAAGGGCAGGCACAGATAGATATTCAAGCCCAGATGACGGGTCGCCAGCACGGTGACGTAGGCACCGATCATCACCATCTCGCCATGGGCGAGATTGATGACTTTCATGGTCCCGTAGATGATCGCAAGACCGAGTGCGACCATGAACAGGATCGATCCGATGCTCAGCCCGATGACGAAGGTTTCCATCTCAAACCCGATCGCAAGTGGCCGGTGGCCGTGCAGTGCCTGCAGCGGCCTGGAGTCCGACCGATGACGCGTTAGAGCGAAGCGCCGCTCGTGGTGCAGAGGCGTTTCTCCGCGCTTTCCCCGACGCTGGAATAGGGCAGCGGCAGCAGCGGCTCGGGATATTGGTCGACGATGTCGAGCAATCCATCGGCCCGTGTCTTGCCGATGCGGGGCGTCAGGTAGCTGTGGAGGTTCTGCGGGTCGATCGTGACCTTGCCTTGCGGGGCGTCGAAGGACATTCCGCCGACGGCCGAAACCACCCCCTTGGCCGTGAATTCACCCGCCTTCTCGGCCGCCATCGCCCACATGTGAACGCCGATATAGACCGCCTCCATTGCGGCATGGGTTACGGCATCGGCGCCGGCATAGGCCTTGAACGCCTTCACGAAAGCCTGGTTCTGCGGCGTTTCGACGGTCTGGAAATAGGGCAGGGATACGTAGCTGCCGAGGGCATATTCCGGCCCCATGGCCTTGATCTCGACCTCTGTCGTGGTCGACGAGCACAAGGGCAGCTTGTCGAAACTATAGCCCTGGTTGCGCAGCTCGCGATAGAAGGCGACGATCGAATCCCCGACGACATTGGAAAAGATCACATCCGCGCCGCTCGCCCCGATCTTGGACACCATCGATGCCCATTCGGTGTGGCCGAGCGGCAGATATTCGTCGCCGACGACCTCCATGCCGATCTTCTGGCAGATTGTTTTCGAAGTCTTGGCCATGCCCCGCGGAAAGGCATAGTCGGAACCGACGATGAACAGCTTGCTACGTCCAAGCTTCTTCTTCAGCCAGGGCAGCGAATTCTCGAGTTGCTGATTTGGGACCGCCGATCCGGCATAGAGTACGTTCTTGGAGCACTCTTCTCCCTCGTACCAGGTCGGCCATACCAGCAGGCTTTTGCGGCGCTCGACCACGGGCAGCACCGCCTTGCGGCTGGCGGTGGTGTAGCAGCCGAAAATGACCGGCACCTGGTCTTCCATCACCAATTTGCGCGCTTTTTCACTATAGGTGCGCGGCTCGGAAGCAGGATCTTCGATCACGGGGCGCAATTGCTTGCCGAGCACGCCTCCTTTGGCATTGATCTCGGCAATTGCCATCTGGGCACATTGATTCATCGATTTCTCGACGATCGCCGTCGTGCCGGTGAGCGAATACATGATGCCGACCGGCACCTCTTCGGCTGCCCAGGCGCGATCGCCCAGACGCAGGATGGCTGGTGCTGCCAATCCCATGGCCGCGAATCCGCTTGCCTGGAGAAAGGCACGCCTTGTCTTGTCGTTCATTACCCCTCCTCTGCGCCTCGATGGGCGCGTCCTTGTCTTCGAGCCGCCCCTCGCGGCCGTGCAGGATCATTCGGAAGTCTCGCGAGCGCGCCGAGCACGCCCTGACCGTTGCGGTCCAGCCTCACCAGCTCAGCAGGAGGGCTGCAGTCGAAAGATGATGAACCGGGCTCCTTCTTTTCGATGTGGGTCCTGCCGCATGGGCGCGCACGAGCCCCAGGCGACAAGGTCTGGACAAAGGTTTTCGGATAGAGAGTAAAAGCATTGCCTCGCACGCGCCGGCTCGCGCATGCTCAGTGTCGCCGATACTGCAAGACAGGGAGGCCAACAGCCTTGTCGGCCTAACCAAAACAAAAAACCCGCCAACTCCGAACGGGAGTTTGCGGGCTGCACAGCCAAATGGCGAAGACTACACTGTCGATCGCCGAGAGTGACGCCGTTTCACCGGACGTCAACTAAGTTTCATACTAGGCACGACTTTCCTTGAACGTCAAGAGCTCATAAGCATTGATAATTGCGGTGGCGACATCGTCCATCGCCACACGTTTGCCCATCGCCTGTTTGCGTATGCTTTCATAGGCTTCCGGTTCGCTGAGCCCCTGTGTTTCCATAAGAATGGTCTTGGCTCTCAGGATCCGGTTGTTGCCGGCGAGTTTGCGTTCGAGCTTGCGGATCCGCTTGGCCGCGCTTTGGCGCTCCATCCACAGCGAACGGGCGATGATCAGGTTGGTGAGCAATCCAAAGGGACGAATGGGCCGCTCGATCACGGCCAGTGCACCGCATTCGAGCACCACCTGGAGCGTGCTCGGATCTTCGAACGACACGACGGCCAAGACAGCAGGGTCCGAGGGTTCGACAGGCCTGAAAAGGCGCAGAATCTTGTCCCGGTTTTCTTGTTCGATGGAGACCAACACGACGACTGCGGTCGCGCTGACGGCCTGAGGCAGCGGCCATGTCGTTTCACAGCTGCAGCCGATGCGGCGCAGATGTTCGACCAGCGCCACGCCCTGGGCATCGGGTGGATGTATGACCTGCACGCGCAGGCCCTTGAGATCCTTGAGCAGATGGGCTGTCATCGCCTGCTCCCATCAGGCCTTGCGACGCGCGGGGGTCAGACCGCTGGCCCAGCCGTCATGCGCTGCGGTAACGAAATAAGGGTCCGGCCTTACCCGTGCCTCCGACTCCCAGATGACGTCGAATTTGCCTTGCGGATTGAGCCTGCCGATACGCGCCCACAGTTCTGTATGATGGTTGTCGGGGTCGATACGAATCCGCCCCTGTGGCGCGTCGAATTCCAAGCCCGCCAGATGGCGCACAAGGGCGTCGGGATTGTCGGTCCCGGCCCGTTCAAGCGCCGCTGCATAGAGATATGTCTGAAAATACGCGGCTTCCGCGCTGGCAGTCACCGGCGCATCCTCGCCGAAACGCTGTTTGAAGGCCGTGACGAAGCGCCTGGCGGCCGGCGTGTCCAAAGTCTCGAAAAACGACGCTGCCGTCAGGTGCCCTGCGGCCAATCCCGACGGCATCAGGGCCACCTCCGCCTCTGTGGTCGCCAGGCTGGCAATGGGCATCGCACTGGGGTCGAAACCCGCTTCCCGATAGGCCTGATACAGAAGCACCGCCCCCGTGCCGACGACGTTGGACACCAGCACGTCCGGCTTGAGCTCCTTTATACGTTTGATGACCTTGTCGAAATCCTTTCGAACCGCTTCAACCGGAACATAGATCTCATCCAGAATCGTTCCGTCTGCCAATGTAACCAGGTCGCTTACGACACGATTATATTCATATGGAAAAACATAGTTTGAACCAACCAGCAGAAATCTCTTGCCGTAGTTCTCGATCAAATATTGCGCCAATTGGACGGCATTCTGATTTGACGATGAACCCGTGTAGAAGCAATTGTTGGAATATTCAAATCCCTCATAAAATGTAGGATAGAATAATAATCCGCGATAGGCCTCGATCTCCGGAAGAACGGCCTTTCGTGCCGTCGACATATAGCAACCGAAGATGACCCGGATCCGATCTTCGGTCAGGAGCCGAACAGCCAGTTCGCGATATCGACGCGCCGAACATTCAGGATCGTAGAATGTCGGCGCAATTCTTCGCCCAAGCACGCCTCCCGCAGCGTTGATTTCTTCGGTGGCCAGGAGCGTCGCATTTGCTTCGGCTATTTCCGCGGCAGCTGTTACGCCGCTCTTGGAAAATAGAACGCCGATTTTCCAATCGTCATTGGTCACAACTATCACCTGAGAACGGAGCACAGACAGGAATACGCCTGTCGGGCCGGTCGACACAGGCGAGAGCGGGAAACGCCACTGTTTCTCCGGCTATAGGAGTATACTTGCAAGGTTGCGAGTGCAATGCGTCAGCAGCGCGTGGCGGCATGGAGGGGCGCCAAAGTGGCGATGCCGAGCGTCTTGTGCCGAGGCCTTGTCGCAGATCGATCGTCAACCTTGGCCGCAGCCTGAGGGTTCCTCCATTTCAGAGGAGCGTGTTTATGCTCTCAGGCAGCGCCTTTGTGAGCGTCGGCGATCTTTTCCGCCATCATGATCGTCGGGAGGTTCGTGTTCGCACAGGGAATCGTGGGCATCAGCGAAGCATCGCAGACGAACAATCCTTGCAACC
Source organism: Labrys sp. E2SS-1L (assembly GCF_057073705.1). NCBI lineage: Bacteria > Pseudomonadati > Pseudomonadota > Alphaproteobacteria > Hyphomicrobiales > Xanthobacteraceae > Labrys > Labrys sp. E2SS-1L. The sequence continues at coordinate 231,382 of NZ_CP172713.1, read as the reverse complement.
CACGCACCTGTCCCGTGGCATCCGTCACCGCCATCCTGTCCCCGTCGGGACCCATGCGGCAGGTGCCGGACGGATGCCAGACGCCGCCGACGGTTTCGGCGATATAGGCCTCGAGCTCGCCACGGTTGCCGACCAGCCTGAGGGGATCGTCGTAGTTCGACAGCATATGGGGAAACACCTTCTCGCGCAGCCGGCCGATCAGATCGAGGCCCACCGCTCCGATCCCAGTGATGACGGCGCCGGGCGCGCTCGGCTTGGAAAAACGCTTGCCGATCTCCGACATGCCGCCGGCATAAACACCGGAGACCACCGAATTCACCGCCGGGTCGAGCGCCAGGCTCACGGCGCGCTCGAAGGCATCGGCCAGGCGTACGAGGTCGCGCCGGTCGGAAAGCATGCGGAAATCGATGCGCGGCGGACCGTCCGGGGATGCGGGATCAAGCAGGAGCTGGCCACGCGAATAGGACTTGTTCACCCAGAAGAAGACGGAACCGAGCTGGCGGCCCACGGCATGCCAGGCTGCGCGGGTGACGAAGTTCATATGCATGTCGCCCGGCGGACATCCCTCCAGGCCGGAGGAGAAGCGATAGCCGATGGGAATGTGGTAGTCGGGCACGCCCCGCTGGCGTGCGGCCGGCCTGAGAAAGGGCACGATACCGGCCGAGGGATGCTCCATCAGGTTCTGGCCGACGCCGGGCAGGTGATGCAGGGCCTCAATGCCGCAATCGCCCAGATGGGGGGCCGGACCGATGCCCGAGCGCATGAGGATGGCGGGCGAGGACAGCGCGCCGGCGCTCAGCACCACCCGGTTCGCCTGCACGATCTGGCTGGCGCCTCCCCGCATGGCGATCACACCAACGGCCTTGCCATCGGCCAGGACGATGCGGGAGGCGGTGGTGTGGGTACGGATTTCCAGATTGGGGCGCGCCCTGACCTGCGGCGTCAGATAGGCCCAGGCCGTGCTGACGCGACGGCGCTGCTCGTCCATGTTGACGGCCATTTCAAAAGTGCCCTCCTCCCAAGCGCCGTTCTGGTCCGGCAGGAAGGCAATGCCGCGCTCCTTGCAGACCGCCAGCATGGCACGGGTGAAGGGCGTCCAGATCTCCTCGCCGCGCCGACGGATTGGAAACGGACCGCTCCTGCCGTGAAAATGATTGTCGAAATCGAGGTCCCGCTCGAGCTTCTTGAAATAGGGAAAGCAGGCCTGCCACGACCATCCTTCCAGGCCCATGTCCCGCCATTCGTCATAATCGAACGGGGCGCCGCGATTGGCGCCGATGCCGTTGATGGCCGACCCGCCACCCAGGACCCGGGCCTGTTCATAGCGGGTGCTCTTGCTTTCCGGCCGGTTGGAACCGCCATAGGGCAAGGATGCCTTGAGGCCGTCCCAGGTGTAGCGCGGATTGGAGTAGGCAATGCCGGGATAGGGCGAGGCAAGATCGGGAAAGTCCTCCGGGCGCGCCGCATCCATGCCCGCCTCCAGAAGGATCACGCGGACGGCCGGATCCTCGGTCAGCCTGGCGGCAAGCACGCAACCCGCCGACCCGCCGCCGACAATGACATAGTCCACCCTGTCCGGCTCGGCGGCGGTCATGGCGATGCTCCTGTTGCAGATCCTGGCTGAGGTTCTATTGGGCGAGGTCGATCGTCATCGTCTTGAGGTCGCACATCTCCATGAGCGTGTGCCGCCCGCCGGTCCGGCCCAGGCCGCTTTGCGTTCCCGCCGCGCCGCCCGCCGGGATATGGGGTTCCCAGTAGCAGCTCTTCTCATTGACGTTGACGATGCCGGCCCTGAGGCTTTCGGTATAGAAGAACGCCTTGGCGATCGTGCTGGTGAAGACGGCGGCCGAGAGCCCGAACGGGCTGGAAGCAGCAAGCTCCAGCGCCTCCTCGTCGGTCTCGAAGGTCAGCACCGGCGCCACCGGGCCGAAGGATTCCTCGATATTGAGCAGGCTTTCGCGGCCCAGCCCGGTAACCACCGTCGGCTCGAAATAGAGATTTGTCGGCATGCCGGCAGCGATCCTGCCGCCGGTCACCACCTGGGCCTTGCGCGCCAGGGCATCGTCCATATGGCTCAGCATCTTGTCGAGGCCTGCGGCATTGTTCAGGGGCCCCATGGTTGTCGCGGGATCGAAGGGATCGCCCATGCGCACGGCAGCGGCCGCCTTGACCAGGCCGTCGACGAAGCGGTCATGCACGGATTGATGCACGAGGATCCGTTCGGTCGCGGTGCAGATCTGCCCGGCATTGGCAAAACAGCCGGCCCCGACCCTGGCAGCCGCCCTGTCGATATCTGCATCGGGCAAGACGATGGTGGGGCCATTGCCGCCCATTTCCAACAGCAGCGGCTTTCCCGCCCCGCGGCTTGCGATCCGCGCGCCCGTGGCCGAACTGCCGGTGAAGCCCACGGCGTGGGTACCGGGATGGATCACGGCCTCGTCGCCGACTTCGGCGCCATCGCCCAGCACCAGATTGACCACCCCATCCGGCAAGCCAGCCTCGACCAGGCACTCCATCAAGACCACGGCGATCAGCGAGGTGGTGGGAGCGGGCACCCAGACCACCGTGTTGCCGGTGGCGATCGCGGGACCGAGATAATAGAGGCAGGGCAGTGCGAGAGGAAAATTCCAGGGCGTTATGATGGCGAAGACACCCTTGGGCTGCAGGAAGCTGAAGGCGCGCTTATGAGGATCGGCGACGGGAAAGGCCGACGTCTCCAGCCATTTCATCTGCTCGGCGGCGTTGCGAAAGCCGAGGGCAGCACCCGCGACCTCCGCCTTGGCCTCGGTATGGTAGGGCTTGCCCTGTTCGAGGCAGAGCAGGCGCGCCAGTTCATCGCCCCGCCGCTCGATTTCCTCGGCAATCTTCAGGCAGAGAGCCGCCCGGGCGAAGACGCCCATCCGGCGCATGGCTTCGCGTGCGCCCTCCGCCGCCTGCACGGCCCGGGAGACATCCTGGCGGGTGGAGAGTGCCAGATAGCCCAGCGCTTCGCCGGTTGCCGGACTGTCGATCTTCAGGAACCGGCCGGAACTGCCGGCTGTCCAGGTCGATCCGATACGATTTGTACCCAGTCGTAGACCTTGTTCGGGTTCGCTCACGATGGCCATGCCGCGCAGATGAGGCCCCTCGAGGGAAGATCTGAACTGAACGGTCATCATGAACTCCTTTGACCATAGTTGGACTGGATGGCGAGAATGGCCTCGCGGCTGCGGCTGACGGCGGCCTCGAACAGACGCGCGCCGGCCGAGGGCGAGGCCTGCGACGGCGTGCCGATCACGCCATTGTCCCGGATGGCCTCGAAGGGGCGCCATACGGTGATGGCGGGGGCCGCGAAAAGATGCGGGTCGGGCCAGCTCGGCGGTGTCGTCCCGGCGGGGATAAGATCCTCGCGCACGGTTTGGGGCAGCACATGCATCATCAGCGAGGTTTCGAGTGCGCAGGCATGGCCCGTTCCGCCGGCGGCGTCTGGCAACACCTCCGTGGCAATGTCGGCAATCAGATCGAAATAGGAAAAGCCAGCGGACACCACGCCGTGCTGACCCAGCGTGGTCACCGCGACCTGGATGGCGGCCCTGTTGCCGCCATGCCCATTGAGGATGACGGGCAGGAAGCCATCGTTCCACAGGCATTCGCCGAGATCGGCCAGGACCGCGATGAAGGTCTGCGGACTGAGGCTCATCGTGCCGGGAAAGGCGCGGTGGTGCTGGGACGAGCCATAGGCGAAGGGCTCGCAAACCCGCATGCCCGCTTGCCCTTCGGCGACAGCCCGCGCCACCGCGCTCGCCAGCCAGATGTCGACGCCGAGCGGCAGATGCGGGCCGTGCTGTTCGACGGCGCCGGTCGGCAGCAGCGCGACGGGGCGCGAAGGCTGCGAGGCTGCCAGCGCCCGCACATCGGGGCTGGTCATGGCGGCAAAGGCGGATGACCCCGGGCCGTCCTGTCCGGGAAGAGGTATCGTCATCGGGCAATCTCCATGAGGCGGGCCTTGGCGTGGGTCATGGCCGCGTCGGCCAGCAGCGCCAGCATGATGATCGCGCCCTTGTAGAGCTCCAGGCTGGACGGGTCGGTCCCGAAAATACGCAAGGCGGTGGTGAGGAGGCTGACGATCAGCGCCCCGACGACCGCGCCCCAGACCGTGCCGCGGCCACCGAATATGCTTGTCCCGCCGAGCACAGCCGCTGCGATCGCATCCAGCAGCAGCGAGGTGCCGCCGATATTGGGCGTGACCACCGGCACGCGGCTGATCATGATGACGGCCGTGAGGAACGCGAACAGGCCAGAGGCGGCATAGACCAGGATGGTGTGCCGCGCGACCGGGATGCCTGCCAGTTCGGCCGCGGCCGGATCGGAACCGAGCGCATAGGTGCGCAGGCCGAAGCGGCTGCGGCGCATCAGCACCATGGCCAGAAGCACGATGATCACCGTGGCGAAGATGACGTGGGGCAGGCCGAAGGAGCGCTCGACGCCGACGAATTTGAGCACGGGCTCTCGAACCACCAGCACGCCCTTGGAGGCGACGGCCAGCGTGGCGCCCTGCAGGGCCACCATGGAGGCCAGCGTCGTCACGAAGGGCGGTATGCGCAAGAGCGCGATCACCAGGCCGTTCGCCAGCCCCACCAGGAGCATGGCGCACAGCCCGATCGCCAAGGCGCCCGCCAGCCCCGTTCCCATGTCGATGAGGCTCGCGACCAGCACGGCGCAAAAGGCGACGCCGATGCCGGCCGACAGATCGATGCCGCCCGTCAGCAGCACGATCATCGCGCCGAGTGCCAGCACCGCCACGGGCGTGGCTTGCGATACGATGTTGATCAGGCTCTGGCCGGACACCACCCTGGGATCCAGCGAGCCGAAGACGATGGTCAATCCCGCCAGCAGGATCAGCGGAGAAAGATCGAGAATGCGCGGCAACATGCCTTTCCTCATCGCGATCGTCATGTGCCGCTCCTATCGCTGCCGGATGTTTGCCAGGGGACCGGCCGGTTTGGCCGTCGCACGATCGCCGAATGCCAGCGCCATGACCTGTTCTTCGCTCGCCCCGCGCGCGAGTTCGCCGACCGAATGGCCTTGGCGCATGACCACGATGCGATCGGCGACGCCGAGCACCTCCGGCAGTTCGCTCGACACCATCAGGATGGCAGCGCCCTCTTGCTTGAGCCTGGCGATGAGGCGGTGCAGCTCGGATTTGGCACCGACGTCGACGCCGCGCGTCGGTTCGTCGAGCAGGATGATCCTGGGTTTGGTCGCCAGCCATTTGCCGATCACGACTTTCTGCTGGTTGCCGCCGGAAAGCTCGATCGTCGCCTTCCCAGGCTGTGCCGGGCGCACGCCCAGCGAGCCGATCAGCTCGCGCGCCAGCGCGGCGATCCGCGCCGGGGAGAGAATGCCGAGGCGGCTATGGCCCCGGATCCAGGCCAGCGAAAGGTTGTCGCTGACCGACATGGTGCCGACGAACCCTTCCAGATGGCGGTCCTCGGGAATGTAGACGATGCCCGCGCGATTGGCGGCCTTGAGGTCCCCTCCCCGCTGGGGCGTGCCGAAGATGGTGATCGCCCCGGTTTGCGGCGCGCCCATGCCCGCGATCAGGCGCAGCACTTCCGAGCGGCCGCTGCCCATCAGGCCGGCCAGTGCGACGATCTCGCCGCGATGCACGTTGAGTGAAGCGGATTTGAGCCGCTTGCCGTCGGATAGCGCCTCGACCTCGATGGCCCTTTCGCCGATATCGGCCTGGCGATGGGGGAAGACGTCGCCGACGTCGCGTCCCACCATCATCGCGACGATCTCGGCCTCGCTCGTTTCGGCGGCGCGGCGCTCGCCGATGAACTTGCCGTCGCGCAGCACCAGGACACGGCTGCACAGGTTGAAGATCTCCTCCATCTTGTGGGAGATGTAGAGGATGCCGGCGCCGCGGGCCTTGAGCCTGTCGATCAGCCCATAGAGCTGGTCGCGCTCGCGGTTGGAGAGCGCGCTGGTCGGCTCGTCCATCACCATGAACCAGGCATCGGACAGGACCGCGCGCGCGATCTCCACCATTTGCTGCCGACCCACGGACAACGTGCGAAGTTCGACGTCGACCGCAATGTCGAGCGAGAACTCGTCCATGACGGCCTGGGCTTCGCGGCGCATCCGTGCCCGGTCGAGCAGGCCCAGGCGCGTGCGCGGCTCGCGGCCGACGAACAGGTTCTCCTCCACCGTCAGGTCGGGCGACAGGCTGAAATGCTGATGGATGACACTGATGTCGCGCGCCTCGTTGGAGGAATGAAAGTCGACCGTCTTGCCGTCGATGACGATCTCGCCCTCGTCGGGGCGATAGATCCCGGAGATGCATCTCACCAGGGTCGACTTGCCGGCCCCGTTCTCGCCGGCGAGCGCGACCACCTCGCCGGACGAGACAGTAAAGGACACGCCGTCGAGCGCCTTGACGCCCGGAAACAGCTTGCCGATCCCGCGCAGGACAATGCTGTGGGCACCGCCCCCGCCGGCGGGCGACGTGGCGAGTGCGCCATCGGTCCTCTTCGGTGCCGTGCGCCGCAAGTTGGAAAACAGGGAGGTCACGCTCTCGGGCTGGCTGGCCAGCACAGCCGCCAGGATCAGCGCCGCGGTGATGTAGTAGATGACGATCTGCGGCACCTGCAGGAAGGACAGGCCGGTATTGATCACCCCGAGCAGCATGGCGCCGAGCGCCGTTCCCCAGATCGAGCCTTTGCCACCCGACAGTTTCGTGCCGCCGATGATGGCGGCGGTGATCGCGGTGAATTCCAGGCCCGTGCCCGCCAGAGGCTGGGCGGAGCCGAGGCGGCCAATGGTGAGGATGGCGCCGAGCCCCGCCGTCGCGCCGGCGATGAGATAGACGGAGATGCGGACCGGGCCGACCGGCACCATCGAGGCACGGGCGGCCTCGGCATTGCCGCCAACCGCATAGATCCAGCGCCCATAGACGGTGCGCTTGAGCACGAACCACCAGGCCAGCAGAACGACCAGGGCGATGACGACGGACACCGGCAGCAACCCGAACGTCTCCCGTCCGGCATAGAGCACGACAGGATCGGCGATGGTGATGCTCGATGCCCTGGACAGGCTGAGCGAAAGGCCACGGGCGAAAGCCATGGTGGCAAGCGTGGCCATGAACGGCGAAATACCGGCGAACCCGATCAGGATGCCGTTGAGGAGACCGATGAGCGCGCCGCTTGCGATCGCCGTCGCCAGCGTCAGCACGGCCGATCCGGAAGCGGCATGGACGAGGCCGGCGGCCACCCCGGCAAAAGCCAGCGTGCTGCCCACCGAAATATCGATGCCGCGTGCGATGATGACGGCGGTCATCGCGAAGGCGATCAGGGCAATCACCGAACTCTGCTGAGCGATGCTGACGAAATTGCCAGCCGTCAGGAAACGCGGATCGATCCAGCCGAACACGACGACCGCGAGCACGAAAACGAGGATCAATACCGGCTCGTTCCGCCTGAAAAGGCTCGATAATCTCAGCTGGGACATGATTTCCCCCAATAGGGACCGGGCCGGTCGTCATCTGCGGCGCGGCGAGGCGCGCTGCCGCACACAGGCAGGCGGCTGCCGGCACGGATCGGCCGCGCCGGCAGGTGGCGTTCGGCCTATTTTCCGACCGTCATGGCCGAGACCGGTACCTTGGGACCGAGCTGCTCGGTGTAGTTCTTGGCCTCGATGGCCTGCTTGTCGGTGTTGATATGCTCGAAGTTCAACCCGGCTGCCTTGAGCTTCTTCGCGGTTTCGTCGGAGGTGACGAAATAGGTCGGCATGTAGAGATCCTTCGGCAGCTTCTCGCCATTGGCCAGGCGGGTCGCGACCGCGATGTTCCAGTAGCCGACGCGATTGGCGCCGGTGAGGACATCGAGCACCATCTTGCCGCTGTCGATCAGTTCCTTCATCTCGGCATCGCCGTCATAGCCGCCATAGATCAGGTTCGAACCCATCGAACTGGCGACCGAATCCGCCGCCAGGCACAGGCTGTCGGAGATGCAGGCGATCGCCTTGAGGTCGGGATAGGTCGTCAGCCAGGTCTGCGCAGCGTTCGTCGCCTTGGCGGCATCCCAATTGGTCGGCTCGACGCCGACGATCTTGATCTTGGGATATTCCTTGGCCAGGGTTTCGACGAAGCCCTTTTCGCGGGTGTCGGACACGAAATTGCCGCGCGAGCCGACGAGCAGGGCGATCTCGCCCTCCCCGCCGAGCGAGGCACCGATGGCACGGGCCACCATCGCCATGTTCTCATAGTCGGGATAGAGAGTGGAATAGTTGCCGTCCGCCTCCACCTTGTTGCCCATGGTGACAACGGGGATACCGGCTGCGAGCGCCTTCTTGATCACCGGTACCAGGGCATTCTTGTCGAGCGGGTCGACCAGAATGGCGCTGACGCCCTGGTTGATGAAGTTCTCGATGATGGCGACTTCCTTCTCGAGGCTTCCTTCCGCGCTCTGCCAGGTGGAGCGCACGCCATAATCCTTGGCAGCGACGTCGCCCGCCTCCTTCATGCGCACATAGAAGGAGTTTTGCAGGTCGATGGCGGCGACGCCGAGGACCTTGTCCTTGGCCTGCGCCAAAGACGGCATGGCAAGCGCGAACGCGAGCAGCGCCACCGATGTCTTGAAGATGCTACGCATATGAACTCCTCCTTTGCCTGGATGGCCTTTGGTCTGGACTTTTACGTGCTTCTTGTTTGGACGTACTTCTTGTTTGTCTTGACCGTGCGCCGCCTTCCTGCGAGGCGTTTCTGGCGGCATGAGATGCGGCGCAGCATTGCGCCGGTCGTGCAAAATCCTGCCTCAGGCGGAAAGCCCGTCCACGCCCGCGCCGCAGACCAACCCGGCGACGCGCTCGCCGGGTTTGGGCCTGACAGCACCGGCCATCAGCGCCGCCAGCGAGGCCGCGCCGCTTAGATCCGCGGCGATGCCGAACTCGAACCAGAGAAGCTCGGCAGCGCGTTGCATCGCCTCGTCGCTGACCAGGACGATGTCATCGACATGGCGCCGTGCGATCTCGTAGATGCTCTCATCCGTGCGGCCGCAGGCCATGGTGGCGACGCGCGTGGTCACTTGCGGCAGACGCACGACATGGCCGGCAGCGAAACAGGCATGGAGGGTCGGCGAACCCACCGGCTCCACGCCGACGATGCGGGCCTTCGGCTTCATCGCCTTGACGACCTGCGACACCCCGGCGATGAGGCCGCCACCACCGACGGCGATGATGTAGAGATCGGCGTCCGGAATCTGCTCCAGCATTTCGACGCCGATGGTGCCCTGCCCCGAAACGATGGCATCGTCGGCGAAGGGGTGCATGTAGAAGGCGCCGCTCTCCCGGGCATGGGCCGTCGCGGCCTGGTGGGCCTCGTCCCATACGGCGCCGGCATAGCGCACCTCGGCGCCCAGTTTGCGCAGCTTCTGCTCCTTGAGCGGGCTGGCATTGGTTGGCAGGAAGATGGTGGCCGGCACGCCGCTCTGGCGGGCCATATAGGCGGTGGCTAGGCCATGATTGCCGCCGGAGGCCGCGACCAGACCCTTGGCGATCGCATGGGCGGACAGCGATTTGACCCGATTGACGGCGCCGCGGATCTTGAACGAGCCGCTGACTTGCAGGCATTCGAGCTTGAGATGGGTGCCGCTCGGAATGGTGGCGTCGGAGCAATGCTCGAGCCTGAGAACGGGCGTCCTGCGGATATGGGGCCTGACGCGCTCGACGGCGGCCTTGATCGCCTCAACGCTCATCGGCTCGCCCCTTCAGTGCAAGCGCCTCGGGATATTCGTCGGCGATGACGAAGCAGCAATTGCCCGGCCTGACCCGGCCCGGCTGGCGCTTGGCGAAGACAACGCCGTCAATGGCGTAGCGAAGCTCGACAGGCTCGCGGGCCGGCGAACGCGGGAAATGGATGCGGCCGGCAAGCTCGCCTTTCCTGGCAATCGTACCCAATTGGCCGATCGGCTCGAACACACCGTCATCGTCGGCCAGGATATAACCCCGGCTGCCGGGCACCTTGAGCACGCGCTTATTGGCCCCTTGGGGCAGTTCGGGCGGCCCCTTCAGGACGCCGGCATGTTTGAGGACATTGCGAATGCCGCGCCGGCAGATGGCAAGGGCGTCCTGGCTGACCAGGCCTCCGCCGGCCATTTCGGTGCCGATGACGACGAGGCCCTGCAGATTGGCGGCGGCGGTCGCCGTGCGCGTCTCGCCCAGATTGTCGACCATGACCACGGTGGGAGCGCCGAAGGCGAGCGTCGCCTCGATGTTGAGCCGGTGTCCCTCGGGCGTCGGCGACGGCTCGATGATGGCGCTCGGCAGGATCATCAGCGAGGACCCGCCCGAATGCAGGTCGAGGAAGTAGTCGGCGAGCGGCATCAGGCAATCATGGACATAGGCCGCGATCTGCCTGGTGAGCGTACCGTCGAAATCGCCGGGAAAGCAGCGATTGAAGTTCAGCCCGTCAACTGGCGAGGTGCGCGTTCCCGCTTCGACGGCGCGGATATTGATCGCGGGTATGGCGATGATGCGACCCGAGACTTCCGAGGGTTCGATGTCGCGCAGCAATTCGCCGAGCGCCAGGGGACCTTCATATTCGTCGCCGTGATTGCCCGCCTCGATGAGCACCGTCGGCCCGCTGCCACTCTTGATGACGGCCAGCGGCACCTGGACTGCGCCCCAGGCGTCGTCGTGGGGAGACTGGGGCACGCAGAAATAGCCGATCTGCTTGCCGGGCTGTTCCAGGTCGACGGTCGTGAACACACTGTTTCTGCGTGGGCTCACCGGCTTTCGGCGGGTCGGCTCCGAAGTCCCGGCCATCAAATCCGTCATGGGCTTCTCCCTTTCGCCCAGATGATGATGGTTTTATATATGATGTCAAGTTTGAATATAAAACCATAGGCACAAGCCGAGAGAATTCTCTATGGTCTGCGCCCATTGAGGGAATCGCGCATGAGCAGCATCGAAGACCGGGAAAAGCCCGCCTATTCCGCACCGGCACTGACCAAGGGACTCGAGGTTCTGGAACTTCTGGCAGAGGCTGGGGTGCCCTTGACGATGAAGGAGATCGCGGATGGGCTCGGCCGGTCGAAAAACGAGATCTTTCGCATGCTGGTGGCCCTCCAGGAGCGCGGCTATATCGAGCGCGATCCGGAAACCGATGCCTTCTACCTGACCGATCGTCTGTTTAAGCTGGGGCTGCATACGCCGCGCCAGCAGGACCTCTTGACGGCAGCCATGCCGGAACTGGCGGCCATTGCGCTGGAATGCCAGCAATCGCCTCATCTGGTGGTCGTCAATCACGGCCTGACCGTCGTCATCGCCGCGGTGCCCGGCGGCGACGACATGTCCTTCACGCTGCGCCTTGGTTATGGACGCCTTGCGACGGATTCGACCTCCGGCCAGGTCGTGCTCGCCTTTCAGCCACCTGCCGTCGCCAGGAAGGTCATCGAGGAAAGCCAGGGGCGCAGTGCCGTCCCGATCGATCGTGCCGCATTGGAAGCCAATCTTGCCGCCATTCGTGCCCGAGGGCACGAACTGCGCTCAAGCCGGGATTTCGTCGGCATCACGGATATATGCTGCCCAATTTTCGGTGCCGACGGCTTCGCCGCCGCGTCCATCATCATCGCCTATGTCAACCGGCACGCCCACGACAACCAGGCTCGGCACGAAACCACGCTTGGGGTATTGCAGGCCTCCTGCAGTCGCATCTCGGCAAAACTCTCGCCCCGGCTGCGTGTTCAGCATCCTGTCTGATGCCGTCCTCCTCGCTCGCCGGTTCTCGATTCGTCGCTTGCAGAAGCGCTTTTCGCTGGCTCGGCCCGCGCGTGAGCCCGTGGAACAAACGGAAGGGCATATTCCGCCCTCCGGGTCAACGAGAAGCCGCGCCATGATGGGGTCTTCCATCCAACTGGTTGCGAAAGCCCCGCCCTCATACCTTTCATCGTGATCCGGCCGAACGCGGCCAACCCGGTCGCATCGGGCCTCCCCGCCGGGAGCGACCAATCGCCCCCTCCCGGCGAGCGAGGTGGCTCACTTGGTCGCGGCGCTGATCCAGCGGTCGAACTCGCCCTGATTGGCAGCAATCCATTCGCCGGCGATCTTCTTCATGTCCGCATTTGTCTTGGCACCCTTGCCCAGGGCCCCCTCCCACTCGCTCCATGTATTCAGCGGCCACTTTGCCTGCGCAACGAACTTTCCGACTGCCGGATTGGCGGCCAGGAATTCCTTGTTGGCAAGGGTGCGCCAGTTCCATGGGCCGACAGCCATCCGGCACGGGTTTTGACCGCCGGCGCAGCCTGCGACATCCGGCACCTCATGCGTTTTCGGCTTGTTCACGCCCGGCGGCAGGGCGTCGTAGGGTATCGGCAGCCAGACCACGTCCTTGGCCGGCTTCAAGCGGTAGACGATCCAGGACGGGCTCCAGGTGTAGAGCAGGATCGGTTCGCCCCGGTCGGCTCTGGCGAATGCCTCGGCAATCAGCGGTTCATACTTTGCACGGATCGAGCGCACAGTGTCGCTCAGGCCGAATTCCTTGACCTGGAAATCGACGACATCGCCACATTTCCAGGCCGGGTCGCAATTGATCAGATTGGCCTTGCCATCGCCGTCGCTGTCGAACAGCGCCGCGATTTTCGGGTCCTTCAATTGGGAGACATTGGTGATGTTGTGGGCTTCAGCGGTCTTCTTGTCGATCATATAGCCATTGATGCCGCCCCCGATGATCGTGCCGTCACTGATCAGTTCGGCGGCGTCGGCGACCTTCTCGATGGCCGGCTGGGCCTGCGGCCAGTTGATGTCGCCGGTCATGTCGAGGTCGCCTTGCGAAATGGCCTGCAGGATCGCCGACATGTTCATCGTGGACAGTTTGACCTCATAGCCGAGCTTTTCGAGGCCGGCGATCAGGATCTGATCCTGAACATAGTTCGCGCCGAGGCTGTCGGAGGACACGAAGCGAATGGTCTTGCCTTCGCCGGGGCTGCCCTGAGCCAATGCCGGTCCGGCGATCAAGGCCGAGAACAATGCCGCAGCGCAGGCAACGCCTTTCCATGTGGTGCGCAACACGATCATACGGTTTCCTCTTCTGGAGATGCTGCCGGCCTTTTTTGAGACAGAACCGGTTTGTCTGGTCGATGAGCTGGATGCGGGCGGGCCCGCGACGGCGTGATGGGGCGCAACAGCCGCGACAGCGTCGCCCGCAGGCTTCCACCCTCAGTCGCCCTGTCTTGACGGGCGAGGCCCTGTGTCATGCGGTCGAGCACCATGGCAAGCAGCACGATGGCGATGCCGCCGACGGCCGCCATGCCGACATCGAGGCGGCCAAGCCCCTGCAGCACGACCAGTCCCAGCCCTTCGGCACCGATCATCGCCACGATCACCGACATCACCATCGCCGTCAGCACCGTCTGGTTCAGGCCCCCCAGGATCGTCGGCATCGCCAGGGGCAGTTGGACCTCCCACAGAAGTTGGCGATCGGTGGCGCCGAACGCCCGGCCGGCCTCGACCATCTCGGCATCGACCATGCGGATTCCCAGATTGGTGAAACGGATCAACGGTGGCACCGCTGCCACGATCACGGCGACACCGCCTGCAATTGTGCCGACACCGAACAGCATGACCACAGGCACGAGATAGACGAAGCTCGGAGTCGTCTGCATCACGTCCAGAATTGGACGAACCACCGCCCAGGTGCGATCGCTGCGCGCGCACAGAACCCCGAACGGAATGCCGATGATCACACAGATCACGATCGCGGTGGCGATCAGGGACAGCGTCGTCATGGCATCGGACCACAAACCGATGAAGGCGATGAACACGAACGAAACGAGCGTGAAGATACCGACGCCACGCGAAGCGACGCGCCACGCAACCAAAGCAAACAGTACGGACAGGATCGGAAACGGGATCAGATGCAGCAGTCCATTGATCGCGTTGAGCAGCGTCTCGACCGGCCATTTGATCGTCTGGAACAAGGGACGGAAGTGCAGTGCCAGCCAGCGGACGCCGTCCTGGATCCACTGATCGAGCGGGATGACGTAGAGGTTTTGGACATCGAACATGGGGTCAGCCTCCCGTCATCCGGGACTGCGCGGGCGCAGCGGCAGGCGTTGCGATGCGTCCGAGAATCCGCACCGGGTCGACCCGGCCGAGGAACTGGCCATCGTCATCCACGACGGCAATGGGCCGATCGGCCCGGTAGATGCCGGCAATGTCGGCCAGGCGGGCAGTATGGCGAACCGCTTCGTAATCCTGCGTCAGCAATTTCCTTACATCCATGCCACGACGCAAATCGCCGATACGGGTACCGTCGATCACGCCGGCGATGCGATGGCGCTCGTCGACAACGAATGTGGTGCCGCTCTGGCCAGCCATGTCCGCTGTTTCATGGCATCCGTTCAGGGCCAGGGGCTGGCAAGGCTCCATGACGGAGGCGGCGTCGAACAGCCGGGCCCGGTCGATATCGCGGGTGAAGGCCGCAACATAAGGATGTCTTGGATCGAGCACGATCTCCTGCGGCGTTCCTTCGCGCATCACCATGCCATCGGCCATGATCGCGACGCGGCTGCCCAATTTGAGAGCTTCCTGGAAATCATGGGTGATGAAGAGGATCGTTTTTTTGAGCGTGCGTTGCAGACGCAGCAATTCGTCCTGCATCTCGCTGCGGATGAGGGGATCAAGGGCGCTGAAGGCCTCGTCCATGATCAGCACGTCGGCCTCCGTGGCCAGCGCTCGCGCGAGACCGACGCGCTGGCGCATGCCGCCGCTGAGCGCCTTGGGCAAGTGATTGGCCCAGGCCGACAACCCGACGACATCCAGGACCTCGAGCGCCTTCCTGCGGCGCTCGCCTGCGCCAACTCCACGCAATTTGAGGCCAAACTCGGCATTCTCGATGACGGTGCGGTTGGGCAGCAGCGCGAAGTGCTGGAACACCATGGAAACCCGGGTTCTGCGGATTTCACGCAGACGGGCCTCGCTCGTCCCGGTGACCGGCTCGCCATCGATCGTGATCGTGCCCGCATCCGGCTCGATCAGTCGGTTGATGCATCGCGCGAGCGTCGACTTGCCGGAACCGGACAGACCCATGATCATGTAGATCGATCCGACAGGCACCGAGATCGACACGTCACACAGCCCAACGACCTGCCCTGTTCTGGCCAGCACCGTTTCCTTGGTCTCACCCGACTTCAAAAGGTCCAGGGCACGATCCGGCGCGTTGCCGAAAATCTTGTACAGATTTCTGATCGCTATGCGGTCCGTCACGTCGTTCTCCGTTCCCCTGCAGGCCTTGCGCAAAGTTTTGGCCAATGCTGCATGCCGCCATTCCAGCCAGTAAAAGGCCCGCACCGAGGATCGTCTTCCATCGCGTCGGAGGAGCAGCTTGCCTGTGTATCCTAGGAAAGGCAGCATGCGCGGTTGCGCGGTACCATCGTAATTAGTTTTGGGACATCATCGGGAGGAAATACGTGCTCGCGTCACTGACCAATCCAGCCCTTGTGGTCGTGGACATGCAAAACGACTTCGTTCGCATGGGAGCTCCCATGGAAGTGCCTGCTGCCCGCGGCACGATTGCGCCGATCCGAGCCTTGCTGGCTGGCTTCCGCAGCCGCGGTCGCCCGGTGGTCTTCACCCGCTATGTCGCCGACATGCGTTACAGGCCGCTCGCAGCCAAGCTCGACTGGCTTGGCCTGCTCGATGCGCCGACCAGGGCCTGTGTGCCAGGCTTCCAGCGTAGCTATGGCGATGTGGACGGCACGCGCGACGCAGCCGCCGTCATCGATGAACTGCCGCCCCACGCCGGTGAGCCGGTTATCGACAAGATCTATTTCAGCGCCTTCCACGAAACCGATCTGGACGCTCGGCTGCGTGAACGCGGCATCGACGGTCTGGTCTTTACGGGAACTGTGACCGAGATGTGCGTCGAGGATAGTGCCCGACACGCGGTGCACCATGGATACCCCACGATCCTGGTCAGCGATGCGGTGTCGTCAAATCACCCGCCGAGCCACCAAGCGACACTCGATGCTTTTGCCCGCAACTATGGCTGGGTCATGAACAGCGCTGAAGTCCTGGAAACGTTCGGAATGCAGGCAACGACGTAACCTCTCGAACATCCAGGCTAGCGCAGCGGTGAGAAATCCGTCGGTATCAGAATACGGTTTTCCAACGTGTCGATCGTCTCCGTCAACTTCGCCGTGAAAGCCTGCCAGGCGGGATCGGCGGCCAGCCGGCGACGCCGCTCGGCTCGGTCGTTCAAGTCCTGATAGCCCCACAGATGCACGACGTGATTCAACGGCCCGATCTCGGTCTGGAAATAGCCGATGAGGTTGCCGAGGATCGGCTGCTGAATGGCAAGGCCTTCCTCCCGCACCAGTTGGAGATAGCGCGAGAGCTTGCCCGGCTTGATCTTGTAGATACGCTCTTCGACGATCATGTTTCTTCCGGTGCCTCCCCGGCCTCCGCTGCCATCTCCTGACGTACGGTGCGGGCAACGCGGAAGGCTTCCACGCCCGCCGGCACGCCGCAGTAAACGGCGATCTGGATCAGTGCGGCCCGCAATTCCTTGTCGGTCAAACCGTTGCGGATCGCGCCGCGGAAATGCACCTTGAATTCATGCATCCTGCCCAACGCCGCCAGCATGCCCAGGTTCAGCAAGCTGCGCTGGGACAACGACAGACTGTCGTCGGTCCAGCACTGGCCCCAGCAATATTCGTTGAGGACATCCTGGAATGGCGCAGAAAATTCATCGGCATTCGCGCGTGCCGCATCCACATAGCCGTCGCCAAGAACGGTCCGGCGCACCTTTTCGCCCTGCGCCCGAAGATCCTTGTCCATGTCCAACTCCCGACCCATCAAGAAAGGAAACTTCGCATCAGCCGAGCGACCTCGGCCGGTGCCTCGATCAGGATCGAATGACGCTTGCCGGACAGGATGTCCAGCCGTGCGTTGGCAATGCGCTCATGCATGAGCCTGGCCATGCGCGGATTGGAGCCCTGGTCCTCCTCCCCCGTCGCAATCAGCGTGGGGCAGGCAATTGCACCGATTTCGTCGCCGAAATCGCTTTCAGCGAGCACTCGATAAGCCGCCGCATAGCAATCGGGATCATTGGCCGCATTGCGCTGGCGCAGCCTCGCCATCAGGTCCGGATTGGCGTGCTGGAATGCCTCGCTGAACCAGCGGCCGACAGAATTGTCATAATGCGAGCCCGGTTCCTTGGTCTGAAGCAAGCGCAAGCGGTTGAGCACGCGTTCCTTCTCATCCTCGTTGCGACCGGCAACGGTGGCGAGCAGCAAGAGGCTCTCGATACGGCCAGGATGATCAAGTGCTGCACGCTGGGCGATCAGGCCACCCAGCGAAAAACCGGCGAGCGCGAACCTGCCGAAGCCGGCATTGTCGGCCAAAGCGAGCAGCTCGCGCACGAAATCATCAATCTCGTAGCGCCCCTTTACCCGCGCCGAGCCACCGTGGCCGCGCAGGTCGAAGCGCAGGATGCGAAAATGCGGCGCAAGGCGCTCCACAACGCCGTCCCAGGCCTCGAGATAGGAACCAACCCCGTGCACGAGGACGAGGGGCCGCGTTCCTTCCCCCTCGAGCCGGTAGCGAATAGCGACGCCATCGATGTCGAGTGTGGTGTCGATCGTCGTGGATGCCAGCTTCATCATCATGCAATTGCCCGTGCCCGCTGCTTCGCGGCGTCGCGTTCGCGCGCCGCAAAAACCGGCATGACCTCGCGGGTGAACAGGTCCAGCGACTTCTTCTGCACCTCGATCGGCAGGTTGAAGGCCAGGCCGAGGCAGAACTGGTCAACGCCGGCGGCCTCATAGACCAACAGCTTCTCGATCACCTCGTCGGGCGTGCCGAACAGGAGGTTGTCGCGGATCGCCTGCGGATCGTATTCGCTGCGATTGGCAACCGTCTCGTAGGGCACCGCCTTGGGGAAGCCGTTGGTCACCGTGCCGATATTCTGGAACAGGTTTTCGAAGGCGCGGCCATAGTCGATGCTGGCACGCACCGGCACTTCCCACTCCTCCGGGCGAGCGTAAACACAGCTCCGGCGCAACATCATGAAACGGGGACGCGCCACATTCGAATGGTCGGAGACGGCCTTGTTGAACTTGTCGGCCAGGATACCAACCTCGGCCATCGGCCGCGACAGCGGCGTCGACAGGATGTTATAGCCGTTGCGCACGGCCCAGTCGAAGGTGCCGGGGTCGCGCGCAGCCACCCAGATCGGGGGAGACGGCTGCTGCAAAGGCTTGGGCACGGAGGTCGCAAGCGGGAACTTGTAGTACTTGCCCTCATGGGCATAGTCGCCCGCCCATAGCTTTTGTACCGCCGGCAAGAGCTCCTGCATGTAGGCAACCCCTTCCTGCTGGGGAATGCCACCGGCCATGCGGTCGAACTCATACTGATAGGCGCCGCGGGCAATGCCGAATTCCAGCCTGCCTCCCGTGAGGTGATCGCAGAGCGCCGCCTCGCCGGCCAGGCGCAGAGGGTTCCAATATGGCGCCACCACAGTAGCCGTTCCCAGGCGAATCCGCTCGGTATGGGCGCCCCACCAGGTCAGGATCTGGAATGGATTGGGAGCAATCGTGAACTCGATCGTGTGATGCTCGGCGGACCAGACCGTCTCGAAGCCCCCGGCATCGGCCATGCGCACGAGCTCGAGTGTCTCGTTGACCACTTGCTGCATGGGCTTGTCGGGGCTGAACCGCTCCATGGCCAGGGCGATGGAAAACTTCATGACGAATACCTCTTCAGATAATGCGGCCGCGTCGATGCGCGAAGGCCGTCAGCGCAGGCGGATGACAAACGGGTCCTGGGTGGCGCCGGAATAATCGAGGACGACGTTCTTCAGGCGGGAGAACTCGCGCATGACCTCGAAGCCGCCGCGCTTGCCGTAGCCGCTTTCCTTGAAGCCGCCGGAGGGCGACATGTAAGCAGCGGAGCGATAGGTATTGATCCACACCGTGCCGGCATCGACATTGCGGGCAAAGCGCATGGCCCGGTCGATATCGCGCGTCCAGATGCCCGCTGCGAGGCCGTAATTGGTGTCGTTGGCGAGCGCGAGCAATTCGGCCTCGTCGCGGAACGGCACGACGCCGACGACCGGGCCGAAGATTTCGTCGCGCATGAAGCGCATGTCGTTGCGGGCCTCAGCCAGCACCGTGGGTTCGTAGTACCAGCCCTTGGCAAGTGCTTCGTCCTGGGGACGACGACCGCCAATCGCCAGGCGGGCCCCATCCGCGACGCCATAGCCGACATATTGCTCGACCTTGGCGAGCTGGGCCTCCAGCGCCAAGGGCCCGAGTTCGGTGTCCTCCACGGCCGGGTTGCCGATGCGGATGCGCGACGTCCGCTCGACAAGCCGCTCGAGGAACTCATCATAGATAGCTGCCTCCACGAAGCAGCGCGATCCGGCGATGCAGGTCTGGCCCGCCGCGGCAAAGACGCCGGCGACCACGCCGTTGACGGTCCGGTCGAGATCGACGTCGCCGAACACGACATGGGGTGATTTGCCGCCGAGTTCCATCTGGGTGGAGACAAGCCGGCCTGCGGCATTGGCGGCGATGCGCCGTCCCGTCGCGGTGCTTCCGGTGAAGGTGATCTTGGCGACGTCGGGATGCAGGGTCAGGGCCTCGCCCGCGGTGGCACCACCGCCTGTCACCACGTTGAAGACACCGGGGGGAAAGCCGGCGCGGTCGATCAGTTCGGCCAGCGCCAATGTCGAAGCCGACGTATGCTCGGAAGGCTTGGCGACGATGGTGTTGCCGATCGCCAGGCACGGCGCCAAAGTACCGCTCAGCAGCATGAGCGGCGAGTTCCAGGGCGAGATCATGCCAATCACGCCGATCGGCTCGCGCAGCGTGAAATTCAGCATGTCGAGCTTGTTGACGGGAATTGTCTCGCCATGCAGCTTGTCGGCCATGCCGGCAAAGTAGAGATAAGTGTCGGGTGCTGCGCGCATCTGGGCGCGCATTTCCTTGAGCAGCTTGCCATTGTCGCGCATCTCGATCGCCGCCAGTTCGTCGGCGTTCTCGGCGATGAGGTCTGCAAGCCTGCGCAGCATCCTGCCACGCTCGGTTTGGGTGATGCGGCGCCAGGCCGGATCCCTGAAGGCCTTCTTCGCGGCCTGGACTGCGGCGTCGACATCCTCGGCGTTACCGTCGGCTGCCATGTACCAGGGCTCGGCCGTGGTCGGATCATAGCTTGGTAGGTAGCGGCCCGAACTCGGTGCCACACGCTCGCCTGCGATATACAGGTCCTGGCGCGACCCTTCGATCGCCTTCAGCGTCAGTTCCATCGTATCAGCCTTTCGTGATCAGGGTATCGGCGGTCACGCCGTTCGGCGCACGCCAGGGGCGCGGCGCGCCATCGATCATCGCCACGCGGCCTCCGGCGCTGGAGTCGACATAGATGCCGAAGCGGGCCTCGCTGCGCTCCTGCAGATAGCGGCGCAGCATGGCCCTGATCTGCCGCACCGGGATCCGATCCCAGGGAAGGTCTTCCGCGGCGAAGAACGTCAGCGACCGCGGCAGTTCGGGCAGCGTCCGCAGCGTGGCGGCCAATTCACCCCGGTAGACGATGTAGCCCGGCTCACGGTCGGCGACATCGAACACCGAATAGAGGAATGCCTCCTCGGTCAGGAGGGCGACGGCCCCCTTGTCGTCAAGGGCGACTTCGTTGCCCGGCTTGCGGTACCTGGCCGTTGGGAGTTCCCAGCCGCCCCTGCCGTCATCGCGCAGCAGGATGCGCCCCTCATGCTCGACGAGATAGCCGATCATCATGCGATGCGAGGGTGTCCAGCCCTGGGGCATCGGGTGCGCGACGGTGACATAGCTGCCCCGGCAGAAGCCAAGCGGCGGAACCGGGCTGGTGCCGAAGGCGCGCACATGTCCGATCAGGATCATGTGATCGCCGGCATCGACGCGATCGTGAACGGTGCAGTCGAACCAGGTGAGACTGTCGGTGAGGACCGGCGTACCAGTATGGACTGTGTCGTGGTTGATCGCGTCGAATTTGGTCGCCGACTTCGAAGCGAAAACGCTCGCGACATCCTTCTGGTGCTCGTGCAGGACGTTGACCGCGAAATGCTCGGCGTCGCTGAAGACGGGAAAGCTGCTCGCTTTCTTTCCTATGCATACGAGCAAGAGCGGCGGATCGAGCGACACCGAGGTGAAGGAGTTGGCGGTCATGCCGCGCGGCGTTCCATCCGCCTCGCGCGTCGTCACGACCGTCACACCGGTCACGAAGGTGCCGAATGCCCTGCGCAATTCGACGGGATCGATCGGGCTTTGCTCTTGTTCAGTCGTGGTCACCATGCGCCCTGCCTTTCCAGCTTCCGGAAAGGATAGGGACGGCGGGCGAGGGCTTCTTCCTGCGTTCCGCAGGAGAGAGTTCCCTCATCCTCCTAGGTGAAGAAGCAGCGGGTCACATGAGCGCATCCTGCGACAGGGTCTCGTTCAGCCGCAGGGCCAGTTCCAGCGCAAATCGCCGCTCGGGTGTGTCGATTTCGATTCCGAACAGTTCCTGGATGCGGCCGAGGCGATAGCGCAGCGTGGTCACGTGAAGGCCCATCGCATCGGCGCATGCCTGGCTGCGACAGCCGCTCTCCAGATAGGCAGCCAGGGTCGGGATGTATCCGGTGCCATGCTCGGCATCATGACGGGATACGGCACCGATGGTGACATTGAGAAACGCGCGAACCTCGTCGGTGTCGGCGGCCGAGAGCAACAACGGGAAGGGACCAAAGTCCTGGGAAGCCAACAAACCGGTGCGGTTGAATCGTATCCCGAGCCGGATCATGCGCGCGCATTCCTGCCAGATCTGCCGATGTTCCTGCAGGCCGCTGCAGGTCCTGCCGATCACCACGATCGGCTTGCAGCCCAGCAGCCACTGGGTTTCATCGATGATTTTGCGCACCAGCAACTTGGCAGTGTTCTCACTGTCGCGGGCTCCGCCCGGCACGCGGCACAGGATGATGCCGTCGAGATTGGCCACCGTGGCGGTTTGGCCCTGTTGCGCTGCCAGCCTGGCAATGGAGCGATGCAGTTCCTCCAGCGCGCCGTCGTCCATGCCGGCCTGGCGAGGCAAGCCGATGGCGATGAGCCTGGCCGGCGCCGCCATGTCGATGTCGAGGCGGCGGGCACGAGCAACCAGATCATCCGGATTGCGCCAGTCGCCGGAGACGATCTCGGCGAACAGTTCGCTGGCCGTCTTCGACTCCGTCTGGAAGCGCAGATGGCTGCGCATCATCTGCACGCTCAAGGCTGATTTAGCGCTCTCGAGCAGTAGATGGTCGAGATCGCCGAAATCGGCACCGCGAGAAAAGACGACCAAGGCGCCAACCATTCTCTCATCGACCCTGAGCGGTTCGACCATGGCCGGCAGGTTGAGATGCTGCCCGCAGACATTGAGATAGAGCTTGGCATGTTCGGAGCGCGTGTTGCCGGCGACTTCGCGGGCAATGCGCAGGAGCTGGCGATTGACCCCGGCATTCACCTCCTCGCGCCACCGTTCGTCGTCGAATGTCTCGGGCTTGGGCGAACGTCCCGTGACGACGAGATTTGCCGTCAGGTCGACCACGACCGTGGGATGGTGCATGAAGGTCTCGACCAGAGCGGCCGCCGAAGCAACCGATCCGTCCGACAGGACCTTCTGCATCAGGGCAGAATGGGCGGCGAGCACATTCTGCAGACGTTCAGCGGCGCGGCGCTCGGCCTGCAGCCGGTTGGATCGATCGACGGCGATGGCACCGAGATGGGCAATCGTCTCCAGAAAGGCGAGGTCTGCATCCGAGGGCTCGACGATGCTGCGCGACTTGACCGACAGGACCATGGCCCGCCCCTCCATGTCGCGGCAGCCGAGCGGCAGCACCACGACGGTATGGTAGCCACGCTCAATGGCCTCCTCCTGATATCCCGGAAACTCCGATGCCACCTGCGCATCACGGATGATCACGGGCTCGTTGGTGGTCAGTGCGATGAGGGAGGGGCTGGTGGCGAGGGTCCAGCGGTCGCGATACAGCGTGCCGAGCCGATTGGGATCGTGCCGGGCCAGGACAACGGCGTCGCCACTGCCTTCGTCGACACTCATGACACCGCCCATGGACCAGACCGTATTGTAGCAGCCCGCCTTGACGAGATGCAGCAGCGTGGTGCCGAGATCGCCACCGGAATTGATCAGGCTGGCGATATCCCTGAGCGTGCGCGACAGCGGCCGATCGATGACGTTCATCAGACCCTCCCGAGTTCCGTTGAGGCTCAACTAGCGGACCCCATCATCACTGTCGAAGGATTTCAATGCGGCAATCTCCTCCGCTTCATAGGAGGAGAGCTCTTGAACAAGCCTGTAGCGTCCTGTGCCATGCCGGCGGCGGCTGCCGTGATGCAAAGCCCTCCGGCCAGAGCCGAGTGACGAAGGAATATCATGAGTCTGGAAATCCGAAAGATCGTTCGCCACGCCGAAGAGGTGTTCATCGAAGGTGGCAAGGCCGGCCCCATGCCGATATTGGCGAGCGCAGTGGCAGCCATCATCAAGAACCCCTGGGAAGGACTTGAATTCGTGGAGGATCTGCGCCCGGTGGTCCTCGACGTGGCACCGAAGCTGGCGGGCGCGCTGGTTCCTCGCCTGCTCGAATTGTGCCCCAAAGACCGGATCGAGGCTTATGGCAAGTCGGCCATCGTCGGCCTGGCCGGTGAGATCGAGCATGGCTCGGCCCTGATCCATACGCTGCGCTTCGGCAACGTCTTCCGTGAAGCGGCCGGCGGGACCAGCTATCTGAGCTTCACCAACACGCGTGGACCGGCCGGCGCCCAGGTGTCCCTGCCCATGACCCATAAGACAACGGTGGGCCAGCGTTCGCACTTCATCACCCTGAATTTCTCGGTCAGCGACGCGCCGGACCGCGGCGAGATCCTGATTGCGATCGGCGCCGCCGATGGCGGCCGCATGCATCCACGGATCGGCGACCGCTTCAAGGACATGGTGGAGATGGGGATCACGCCGCCGAAATCGTAAGGATGGGATGTCGCGGAATTCGGGCCCATGGCTCGATCCGGCAACAAGTCACCGCTCGAGCTCGTTGAGACATCCGCCCAATGCCGTGGCGGCACGGCGAGCCGTCGGCAACGCTTGAAGCAGCAATTCAGCGTCTAATCGCTGCCTCAAGAGCCAAGAAGCCGGTTTGAAGGTGTGCTTCCATGTCGTGGAAGAGCCACCCTCCATTGATCCAAGGCAGCCTTGGATACCCAAAGCGTTTTCCAGAAAAGTTGACAGATTTTTCGATTAAGAACACGCGACGGAACAAAGAGTTAGAGTAAAATGGCGCTTCGAAGAAAAGCCCTTTTACTCTAGGCATCAACGTTTGTCGGCAACACTATCATGTCATGAATTGTGACGTTGCGGGGGCGGCTGAGTATATAGACAACCGCCTCTGCCACTTCGGAAGGCTCGATCAACGCACCGGCGTCTTTTGCGGCCTGCAGCCGATCCGGCTCCCAATCCGACAGCAATGCCGAGATCACCGGTCCTGGCGAAACCTGCGATACTCGAATGCCGTGCTTGTTGACCTGTCGCCGCACGGTCTGGGTAAAGCATGTGATTGCCCATTTGGAGGCCGAATAGACCGGCTCATGCTTGATCGCGGAGTGCCCTGCTAGCGACGACGTCACGATGATATCGCCACCGCCCTGTTCGATCATATGCGGCAGGACAGCATGAACGTTCTTCATCACGGCATTCACGTTGAGATTGAGCATTCTGTCGATGGTCAATGCATCGGTGTCCACCAGATCGCCGCCGATATAAGTACCTGCATTGCAATAGAGGATGTCGATCCTGCCAACTTTGGCGATGACTTCCGGAATCATCGCGGCACAACTGGCGGCGTCCAGAAGATCTGTTACCTGGGCAATGGCCTTTCCGTTCGAACTTGCCACCAACTCATCCAGCGCTGCGGCGTTGCGATCGACCATGACCACTGTGACGCCCGCCTTCATCAGAGCTTCGCATGTTGCCAGTCCAATGCCCGAAGCGGCACCAGTGACGATAGCCGTTTTTCCTTGCAGTTCAATAGACAATGTCACCTCCTGGAGAGCAGATATTTTATTTTTAAAAAGCGTTGGACGTTTACCCGATGCAATTCATCACTTCATAAAGATCAGATTGAAGGGAAACATTCGACACTCAGTCGAAGAGGACAGCGATTTTATTCACTCTATATTGTACTCCCTTGCAATTATTCCGGTGCCGGCAAAGAAAACGTGCTCTTTATCCAAGCCCTTCATAATTGAAACTCCTAGCTACATGACGGATCAATTCGATCCTGCAATCTGCATCGGGATGGGTCCTGGACGGCGATCAAAAGGCCTTCCAAAGTTCAAATAGTACATGAAATTTGTTTCAGCAACACATTACGCATCCCACCTGCATCGGGGAAGCGCGGGTTTGCCTAGAGCGTTGATTTAGAGCGGTTGCCGCCCCGACCGCTCGCTGGGCAAGCGCCAGTTCGACAACAGGCAGCATCGGCTCGCTCGGCTGGCTTTTCCGAGAGCGTGGGTGGCGGGTCAGAGCCAGGTTGTCACGCCGACGCCATCGGAGGCGATCTTATGAATCTTGTTCGTTGCAATTTATTTCGGAAATATGTTACATACCTTGCGTTCACGGCAACCGCTCAGCCGCGAACGCAGTGCAAGCCGTGATGTCCCAAAACGGGGGCCATCACGCTCGGACGTGATCGTAGCGGTGCGACCGACGCCGACCGAGAGGCCCGACGCGCGCTACACGACAACAACAATCAAACAGATTGTCGCCAATGGAGGAACCCATGAGATTCTTGGCCAAGATCGGCCTGTCGCTAACAGCGCTCTTGCTGGCGGGTGTTGCCGCGCGGGCTGAAACCATCACGGTTGCAACCGTCAACAATGACGACATGATCATCATGCAAAAGCTGTCGTCTGAGTGGGAGAAGGCCACAGGCAACAAGGTCAACTGGGTTGTGTTGGAAGAAAACGTGCTGCGCCAGCGCGTGACCACGGACATCGCCACCAAGGCAGGCCAATTCGATATCGTCACCATCGGTGCCTATGAGACGCCGATCTGGGGCAAGGCCGGCTGGCTCGCATCATTGAACGATCTTGGCGACGACTATGACTACAAGGACGTGTTCGAGCCGTTGCGCAATGGCTTGTCGGTCGATGGCAAGCTTTACGCCCTGCCCTTCTATGCGGAGAGTTCTTTCACACTCTACCGCAAGGACCTGTTCGAAAAAGCCGGGCTGACGATGCCCGAGCAGCCGACCTGGGACCAGATCGCACAATTCGCCGACAAGCTCACCGACAAGTCGAAAGAGCAGTATGGTATTTGCCTTCGCGGCAAGCCCGGCTGGGGCGAGAATATGGGCCTGATCACGACCATCGTGAACACCTTCGGCGGTCGCTGGTTCGACATGGAGTGGAAGCCGCAGCTGACATCCGATCCATGGAAGAAGGCGATCGGCTTCTATGTGGATCTTCTGAAGCGCGACGGCCCGCCCGGCGCGACATCCAATGGATTCAACGAAAACCAGGCCCTGTTCGCAAGCGGAAAATGCGCAATCTGGGTCGATGCGACGTCGGCAGCCGGACGACTCTACAACAAGGCGACATCCAAGGTCGGGGATGTCCTGGCCTTCGCCCAGCCGCCCGTCAACGTATCGCCAAAAGGCAATGGCTGGTTCTGGGCCTGGTCGTTGGCCGTTCCTTCTTCCACCAAGAACCTCGACACGGCCAAATCCTTCGTGAAATGGGCGACGTCCAAGGAGTATGTGAAGCGGGTCGGCGAGACCGCCGGCTGGGTTGCCGCACCGCCCGGCACCCGCCAGTCGACCTACGACAATCCGGAGTACAAGAAGGCTGCGCCCTTCGCCGGCATGGTCCTCAAGGCGATCCTGACCGCCGATCCCACGAATGCCACCAAGGAACCGGTTCCGTACAAGGGAATCCAGTTCGTTGCGATCCCTGAGTTCCAGGCCATCGGCACCTCGGTCGGCCAGGCCATCGCGTCCATCCTCGCCGGACAGCAGACGGAAGATGCTGCCCTGGGTGCAGCACAGGACGAGGTCACTCAAACCATGCAACAGGCCGGCTACATCCAGTAACCGCCTGTCCTGCCAGGGCTCCGGGCGCTCTCCCCGCCCGGAGCCCTTCTATCCGCATGCCTTCAACCAAAGCCACGAGGGCCCATGTTCCAGACATCCACAAGCCGGCGGGCTGTGCGCACCGGCCCTCTCCTGGCTCCGGCAGTCAGTGTCCTGCTGCTCTGGATGATCGTCCCGCTGGTGATGACGCTGTGGTTTTCCTTCCAGCGCTACAACCTGCAAAACCCGCTGATCACAGGCTTTGCCGGCATCAACAACTACAAGTTCCTGCTGCTGAACAAGACGCTTTGGATCTCGATCGTCAACACGATCATCCTGGTCGGCTCGGTGCTGGCGGCGACCGTGATCTTCGGCGTGCTTTTCGCCGTCGTCTATGACGTCGAGTTCCCGGGGCGCAATATCGCCCGCCTCCTGGTCATCGCCCCCTTCTTCATCATGCCAACAGTGGCGGCACTGATCTGGAAAAACCTGCTGATGCATCCCGTCAACGGGTTGTTCGCCTGGATCACGCGATCACTCGGGCTCGGCGTGGTGGACTGGTTCAGCCAGGTCCCGATGCTGTCCGTCATCATGATCGTAGCCTGGCAATGGATTCCCTTTGCCACCCTCATCCTCATCACGGCCATGCAGTCGCTCGACCGCGAACAGATGGAAGCAGCGCGGATGGACGGGGCCAAGGGCCCCACCATGTTCTGGTTCATCGTCCTGCCGCACCTTTTGAGACCGATCTCGGTGGTGGTGATGATCGAGACGATCTTCCTGCTGTCCGTCTTTGCCGAGATCCTGGTCACCACCTCGGGCGGGCCGGGCAATGCGACCACCAATCTGACCTACTTCATCTATCTCAAGGCCTTGCTGCAATGGGATGTTGGCGGCGCCTCCGCCGGCGGCGTCATCGCCATCGTGCTCGCCAACATCGTCGCCGCCTTCCTGGTGCGCACCGTCGCCCGCAACCTGGAGACCTGAGTATGGCAATGCGTGGATCAAGAAGGCGGGTGGTGCTGGCCGGCGTCGTCGGCTGGCTCGGGGCACTCGTGATGTTCTTCCCGATCTTCTGGATGCTGCTGGCAGCCTTCAAGACGGAGATCGACGCCGTCGGCCCACCCGAATTGTTCTTCCGGCCGACGCTCGAGAATTTCGTCGAGGTCAATGCACGCGCGAACTACTTCGCCTACGCGCTCAACAGCATCCTGGAATCGCTCGGCGCTACGGCAATCTCTCTCGCGCTGGCCGTGCCGGCAGCCTATGCAGCCGCCTTTTTTCCAACCAGTCGGACCAAGGATCTCCTGCTCTGGATGCTGTCGACGAAAATGATGCCCGCAGTCGGCGTGCTGGTGCCGATGTATCTGCTCTTTCGCGACACCGGCCTGCTCGACACCCGCATAGGCCTCGTCATCCTCTTCACCCTGTCGAACCTGCCCATCGTGGTGTGGATGCTCTATTCCTTCTTCAAGGACGTGCCGCATGAGATCCTGGAAGCGGGCCGCATGGACGGCGCCCGTGTCGGCGCGCAGATCCGCCATCTCCTTCTACCGCTGACCCTGCCCGGCATTGCTTCCACCGCTCTTCTCTCGATCATCCTGTGCTGGAACGAGGCGTTCTGGAGCCTCAATCTCACCGCCTCGCAGGCGGGGCCGCTGACCGCCTTCATCGCCTCCTTCTCCAGCCCCGAAGGCCTGTTCTGGGCCAAGCTGTCGGCAGCCTCGACCCTGGCGGTGGCGCCAATTCTGATCTTCGGCTGGATGACGCAGCGCCAGCTTGTCCGCGGCCTCACCTTCGGCGCCGTGAAATGACCCCCAATTTCCCTTTGTGAGGACACGACATGGCAGAACTCAGCCTCAAGGGCATCCGAAAGTCCTTCGGCGCCGTCGACGTCATCAAGGGCGTCGACCTTCATATCGCCGACAAGGAATTCTGCGTCTTCGTCGGGCCGTCCGGGTGCGGCAAGTCAACCCTGCTCCGCCTGATTGCCGGGCTGGAGGAGATTTCCGCCGGCGACCTGTCCATCGATGGAGCACGCGTCAACGATGTGCCGCCGGATGAGCGCGGTCTCGCCATGGTCTTCCAGACCTACGCCCTTTATCCGCACATGAATGTTCGCGAGAACATGGATTTTGCGCTGCGCCTGGCCGGCGTTGCCAAGGCCGAGCGGGATGCCAAGGTCGGCGCCGTGGCTCGCCTCCTGCATCTCGACCACCTTCTCGACCGCAAGCCGCGCCAGCTCTCCGGCGGTCAGCGCCAACGGGTCGCCATCGGCCGCGCCATGGTGCGCCAGCCCAAGGTCTTCCTGTTCGACGAGCCACTTTCGAACCTCGACGCAGCCCTTCGGGTGCAGATGCGCATCGAATTGGCGCGCCTGCATGAAGACCTCGGCGTCACCATGATCTATGTGACCCATGACCAGGTAGAGGCCATGACTTTGGCCGACAAGATCGTCGTGTTGCGTGACGGTGTGATCGAACAGGTAGGCACGCCGCTGGAGCTCTACCATCACCCACATAATCGCTTCGTGGCCGGTTTCATCGGTTCGCCCACGATGAATTTCATCGAGGTAGCGGTCGACGGCGTCTCGGCAGACGGCGTCAAAGTGGCGTTGCCGGGCGGCGCGGCCCTCACCGTGCCCGCCTCGGGCGGCAGTGTTGCCAGCGGCGAGACGCTAACGCTCGGTATCAGACCCGAACATCTAACAAGATCGGAGGGCGGACAGCTCTCTGGTGAGGTGATGGTTGTCGAGCGTCTGGGCGGCCAAACCTTCCTCTACGTTCAGGTCACACCCGACAACCTCTTCATCGTTCAAGCCGATGGTGCCGATACCTCGAGGGTACATGACCGCGTTGCAATCACCTTTAAGCCTGCCACGGCCCATCTTTTTCGGCAGGACGGCACCGCGCTGCCTTCACTGCGCAGAAATCCCCTCGCCGCATAGGGTGGGGTGATGATCCCCATGCTCTCAGGAATGCACTGATGTACCTTGATAAATACAGCCTCGAAGGCCGGACCGCTTTCATCACCGGCGGCGGCCGCGGCATTGGCCTGGCGTCGGCCGAAGCCTTGCTGGAAGCCGGAGCGACGGTGGTGATCTCCGATTACAATGCAGAGCTGCTGGCCAGTGCTCGCGCCCATCTCGACGAAGCCGGACACAAGGTTGACTGCGTGGTCCTGGACGTCACCAAGCCTGGCGAGGTCGCCCAAGCAGCAGCCCAAGCCAACAGCAAGCATGGCGGTGTCGACATTCTCATCGCCAATGCAGGCATTGCCTGGCCTGACACGCCCGGCGAAGCCATTCCGGACGAGATCTGGAACCGGATCATCGACGTCGATCTCAATGGCGTCTACTGGTCATGCCGGGAATTCGCCAAGCCGATGCTCGAGCGGGGCTTTGGCTCGATCGTCACGCTGGGCTCGATGTCGGGCCTGATCTCCAACAAGCCCCAGCGGCAGGCCCATTACAACGCAGCCAAAGCGGCCGTGCATCATCTATCCAAGTCCCTTGGCGGTGAATGGGCCGAGCGGGGCGTACGCGTGAATTCCGTTGCACCAACTTATGTCGACACGCCGATGTCGAACACCAGCTTCACTGACCTCGAGCGCTTTCCGACCTGGATGGAAATGACGCCGATGAAGCGCGTGGCAAGACCGGACGAAATCGCCTCGGCCATCCTGTTTCTTGCTTCGGACGCCTCCAGTGCCATCACGGGAACGACCCTCGTGGTGGATTGTGGCTACACGATCTGGTGATGCTTCACCCGACGACTTCGTCAATCCAGCCAAGCAGCCGTTCGTGATCGAGCGGTTGCGTGGTATCGACGTCGAAGATCGGGCCGCGCTGCAATGGCTCCGCCCGCCTGGCAAGCGCATCAAGTTCGGGCAGGAAGGCTTCGCCCGGATGTCCAGCATGGCGCATATCGAGCCGTTGGCGATAGCGTTCGACGAGGATTTCCGGCGGTGCATGGCACCATACTTCCGCCGTGCTGCCGACCCCTGCGCGAACAAGATGGGCCTCCAGCACATCGCGGGGCTGAAAACCGAACCAGGCATCGACGATGAAGATCATGCCATCGGGAGCATCTCTCACGATCGACCATATCGCCTGATAGCTCGCTCGTCCCAACTTGCGATTGAACTCGCGATCCCCGACGCCGAGATGGTCGAAAAAAGGCTCCTTCACGCTATCCAGCGCAAGGATTGGCCATCCGCGTGCGTCCGCTACAAAGCGGGCAACGCTACTCTTGCCGGTCGCCGGCACGCCATTGACCAAGATAGCCTTCTTCATGGCGAAAACAGATCATCCTTCATTCCAGCCAATGCTGCACCAATGACACCGGCGTCATCGCCCAAAACGGCAGGCCTGACCGGGCATTGATACCATGGCGACAGGGCCGGGGCCCATTCCAATGCCGCGCATGCCGTTGCGCCCAACCCGCCGCCGAGCAGGAAGAGTTCGGGATCCACGCTGGCGACAATGCTGTCGATCGCAGCCCTGAGCGGCACCGCCCAAGCCTCGATCACCCCTGTTGCCCTCGCGTCTCCGCTGCGCGCGAGAGCAAGAACCTCGTCCGCGCTCGTTCCAACCGCGAGTCCGGCGGCGGCGATATGGCGGCCGAGAGCCGTGCCGGAACTGGTGGTCTCGACGCAACCGATCCGGCCACAATTGCAGACGGTGCCGCCAAGATCGACTGTCACATGGCCAAGTTGGCCGGCGCTGCGCTGCCCCCGCATCACGGTCCCGTCCAGCACCACTGCGCCGCCGATACCGGTGCCAATCGTCAGCATCGCCACATGGCGACAGTCGCGGGCGGCGCCCGCGGCAATCTCGCCGACAAGCGCCATGTTGCAATCATTGTCGATGAAGGCGCTTTTGCCGGTCTCGCGCTCGATCGCTTCGGCAAGCGGTATGGTGGACAGGTCGACATATCCGCCCGAGAGCACCTGATTGCGGCGCGCATCGACTCGCCCGGGAACACCGATGCCAACCGCTGTAATGCCAGGCCTGTCGAGGGCCCTAATCAGGGCAATGAGGCGGGAGGTCAGCGCCGTCGGATCTCGCAATGTCCTTTCAACGAGGCGCTCCAGGATCTGTCCGGATGCATCGATGCAAGCAGCCCGCACATTGGTTCCGCCAATATCGATGCCGATCGCCAAAGGGGGCTTATGCATGACAGGCTGGCCCGTCAGGCAGCTTGCGCGGCTTTGCCGGCGTAGCGGGCGACCACAGCCTGAATTTCGCGCAGGCGCGGGACCGCAATTGTCGAGAGACGGTCGGCCGTCTCCTTGCGGTCGAGCGAGATGCAGTCCTTCCACAGGGCACGACCGGCAATGACTCCCGAAGCCCCGTTTCTCATGGCCGTCTCGACTTGACCAAGGAAGGTCGAGTGATCGACGCCTGCCGACAAAACCGCCCATGGTACCGCACCGGCGAGACGAGTGACGCCGGCACAAGCTTCCGCCGTGCCCGGATAGGGCAGCTTCAAGACCTTCGAGCCGCAGTCCAGACAGATCCTGGTTCCCTCCAGAACCAGTTCGGGCACCTTGGCGACATAGTCCTCGCGGCTTTCACCCGGCAGTTCATAGGTCAGGAATTCGACCACCAGCAGGAGATCTTCACGCGCGAAGTCCTCAATGCAACGGCGCAGAATGTCGATGTTATGGATATTGGCCTCGGGCCGATCCGCACGAAGATACACCATGATCTTGCCGCCCGTGCCCCCCATCGCGCGCACATGGCGGGCATCGATTCCAGGAACCAGGCGCGACAAGCGATAGCCTTCCGGCGTCTTGTCGAACCCAGACGCATCGAGGCCGATCAGGAGGGCCACATCGCGGGCAAGTACGCCGTCATCCACCACCTTGGGGACGGCACAGATCGGATCGAGCAGCACGCAGGAAGCCGCACTCGCCAGATATTGGACGATGTCGGATTTGGTTTCGCCCAGCGTCGCGTCACTGATCTTGGCCTGTTCGGCCGGGTCGTTCGCCAACAAGGAGCGCATGCCGCCACGCTGGTCGCAGGCAATAACCATCATCATTCCATTGGGGGCGCAGATCTGCTGGTAACCGCGAAGCTCCGACGTCGTCATCCTGGTCATGAGACCCTCTCCTAATATCTGTGCTCACGGCCGAGCGCCGGACGCGTTTGACCATGCCCTTACGCTTGCAACGACGTAAGAGACCTGCGGCTCTGATCGATTTGCGTTGAACAAGACGCAAATATGCTGCACGGCTCGTGTCCTGCCTGAAAGAACGCGATGCCTCTTGTTTCACAAAGCGACGTGTAACATATTTCTGAAAGGAATTGCAACCTGTCTGAGAATGCTTCCATGGATGGGTCGGCCACGCGTAAGACGCTGCATCTGGTGGCGCGCCTGCACTATGAATCGGATCTCTCACAAGTCGAGATCGCACGGCGCCTGCAACTCTCGACCGCCACCATCTCCCGCTTGCTTCGAAGAGCGCGGGAGGAAGGGATCGTGCGCATCGAGATTCGCGACTTCGTTGCGCCAGAGGAGATCAGGCGCGACTTGATAAACGCTCTCGGCCTCAAGCAAGCCGCCGTGGTGGACACCGTTGAAATTGGCTTGCTGGATTCGCTTGCCCAGCCGGTCGGCACGCTTCTCAAGGAAGCGGGGCTGAAGGATGGCTCTGTTCTCGCCATTGGTTGGGGCCGAGCGGTGCGCGGCGTGATCCGAGCCGGTCTGCCGCGTATTCCCGGCGTGATCACGGTGCCTGCAACGGGCGGTATCCAGCAAGCAGCGCCACATTTCCAGATCAACGAGTTCGTGCGCCAGGCGGCCGAACAGCTTGGTGGCGAACCAAAATTCATCTTTGCGCCCTATTTGCCGGCCCCTCAGTATCGCGATGCCTTTGTGAGCGATCCTGCCGTCCGCGAGCTCATTACCCTTTGGGACCATATCGACGTTGCCCTGGTGGGGGTTGGACTGCCGCATACCGTCGACCCCATCCATGCCGGCACCGTTACGTCCAGCGAACGGGCCCTCACCCATGTCGCGGGGGATGTCATCCGGCATTATTTCGACGAGGACGGCACCATATTGCCATGGGATGGCAACAACAGCCTGATCGCCGTTTCGCCGGCCCAAATGCGGGCCGTGCCACTCGTCATCGGCGTTGCCGTATCACCGGCAAAGGCGAAGGCAATCATCGGCGCGGTCAGAGCAAAACTGATCAATGCAGTCGTCACGGATGTGGCCACCGCCGAGGCCATCCTCGGCGAACTACAAGCATGAAGGAGAGGAAACCCCACGAGCCTCGAAGCACGCTATTGCAGCGGAGGCTTGGCTTCTTTTTTCTTAACGATGGGCCGGAGCTATCGGCTCCGCTTCTCCCATTGCCAGGTCCAGGGAACACCGGGGTC
Source organism: Labrys sp. E2SS-1L (assembly GCF_057073705.1). NCBI lineage: Bacteria > Pseudomonadati > Pseudomonadota > Alphaproteobacteria > Hyphomicrobiales > Xanthobacteraceae > Labrys > Labrys sp. E2SS-1L. Next base: position 196,895 of record NZ_CP172713.1, on the reverse strand, counting down.
GATTTCCGGTCCTAAATAGAGGCGGGTGGCGCGGAACCTATAGGTGCGGCCAAGAAGCGTATCCACGAAAATCCGGAACTTCTGGAGCAATGGCTGGCCGGCGAGAAAACCGAGAGCGGCGCGGACGGCCACGAAGCTGCCAAGAGGCAGCATTGCTACCGACGTCGCTTTCGGTCCGAACCATGGCCTGTGATGCAGATGCCTCTGCGAGGCGACCCGGCTCGAGCTCCCTTCCCCGAAGCAGGGAGTTTCTTTTTCGCAAAGAGGCGGCCGTGAGTCGCAAATACTTCGATCAAGTTGCATTTATTACAAGAATTTGTGGAATAATTTGAGCCAAATCTCATGTAATATGAGCTCGATGCAATTCATGATCGTAAATAATGAAGTTCCGATCATCGGAGCTTGGTCTCGGGGGAGACAATTCTAAGATTCGAAAAACGCCGAATGTCGGTAACGTCTGTCGAAATCCTTGATGGCGACGTTGATTTCGCGGAACAGGCATATCAATGCGTGCGCAAACAGCACGATCGATATGACGAACAGGAGGGAAGCCCCCCATTCGCGCTGCATACCAACCAGGGCGTTGAAGAATACGATCAGAATCACTGTTGCCACACAGATGCCAGCAGCGACGATCGAGCGGATGCCGCGATAAAGCAGGCGCCCCCGCCGGGTCAGCCACTTGGCCAGGAGAGCGCGATCCTGCCCGTCGAGATGCGCCAGCTTCTTTTCCTCGAGCTCACGGATGCGATCGCTGACACGCCAAAGGCGGTTCATCAGAAGAGTCAGAAAGGCGGCAACCGCAAGCAGTAGAAAAGCCGGTGCCAACGCCTGTGGCGCGATCAGGGAAAAGCGTACGCTAGTGATTCTCAATGCAGCGTCGCTAAGCCATATATAGAAATCCGACGACATAGCTCTGCATCCTGTTCTGAAGTAAAATGTCCCAAGGTCGCGAAAGGCGGACTTTGGCAAACTACGCAGCAATCGATAATAGGTCCATTACTGCCTCAACCACTTCCTTCGAATCCGCCTGACCGAGGCTTTTTGCTCCTTTCTGGCATGTCTTCACTGCAGGCGCCTCCCGGATCGGATCGCCCGGCTGGACAAGGATCTCATCTACGGCGTGCATCCATGCGATTCCCCTGCCCTATGCCGCCAACATCCTGAATGAAACCGCCTTGGGCGATGTTCGCACGGGAAGCAGCATTCTCGATCTAGAAAGCTGGGTCGATGCGGATAAGGCCGCCAAATATACGGGCTGGTGGAGCTGCGAGCTCTTCCGCAGGCGCCAGCATCAGGACAACAGCCATGCCATCGCTGCCGCAGCGAGGTTCGACAAGTGACCGCCCTACTCGGGCGTGGGCGCCTTTGGACGGTGCCAGCCAGTCTTGCTTAACACCGGGCTTGCGTTGGGCTCTCTTATAGGGTACCCCCCTATCATATTCTTGCTGGGGTTCGCCATGCATACGATCAAGGAAAAAACCCGACTCATCGCCAGGGTTCGCCGCATCAAGGGCCAGGCTGAGGCGCTCGAACGAGCGCTCGAACAGGAACTGGGCTGCGCGGATGTACTGATGCTGGTCGCATCCATGCGTGGCGCGGTGAATGGTCTGACCGCCGAGGTCATGGAAGACCATATCCGCCATCACATCGTGGATCCGGACAAGGAAAACTCCAGCCAGGCGCAGGGAGCGGCCGAATTGATCGAGGTCTTGCGGACCTATATCAAATAGAAAGACCCGAACGTGGTTTCGATCTCCGACATGCTTCAGCAAGGTTCCACGAACCTTTGGCTGTTCATCCCCAGTGCCATCCTTCTGGGAGCGTTGCACGGCCTAGAGCCGGGACATTCCAAGACGATGATGGCGGCTTTCATCATAGCGGTCGGAGGTACCGTGACTCAGGCTGTCTTGCTCGGCCTGTCGGCGACGATCTCCCATACCGCCGTCGTCTGGGCGGTCGCGCTGCTCGGACAATATTTCGGGCGCAATTGGAGCAGCGAGGCAACGGAGCCCTATTTCCAGGTGGCTTCGGCGATCCTGATCGTCCTCATCGCCGCCTGGATGTTCTGGCGCACCTGGCGCGAGCAGCACCATAGCCACGATCACGATCATCACCACCATGGCGAGGAGGTGCGGCACATCAACATCGGCCATGGCACGGTCACCCTCGAGGTGTTCGAGGACGGCGTGCCGCCGCGCTGGCGGCTGAGCTTCGAAAAGGGCGAGCGATTTCCTGCACATGAGGTCTCCGTCGAAACCATCCGTCCGGATGGTGCGCGCCAGGTCTTTCACATGGCCGATCGCGGCGCCTATCTCGAAAGCACCGAGGAAATCCCGGAGCCGCACGCCTTTTCCGCCGCCCTCAATCTGGGGCATGGCGATCACCTGCACAGCTTTCCCCTGGAATTCACCGAGCATGAGCATGACCATCGGCATGAGCACACGGATCTTGGCGCAGAGGAGGACGCCCATGCGCGCGCCCATGCCGAGGATATTCGTCGTCGCTTCGCCGGTCGTACTGTAACCACGGGGCAAATCGTGATGTTTGGCCTGACAGGCGGGCTCATCCCCTGCCCGGCTGCCATCACCGTGTTGCTGCTGTGTATTCAGCTCAAGCAGCTCTCCCTGGGCTTCCTGCTGGTCCTTTGCTTCAGCATCGGGCTCGCCGTCACCATGGTTTCCGCCGGTGTGCTGGCAGCGCTGAGCATCCGGCATGTCGAAAAGCGCTGGTCCGGGTTCTCGGCCTTTGCCACGCGCGCACCTTATGCCTCGGCCGCCGTGATATTCTGTGTGGGTCTCTACATGGCCTGGTCGGGCTTGCACGCTTTGCCGGCGTGAATCCAAGCGGATCTGTCTTCTGATCCCAGCCCGACGGCAGATCTCCGCCACCGTCACACCATCGGTACCCTGCTTGAGAATGAACGCCTTCTGGGTCTCCGAAAACCTGCTTGCCTTCGTTGTCCTCCGCTCCTCCCAGCCTAGGGATTCGGCCGCGGAAAACTCCAGCTCAAAACGGTCCTGTTTCCTGGGAGTAGATCAGCCGCAGGGATGCGCCCTCACCGGAACCCAAACGATGCCGTTGGAAGCTCTTTGCTCAGGGATGCTGCTGGACGCTGAGGCCGCCATCGATGGTCAGGCAGGCTGCGTTCATGAACGGGCATTCGTCCGAGATCATGAACACCGCGGCAAGCGCGATTTCCTCAGGCGTGGCGATACGCCCGCCCGGATGCAGCTTCAGCGTCTGCGCCTTGGCGGCCTCGGGATCGGGGAAGCTGTTCCAGTAGTCGATCACTTTCTGGGTGGAGACATAGCCAGGCGCGAGCGCGTTCACCCGCACGTTGCGCCCGGCATATTCCAGCGCCAGCGACTTGGTCATGCCGAGCAAGGCGTGCTTGGCCAGGGGATAGGGGAAGGTATGGGGAATGATGGTGAAGGCATGCGTCGAGGCAATGTTCAGAATGACGCCGCCATCGCCTGCAATCATCCCTGGCAGGACCGCCTTGCAGCAGTTCCAGGCTCCCTTGAGGTTGATGTCGAAGCATTGCTGCCACTCTTCGTCCGTCGTCTGCAACGGCTCGGCAAAAACATTGATGCCGGCATTGTTGACGAGGGCGTTGATCTCGCCGATCGTCGAGGCGGCCTGTGAAACGGCACGCGCAATACCCTGCTCGTCGGTGATATCCACGGCCCGGTGAGCGATCGGCGCGCCCTGCCCCGTCAATTCGTTACCGACACCGGCAAGAAGCGCCTCGTCCCGATCGATCAGGAAAACGCCTGCCCCTTCGTCCAGGAAAGCCCGGACCATCGCCAACCCGATGCCCTGGGCGGCACCCGTCACCAGAATACGCTTGCCTGTAAGCCGACCCGTCATCCCGCCCATGCCCCTACCATTCGGCCAGGCTGCCATCCTCATGGCGCCAGACTGGGTTGCGCCAGCGATGCCCCTCCCGGGCCCGCTCGATCACATAGTCCTCGTTGACGTCGACCCCCAGGCCCGGCCCCTGCGGGATGGAGACGAAGCCGTCCTCATAATGGAACACCTCCTTGTTGGAGATGTAGTCGAGAATGTCGTTGCCCTGGTTGTAATGGATGCCAAGGCTCTGCTCCTGGATGAAGGCATTGTAGCTGACGGCATCGACCTGCAGGCAGGCCGCGAGTGCGATCGGACCCAGCGGGCAGTGCGGCGCAAGCGCCACGTCATAGGCCTCCGCCATGGTTGCGATCTTGCGGCACTCGCTGATGCCTCCCGCATGCGACAGGTCGGGCTGGAGAATGTCGACATAGCCGTCCGCCAGCACGCCCTTGAAGTCCCAACGCGAATAGAGCCGTTCACCGAGTGCGATCGGGGTGGAACAATGATTGGCGATCTCCTTGAGAGCCTCCTTGTGTTCGGACAGCACGGGCTCCTCGATGAACAGGAGCTTGTAGGGGTCAAGCTCCTTGGCCAGCACCTTGGCCATCGGGCGATGGACGCGGCCATGGAAATCGACGCCGATGCCGATATGGGGCCCGATCGCCTCGCGCACGGTGGCGATGGTCGCCACCGCCCGGTCGATCTTGTCATGCGTGTCGACGATCTGCATCTCTTCCGAACCGTTGAGCTTGATCGCCTTGAAACCGCGTGCCACCGCTTCCCTGGCATTGCGGGCGATGTCAGCCGGGCGGTCGCCGCCGATCCAGGAATAGACCTTGATCTTGTCGCGGCATTGGCCGCCCAGCAGCGCATGGATCGGCTGTCCCAGCGCTCTCCCCTTGATGTCCCACAAGGCCTGGTCGATGCCGGCGAGCGCGCTCATGTGAACCGCGCCGCCGCGATAGAAGCCGCCGCGATAAAGCACGTTCCAATGGTCTTCGATCAGCATGGGATCCTTGCCGACGATGTAGTCGGCCAATTCGTGCACGGCCGCCTCCACCGTCAGAGCGCGCCCTTCCACGACGGCCTCCCCCCAGCCTGACAGGCCCTCATCGGTCTCGACCTTCACGAACATCCAGCGCGGCGGGACGATGAAGGTGGTCAGCTTGGTGATCTTCATGGCACTATCCAATGATCTCTATGGGATCGGCCCCGGGCCTCGCCCCCGGCCGCCCGCCGTAAGTCATGAATGAAGGATGAGGTCCGCAGCCTTCCCCGCGGCGGCGAGTACGGCGGCATTGGTGTTGCCGCTGACGATGGTCGGCATGATCGAGGCGTCGACGACCCTGAGGCCCGCGACTCCGCGCACCCGCAGATCCGGCGTGAGAACCGCCTCGGGATCGGCATCGTGGCCCATCCTGCAGGTGCCGACGGGGTGATATCCGGTCTTGACCGTGCGCCGGCAATGCGCCGCTATCGCCTCGTCGCTCGTCACGGCAGGGCCCGGAAAGATCTCCTTGTCGATCAGGTCGCGCAGCGGGGCGGCGGCCAGCACCTGCCGCGCAAAGCGGAATCCTGCCATCGTCGTGGCCAAGTCCTCGGGATGGCCGAAGATCTGGGTGTCGATGATGGGGTCCGTGAGAGGATCGGCGCTGGCGAGCGTCACGCGGCCGCGCGCCCTGGGACGCAGCAGCAGCGAATTGATGGTGACACCATCGCCGGGGTCGGTGCCCATCACGTCCCTGTCGAGATAGACTGTCGGCACGCAGAACATCTGGATGGTCGGTTCGGCACTGCTCCCGGTCGGATCGAAGAAGGCGCAGGTTTCCACGCCGGTAGTCGAGGCCGGCCCCGTGCCGAACAGCAGATATTGCAGGCCGGCCTTGATCATCGGCCAGCCCCGGTCCTGCTGGTAATAACCAAAGCTCCCGCGGGTGGTGGCGACGACCGGACACTCGTAATGGTCCTGGAGATTGCGTCCAACGCCGGGCAGCACCACTTTGGCAGCAATGCCATGGCGGGAGAGCTCGTCCTCGGGACCGATGCCCGAAAGCATCAGCAGTTTCGGCGTCTGGTAGGCCCCCGCCGCCAAGATCACTTCGGTACCGGCGTCGGCCTTGTGGTGGCTCCCGCCCTGCAGATAGTCGACGCCGACCGCACGGCCCTGCTCGATGCGGAGCCCTGTCACCGTCGCATCGGTCACGATGGTCAGGCGGGGATCACGCATCACCGGGGCAAGAAAGGCCGTCACGGCGCTGCAGCGACGGCGGGTCGCCCAGTCGATGGTGTGCTGCATGAAGCCGACACCGAACTGGGAAGCGCCGTTGAAATCCGGATTGTAGGGAATGCCCATGCCCTGCAACGTCTTCACATAGGTCCGAGTCATCGGGCTGGTATGGCCGAGATGCGAGACCTTGAGCGGGCCGCCGACACCATGGAAGGCACCGGCCAGATGGTCATTGTCCTCCTGCGCCTTGAAATAGGCCAGCATGTCCTCATAAGACCAGGCACCGTCATTGACAGCGCCCGGCGCGGTCACGGCTGCGTTCCAGCGCGCATAGTCGCCGGGTTGGCCGCGCATATAGACCATGGCGTTGACGGTGCTGCCGCCCCCGAGCACACGCCCTTGCGGCACGATCGGCCCGCGCCCGTCGAGCTGGGGCTGCGGCGCGGTCTTGTGCATGGCCAGATAGGTATCCTTGGCCAGGAACTTCATGTAGCCGGCCGGAAAGTCGATGATCGGGCTGGCCTTCGCCGGTCCGCGCTCGATCAGCAGCACGCGCGCCTTGGCCTGCCCAACGAGATGGGAGGCGACGACACAGGCCGCGCTGCCACCCCCGACGACGATGAAATCGAACTGCCCCTTGTCGGACATTGCAGACTCCAGGACTCAGGCCTGTTGACGGGAATGATCGCCGCCCTGAAGCGGCCGGCCGGAAAGACATTGCGGTCGAAGCCGGACAGTACCGGCCAATCTCTCCCCGGGCCCGAGAACCTTGAGATCTCCCAGATCGGGCAGATTGTGGCCATTGGCCAGGTGCGACATCGGCTCGAAGCAGAAATAGTCCCGCCGGAAGGAGGGATCGAACTGCGTGTCGGAAACAAAGAGGAAGGCATGCCTGAACACCGGATCGGCCTGGAGGCGAAGCTGCATGTTCCGTTCCGGCCAGGTGATCACGGCAAGACCATCCCAACCTTGCAGGCCATTATTGACCCATCGATCCGGAATGGAGCGCGGGGCGAAAAAGTCGAGCACCTCGGGAATGGCGACGGGCTCGCCGGGAAGCCACTCCTCCACCTCCGTCCACAGCGCAGTCGCCTTCGCCATCAGCGTCGTCGCCGGCGTCAGGGGGAAATAGGGGTGCCATCCCAGCCCGAACGGCAGGGACGCACGGCCTCGGTTGGTCACCGCCAACCGCATCTCGAAGGCCCCGTCGACAAGGGCGAAACGCTGCTCGGCCTCGTAGACATAGGGCGTGCCCTTTCCTGCATGCGAGAACACCATGGCAAGGCTCGTCGGCCCCTGCGCGGTGATGTGCCAATCGGCCTGCCAGCCCTCCCCATGCAGATAATGCCTGTCCCAATCCGTGTTCGGTTCCAAGACATGGTCCTGTCCCTCGAAGCGAAAGCGGTTATCCTTGACGCGGTTGCCGAAGGGCACCAGCGGGTAACAGGCCGAGGACAGGGCGTCGGCGTCCGACGAGGGCGCCGGGCGCAGGAGAGGAATGCGCACGCCTTCCTCTTCCCACCACAGGCCGAGGACGAGGCCGCCCGCCGTCGACAATTGCGCGCGCAGGGAGCCGTGCTGGAGATCGACAACCGGCATGTCCTAGCCCTTGTTTCGCGCCATGGAGCGCTTGATGGCCTGGATATTGGCCAGCACCGCGACGACGATGATCAAGCCGCGCACCACCTGCTGGAAGAAGGGATTGATCCCCAGCAGCACCAGGCCGTTGCCGATCAGGGTGATGACGAGCACGCCCAGCAGCGTGCCGAGCATCGAGCCGCGCCCGCCGGAGAGCGACGTACCGCCCACGACGACGGCGGCAATGACGTCGAACTCCAGGCCGCTCGCGGCGGTGGCATTGCCCGAGCCCAGCCGCGAAACCAGGAGGATGCCGGTCACTGCGGCCATGGCACCGCCGATGGCAAACAGCATGACGCGGATGCGTGTGACATTGATGCCGCTGAGGAAGGCAGCCTGCGCATTGCCGCCAATGGCGAAGACGCTGCGGCCGAAGGCGGTCTTGCGGCTGACGAAAGCGAAGACGCCGAAGAGCACGAGCATGATGATCGCGGCGGGCGGAATCCCCAAGACCGGCCGGTCGAGCGCGTCGACGATGTCGTTGCGTCCGATCGACACCGGCAGGGCATCAGTGATGAACAGGGCGATGCCGCGCAGTGCACTCCACAGGCCGAGCGTGGCCACGAAGGAGGGCACGTCGAAATACGCCCTCAGCACACCGGCGATCGAGCCCAGCAGCCCGCCGACCATGATGGCCAGGGCGAAGGCCGGCACTGTCGGCACGCCCCATTGCAGGAAATAGGCCAGGACCACCGAGACGAAGGCCACCATCGGGCCGACGCTCACATCGATCTCACCCGCGATGATGATCAGCGTCGCGGCCCAGGCGGCGATGCCGATCGTGGCGGCATCACGCAGGATGTTGATCTGGTTGTTGAACGACAGGAAGCCCGTAGCGCTGGCCGTGAACACCACATAGAGCACGATGATGGCGACGAACAGGCTCAGTTCGTTCATATGGCGAGAGAAATCGAAGCCTGCGCGGGCACTTCGGTTCGAAGCGGCAGCCCCTGCGGTTCTGTCCTGTGACATCGGGTATCCTCGTCAGTGTCCGGTGAGGCAGGCGGCCATGACGGCATCCTGATCGATCTCGGGCGCAGTGAATTCTTCGGCGAGCCGACCCTCGCGCAGCACGAGGACGCGATCGCAGACCAGCGGCAGCTCCTCGATCTCGCTGGAGACGAAAACGATGCCGCAGCCCTCAGCCGCAAGCTGCCGGATGATGGCGTAGATCTGCGACTTGGCTTCCACGTCCACGCCGCGGGTAGGCTCGTCGAGCAGCAGCACGCGGCTGCGCGCATGCACCCAGCGGCCGATCACCACCTTCTGCTGGTTTCCGCCCGACAAAGTGCCGATTGGGGTGTCGGTGCGGGCGGTCTTCACATGGAGATGCTCGATGATCCGGCGGGTCGCCTGCGCCATCAGGCTGGAGGACAGCACGCCGCGACGGCTGACGGCGGCAAGATCCGTCACCAGCGTATTTTCGTCGACGCCGAGCAAGGGAACGATACCTTCCTCCTTGCGGCTTTCGGGCGTGTAGCCGAAGCCGCGCTCGACCATCTGGCGATAGCGCGCGCCCGTCACCGGCTTGCCGTCCACGCGGATCTCGCCGCGGTCGGCCCTGCGCACGCCCATGATGGCCTGCAGCAGTTCGGTGCGCCCCGATCCCAGGAGCCCGGCAATGCCGAGGACCTCGCCCTGCCGCAGGCGAAAGGACACGGATGACAGTTTCGGCGCCAAAGCGAGATCCGTCACTTCGAGCAGGGTGTTGTCCGCGACCCGGTTCTCCAGCTGTGCGGCCGGCCCGCTTTCCGAGCCGAGCATGAGGCGAACGATCTGGCGCGTGTCCGCCCCCTTCACGTCGACGGTATCGATCACCCGTCCATCGCGCATCACCGTGGCGCTGTGCGCAACCCGGCGGATTTCGTTCATGCGGTGACTGACATAGATCACGGCGATGCCTTCCGCCGCGATGCGTGTCACCGCCGCCATCACCCGCTCGGCCTCGGCGGCCGCAAGCGAGCTGGTCGGTTCGTCCAGGATCACCAGCCGGGGCTTGCCGATCAGCACACGTGCGATCTCCAGCAATTGCCTTTCGGCCGGCGAAAGGCTGGCGACGAGCCGCCTGGGCGACAGGTCGAGCCCCAGCCTTGCCATGGCCTCGGCGGCCTCGGCCTCCATCCGCGCCGATTGGATGACACCGCCCTGGCGTGGCCAGTGGCCGAGGAACAAATTCTCGGCCAGCGACATCCCGGGCACCAGGCTGAGCTCCTGATAGACCACACGCACACCGCTGGCGAAGGCGGCCTGTGCGCGGGCGGAGCCGGTCTGGCCGAGTGCCTGGCCGGCAATCTCGACCAGGCCGCTGTCGGGCAGCTCGGCACCGGTGAGCAGGCGGATCAGGGTCGACTTGCCGGCACCATTCTTGCCCAGCAGGGCCCTGACCTCGCCGGCCGCCACCTCGAAGGTGACGTCGTCGAGCGCCAGCACGCCGGGATAGTGCTTGGTGCAATTGCGGATGGAGGCAACCCGTTCGGCGTCGGCCAACGGGCCTGGGGAAATGGCTGGCGTCATGTCGCTATCCTTGCCTGGCCGCAACGGGGAAGACCTCAGGCGATCCCTAGAGCAAAGCGCGTTCAAGCGTGAACGCTTAATTGCTCTAACTCCTTGTTCTGACGCGTCTTTGCGTCTCTTGGTGATTCCACCAAATCGCAAAACGCTTTAGGGAATGCCGTCGGCATGCGCCTTGAGCCAGGCCTGCCCGTCCGCTGCGCTCTTGTAGACATCGATGTCGTAGGCGACCTTGATGCCCGCCGGCGGCTGGCCGTCGATCGACTTGATCGCCTGGGCCAGGGCGAGCTTGCCCAATCCCTGGCCCGAGATGTCGACGACACCCTTGATGACGGAGTTGTCGGCCAGTTCCTGGGCGATCTCGGTGGTCATGTCACCCCCGAACACCACGGTCTTGCCGACGCGTCCCTGGCTCTTGACGGCACGCGCCGCGCCGAGCGTGGCGCCACCCGCCTCGCCGAAGAAGGCATCGAGGTCGGGATGGGAGGACAGCATGGTGCTGGCGACCGAGACGGCCTTGTCGAGGATCGCGCCCTCCTGGTTGGCGACGATCTGGGCACCGGGCACCTTGGCCTTGAGGGCCTCCTCGAAGCCCTTGCGACGGGTGACGCAGACCTCGACGAACTCGCAGTTGAGCACCGCGATCTTGGGAGAATCCTTCTTCTGCGCGATGAAGTACTCACCGGCCACTTCGCCCAGCTTGTGCCCGAAATCATAGGGATCGCCGACGGCATAAGCCGAGACATATTCCTTCATGTCGGCTTCGTTCAGGCAGGTGTTGTAGCAGACCACCGGAACGCCGGCATCATGCGCCCGACGGATGGCACGATAGGAGCCGTCGGCGGAGACCGGAGAGACGATGATGGCCTGGACGCCGGCCGAGATCAGCGAGTCGATGAAGGAGGCTTCCTTGGTCACGTCGCCCTGGGCGTTGGTCTCCACGATGTCGAGCTTGCGCCCTGCCTCGGCACCGCCGGTCTGGATACCCTTGCGAACGCCCGCGTAAAAACCCTGCGCATCCATATAGATGGCGCCGACCTTAAGGTCCTTGCCATCGGCCAGCGCGCTTCCGGCCGCGGCGCAGATGGAAGCGGCAATAGCCGTCATCACTGCGAATTTCGAAAGCTTCATCGGTTCCTCCCCGTCTTTTGATCGTTGGCCAGCCCCGCAACGCCGGATCGAGCCTGCAAGCCGCGGCATGCCTGGTTGCGGCACCATAAAAATAATCGTATTATTGTCAAGATAAATACTATTTATTTTCGACTCGCATCGGGACGCGCAGAAATGTGTGGCCAGGCGCCCTTGGCAAGGCGAGCGGCGTTGCGTCTGGCGTGATTTTGTTTTCCAGCTCGCCTCGCATAGCCTTGCCGGTGCCGAAGTCGCGGCGTGAGGGAACTGAAAGTGACTGACATCAGGATCGGCTCGGCACTGACCGAGAATGGCAATCCGATCGCCGCCCACGGCAAGCGCAGCGTCCGGGAAGCCCTGTTGCGGCAATTCGTCGAGAAGATCGTTTCAGGCGAGTTTCCCGAGAACGCGACCCTGCCCAACGAGGCGGAGCTGACGCAGCAGCTGGGCGTGAGCCGCACGAGCCTGCGCGAGACCATGCAGTATCTGTCCGCCCTGGGCATGATCCGCTCGCGGACCCGGGCCGGCACCACGGTGCTGCCGCGCGAGAACTGGAACTATCTCGATCCGCTCGTGCTCGACGCCGTGCTGAAATTCGGCACGGACGAGCGGTTCTATGTGTCCCTGATCGAGGCGCGCCAATTGCTGGAGCCGGCGGCCGCGGCGCTCGCCGCCGCTCATGCGGGCGCCCGGGAATTGCTGCATATTTCCAATGCGTTGGAAGAAATGGTCGAGGCCAATTCGCGCGACAACGAAGCCTGGAGCCGGGCCGACCTCGACTTCCATACGGCCATCATCAATGCGAGCGGCAACTGGGTCTATCGCCAGTTCGCCACCGCCATTCGCGCCGCCCTGCTGGCGAGCTTTCGTCTCACCAACCGGGCGAGCCAGTCCCATGAAAATGCCATCATGAAGCATCGGGCCGTGTTCGATGCCATCCGATTGCGCGAGCCCGAGACGGCCCGGCAGGCGATGATGCGCCTGATCGACGTGGCCCGCGACGAGATCACCGAAGCGTTGCGCCAGGCCAAGGCGCCCACATAAAAGTTCAGATCCCGACGCTCTTCGCGCAGGCCGCAACAGAACCGAATAGATGGGCTCGGCGGTGAAGCCCATCCAGGCCGGGATGCAAGCAGCGATAATCAAAAATGGCGAGCGCAATCTCCAGGCCCTGGCCCCGCATTTTTACGGTTTGACCTGCACCGCACCGGCCCATTCGGGCCCCAAACATCAGCGATAGGCCGGCAGCAGATTGCCATGCGCGGCGATGAGATCGTCGACCAGATGCCAGATCTGGTCCGGCGATAATTCCGCCGCGGTGTGTGGGTCCAGCAATGCCGCCTGGTAGACCGCCTCGCGGCGTCGTTCCAGGGCCGCATACACCGTCAGTTCCTGCACATTGGTGCTCAACCTGATCACGGCCGCGAGCTGACGCGGGAGAGAACCGACCTTGATCGGCTGGATGCCGTTGCGGTCCACATGGCAGGGCACCTCGACCACGCAGTCGGGCGGCAGATTGTCGATAAGCCCCTGATTGCGGACATTGCCGTAGATCAGCCCGGGCTGGCCCGTCACCAGCGCGTGGATGATGCCGGCGGCATATTCGTTGCTGCGGCAGATCTCCACGGGCGCTCCACCCTCGAGCTCGGCGCGCAGCTTGTTCCAGCCGGCGATCTGATCCTCGCAGCGGGTGATATATTCGTCGAGGGGGATGCCGTAGCGCTCGATCAGATCGTCGCGCCCGCGCTTGATGTACCACGACGTATATTCAGAGAAATGCTCGGAGGACTCGGTGACGAAATAGCCGAGGCGCCGCAGCGCGTCGAAGCGGATGCGATCGTCCGGCGGCACCTTGCCATCCGCCGCCAGCGCCTTGAGGCGGGGATAGAGATCTTCGGTGCTGCCGTCCCGGTGGCGCTTGTTGAATTTCAGGAAGAAGGCGACATGGTTGATGCCGGCTGAGACATAGTCGATATCGCCGATATCCTCGCCGAGGCAGCGGGCGAGATGCGCCGAGGTGTGCTGCACGCTGTGGCATAGCCCGACCGTGCGCAGCTCCGGCGCGATCTCGCCGATCGCCCAGCAATTGATCGCCATCGGGTTGACGTAGTTCATCAGGAGCGCATCGGGGCACAGATCCTCGATATCGCGGCAGATCTCCTGCAGGACCGGAATGGTGCGAAGGCCTCGGAAGATCCCACCGATGCCCAGCGTATCGGCAATGGTCTGGCGCAGGCCATAGCGCTTGGGAATGTCGAAATCGACCACCGTCGCGGGTCGATAGCCCCCGACCTGCATCATCAGGATGACGAAATTCGCGCCGGCGAGCGCGACGCGCCTCTCGGTCGTGGCCTCGATGCGCACGCGCGGCAGGTCCAGCCCCTCGCAGATGCGCCGGGCGACGATCTCGGAGGTCTTCAGGCGCTCGCCGTCGATGTCGTGCAGGCTGATCACACAATCGGCAAACACACCGTTACTGAGCACGTCGCTCAGGATCGATTGGGCAAAGACCGTGCTTCCGGCACCGACGAGGCAGATCTTGGTCAAGGGAGGGCATCCTTGCTGGTTGGGACATCACCGGGCCGCACAGGGCAGATCCTGCTTGCCGGTTGACTGGAAGGCGGCCTTTATTCCATTCATGAAAACAGGATGTCTTCCGGCTTTCGGACGACTTATTCCGGAATCAAAGCATCGAGTTCGCGAGCCATGGCGAGGCAATCACCGGCCTTTCAAGACGAGCACGCCGGTTGGGCCGACCTGTTCGACGGCAGCTCCTTCCATGTCGAGAGCCACGTCGCCGGCGCGATGGCGACGGCGCACTGGCACGATCATGTGGAGCTCAACCTGCTGCTGGAAGGACGAATGACCTATCTCTTCCAGGGACGGCAGGAAACCGTGGAAGCGCGGCGGCTTGCGCTCTTTTGGGCCGCGATCCCGCACCGGGCCATCGAGGTCGCGCCGGGCTCCAGGCTGATCTGCCTTTACATCCCCTTCCAGGACTTCATGGCGCTGCCCATCGCAGGCTCGATCCGGAAAGCTGTCATGCACGGCGCCTTCCTGAAAGCGGCACAGATCCAGACGACGGATGCGGGCACATTCCAGCGCTGGGTCGACGAATGGCCAGGCGCCGATCCCGCCCGGCGGCGCCTGCTCCTGGACGAGGCCTGCCTGCGCGTGCGCCGCCTGGCACTCGATCCGCTCGAGGCGAGCGATTCCGCCCGACGCGAGGGTGGTGAGCGCCGTGACGGCCGATCCCCGTCGCTCGACCATGCCGAGCGGATGATCGAGATCATCAATCTGCGCTTTGGCGAAGAGCTTTCCATCGCCACGATCGCTGCTGCGCTCGGGATCCATCAGACCACCGCCACATCGGCGTTCCGACGGGTTCTTGGCATGTCGATCAACGAATACATCGTTCGCTTTCGCCTGAGCCGGGCCCTGCATCTGCTGGCCGACACGGACCAGCCGATCCTGGACGTGGCCTATGCCTGCGGATTCGGCTCGGCCAGCCGGTTCTACGACGTCTTCAAGCTCCGCACAGGCGTGACGCCGCGCCAGTTCCGCAGCCAGCTCTCCGCGCGTTGACGGCAAGGCTGAAGAGCCGATCCGAGCCTTGACGCGAGCCGGCCGACCCCTGGCGCCCGCTACGTTCCAACCGCTATCCCACCACCGATCACATGTCCGACGGCCGATCCGGAGAGCTTGCTGCGGCTCCCCCCGCAGCGAAGAGGGCGCTGCCGGAACGCTTCCGACCCATCCTTTCTGGGTTCAATAAAATCATAAAAAATCATAATCTTGATTGACTCTGTCGTTTTATTGGCATTCATTGATTTTATTGGAGCGGGTTGTGACCTGCCATTGTAGCGGGGAAGGCATGTCTCAGGGGTCGAGCAAACTGGAACGCCTCGATGCGATCCGCGGCCATCTCTACACGCATGGTCCCTCCACGATTCAGGCTTTGGCCGATGCCGCAGGCGCCTCGCTCGCCACCATCCGCCGCGACCTGCAGATCCTCGAGGAGCAGGGCATCATCGACCGGGCTCATGGCGGAGCGCGCATTGCGGAAGGGTCGAGCGTCGAGGTTGCCTTCAGCGCACGCGAGGGCCGGAACCTGGCAGCCAAGCGGGCGCTTGCCGCGGCCGCTTATGAAAAACTCGCCCCGCACGCGACCATCTTCCTGGATGCCGGCACCACGGTGCGCCAGCTCGCAAGGCTCCTGCGCATCAATCCGATACCGATGACCGTGTTCACCAATGGCCTCCTGGTGGCCCAGGAACTGCTGGATGTACCCAAGCTGCGCGTGGTCGTGATCGGCGGTCAGCTGCGCAACGAGAATGCGTCCCTGGTCGGACCGGAAGCAGAGGCGATGCTGGAGCGGCTGTGGTTCGACCAGCTCTTCCTCGGCGTCAGCGCCATCGGCCCGGATGCCACGATCTACAGTGTCGACAGCGCCGAGGCGAGCCTGAACGCCCGCATGCTCAAGCGCGCCGAGAAGCGCTTCATCGTCACCGATTCGAGCAAGTTCGGGGTGATGTCCACTTACGCGGTGGCCCCGCTCGCCCCCTCGATCAGCATCATGACCGATGCCAGCCTGTCTTCGGACTGGCAAACGCAGCTGCATGAGGTCGGCGTGCCGCTCACCCTGGTGGACGTGCCGGCAGGTGCTTCCTGATGGCCGGGATCCTCGCAATCGACGGCGGCGGCACCAAGACGATCCTGGCGACAGCAAGCCGGGACGGCGTGATCGGCACCTGGCTGGAAGGCGCCGGCATCAACCCGGTCGACAATCCCGATTGGCTCGCCGGCTTCGAGGCACAGATCCGGGCGGCCGGTGCGGCTGCCCAGGCCTGCGACCATGCCGTGCTGGCGCTCCCGGCCTATGGCGAGATTGCAGCGGTGACGCAGTCCCAGAACCAGGCAGCCGCGTCGGCGCTTGGGCAATCCCACGCCATCCTCAATGATGTCGAAGCGGCGCATGTTGCAGCCTTTGCCGGCGGGCCCGGCGTCCTGATCCTGGCGGGGACGGGGTCGATGGCCTGGGCCCGCGACGAGCATGGCAACGACCTGCGCGTCGGGGGCTGGGGCGATGCGTTCGGCGACGAGGGCAGCGCCTTCTGGATCGGTCGGGAGACGATCGCCCGCGTCAGCCAGGCCCTCGACGGACGCCTGACAGCACCGGCTTTGGCCGACGCCTTCTTCGCTTTCCTGGCGCTCGATCGGGCCGATCGCCCGCACGCCTTGCTGCAATGGCACGTCGAGCTATCCCATCCTCGTTCCCAGATCGCAGCCTTGTCGGTCCTCGTCGATCGCCTGGCCGAGACAGGCAACGCCACCGCCGTCGCCATCCTCGACGAGGCCGCCGAACATCTCGCCCGCCATGTCGGGGCGGCCTGGCGCCGCATGGATGCCAAGACGTGCCGATCCTGGAGCTATGCCGGCGGCGTGTTCGCCAGCGGGCATGTACTGGCGAAGGTTACGGCTCGTGTGGGGGTCTCTCCCATGCCGCCGCGGCTTCCTCCGATTGGCGGCGCGCTGCTGCGCGCCGCGCAAGACCTCGACTGGCCCGTGGATCAAGCATGGATCGAGCGCCTGCGCGCCTCGATCACAGAACATGCAAGCCGCGCGAGGAATGGCCGCAGCTGACCATACAAAGAGGGATCATTGACATGTTACGGCACGGATTGCGTGCGTTCGTCGCACTTTCTGCGTTGATGCTGGCCCAGCCGGTCTGGGCGGACGACGCCAAGCCCCTGGCAGGGCAAAGCATCTCGGTCCTGCTGCCTTCCGGTCAGCGGCCTGGATTGGCGGAGGATTTCGAGAAGGAGACCGGCATTCACGTCGATCTCCAGTCGCTGTCCTGGAACGACATCCGAGCCAAGCTCGTCACGTCCCTGCTCGCAGGCAGCGCGCCGGCCGACGTCACCGAAGTGGACTGGTCGTGGACCGGCCAGTTCGGCGCGGCCGGCTGGTATACCCCCCTCGATGGCCTGCTCGACGAGGCCACGGTCAAGGACATCGCGACCAGCCCGATCTTCCGTTATGACGGCAAGCTGATCGCCCTGCCCTACAACAATGATTTCCGCGTTCTCATCGTCAACAAGGAGCACTTCGACAAGGCCGGCATCACGGCCATGCCCAAGACGCTCGACGAATTGCTGGCTGCCGCGCGGACCCTCAAGGAAAAGGGTGTTTCCAAATACCCGATCGGCATTCCCCTGTCCCCCGCGGAGGGCACCTCGACCGCCTGGTATCTCCTCACCAAGGCCTTTGGCGGCGAACTCTTCGACAAGGACTTCAAGCCCTTGTTCACCGACCCGTCATCGGCGGGCCACAAGGCCCTCGCCTTCGAGATCGATGCCCTCAAGCAGGGCCTGGTCGATCCCGCCGCACCCGGCCTCATCGACATGGACGTCCATCAGCTCTTCATGGATGGTCAGGTCAGCATGGAGATCTGCGGCGAGGTCGGCCGGCTCGCCCTCTTCAACGACGCCAGCAAATCCAAGGTCGCCGGCAAGGCCGTGGCTGCCCTCTTCCCGACCGCAAGCGGCGTGACACGCAGCCTGGGCCTGCCCGAGGCCATGGGCATTCCCGTCACGTCCCAGAAAAAAGAGGCGGCGCTGGCCTTTGTCAAATGGATGAGCGCCAAGGAGCAACAGCTCAAGAATTATACGGAAGCCGGCACGCTGGCGACACGCACTTCGGCGCTCGAAGACCTGAACAAGGCCGGCAAGCTCGAAAGCGGCAAGGTCCTGATCGAGCAGGCCTCTACGGCCGGCGGCCTGTTCCCGCAGGGAACGCCGATCTGGTATCCCCAGTTCAGCTCCGCCGTGTATACGGCCATCAACCAGGCTGCCAAGGGCCAGCTGAGCGTCGATGATGCGCTCAAGCAGATCGCGGATGAAACCGAGCGAGCCATGCAGCAATGAGCGTGACGGCTCTGACCCGGGCCAGCGCGGAGCGGAACAGCGGTGCCAGGAACGACGCCTGGCTCGGGCTGGTGCTCGCCGCTCCGATCGTCGCGACGATGATCGGGCTGGTGATCTGGCCAGTCATCGCCACCATGTGGCAGAGCCTGCATCGGGTCGATCCGATGCAGGCGGGCACCCCCTTCGTCGGCCTGTCCAACTACACGGCCCTGTTCACCGACAAGAACGCCCTGACGGCCTGGGCCAATACGCTCTTCTACGTCGTCCTTGCGGTCACTCTGGAGACCGTCGGCGGCGTGGCTGCGGCCGTGCTGCTCAACAGGCTGACGATCGGCCGGCGCTGGCTCCTGGCAATCGTGATCCTGCCCTGGGCCTTGCCGGGCGTGGTCAACGCCATCGTCTGGCAGTGGATCTACAATCCCAGCCATGGCCTGCTCAACGGCCTCCTCACGGCCATCGGCTTTGATTTCGACCGGCATGTCTGGTTCAACGATCGCAGCTCGGCCCTGATCCTCGTCACGGTCGTGCATGTCTGGCGGACCATGCCGCTGACGGTCGTGATCGTATTGGCGGCCCTGCAATCGATCCCCAAGGATATCTACGAGGCCGCCCGGATCGACGGCGCCAATCGCTTCCAGCTCTTTCGCATGATGACGCTGCCTCTCATTCGCAGCGGCCTGGCGATCGCCCTGGCGCAATCGACGGTCACGGCCTTCAACCTGTTCGACGAAGTGTGGATCCTGGCCGGCTCCAGCCTCGATACCCGCTCCATCTTGGTCCAGGTCTATCTGGAGGCTTTCCAGAACCTGCGCTTTTCGCGGGGCATGGCGCTGTCGGTGCTGGTCATGTTCATTTCACTGGCGGTTTCGCTCGTCTTCGTTTCACGCGTCTATCGCGAAACCAGGCTCGATTGACCCATGCGCGCCCTCCTCTCCCGTTTCGGTCTCATGCTAGCCTGTGCCGTGCTGGTGCTGTGGTCACTGGTACCGGTCTACTGGGCTTTCGCGACAAGCCTGACGCCGACACCCGACCTCACCGCCAGCACGGTGCACTTCTTTCCGCAGACGCTCACCCTGGAGCACTATGCCAAGCTGTTCGGGATTGGCACCACCATGGCCAATGATACCATGGTCTGGCAGCAATTCCGGGCCGCGCTGGTCAACAGTATCGTCACGTCCCTCGGTGCGACCATCCTGTGCGTCGCCCTGGCGGCGGCGGGAGGCTATGCCTTCGTGCGCCTGAACTTCCCGGGGCGCACGGTGATCTTCATCCTCGTGGTCGCCACCTTTGCGATACCGGGATACACGGTGCTGATCCCGCTTTATCGGATCATGACGACACTGCGCCTGGTCGATACCTATCTGGGCGTCACGCTGATCTATGTCTCGGCCTTCCTGCCGCTGTCGCTATGGCTGATGCGCAGCGTCTATCAGTCCCTGCCCCTTTCCATCGAGGAGGCAGCCCAGATCGATGGGGCGAGCCGGCTCTACATCCTGGCCAGGATCGTGCTGCCGATGGCGGCTCCCGGGCTGGTCGCCGCCGCCATCATCACCTTCCTGGGCGCCTGGGGCCAGTTCATGGTGCCCCTGATCTTCTCGCCCACCATGGCAACCAAGCCGCTCACCATCCTCGTCCCCGAATTCGCGACGAAGAACTTCGTCGATTACGGCCTGATCAACGCGGCCGGCTCGGTCGCGATCATCGTGCCGACGCTGATCGTCATCTTCCTCAACCGGTACCTGGTCAGCGGCCTCGTCGCCGGCGCGGTCAAGTGACCGACCACCGAACCTATCCAACCCAGTGAGTATAGTCATGAACGTCACCGAGCGTGTCATCTTCGAACAATTCCCGTTCTGGCAGCAGGGCCTTGGGGCAGCGCTCCCCGCGATCGATGCGCCGATCACCGTCATCATCGGTTGCGGCACCTCCTATAACCTTGCCGTCTCGCTTGCCGCCGTCTTCAACGCCCATGGCCGCAGGGCCATCGCCGTGCCGGGCGGCGAATGGCTGAGACGTCCCGAGGCCTATCTGCCCGATCCCGCCGGTGCGCATGTCATCGCACTCTCGCGTAGCGGCGAGACCACCGAAACCGTCGCGGCTGCAGCCGCCAGCCGCGACGCCGGACTGACGGTCACGGCATTGACCTGCGAACGCGAGAGCGCCCTCGCGCGCGAAGCCGATCATCTCGCCTTCACGCCGACCCATGGCGAAGAAGGTATCGTCATGACCAGCTCGGCCTCGCTGATGCTGCTGCTCGGCCTGAGGATGGCAGGCGTGGCGATCCCCTCCGCCGTGACGGAACAGGCCGAAAGCCTGGCGAAAGCCCTGGACGAGCGATTGGCAGGACACCTCGCCGGCCGCAGCCATTTCGTCTATCTCGGCGGCGGCGCGCAGTACGGGGTCTGCCTGGAAGCCTCGCTCAAGCTTCAGGAAATGAGCCAGAGCTATACCCAGGCCTTCCATCCGCTCGAATACCGGCATGGTCCGGTCAGCCTGCTCGACGAACAGACGCTCGTGGTCATGCTCTACGATCCGCGCACCGCCCAGGAGGAGGCCCAGCTCGTGGCGGAGCTGCGCGAGAAGGGCGCCCTCGTGGTCGGTCTGGGCGGGCCGGGCGACATCTCCCTCGATCTCGATGTCGCCGACGAATTGCGCGGCCTGGTCTGCCTGCCCGCGCTTCAGCTCCTGGGCGAGCGTGTCGCCCAACGCCGCAATGTCGATACGGTGGCACCCCGGCATCTGACCAAGGTGGTCAAGCTGGCGTGAAGGACCGCGCTTTCGCCAAGTTTCCTGGCCGGTGCGCAGCCCCTCTGCAGGGGCTGACTTCACTATGCCCGGCCCGTTCGATTCTTGCCGACGGAAACACGGGTTACAGGTATGGCCCAATTTCCATTCGCGGCGATACTCAGATCACCTCAAAGAAGTGCGTTCCGTCGCGGTCGAGCTGCGCGACAAGGCCGTATTCCCATTCGAGATAATCCTCCATCGCCTGGCGCGATGCGTCGGTTCCTTCATAGGGGCGGCGGTAGCGGTCAATGCGGATGGATGCGAGACGTTCTTCGCCTTTGGTTACGGGGAGTCCATCTGCGATCCAGGCGCCCGTGCCGCCTTCCAGGACAAACACCTTTGAGGCCGTCAAGGTCGCGACTTCCTTAGCCGCAAAGGCGGCGAGAGCGCCCGAACCGCATGTGACGACAATGCGCTCGGCAGGCCCGACGGCCTGAAGCGCCGGAGCGATCTGCGAGCGCAAGGCCCACCAGGCCCCTGGAACGTGGCCTTTGACGTAATTTGCCGAACTGGTCACGTCGATGACAGCGGTGTCTCCATCCTCGAGCCAGTCTCGCAGGTCTTGCGGGGAAACAAGCGGTACTTGGGGAATCGGAACGGCATCGAAACGGATATCTTCAAGCTGACGGCGCTCCTTGTCTTCCACCGGATCGACGACAAGGACTTCCCACCCCATCTGCGACAGCCAGGATGCGGTCATATCGGCGCGGGTGCCGTCGTCGTCGGCCAGCAGGATAAGCGCGCCTCGGACCGGCACCGCGTGGTCGGTCTCCTGGACGAGCTGTCCTCCCGGAACATTGACAAATCCGGGCAAGTGGCCGCTGCGATATTCCTCGGGATCGCGAACATCGATGCGATAGATCGAACGCCCAGGCTGGACTATCGCGTCGGCCGCGGCCAGTGAAATACGCCGGACACCAGCACGCTCGGCCACCTGGCGAGCATCGATTTGGGCAGCTTGCCGGGCCTGGCGCGTTGTCTGGGACGATCGCTGTGTTGCGCCATGGTCGAGCGCAAACCCGGCCAGGGTCCAGCCAATCGTGCCGTTCCGCAATCCAGCGACCGGGTTGGGAATGCCCGCATTGATCAAGGACTGCGTGCCGATAATCGAGCGTGTCCGGCCGGCGCAGTTGACGATGACCGTGATTTTCGGATCGGGAGCCAAGTCGCGCACCCGGAGCACCAACTCGGCACCCGGGACCGATATGCCGGTGGGAATACTCATGGTGTTGAACTCATCGAACCGGCGCGCATCGAGGATGACAGGCGGCGTTTCGGAGCCGATCAGGCGTCGCACCTCCTCGGCAGGCAACAAGGGGGTATGACGACGTGCTTCGACGAACTCGCCGAAGGATTTGGAAGGCACGTTGACGTCGATGAACAGTTCGTAGCCCGCCTGCGTCCAGGCGGCCAGCCCCCCGTCGAGCAGGTGAACGTTTCCATACCCCCAGGAAGCAAGCTTTTGCGCCGCCAGGGGTGCCAGATCGCGATAATCGTCTCTGCCATAGAGCACGATCAGGACGTCACGCCTCGGTATGCGCCTGGGAACGTCGAGTTCCAGCCTGCCGTACGGGAAGTTCGCTGCCCAAAGAGGATGCCCCTTGGCAAAGGCATCCTCCTCCCTCAGGTCGGCAAGCAGGATTTCCCGCCTTGCCAGCAGTTCGGCACGCACCTGCGCCGGCGAAAATGCAGGAAAGATCGGGGTGGTGACGTCGGGCGAAGCAATCTGCTGGTTCATGGCAAACATGTTGGAGCGCGAGGAGACTGATGGCACGTTCAAAAGAACGCCCCGGTTGGTGGCAGGCGTCCACTCAACAGGTTCTGGCCGAGGAGCCGTTCCTTGTAGAGCCTGGGATTGTGCGAGGCGATGACCTTGATATTGCGCCAATGCCGATCCAATCCGCTGTTTTGGGACACGACCGAGCCGGAGCCGAGATCGATGAGCCAGTTTGCGATCTGCGGCGCGAGATCGTCGATCACCACCTTGGCCTCGGCAGCCGAAAGCGATGCGGCAAGGACACGTTCATACTCCGCTTCGGTTCCATAGGCATCCCAAGCCGTCTGCAGCGCGTCGATGGCCCGTTCGATCGTTGCTTCCACCGCAGCGGCATAGGCGCGGATCCGCCCGAGCTGGGCCTGCAGCACCGGTTCGTCGGCAGGGCGTTCGGCTTCGCCATGATAGAAGTTGCGTCCGCGCGCCCGCAGCATGTCGACCGCATCCAGTGCGATCCTGCGCACCACGCCGGCGATACAGTTGGTGAGATAGACCTGATGGAAGGTGAAGCGCCATGGCGCTGCCCCCTCGCGTGCCGGCGGATCCAGCGGATAGACCTGATGGGATGGGATGGTGACGGCGTTGAACTCGGCCGTGCCGGACCCCGTCAGTCTTTGACCGAATCCAGCCCAGTCGTCCTCATTTTCGACGCCATCACCGCGATCAAGCACATATTGGACCGTTGCATTTTCGCGGTTTTCGACGGCAAGCCCGACAAAGGCGTCGTTATAAAGATTGCCGGTCGCATAGACCTTCCGCCCGGACCCGCGATAGGCCTGCCTGGCCTCGTCCCATTCTATCCGTGACAAAACCCTTGTCGGCGTTGCGCCGGCGGCGGTTGCGTCACTGTCGGCAAAGCTCAAGCCGATTGTCTTTCCGGCTGCGGTCAAAGCCAGGACATGCGCGTGAAACGGGTGCTGGGGTCGACGCAGGGCTGCCTCGACCTGCCAAAGATGGTTGCGAAACGCATGGGCAATGTTGGAATCGGCAGCAGCCAGGTCGCGTGCAACGGAAAACAGCTGCGACAGCGAAGCGCCCGCGCCGCCGGCTTGCTTCGACAGGCGCAGGGACCCGAAACCGAGTGCTTTCAGCTCGGCGATCTCCTCCCGAGGAAGACGACGGCTGATTTCGCGCTCGACAGCCGTGCGAGCAATATGCTCGAGCGCTGCAGACAGGCCGAACGATGCTGCGATGGGCGAGACCAGCCGGGGGCTCCCCCCTGCCGATGTGCTGAGGTCAGACATCTCGATGCATTCCTTCAACGCTCAGACCGCGGCGGCCAGCCTGCCCTGTGCCCCGGCATCGAAGCGCGGCAGGCCAAGATTGTCGCGCAGGGTGAGCCCCTCATAGGCCGTGCGGAAGCGCCCGAGCTTCTGCAGGATCGGAATGACCTCATCGGCAATCAGGTCGAGGCCATCAGGTTGCACGTCGATGTTCAAATTGAAGCCGTCGGCGCCTTTGGTATCGACCCAGTGCAACATGTCCTGGACGAAGCCCTCGGGCGTACCCACAAAGACGCGGTGCCCGCCAGTGATGTTCGAAAAGAGAAGCTCGCGAATGTTCCAGCCGTGCAGCCGGGCCTCCTTGAGCATTTCCGCGCGGTGCCAACGCGAGGCGATCGGCACGAGCGACAGATTTGCCTCGCTTTGTTCGAACGGTATCGGTGCGTCGAGATCTTCGAGAAGCGCTTCATCGACCGCGAGGTGGCGTGCCAGTTCCGCACGTAAGGCGACAGAATCGAGGAGATCATCGAGGTCGCGCTTGTGACGCCCGGCCTCTTCCTCCGTCGAAGCCAGGATCGGAAACAGGCCGGGCATGACGAGCAGATGTTCCGGATTGCGGCCAAAGCGTTTTGCCAATGTCTTGACCTCGGAATAGAAGGCGCGTGCGCCTTCGACGATGCGCTGCCCGGTGAAGAGCGCATCCGCGTAGCGCGCACCGAAGGCTCGGCTGTCGGAGGATTGGCCGGCCTGGAAGATCACGGGCCGGCCCTGCGGCGTCTCCGGCACGGAGGATGCGCCACGCGCGGAAAAATGCTCTCCCTTGAAATCGAGGGAGCGCAGCCGCGAGGGATCGAGATAGACCGTCGACTTCGGATCGGCGACGAGGGCTTCCTCGGGCAGGCTATCCCAAAAGGCCGTGACGATTTGCACGAACTCTTCGGCCCGCTTGTATCGTTCCGCCTGATCCCAGCCCTTTTCAACGCCATAAGCGTTGAGGGCAGGCGGATTTTGCGACGTGATGATGTTCCAGGCCGCGCGGCCGCGGCTCACATGGTCAATGGAAGCGATCTGCCGGGCGATCGTGTAGGGATGGCCGAACAGGGATGTCGTGGTACAGACGAGGCCGACATGCTCGGTATGTGCTGCCAGATTGGCGACCAGGATGGCCGGATCGAGCGCGCGCCAGGGGCGTGTATGGGATTCACTCACCAGTCCTCCCGGGTTGTCGGCCAGGAAAATGGCGTCGATCAGGCCGCGTTCGGCTGATTTGGCGATCGCCACGAAATGATCGATGTCGGTCGACAGGTGGCGCTTGTCGTCGAACGTCTTCCAGGCCGCGTCGTGGCGGCCCGAGGCGAGCACGTTCACGCCGAGGCGAACATGGTGTCGTGACATGGACGAGGCCCCCTATACCTGAACGCTGTAATCGGCGACCTTGAGATGCGATTTGATGATCTTGCGATCCGCCAGCCAATCGGCAGCCCGTTGGAATCGCGCCGTGAACTCGGCATCCTTTGGTTCGTAGAAGGTGTTGACGCGCTTCAGGCTGGCGAGATAATCGCGCACCTGGTCGGCATATTTGCCTTCCGCCTGGGCGATCCGCTCGGATTCGACCGTATTATGTGTCTGCCACTCGCCTTCCTTGTAGTAGGCGTCCAGCACCGCCCGCACGAGTTCGGAGTTCTCCTGCGAAAACTTGCGTGTCGATACCAGCGAACTGTAGTCGATCAGGAAATCGAGATCCTTGCCCTCGTTGAAGATGTCTTTGGCATCGTTCTCGAAACGGGAAATATCGACGCCGGGTGACCACATGGACCAGCCGTCGACCTTTCCTTGCGCAAAGGCGGGAGCTGCATCGGGCGGATTGAGATAGACGAATTCGACCTTGCTCGGGTCGATGCCGTTCTTTTCCAGGGCAGCGACGACCAGAAATTCACCGAGACCGGCCTTGTTGACGGCGACCTTTTTGCCGACGAGATCAGAAACCGAGTTGATTCCACTGCTCTTTTTCACGATCAACGCGGTCGAGCGCGGCGCGTAGACGTTAAAACCATTGAAGACGAGCGGCGAGCCCGCCAGCATGGCGGCCAGTGCCGGTGTCGTCGAGCCCCAGAAGCCGAAGTCCGCGCTGCCGCCGACCACCGCCTGCAGCGAGGGCGCGTGGTTGGGAAAAGGGCCGACCCATTCGACCTTGATGCCCTTCTCGGCGAGGTCCTTCTCAAGGACGCCGCGCTGTTTTGCGATCAGGGGAATGCCGCCCCGCCCCCAGCCCAGACGCACGATGTCGGTGTTGCGCGTCGGTTTTTTCGGCTCGTCCGCGAATGCCGGGCTCAGCCGCGATACGGCGGCACCGGCCAGCAACAGGCCACCTGCTTGCAGGAGAGAGCGGCGGCTCGGATTGGAGTTCGTCACAGTCTTATCCCAGGTCTAGAGGTTGAAAGAACGGTCAGTGCGCCGTCACGCCCAATTCCTCGAGCAATTGCCGCCTCAACTCGCCTTGCCCGTGGTCGGCCGGTCGGTAGGAAGCAGCGATCTGCCCGGCGCGCATGACGAGAATGCGGTCGGCAAGCACGATGGCTTCGTCCACGTCATGGGTTACGATCAGCACGCCGGGGCGATGCCGGGCCACGAGTTCGCGGACGAGCGCATGCATTTTGATGCGTGTCAGTGCGTCGAGCGCCGCAAAAGGCTCATCGAGCAGGAGCAGCTTCGGCTCACGGACCAGAGCCCGGGCAAGCGCAACTCGTTGCGCCTGGCCACCGGATAGATTGCGCGGCCAATCATCTTCGCGGCCAGCCAAGCCCACTTCCGCCAGCGCCCGCGTCGCTCCCGCGCGGCCTACGCTGTTCTCATGACCCAGGGCGACGTTGGCCCAGACCGGTGCCCATGGCAGCAGCCTATGTTCCTGAAAGACCACAGCAGGCCGGCCCGGGGCGTCGATCTGCCCATCGTCCGGTGCATCCAGTCCGGCGAGTGCGCGCAACAATGTCGTCTTGCCGCATCCACTCTCTCCCAGCAACGCAACGAATTCTCCTTCGTGGATGTCGAGATCCAGTGCTTCGATGACGACACGCGAGCCATATCGCCGTTCCAGGCCGGAGACGGAAACGGCAAGCGGGGCTTGCTCGAATGGGGCACGACTTGCCCACTTCTCCTGGGTGATCGGCCTGGCGAGGTCCACCAGCTGGTTCATCACCTTGCTCCCTTTGCAAAATTCGGGTGCCACCCGAGCAGCTTGGTCTCGAGCAAGCGCGCAAGGGCATCGGCCGCCACGCCGATGATGGCGTAGATGATGATGGTCAGGAGAATGACGTCGGTTTGGAGAAATTCGCGCGCATCCATTGCCAGGAAGCCAATGCCCTTAGTGGTTGCCAACGTCTCGGCCACGACCAGGGCCAGCCAGGCATGGGCCAGCGCATAGCGCACGCCGGTCAGGATGGAGGGCATGGCACCGGGAAGCACGATGCGTCGAACGATCGCCGGCCACTCCATTCCCGTGACCTTGGCCAGTTCCATGAGCTTGGGATCGATCTGTCGGATGCCCAGCACCGTGTTGATGTAGATGGGAAACAGAACGGCCAGGGAAACCAGGAAGATCTTGCCGCTTTCATCGACACCGAACCAGACGATGACGAGAGGCAGAATTGCCAGGAAGGGCACGGCGCGGACCATCTGGATCGAGCGGTCGAGCAGAGCATGCGCCAGCGGCGAAAATCCCACCGCGACGCCGAGCGCGAACCCGACGCTTCCCCCAATCACAAAGCCCGCGGCAGCACGCAGCAAGGAGGCTCCGAGATGAAGAAACAATTCCCCCGTCCTCGCGAGCTCCCAGGCTGTCTCGGCAACGCGGCTAGGGGCGGGCATGACCTGCTGAGCGATCAGGCCGAGCCGGGAGGCACTTTCCCACGCACACAGCACCAGGAGCGGCGCCAGCCATGACAAGGCGGTGTAGAGGGTCCTTCTGCTCAATACGGCGTTGGCCCGCATCGAAAACGGCTGCGAAAACGAACCGACTTGCGCCATCATTTCTCTCGATCAACCCAAAAGACTCTATAATCTATATATTGAGTAGATTTTAGGATGGCAATCTTTTCTCGCCTGATCGCGCCGCCCCGCTTTGGGCAGTCCCTGACATCCGCATCATTTGTCGCGAAGCGGGTGACCTTCCTGGCGAAGCCCCCAATCGCGTCGCCTCAGCAAAGGTCGGCCGCTGATATCGACCAACGGCCTATCTGTTCAGCCAGGTTCCAAACTAAAAGGCAAAACGCCACCAAGCGGCAGGACTTCGATGGCGAGTGATTTATGACAGATTTGGTTGTGGGGCCCCGCAACCACCGATACCAGCACTCGATAGAAGTATTTGTTGGACAGGGGCAATATACGATTTTGCGTTGATTATCGATCCTGGCGGGTCATCACCAGCCGATATATCGATGCTGTTCGCATGCCTTTCGAATGCCGGTTTCAACCAGACGAAGCCGATGGCGCGGCAACAGCAACCAAAGTCGCAGCAATTGTCAGGCCGGGTGATGCCAGGGCAACACGCGGCCTGCGCTGTTTCGCTGAATGCCTGCAACAACCCTGAACGGCTGTTCGGCTATATCA
This sequence comes from Labrys sp. E2SS-1L, assembly GCF_057073705.1. Lineage (NCBI taxonomy): Bacteria > Pseudomonadati > Pseudomonadota > Alphaproteobacteria > Hyphomicrobiales > Xanthobacteraceae > Labrys > Labrys sp. E2SS-1L. The sequence goes on along the minus strand of NZ_CP172713.1, from coordinate 168,221 downwards.
GGGCATCGTGCTTCGTTTCATATGTCCTGTCTTGCATCTCCCAAGCATTGGTCCTGCAGTTCCCAACGTCGGTATGAGGGTTCGTCCGTCGGCGCGATCTCGGTGGCCAGCAGGACATAACAGCCGGGGCAGAAGACCTGGCGCAGGCCGATGGGCCGGTCGGTGAAATGCGAAGGCTCGGCGCGCACGCCGGGGCCCGCAGCCTGGGAAGGCCGCTCGCGGCGGATGGCGTTGGCGAAGGGATCACCGGCACTCGTTCCCAAGGGATGGTCGCAATGGCTGCAGACGATGCTGCCGTCGGTGCGCAGGCGGGCGTTGTCGTCGATTTTCATGGCTCCTCACTCCGCTGCCTGGTTGGGGACGGGCTCGCCGACGCGTTCGCAGCGCAGCTGCGTGCGGCGCCGGCGCGTTGCCAGGTCATCCGCGCTGCCGTCGGTGTTCAGCAGCACGCCATAGATGTCATTGGCCGCCTGGGCGGAAACCTTGCGGGCCTCGACGTCGCGGGCGACCAGGACCGGATCGCGCAGCAGCGGATCGCCATAGCCCCCGCCGCCCTGCCAATGGGTATAGTAGACGTCCTGCGCGCCCAGATGCGTCTCCAGGTGGGCCTCCAGAACATCGGCGCTGCCGCCGGCCTCCTCCAGGGTCGCCGGAATGCGGCCGGCCGCGAAGAGCTCGGCAACGCGCGCATTGCGCTTGAGCACGTCATACTGGGTGCCGGCGGGATAGCCCCCGCTGCTGCCGGTTGCCTGCGGCAGCGCCTTGCCGGTGGCCGAGACCACCAGATGCACGCCGCCGATCGGGGAATCGTGCGGTATGAAGCAGCTTGATCCGCCCATGCCGCCGCGGAAACGTCCCGGCCCGCCGGAATCCGTCTCCTCCCGCCGCCATAGATAGAGCATGGGGAAGCTGAACTCGTTGATCTCGACGTCGGCGACGCGCCCCATCGGGATGCAGTTGAGGCCACCGGTGTCGACCCCGTCCTGATCGACACGCGCGCCGAGGCCGCCGGCCATGGAATCGCAGATCATGGTCACGAAGGGATTGCCGCGCTGGTCGAGCCCGGCCAGGACGGCAAGGTCCCAGGTGCCGCAGCATACGCACATCAGCGATTTGCGGTGCTCGGGATGCACGTCGAGCATGCCGGCGACGCATTCGGAGACCACGTTCTGCGTGGCCCACGCCGAAGCCACCGAAGCCTTGCCGATGCCGGCCGGAAAGTTGCAATTGTTGATGGTGCCGGGCTCGCTGACGATTTGGAGGCAGCGATAGAGGCCACCCGGCGACCAGGGAATGTCGCCGCACAGCATGGTCAGCACGATCGGCATGATGCCGCCGCGCAGGCCGGCAAAGGTACAGTTGGCGAAGCCTTCGGTTTCCTTGTCCGTGCCGGTGAAGTCGAAGGTCAGCCTGTCGCCTTGCTTCGTCATGGTGAGCAGGATCTTGTAGAGATTGCGGTCGCTGTGGCGGAAGGAATCCTGATGGGCGACGCCACTCCAGGTGCCGTCCGGCAGCGCCCGCAGCTTGGCGCGCAAGCGCGCCTCGGCATCGTTCATCATGCGCTTCATTACCGCCTTGACGGTAAGCGCACCATATTTGGCGATCAGGGCAGCGAGGCGCTCCTGAGCGATGTTATTGGCGCCGATCTTGGCCCGCAGATCGAGGGCGATCAGGCGCGGCACCCGGGAACGGCGCAGATACATGTCCTCGATGTCGGCGCGGATGCTGCCGCCTTCGACGATCTTCACCGGCGGGATCGGCGTCGATTCCCAGAAGACGTCGCGCCCTTCCACCGACCAGCTTCCAGGCGAGACGCCGCCGAGGTCGACCTGATGGCAGACGACGGCCGTCCAGGCGAAGACCTCGCCGTCATGGACGAGCGGCGCGAAGACGGTGACGTCGTTCTGGTGCAGCCCGCCGCCGACCCAGGGATCGTTGCACAGGAACATGTCGCCGGGCTGGAAGCCGGGTTGCCGGGAGCGGTTCTCCAGCGTCCATTTGACGGCCATGTCGACAGAAGCGGCCAACTGGGTGTTGTAGAGGCCGACGACGACGGAATCGCCGCATTCGTCGAGAATGGTCGCGCCGAAATCGTTGCAGTCCGTCACCACCACGGAGCCCGACATGCGCTTGAGGCCATCGCCCATTTCCTCGGCAATGGCGGCGAGGCGGTGGCGGATGACCTCATAGGTCAGGGGATCGACGGCCTCGATGTCCTTGTCCGTCACCTGGTGCAGCCTGGCCCCGGATGCCAGCTTTCTGGTCTCGTCGGGTGCCTTCGGCTGATAGGCGAAGCGCTCCGACCCTGCGATTTGAATGAGCGGCATGGTTTTCCCCCTCAGCCCTGTTCCGCGACGCGAATGGCGAGATTGCCATAAGCGTCCACCACACCAGCGAAGCCCTCCGGCAGCGCGACGGTGGTGGTCGGCGTCTCCACCACCGCCGGTCCCGATAGTTTCGACCCGGCGCCCAGGCTGCGATAGTCGTAGATCTTGGTGTCCTGCCAGCCCTTGCGCGTGTCGAGGAACACCTTGCGGATCGCAGACGGCGTCGGGTCGGCGTTCGCGCTGTCATGCGCGGCGAGATCGGCGCGGATCGGCAGGATGCCGATGGCGCGCACCCGATAGGTGATGATCTGCAGGCCGGCATCGCTGAAACCGGCACCCTTGCCGTAGATGCGCTCGTAGAGCTCTTCGAAGCTGGCGCCGATGCCGGCGATCTCCGCCTCCCCGAGCGGACCACCCGGCACCGGGGTGGTCACTTCGGCCATCTGCATAGTGTAGCGCAGTTCGGCTTCGCGCTCATAGACCACCTTGGCAAAGCGCAGCCTCTGCTGGACCAGACGCTCGGCGAGCTCGGCTTCGAGCTTTTCGAAATTGCCGTTGAGCGTGGCCGGATCGATGGGGAAATTGCCGGGATCCGACATTTCCGCCGTCAGCACGATATCGGAGGAAGCGAGCCCATAGGCCGAGAACACCGCGGCCGTCGAGCCGAGCGGCACCACCACTTCCGAGACACCGAGATCGGCCGAATAGTTGACCGCATGCACCGGGCCTGCCCCACCGAAGGAATAGAGCACGAAATCGCGCGGATCATGGCCGCCATTGACCACGACGCTGCGCACGAGATCGGCGGTCTGGGCATTTTGGATGGCGTAGATCGCGGCCGCACCCTGCTCCACCGTCAGGCCGAGCGGTTCGGCGATCCGGGTGCGGATCGCTTCGGCCGCCAGTTCCTTCGACAGTTTCTTGCGGCCACCCAGGAAATTGTCGCCATTGATGATGCCGAGCACGAGGTCGGCATCGGTGACGGTCGGCTCCTGACCACCCTCGCCATAGCAGACCGGGCCGGGCCGGGCGCCGGCGCTGCGGGGGCCGACACGCAGATTGCCGCCGCCGTCGATCCAGGCGATCGCGCCGCCGCCGGCACCGATGGTGCGGACATCGACCATCGCGGTGTTGATCTGGTGCTGGTGCAGCACCGTGGTTGTGGTCGTGCTCGGTTTGCCGTCACGCACCAGGCCGACCAGGAAGGTGGTTCCGCCCATATCGGTGGAGATGATGTTCTTGTGCCCGAGGCGTTCGGCCAGGCGCAGGCAGCCGATCACGCCGCCGGTGAGTACGGAGCCCAGCGTGCTGACGGCATGCTTGGGCGCGTCGGCTGCCTGCACGCAGCCGCCGGAGCCCTGCATGATCAGGAGGGAACCTTCGAATTTCTTGGCGCGCAGTTCTTCCTCGAGCGGGGTGAGATAGCCCTTCAGAACCGGGCCGACCTGCGTGTTGATGATGGTGGTGGCGCTGCGGGTATATTCGCGGATGCGGGGGCTGGTCTCATGCGACAGCGCAACATAGAGCTCCGGCGCTTCCTCCTGGATGAGCTCGCGGATGCGCCGCTCATGCATCGGATTGCGGAAGGCCCAGAGCAGCGAGACGGCGATTGCCCGCACGCCGTCGTCGCGCAGCCTCCTCACCGCGGCACGCACGCCCTTCTCGTCGAGGGGAACGATGACAGCGCCCTTGTGGTCGATGCGCTCGTCGATCTCGATCACGTCGCGATGCGGCACCAGCGGCGCCGGCTTGTTGGTCCGCGAGATGTTCTGGACGGCGCTCGGATCGAGCCCGGCATAGCGCCCTTCCAGATTCATGATGCGGATGGAATCGGCGTGGCCCCTTGTGGTCAGGAAGCCGACACGCGCCACGTCGCCGGTGACGACGGCGTTGAGCGTGGAGGTGGTGCCGTGGACGATGTAGTCCGTCTGCGACAGCAGCTCTTCCACGCTGCTCCCGACATTGTTCGCCAACTCGCCAAGCACGTTGATGAAGCCGCGCGAAAAATCGGGCGGCGTCGAATGGGCCTTGGCGGAGACCAGCACGCCTTCGGTGCTGGCCAGGAAGCCGTCGGTAAAGGTACCGCCGGTATCGACGCCGATTACATAGGTCATGGATCCTCCCTCTGTATTGTTTTTTGATTGGGCAGCATCGGCACGCGGAAGCGGAACGTGCGTCCCCCGCATGGTTGTCAGCACACAAAACTGGAATGCGGCCGGGTTTGCCCTGAAGGTTTCGCCTTCACTCCCCGCATGCCTCGAAGGCCTACGGATGCTCTTCCACCCATTAAACAGCATACATAAATTCAGTATGCTGTCAATATGAATGTGACGTCCCCCCCAAAGCTCGAATTCGAGGTAATGCTGGGCGCGATTTACCCTCCCCTGGAGGGGTCGGCATTTCCTCTTGGAAGTGCCTGGGGTCGACGCGAAGCGGCGGGGTGGGGTGATCTCCTGGCAAGACTTACCCGTTTCGTCATCACGACCTGCATGTTTCCACCCCAGACCGGCCTTGCAGGCCGACCCTCCCTACGCAACTCAAGGGAGTTGCGGACATCCAGGGGAGGGTGTTGACGGTCCTCATTAACTTGGATTCGGAGCCCTGGCCGCCCCGCCGACACCGGCTCAGCCAGGCGGCAGTCTTCTCCATCACCCCTTCGGCAGCATGATGTTGATCGTCTTGGTCTCGGTATAGCCCAGCATCTCCTCGATGCCTTCCTCCCGCTCGACCCCCGAGCTCTTCATGCCGCCGAAGGGAACGCCGATGAAATGCGCCGAAGAACCGTTGATCCAGGTGTGGCCGGCGCGGATCTTGCGCACCATCCGCAAGGCGTCGTTGATGTCGTTGGTCCATACCGCCGCCGTCAGGCCGTATTCGGTGCTGTTGGCCTTCTCCACTGCCTCGTCGAAGCTGCGCCATTTGCCGACGGACAGGATCGGGCCGAACACTTCCTCCTGCCACAGCCGCATGCCCGGCTCGACATCGGCATAGACGGTCGGCTCAACCCAGAACCCCCTCTCGAACATCGGACCATCGGGGCGCTTGCCGCCGGTCATCAGGCGCGCGCCATCCGTCCTGGCGCTCTCGAAGAAGGACAGCACCTTCTCCAGCTGTACCCGCGAATTGACAGGGCCCATGCCGGTATCGGGCGATTGCGGGTCTCCGAGCCGGATCGCCCTGACCTTCTCGACGACGCGCTTCAGCACGGCGTCGTAGATGTCGGCATGTACGAGGAGGCGGCTGGTCGAACCGCAGGACTGGCCCTGCCAGGCGAAGTTCATGCCGCGGACCGCCGCCTCGGCAATCCGTTCCGGATCGACATCCGGAAAGGCAATGAAGGGATTCTTGCCGCCGAGCTCCAGGCTGACATGCTTCACGCCGACCTCCGCCGCCGCGCGCTGGATCGCCCGCCCCGTCTGCGGCGAACCGATGAAGGCGATGCGCTTGACCAGGGGATGCTGGACCACGGCGTTGCCGACGGTCCGGCCGTCGCCGGTGACCACGTTGAAGATGCCGGGCGGCAGTGCATCCCGCGCGATCTGCGACAGGATCATGGCCGAGAGCGGGCTGGTTTCCGGCGGCTTGACCACGATGGCATTGCCGGCGGCCAGTGCCGCCGCGGTCCTCGCCACCGCGAACATCAGGGGATGGTTGAAGGGGGCGATGCGTACCACCACGCCATAGGGCTCGCGCAAGGTGATGTGCAGGTTTTCATGCGTGGAGGGGATCGTCTGGCCCTTCAGTTCATGCGCGAGGCCGGCATAGTAGTCGAGGCTGTCGACCGCGAAGCCGACATCGCCACGCATGGGCGTGATGGTGTTTCCGGTATCGGCGACCTCGACCTTGAGGATCTCCTCCGAGCGGGCGCGCAATGCCTTGCCGAAATCGCGCATGGCGCGGCTGCGCGCCAGCGGCGTGAGCGCGAACCATTCCGGCCAGGCCGCATCGGCGGCCCGGATGGCCCGGTCGACATCCTCGACCGTCGCACGCGGCACTCGGCCGATGATCTCTTCGGTCGCGGGATCGATCGACAGGTCGAACGCGCCGTTGCTGGCATGCACGAGTTCGCCGCCGATCAGCATGCGGTCCGCCTGGGTGACGTAGTTCATCGGATGGTGCTCCTCCCGTTCAACGTGCCGGTCGACAGGCCCGTTCGATTTTCCAGCCACCGGCCTCACTTTCCGCAGGGCGTAGAACCGACGCGCCTCGGAACGGATCATGGTGGCTCATTTGATAATTGACAGTACACTGATTATCAGTTAACTGTCAATTATCAAATGCCTGATCGAACACTGCCAGGATCGCGAAGCCGGGGGGTGCCTGCCCCGGCCCGCCGCAGGGCCTGCGATGCCGTGCGGGCGGCACCGATCCCAATGGCAGGGACGGAGGAGACACTCGAAATGCAACACAAGATCGTCATTGCCGGCGCGGGAATTGGCGGCCTGGCAACCGCGCTCGGCCTTGCCCGCAAGGGATATGCCAGCATCGTGCTCGAGCGTGCCCCGGCACTGGGCGAGATCGGCGCCGGCATCCAGCTCGGCCCGAACGCCTTCCATTCCTTCGACTATCTCGGCGTCGGCGATGCCATGCGCAAGCTGGCCGTCTATGTCGACCGGTTGCGCATGATGGATGCGCTGACGGCCGAGGAGATCGCCTCCATCGACCTGACCGAACCGTTCCAGAAGCGTTTCGGCAATCCCTATGCCGTCATCCACCGCGGCGACATGCACCGCGTCCTGGTCGAGGCCTGCCGCGCCGATCCGCTCATCGACCTGCGCACCGGCTGCACCGTGACCGGCTATGAGGAGGAGGACGCCAGCGTCACCGCACTGCTGCAGGGCGGCGAGCGCGTCAGCGGCAGCCTGTTGATCGGCGCCGACGGCTTATGGTCCAACATCCGCACCCAGCTGGTCGGCGATGGCGCGCCGCGGGTGACGGGGCATACCACCTATCGCAGCGTGATCCCCACCGAGCAGATGCCGGAAGATCTGCGCTGGAACGCGGCGACCCTGTGGGCGGGCCCCAAATGCCATATCGTCCACTATCCGCTGTCGGACTGGAAGAGCTTCAACCTGGTGGTCACCTACCACAACAACGCGCCGGAACCGGTTGCCGGCAAGCCGGTCAGCCAGGAGGAAGTGCTGACCGGCTTCCAGCATGTCCATCCCCGCGCCCAGGACATCATCCGCCACGGCAAGGATTGGAAATTATGGGTGCTGTGCGACCGTGATCCGACCGATAGCTGGACGAAGGGACGGGTCGCGCTGCTCGGCGATGCCGCCCACCCCACCCTGCAATATATGGCGCAGGGTGCCTGCATGGCGCTGGAGGATGCGGTCTGCCTGTCCGACGAGATCGCCGCTCATCCCGGCGACCACGAGACCGCCCTCGCCTCCTACCAGCATCGCCGCGTCACCCGCACGGCGCGCATCCAGTTGATGTCGCGTGCGGTCGGTGATCACATCTACCATCCGGCGGGCGTCCACGCCCGCTTGCGCAACGAGATCATGTCGGCCAAATCGCAGGAGCAATGGTACGACACGCTGCAGTGGCTGTATGGCAGCAACGGCCTCGCCCTAGCCTCGGCTCCCCAATCCATTTCGGCGGCCTGACCGCCGCACACCGACCCAGCCTTTCAAGAATATTTCGAGGACCTTCTCATGTGTGTCGATAAATCCCACGCTTCCGAGGATGCCGCCGGTGTCGTCGTCGCCGACCAGGCCAGTGCCGGTGCGACACCATCGCCGGCGCTGATCGAGGACCTGGTCAACGCCAACCACATCCTGTTCGACCAAGGCGTCGTGGATGCCTTCGGCCATGTCAGCGTGCGCCATGACGGCCGGCCGGACCGCTTCCTGCTGGCGCGCAACATGGCGCCGGGGCGGGTGGCGGCCGAGGATATCATCGAGTTCACGCTCGACGGCGATGCCGTCAACGCCGAGGGACGGCGGGTCTATCTCGAGCGCTTCATCCACGGCGAGATCTATCGCCGCCGCCCCGACGTGATCGCCGTGGTCCACAGCCATTCGCATGCGATCGTGCCGCTCAGCGTGTCGAAATCCACCAGGCTGCGGGCCCTGTTCCATATGGCTGGCTTCATCGGCCAGGCCGCCCCCGTGTTCGAGATCCGTGAGGCCGGCGGCGACAGCACCGATCTGCTCATCTCCAACAATGCGCTCGGCCGTGCCCTGGCCGAAGAGTTCGACGCCAGCGATATCGTGCTGATGCGCGGCCACGGCTCGACGGTCGTCGCCCAGTCGCTGCCACAGGCGGTCTACCGGGCCGTCTATGCCGAGCTCAATGCCCGCTACCAGCTCGAAGCCAGCCGGCTCGGCGAGGTGACCTATCTCAGCGAGGGCGAGAGCCGGACGGCGGCGCAGAACATTGAGGCGCAGGTCCATCGTCCCTGGGATCTCTGGGTCGAGCAGGCGAAGGCACGTCGCGGCCGGGGCTGAGGTTCGAATCCGGCGGCCAAGCTGCTTTGATTTGCTGCGGGCGATGATCTAGAGGCTGTTATGAACCATGGATAGGGTTTTGACGTGAGCGATTTTGTTCGAGGAGAAGAAGCGTGAGGACGCAAGCCTTACGGCTTGCTACGACACGCGACGCGCTCATCGATCAAAAGCGCCACGCCCCTTCGGGGTGAGGTGAAGACTGGCCATCTGCAGCGTCGCTTCGCTTGCCAAGACACAAGTCTTGGCAGCGCTCGCTCCTCCCATCCGGCCAGTCTTGACCTCATCAAAACCCTATCCATGGTCCATAACAGCCTCTAACTATCGTCCCGCGAAAATTGGGTAGCATGCAATGACAGAGCTCTATGGCATGCCGGGACATCTCATCCGGCGCGCACAGCAGATATCGAGCAGCATCTTCGCCGAGGAGTGCGATGGCTTCAATCTGACGTCGGTGCAGTTCGCGGCGCTGTTCACTATCCGCGCCAATCCCGGCCTCGATGCCACGCGGCTGTCGAGCCTGATCGCCTTCGACCGCTCGACCATCGGCGACGTGCTCGAGCGCCTCGAGGCAAAAAAATGGATAAAGCGGCGAGCCAGCCCGACCGACAAACGCGCCAAGCTGCTTTATCTCGCGCCGGCCGGCGAAAAGCTCCTGGGCGATGTCGAGCCGGCTGTCCATCGCGTGCAGGAGCGCCTGCTCGCGCCGCTGCCGCCGGAGAGCCGCGCGACGATGATGCGCTTGCTCACGGAGTTGGTCAGCCTCCACAACGAGAGCACGCTCCCCTGATTCCGACGCGGCTCACTCAAGCGCCTTCGATTTTGCACGACCTTTGTCATTGCCGGGCTTGACCCGGCAATCCAGCGCAGCGACCGATTGCGCGTGGCTTCTGCATTAGCCGGATCAAGCCCGGCTATGACAAATCGGAGCGTTTTCTCCTTCACCGAATTTGAGGCTGCGCCGTATCCGCCAGGCTCGATCAATGCCGAAATCACGTTGGATCTGTTGCTCGATATTATTGACAGTATACAGATTATATGTATACGTACTAAATTGAAGAGTGCGAATGGCGAACCGCTTGGTTCCGCCCATTCGACACCCACAAGATACCAATAAGGATCCCGGCCGGTCCCTCCGGGATAACGACCGGCAATTCGGGGAGAAACGAGACCATGGCGAGCCCTTCGCTCAATGTTTCGCGGCTGATCGACGAAAGGCCGATCAGCGGGCTGCAGATCGCGGTGATCGGCCTGTGCGGCCTGATCAACTTCTTTGACGGCATGGACACCCAGTCGATCGGCGTGGCGGCACCGTTCATCGCCAAGTCGCTGGGCCTGACCATCCCCCAGCTCGGCCCCGTCTTCTCGGCCGGCCTGTTGGGCGCGGCCCTCGGTGCCATCGGCTTCGGGGCCATTGCCGACAGGGTGGGGCGCAAGCGCCTCCTCATCATCGCGGCGCTGCTCATCGGCGTCTTCACCCTGTTCACCGCCTTCGCCCAGTCTTTCCATAGCTTGATGCTCTGCCGCTTCCTCGCCGGCGTCGGCTTGGGCGGCGCCACGCCCTGCTTCATTGCGCTGACGGCCGAATATACGCCGGAGCGCCACAGGGCGAGCTGCGTGACCTTGATGTGGTCCTCCTTCCCGCTCGGGGCGATGGCCGGCGCCTTCGTCAATTCGCGGCTGATCGAACATTTCGGCTGGCAGATGATCTTCTACATCGGCGGCGTGCTGCCGCTGGCCATTGCCGCCATCCTGGCGATCTGGCTGCCGGAATCGCTGAAATTCCTGATCGCGCGCCGCAACGATACGGCCAGGGCACGCCGCATTCTCCGGCGCATGGGCCTTGCCACTCTCACCGACGGCACCGTGCTGGTGGCCGATGGCGACAAGACCGAACGCGCCTCCTTCGCCTCGGTTTTCCGCGGCGGACGCGCGCTCGGCACGCTTCTGCTCTGGGGGCCCTTCTTCACCGGCATGGGCGTGCTGACCCTCACCGTGCTGTGGACGCCGTCCCTGATGGGCATGAACGGCATCTCGCCGGCCGATGGCGCCTTTGTCGTCGCCTTCAACGGTCTCGGCGCCTTCTTCGGGCAGGCCGTCGCCGGCCGCTGCATCGAGCGGTTCGGCATCATCCCGACCATGGTGCCGGCCTTCATCCTCGGGGCGGCCGCCACGGTCGGCCTGGGCTACAGCGTGGCGTCCGTGCCCGCTGCAGCCCTGTGCATCGGGCTCGTCGGCCTCTTCCTCGGCATCGGTACGGCCGGCGCCATCGCCATGGCCGCGGAAGTCTATCCCACCGCCATCCGCGCCACCGGCGTCGGCCTGAGCATGGCGGTCGGACGGTTCGGCCAGGTCTGCGCGCCCTATTTCGTCGGCCAGATGCTCGCCATCGGCGCCCTGCCCAGCGTGATCATGATCAGTGCCGGCGGCGCGGCCATCGTCGGCGGCATCTTCGTGCTCTTCTTCAAGCTATGGCTGTCGCACAGGCCCGCCACGGCCGCCTCCGAACTGAAGGCAGTGTCCTGATGGCCGGCGGGACTCCCATCCCGGATGCCGGCACCTACGATTTCGTCGTCGTGGGCGGCGGCTCGGCCGGCTGCGTACTGGCAAACCGGCTGACGGAAGGTGGCGCCAGCGTGCTGCTGCTCGAGGCCGGCCAATGGGATCGCGATCCCCTCATCCATATCCCCGTCGGTATCGGCAAGATCTTTCCGCAGCGCCTGCATGACTGGGGCTATTTCATGGAGCCCGATCCCGGCATTGACGGCCGCGGCATCGAATGCGCCCGCGGCCGGGTGATCGGCGGCTCGTCCTCGATCAATGTGATGGCCTATGTGCGCGGCCATCACAGCGACTACGATCGCTGGGCACGATCGGGCCTCGACGGCTGGTCCTATGCCGACGTGCTGCCCTATTTCCGCCGCTCCGAAACCTGGGAGGGCGGCGGCGATGCCTATCGCGGCGGCGAGGGCCCGCTGCGCGTGCAGCGCACTCGTTATCGCGACGCCATCCTGGCCGATTTCATCGAGGCCGGCCGCCAGGCGGGCTATCCGGTGACGACGGACTATAATGGCGCGCAGCAGGAAGGCTTCGACTACATCCAGGAAACCATCCATGCCGGCAGGCGCAACAGCGCCGCGACCGCCTATCTCCGCCCGGCGCTCGGCCGCAAGAAGCTGCGCGTCATTGTCGGTGCGCGCGCCGACAGCATCGAAATGAGGGATGGCCGCGCAACCGGCATTCGCTTCACGCAGGGCGGCCACGCCCAGCTGGCCCAGGCGCGCCGCGAAGTCGTGCTGGCCGCCGGCGTGATCAATTCGCCCAAGCTGCTGATGCTCTCGGGGATCGGCGATCCCGCCCATCTGGGTGAGCACGGCATTGGCGTCAAGATTGCCAATCCCGGCGTCGGCGCCAATCTGCGGGACCATCTCTCGGTGATGGCGAGCTACCGGCGCAAGAGCCCGAGCTGGTTCCAGCAGGAAATGCGCTATGATCGTCTTGCCATGGCCATGCTGAAATCGCTGCTGCGCAAGGACGGCTTTGCCTCGGACGTGCCGATCGGCGTGACCGCCTTCCTGAAGACGCAGCCGGACCTGGCGGCGCCGGATGTCCAGTTCCTGTTCCTTGCGGCCCCCTTCCCCGCACGGCCTTATCTGCCGCCTTTCACCAGCCCGGTGCCGGACGGTTTCGGCTGCCGGGTCGCGCTGCTGCGCCCCGAGAGTGCCGGCTCGATCAGCCTCAGCTCCGCCGATCCCGACGCCAAGCCGCGCATCACGCCGAACTTCCTGACCTCGGGGCGCGACCGCGACACGCTGCGCGAAGGCCTGCGCATCCTGCGCAGGACCATGGGCCAGCCGGTCATGGCTCCTCATATCATCGAGGAAAACGCACCGGGTGCCGCTGCCCAGGACGACGAGGCGCTCGACGCCTTCATCCGCGCGACCTCGGTGACCGTGCATCACCCGGCGGGAACCTGCCGGATGGGCGGGGCGCAGGATTCACGCCGCGTCGTCGATGGGCACTTGCGGGTGGCCGGCGTGGACGGGCTCAGGATCGTCGATGCCTCTGTCATGCCGGACCTGGTCGGCGGTAACATCAATGCCGTGGTGATGATGATCGCGGAAAAGGCGGCCGACCTGATGCTTGGCAGGCCTGCCTTGGCACGTGCCGATGACATGCACCGGGGCACCCTTGCCGCATAGGGATATCCGCAACAATAAGAGCATTGTTTGACAGGTGACACCGCCCCTCACCCTTACCCTCGCCCCGTTCTTACGGGGCGAGGGTAAGGGTGAGGGGCGGCGCAAGGCGGAAAGAAGCGTTTATTCTTGGATGTTTCGTGACGGAATGAAACGGCAATGCTGCGCAGCATTGCCGTTTTCGATTAATCGATCCACTACATGAAGACTTCGGAAGCCCTTGCCAACTCGGCCTGTGGATCAAGCCTCCCAGTCGGGCTGTTTCTTGGGATGGGCATCGGCAAAGGCCGGAAGGGCCTCGCAGGCGGCATGAACGGCCAGGAGGCGCGGCATGGCCGACAGGTCGGCGCCGAAGCGCTGGGCCGAGAAGACCTGCGGCACCAGGCAGATATCGGCAAGGGTCGGCGTCTCGCCGAAGCAGAAGGTCGAAGGCGCGCGCCGTGCGAGCAGCGTCTCGCAGGCGGCAAGGCCCTCGATGATCCAGCGCTGGCACCAGGCATCGAGCGCTGCCTGGTCCGCCGCGAAATTGGCCTTCAGATAATCGAGGACGCGAAGGTTCTGCAGCGGATGCACGTCACAGGCGATGATTTGCGCGAAGGCCCGCGCTTCAGCGCGCAGGTTCGCTCCCTGCGGAAGCAGCTTTGGCCCCGGCCGTGTTTCGTCGAGCCATTCGATGATGGCGAGCGACTGGGTGAGGCGGAAATCGCCCTCCTCCAGCGTCGGCACCAGCGCCTGCGGATTCAGGGCCCGATAGGCCGGGGTCTTCTGCTGCCCGCCATCCTTGCGCAGATGGACCGACGAAAATTCGTAGGCCACGCCCTTCAGGTTGAAGGCAATGCGGCAGCGATAGGCCGACGAGGAGCGGAAATAACCGTGGAAATGGATCATTCCGCTGCCCCGATCGTCAGCTCGATCGGATCGAGGCCATCGATGCCGCCGGTGATGACGTCGCCGGCCACCACGGCGCCGACGCCGGCCGGCGTTCCGGTCATGATCAGGTCGCCCGGCTGGAGATGGTAGTAGTGCGAGAGATGGCTGACGATCTCCTCGACCTTCCAGATCAAATCGGCGAGATGGGCCTCCTGCTTGGTCTCGCCATTGACCGCCAGATGGATGCGCTGCGGCCCGATGGCGGCGAAATCGGACACCTTGGTCACGGCGGCGAACACGGCGGATTGCTCGACATCCTTGCCGAGGTCCCAGGGGCGCTGCTTGGCGCGCGCTTCGAGCTGGAGATCGCGGCGCGTCATGTCGAGGCCGCAGGCATAGCCATAGATCGCCTTGGCGGCCGCGGCGCGATCGGCCTTGAAGACCGGTGCGCCGATGGCGATCACCAGCTCCATCTCATAGTGGAAATTCGAGGTACCGGGCGGATAGGCGACCGTCGCGCCGCTCTGCTCGGCGGTCAGCGCCGATTTGGTGAAATAGAACGGGGCCTCCCGGTCCACTTCCACCCCCATCTCAGCGGCATGGGCGGCATAGTTGCGGCCGACGCAGAAGATGCGGTGGATGGGATAGGCCGCCGCCTCGCCCTTCACCGGCACGGTTGGCCAGGCGGGGGAGGCAAACAGGTTCGTGCTCGTCATCGGTTTGTTCCTTTTGCTGTGATGCCAGCGACGCTTGGGGAGCGGTGCGAAATAGGTCGGGCGTTTCGAGGGGCCGCTTCCGGGTGCACGGGCATCTTGCCCGTTCTTGAAACCGCGGCGTTTGCTGGTCACCAGAAAGTACGGGCAGGATGCCCGTGCACCCGGAGAACCGGTTACTTGTTTCGCGCGCCCCTCTTAGCCCCGGAATTCGGGCGGCAGGTTGCGCAATCGTGTTCCATTGTCGAGTTCGAGCGCCCCGCGCCAGAGCCGGCGCGCGCGCTCCATCGCCGTGGCGCGCAGGGGGCGCAAAACTCCTCCGGCGTCGGCGGCAGACACGTCCCAGCCGCTGCCCGGCAGGTCGCGCCAGACCACGTCGAGATGCACGGCGGCATGGTCGAACAGATGGCGCAGCGCCCTGGCGGGCAAGGTGGCGCCGAGCTCGATGTCGCCGATCCGCCCGGCCTCGCCGTCATAGAAAGGCGGGACCGGCTCGCCTGCCGTCGCCGCTTCCACTTGCCGGCTGATCGCCCGCGCCTGATAGGCGACGTCGCAGATCACATGCGCCCGGGTCCAGCCGGACACCCCGGAAGGTGCGTAGAGCGCGGCATCGCCGAGTTCGCCGAGCTTGCGGGCGAAATAGGCCGTGCCAAGCCGGGCGAGCCGCAGATCCGCCGCCGGCGCCTCCGGTGCGTCGTAGCGCGCACCGAGCCCCTGCCGCTCCTGCAGAGCCCGGCGGGCGGCGTCGAGATCGCTCATCAGTCACCGCCCTCGACCAGCGTGCGGTCGAAATTCAGGCGCTCGATGATGGGGGCATCGGAGAAGCGGAACAGGTCGAACGGGGTCTCGGCCTGGAGCGACCAGGCAACCCAGGAGGGAACCACGAAAATGTCTCCCTTTTCGAGTTTGTGCGTCACGCCCGCCATCACCACGGCGCCTCGGCCCTCGAAGACCTGGAACACCGAGGAGCCGACTTCCCGCCGCACCGCCGTTTCGGCACCCTGGCGCAGGCGGTGGAACTCGGCGCGGATGGTCGGCATCACGTCGCCACCCGTGGTCGGGTTGACATAGCGGATCGCCGCATGGCCCTGCTCCACCGTCGCCGGCTGTCCCTCCTCTTCGAGCAGCAGCTGCTCGGTGAGAGCGCGGTCGGTATACTCCCAGCGATAGGCGCCGATGGGCGAGGACACCGTATTCTGCAGCCCCGACAGCGGGCGCAGGCCCGGATGGCACCACAGCCGTTCGCTGCGCGAGAACCGCGGCGTGGCGTAATCGGTCACGCGTTCCGATCCGAATTCGAAGAAGCCGACATCATTCTGGTAGGAGAAGGGGATGTCGAGGCCGTCGATCCAGGCCATCGGCTGGTCGGTTTCGTTGTGATGGCCGTGGAAGTTCCAGCCCGGCGTCAGCAGGAAGTCGCCACGGCTCATGCGCACGGGATCGCCATTGACCACGGTCCAGACCCCCTCGCCCTCGACGACGAAGCGGAAGGCGTTCTGCGAGTGGCGGTGTTCGGGCGCCGTCTCCTTCGGGCCGAGATACTGGATGGCGCACCAAAGGGTCGGCGAAACATAGGCCTCGCCACCGAGGCCGGGATTGGCGAGGCCGATGGCGCGGCGCTCGCCGCCCCGGCCCACCGGCACGAGATCGCCCGATGCCTGGGCCAGAGGGAACAAATCCGCCCATCTCCACACATGCGGCACCGCCTTGGGACGGGGATGGTGCGGCATCAGGTCGCCGAGCTGGGTCCAGAGCGGATTGAGGTGCTGATCCTTGAAATCGGCATAGAGCTTGCGCAGTGCCGGCGTATCGTCCGGCTGCATCGCATTGGCCATCGTCGTTTCTCCCTGAATAAATTAGTACGTATACTTACTAATTTGAATTGTCAATGGTTGTCGCGATTGCGGGCCACTGATAGGAAGCGGACATGGCGTTCATCCATCACCTTCCCGGCCACCTGATCCGGCGGCTGCACCAGCTCTCCGTCGCGACGTTCACGCAGAAGACGCAGGAAGCCGGCTTCGACCTGACCCAGCTGCAATTCGCGGTGCTGTCGATGCTCGAAGAGAACCCGGAAATCGACCAGGCCACGCTGGCCATGCTGGTCGACATGGACAAGGTGACCATCGGGGACGTGGTTTTGCGGCTGGAGACGCGCGATCTGATCCGCCGGGTCGTCAAGAAGACCGACCGGCGCGCGCGAACGCTCACTTTGACCACGGGTGGCAAGGCCCTGCTGGCCGATGTGCGTCCCCTGGTGGTCGCGATTCAGGACGACATTCTCGGCTCGCTGTCAGCGGAAGAGAAAACCAGTTTCATGGCTCTCGTCACCAAGGTCTGCCGGCCAGCCGATTGAGCGTCTTTCGTGATTGAGGCTATGGTGCCTAGCCATCCAGAGCCGATCGCAAGAGCGTGTTGCTCCAGCGGGAAAGGTCCCAATGCCGAGCGCCGATACGTCTCCAGCCGCCAAGGGGCACGACGCGCGGCGCTTGTTCGCCTCCCAGGCCAGCCTCCACAAACTCGAGATCTTCTGCATGGTCTGCGACCTGCAGAGCGTAACGCGCGTGGCCGAGCGGCTGCGCATCGCCCAGCCCGTGGTCAGTGCGCATCTGCGCTTCCTGGAAGACAAGGTCGGCGCCAAGCTGTTCGAGCGCAGCGGACGGCGCCTGGTCCTGACGCGCGAAGGCGCCCGCGTCGAGGCCTGGGCACGAGACATCGTCACCCGAACGCGTGAACTGGAGCGCGAACTGGCGCTGTCGGGCGACGGCGAAGCCGGCAGCGCCGTGGTCTCCGCCTCCATGACGGTCGCTTCCTACGTGCTGCCCCCGCTGTTCGCCGCCTTTCGCCGGACCCTGCGCGAGGGCGGCATTACGGTGCAGGTCTCCAACCCGCAACTCGTCACCGCCAGCGTCAGGGACGGGTCCTGCGATTTCGGGCTCTGCATTCTCGATCCCCGCCATGATGTCGACGGCCTCAGCGTCGAGAAGCTGTGGACCGAGCAGCTGGTCTTGGTGGTTGCGGCCGACAGCACCCTGGTCGGCGATAGCGCCGACGCCGAAACCATCGCCAGCCTGCCCTTCATCTCCTCGCCCCGCCAGCAGGTGCGGCGCGAACTGGAAGAGGATGCCCTCTATGCCCATGGCATCCGGCATCGCGAGGTCATCCTCGAATTCGGGCATCCGGAGGCGATGAAGCAGGCAGTGCGCCATCATGCCGGCGCGGCCTTCGTACTGGAAAGCTGCGTGCGCGACGAACTGGCCAGAGGCCTGCTGCGGCAGGTCGAGACACCGGGCCTGGACCTACCCGTTCCCGTCTTCCTGATCTACAAGCGGGGCAAGGCCTTCTCGCGGTTCCAGTCGCGGCTGATGGACTTCGTGCGGCAGGCTGCCGGCGACGGCCGGCTGCCGAGTTTCGAGCCTCCTGCGGCAGCAGGGTGACGGGCTGAGGATGCGTCCGTCGATAAACGAAGCGAATTGGCTTGGCCTTTGTCATTGCCGGGCATGAAAAGACAAGGGTGGTGCTTCAACTATCTCGGGACGATGCCCAGGGCTCCGAACTCGAGTTAACGAGGCACGACTTTACCCTCCCCTGGAGGGGGAGGGTCGGCCTGAAAGGCCGGGGTGGGATGAAAATGCGCGATTCTTGATGATGAAAAAGGCCTCTTCTTGCGAAGTAGCCACCCCACCCCGACGCTACGCGTCGACCCTCCCCCTCCAGGGGAGGGTAAAGTTGCGCCTCATCCTCTGAAAACAATCTTCGTTAGCCTGAATTCGGAGCCCTGGGACAATGCCCGAGCAAGCCCATTCGCCATCCATGAATGCATAGGCATTTGGCTATGTACCGACGCGAATTATATATTGGATTGTCGTAAAGCCCGGGCGTAGAACCCGATCCATGCTCGCGGGGAAAGAGAGCCCCGCGCCGGGACAGAATCCGATCTCAAGCGCGCTTCCAGCCGCTGTGCCAGGCACGGCGGCCCTCGCGCTCGGCCACGGATCACCCGGTATCAAGCTGGGAGGAAGGCCATGTATCTGGGTGTCGACATCGGCGGCACGTTCACCGATCTCGTCCTCTTGGACGAACAGGGGGGCCTGGTCACCACCAAGGCCCTGTCCACGCCGGGCGAGTTGGAGGTCGGCGTCTTCAATGCGGTGCAGGATGCCGCTGCGCAACGCGGCATGACGGGCGAGGAATTGCTGGCCCGCGTCGTCGCCTTCGGCCACGGCACGACGCAGGCGACCAATGCGGTGATCGAGCGCGACGGCGCCCGCACCGGCCTCATCGCGACCCGCGGCTTCGGCGATACGCTGGCGATCCAGCGCCTGATGGGCTTCACCGCCGGCGTGCCGGTCGACCGCCTCGGCTGGTATTCGCGCCGGCGCTATCCCCAGCCGATCGTGCCGCGCCATCTGGTGCGGGAGATCCGCGAGCGCGTCGACCATGCCGGCAAGGTGCTGGTTGCGCTCGACGAGGACCAGGTGCGGGAAGCCGTTCGCTCGCTGGCGAGCGAGGGCGTGCAGACCTTCGCGGTCGCCTTCCTGTGGTCGTTCCGCAATCCCGAGCATGAGCGCATCGCCGCCCGCATCATCGGCGAGGAAGTGCCAGGGGCCTATGTCAGCCTGTCGAGCGAGGTGGCGCCCGTCATCGGCGAATATGAGCGCACCGCCACCGCCGCCCTCAATTCCTACCTCGCCCCCAAGGTCGTCTCCTATCTCGACGGCATCGAACAGATGCTCAGGAAGCGCGGCTTCAAGGGCGCCTTTTCCATCCTCAATTCGGCCGGCGGCGTCATGCCGGTCGCCGAGGCCGCGCGCCGGCCGGTGACGCTGGTCACCTCAGGCCCGACAGGCGGGGTGATGGGCTCGGTGCACCTGGCCAAGAAGCTGGGCTATCGCAATCTCATCACCACCGACATGGGCGGCACTTCCTTCGACGTCGCCATCGTGGTCGACGACAAGCCGCTGATGTCCACCAATCACGAGGCCGGCGGTTTTCACATCGCCACGCCGATGATCGAGGTCCGCGCCATCGGTGCCGGCGGCGGTTCGATCGCCCGCGTGGTCGACGGCCAGCTGCGCGTCGGGCCGGACAGCGCCGGCGCCCGGCCGGGACCGGTGTGCTATGGGCGCGGCGGCAGCCTCGCCACCGTCACCGACGCCGATGTCGTGCTCGGCATCATCGATCCCCAGACCTTCCTCGGCGGCAAGATGAAGCTCGACAAGGCAGCGGCATCGGCCGCCATCGACGAGCAGATCGCCAAGCCGCTCGGCCTCACCACCGAGGAGGCCGCCGCCGGTATCCGCCGCATCGTCGACGCCCAGATGGCCGATACGCTGCGCGAGGTCACCATCGGCCGCGGCCATGATCCGCGCGACTTCGTGATCTTCGCCTATGGCGGGGCCGGCCCGGTCCATTGCGCCGGCTATGGCGCCGAGCTCGGCGTGCCCAAGATGGTGGTGCCCGTCACCTCCATGGCGCATTCGGCCTATGGGGCGCTCGCCGCCGACCTGCAATTCGCGGTCGAAAAATCGCTGTTGATGCGGGCCGGCGGTGGATCCCGCACGCCGGCCGACGGCCTGGTCGCCTCCGAGATCGCCGCGGCCTTCGCAACGCTCGAAGCCGAATGCCTGGACGCCATGCGCCGGGCCGGCGTCACCGGCGAGGACGTCCAGCTCCTGCGCACGGCCGATCTGCGCTATCGGCGCCAGACCAATGATCTCATCATTCCCGTGCCGGCTGGCGAGATCGCCGCCGCGACGCTGGACGACCTCGTCGCACGCTTCGAGGCCACCTATGAGCAGACTTATGGCAAGGGATCGGCCTTCCGCGAGGCCGGCCTGGAATTGACCAATGTCCGCGTCGAGGCCTTCGGCAAGGCGCGTCGGCCCGAAATCGCCCTCGTGGCCCCCTCGGGCGAGCCGACGGTCGGCAGGCGCCGGATCTTCGAGCCCGTCGCCGCCGCGTGGATGGAGTGCGCCGTCTACAATTGGCGCGAACTGCCGAAGGATTTCACCGTCGTCGGCCCCGCCGTCATCGAGCATCCCGAAACCTCGGTCTTCGTCGCGGCCAGCCAGATTGCCCGGCTCGACGCCACCAGCAACATCACCATCGAGCAGCGTTAGGAAGACTGCCATGTCTACAACTGACAACGCCATCGATCCCATCACCTTCGAGGTCGTGCGCAACAAGCTGCAGGCGATCACCGAGGAACAGGCGATCACGCTCAAATCGGTCTCCGGCTCGCCGGTGGTGACCGAGGCGACCGACTTCAACAACGGCCTCTATCTCGCCGACGGCTCCATCGTCACCATGGGTCCCCAGGTGCTGTTCCACACCGGCACGATGTCCTCGGTCATCCGTTCGATCAATGCCGAGTTCGCCGAGAATCCGGGCATCCGGGAGGGTGACATGTTCATCCTCAACGATCCCTATCGCGGAGCCATCCACCAGCCCGACGTCTCGATCGTCGCGCCCATCTTCCATCAAGGCCGCCATGTCGCCTGGGCCGGTTCCTGCGCCCACCAGCTCGACGTCGGCGGCATGAGCTTCGGCTCCTGGGCCATCGGCGCCACCGAGATCCAGCAGGAAGCCATGCTGCTGCCGGGCATCAAGCTCGTCGAGAACGGCGTGCTGCGCCAGGATCTGTGGCAGATGATCATGGGCATGACCCGCCTGCCCCATGTGCTGGGGCTCGACCTCAAGGCGATGATCGCCGCCAACACCGTGGCGGCCCGCCGCCTGGTCGAACTGATGGACCGCTATGGCGGGGATACCGTCGAGACCATCATGGCCGAGGAGATCGCCAGTTCCGAGCGCCAGATCCGCCAGGTTCTTTCAACTCTACCCGACGGCATCTTCCGGGCTCGCGACTATATCGAGCATGACGGCCATGAGAACGTGCTTTACCGCGTCTGCGTCACCGCGACCAAGAAGGGCGATCGCCTCACCCTCGACATGACGGGCACCTCGCCGCAGGCGCCCGGCTTCATCAACTGCACGGCCTCGGGCATGCGCGGCGCCGCCCTCACGGGGCTGCTGCCCATCCTCGCGCCGCGTATCCGCTGGAACGAGGGCATCCTGCGCGCCGTCGATTTCGTCGCGCCGGAGGGCATCCTGTGCAACGCCTCCTGGCCGGCGCCGATCTCCTCGGGCACGATCTCGACGGCCTGGATCGTCCAGAACGTGGTGGTTTCGGCCCTGTCGCGCCTCGTGGCCTGCTCGCCCGATCATGCCGGCGAGAGCCAGGCCGTCACCAAGGGCCACATGATGGTGATGACCCTGGCGGGGCAGGACCGGGATGGCGCACCATTCGGCACCTTCCTGCTCGACTCCACCGCCGGCGGGGGCGGTGCCTTCCCCGACCATGACGGCCTCGACGGCTCGGGCGATTTTTGCGTGCCGCGCCCGGCCATCGCCAATGTCGAGGCCAATGAGGCGAACGGGCCTTTCCTCTATCTCTTCCGCGCCTTCGTGCCCGACAGCGGCGGCCCCGGCCGCCAGCGCGGCGGCGCCGGTGCCGCCCTCGCTATCGCACCCTATGGCACCGACGCCCTGCAGGCGATGATGCTGGGCCATGGCGTGGAGGTGCCCAATGCGGTGGGCCAGTTCGGCGGCCTGCCCGGCGCCTGCGGCCGCAACGTCATGCGCCGCGACGCTGGCGATCCGGCCACGCTGGCAGGCCTTGCCGGCGATCTCGACGAATTGCTGGCTACCGGGGTCGATGAACTCGGCCCCAAGCCCGGCCGCATGCGCCTCAGCTCGCGCGACGTGCTCGGCTATGCCTTCCAGGGCGGCGGCGGCTATGGCGACCCACTGCTGCGCGATCCCGCCGCCGTGCTCGGCGATGTCGCCAATGGCCATGTCAGCCTCGCGGCTGCCGCAGCCCAATATGGCGTGGTGATCGCGCAGAGCGTCGTCGACCGCAAGGCCACCGACGAAGCCCGAGCCGCGATCCGCATCCGGCGTCTGGGCGGCACCTCGCCGACACGGGCAGCGGGCAAAGGCGAGCTTGCGGTCGCGGACGGTCGCTTTGCCTGCGGCTGCGGCTGCGATCTCGGCCCTGCCACGGCAAACTGGAAGGAGAAGGTGCGCAGCTATCGCGTCGAGCCGGAGACCTATGGGCCGCATATCCGCACCCATGCCGATCTCGAACTGCGTGAGCATGTCTGCACCGCCTGCGGCACCCTGCTCGAGGCCGAGGTCGTGCGCAAGGACGAAGCTTCCCTGGTCACGCTGCAGCTCGAAGCAGCCGCCTGACCCACCGGCAGGAAAGGAATTCATCATGCAACCTTATCCTTCACAGGGCGCTGTCGTCGTCACCGGTGCCGGCCAGGGCATCGGGCGCCGGCTCGCTCTCACGCTCGTCGGCGAAGGCGTCGATGTGTGCATCGCCGACTGGAACGAGGAGAAGGGCCGCGCGGTGGCCGAGGAGGACACGCCGGGAACCGGCCGGCGCCTGTTCGTGCGCACCAATGTCGCCGATGAAGCCAGCTGCCAGGCCGCCGTCGACGCGACGCTCGCAGCGTTCGGCGGCGTGTTCGGCCTCGTCAACAACGCCTCGATCTTCTCGACCCTCAAGATGCGTCCCTTCTGGGAAATCCCCTCCGACGAGTGGGACCAGGTCCAGGCCGTCAATCTCAAGGGCGTCTTCAACATGACGCGAGCCGCCCGTGAGGCCCTGGCCGCCTCGGGCGAGGGCTCGGTCGTCAACGTGGCGTCCTCGACCATCCTGTTCGGGCGGCCCAATTATGCCCATTACGTCTCGTCCAAGGCGGGCGTGATGGGCCTGTCGCGGGCGATGGCGCGCGAGCTCGGCGGCCAGGCGATCCGGGTCAACACGCTGACGCCGGGCCCGACCTTCACCGAGGTCGAACGGGCCACCGTCACCCCCGAGCAGAAGGCCGCGATGATTGAGCAGCAATGCCTCAAGCGCGCCGGCGGCCCCGACGACATCGCCGATGCCATCGCCTTCCTGCTCTCGCGCCGGGCCCGCTGGATCACCGGACAGCTCCTCAATGCCGATGGCGGCATGATCACCCATTGATGTCAGGCACCCCGCAGGGGCGGCCGGAAAGAGCACGCAGACATGGCTTACGCGATAGAACAGGACAGGATGCTGATCGGCGGCGAACTGGTCCACGCCTCGGGCGGCGAGTTCGACCTTTCCATCAACCCCGCCACCGAGGAGGTGATCGGCCGCTCGCCGCGCGGCACGGCCGAGGATGTCGAGCGCGCCTTTGCCGCTGCCGATGCCGCCTGGCCTGCCTGGGCCGCTCTCACCCCATCCGAACGCGGCGCCCGCATGCGCGCCTTCGGCAAGGCCTTGCGTGCCCGCGCCGAGGACTTCCTGAGGATCGAGGTCGCCGATACCGGCAACACCATCACGCCGATGCGCGGCGATGTCGGCCATGCCGTCGACAGCCTGACCTACTATGCCGGCCTCATTCACGAACTCAAGGGCGAGACCATTCCGGCCACGGCCGAGAACCTGCATCTCACCCTGCGAGAGCCCTATGGCGTGGTGGCGCGCATCGCGCCCTTCAACCACCCGCTAATGTTCGCCGTCGCCCGCACCGCCGCCATGCTGGCGGCCGGCAATGCGGTGATCGTCAAGCCGCCGGAAACCAGCCCCCTGTCGGCGCTGCTGCTGGCCGAGGTCGCGCGCGAGGCCCTGCCTGCGGGCGTGTTCAACATCGTCACCGGCCCCGGCGCCACGGTGGGCAACGCCATCGTCCGTCATCCCGGCATCAAGCGCATCGCCTTCATCGGCTCGCCCCAGACCGGCCGCGCCATCCAACGATCGGCGGCAGAGGTGGCCGTCAAGCATGTGACGCTGGAGCTGGGCGGCAAGAATCCCCTGATCGCCTTTCCCGACACCGATCCCGACATCATCGCCGCCGCCGCCGTACGCGGCATGAATTTCAGCTGGCAGGGCCAATCCTGCGGTTCGACCAGCCGCCTGCTCCTGCACGAGGACATCCACGATGCCGTGCTCGAACGCGTGGTTTCGGCGGTTGCCGGCCTCAGGCTCGGCGATCCCTTCGACCCCGCTACCGACATGGGCCCTGTCAATTCACGCATCCAGCATGAAAAGGTGCTGTCCTTCTTCGAAACCGCCAGGCATGACGGCTCGCGCCTGATGACGGGCGGCCGCAGGCCTCCAGGCGAGCGCTTCGCCAAGGGGTTCTGGGTGGAGCCGACGGTCTATGCCGACGTCAAGCCCGGCATGCGGCTGTGGCAGGAAGAAGTCTTCGGCCCCATCCTGTCGGTCGGGCGCTGGAAGACGGTGGATGAAGCGGTGGAACTCGCCAACAGCACCGAGTATGGCCTGACCGGCGCGGTGTGGACCAACGATATCCGCAACGCCCTCAACGTCGCCCGCAGGATCCGCTCCGGCCATGTCTGGATCAATGGCTGCTCCAACCATTTCCTCGGTGTTCCCTTTGGCGGCATGAAGAATTCTGGCGTCGGCCGTGAGGAAGGCATCGAAGAGATGATCTCCTACACCGAGGCCAAGACCATCAACATCATGCTGGGGTGAGCGAACAGCCCGGCATGGCCATATTGCGCTCCCGATCATCTCCAGCTCTTCGATCGCCGGCCGATCCAGGACAGGCGGTCCTGCACTGACAAGGTACGGTCTTCGCTGGATAGCTACTGCTTTTCCATGCCCTCGAATCTCAAGCTGGAATGTCTCAGCGAGATTCCAGAAAATCGGATAGCACGGCATTGAACGGCGATGAGGCTTCGATGTTGACGAGGTGCCGACCGACGAGTGAGACGTGCCGTCCCCGCTCGACGGCAGCGGCAAGGGCCTCGAGGTCCGAAGGGGGACAAACCGGATCGCCCTCCCCGGAAATGGCAAGAACGGGGCTTGCTATCCCGGCGATCTCTCCACGAAGATCGGCGTTGGCAAGGGCGTTACAGCAGCCGACATATCCTTCCGGCACGGTCATCTCAAAACGGTCGAGGACGTTTCCCACGGCATCGGGATTGCTGGCGATGAAGGCCGGCGTGAACCAGCGTTCAGCCGTGGCCGCCACGAACGCGCCGAGACCGTCTCTCCGCACGGCTTCGATACGGGCATTCCAGCTTTCGGGCGTCCCGATCCGTGCAGCGGTGGCACAGAGGACGACCTTGCCGAGACGGTTCCCCGCATGGACGGCAAGCCATTGACCCGTCAGGCCGCCGAGGGAAAGGCCGCAGAAATGGGTCCGCCCGATAGCCAGCGCGTCGAGCAGCGCCAGAACGTCGTTGCCGAGATCGGCAAGCGCGTAGGGCGCCAGCGGCGCCGAGGAAAGGCCATGGCCGCGCCGGTCGTAGCGCAGCACGCGGTAGCTCCGCGACAGCGCCGACGCCTGCCCGTCCCACATGGTAAGGTCGGTTCCCAATGAATTGCAGAACAGCAGCCACGGCCTGTCCGCGGCATCCCCGTCGATGCGGTAGTGAAGGCGGTGACTGGCGAGATCGAGATAAGGCATGGCGGCTTTCGGCGTCACTACGAGGGGGAAAAGCGACGACCGGCAGGTGCTTGCTTGCCGATCGTCGCCCGTTGCTCATATCGCGGCGAGCTGGCCGGTTTCGGCGCTGCGGGCATTGGCGACTGCGAAGACCAGCATGGCGATGGTCGAGACCAGAGCGGGAATGGCGAAGATCAGAAAATTCTGCTGGAGCGGAAATTCCCTGGCGAGCAGCATGCCGCCGAGCGTCGGGCCGACGATGGCGCCAATGCGCCCCACGCCGGAAGCCCAGCCCAACCCCGTCGAGCGAATGGAGAGGTTGTAGAGCTGGGCGACGCTCGCATAGAGCAGGATCTGCGTGCCGATGGTGCTGGCGCCGGCGATGAAGACCATCAGGAACAGGAGGCCGGCCGGCGGATTGCTGCCGATCAGCGCGATGGAGGCCGCGGCTGCGGCGAAGAAGCCGATCACCACTTTCGGCAGGCCGAAACGATCTCCCAGCCAGCCGCCGGCGACAGCCCCGGCCATGCCGCCGAAGTTCAGCGAGAACAGGCTGAGCAGGCTGGCCTTCTCGGCATAGCCGGCCTCCTGCAGCACCTTCGGCAGCCAGGAGGAGAGCAGGTAGACCAGCAGCAGGCAGCAGAAGAAGGCGATCCAGAGCATGAGCGTGCGCAAGGCGCGCTGGTGGCGGAACAATTCGAGGATCGAGGCGGACGTCCCCTTGCTTTCCGTGAAAACCAGCGTGTCGCCGCTTTTGAGCTTGGCGGAGGGCAGGATGCGCGCATAGATGGCCTGCGCTTTCTGCTGCTCGCCCTGGCGGATCAGGAAGCCGAGCGATTCCGGCAGTTTCCACAGGATGAAAGGCAGGAGGAGGAGCGGCACCGCGGCGACGAAGAACATCGGTTTCCAGCCATGATGCGGGATGAGGCCGATGCCGAGCCCGGCCGCCACCATGCCGCCGACGGAATAGCCGGAGAACATCAGCGCCACCATGGTGCCGCGCAGGCGCTTGGGAGCATATTCGTTCATCAGCGCCACCGCGTTGGGCATCAGGCCGCCGCAGCCGAGGCCGGCGATGAAGCGGAAGATCTTGAACTGGTCCGGTGAGGTGGCAAAACCGGTCGCCAGGGTGGCGATGGTGAACAGCAGGAAGCTGATCGCGATGCCCTTCTTGCGGCCGATCCTGTCGGCGAGCGGCCCGAGGACGAGCGCACCGAACATCATGCCGAACAGCGCCCAGGCCTGCAGCACCCCGGCCTGCGGCTTGCTCAGGCCCCATTCGGCGATCAGTGTCGGCAGCACCGTGCCCGCGACGAAGACATCGTAGCCGTCGACGATCAGCAGTAGGGCGCAAAGCGCCACCACCGCCCACTGGAACGGCCCGAACGGATTGTCGTCGATCGCTTCGATCACATCGATCTTGCGCATTGTCGTTCCCCCCGGTTTTTTGGACATCTCAGCCCAGATCCCTCAGCCCAGTCCCTCAACCCAGGTCACCACCGGCGACCGGCAACACGCTGCCCGTGATGTAGGATGCCTCGTCCGAGGCGAGGAACAGGATCGGCGCCGCCTGCTCCTCGATGGTGGCGTAGCGTTTCATGAAGCTCGACTGCTTCACCTGGCTCACCACTTCGGCCATCCAGGCCTTTTCCCGGTCCGTATCGCCCGCCGCATTGCGTGGAACGCGGCGCGGCGGCGCTTCGGTGCCGCCCGGCGCGGTCGCGACCACGCGGATGCCGAAGCCGGCCATCTCCATCGCCAGCGATTGCGTGATGGCGTTGACGCCGCCCTTGGCCGCCGAATAGGGCAGGCGATGGATGCCGCGCGTCGCATTGGAGGAGACGTTGACGATGGTACCGCCGCCTCGGGCGACCAGCAAAGGCAGCACCGCATGGCAGCAATAGAGCGTCGGCATCAGCGAACGGCGGATTTCCGCGTCGATCTGCTGCGGCTCGAATTCGAGAAAAGGCCGCATGCGGATGGCACCGCCGACATTGTTGATGAGGATGTCGATGCCCCCGAACCTGTCGGCGGCAAAGCGCATCACCGCCGCGGCCCCCTCATGGGTTTCGAGGTCGGCGCTGAAGGCGGCCGTCTCACCGCCCGCTTGCGCCGCCACCTCGGCGACGAAATCGGCACGGTCGACGAACAGCACGCGGCCGCCTTCCCGCGCCGCGCGGATCGCCACAGCGCGACCGATGCCCTGCGCCGCCCCGGTCACCACCAGCACCTTGCCGGCGAAGCGGTCGGTGAAGCACGCCGGGTTCATGCCGCTTCCTTCGCCGGGGCGTTCGGCGTGAACTTCTCATAGTGGAAGCTTGCGGGCTTCACGCCATTCTCGTCGAAATGCCGGCGCACCGCATCGACCATCGGCGGCGGGCCGCAGAGATAGACGTCGACATCGCCGCCATGCAGAAGCTCGGCGGGCATGTGCTGCGTCACCCAGCCCTTGCGCGGATGGCTGGAGGTTTCCTCGGCCACCACGGTGGTAAAGGTGAAGTTCGGCAGGCGAGCGGCATAGGCCGCGATTTCGTCGACGAGAACCAAATCGAGATCGCGGGTGACGCCATAGATCAGGTGGACCACCTGCTCTGACCCCGTGCGGGCAAGCACCTCAAGCATCGAGAGGAAGGGCGCGAGCCCCGTGCCGCCGGCAAGGAAGAGGAGCGGACGCTTCACCTCCCTCAGATAGAAGCTGCCCAGCGGGCCGGTGAGGTCGAGCCTGTCGCCGGGCTTGGCCCCGGCGAGCCATCCGCTCATCACCCCATCGGGGATCTTCTTGATCAGGAAGCCGATGCGCCGATCGCCCGGTGCCGAGGAGAAGGAGTAGGAGCGGTTCTGGCCGCTGCCCGGCACGTCGATATTGACATATTGGCCGGGCAGGAAGATGGGCGCAGCGGCGGCATCCAGCTCCAGCTCCAGCACGATCGCGGCGTCATGATGCGGTGTCACGGCCGCCACCGTGGCGGCGAATTTCTGGTGGCCGGTCTTGCAGGCGAGTGAAGTCGTCGGCACCGCGAGGACGCAATCGCTCGAAGGCACCATCTGGCAGGTCAGCACCAGGCCCTCCGCCGCCTCGTCCTCGGTCAGGGCATCCTCGATGAAATCACTGCCGAGATCGTAGGCGCCGCTTTCGGCGCGACACTTGCAGGTGCCGCACACGCCGTCGGAGCAGTCCATCGGCAGGTTGATCTTGTTGCGGAAGGCGGCATCGAGAACCTTCTCGCCCTGCTTGCAATCGACGAAACGGGTGACCCCATCCTCGAAGTTCAATGCGATCGTGTAGAAGGTCATGGAACCCTCCTCTTCGTTCCTGTCCGGCCGGTGCCGTCAGATGTGGTAGACGTCGATGACCTGGCGGATATAGTCGTTCTTCAGCACGATTTTCTTGTTTGAGATCAGCAGCTTGTCGCTATCCTGGCGCAGCGTCACGAACATGGTGCCGAAGAACTGGTCGGTGACCTTGTAGCGGTGGTTGAGCGTGTGGAAATTGTAGCGAACGTCCACTTCGCCACCCCGGTCGGCCGTCACCTCGACATTGATGACGCTGTGGCTGGTGCGCGGCTCCGGCGTCGAGGCGCCGGACCGCTCGGTCTTGATACGGAAGACGCGGTCTTCCAGGCCTTCCCGGCTCGGATAGTAAATCAGCGAGATCTGCGCATGCGGGTCCTCGGTGATCGCATCGTCGTCGTCCCAGGCCGGCATCCAGTAGATGACGTCGGGCGCATAGCAGGTCAGCCATTCGTCCCATTGGCGATCGTCGAGAAGGCGCGCCTCCCGGAACAGGAAGGCGCAGACGGCATCGTAGGACAGGCTCATGCGACCACTCCCTTCCTCTCGGCAGCGAGCGCCTGGCGCATCACCGTCGCCCAATATTCGTGCTGGCGGACGAACAGCCCCTCGTCCTCGCTGCGCTCGCCCGAGAGCAGCGGCTCGAGGCCCATCCGCCTGGCATTGTCGTCGGGACCGTCGATCCAGAGCGGCGCACCGCGCGACAGGTCGTTCCACAGCGCCGCCGTACCGGCATAGCCGGACTGGCAGGCGCGGAACTCCTCGAGATCGTCGGCCGTGCCCATGCCGGAGACGTTGAAGAAATCCTCGTATTGGCGGATGCGCAGCGCCCGGTCTTCCGCACCCTCGCCCTTCGGGGCGAAGCAGAAGATGCTGACCTCCGTCTTGTCGACGCTGATGGGGCGCGTCACGCGGATCTGCGTGCTGAACTGATCCATCAGGAAGAGGTTGGGATAGACGCACAGATTGCGGGTCTGGTTGATGATGAAATCGGCCTTGTCGGCGCCGACGCGCTCGCGGATCTTCTCGCGCTGGGCGTAGACCGGGCGGACCTCCGGATTCATCGTGTTGGTCCACAACAGGATGTGGCCGTTCTCGAAGCCATAGACGCCGGCGACCGATTTGCTCCACGAATTGGCGTCGACCGCCTTGGTGCCTTCCTCGCTGCGGCGGCCCATGGTGGCGGCATAGTTCCAGTGGACGGAGGAGACATGGTAGCCGTCGCAGCCATTCTCCATCTGCAGCTTCCAGTTGCCGTCATAGATGTAGGAGGAATTGCCCCGCAGCACCTCCAGCCCGTCCGGCGCCTGGTCGACGATCTGGTCGATGATGATCCGCGCTTGCCCGAGGAAGTCGGTCAGCGGTGCCACGTCCTCCTTCAGGCTGCCGAACAGGAAGCCGCGATAATTCTCGAAGCGCGCGACGCGCGTCAGGTCATGCGAGCCGTTCTTGGCGAACTGCTCGGGATATTGGGTGGTCTTTTCGTCCTTCACCTTTAGGAGCCTGCCGGTGTTGGAAAAGGTCCAGCCGTGGAAGGGGCAGGTGAAGCTGCCCTTGTTGCCGTGCTTGCGACGGCAGAGCATCGCCCCGCGATGCGCGCAGGCATTGATGACGGCGTTGAGCGTGCCGGTCTTGTCGCGGGTGATCACCACCGGCTGGCGGCCGATAGAGGTGGTGTAATAGTCGTTGTTGTCGGGGATCTGGCTTTCATGGGCCAGATAGACCCAATTGCTCTCGAAGATGTGCTTCATCTCCAGCGCGAACAGGTCAGCGTCGGTGAAGATGTCGCGGCGGCAGCGAAACACGCCGGCCTCGTGATCATCCTGCACGGCAGTGGCGAGCAGATGATCGAGATCACGGGCCTTGTCGATGATTGCGGACATGACTTCTCTCCCGCAGGGGACGGCGGTCGGCGCGGCCCTTGCAACGATGTCGATGATCGGGGTGGGACGGCTCTCAGGGCCGCCGGTGTCTGTGCAGACTGGAGCAGAGTGCGATGTCTTCGAGGCAGTCTTTGCTCACCCTGCCGTTGAGGTCGCGCTGCCCAGTAACAATCAAGCTGCGGCGCGCTTGCGCTGGTCGTTGATCTGGTTGTCGACGCCGTCGACCAGTGCGGTCAGATGGATGTCGAACATGATCTCGGCGAAGGGCCCCTCCAGCCCATTGGCCGCGATGCTGGCCGCGTCCGTCCGCTCGACGACGGCTGGAACGAGGCCGTCGCGGGTGGCATAGGCGAAGTCGTCATTGACCAGCGGATCGCCCTCGATGTTGATCTGGGTCGTCAGCTTGCGATGGCCTTCGCCGCTGATGAAGAGGTGGATATGGGCCGGGCGCTGGCCATGGCGGCCAAGGGCAGAGAGCAGCTTTTCCGTCGGGCTGCCCGGCGGCACGCCATAGCCGTTCGGCACGATGCTGCGGAATTTGTAGCGGCCCTCGCCGTCGGCAATGATGGTGCGGCGCATGTTGAACGGCGCCTGCTTTCCGGTCGGATCGAAATGCGAGTAGAAGCCGCGGGTGTCGCAGTGCCAGACCTCGACGGTGGCCCCCGGCAGCGGCCGGCCGTCGGCGCCGCGGACGGTGCCGTGCATGATCAGCGTGTGGCCGTTCGTATCCGTGCCGTCGTCGAGGCGGGCGAAGCCATGTGAGACCGGCGCTCCGGCGACATAGAGCGGTCCCTCGATCGTGCGTGGTGTCGGGTTGTCGATGCCGAGCTCTGCGTCGATCGCGTCGAGGCGTTCGTCGAGGAAGTGATCGAGGCCGAGGCCAGGCGAAATCAGGCCCGCTTGTCCGGCCGCGCCGATGTCGTTGAGCCAGGCGATGGCTGTCCAGTATTCGTCCGGGGTGATATCGAGATCGTCGATCGCCTTGAAGAGGTCCGACATGATCCGATGGACGATGTGCTTGACGCGCGGATTGCCGCCGTCCTTGTCGAGCCCGCTCAGGACCTTCAGGAAATCCTGGATGTCCGGCCTTGCGAAGATCTTCACGCTCATTTCAATCCTCCATTTATTGCTTTTGAATTTATGGGGGCCTCGTCATCGTGGTCGCCCCGGACGCGGTGATGTCAGCCATCGCCGTCGCGGATCGAGGAGGGGTGCCGCAGCAGCGGCGCCACCTCGATACGCATGAACTTGAACAGCGGCAGACCCGAGAGGATCTCGTGCAGTTCCGCATTGTCCTTCACATCGAACACGCTGTAGTTCGCGTAGGCACCGGCAATACGCCAGATATGCCGCCACTTGCCGCTGCGCTGCAGTGCCTGCGAATAGGCCTTTTCCTTGGCGATGATCTCGGCCGCCTCACTCGCGGGCAGGTCGTGGGGGATGTTCACATCCATCCTGACGTGGAACAGCATGGCTCTCTCCTCAACCGGCGCTGATCGTCTTGCGCAGACCGTTGCGGGCGAAGAAGGCGACGCGTTCCTCGTCCAGTTCGATGCCGAGCCCGGGCCCGTCCGGAACCGTCAGCTCGAAGTCGCTGTAATCGAGCGGCTGGCGCAGGATCTCCTGCGTCAGCAGCAGCGGGCCGAACAATTCGGTGCCCCATTGCAGATCGGCAAAGGTCGAGAAGACCTGCGCCGAGGCGATGGTGCCGACCGGGCCTTCCAGCATGGTGCCGCCATACAGGCCGATACCGGCTGCATCCGCGATGCCCGCGACGCGCTGCGCGTTGTAGAGGCCGCCATTCTGCTCGATCTTGACGGCGAAGACGTCGGCACCGGCGGCCTTGGCGATCTCGAAGGCGGATTCCGGCCCCGTCAGCGCTTCATCGGCCATCAGCGCCACAGGGAAACGACGGACCAGCCGGGCCAGGGCGGCGGCCGAGGCCACGGGCTGTTCCACCAGTTCACAGCCGGCGTCGGCCAGTGCCGCCATGCCGAAGGCAGCCTCAGTTTCGCTCCAGGCCATGTTGACGTCGACACGCACCGCGCCGCGCTCGCCGAGCGCCCGCTTGATCGCGGCGACATGGGCGATGTCTTCCTTCAGCCCCCTGGCGCCGATCTTCAGCTTGAAGATGCGATGCCGGCGCAGATCCAGCATATGTTCGGCCTCGGCGATATCCCTGGCCGTGTCGCCGGAGGCGAGCGTCCAGGCCACCGGCAGCCGGTCGCGGCGGCGCCCGCCGAGCAATTCGCTGACCGGCAGGCCGAGGCGCTTGCCGTGGGCATCGAGCAAGGCCGTTTCCACCGCGCTCTTGGCGAAGCGGTTTTCCTTCACCATCCTGCCGAGGCGGGCCATCAGGGCCTGCACGCGGGTCGCATCCTCACCGATCATGACCGGCGCAAAATAACTGTCGATGGCGAGCTTCATGCCCTCCGGGCTTTCTCCGCCATAGGCGAGCCCGCCGATCGTCGTGCCCTCCCCGATACCGGTGATCCCGTCGCTGCAATGAACCTTCACCAGCATCAGGGTCTGGCCGTCCATGGTGGCGACCGACAATTTGTGCGGCCGGATGGTGGGCAGGTCGACGAGCAGTGTCTCGATCCGTTCGACGATGGGAGCGAGCGCTGTGGCCGGAGCGAGGGGGGCAAAAACCGTGTTCATGCTGCGATCCTGCGGCAGCCATGACGCCCCGTCCAACACCATTTGTGTTGGACATGATACCTTGTAGGTATAGTACTGGGAAAAGTCCTCGAATAACGGCACTTACCGCAGTGCAACATACCTCTGAGGGAGGGTAAAATGGATCTTCGCCAGATCCGCTATTTCGTGGCGGTGGCACGCGAGCGCAATTTCACCCGCGCGGCCGAGCTCCTGCACATGGCGCAGCCGCCCTTGAGCCGGCAGATCCAGCTGCTGGAGGAGGAACTGGGCGTGCCCCTGATCATCCGCAAGAGCCGGCCCGTGCGCCTGACGGATGCGGGCCGGCTCTTCTACGAGCAGTCCCTCCAGGTTCTCGGCCGGGTCGACCAGATGCTGACGGCAACCCGCCGGGTCGGGCTGAACCAGAACAGCGTGTTTTCCATCGGCTTCGTCGCCTCCACCCTCTATGGCGGCCTCCCCGCGCTCGTGCGCAAGCTGCGCCAGCATGCACCGCAGCTCGACATCCAGCTCCTTGAAATGGTGTCGGTGCAGCAGATCCCCGCCCTGAAGGAAGGCCGCATCGACATCGGCTTCGGTCGGCTTCGCCACAGCGATCCCAATGTCACCGGCATCGTGCTGCGCGAGGAACGGCTGGTCGTCGCCATTCCCAAGGGCACGCCGCTGGCCGAAAGCAACGCACCGCTACCGATCAGGACATTGGCGGACCGGAAGATCATCGTCTATCCCAAGGAACCGCGCCCCAGCTATGCCGACCATGTTCTGGGCCTGCTGCACGGCCATGATGCGCGTCCCGCAGAGGTTCAGGAGGTGCGGGAAATCCAGGCGGCCCTCGGGCTGGTCGCGGCGGATGCAGGCCTATGCCTCGTGCCCGCCTCCGCCCGCCAGATGCGGTCGGACGTGCACTACAGGCTGCTGGAGGAGAGGGACGCCAGTTCTCCCGTCATCCTCAACCAGAGGGTCGGCGATAGCTCGCCCTATATCGACCTGGTCAAGAAGCTCATCCAGGAAATGTATGCCGAAGATCCGCCCTGGCTGGACAAGGCCCACAACTATATTCCGTGACTGCGACGGCTAGGACTGCGCAGGGGCCCAAGCCGTATTGCGAGCCATTCGGCATTCACACGCGCGAAAATATTTAGGCGTAGCGCCATTCGGAGCTGCCGCCCGATTTGAATCAGGGAGGTCAGTGATTGATCCTTCCTGTGCACAAACCGGTGTTCACAAAGCAGAACCCCGCGGAATCATGAGACCTCGCGGGGGTTGGTGCATATTTGATTGGGTTGCGGGGGCTCAGGGCACAGCAACCCATACTCCCTTGAAAACCCTCTATTGTAACGCCATGACCGCTTGATTGCCGGTTGTCTTCCGCAGAGGGCCCCCGCTGGAAAAACAGCCGGCACCGGCCCGCCCCTCGATGATGTGTCAGCCGACGTCGCGCGTAGCTCCACGTTGGAAAACCGTCGGGAACCAGTCTTCGCGCAGCTTTTCGCCCGCCGACATGCCGTGGCCGGGATAGGGAGGCGAGGTGCGGCCGGGCCGCTCGACATAGCGAGCGTCGTCTCCCACCAGGCGCAGGGAAAACGCCCGTCTGCGTGTTGTGGCATTGTTGCCGCGAGCGCCATGGAGCGTCATGTAGTTGAAGGCGACGGCATCGCCCGGCTCCATCTCCCACTCGCGAATGTCCATGCCTTCCGCATCGGGATCGGGTACGGGGATATAGGCATCGCTGTCGGCGTAGAAATTCTCTTCCGAGAGCCAGCGCGTCGGCAGGACCGGCTTCGGCCAGCGATGCGAGCCGGCGACGCAGCGCAGCGACGCTTCGCGCACCGGATCCAGCGGCGACCAGAAGCTGACCGTCTGCGTCCCCTCGACGAAATAATAGGGACCGTCCTGGTGCCAGGGCGTCGGCTTCGATGTGCCGGGTTCCTTGACCAGGACATGGTCGTGGAAGACCTGGACCGAATTCGCCCCCATCAGGTCCGCCGCGACCTCGCCGGCTGCGGAGTGACGGATCACGGTCTCGAATTCGGGGATGCGCTCCCAATTGCAATAGTCGTCGAAGAAGCGACCAGCCTCGCCGGGCTTGAGGTTCTCGGCGCCATATTGGCTGGGCTCGGCCATGTTGCGGGCCACACCCGCCCGCAGTCTCTCCACGTGATCCTTGAACAATCCGCGCACCAGCACGACGCCGTCGCGCTGATAGGCCTCGATCTGTTCCTGCGTGACGAGCGGATGTGTCATTGCGTTCCTCCCTGCTTGACGGCACGAGCAAACAGGCAATCGTTTATAGTTTCAAATAATAAGTATCTAAACTACTCTTAGGCTCATGCTATATCTCACGCTTCGCCAGTTCGAGTATGTTTCCGCCGTGGCCCACTCAGGCAGTCTTTCGGCCGCCGCCTCGCAGCTCAACGTATCGCAGCCCTCGCTTTCGGTCGCCATCACGCAGGTCGAGCGGCGCCTGGCGCGCAAGCTTTTCATCCGGCGCCGGGGTGCCCCGGTCGAGCTGACCGATTTCGGCCGGGATTATCTTGCCCAGGTCGAGGAGATCATCTCCCTCGCCCGGCAGTTGGATGATCCCGCCCGCAACCAACGCGCTACTGCCGGCCGCCTGACACTGGGGCTGTTCGAGGATCTGGCGCCGCTTCATATCGGCCGCCTGCTCAACGCCCTGCGCAGCAAGCTGCCGGGCGCCGAGATCCGCTATCGCATCGCCGATTTCGAGACGCTCGCCCGCGACATGCTGCAATCGCGCATCGACCTGGCCGTGACGTTCGACCTTGGTCTCGACGCAAGCTTCCTGCGCCGACCGCTCGCGTCCATCCAGCCCCACGCCTTGATGCGCGTCGACGACCCCCTTGCCGGCTTGCAGGAGGTCAGCCTCCGTGACCTCGGCCAACGCGCGCTGATCCTCTTCGAGGAAGGCCTGTCGGTAAGACACGTCCTGGGCCTCTTCCGGCGGATCGGCGCGGAGCCGGTCGTTCGCCACAGGGTGCAGGCACTCGAGGTCATGCGCAGCCTGGCCGCCCATGGCGATGGCATCGGCATCACCTATGCAGGATCGAAAAGCAGCTGTGCCTATGACGGGACTCCCCTGGCCAGTGTGCCGATCGCCGAGGATTTCGCCCGGGAGCCGGTCATCCTCGCCTGCCCGCTCGACGGTGCGAAGAGCGCGATCCTGAATCCCGCCTCGCAAGCCATTGTCGAGGCGTTCAGCCGCGAATGAACGGGCCGCTCTGCACCACTCAGAGCGGCGCTACAGAATCTAACTTGGGGTTCAAATCGAAATTGATGCCGTAAGCTCTTATTCTTGCGCTATTTTTTGAAATTTCATCCCTTCCCCACACGATCCGCTAGCTTTGCGCTTCGAAGCGTTCAGGCAGGATCTTTCCCGGGTTCATGATGTTCTTCGGATCGATCGCCGCCTTGATGGCCGCCATCACATCCAGTGCCGGGCCCATCTCGCGCTCCATATAGGAACGCTTGCCCTGCCCCACGCCATGTTCGCCCGTGCAGGTTCCTTCCATGGAAAGAGCCAGCTCGTTCAGCCAGCCGATATAGGATTTGGCAGCGGCCCGCTCTGCCGGGTTCTCCGGATCGAGCACGATCAGATTGTGGAAATTGCCGTCGCCGACATGCCCCGCAATCGGAGCGAGCAGCCTCAGTGATTGGGCTTTCTCGGCCGCCGCGCCGATGCATTCGGCCAGTCGCGAGATCGGCACGCAGACATCGGTGCTGATGCCCTTGGCGCCGGGCCGCAGGCCCAGGACCGCCCAGAACAGGTCGTGGCGCGCCTTCCACAACCGCGTCCGTTCCTGCGGATCGGTCGTCCAGTCCAGTGCGGTGGCGCCGTGCTCGCGGGCGAT
The DNA here is from genome assembly GCF_057073705.1 of Labrys sp. E2SS-1L. NCBI lineage: Bacteria > Pseudomonadati > Pseudomonadota > Alphaproteobacteria > Hyphomicrobiales > Xanthobacteraceae > Labrys > Labrys sp. E2SS-1L. Next base: position 130,500 of record NZ_CP172713.1, on the reverse strand, counting down.
GTCCCCGAAACGCACCGACAATTCAGCGACCGTGTCCGGCGTGCCGTGGAATTCGGCCAGCAGCAGCGGCGTCTCCGGCAGGTTCAGCTGCGAATGGGCATTGACCGCCTTGACCGTGGTTGCGTCCAACAGCTCGATCCGCGCAAAGGGCAGGCCGAATTGAAGGCCGCTGATAACGGCATTGCTGGCATCTTCGACGGTGGGGAAGGAGCAGCGGGCCGCCGACACCGCCTCGGGAATGCCTCGCAACCGAACCGTCAGCTCTGTGATGATGCCGAGCGTGCCTTCGGAACCGACCAGCAGCCTGGTCAGATCGTAGCCCGCCGCACTCTTGCGCGCCCGGTGGCCGGTGCGGATCACCCGGCCGTCCGGCATCACGGCCTCGAGTGACAGCACCGCGTCCTTCATGGTGCCATAGAGCACCGCGGTCGTGCCCGAAGCGCGGGTGGCGGCCATACCGCCGAGAGTCGCATCGGCGCCGGGATCGAGAGGGAAGAACAGGCCGGTATCGCGCAGATAGTCGTTCAGGCGGCTGCGTGTCACACCCGGTTGGATCACGCAGTCCATGTCTTCGGCGTTGACCGCAAGAATGCGGTCCATCCGCGTCAGGTCGACGGATATACCGCCTCTTGGCGCATTGAGCTGGCCTTCGAGCGAGCTGCCCGCGCCGAAGGGGATGACCGGCACGCCCGCCTCGCCACACAGTCCGACGATATCGGCAACCTCCGCCGTATTCTCGGCGAAGACCACGCCATCCGGCGGCTGGTTCTCGATCCAGGTGGTCGTGGAACCGTGTTGCGCACATATGGCCGCCCCGGTCTGGAAACGATCCGCGAACCGCTCTCGCAGGGTCTGGACGAACGCCTTGGGAAGGGTGCTTTCTCTCGACATGGCACTCCGCTGACTATGTTGTCCGCAGGACGTCTGCGGAATGGACGAAGGCGCCCACGGCTCGCGGGCGGAGCAAGACTATCCCGTCGCGGTCACGATGGTCGATAGGACGCTCCCGCCATAGCCGCATTGGTGAACAGCATCGGGCAGATCAACCCTTCCCAGCGAACGGCATCCCGATGTTCCCGGCCGCCCGCCGTGGCCTCAGCCGATCGTCGCTCTCCCCTCGGCCCTTCACCTCGACAGCCAGGACGCCGCCGCCGTCAACAGGGCTTGGGTGGCAGCCGCAGTCCCCGTCGTGACGCGCACGCCCTCGCCGCGAAAACAGCGCACCGCAATCCCGGCCGCGGACAAATGAAGAGTCAGCGCCTCAGCTTCCGCGCCGACCGCCAACCACACGAAATTGGCCTGCGAGAGCGCGACCTCGAATCCAAGGGCCGAAAGCCCCTCATACATGTGCCCTCGCTGCTCGAGGCTGGCAGCTATGCGTGCCGCGACCACATCCTCCTCGGCAAGGGCCGCGAGCGCCGCCGCCTGCGCGGTTGCCGGCAGCGGGAATGGCGGCGCGACCGCATTGGCCGCTGCAATGACGCTTCGATCCGCCAGGCAATAGCCGACCCGCATGCCGGCAAGCCCCCAGGCTTTGGAAAACGTGCGCAGCACGGCAAGGTTCCGATGCCGGGCGAGGCGGCGCGCGGGCGAGGCTGCAACCATCGCCGCCTCGTCGGCATAGTCGGCATAGGCCTCGTCGAGGATGATGAGCGTTTGCGCGGGTATGGCATCCAGCAGCGCCTCCAACTCGTCCGGCGCCAGCACGGTGCCGGTCGGATTGTTGGGGTTGCAGACGATCACCACCCGCGCCTCGGATCTGCAGGCCTGGAGGATCGCTGCCGCATTCAGCCGGTGACGACCGTCAAGCGGCACCTCCACAAGGCGCGCGCCTGCTCCGCCGACGATGATCGGATAGGCCTCATAGGAGCGCCAGGGCGTGATCACCCTGTCGCCAGGATCGCAATAAGCGCGGATGAGCTGGTCCAGCATGGTGACGGAGCCCGCCGACACCGCGACCATGTCGGCGGGCAGACCATGCCGGTTTGCCAGCGCCTCCGCCAGCGTCTCGCCGCGCAAGTCCGGATAGCGGTGCGCGCCCGTCATTGCCTTGGCCACGGCGGCCTGGACGGCCGCGCTCGGTGGATCCGGTGCCTCGTTGGAACCGAGCCGGTGCGCGAACGCGATGCCGGGCCCGGCCCGGCCGCGCCCATAGCCGGGCAATTCCGTCAGCCGCGCGCTGGGCTTGGGTACGCCAGCTCCCTGATCGCCGATTGCAAACATTGGCCCCAACATGTCGGCATCCAAGTTATATAGAGTTGTATATGCAACTTGAATATCCTTCAGATGTCGAGCCCCGTCAAGGCAGACGAAGCCCTTCGGCGGAGGGACGGCAAGGCTGGGCCCGCCGGAAACCCGCCTCCCCCTCGCGTCAGCGTCCGACAGGCATTCGCCCGGCAAGGCTGAAGCGAGGACCCGGGTGCAGGAAGCGCGCGCTGGTGGCAATCATGCCGCGCGACCAGGTGCGCCGGCGCAGCAGAAGCAGCGGTTCGCCCTGCTTCATTTCGAGCAGCTTGCAGCTGAACTCATCGGCCAGGACGGCCTGAATGACATGCTCGACCTCCTCCAGGGGAGCCACGGCCATCAGGTGGACATAAGGCGTGATTTTGGTGAAATCCTGCTCCAGATAGTCCGGAGAAAACTGCGGGTTTACGTATCTGTCTTCAATTTGCAGCGGTCTTCCGTTTTCCCGGTGAACCAACAGAGAGTGAAATACCGTGGAACCGGGCACGACATTGAGCTCGGTCGCGAGATTGAGATCGCTGTTGACCTCCTCCATCTTGATGACGTCTGTCGTATGCCGGTTCCCGCGCGCTTCGATCTCGGAATGGATGTTGCGCAATTCCAGGAAGGTGGATTGGCTTTGGCGGGCGGCGACAAAGGTGCCCGCCCCCTGCCGCCGCACCAGCACCCCCTCCGCGGCGAGGTCGCGCATGGCAATATGGACGGTCATGCGCGAGGCGCCCAACTGTTCCGAAAGGCGCGATTCAGACGGGACTTGATAGCCTTCCTGCCATTCGCCCGAATTGATATTCGCCAGAATATGGTTGCGCACCTGCTGCCCCAGCGAGACCCCGATCTCGCCGTTGCCGCGGAGCATCTCCTTCAAGGCGCCATCTCTCTTCTTGTTCATCTCGCCATGTGCCAATGCGTCTGAATCAAACAGGTCTACATGTTAATACAAGCCGCATGGGGCAGCAGCCGAGAACCGACCACTTCCCCGAAGGCACGCTCGATGGGCAACCATTCCCAATAATGTATATAGCTATATAGTAAAACGAAATGCCCGCCAGTCCCGATACGCCGCCGTGTCGAGAAGAGCCGGAGCGCCAACCGATCCCATCTCGCTACCGAAGGGCGCTCCCCGGGACCTCAAGGACGGATCGCGCTTGACAAAAACGGCTTCGGCAAGTTGTATAAGCTAGTATATACATCTAATCACCAAACCATCCAGAACCAAAATCCGCGAGCTTCGAGACCACGTCAATGTGGCCCTCGCGATAAACAGGGGACTCAATGCATGGGCAATGAACGTCGTCGTCACGCTCGGTCGGCCTCGGCGACCGCAGCCGCGTTGTTCCTGGTCGGAGCAATGCTCGTAGGTACGGCTCATGCCGATACCGCCATTGCGACCAAGGCAGATCCCAAGATCCAGGCCATGCTGCCCGCCAAATTGAAGGAAGCTGGCCAGATAAGGGTCGCCAGCAACGTCGAATATCCGCCGTTCGAATATTTCGACACCGACAACACCACCATCATCGGCCTCGACAAGGATCTGGCAGAAGCGATCGGGCAGAAGCTCGGCGTCAAGCTCGAATTCCAGCATATGAGCTTCGACGCCATCATCCCGGCTCTCGCGGCCAACCGCTACGACATGGCGATGTCGGCGATGACCGACACCGAGGAACGACGCAAGAAGGTCGATTTCGTCGACTATTTCACCTCGGGTGGCGGTTTCCTGGTCAAGCAAGGCAACCCCAAGAACATCCATAGCCTGGCCGATATCTGCGGCATCTCCGTCGCAATCGACAAGGGCACCACGGAAATCGACGATGCCAAGAAGGCTTCGGACGACTGCGTGAAGGCCGGCAAGCCGGAAGTCAGCGCCAAGATCCTGCCCGGCACCAGCCAGATCGTCCTGGCCTTGCAGGCGGGCCGGGCCGACGTGGCCATGATTGACACCGCTGCCGGCGCCTATATTGCGCAGCAGCACAAAGGCTCCTTCGAGGTGCCGGGCACTTCCTATGCACCGCGTCGCTACGGCTTGGTGCTGCCCAAGGGTTCCGACGAACTGGCCAAGGCCCTCCAGGCCTCTGTGCAGGCTTTGATCGACGAAGGCACCTACGGCAAGATCCTGGCCAAGTGGGGACAGGAGGTCGGCGCCATCAAGACGGCCACGATCAACGACGGCCAATAAGGGATGGAGGTCGCCACCCAGCAGCCGCAACTTCGGGAGCCAGCCATGTCGGTCAACGAGACCCGTCCGAAGGGAGCGGATGTCGATCCCACGATCGACCTGGCCATCAGGCCGGCCAGTCATCCCTGGCGCTGGGTGGCCATCGCCTTCGTCGCCCTTCTGGCGGCGATGCTGGTGCACACGCTCTTCACCAACCCGCGGTTCGAATGGGCCGTGGTCGGTCAGTACTTCACCTCGCAGACGATCTTGCTGGGCGTATGGCGTACTCTCGAGCTGACGGCCATCGCCATGGTGATGGGTGTCGCGCTGGGCGTGATGCTGGCGGTCATGCGGCTATCGCCGAACCCCATCCTGTCGGGTGCATCATGGCTTTTCGTCTGGTTCTTCCGCGGAGCGCCGCTGCTGGTGCAATTGCTGGTCTGGTACAATCTGTCGGCCCTGTTTCCCCATATCTCGCTGGGCATCCCGTTCATCGGTCCCGACTTCGTCGAGCTGGATGCCAATGTGCTGATCACGCCCTATGTGGCGGCAATCCTCGGGCTCGGCCTGAACGAAGCCGCCTATAGCGCGGAGATCATCCGCGCGGGCATCATTTCCATCGATCACGGCCAGACGGAAGCGGCCCAGTCCATCGGCATGTCGCGCGGGCGGCTGCTGCGGCGGGTGATACTGCCGCAGGCGATGCGCGTCATCATCCCGCCGCTCGGCAATGACACCATCAACATGCTGAAGATGTCGGCCCTGGTCAGCATCATCGCCGTCCCCGAACTGCTCTTCGCCGCCCAGACGATCTATACGCGCACGTTCGAGACCATTCCGCTGCTGCTGGTGGCGGTCATCTGGTACCTGATCATCGTTTCGGTGATGAGCGGCATCCAGTATTACATCGAGCGCCACTACGCCCGCGGCAGCAGCCGCAACCTCCCTCCAACACCCCTGCAAAGCATCAGCGCGTTCTTCGGGCTGTCGCGCAACAGCCGGCTCGATCCTGGCGAGAAAGGGAGCACGCCATGACCTTTCAACCAAAGCCGCCGGCCAAGATCATGGTGCAGGCGACCGGCGTGCGGAAGTCATTCGGCGCCCTGGAGGTTCTCAAGGGAATAAACCTGTCCGTTTCGAACGGCCAGGTGATGTGCCTGCTCGGCCAATCCGGTTCCGGCAAAAGCACCTTCCTGCGCTGCATCAACCATCTCGAGCGTATCGACAAGGGCCGCATCCGCGTGGATGGCGAGCTGATCGGCTACAGGGAGCACAAGGGCTACCTCCAGGAAATGCACGAGCATGAGATAGCGCGCCAGCGCATCCATATCGGCATGGTGTTCCAGCACTTCAATCTGTTCCCGCACATGACGGTTCTCCAGAACATCATGGAGGGACCGATCGGGGTGAAGCGGGAACCGCGCGAGGATGTGAGGGAGCGCGCCCACGCCATCCTGAAGCGCGTCGGACTGGCTGAGAAGGTCAACGCCTACCCCCGCCAGCTGTCCGGCGGGCAGCAGCAACGTGTCGCGATTGCGCGCGCCCTCGCCATGCAGCCCAAGCTCATCCTGTTCGACGAACCCACCAGCGCCCTGGACCCCGAACTGGTCTCCGATGTGCTGGACGTGATGCGCGATCTTGCCCAAAGCGGCATGACGATGATCGTGGTGACCCACGAGATCGCCTTCGCCCGTGAAGTGGCTGATCATATCGTCTTCATGGCCGGCGGCGAGATCATCGAAGAAGGTAAGCCCGGGGATGTACTGGGCAACCCATGCCATCCACAAACGCAAGCCTTTCTCTCCAAGGTGCTTGTATAGGGACAGACAAACATCGTTTAGTCGTTGTCTTGAACCGGGAGTTGCCGCCTGGCGGAGACGCAGGCGTAGCAAGTTTGACGAGAGCGTCGTGCCGAAAAGTGGGTTCCGGTTTCCGGCAGAGACGATGCGGCAACAATCAATTACAGCATCGTGATCGGGTCGGAGATCGGGCACGATGCTGTAAGTGGCCGATGATGTTGCTCCCAGGTTTTATCCAGCACTGAGTTTGCTCCGGAGGTTGGAAATCCAGGCTCGGGGGCGGTGCTGCCCACGCGGCAAGCGGCCCTTGATAGGAAACAGGGCCGCCCCGCACGCTCCCATCACCGCGTCCCGACGTGAGGGACCGATGATTGCCTCCGAGAAGGCGGCCTTGCCCCGTGCGTCCAGCGCATTTCGAGGCGGGCGCGAGACGGAACGGATTTCACGATGGGACTCCGTTCATCAAGCCGTTGCTACCGCGCCATCATCACCAACATGCCGGCGGGCATGCATAAACCCACGGCTCTCCCTCAATGGTGGCCCGGTCCCTCGACCTTCACCTCGCTGCCGTTGGCATCATAGAGCTTGCCGTTGAGGAAATAGTCGCCCTCATGCAGCATCGAGATGTCCTGGTAGCGCAGAGTGCGCTCCATGCCGGCGACGAACACCGATTGCTGGTCGGAATTGCCGGCCCTGAAATGGTTGAACACCAGGTTCAGCGTGATCGCCATCAGCGCGGCCGAGCTGATGCCGGAATGGAAGATGGTGACGAACCAGGACGGGAAGTGCTCGTAGAACTGGGGTGCGGCGATCGGGATCATGCCGAAGCCGATCGAGGTCGCCACGATGATGAGGTTCATGTTGTTGGTGTAGTCGACCTTGGAGAGCGAGCGGATGCCGCTGGCCGCCACGGTGCCGAACAGCACGATGCCGGCGCCGCCCAGCACCGCGGGCGGCACGGCGGCGATCACCCGCCCCATCACCGGCAGCAGGCCGAGCGTCACCAGGATGAGGCCGGCGGTGGCGACCACGAAGCGGCTCTTGATGCCGGTGACGGCGATCAGGCCGACATTCTGGGCAAAGGCGCTCTGGGTGAAGGAGCCGAAGATCGGTGCCAGGGTCGAGGAGAGCATGTCGGCGCGCAGGCCGTCGCCGAGGCGGCGCGAGTCGACCTTGGTGCCGATGATCTCGCCGACGGCCAGGATGTCGGCCGAGGTTTCCACCAGGGTGACGATGATGACGATGAACATCGAGACGACGGCGGCGATCTGGAAGGTCGGCCAGCCGAAATGGAACAGGCTGGGCAGGGCCGCGGTAGGGCCGCTGGCGACCTTGGAGAAATCGGTCATGCCGAAGGCCATGGCGATGGCGGTGCCGATCACCATGGCGAGCAGGATCGACAGGCGCGAGATCGCAGCGTTGCCGAGCTTGCTCAGGAGCAGCACGATGCCGAGCGTGGCACCGGCGAGCGCGATATTGGGCATGCTGCCGAAATCGGGGGCCTTGGGATTGCCGCCCATGGCCCAGCGTGCCGCCACCGGCATCAGGGTGAGGCCGATGGTGGTGATGACGATGCCGGTGACCAGGGGCGGGAAGAACTGGGTGATCTTGGAGAAGACCGGGGTGATCAGAAGCCCGAGCAGGGAGGCGGCCATGACCGCGCCGAGCACGGCCGGCAGGCCGCCGCCGGTGGGGCTGACGACGATGGCCACCATGGTGGCGACGCCGGCAAAGGAGACGCCCTGCACCAAAGGCAGGCGGCAGCCGAACAGGGGCAGGCCCAGGGTCTGCAGGATGGTGGCAAGGCCCCCCGCGAACAGCGAGGCAGTGATCAGCATGCCGACCTCCTCGGGCGCCAGCCCGGCCGCCTGGCCGACGATCAGCGGCACGGCAACGATGCCGCCATACATGGTCAGGACGTGCTGCAGGCCATAGGCCAGGTTGGCGCCGATGCCCAGATTCTCGTCTTCAGGGCGCTGCAAAGCTGGGGCAGCCGTGCCGATCGATGTGGAACTCAAGCCGGTTTCCTCCTTCACGCGTTCTTGTTTATCGGTCCGTCACCGACCCGAGGCGGGTCAGGACCGGGGCCCGCAGGGCCGGCTGTCCAGTGCCAGCCCTGCGTGGGCAAGAGATGCCGGCGTGTCGCGCCTCTTCATGGACGCCCATATGCCGGCAGACAGACGATCGGCTGCGACGACCCAGCCTCCCAACACCGGAATACGCTCGATGCTGTGGGTCGAGCCTGTTGATTTCTATTATGGTTACTCAGAATGCTTCATTGGGAAAGGGTTCGACTTCGCATGATCTTGCAGATTCCATATCGTGAAATTCGTCGGGATTTTGCAACGGACGACTCGCATTTGCCCGATATTCGGATTACGAACCATTGGTATGCGCTTGTTTACGCGTCCGCGATCAAGATGCTTCGAACGTAGTTCAAAGCATCATCGGCAGATATCGTTCCCAAGTAACGCAAATTCTGAAGTATAATAAATATCAACTAACGGGTCTAAGGATAGAATAATGACAGTCCGATCGTATTTTTCCCCGACTGGCGGGCTGCCTCCTCAAACTCAACTCCTGACAGGCCGTGCCGTATTCACGGAGGCCTATGCCGTCATCCCCAAAGGTGTCTATAGCGACATCGTGACGAGCTATCTGCCGCTTTGGGACAAGACTCGTTGCTGGGTGATCGCTCGCCCGCTCTCCGGCTTCTCCGAAACCTTTTCCCAATACATCGTGGAAGTCGCCCCGGGTGGCGGCAGCGACAAGCCGGAACTGGACGAGGGCGCACAGGGCGTGCTGTTCGTCGTCGAAGGCGAGCTGACGGTTACGCTCGACGGCAAGGCCCATACGATGACGCCGGGCGGCTACGCCTATATTCCCTGCGGCAGCGATTGGCGCGTGCGCAACCAGAGCGACAAGCTCGTCCGCTTCCATTGGGTCCGCAAGAGCTACGAGCACGTCGCCGGCATAGCAAAGCCCGAGCCGATCTTTGCCAATGAGCGCGACATTGCGCCCAGCCCGATGCCGGATACCGAGGGCCGCTGGGCGACCACGCGCTTCGTCGATCCCGAGGACATGCGCCATGACATGCATGTGACCATCGTGACGCTGGCGCCGGGCGCGGTCATTCCGTTCGCCGAGACCCACGTCATGGAGCACGGGCTCTATGTCCTGGAAGGCAAGGCAGTCTATCGGCTCAACCAGGACTGGGTCGAGGTCGAGGCCGGCGATTTCATGTGGCTGCGCGCCTTCTGCCCGCAGGCCTGCTATGCCGGCGGCCCCAGCAATTTCCGTTATTTGCTCTACAAGGACGTCAACCGCCACATGAAGCTCGGCGGGGAATTGCGGCGATGAGCATCCTTCTCGTCGAGCCCCTCACCCGCGAGGCCTTCGCGCCTTTCGGCGAGGTGATCGAGACCGACGGTGCCGCTCATTATCCGATCAATGGCGGGCGCTGCGAGCGTTACCACGCCCTCGCCCGGGCCGAAGCCAGGGGGCCGGGCGGCCATGTCATCATCAACATCTTCAAGGGCACGCCCTATGCCCTGCCCTTGACGCTTACGATGGTGGAACGTCATCCTTTCGGCAGCCAGGCCTTCTTCCCCCTGTCACCGCGCCCCTTCCTGGTGGTGGTCGCGCCGGATGAGGGCGGCCGACCGGGAACGCCCCGCGTCTTCCTGACCAGCCCGGGCCAGGGCGTGAACTATCCGGCCAATCTCTGGCATGGCGTGCTGACGCCGCTCGACGAGCCGCAGGATTTCCTCGTCGTCGACCGGGCGGGGGACGGCAACAATCTCGAGGAATTCCACTTCCCCGAGCCTTACGAGATCCGCCTGCCCTGATTGGTCTTTCGTGGATCGGCTGAATTCCAGGCCTCCCGCCGCTACCCGCGACGGGAGGCTTCGTTTTTGAAGGGGTGCGTCGTCCCTCACCCTTGCCCCTCTCCCCGCAAGGAGCGGGGCGAGGGGCAGCACAAACTCTGAAAAATCAAGAGAGTGAACGACTGCGATGACCGTGCGGCGCCCTACCCTGCCGCCGCCGCCAGCGTGGTCATGTTCACGATGCCGCGCACCGTCGTCGCCGGCGTGAGGATATGGGCGGGCTTGGCCGCGCCCAGCAGGATGGGGCCGACCGAGACGCCCTGCCCCGCAATCACCTTCAAGGCGTTGAAGGTGATGTTGGCCGCATCCCGGTTCGGCATGACCAGGAGGTTGGCAGCGTCCGTCAGCCGCGTGCCGGGCCGGACCCTGGCCAGGGCGGCACGGCTGAGAGCCGTATCGGCTTGCAATCCGCCCTCCACCTCCAGCTCCGGCGCGAGTTCCAGGATGCGCGCGAGCGCAGCGCGCATCTTGCGCACCGATGGATCGTCGCTGCCGTCGTCGTCGGCATGGGACAACAAGGCCGCGCGAGGCACCTGGCCGAAACGGCGCAATTCCATAGCCGCGAGCACCGTCATCTCGGCGATTTCGTCCGCCGAGGGATCGCGATGAATGAAGGGGTCGCAGACGAACACCGTGTGGCGCGGCAGCTGCAGCAGACCCATGGCGGCGAAGGCATGCGCATCCGCCCGCAGGCCGACGATCCTGCCGATCGGGCCAAGGTGATCGGCATAGGCGCCGGCCATGCCGCACAGCATGCCCTCGACCTCGCCTGCGGCCAGCAGCCGCGCTGCCGTCGAGGTGCCGCCCATGGCTGCATCGTCGCCGACCTCGACGACCTCGACATCCTTGCCGGGCCGGATGCGCAGGCCCAGTTCCTGCACGCGGCGGGCAATGACATCGGGTCGCCCGATCAGGACGGGCGAGGCGATACGCTCGTCGAGGGCGATCTGGGCTGCGCGCAGCACCCGATCGTCCTCGCCCTCGGCATAGGCGATGCGCTTGGCACCGGCCTCGACCGCCGCCGCGAACACCGGCTGCATCACCGTGCCGGACGTGTAGACGAAATGCTCGAGGGAACGCCGGTAGGCGTCGAAATCCTCGATCGGCCTGACCGCGACGCCGCTGGCGACGGCGGCCTCGGCTACCGCCGAGGCCACCTTGACGATCAGCCGCGGATCGAACGGCTTGGGAATGAGATAGTCCGGACCGAAGCTGAGATCATGGGTGCCATAGGCGGCGGCCACGACATCGGACTGTTCGACCCGCGCGAGTTCGGCAATGGCGCGGACGGCCGCCAGCTTCATCGCCTCGTTGATGGTGCGTGCGCCCACATCCAGCGCGCCCCGGAAAATGAAGGGGAAGCACAGGACGTTGTTGACCTGGTTGGGATAGTCCGACCGCCCGGTCGCCACGATGGCGTCCGGCCTCACCTCGCGGGCCAGTTCGGGCCGGATTTCGGGCTCGGGATTGGCGAGTGCCAGGATGAGCGGCCGCTCGGCCATGCCCGCCACCATTTCCGGCTTGAGGACACCCGCCATCGAGAGGCCGAGGAAGATGTCGGCGCCTTCCACGATGTCGGCGAGGGTGCGTGCCTGCGTCTCGCGGGCATAGCGGGCCTTGCTCTCGTCCATCGAGGCGGTGCGTCCCTTGTAGACGACGCCCTTGCTGTCGGTGACAAAGACGTTTTCCTTGCGCAGCCCCAGATGGACGAGCAGATCGAGGCAGGCGAGAGCCGCAGCCCCGGCGCCCGAGCAGACCAGCCTGGCGTCCTCGATCTTCTTTCCGACCACTTCCAGGCCGTTGAGGATCGCGGCGGCCGCGACGATGGCCGTGCCATGCTGGTCGTCATGGAAGACCGGAATCCCCATGCGCTCGCGCAGCTTCGTCTCGACGATGAAGCATTCGGGCGCCTTGATATCCTCCAGATTGATCCCGCCGAAGGTCGGTTCGAGGCTGGCAATGATGTCGACCAGCTTGTCGGGATCGGTTTCGTCGATCTCGATGTCGAACACGTCGATACCGGCGAACTTCTTGAACAGGCAGCCCTTGCCCTCCATCACCGGCTTGCCGGCGAGCGCCCCGATATTGCCGAGGCCGAGCACGGCCGTACCATTGGAGATGACGGCCACCAGATTGGCGCGCGCCGTCAGGCTGGAGGCTTCCTGCGGATCGTCCTTGATGGCGAGGCACGCCGCGGCGACGCCGGGCGAATAGGCCAAAGCGAGGTCGCGCTGTGTCGTCATGTCCTTGGTCGGCAGGACGGTGATTTTTCCGGCAATGGGATAGCGATGGTAATCCAGGGCAGCTTTGACCAGTTGCTCGTCCACGACGTCCTCCGATTGATTGAACTCGATGCGTTCGGCAGGAAGGGCCTTGCGGCCCGCTCCCGCCCTTGTCTTCAGGGCGCACTCCGCCGTTGACGCCCAAGCGGGCGCCTTTCAGGCGGGCCTTTGCGCGGGAACCGGGCCGTCAGGACATGGTCAGGACGCCCGGCTTGGCTTCAACTGCGATGGTCTCAGCGCTTCTTGGGCATGTAGAGGTCGGTAATCGTGCCTTCGAAGGCCTCCGCGGCCATCCCGATCGTTTCCGACAGGGTTGGATGGGGATGGATCGTCGCGCCGATATCGACCGTATCCGCCCCCATCTCGATGGCGAGCGCGGCCTCGGCGATGAGATCGCCCGCATTGGTGCCGACGATGCCGCAGCCGATGATGCGCTCCGAACCCTCCTCGAACAGCACCTTGGTCATGCCCTCGTCCCGTCCGAGCGAGAGGGCGCGGCCAGAGGCGGCCCAGGGGAAGACGCCCTTGCCATATTTGACGCCGCGCGCCTTGGCCTCGTTCTCGGTCAGGCCGACCCAGGCGACCTCGGGGTCGGTATAGGCCACCGAGGGGATCACCTTGGCGTCGAAGAAGGCCTTGTGTCCCGCCGCGTTCTCGGCCGCGACCTTGCCTTCATGCACGGCCTTGTGGGCGAGCATCGGCTGGCCGACCACATCGCCGATGGCGAAGATGTGCGGGACGTTGGTGCGCATCTGCTTGTCGACGGCAATGAAGCCACGCTCATCAACGGCGACGCCGGCATTTTCCGCTCCGATCAGGCGCCCGTTGGGGCGGCGGCCGACCGCGACCAGGATCTTGTCGAAGCGATCGGTCGCCGGGGCGCTGCCGCCCTCGAACGAGACGGTCAGCCCGTCCGGCCCGGCCTCGACCTTGGTGACCTTGGCCTTGAGATGGATCGCCTCGAATTGCTTGGAGACGCGCTTCATCAGCGGCGTGACGATGTCCTTGTCGGCGCCAGGGATGATCTGGTCCATCAGTTCGACGATGGTGACCTTGGATCCCAATGCCTGGTAGACCGTGGCCATTTCGAGCCCGATGATGCCGCCGCCGACGACGAGCAGGCGCTTGGGAACGTTATCAAGCGCCAGGGCACCGGTGGAATCGATCACCCGCGGATCGTCCTGCGGGATGAAGGGCAGCACCACCGGCTCCGAACCGGCTGCGATGATGGCATGCTCGAAGCTGACCGACTTGGTACCGTCCTCGCCTTGCACCTCGATACGGTCGGGCGCGGTGAAGCGGCCGGTGCCGGTGACGACGGTGACCTTGCGCTGCTTGGCGAGGCCGCCGAGGCCGCCCGTCAGCTTCCTGATCACGCTGTCCTTCCAGCCGCGCAGCTTGTCGATGTCGACCTCGGGCGCCGCGAAGGTAACACCGTGGGCTCCCATGTCCTGGCTTTCGGAAATCACCTTTGCGGCATGGAGCAGCGCCTTGGAGGGAATGCAGCCGACATTCAGGCAGACGCCGCCGAGCTGCGGCCAGCGCTCGATCAGCACCACCTGCTTGCCGAGGTCAGCGGCCCGGAATGCGGCCGTGTAGCCGCCGGGACCACCGCCCAGCACGACGACTTCGCCATGGATGTCGCCCTTGCCGCCGCTGGCGGGTTGGGCGGCGGGTGCGGGCGCTGCCGCCTTGGGCGCCTCGCTGGGAGCCGCCGCCGGGGCAGCAGCTGCCGCCGCGCCGGCCATCGTCACGATGACGTCGCCTTCGCTGACCTTGTCGCCGATCTTGACCGTGACCTCGGCGATCGTGCCCGCCGCCGGCGCGGGCACTTCCATCGTCGCCTTGTCGGATTCCAGCGAGACCAGGGGATCGTCGGCCTGGACCTGGTCGCCCGGCTTCACATGGATCTCGATAACGGGCACGCCCTTGAAGTCGCCGATATCGGGGACGCGGACTTGGTTTCCATTGCTCATTGTGTCTCTCCCGAGTGTTGCGAAATCCGGCCGGTCAGAGGATCAGCCGCCGAACATCCTCGAGCGAGGTGCACAAATGCCGGGCGAAGCGGGCCGCGAGCGCCCCGTCGATCACCCGGTGATCATAGGAAAGGGAAACCGGCAGCATCAGGCGCGGCTTGAACTCGGTGCCATCCCAGACCGGCGCCATCTTCGAGCGCACCACGCCCAGGATGGCCACCTCGGGCGCATTCACGATCGGGGTGAAGGCGGTGCCGCCGATCCCGCCCAGCGAGGAGATCGAGAAGGTGCCGCCGCTCATGTCGGCGGGACCGAGCTTGCCGTCGCGCGCCTTCTTGGAGATGTCGCCCATCTCCCTGCTGATCTCGTGGATGCCCTTGCGGTCGGCATCCTTGATCACTGGAACGACGAGGCCGTCGGGCGTGTCGACGGCGATGCCGATATTGTAGAACTTCTTGTAGATCAGGGCGTCCTTTTCCGGCGAGAGCGAGGCGTTGAATTCCGGGAAGGCACGCAGGGCCGAAACCGAGGCCTTGATCAGGAAGGCGAGCAGGGTGACGCGGAAGCCCTTCTCCTTGGCTGCGGCATCCAGCTCCTTGCGGTAGGCCTCGATGTCGGTGATGTCAGCCTCGTCATTGTGGGTGACGTGAGGCACGTTGAGCCAGGCCCGGTGCAGATGGGGGCCGGAGAGCCGCTTGATGCGAGAGAGCGGCTTGGTCTCGATCGGGCCGAACTTGGAGAAATCGACGGCGGGAATTTCGGGAATGCCCGCACCCGCCGCAGCCGGTGCCGAAGCGGCCGGAGCCGGTCCCTTGAGGAAGGCGCGCACATCCTCGAGGGTGATGCGCCCTTTCTCGCCGGTGCCCTTGAGCTGGTTGAGGTCCACCGAGAGCTCGCGCGCCAGGCGGCGCACCGACGGGCTGGCATGCACGCCGGAGAAATCGGCGATGGCGCCGCGGGTGGGTGCGGGAGCGGACGCCGTAGCCGCCGCTGCGGGCGCAGGCGCAGCGGCCGGGGCCGGCTCCTGCTGTTCGACGAGGGACGGCGGCTGGGCCATGCCGCCTTCCCCGGCCTGGACCACGACCAGAGGCGCGCCCTCGCTGACCTTGTCGCCGAGCTTGACCAGGATCTGCTCGACGATGCCGGCTGCGGTCGAGGGGACCTCCATGGTCGCCTTGTCGGATTCGAGCGACACCAGCGGGTCGTCGACATTCACCTTGTCGCCCACATTGACGAGGATTTCGATGACAGGGACGTCCTTGAAGTCGCCGATATCTGGAACTTTGATCTCGGTGGGCACGGGAGTTCCTCCTGAAGACGGTTGGCACGTTTGGGCTGATGGCGCGTGATGGATCGGCAAAATGGTGTGCGGTGCGCCGGGACCTGACGGCCACCTGTGCGGCTGCCAGGTCCCGGGGCGCGACCGGTTCAGACGGTGGCGGGATTGGCCTTGGACGGATCGAGCCCATATTTGCGGATGGCCTCGGCGACGAGCGCCGGCTTCACCGCCCCCTCCTCGGCCAGGCTCTTGAGCGCGGCGACTGCGACCCAGTGCCGGTCGACCTCGAAGAAATGCCGCAGGCGGCGGCGATAATCCGAGCGGCCGAAGCCGTCCGTACCCAGGACGCGGTAGCGGCCCGGTACCCAGGTGCGGATCTGGTCGGCGTAAAGGCGCATATAGTCGGTGGCGGCGATCACCGGGCCCTGCCGGCCTCCCAGACAGGTCTCGACATAGCTCTTCCTCGGCGCCGCCTCGGGATTGAGCAGGTTCCAGCGCTCGACCGCGACGGCCTCGCGGCGCAGCTCGGTGAAGCTCGGGCAGCTCCAGATGTCGGCTTCGACGCCGAAATCGGCGGCAAGCAGCTCGGCCGCAGCAATGACCTCCCGCAGGATCGTGCCCGAGCCCAGGAGCTGGACGCGCAGGGTCGTCTGCTTCTGAGCCTGCCTGAACAGGTACATCCCCTTGACGATGCCCTCCTCGGCGCCGGCAGGCATGGCCGGGTGCTCGTAGTTCTCGTTCATCACGGTGAGGTAGTAGAAGACGTCTTCCTGCTCGGCATACATGCGCCGCAAGCCGTCCTGGACGATGACGGCGACCTCATAGGCGAATGTCGGATCATAGGAGAGGCAGTTGGGGATCGTGCCCGAGATCAGGTGCGAATGGCCGTCCTCATGCTGCAGGCCCTCGCCGTTCAGCGTGGTGCGCCCGGCGGTGCCGCCCACCAGGAAGCCGCGGGCCCGCATGTCGCCGGCCGCCCAGGCCAGGTCCCCGATGCGCTGGAAGCCGAACATCGAGTAATAGATGTAGAAGGGGATCATCGGCGCGTCCGAGGTCGAATAGGACGTTGCGGCCGCGATCCACGACGACATCGCACCGGCCTCGTTGATGCCCTCCTGCAGGAGCTGGCCCGATTTGTCCTCCTTGTAGAACATCAGCTGATTGGCATCCTCGGGCCGGTAGAGCTGGCCGACCTGGCTGAAGATGCCGAATTGCCGGAACATGCCCTCCATGCCGAAGGTGCGGCTCTCGTCTGGCACGATGGGCACGACGCGCTTGCCGATCTGCTTGTCGCGCAGCAGCGTGTTGAGCACGCGCACGAAGGCCATGGTGGTCGAGATCTCGCGGCCTTCGGTGGATTTGAGCTGTGCATCGAAGGCCGAGAGCGGCGGCACTTCCAGCGCCGTCGATTTTGCCCGGCGCGAGGGCAGCGAACCGCCGAGCGCGGCGCGGCGCTGGCTGAGATAGGCAAGCTCCTTGCTGCCCTCCTCGAAGCGGATGAAGGGGATCTCGGCGAGCTTCTCGTCGGTGATCTCGGTGAGGCCGAAACGGTCGCGGAACTCCTTGAGGGAATGCTCGCCCATCTTCTTTTGCTGATGGGTGATGTTCTGGCCTTCACCCGCCTCGCCCATGCCATAGCCCTTGACGGTCTTGGCCAGGATCAGCGTCGGCTGGCCCTTGTGCTCGCTGGCAGCCTTGTAGGCGGCATAGACCTTGAGGGGGTCGTGGCCGCCGCGCACCAGCGCCCAGATCTGCTCGTCCGTCCAGTCCTTGACCATGGCGGCGGTTTCCGGCGACTTGCCGAAGAAATGCTCGCGGACATAGGCGCCGTTCTTGGACTTGTAGTCCTGATATTCGCCGTCGACCGTCTCGCTCATGATCTTGAGCAGGGCGCCGCTGCTATCCCGGGCGAGAAGATCGTCCCAGCCCGAGCCCCAGATCACCTTGATCACGTTCCAGCCGGCGCCCTTGAACTGGGCCTCCAGCTCCTGGATCACCTTGCCGTTGCCGCGCACCGGCCCGTCGAGGCGCTGCAGGTTGCAGTTGATGACGAAGATGAGGTTGTCGAGTTTTTCGCGCGCGGCGAGGGAGATGGCGCCGGTCGATTCCGGTTCGTCCATCTCGCCGTCGCCGAGGAAGGCCCAGACCTTGCGCGGAGCGGTGTCGGCAAAGCCGCGATTATGGAGATATTTCAGGAAGCGCGCCTGATAGATCGCCATCAGCGGCCCCAGCCCCATGGAGACCGTGGGGAACTGCCAGTAGTCGGGCATCAGCCAGGGGTGGGGATAGGACGACAGCCCCTTGCCGTCGACCTCCTGGCGGAAGGCAAGCAGCTGCTCCTCGCTGAGGCGCCCCTCCACGAAGGAGCGGGCATAGATGCCGGGCGAGACATGGCCCTGCACATAGATGAGGTCGCCGCCGTGATCCTTGGTCGGCGCGTGCCAGAAATGCATGTAGCCGGTGTCGTAGAGCAGCGCCGACGACTGGAAGCTGGCGATATGGCCGCCGAGCTCGGACGAGGTCTTGTTGGCGCGCAGCACGATCGCCATCGCGTTCCAGCGGATGATCGAGCGAATGTGGTGCTCGATGGCCCGGTCACCGGGATGGGCGGGCTGCTTGTCGGCCGGGATGGTGTTGAGATAGGGCGTGTTGGCCGAATAGGGCACCGGTGTCCCGCGTCGGCGGGCGCCTGCCATGACCTGGTCGAGCAGAAAATGGGCTCGGTCCGGGCCCTCGACCTCGATGACGCCGTCAAGCGACTCGAGCCACTCTCGGGTTTCGGCCGGATTGGTGTCCTTAATCTCGTCGCTCATGCGCGATCCCTACTGTCTGGATAAGCCGATAGGCGGGAAGTGTCGGAAACTCGGGAAACTCTGAAGGCAGGCAGGGCTGTTCGAACAATCTGATCGCAGCGGGATTTGTCCGCTCCGGTAGGCATCGGAGTCGATTTTTTCGCGCGGCTGCTGCGTTTCTTTCCGGACGCAAGCCGACACGAAAGCCTCGGTGACCAGTCGACCATCTTCCGAGATTGCGAGCGATGAAATCGAACTCATGTCGGCAACGATCTTACCGGCGATCCGGCTCGGCGCCACGATGAAAACGATGCCGGCCTTCTCGGCCAGCTCACAGCCAGCAGCGCCAAGCTCGACCAGGCGTTGGGGAACCTTCCTGCCGGTACTCCGATGAAGCTCGTGCCCGCCCTCGATCAGATGGCCCGCCATGGGCGCTCCCATGATCCCAGTCCAATGACGTCCAGCTTCATGACACCACCCTCCTTGCTTCGGCTCGCGGGATTCCCCCGATCAAACCCGCCCCGCCTCAACCGTTCGGGGCAGAAGGCCTGTGAATGGCCTTGCCGAACTTCCGCGAGCGAACCGCATCAGAAGCACCATCGTGCAAGGAAGCGACTGCTTGCCAGCAAGTTAGAGCACAAAAGCCAATGATTGGCCGGGTGTTTTCACATCGTGGAATGCAGAAGTATCGCTCCACGCAACCCTCGATCATATCAGCGCGCGACGTCAGGCAGGCGGCCAGCATCATTGCGCAAGAAAGGCGACGCCGACCAGATGAGCACCATGACCGACCAGCCAGCGCGATGCTTCCGGCTTGAACTGCACGAAACCCTCACTTTGCAGCGTCGTCAGCAGACGATGGGCGGTCGAGGGCGCCAAATTCGTGCCTCGAACAATTTCGCGCAGCGTCATGCCATGGGGATCCTGCGCGATGCATTTGAGGATCGACACGGCTCGGAGGACCGCCTGCACGCAACCATGGCCAGCTGAGATCTCATAGCCGCCGTTCAAGAGCGCAGGCGTTCCCCGTCCCGCGTCACCGTTTTCGTGGCCGCCGAGTTCCCACAGGCGCTGCGCCGTCCCAGCGATCGAGTCCACTGCGACCTCCCCTGATTTCCCGAGATGCAGGCGCGTTATGTCGAGAGAATATTTATACGTCCAATATATCCTTCGGATAGAATTATACTCCGAACGTATTTATCGACATGTTATCTGGAATCCCGATGCCGCTCTTGCACGCCGGACGGAGGGCCGAACAAGGAGCCGAACCGACCCGGGTAATGGCCTGTCGTCACTGCCGGAAGTAGTCGCGCGTTTCGATCAGGAAGCGATCGACAGCGGCACTGCGGTCGTCACGATAGAGCATCATGACATCGGCAACCGGCGCAGGCTCGACGAGGCGCCTGTAGATGATACCCGGGCGCGCCAATTCCCGTACCGCCTCCGGCACAAGCGCAATGCCAAGGCCCGCTGCGACCAAGCTCAGCAAGGAATGGGACTCGACCACTTGCTGGGAAATATTGGGAGCAAAGCCCGCTTCGACACAGCAATCCCTGAGATATCGCGCAAATCGGGAATCTTTCAGGCGCAGGAACACGAATTTTTCGTCCCGCAAGTCGGCAAGTGCGATTTCGCCATTGCCCGCCAGTGGATGCGATTGGGGCAAGGCAAGGCCAACCTTTTCGGGCCAGGCAAGCTCCGTCACAAGGGCGGGATCGCCCGTTGGTCCGCGCAGAAAGCTGATATCGATCTTGCGGGCATGGAGCGCGAGCTCCTGCTCGAGCGGCGGCATTTCCTGGATACGCACGAGGACATGGGGCATGCCCGCCTGGAACCGAGCAATCAATCCCGCAAGAGGTCCGAGAAGCACGGAACCTGTCGTAGCAAGGTCAAGCTCTCCGACCTGGCCACGGCCAATGGCATAGGTTTTCTCCACGGCCTCGTCGACCTGCGCGAGAATGGCCCCAGCATAGTTGCGAAAAGCCACGCCGGCCGCCGTCAGTTCCACGCGTCGCTTGTTGCGGACGAAGAGTTGCGTCTTCAGTTCATATTCCAGGTCCTGGATCTGTGTGCTCAGAGGCGGTTGGGAGACACCTAGGCGCGTGGCAGCGGCTGTGAAGCTGAGCTCTTCGGCGACTGCCACAAAGTAACGCAAATGACGCAATTCCACAGATGTCCCCATGTGTGAGACGACGCATCGCAACCCTGCCAGACTACGTGGGTTGGGATTGTCGTGCAATTTCGTCAAAAGCTATCCGCAGGTACCGGACGATGTGAATAGGGTTTCCGACTCACTTTTGATGAAGTTGAGGCGGCGATCGGAGTCGGTTTCACGAATTGCAACCGGTTGCAGGGGGGCTCCCCGATTTGAACCTGCGCTCGTAAAATCCTGATTCTATTGAGTAGGGATCCGCAGCCAGGTCTCATGCCGTGGCGCACGACAATGACCGAAACCGCGACGTCCCTCGACATCGTACGATAGGAGCGGTTGGCCGAACCATCGGGACCTAACCGTCAAGGCCCCAAAGATCGGGGTTGCGTTTGAAATACTCGATCAGCATCTGCGTGAGCACCCGTACTTTCCGCGTGGGATACTGCCCCGGCGGGCGGACGACATAGGCGGCGCCCGGAGGTACCGGATAGCGTGTCATGATCGGAACCAGAGCGCCGGACGCCACATATTCATATGTGATGCAATCGGGGAGCCAGGCGATGCCGAGACCTGCCGCTGCCGCGGCGGCAAGTGCTATGGCGCTGTCGGCCTTGAACCTGCCTTGCGGCTGAACCGTGACGATCTTGTCGCCATCCATGAACTGCCAGGCCTCGGTTCCCTGCATGAGGGCCTGATGGGCGACGAGCTCGCCCGGAGTCTCGGGTGATCCATGCATCTCGATATAATCCGGGCTTGCGACAAGCTTTCCATGGATCGGCCCGACACGCTTCGCGATCAGGTTGGAGTCCTGAAGGTAGGCGCCCCGGATCGCGCAATCGAAACCCTCTGCGATGAGATCGACGAAGCGATCGCTGTAGGAAGTATGGATCTGAAGCTTCGGGTGCAGGCGCGCCATTTCCGCGAGCACAGGAGCGAAATGGGTGGCGCCGAAAGTAAGCGGCATGGCAACCCTCAGGCCGCCGCGCAACTCACCGGTGGGGAGGATCGCCTCCCTGGCCGTATCGATTTCAGCGCTGGCTCTGGCCGCATGGTCTCTGAACGTGGTTCCCGCTTCCGTGAGTGCCGCGCCGCGGGTCGTTCGTGCAAGAAGCTGGACGCCAAGCTCCGCCTCAACCCGGAAGAGCCGCCGGCTGACGATCGACTTGGAGACGCCGAGCCGGCGCGCGGCCGCCGATACGCCCCCTGCATCGGCCACTGCGACGAATGTCCGTAGATCTTCGATGTCCAACTCGGCGTTCCTCATTTCGCGACACGGCGTGGCGGACTATGGCACTACCGCATCACGAAGAGGAACGGCAAATTGCGGCCGGCAAACATCGCCCGCCGGCGCATGTCTCCCGCAAAACCAATGCCGCACAAAGCGGCAGCAAAGGACGCAATAATGACCTTTCGTAACGGCCTTGACTCGCTTCTTCGGCCCGAAGATTCAGTCCTCGTTCTGATCGACCACCAGCCGTACCAGCTCGCGAACCTGAACAGCCACGATCCTCACATGGTGGTCAACAATTCGACGGCTCTGGCCAAGGCAGCCAAGGCCTTTGGCGTTCCTACCATCCTAACGAGTGTGATCGCAGACCGGGGCGGTGTCATCTTCCCCCAGATCACCGACGTCTTCCCCGGCCAGGAAGTGATCGACAGGACGTTCATCAACACCTGGGAAGACCGGCAGGTAGTCGACGCCGTCAAGGCCACTGGCCGCAAGCAGTTGATCATCGCGGGCTTGTGGACCGAGGTCTGCGTTGCGATGCCGACGATCCAGGCGCTCGGCGAAGGCTGGGACGTGACAGTTGTCACTGATGCGTCCGGCGGCACTTCGGTCGAGGCCCACGAGGTCGCTATCCAGCGCATGGTCATGGCCGGTGCGAATATGATGACCTGGCTGGCAGTGGCTTCGGAATGGCAGCGCGACTGGGCCCGTACAGAGCATGCCGCGGAGCTTTCGGAGGTGCTGGTACAGCATGCTGCCGGCAGCGGCATTGGCTTCCTCTGGGAGCAGCAACTGCTCAAAACGCCTGTGCCGAGCAAAGGCTGATCCGGAGCCGGGATGGCGAGTTTCGCTTCGAATCCAGAGCGATCCGTATCTGGAGCCTCGCCACTCCCACCTCGCAGGGAAGCCTTGTGACGTCAGCGATGAATGCTATGCCCGGATGCTCGCTCCGGCGAGCGGAGGCATGGATCGATGCGGCTTATGCGCCAACCACCCGCCAAGCGGGCTGTGGAGCAGCGAGGGAACCATGAAAGCAGCCATCTATGACCACCCCGGCCCGCCCGACGTCCTTCGCTATGCGGATGTGCCCGATCCGGTTTGTCCAAGCGATGGCGTCCTGATCCGCGTCGAAGCCGCCGCTATCGAGGGCGGCGACCTGATCAATCGCGCATCCACGCCTCCACCCCACCCGGCCTTCGTCGTCGGCTACGCCGCCGCCGGCGAAATTATCGCGATCGGGGAAGACGTGAAGAATCGCAAGGTGGGCCAAAAGGTGACGAGCTTCGACCTCGCCGGATCGCATGCGGAGCTGCGTGCCGTTGTCGCCAGCCGGACCTGGCCTGTGCCGGAGGGACTCGATGTGGCCGCTGCCGCAGCCCTGCCTATCGCATTCGGGACCGCTCATCACTGCCTCTTCGCGCGGGGCGGTTTGAAGCGTGGCGAGACTGTCCTCGTCCAGGCAGGCGCCGGCGGCGTCGGGCTTGCCGCCATCCAGCTCGCCCATCTGGCAGGCGCGACCGTGCTTGCAACGGTCTCCGGGCTCGAGAGGGCCGAACGCCTTGTCGAGCTCGGCCTCGATCATGCGATCGATCATCGCTCGGCCGACGTCGTCGATACGGTCATGCGTCTGACACAAGGTCGTGGCGTGGATCTCGTCCTGGACCCGGTGGGAGCCACCCTGCAAGGTTCCCTGGCGGCGCTCCGGCCCGAAGGGCGTCTGATATTCGTGGGTAACGCCGGCGGTTCGCAACTCAGTATTGATCTATGGTCAGCACTACAGGCGAACCAATCGCTTTTCGGCGTCTTCATGGGAACGCAATTGGAAAAGCCGGATGTCTACCTCACAGTTTCCAGGATGCTGGAGTTGGCAACAACGGGGGATCTCAAGGTGATCGTGGACAGGACGTTTCCACTTGCAGCCGCCCCTGAGGCCCACACCTATGCCGAAGGCTATTCCATTCTCGGGCGCGTTGTGATCGTCCCGGCCAGGCGATAAGCTTCGCGGATCGGGTGAAAACGCAGGCGCCTTATGGCGAACAGTGCCGGAGTGCTGCACCTTTCATCGCCTCCTTCCCACCCCAGCTGAACATATCGACGACCTATATCGCGACGCGAAATGGCCACCGCTTCGCGGACGACGCAGTATGTCCGTACTGCACTTGATAAGGCCGACAATACCGTCAATTCAGACGCCTTCGGACCCGCTGGCAGGCCAGCGACAAGGATCTCTTTTTCCACTTGCGATGGTCTTTTGGTCGGTCCCTAGCGCTTGGCCAGTGCCCTTGAGCTCGCTTGACCAGTCCATATCGCTCGACGGACCGTCTCGTTTCGAGCGAAAGGATGCTCCATCAAAACCTGGGATCAAACATCCAAGGCCGATCGACGATGACAAACATGCGCCATCACATTTCGGTACTGAGCAATAGTCCGCATGTTTCACGGTTGCGCGTTCCTATAACAAAAAATGGCCCGGACAAAGCCGGGCCATTTCGAAAGGAAAGTTTGGAAGTCAGATATGATTTTCTGGTCTCGCGAACCAGAACCCCATTGATACACAAATTGTTCCGTTACGCCAGAACTCAATCAACGTTTAGATCATTAAATGACTCACATAACTCGTAGCGTCATGAATGAACACGACCATTCATCACGGAGAATCATCTAGTATAGACGCAAAGAAGGCCCAATTTACATTGGGCCTTCAATCAGAACCTAGCTAACTAGACTCAGAAAGTCCGCTTGAGGCGAACACCGCCCTGCAAGACATTGTACTTGCTGCGGCCGCTCAATTCGCCATCGTCGATGACGCCATTGTCCAACTTGCCGTGGGTCCAGGCCACTTCACCGGCAACGGTCAGGCCCTTGACGATCGTGTAGGTCAGGTTACCTGCGATCGTGTATTCCTTCAGGCCGTATTGGCCGTTGCCCAGATAGCGGTCATACTGCGTATCGATGTAAGAACCGACGAGGTTGGCACCCAGAACCGGGGTGATATTGCCGCCGAGTTCCGCCGTGATCGACCAGCCCTTGCCACGGTCAATTCGACCACGGCTGTTCACGAAGGAATCGGAGTTTGCAATCCAAGTGGCGCCTGCGCCCAGATAGTCGAGCGCACCATCCGCATACTGACCTTCAACGATGAAGTGACCATTGTCGATCGCAGGGATCTTGATCAAGCCGGTGGCACCGACGGCATAGCCGTACTTGTTGCTGCGACGAACGATCACCTCATTGCCGTCATCGTCCTCGTAGTTCGTTCCCGAACGAGACTGATGACCAGCCGCCTGAACGGCGATGGAGCCCCAGGATTGATCCCAACGCAACTGGGCGACGACATCGGGAACCTGCTGACCACCTTCACGGTAACCATAGAGCGTCCCGTTGATATCAACCGGCGTACTCGTCCCGCCGACGCGATGATCGCGGCCGTCTTCGATCGACAGCGTGGCGCTGAAGCCACCGCCGAACTGAGCGGTGTAGGCGATCAAGTTGACTGTGTTCTGCTCTGCATAATACGGCGCCCAGATGGTGTCGCCATACTCGTTGTCGTAGAAGCCGAAGAAGGAATGGGCGTAACCAGCGGTCAGACCACCGAACTGGATGAAGGCCTTGTCGATGGTGAAACGGTTGTCGTTATAGATGCCGCCGCGGCCCTGATTGCTGATCGGATGCGAGTCGGCATTGATCTGAAAATAGGAACGCAGCAGACCCCAGTCGGTCTCCGTACGGGCATCGAACCAGATGCGGGCCTGGGTGTTGAAGGCCGAACGATCGTCGTTGCGGCTGAAACCATTACCGGCAAAAGCGCGATAATCGGCGCGAATTTCGCCGCCGATCTTCAGGCAGGTATCGGTGCCGGGAATATAGAAAAAGCCCGGACCGAAGGCCGTGCAGACCTTCACATATTCGACGGCTTCACCCTTGGTCATGGGCAGATCAGCGGCCTGAGCGGCACCGATTATAGCGAGTCCGGCAGATGCGCCGAGGAGAAGAGACCTTATGGTCATTTGATGACCTCCGAGATAGTGCGATTTCTGATTAGAAGCGCTTTGCAGCACTTCAATCGATTGCGAGACCGTGAGCGCGTTTTTGCGCCCCCGAAAAGATTCCAAAGAACCATTCCTTAAGGTGATCGCACTTTGGGTCTCGAGACAACAAAATATGGCAATTTATCGTCACTATGGCGAATTTTAACAACTTCATGTTGCAGATTTGGCACATCATTTTTGAGACTCGAAAAATCGAATAATTACAATAAATTATGAAGCATTTCTGGAAATTATTCTGATTTTTATGAGAATATACTGTCAAACCGGGCTGAGGCCCAGAAGTCCCCCCACTTCCATCAAAGGGTGTTGATGTTTTCGCACCGGCGTTCGATCGTTCGGCGATCCCGCTCTGTGTGCGCCTGAACCCGGCCTGCAATCCGAGCCTTCGCGATCTGGAAAAGGGGGATGATCGCACGAGCTTCCATATCGATCTTTCCACCCTGTATCGGCACCCCCCCCTCACCTTTCGCCTCGACGGCGCGAAGAGCGCGACCCTGAATCCCACCTCGCAAGCCATTGCCGGGGCATTCGAATTCATATGAATAGGAATTCTGATGAGAGAAGGCCTCCTAGGCAGTCAGCCTAAAGCAAAGCCACTTGCGGGCACGCCGCGATGGGGCGGGCAAAATCGATCCGCTTGTGCTGGCCTCCCGACGGCCGCTCCGCTGGCCACCGGCCCCAGGCCAATCCGTTTCAAGGCCTCGAGCGCCGCCGCTGCCTTACGGGTATGTCCCGCACCAGGCCCGCCACCACTACATTCTCTATCGCCGTCAGCTTCCCGAACCGGAAGTCATTTTCGCTCACCGCGATCCGTGTCGCCAAAACTGCCGGGCTGACGGGCCACAAGAAACGCAAGATGGCGCTCGATGCGATCCAGGCGTTCCAGGATCGCCAGGGACTCGTCTTTACCGATCTGTTTGTCGACGGCATCAAGAGAACCTTGGGAGCCGTGGGTCACTTCAGCCACCGAATCCGAATGCTCGCGATCAGGCATTGCGTTTCCTCGTATCGTTTCTTCAAAGGAAGGTTGAACTGTTGAACGAGATCTCCAGACGAGGTCCAACGGCATGATGTCGCGCCAGACATTCTGATGGCAGACCGGTCTGAGAAAGCGGCGGATCGACATCGCGCCGACCGAGATGGTCCCGAAATTCGTGCTGGCCGGATAAGGCCGGCCATGCACCATCGCGTCCGTAGCGTCGACCCCGGTCGGATAGCCGTTCATCAACAAGCGGCCTGCCTGGCGTTCCAGTGTCCGCAAGAGGCTCGTTTTCGAAGGTGGCCTCCGCGGCTATCCCTTCGCCTGCGATCAGGCGTCTGCCATGTGGGACAAAGGTCATGGTGCTCGCTCGTGATCGCGCAATGTCAGCCGAAATAACGGACGCGGAAGGCATCGATAGCCACGGCGATGAAGATCATCACGCCGCCGATCATGCCCACATAGAAGGAGGGAACGTTGATGATGGCGAGGCCCACCTGGATGACGGTCAGCAGCAGGACGCCGCCCAGCACGCCACGCACATTGCCGCGTCCGCCGAAGACGCTGACGCCGCCGATGATCGGCGCCGCGATCGCATAGAGCAGATAGCTCGATCCCTGGTTCGAGGTGATCGCCATCTGCCATGATGCCAGCAAGAACCCGGCTAGGCCTGCTAGGAACCCCGACATCGTGTAGGTGATGACCTTGACACGGCCGACCCGAATTCCCGCCGAATTCGAGGCGACAGGATTGCCGCCAACCGCATAGATCGAACGCCCCAGCACCGTGCGGTGCAGGACGACGGCGATCACGACCAGCGCCATTACAAACACGACCGGCATGATTGGCCAGCCGCCCACCATGGCCTGCCCGATCCAGACATACCCGTCCGACATGTTGGTCAGCGTCTTGCCTTGTGTCAGCGCGAGCAGGGCCCCTTGCAGGATGATCATCATCGACAAGGTCTCGATCAGCGACACCATTTTCAGGCGCGTGATGCAGATGCCATTGAAAAAACCGATCAGGGTGGCGACCGCCAGGCCCATCAGCGCGGCGATCAGCCATGGCATTCCGAGATCGGAATAGGCAAGAGCCCCCACGGCCGCCGAAAAGCCCGCATTGGCGGGAATGGACAGGTCGATCTCCGCCACCAGAAGCGGCAGGGCCACGGCAAGCCCGAGCATTCCCAGGACGGTTGCCTGCACCATCACGTTCTGAAGATTCATGACGGTCAGGAAGTAGTCGTTGAACGCACCGAAAATGGCGACCAGCGCGATCAGCCAGATCCAGACGATATTGTGGAGGACCCACCCCAGAATTGCGTCACGGTTCAACTTGGCGGCAGGCGGAGTGACCGTACCATTGACAGTTGCCTTGCTCATACCAAACTCTCCTGTTCTCCGGACGCGTCAGGCCTGCACCGAAGAACGCAGGCGTTCGACGGTGATGGCCTCTCCCGTGAGGGTTTCCTTGATCTGGCCGTGCTCGAAGATGCAGACGCGGTCGACGGCACGTACCAATTCGTCGGTGTCGGTCGAGACGATGATGACCGAAACACCGGCGGCACTGAGTTCGTCGATGATCCGCAGCACGTCCTGCTTGACGCCCACATCGATGCCTCGGGTGGGTTCGTCGACGATCAACAGACGCGGCTCGGTGGCAAGCACGCGGCCGAGGCAGACCTTTTGCTGGTTGCCGCCGCTGAGTGTATCGACCGCATAGTCCGGATTGGGTGCCTTGACATCCATTGCCTTGAAATAGCGGTCGATGATCTCGGCTTCGGCGGCGCGATCGATGTAGCCCATGCGCGCGCGCGCCGGCAGCGAGGACAAGGCAATATTCTGCCCGATCGACATTTTCCCGACGGCGCCGTCCTTGCGGCGGTCATCCGACAGATAGGCGATCCCCGCGTCGAGAGCGGCGCGAGGGGTTCGGGGCAGCCTGCGCTGTGTGCCATCGATGGCGATCGTGCCACTGGCCGGATGCAAACCGAATATCGCCCGGGCCAGTTCTTTCGCCCCCGCCCCCGGCAGGCCGGTCAAGCCCACGACCTCACCCGCCGCGATATCCATTGCCTTGAGGGACAGGTACTGGCCCTTGACGTCGCGCAGCGACACGTGAGGCGCCTTGCCGGAATGATCGCGTCGGTCCCGCTGGAACAGGGTCAGTCCACGGCCCAGCACGAGCTCGGTCAGTTGCTCGGAGGAGAGGGAAGCGACGTCCTCGGAACCGCCGGCAAGACCACCGTCCCGAAGCACCGACACCGCATCGCAGATCTCCAGGATCTCGTCATTGTAGTGGGAGATGAAGATGAAGGTGACGCCATCGCTCTTCAAACGACGCATGAAGTCGAAAAGCACGCGCCTGTCGGCGACAGTGAGCGCAGCCGTTGGCTCATCAAGGATGATGACCTTACCGCCCGAAAACATCGCCCGCAGGATATTCAGCTTGCGCCTTGCGACGGCATCCAGGCGGCCGGCCAGCGCATTGGCGTCGATGCCGGAGCCTTCGAGTATTCGCAACGCGTCCTGACGCAGGGCCTTCCAGTCGACAAAGCCGTTCTTCACCGGCCAGATGCCCAGCATCAGATTCTCGGCGGCGGTCAGGTTGTCGATGATCATAGGCTCCTGGGTCACCAGGAAAACACCGGCCTGCTCCATCGTCTTGACGTCGACATGGTGGAGCGGCCGGCCGTCCATGACGATTTGCCCGGAGGTTGGCGAGCGCTGGCCGGAAATGATCCCGACCAGCGTGGACTTGCCGGCACCGTTCTCGCCAAGAAGGCCATGGATCGTACCGCGGCGGATGCTGAGCGACACGCCGCGCAGCGCCCTGACCGGTCCATAGCTCTTCGTGACGTTGTCGATCCGCAGGATCTCGTCTTGCGCAGTTGTGGACCCACGCAAATCATGCGCCGTCATATCGCCCCTCCCAGATCATTGTGTGAGCCGGGGCGGCTATTTGCGCCCCGGAAAACCAGATTCGGGAACTATCGGTAGGCGATACCCCAGTCCTTTTCGGCAACCGCTCCCCAGTGGCGCCGGTCGTTGGCGTTGTCGCCATTGATGACGAAAGCCGGGATGATCAAGGTGGGGCCGGTCTTGCCGGCGACGAGATCGCCCTTCTCCCAGAAATATTTCTTGTTCTCATAAGTGCCGAGCGGCACATCCTCGCCCTTCAGGGCATGCTTCACGATCATCTCGACCGCGATTTCGCCATAGGCGATCGGATCCTGCGACACGCAGGCATCCATATAGCCTTCCTGGATCCATTTGAGCGCGACCGGCTCGCCGTCGATATTGATGAAGATGACATGGCCGTCCTCGCCCACCTTCTTCCAGCGTCCCTTCTGCTGCAGCGCGGTGACGATGCCACGGGAAGGCGAGTCGGAGGGCGCATGCACGGCGTCGAGGTCGGGATGCTCGGAAAGCGTGGAGAGCGTCACGGACAGCATCTGCTCGAGCTGCCCCTCGGTGGGGCGCGCCAGATATTTGATGTCAGGATATTTCGCAAAGACCGAGTCCATGCCTTCCTTGCGCAGGCGCCAGGCGACCGAAGCGAGCGCGCCATAGCAGTTCAGCACCGTGCCCTTGGGGCTTCCGTGTTTCTTGACCAGACGCTTGACGATCTCCTCGGCGGCCATGACGCCACCCTGGAAATTGTCGAAGCTCACGGTGATGGCAACTTTCCCGCCATCCGCCGGCGTATCGATGATGCCGACCGGGATCGATTGCTGGTTGTAGCGCCGGATGGCGGAGACGATGGCCTGGCTATCGATCGGATCGGAGATGATCGCCGACGGGCGTGAAAGCAGCAAGCTCTGCCATTGCTCGAGCTGCCGCGTGTTGTCGAAATTCGCGTTGGTCGCCTGGAACTCGCCGGAGCTTTCCTTGACGGCGCGCTTCACCGCTTCTTCCTGGATCACGAAGAAGTAGTAGTCGAGGCTCTTGTTCGAATAGGGGATCGACAGGCGGCTTTGCGCGGCGAATGCGCCCTGCCCCGTCATCATCCCCAGCCCGATCGCCGCTCCGCCCGCAAGCACGCCACGCCGGCTAATTCCCCCTCGGATCTCCATTTTGCTCTCCCTGATGCTGTTTTTTGGCGCATGTAGTATTACTAGATATTGAGTTCAACTGTCAACTGGTCGCGCGGCGCGCCGTGATAGCTGCCGCGCAACCTGTGCCATGAAATTTTGAAGTTTTTAGATTTTCCTATTTTATTACAATAGGATGTAAGGGTTTTTGGTTTCGCTTCGAAAAAGAGCGGATAACACCGATCCCTTTCCTATGCGGAGTTTTACTAGATCACCGCATCTTCACGTAGGATGTTCCATCGAAACAGCCCACGACCATTCCCACTGCCTCGCGGGTGAAAAGACCGTTCTCGACCACGCCGGGTATGCGGTTCAACTCGAGCTCCAATGGTGCGGGATCGGCTATGATCGGACCGCAACGGCAATCGAGAATGAAGTTGCCGCTGTCCGTCACGACGGGCTGCCCGTCCCGTACGCGGCGCTCAATCCTGACGTCTTTAATCCCGTGATCGGCGAGCGCACGCCCCACCATGCGCTCGGTCTGCTTCCAGGCGAACTGCACCACTTCCACCGGCAGGGGAAATCCTCCCAGGCAATCGACGATCTTGGTCTCGTCGCAGATGCAGATCATTCGCCTGGAGGCATGGGCGACGATTTTTTCCCACAGGAGGCAGGCCCCACCGCCTTTGATCATATTGAACTTGTGATCGATTTCGTCCGGTCCATCGATGGTCAGATCGAGTTCGCCGATGTCGTTGGGATCGGTGATCTCGATCCCCACCCCACGCGCGACGTCGATCGTCGAACGGGACGTCGTTGTGCAGGTCAGTTTCATTCCTGCGGCAACATGCTTGCCAAGCTCGCGCACGAAGAAATGCGACGTCGTGCCCGATCCCAGGCCCAGCTTCATGCCGTCGCGCACGAATTCCTGGATCACGCGTCGGCCCGCGACCTTCTTGGCTTCGTCCTGCGCGCTCATTCTTCCTCCTCTGGCGCAAGGCTCCGCCGCGCCTCTTCAGGGTTTCAAATCTTGTCTGTCAGCCAATTGTCGAGCGCAGGCAGTTGGTCGGGGAACTGGCTGCCGCTCGAAATGGCAATGGCGGTCACCAGCATGTTGGTGACCAGATGGTGGTTGAGACGCGATGCCAGCGGCGTCATCAGTTCCGTCCGGTCGTAGGGCAGGACGGCGACCATGGCATCCGTAACCCGTGCCAGCGGGCTCTCGCCGGCGGCGATCGAGACCACGCGTGCGCCGCGTGCCCGCGCAGCGATGGCGACTTCGACCATCTGCTTGGTATGTCCCGATTGCGAGAAGATCAGCGCGACTTCGCCGGGCCTGGCCCTTTCGGCATGCATCCATTGGCGTTGCCTGCCCAGAAGGGCCTGGCACCGCATGCCGAGGCGTTGGAACTTGTGCTCGGCGTCGAGCGCGTTCACCTCGGAAATTCCGGCTGCATAGATTCCGGTCCAGCTTGCTGCCTGAAGCACACGCGCGGCTTCCGCCACCTGTTCGGGCACCAGATCCTCGGCCAGTCTCTGGATCGCGTTCAGCGAGTTCCGGCAGGTCTTGCGCACGATGTTGTCGATGCTGTCATCAGGAATGATCTGTTCGTAGGCGAAGGGTGCCGAAGGCACGAGGCTCTGCGCCAAATGCAGCTTGAATTCCTGATAGCCTTCGAAGCCGAAGCGGCGGCAAAACCGCATGATCGTCGGGTCGCTCACCGAGCAGGTCTCGGACAAGCGCGCCATGCTCATGTGCAGCACCTCCGAGGGTGAGGCGCTGACGAAGGCGGCGACCCGCCGCTCAGCCGGATGCATCTCCTCGCGTTCTTGTAGGATACGTTGCAGCAGGCTGACGGTCATCTGGCACTCTCCTTGCCGCTATTCGGCGGCGGTGGGTCTTGGATCGTGCTGCAACAGATCGGCCAGGCGGGTCAACCGATGACCGGTGGGAACGTCGACCGAGGCGCCAGCTCCCCACGGAACAACGTAGAATGGCACACCCGCCGCCTCAGCCGTCGCGCGATCGACATTCGTGTCGCCGACATAGGCCCAGCTACCGGGCTCGAGCGCCATCGCTTCGGCGACAGCCATGAGATGACCCGGATCCGGCTTGGAAGCAGGCACCGCATCCGCACCAATCGCCGCATCGAAGAGGTCCGCCAAGCCAAGCTGCTCCAGGACCTTGCCGGTCACTGCGTGGTTCTTGTTGGTGCAGATGCCAAGCCGCGCGCCCGCCTGGCGCAAGGCCGCCAGATCCTCCGGGACATGTGAGAAAAACTGCGTCCTGCCTGCGGGATCGTCGAGATAGGCCTGCAGATATCCTTCGAACGCCCGCTCGACCGCCTCCTCGTCATAGGCGATGCCCTTGTCCTCAAGGATATCGAGGATCAGGCGCCTCGGTCCGTTGCCGATGAATTGCTCCACATAGCGCGGATCGAGTTCCGGCCAACCATTGGCGGCAAAGCCTTTGCTGAGGGCCGCGGCTATGTCGGGCGCACTGTCGATCAAAGTGCCATCGAGATCGAAAATGAATGCGGCGTAAATCGGCATGTCGCGAGTTCCTACGGCTACTGGTCAAAAATGGCTTCGCCGAGCGCATCAAAGGTCTCGCTCAACGCCGGGTATAGATTGCGATAGGCGTGGTGAGCACGGGCATAGACCTGGGCGGTGCCCGGGTCTGGGCGTTCCCACGTCAGGTCGCGGCAGCTGCGCGCCGCACTTGCCACGTCGGGCCACACGCCAATCGCCAGGCCCGCGACCAGTGCTGCCCCGAAGGCCGCACCCTCCGCAGCACCGTCGGTCGTCACCACATCGCAGCCGAACATGTCGGCCTGAATCTGACGCCAGAGTGGCGAGCGCGCACCGCCTCCCGATGCCTTCACAATTTGCCCGTCGATGCCCATCGGCTTCATCAGCGCGTGCATATCGGCAAAAGCGTGGACAACGCCTTCCATCACAGCACGCGCAAGATCGCCACGCCTATGCCGAGCGGTCAGCCCGACAAAGGCACCTCTTGCCCCCGGATCGGGATGCGGGCAGCGTTCCCCGTTGAGATAAGGCAGGAATAGCAGGCCGCGCCCGCCGGCGGGACTCTGTGCCGCCTCCGCCACGATCTGATCAAACGAGGTCAGCGCACCGTCTGACCCAGCCCACAGCGTCTCGCGAAACCAGCCCATCGCCCCGCCGGCGTTCAGCGAAACGCCCATGCAATGCCATTTGTCCGGCGCAACATTGCAGAATACCTGCAACCTGCCGTCCGGGTTGTCCTGCGGCGAGTCGAGTGCCGCGGCAAGAATGCCGGCCGTTCCGATCGTCGACTGCAATTCGCCGGGGGCAATCACGCCGGACCCGATCGTCTGAATGACGGCATCGCCCCCGCCACCGGCGACCGGTATGCCTTCGGGCAACCCGAACAGATCGGCACCGATGGCCGAGACCCGCCCGGTGATCACCTGCGATTCAAAGACCGGCGGTAGCAGGGTCGGATCGATCCCAGCCACCTCGATCAAGCCCTTGGCCCACTGGCGCCGCCGCACATCGAAGAGCCCCGTGCCGGAAGCATCCGAGACCTCCGACGCGACCTCCCCCGTCAGCCGCAGACGCAGATAATCCTTGGGATTGAGCATCACCTTCATGCGCGCGAACAGCTCCGGCTCGTGATTGCGCATCCACAGGATCTTGCCCCCGGTATAGCCGACCAGCATCCGGTTGTTCGTGGCGGCCAGTACTCCTTCGAGCCCCCCAGCCGCCTCGGTGATCGCAGCGCATTCGGCGCCGTTGCGCTGGTCATTCCAGAGGATTGCCGGCCGCAGCACCCGATGTCCCTCGTCCAGCGGCGTGAGCCCGTGCATCTGGCCGGAAAGGCCGATGCACGAGATCTCGATCTCTGGCGCCTTGGCCAGCGCGCCGGCAACCGCCTTGCGCGCGCCTTCGACCCAGAGTTCAGGATCCTGTTCCGACCATCCCGGATGCGGTTGCGATAGCGGATAAGTCTCGGTTTGCGCCGCGATGACGGCGCCATCGGCCGCAATCAACAACGCCTTGCACCCGGAGGTGCCGATGTCGATTCCCAACAGCGCCTGCATCGCTCAAGCCCCCACACCGTGATGCAGCCGGACATGCTTGAAATTGAAGTATTCAAGCAGCCCCTCGCGACCATGTTCATAACCGACACCGCTCTGCTTACGTCCCCCATAGGGAGCGTTCATGATCCCGGCATCGACATTGTTGATCGCTACATTGCCGTAATCCAGGCCCGCAGACAGGGTCTGGATCTCGGTCAGGTCGCGTGCATAGACATAGGAAGCCAATCCGTAGGGCGTGTCATTGGCCAAGGCGATCGCCTCGGACAGCTCGTCGTAAACGGCAACACCGACCAGCGGGCCGAAGGTCTCCTCGGTCATCACCAGCATCTGGTGCGTGCAGTCGGCCACCACGGACGGACGGAAGAAATGCCCCTTGGCATAGTCGGCGCCCTCGGGCGCCTTGCCGCCCGCGACCAGTCGTGCGCCCCTGGCCAGTGCGTCGTCCAGATGTGCCCGCGTCTTGGCCAGCGGCTCGCCCGAAGCCATCGCCCCCAGATCGGCGTCGGGCCGTTCGAGCCCATTGTGGACGCTGAGCGCCTCGGCCGCCTGGCCCAGTCCCGTGAGGAAATCCTCGTAGACGGAGCGGTGGACATAGATCCGGTTGATCGCGATACAGATCTGGCCGCAGTTCCGGAAACTGCGGCGTGCCGCGCCTTTGACCGCCGCAGCGATATCGGCGCTCGCCGTCACGACCATTGGGCAGTTGCCGCCGAGTTCCAGCGACAGGCGCTTCACCTGGGGACAGCTTTGCTGGATATGCAGGCCAACCGCACTCGATCCGGTGAAGGCGATCTTGTCGACCTGAGGGTGCTCCACCAGCGCCTGTCCGACCTGCGCCCCCTTGCCCGTCAGCACGTTGACCACCCCTGCCGGGATTCCCGCCTCGGCGCATTTGGCGGCAATGGCGAGCGCGGTGAACGGCGTAATCTCGGCGGGCTTGATGACGATCGTACAGCCCGACGCCAAGCTCGCGCAAAGCTTCCAGCCCACGAGCTCGGCCGGATAGTTCCACGGAGTGATGGCGCCAACCACGCCGATCGGCTCGCGTACGACGAGGCTCTGGAATCCAGGCTGCTCGTTCGGGATGATCTCGCCATGAACGCGGGTGGCTTCCTCGGCATAGAAATGACAGGCCTCGGCGAGCTTGAGGATCTCGCCTTTTGCCTCGTTGACGGGCTTTCCCTGCTCGGCCGTCATGACCCTTGCCATCGCCAGAGCATCGGCTGCGATCGCATCCCCAAGCCGATGAAGCGCGGCCGCGCGCACCTTGGGCAGCTGCCTCGCCCAGGGACGGAAAGCACGGCGTGCGGCGAGGACGGCTTCCTCGACCTCGGCTTTCGTTGCCGCGGCGATCTGGCCGATGATCTCGCCTGTCGCCGGGTTCTCGACGGGAAGACGCCCGCCCCCGCCTTTTCGGAACGCACCTTCAATGAAGAGCATGCCATCCATCTGGGAAATCAGGTCGTAGGGGGTCTGGTTTGTCATGACGTATCTTCGCCACCTCCCGCTGTGAGCTATCGCTGCCCGTGCCCAGAGTGATATAGCATCACTACATATTGGCAAGAGGAATCTTGGAGGAGAGGCTGCCAAAATGGCGAAGAGCAGAAACAGCGATTTTATACAAATAATTGATTATATTAGATTAAATTTATTTACCGGAATAGCCGAAGGAAGGGAAGAACCCGGGCCCCCTCTCAAAGCGCTTGACCAATGTCCTCCGCTATATGTAGTTTTGCTAGATATAACGAGGAAACTTTCAATGCTGCCCACTTCGCCCGAAGCCGGGAAACTCGTTGGCCGCGTATGGCGGCCAGGCAAGGGCCCTTCGATCGTCATACTGCGCGACGGTACCCTCATCGATGTGACCGAGAGCGTGGTCTCCATGGCCGATTTTCTTGATACCGATCCTGCAGGTCGCTTCGATGCTCTCACCGGCGAGGCGATCGGAGTGCCGCAGGACATGGTCCTCGATCCGACCGAGATGGGCTATCATTCGAACCGCCCTTGCCTCCTCGCCCCGGCCGACTTCCAGGCCCTGAAGGCCTGCGGGGTGACCTTCGCGCAAAGCATGGTCGAGCGCGTGATCGATGAGCGTACGTCCGGCGATCCGGGCCGCGCGGACGAACTGCGCCGGCGGATAGGAGCGGCAATCGGCGGGAGCCTGTCGAACATCGAGGCGGGTTCGGCGAAGGCCGCGGAGGTCAAGGCCGCGCTGATCGCCGAAGGGCTATGGTCGCAATATCTCGAGGTGGGCATAGGCCCGGACGCCGAAGTCTTCACCAAGTCACAGCCAATGTCGGCCGTGGGCCCGGGCGCACAGATCGGGGTGAACCGGATCTCGAGCTGGAACAACCCCGAACCCGAAATCGTGCTGGCCGTCGACAGCAAGGGCACTATCCGCGGCGCGACGCTCGGCAATGACGTGAACCTGCGCGACGTCGAGGGACGGTCTGCCCTCCTTCTCGGCAAAGCCAAGGACAACAACGCCTCCTGCGCCATCGGTCCATTCATCCGGCTGTTCGACGACAACTTCACGCTCGCCGATATCGAGACTGCGACCCTGACCATGTCGGTTGCGGGAACAGACGGCTTCCGCATGTCGGCACATTCGAACATGGCGGAAATCAGCCGCAAGCCCGCCAGTCTGGTCTCGCAGACATTGAACAAGTCCCACCAATATCCGGACGGCTTCATGCTGTTTCTGGGGACCATGTTCGCGCCCACGCAGGACCGCGCAGAAAAGGGTTCGGGCTTCACGCACGCAAAGGGCGATGTCGTGGCAATCTCGACGCCGCTTCTGGGCACGCTGCAAAACACTGTCGTCTACTCCGACGAAGCGGCACCATGGACCTTCGGCACGCGTTCGCTCATGCGCAATCTGGCAGGGCGAGGACTTCTTTGAGCTGCGGGCGAGCCAGACTGTCCGACACCCCGGGCCCTTGGAAATTCCCAGCGTGAACGAGGGCCGTCACGCCCTCTTTGCTGAATGTCAGGGCTGCCGTTCGGAGGAAACCCGTGCTGCGAGTCTGCGGGTTATAGCCATGTCGAACCGCGCTGCCCTGCTGCCTCGCACGCTGATGGCAGCAAGCCGTCACCCTGTCTGCCAAGCCGATGGAGGAACGAATGGACTATAGGGCGAAGTACGATCTGATGGGCAAGCTTGCGCTGGTCACCGGCGCAGGACAAGGGATCGGAGCCGCTATCGCCGAGGCGCTCGCGGCGACCGGAGCCGAAGTGATCTGCACCGACATCAAGCGCGAGCGGGCACAAGCCACCGCACTCGATCTGAGCTCCAGGGGCCACAAAGCACGGGCGGAGGTTCTGGATGTCACCGACAGCGCGTCGATCGACGCATTGGCGAGCGCCTTGCCCCCGCTTGACATATTGGTCTGCAACGCGGGGATCGTGACCAACACGCCCGCCGAGGACATGACCGACGCGGAATGGGACCAGGTCATTGCCGTCAACCTGACGGGCGTGTTTCGCACCTGCCGCGGGTTCGGCCGGCGGATGCTGGAAGCTGGGGCAGGCTCGATCATCAATATCGGTTCGATGTCCGGCCAGATCGTCAACATCCCGCAGCCGCAGTGTCACTACAACGCCTCAAAGGCAGGCGTGCACCACCTGACAAAATCACTGGCGGTCGAATGGGCCAAGCGCGGCGTGCGGGTGAATGCGGTCGCACCCACCTATATCGAGACACCGCTCCTGCATGGTCTCGAAAGCCAACCAGGCTTGTTGTCGCGCTGGCTGGACATGACTCCCGCCGGCCGGATGGGGCAACCGCATGAAATCGCCTCCGTCGTTCAATTCCTGGCTTCGGATGCATCGAGCTTGTTGACGGGCTCAATCATCAACGCCGATGGAGGCTATACATGCATTTGAGAACTCGTTGCCTTGGCGCTGGCCCGGATGAACCTTCCTCACGCAGCTCGATACCCTTGTCCTGCCTGCCGCCCTGCCGGCATCGGTCGAACCGCAACGGCGTGGAACCACCGGAAATCCCAAACGCGATGGCGACTATGCGCAGCGCGACGTAGACCACCTGACAACCCCTCTCCCAGGCGAACCAGCCATGCCCCCCATCGATGACCATCTGGCCATTTTCGATCCTGTCACCGATCCCGACCAGGCCGAGCGCTATCTCACCGACTGGCCGCGCGATGCGAAGGGACGGGCTCGCGCTATCCTGCGCCCACGCACCGTCGAGGAGGTTGCGCAGATTGTGCGTCTATGCGCCGCCGCCGCCATTCCCGTCGTACCCCAGGGCGGCCATACCGGGCTTGTCGCAGGTGGGGTGCCTTCGGCTGACGGCACAGAAGTGGTCGTCAGCCTGGAACGGCTGAACCATATCCGCGAAATCGACCCGGCCAACTTCTCGATGACAGTGGAGGCAGGCTGCATCCTCGCCAATCTCCATGCCGTCGCCTCCGAGCATGAGCGCCTCTTCCCCCTGGCGCTCGGCGCCCAGGGAAGTTGTCAGATCGGCGGCAATGTCGCCACCAATGCCGGCGGCCTCAATGTGCTGCGCTATGGCATGACGCGCAATCTCGTGCTCGGCATCGAGGCCGTGCTGCCGGACGGGCAGATCTGGAACGGCCTGAGGAAGCTGCACAAGAACAACACAGGCTACGACCTCAAGCAGCTTCTCATCGGTTCGGAAGGCACACTCGGCATCATCACGGCGGTGAGCCTGCGCCTCTTCCCCAAACCGACGCAAGTGGAGACGGCCTTCCTCGCGGTGGAGAACCCCGCAGCTGCCGTCGCGCTCTACGGACTTGCCCGGCGAGACCTCAGCGACCTGCTCTCGGCGTTCGAGCTCATCGGCCATGTCGGCGTGGAACTCGCGCAGGAGGCAACGCCGGATTTGCGCCATCCCCTGGAAACCAGATCCTCGCACTATGTGCTGATGGAGGCCTCGGCCAGCGGCCTGGTCGACCTCTCTGCCCTGATGCAACGCTTTCTCGAGAGCGCGATGGAAGCAGGCCATGTCCTCGACGGCACGGTTGCTGCCAACAGCGCGCAGGCCGGTGCGCTCTGGCGCATCCGCGAGGACCTGGTGGAGGGGCAGGCCCGCCGCGGCCGTCATCTGCGCACAGATGTCTCGGTGCCGATTTCGGACATCGCCGCCTTCCTCGCCAAAACGGATGCTGCGCTGGCGCAGGCCGAGCCCAACGCCATTCCCGTAGCCTATGGACATGTCGGCGATGGCAACCTCCACTACAATGTGCTCCCGCCGCCTCACATGGCAGAGGGCGACAAGCCAGCTTTTCTCAAGCGGTGCGAGCAGGTGGTCTACGCCGCCCTGCCTGAATTCGCGGGCTCGATCAGCGCCGAGCACGGGATTGGCCGCGCCAAGCTTGGCTCCTACCTCAAAGGCCTGGCACCTGAGGAGAAAGCCCTGACGGAAGGCGTTAAGCGTCTCTTTGACCCCAAGGGCATCATGAGTCCGGGACGGTTGTTTGAGGTGTGAAGAAGTCCGCTCCGTCATATGCCGCACAGGAAGTTGACTTCCGCAATTGGTTGCGCGGCATGGGTACTCTGATTTGAACCTGTAATCGCAGTCGCTTCCTTTTTCTTGCACGTTAGAGAAAAATGACCTTTCTTCGAATCACCATTTTTCTTTAACTATTTATTTTACATGACTTATTAATCGAAGAATCCATCAGAATTTCCAAAACGCCGATATAATATATTATTTTTAGGCCCGGTTCCTGCAACGCATAAAGTCGCACATCGGTTTTATTCATAAAAATCCGTGGCAATTACTGTATATTCGCGACCGAACAAGGTCGATGACCTCGTCACCAAGTCGCGCCGCTACTGCCTGAAGAACGACGCCTTCCAATCCGCCGCCTCTCTCCACGTCGCCATCAAGCACTTCATCAGCGAGCATAGCCAGCCGTCCCAGCCCTTTGTCTGGCGTTCCGATCCCGAGCGGCTCATCGCCGCCGGCAGATCGGGCGGCAAGTGCCGGAACCAATCCGGCAGATAAGAAGCCGCGCCGACATTTAACGACTTGACAAATGATCAAATCTGGAGGAGCCTAATTTTAGAGCGCTGGGCAGAGCTGCCTATTTACGCGCCACATCTGATTACATTTCCAACAGGCGAGTGCGCTCTGCACGCGTATGGTTGGTGGCACGGACGCCCACGGCAGACCAGCCGCTGGGCGTTTTTTGTTTTGGAATGGGCTTATGTCGGCAACAAGGCATCGCATCGGAGTAATGTTCTCGACGACCGGCTCCTATAGCGTGGTCGCGCGCTCCATGCTGAACGGCGCCTTGCTGGCCTTCGAGGAGATCTCCCGGTCCTTTCCGGATCTCCGGCTCGAGCCTGTCGTGGTGAACCCCGGAGGTGACCTGGCACGCTATGCCGAGCATAGCCGGCAAATGACCAGCGACGGCATACGTCATGTGATCGGGTGCTATACGTCATCGAGCCGCAAGGAAGTCATCCCCTGTTTTGAAAAATACGATGCCCTGCTGTGGTATCCCTCACACTATGAGGGGTTCGAGACCTCGAACAATGTCATCTACACGGGCGCTTCACCCAACCAGCACGTGCTTCCGCTCGTACGCTACATGCTGGCCAATATCGGCTCGAACGCCTTCTGCGTCGGATCGAACTACATCTGGGCCTGGGAAAACAACCGCATCTTTCGCGAGGCCATGACGGCACAGGGCGGCAGAGTTCTGGCGGAACGCTATGTCGCCATCGGCGACACCGAATTCGGCCAGGTCGTCGACGCGATCCTCTCGGCCCGTCCCGATTTCGTGTTCAACAACCTCATCGGTGAGAGCGCCTATGCGTTCTTCCGTGCGTTTCGATCAGCTTGCCAAGCCCGCGGCATCGATCAGGCCGCGCAGATCCCCATCGCCAGCTGCACGCTCTCCGAACCGGAACTGGAGGAGATCGGCCAAGAAATGGTCGATGGTCATCTGAGTTCGTCTGTCTATTTCTCCTCACTGGAGACTCCAGCGAACAAGGCATTCACCACGGCCTATGAGCGGTCCTTCCCAAATGGCCCGGCCACATCGGCCGATGCCGAGGCCTCCTATATCGCCGTGCAGTTGCTGGCACGCGCATTGTCGGCGGCAGGTACGGACGAGGTGTCCGCCGTCAAGAACGCCGTCGCTCGCCAGAGGTTCACAGCACCGCAAGGCGAAGTCTGGATCGATCCTCAGACATCCCATGCCTGGCTCACGCCACGCATCGGCCGCTCGAACCGGAAGGCGCGCTTTGATGTGATCGTCGAGGAGGCCGGCCCCATTCAGCCCGACCCCTACCTCGTTCAGTCCTCGCCACGATATGCCGTTGTCTCCCACACGCCAAATTTGAGGATCGCAAAGTGATGGTTGCTCGCCTCCTCCAGAACTTCAACGGCAGCAGGGCCCTGATCGTTACCGCCAACCGCACCGCGGTCGAAGCTCTCGAAACAACGCTCGCGAAATTGGGGGTGACCAGCGAGTTCCTCATCGTCGCCGATGGCCGCGTCGACTTCGACATGACAAGCTTGAAGCAGGAGCGGGATATCCTCTTCGTGGACGGCGATCTGGACGGCACTCTTCCCCTGGAGACCGAGGGTGATCCACGCCTGCCACCAGTGCCAGTCATCGGGCTGGTGGGCGTGGAGGCACCGAGCCGGCTCAAGCGTCTTGTCAATCTCGGTGCGACGGCCTTCCTGCGCAAGCCGGTGCACAGCGCAGCCATCTACACCGCACTGTTCCTGGGCGTGAATCAGTTCCTGCTGCGCAATGATATGCAGAACCGCCTCGACGACATGGAGCGACGACGGCGTGGCCGCCGCTCGGTGATCAAGGCCGTGCTGACGCTAACGACACAGACCGGCATCGATGACGATGAAGCCTACAACCGGCTGCGGCGCGAAAGCATGCGTTTGCGGGTCAGCCTGGAAGAATACTGCGAGGAGTTCCTCGGCAGATGGGCGGCAACGCCCAAAATAACGGTGCGCGAAGGGCCCTCCGGCCGGCGTGCCGAGACAAAATAAGCGTCGACAGAGGAGAACTCACATGACTGGGAAGACCAAAAGGGGGCTGCGAGCCGCAACCCTCACAGGGACACTTTTGCTCGGCATGTCCCAAGCGCTCGCAGCCGACCCGATAAAGCTCGGCGTACTGGAAGATCAATCAGGCGACTTCGCCGTCGCCACCATCGGCAAGGTTCACGCGATCCAACTGGCCACCGACGAGATCAACGCCAAGGGCGGCATCGCGGGGCGCCCGCTGGAACTGGTCGTCTACGATACGCAGTCCGACAACACCCGCTACCAGGAATTCATGCGCCGGGTGCTGCAGCGAGACAAGGTCGACGCTGTCTTTGCCGGCTTCTCGTCGGCTTCCCGCGAAGCCTATCGGCCGATCGTCGACCAACTGGACGGATTCGCCTTCTACAACAACCAGTATGAAGGCGGGGTTTGCGACGCCCATATGATCGTTACCGGGGCGGTCCCCGAGCAGCAGTTCTCCACACTCATCCCCTGGATGATGGAGAAGTACGGCAAGAAGGTCTACACCCTCGCCGCCGACTACAATTTCGGACAGATCTCCGCCGAATGGGTGCGCAACATCGTCAAGGAGAATGGCGGCGAGATGGTCGGCGAGGAGTTCATCCCGCTCGGCGTCTCGCAGTTCTCGCAGTCGATCCAGAACATCCAGAAGGTCAAGCCCGATTTCGTGGTGACACTCCTGGTCGGCACGGCCCAGGCCTCCTACTACGAGCAGGCTGCGGCAGCGAATGTCGGCTTGCCGATGGCGTCCTCGGTGAATGTCGGCCAAGGCTATGAGCACAAGCGCTTCAAGCCGCCGAGCCTGAAG
Source organism: Labrys sp. E2SS-1L (assembly GCF_057073705.1). Taxonomy (NCBI): domain Bacteria; kingdom Pseudomonadati; phylum Pseudomonadota; class Alphaproteobacteria; order Hyphomicrobiales; family Xanthobacteraceae; genus Labrys; species Labrys sp. E2SS-1L. Next base: position 86,723 of record NZ_CP172713.1, on the reverse strand, counting down.
GACATGTATGTCACCACCAACTACATCGAGGAGATCGACTCGCCTTCGAGCAAGGATTTCGTCGCCAAATTCAAGGCGAAGTTCCCGAGCGAACCCTATGTGAACCAGGAGGCCGAAAACTCCTACCTGGCGGTCTATCTCTACAAGCAGATGGTTGAACGGGCCAACGGCTCCACCAAGCGTGACGACTTGCGCAAGATCATTGCGCAGGGGGACGTGTGCATGGATGCGCCGGAGGGCAAGGTGTGCCTCGACCCCAAGAGCCAGCACATGTCCCACACGATCTATCTGGCGAAGGTCGGGGCGGACCATTCCATCACCTTCCCCAAGGTTTGGCAGGACATCAAGCCCTACTGGCTGGGCGATGCCGGCTGTGATCTCACCAAGAACGATCCGCAGGCGCAGTACACCCCGTCCAATCCCCCTCCGAAATCTTGAAGCAAGGCAGCAACTGTCTGGCCTGGAAGAAGCGCCGCTCCCGCAGCGGCGCCCATTCCAGGTCCCTCGCCCGCCTTGCAGGCGGCCTGGATCTCGAAATCAGGGTTGTTCCTCCCGATGGATGTCGGCACATTTGTCTTTTCCTCGCTCTACCAGTTCGGCGACGCATTCGCCTTCCTGGTTCTCTCCGCCTGCGGCCTCGCCGTCATCTTCGGCATGATGGGCGTGATCAATCTCGCCCACGGCGAATTCATCATGTGCGGCGCCTATGTCACGGTTTCCGCGGCTCATGCGGGGCTTCCCCTTCCCTTGGCCATCTGCGTGGGTACCCTGGTGTCGGCGGCCGTGGGAGCCTTGGTGGAAATCGTCATCATCCGCCATCTCTACCACCGGCCGCTCGACACCATCGTCGCGACGTGGGGCCTGAGCCTGATCGCCACGCAAGGCACGCTGATCGTGCTTGGGTCGACGATGATGGGAGTCGGGACGCCTCTCGGCAGCTTTCAGATGGCGGGCTATTCCTATTCGCTCTATCGCGTCGTGCTCTTTTTCATGGCGATCGGGGTGCTTGTCGGCCTCTATGCCCTGTTCAACTGGACACGTTTCGGGGTGATGGCCCGGGCCACGATCCAGGTACCGCACACGGCCGCCGCTCTCGGTATCGATACGCGTCTGGTCTACAGCCTGACGTTCGCTTTGGGAGCAGGCCTGGCCGGACTGGCCGGCGGGCTCTATGCGCCGACGATGACGCTGGTGCCGACCATGGGCACGACCTTCATCATGGAGGCCTTCGTCACGGTGGTCGCCGGCGGCGCTGACGTCTTTCTTGGAACGGCTCCGGCCGCGGCCATCCTTGCCATCGTCAAGTCGGGCATGACCTCCTGGCAGGGCCAGCTCTTCGGGCAAATCGGGCTGCTGATCGCCGTCATCATCGTGATCCGGGTTCTGCCCAAGGGCATTTCCGGCTTCATCCTGCGCGAACGAGCCTGAGACCGGGAGACGGGCATATGAACAGTCTCCTGCGTTTCCTGGGCTGCCTCGAAGGTCCACAGACGATGGGAAGGGGTCCGTCATTCTGGATCGGCTTCCTCATGGTGTTGGCCGCGGCATGCGCCTACCCGGCCTTCAGCGATGGCTACACGGTCGGTAACACGGTCTATTTCTTCACCTGGGCCTTCATGGCCCTCGGCCTCAGCCTCATCTGGGGCTATGGCGGTGCCTTGAGCTTCGGACAGACGGCCTTCTTCGGCATAGCCGGCTACAGTTATGGCATTCTCACCATCAATTTCGGGGCGAACTACGGCTTTACCCTGATTGCGGTCGTACTGGCAGTCGCCCTCGCGGCCTTCTTTGCTGCCTTGCTTGGCTATTTCCTCTATTTCGGCCGCATTACAGGGGTCTTCCTGGGCATCGTCACGCTTTCGGTAACGTTGGTGCTCGAGCGCTTCATGGCACAGACGGCCGGCCCGGAATGGCACATCGGCAAGGCTCGCCTCAACGGCTTCAACGGCATGAGCAACATGCCTGCTCTGACCATTCCCTGGCCTGGCGGCAATACCGTGCTGTTTCCCGACATCGGCCTCTATTATGTCGTGCTTGGCCTGCTCGTCGTGACCTATCTGAGCCTGCGCATCCTGGTGAATTCGCGCTTTGGCAACGTGCTCGTCGCGATCCGGGAGAACCCCGAACGGGCGGAAATGCTCGGCTACGACATCCGCAAGTATCAGCTGGGCGCCTTTGTGATAGGGGCTGGTCTCGCAGGGCTCTCCGGCGTCCTCTATACCAGTTGGGGTCAGTACATCACGCCATCCAGCATGGGCATGACGGCGGCTGCACTGCCCGTGATCTGGGTAGCCGTCGGCGGACGCTCCGATCTGACCGCCACTCTCGTGGGCACTCTGGTCGTGCTGTCGGCATTCCAGACTCTCACGATCTACGGCAGCCAGTACGCCCTGGTCGTCATGGGCTTGCTGCTCGTTCTCACTGTCCTGATCGCACCGCGAGGTCTCGTCCTGTCCGGCGCCGATCTGCTGGGGCGCCTCCTGCGCGGACGCAAGGAAGGAGGAGCCTGATGCCGATGCTCGAAACGCGGGCCCTCAACAAGCATTTCGGTGGCCTGCACGTCACCAACAATGTCGACCTTCGCCTGGAAACCGGCGAGGTGCATTGCCTGATCGGCCCGAACGGTGCCGGCAAGAGCACATTGTTCCGCTTGATCCTCGGCGAGCATGTCCCGAGCGATGGACACATATTGCTGGCGGGAGAGGACATCACGACCCTCAAGCCGTTCCAGCGGATCCGCCGCGGCATGAGTGTGAAATTCCAGGTGCCCGGCATCTTCAAGGCACTAAGTGTCCGCCAGAATCTCCAGATCGCCATGCAGCATCATTTCGATCCGTCCGCCCTGGCCGGTGAGATCGACCGCCTCCTGGAATTCCTTAATCTCGGCTCGGAGGCGGCCCAGGCCGCCGGCAATCTCAGCCACGGCCAGAAGCAATGGCTGGAGATCGGCATGGCCATCAGTCTCAAGCCCCGGCTCCTGCTCCTGGACGAACCGACGGCAGGCATGTCGCCGGAGGAGACCCACGCCACCGGCGAGATGGTCAAGCGCCTGAATGCCGACGGCATGACCGTTCTGGCAGTCGAACACGACATGGCTTTCGTCCGCCAGGTCGCCCACAAGGTTACCGTTCTCCATCTGGGGCAGGTCTTTGCCCAGGGCTCGATCGACGCGATTGTCGCAGATGAGCGAGTGGCGGCCATCTATCTGGGACAAGCTCATGCGTAAGGAAGTCCTGCTCTCCACTCTCGGACTTCGTGCCGGCTATGGCGGCAAGCCCGTCCTGCAGGGCCTCGATCTCGAAGTGCACGAGGGCGAGATCGTCGCCGTCATCGGCCGCAACGGCGTGGGCAAGTCCACGCTGATGAAGAGCCTGATCGGCCTGGTCCCCGTCATGGACGGCTCGATCATCTATCGCGGTACGCCCATCAACGATCTGCCTGCCCACAAAAGAGCGCGACTGGGCATCGGCTATGTGCCCCAAGGGCGGGATGTCTTTCCCCGCCTGACGGTCGCCGAGAACATGGCGGTGGGTGCGATGCGCAAACCAGCCAACGCCGGCAGCGGGCGCGCGCTCGACTATTTCCCGATCCTGCGCGAGCGCTGGAGCCAGCGTGCAGGGACCATGTCGGGAGGGCAGCAACAGCAATTGGCCATCGGCCGCGTGCTGATAGCGGAACCTTCCCTGATCCTCCTGGACGAACCCTCCGAGGGCATCCAGCCCAACATCGTCCAGGACATCGCCAGCATCATGGTCGAGCTCAACCGGGCGACCGGCGTCACCATCGTCCTGGTCGAGCAGAACATCGACATGATCCGGGCCATGGCACAGCGCTGCTACGTCATGGACAAGGGCCGCATCGTCGCGGCGCTCGATCGGGAATCCCTCGCGGACGGCGAGGCCATGCGCCGCCATCTCGCCGTGTGATCCACACCTCGAAAAGGAGAAGACTATGTCATCGACCCAGACGCCGTGGCTCGACCAATCCATCATGGCGCGCAAGGGCGTCGCCAAAGGCAAGACGGGAGCGTCCCACACCATCACCGAAGCCGACCAGGGCAAATACCATTACGTCTACGGTCCCTATGTCGATCCCGTGCTCTCGGTTGATCCCGGCGCCGTCATTTCCGCGGAGACACACGACGCCTTCGAGGGACGTATCCGGCATGAGACCGACAAACCCACGCAGATCCTCAATTTTCCCTATCTGAATCCGCAGAATGGGCCGATCTTCGTGAATGGCGCGGAAAAGGGCGATACGCTCGCCGTCTACATCAAGAGCATCGTGCCGCGAGGTCCCCAGCCATGCGGTACGACGCTGATCATGCCCGAATTCGGCGGGCTGGTGGGGACGGCCGACACCGCGCTGCTCAACCCGCCCCTGCCCGAGCGCGTCAAGAAACTCCACATCGATGCCGAGACGGGCACGAAGTGGAACGACAAGATCACCCTGCCCTATGAACCTTTCATCGGCACGATCGGCACATCACCGGAGATCGAGGCGATATCGGCCCTGCAACCCGATTATTACGGTGGCAACATGGATCTGCCCGATGTCGGCGTAGATGCGGTGATCTATCTGCCCGTCAACACAAAGGGCGCCCTTCTCTATCTCGGCGACTGCCACGCCGCGCAAGGTGATGGCGAGCTCTGCGGTGTCGCGATCGAGCATCCGACCGTCACCACCGTGCAGGTCGACCTGATCAAGAACTGGACCATCAAGTGGCCGCGCCTCGAGACCAGGGATTTCATCATGACCATCGGCTCCTCGCGGCCAATGGAAGATGCCGCGCGCATCGCCTATCGCGAGCTGGTTCGCTGGATGGCGACCGACTACGGCTTCGAAGACATCGATGCCTATATGCTGCTGACCCAAGCTGGGCGCGTTCGTCTCGGCAACATGGTCGATCCCAAATATACGCTGGGCGCTTCCATCAAGAAGTCCTTCCTGGGCTGACGCCCTCCCCATCCTGCCAGATCCCAACCGGTTGCGCGGCGCGTATCCGCGCGCCGGACGCCATAGTCCTGCCCGAAGGTGCCAGATGCCCATCCTCCACAAGGTTGCCACCGTCCAGTTCGAGCCGACGATGTTCGAGAAGGAGCGCAATATCGCTGGCCTGATTGCCCTGGTGACCGAGGCGGCCGAGGCAGGGGCCCGCCTGATCGTCACGCCGGAAATGGGGACTACCGGATATTGCTGGTTCGACCGGGCCGAGGCCGCCCCCTTCGTCGAAACCATTCCCGGCGCCACCACCGCGCGTTTCGAGGCCATCGCCCAGGCCCATGACTGCTACATCGTGATCGGCATGCCCGAAATCGAGCCTTCGAACGGGCTCTACTACAACGCTGCGGTGCTGATCGGACCGGACGGTGTGATCGGCAAGCACCGCAAGACGCATCCCTACATCGCGGAACCCAAATGGTCCGCGCCCGGCGATCTTGGGCACCAGGTCTTCGAAACGCCGATCGGACGCATCGCACTCCTGATCTGCATGGATATCCATTTCATCGAGACCGCGCGCATCGTCGCACTGAAGGGAGCCGACGTCATCTGTCACGTCTCCAACTGGCTGGCCGAGCGCACACCGGCACCTTACTGGATCAGCCGCGCCTTCGAGAACGGATGCTATCTGATCGAGTCGAACCGCTGGGGACTGGAGCGCACCGTCCAGTTCAGCGGAGGGAGTTGCGTGATCGGGCCTGACGGCTCGATAGCCGCAATCATCGATGCGGGCGACGGCATTGCCTACGCAACGATCGACCTCGAACTGGCGCGCGACCACGACGTGCTGGGGCGGAAAGTGCTCGAACAGCGCCGACCCGAATTCTACAAGGAACTGCCAACCACCACCTATGCCTGGAACCCGCTGGATTTCTTCGGCCTCTATGGCCATCGTCCTCTCCCGCCTGGCCGCAAATCCCGTGTTGCAGTCGCGCAATTCGCTCCCTCCGACGATGTGGGAGATAATCTGGCACGCATCGAGGAGATGGTCGTCGCCGCCAGACACGATCGCGATGCAGACCTCATCGTTTTTCCCGAGCGCTCGATCACCGGACTGGGGCACGGCCTCGCCGAGAGCGTCTCCGGGCCTGCCGTGGAGCGTCTGCTCTCGATAGCGGCACGGGAGAACATCTACATCGTAGCGGGTATGGCAGAGAGGGCAGGCGGGCGCATCCACAACGCGGCGGTGCTCGCCGGTCCCGAAGGGCTCATCGGCAGCTATCGCCAGATCCATCTGACATCCGAGGACCATGGCTGGGCAACGTCAGGGGAGGACTGGCGGGTCTTTGACACGCGGCTGGGACGGCTGGGCCTTCTGATCGGCCATGACGCGATGTTCCCCGAGGCAGCGCGCATTCTGTCACTGCGCGGCTGTGATCTGATCGCATGTCCAGCTGCAATGCGGGAGCGCTTCTACGCCGGTCACCCTGGTTCGGCGATACGTCAGAGCTATCCGATCCCAACAGGGGCAGACCCCAGCCACTGGCATCATTTCCGGGTGCGGGCCGGTGAGAACAATGTCTTCTTCGCCTTTGCCAACATTGCCGATGAACTCAACGGCTTCCCCGGCAGAAGTGGCGTATTTGGTCCCGACACATTCGAATTCCCCCGACGCGAAGCGAATGCGGGGCCCGGCACTTCGCTCGTCTGCGCAGATATCGACACCAGCAATCTAGACAGCTGTTACCCGACCAATGTGGTACGACGTAAGGATATGATGGCAATGCGTCTCCCCCATCATTATCTCGATCTCGTATAGCGCCTGGACAATTTCCAGCATGTACACCGGAATGTAGACGGCGCTATTCGCAGCGTGCCCCAAAACTGCAACTGTCGCAGCCGAAAGCCAATCGGTCAGCCAAATCGACGGCGTTTCTCCATTGGATGGAATGCTAGAAGAAAGCTGCGGCAGTTTGCGGCGATCCCTCGAGCGCGTGAGCCATGAACTCCAATCCAGCGCGCAGCCGCTCGCGGCCTATCGGTCCGCCCAGACCGACGCGCACGATCTCGCTTGGCTCACCTGCGACGGTGAAGACATCGCTCACGACCACGCCGATACCGGTGCGGCGGACATAGCTGGCAAAAGCCGATCGCGTCCAGCCATTGCCCAGCGGCAACCAGATGTTGAAGCTCAGGGGATCGGAGAGATAAGTGCCCGGTTCGAAGAATTGCGATGCCAGCCTCTCGCGAGCGGCGGCTTCCGCGCGGATGAAGCGCAGGATAGTGTCGGCCGTGCCATCCTCGATCCAGCGCGTAGCCACGGCGACCGTCACCGGCGAGGCCATGACGGAGAGGGCTCGCAGTGCCGCGCTGAAGGACCAGCCGGCGCGCGCATCGGGCGCCACCACATAAGCAAGGCGCAGACCTGCACCGATGCATTTGGCCAGTCCCGCTATGTGCCAGCAGATGTCCGGCGCAATCGCGGCCAAGGGCGGCGGCCCGTGGGTTGGAATGAAGCCATAGGCATCGTCTTCGACGATCGGCAACCGATGCCGGCGCGCCACCGCGCAAATCTCGGAACGCCGCCTTTCGGGAATGGTAATCGTCGTGGGATTCTGCAATGTCGGATTGAGATAGAGCGCCTTGGGGCGATGACGCTGTACGGCCTCCTCGAGAGCCTCGGGCAGGATGCCGTCTCCATCGGTTTCGAGGCCGACGAGATTGAGGCCAAGCTGTGCGGTGATGGAGCGCACGCCAGGATAGGTGATCGCCTCGGACAGTACCGTATCTCCCGTTCTCGCGAGCAGGCTGAAGATGCCGACGAGGGCGGCATGTGCACCTGGCGTAACGAAGATTCGCTCTTGGGCAGGTACCAGGGCACGACGGCCGAGCCAGGCGGACGCCGCATCCTTGTCCATCGGCGCGCCCCCGAACCCCTGATAGCGCAGCAACGGCAACAGATCCCGGGCGACGCTGACGAAGCCATCCTGCATGCGGGCGACGAGTTCGGGATCGTCGGGCTCGGGCGGCATGTTCATCGAGAAATCGGCAAGCTGCTGGCGCCGCGGATCGCCATCGTCCCGCAGGGTGGCATTGCTGCGCACGAAGCTTCCGCGCCCGACGATCGACTCGATCAGCCCGCGTTTGCCTGCCTCGACATAGCCGCGCGCTACGGTGGTAAAGTCAATATCCAATGCTGCGGCGAGCTTGCGCTGCGGCGGGAGCCGCGCGCCCACCGCGAGGATTCCCTGTGCGATGTCCTGCGCGATGGCGTCGGCAATCGCAAGATAGAGCGGGCCGTCGCCGCGAACCAGGTCGGGTCGCCAATCCTTCATGCAAGTCTCCAGTCGCCTGACAAATTGACTGTATATTGAAGGCCTTCTTACCTGTCATCTGTCAATTTAGAAAAAATTGACTGCATCTTAGCAGGAAAGGCTCCTGTTGGAATCCGAGGCATTTTGAACCGAATACACGCACAGATTTCAGCTTCATTCAGCCATATCAAGAGAAAATTGATAGGAAAATTGAATGCATTTTACTGCCTTTCTGCAAATAATTGACTGTTTCAATGTTGGCACGATGATTGCCTTGCAGGGAGAGCGACCGCCGAGGGGCGCGTCCTGCCCATAGAGGAGTTCAGCATGCCAGCCGTCACCAAGCCCGCGCACCAGAAGGGCGATTATTTCGTCGACTACGAGCAGAAGCTTTTCGAAGACGTCAAAGCCGGACCGGGCGAGAAGGCCCTCGTGACCTTCCACACCGTGGCCTTCGAAGGCTCCATCGGCTTCGTCAACCTGCTGCAGGCCACGCGCCTCAAGCGCAAGGGCTTTGATACCTCCGTCCTCCTCTATGGGCCCGGCGTGACGCTGGGCGTCCAGCGTGGCTTTCCCAAGCTCGGGGACGAGGCTTTTCCGGGGCATCTCAACTTCAACAACCAGATCGAGAAGTTCCTGGCCGAGGGCGGCAAGGCCTATGCCTGCCGCTTTGCCCTGCAGGCCCTCTATGGCCATGGCGAACCCTCCCTCATTCCCGGCATCCAGCCGATCAGCCCGCTCGACGTGCTCGACCTCATCCTGCTCCACCGCAAGGACAACGCCTTCATCCTCGACACCTGGACGTTGTGAGGCACCGCGCCGGCGGGCCCGCCCCGCCGCCCGACCAATCGAGCGGAGGATCAGGAATGACCGCAAAGACATCGATAAGGGCGGCTGCCGTGCAGATCGCGCCTGACCTCGCCTCGCGAGAAGGCACCATCGCGAAGGTACTGAACGCCATCGCGGAGGCGGCCGGCAAGGGCGCGGAACTCGTGGTATTTCCCGAGACCTTCGTGCCCTGGTATCCCTATTTCTCCTTCGTGCTCCCCCCTGTGCTCACCGGCAAGGAGCATTTGCGCCTCTATGAGCACGCCGTCACCGTCCCCAGCCCGGCCACCGACGCCGTGGCGGCCTCTGCCCGGCAGCACGGCGTCGTCGTGGTCCTCGGCATCAACGAGCGCGATCACGGCTCGCTCTACAACACCCAGCTCGTCTTCGATGCCGACGGCACCCTGCGCCTCAAGCGGCGCAAGATCACGCCGACCTTCCACGAGCGCATGATCTGGGGCCAGGGCGACGGATCGGGCCTGGCGGTGGTCGACACTGCTGCCGGGCGCATCGGCGCCCTCGCCTGCTGGGAACATTACAATCCCCTCGCCCGCTACGCCCTGATGGCCCAGCATGAGGAAATCCATATCGCGCAGTTTCCCGGCTCGCTGGTGGGACCGATCTTCGCCGAGCAGATCGAAGTCACCATCCGCCACCACGCGCTTGAAAGCGGCTGCTTCGTCGTCAATGCCACCGGCTGGCTGACGCAGGCCCAGATCGCCTCGATCACGCCGGACGAGGGCCTGCAGCGCGGCCTCACCGGCGGCTGCATGACGGCAATCGTCTCGCCCGAGGGCCGGCATGTCGTGCCGCCCCTTACCGAGGGCGAGGGCATTCTCCTGGCCGACCTCGACATGAGCCTGATCCTCAAGCGCAAGCGAATGATGGACTCGGTCGGCCACTATGCGCGCCCCGAGCTCCTGCACCTGGTGCTCGACGGCCGCGCCGCCAGCCCCCTCGAATTCGCCGCCCCCCTTGCCGAACAACCCGATCCGAGGAGCCTGTCCGATGGAGAACCGAGCAACCCTGCCGGCGACGCAGCTGATCAACGAATTGCAGTCCTTCGGAGCGCGGCTGGTTGACCCGAAGGCCGGACATGAAAGCCGCAGGGGCGGCGCCGGACCATCCGACCACAAGGCCATGACCATCGACGGCATGACCGTGATGGTACCCGTCCACACCGCTCCGGCCTTCGAAAGCCCTTATCTCGTGGAAAAGCCCGATGCCTTGGGCCGAAGCCGCATCAGCCGGGAGGGTCGGCCTGTCGGGCAGGTCACCTTCCCGCTGCGGCCGCGCTTCTATGACCTGACCACGGCCGACGGTATCCCCTATTCCAAGATCGCGGTACTCCACGGCCGAGATGTGCTGGCTACGACCGTGCTGCAGACCTGCATTCGCTATCAGAGCCGCACCAAGACCTGCCAATTCTGCGCCATCGGGCAGTCCCTCGCCGCCGGTCGCACCATCGCGCATAAGACGCCGGCCCAGCTGGCGGAAGTGGCGAAGGCAGCCGTCGAACTCGACGGTGTCAGGCATATGGTAATGACGACGGGCACTCCGCGCGGTGAAGACCGCGGTGCCGCAGTCCTCGCCGACAGCGCGCGAGCGATCAAGGCTGCCGTCGACCTCGCGATACAGGCCCAGTGCGAACCACCGGAGGACGACGCCTGGCTCGCCCGGCTGCGCGAAGCGGGTGTCGACGCGCTCGGCATGCACCTTGAAGCGGTCACACCGGAAGTCCGCGCGCGCATCATGCCCGGCAAGGCGCAGGTATCGGTCGATAAATACATGTCGTCCTTCGCCGCCGCCGTGCCGATCTTCGGCCGTGGCCAAGTCTCGACCTATATCCTGGCCGGGCTCGGCGACACGCCGGAGGCTGTCCTCTCGACCTGCGAGAAGCTGGTGGCGATCGGCGTCTATCCTTTCGTGGTGCCCTTCGTGCCGATTTCCGGCACCCCCCTCGAAAGCCACCCCACGCCGCCGCCCGCCTTCCTGCACGCCATCCTCGCCCCCCTGTCGGCGATGCTCGTGAAGGCCGGCCTGAAGGCCGCCGACATCAAGGCCGGCTGCGGGCGCTGTGGCGCCTGCTCGGCGCTCTCCGCCTATGAGAAGGGATTGGCGAAATGATCTTCGAGCCATTCAAGCCGTTCGTCGCCAGCGAGTTCCAGGTCAAGTTCGCTACGCAGGACTGGGAACGTGTGGGCGCCAAGGCGCTGCGGCGCGCCGTCTTTTGCGAGGAACAGGGCCTGTTCGAGGAGGATGACACCGACGCCGTCGACGCATGTGCCATTCCCATCGTGGCACTCTCGATGATGGCAGTCACCGCCGACCGGGTCGTCGGCACGGTCCGCATCCACGAGGAGACGGACGGTGTCTGGTGGGGCTCACGCCTTGCCGTCGCTGCCGACTATCGCAAGGTCGGTGCCCTTGGTGCCTCTCTCATCCGCCTCGCGGTCTCATCAGCCCATGCGAGAGGGTGCCGGCGCTTTCTTGCCCGTGTGCAGGAGCAGAATGTGCTGTTCTTTCGCCGGCTGCATTGGCGCAGCATCGAGGAGATCGAACTCCTGGGTCGCCGGCATCATCTGATGATGGCCGACCTCGATCACTATCGCCCCTTCGAAAACGCCGAGCAGGGCTTTCGCGCCCTTGCCCGCAAGGCTGCTTGAGGAGGTAGCGATGACGATCGATCTCGCCGACCTTGCAGCATCCCTTCGCGACAACAAGGGGATCAACGGCAAGCAGGATATCGCCGCGGTGGCGGCCAGCCTTGGCCTCTCTGCCGACATGCCCGTCCCCGTCGGCGACGATTGTGCCGTCATAGCTGCCGAAGACGGCCATCTCCTCTTCGCCATAGAAGGTTTCATGAACGAATTCGTCGCGCGCGACCCCTGGTTCGCCGGCTGGTGTGGGGTGATGGTCAACGTCTCCGACGTGGCTGCCATGGGGGGACGCCCTATCGCCGTGGTCGATGCCGTGTGGGCCGACGGAGAGGAAGGCGCGGCTCCGGTCCTGGCTGGTCTGAGGGCAGCGGCGCGGGCCTATGGCGTGCCGATCGTCGGCGGCCATACCAATGTGAGGACGGACCGCGGGCAACTTTCCGTCGCCATACTCGGACGCGCCGACAAGCTCCTGACGAGCTTCGGCGCGCGGCTGGGCGACATGCTCATTGTCGCCATCGACTTGAGGGGACGCTATCGCGAGCCCTTCTCCAACTGGGAAGCGGCGACGGATGCGCCGCCCGCTCGGCTACGAACTGACCTTGAAATCCTGCCAGCCCTCGCCGAAGCCGGTCTTGCCCATGCGGTCAAGGACATCAGCCAAGGCGGCATCGTGGGTACCACGATCATGCTGGCCGAATGTTCGGGTGTGGGCATCGATATCGATCTCGGCGCGGTCCCCATGCCGCCCGATGTCCCGATGGAGCGTTGGCTTACCACCTTTCCGAGCTTCGGCTATCTGATCGCCACCAGGCCGGCGGATGCGCAAGCCGTCGTCGACCGCTTCGCCGAGCGCGACATTGCTGCAGCTGCAGTCGGATGTTTCGACGGCTCTCGCGAAGTTGCTATCTCGCTGGAGGGTCGCCGCGAAGTCATCCGCAACCATGCAGCCCATCCGCTGCTCGGCCTGCCACGACAGGAGGCTGCGGCGTGAGCATCCCTGGTCCGCTCCGCATCGCGATCCTCACCCACTCGACCAATCCGCGCGGAGGAGTCGTGCACGCCCTGGCTCTGGGAGAAGCCCTGACGGCCCTCGGTCATGAGGCGGTCGTACATGCGCCGGACGCGAGGGCAGCGGGCTTCTTCCGGAAGGCGCAGTGCGAAACCGCCTGTGTCCCCGCCTCCCCCTTCGAGGGGGATACCTTCGGAATGGTGGAAACACGCATTGCCGACTATCTGCGTTATTTCAGCGACCATGCTCACCGACGCTTCGATGTGTTCCATGCGCATGACGGCATTTCGGGCAACGCCTTGACGACGCTGCGCAAGGAACGTCTGATCAACTCTTTCGCCCGCACCGTGCACCATGTCGACAGGTTCGAGGATCCCCGCGTCGCAGCGCTGCAGGCCCGCTCCATCCATGGCGCAGACCGCCATTTCGTCGTCAGCGAGCATTGGCGCCGCAAGCTCGACCGCGACATGGGGATCGCCGCGACAATGGTCGGCAATGGCGTCAATGCCGCCTTCTTCCAGCCTGAGAGGGACGGCTCGGAATCAGGCCTGGTGCGTCGCCTCGGACTTGGACGAGGCCCCGTCTTCCTGAGCGTCGGCGGGGTGGAGGAACGCAAGAACACACTCCGCATCCTGCAGGCATTCAGCCAGGCACAGACCGTCTTGCCGGGTTCCCAGCTCGTGCTGGCGGGCGGTGCCTCGGTTCTCGACCATGCCGCCTATCAGGCCGAATTCAGGTTGGCCCTCGGCCAGTCCCGCCTGCTGCCAGGCTCCGTCGTGCTGGCGGGACCGATACCACAGGCGGAGATGGCTGCCCTTTACAGGATCTCCTCGGCCCTGGCTTTTCCCTCCCTCAAGGAAGGATTCGGCCTTGCCGTCATCGAGGCCATGGCATGCGGGATCCCGGTCATCGCCTCGCATATCGCGCCCTTCACCGACTACCTCGCCGATGACGATGTTGTCTGGTGCGATCCCCTGTCAACGGGCTCGATCGCGGACGCGATGGTCGCGGCCATGCGTTCTCCTCAACGCGAAAGGCTGGTCCAGCGTGGCTTGGCGATCGCCGCGCGGCACAACTGGGCCGATACCGCACGCGCCCACCTACCCGTCTATCGAACCCTTGGAGCCTGCCAGCATGCCTGAGATGCGCTTTGTCATACGCTGGCCTGATGGCGAGGAGGTGAGTTGCTACTCCCCCTCCCTCGTCATCAAGGACTATTTCGCGCCAGGTGGCTCCTATCCGCTCACCGACTTTCTCGAACGCAGCCGCACCGCCCTCAACATCGCCAGCGGCCGTGTGGAAGCCCGATACGGCGTGCCCTGCGCGCGGGCGCTCGGGCAGTTGCACGACATCGAGGTCCGCGCCCGCCGCTTCGCCGACAGCCCCGCCCCCTTCGTCACCTGCATCACCTTTGTCGAATGAAGGAGCTGCCCATGCGTGCCCCTCTTCCCATCCATCACAGCGTCGTCGTGATCGGCGGCGGGCAGGCTGGCCTGTCTGCGAGCTATCATCTCAAGCGGCATGGCATCGACCATGTCGTCTTCGAGAAGAACCGCATTGCCCACACCTGGCGCAGCCAGCGCTGGGATGCCTTCTGTCTGGTGACCCCGAACTGGCAATGCCAGCTGCCGGACTTTCCCTATGCTGGTTCAGAGCCGCACGGTTTCATGCCGCGCGAAGAGATTGTCGCCTATGTCGAGGCGTTTGCACGGCGGACCGGTGTGCCGGTCCGGGAAGGCGTCGCCGTCACGCGCGTGGCCCGGAGAGACGAAGGGTTCCTGGTCGAGACGAGCGAGGGCCATGTCACCGCGGACGCCGTCATCCTCGCCGTCAGCGCCTACCACATTCCCAAAATCCCAGCCATGGCCGCCGACATCCCCAAGGGGATCGTCCAGATTCATTCCTCTGCCTACAAGAACCCCGACCAGTTGCCGTCCGGCAAGATCCTGGTCATCGGTTCCGGCCAATCAGGTTGTCAGATCGCGGAGGATCTCCATCTGGCGGGCCGCACCGTGCATCTCGTCGTCGGCAGTGCACCGCGCTGCCCTCGCTTCTATCGCGGGCGCGATGCAGTGGACTGGCTCGATGACCTCGGCCAGTACGAGATGACGGTCGAAGACCATCCGCTCGGAGAGAAAGTCCGAGGCAATGCCAACCATTACCTCACCGGACGAGGCGGCGGCCGCGACATCGACCTGCGCCGCTTTGCGAACGAAGGCATGGTCCTGCATGGCCGTCTCACCGGCATCGAGAACGGGCGGTTGACACTCGCCGACGACCTCGCCCGCAACCTCGATGCCGCCGATGCGGTCTATAACGGCATCTGCGCGCTGATCGACCGACACATCGCCGAGAAGGCCATCATCGCGCCGGAAGGGGCGCATTACAGCCCCGTCTGGCAACCCGGCGAGCCGGTACGCAGCCTCGACCTGGAAGCCGCCGGCATTACCGGCATCATATGGAGCACCGGCTTCCGTTCGGATTGGTCGTGGGTGGACCTGCCCTTCCTCGACGAGACCGGCTATCCCGCGCACCGGCGCGGCGTGACAGATGTGCAAGGCCTTTACGTGGTCGGCATGCCCTGGCTCTGGACCTGGGGTTCGGGGCGCTTCCTGAGCGTCGGCCGGGACGCCGGCTTCGTAGTCGATCATCTCGCGGCGCTACGGGCGAACGAGATGGGCTCGACGCCTGCCCGAATGGCCGTCTGAAGGCACTTCCCCATGAACGCTCCGATTCTGATCGACCGACCGCTCGCACACGAACCGCAAAAGGCGCAGGCCGGCCTTGGCCCGGTGCTCCTCGGCATGCCGCATCTGGCCTTGAACGGCCTGTCGGAGACCTGGCTGCTCAAGGAACTGGGGCATCGGCACTGGCTGATGCTGGCGCAGATGGCCGGCCGGCCGGTACCCGACTTCAGGGACGCAGCCGGTGCACCCGTCTATGCCGCCTTTCGCTCGGTGGAAGTCTGCGAGGCGGCCTTCGAAAAGGCTCGGGAGAATGATGTCCTGCATATCCGCAGCGCGCTGTCGCGGATCTCGCGCACGCAGATGCGCAGCTGCCATGAACTGGCGATCGATGGCGCTTCCATCGGCTCGGTCATCCTGACCTCGGTCTTCGTGCATCGAAAGGCGGGGGCCTCCAACCATTCGATTGCCCGCATTGAGGTTGCAGGCCTGCCCCCATTTGCTGCCGTGACGCCGCCCCAACTTGCGCCGCGCATGCCCGACCATGACCCTCGGATAACCTTCGAGTGCTTGGAGTTCACGCCGTGCCCGAGCCAAGATTTCAACGGAGCCGGCTTTCTGTATTTCACGAGCTTTCTGGCCTTCGCCGACAGGACGGAGTGGGCCCTCACGCCGCCGCCAACACGGATCTGCAACGTTGCGCGACGCGACATCACCTACTTCGCGAACCTCGATCCGGGCGAGGCGATCACGGTCCACCTCGGCACCTTGCATGTCCGGCGTGACCTGCGACTTCTTTGCTGCCGCATCAATCGAAGCAATGACGGCACTCCGCTGGCGGATATCCGTACTTTAAAACGCCTTTGAAGGAGACGCCGCTTTGGCGACAGAAGACTTGGTGGATCAATTCCCATGACGAAAGCGTGCCGCGGGATGGCCGGCGGGCAGCCGTGGGCGACCACCCAATTTCTCACGCAGCGTAGCGGTGCGATAGTCGCGCCACGCCACTTGTCGCGATGAAGGCCATCCGTCCGGCCGCGTCACTATAAGCCGACGGCAGCCCACCGGCGATGAGTCGGCCAGGCGGCCCCTGTTATCGGCCTCAGGCTCCCGCCGATCATGGGTACCGTGCAGGAGAGCCGAGGGGAGTCTCACACGAAAGGCCGGCGGGCTATGCAGTTCCCGCCTTTTCCAGGAGGTGAAGCAGGTCCGGATGATGTTTGGCGGCAACATCCGGATGGGAACGCAGGCGGCTCTTGAGATGGTTGATGCCCACCTCTCTGAAGATCGGATTGAGTGGATCGACCGTTACGCCCCGCTCGCTGCCCCGAAGCTGGTCCGGCAACGGGATAACCGGTATCCTGGCGTGATAGCGGGCACCGAGGAAGAAGGCGACCGAAAAGCGTTCCGTGCCGCGCGGCGGCGTGACGATATCGTGAACGTCGGCGCGCACGAAGCCGTTCGTCGCCATTTCCAGGAGCTCGCCGCTGTTGATGACGAAGGTGCCGGGTACGGGCGGGGCATCGATCCAGACGCCTTCTTCGGTGCGAATACGCAGGCCCGACGTCGTATCCTGCAGCAGCACGGTGACGAAGCCGCCATCCTTGTGCGCACCGACCCCCTGGTCGCTGCCGGCGGCATCGCGGCCGGGGTAGCGGATCTGGGCGCGCTGCCCTATCTGGCTCGGGTCCATGGATCGCTTAGCCAAACATCGCCGCCAGGAAGTAGACCAGAGCCGAAATGATCGCCGCGGCGGGAAGCGTCACGACCCAGGCGACGACAATATTGCTGGCCAGCCCCCATCGAACGGCCGAGACACGACGAGCCGCGCCAACACCGACAATGGCACCCGTGATCGTATGCGTGGTCGAGACCGGAATGCCCAGCCAGGTCGCACCGAAAAGGGTCAAAGCACCGCCGGTTTCCGCGCAGAAACCCTGCATCGGATTGAGCCGCGTGATCTTCGATCCCATCGTATGCACGATCCGCCAGCCGCCGGCGAGCGTACCGAGGGCCATTGCCGCCTGGCAGGACAATACGACCCAGAACGGCACGTAGAAACTCGAACCGAGATAGCCTTGTGAAAACAGCAGCACCGCGATGATGCCCATCGTCTTCTGCGCATCATTGCCACCGTGCCCCAGCGAATAGAGCGAAGCGGAGACGAATTGCAGAATACGGAAGGTACGGTCGACGGCGAAAGGCGTTTGCCGAACGAAGATCCAGGACACCGCCAGAATCAGCACCAAAGCGAGAAAAAAGCCGATCGCCGGCGACAGGAAGATCGCCGAGACCGTTTTCGCAAGGCCTGAGAGCACGACGGCACTTCCGCCCGTCTTGGCGAGACCTGCCCCCACAAGCCCACCAACGAGTGCGTGCGAGGAACTCGACGGAATGCCGAGCAGCCAAGTGAGCACGTTCCACACAATCGCGCCCATGAGAGCGGCAAAGATCACCGCCGGCGTCACGATGCCGGGATCGATGATGCCGGTACCAAGCGTCTCGGCCACGTGCAGGCCGAAGAAAAGGAAGGCGATGAAATTGAAGAATGCCGCCCAGAACACGGCATAATGCGGTCTGAGCACGCGCGTCGAAACGATGGTGGCGATCGAATTGGCCGCATCGTGCAGGCCGTTGAGAAAATCGAAAATGAGCCCGACGGTGATGAGACCGACCAGGAGCGGCAGGGCGAGAGCTGTTTCCATCAGACGTTCTCGATGACGATGCCGCTGATCTCGTTGGCGACGTCTTCGAAGCGGTCGACGACCTTCTCCAGTTCGCCATAGATTTCGCTGCCGATGAGATAGGCCATGGCATTGCTGGTGCCGTTGATGCGGAAAAGGTTCTTCAGCCCCTCTTCGTAGAGCTCGTCCGATTTGTCCTCGACCCGCGTGACCTCTTCGGCGAGGGCGCTGAGCCTTGCCGAATTCGGCCCGATCTGCGTGAGCAGCGGTATCGCTTCGGCGACCAGATGCGCAGCCTCGGCGATCAGCACACCCATTTCCCGCATGCCAGGCTCGAATACGTGCTGTTCGAAGCGCCGAATGGTCTTCACCGTCTTGTTGAGCATGTCGATCGCATCATCCATGGACTGGATCAGATCCTTGATGTCGCCGCGATCGAACGGCGTTATGAAGCTGCGGCGGGTTGCAAGCAGCACCTCGCGGGTGATCTCGTCTGCCTCGTCTTCGAGCTCCACGATGCGGCTACAGTGCTTTTCGATATCGCCCTCGCCCGCCAGCATCGCCTTCATCGCCTCTGCTGCGCCGACGACCGTCTTCGAATGGCGCTCGAACAGGTGAAAGAACTTGTCCTCACGCGGCAGGAGCTTCTTGAACCAGCTGAGCATGCATCGAATCCGGCTGTAGAATTGTCACATAGCGGTCATAGATGAAAACCGTTGCGCGTAAAGGTCCGGTCAAAAAAGAGAACAGCATTCAGGATCTGCAATGGACCGTTCGGCGATCAATGTCCTCGACGCCGGGCGAACGCGACGGCCGCGTCTCGGGCGGCATCGCTCCCAAGACCTTGGGCAGCGAAACCGGCCACCGCTGGCGAACGGCCGTGGCCGGCGATAGGCGGCGGCATCTCAATCTTTCGACACTGCCGCCGGCAGGCGTACGATCATGACAGTGCCGCCCTTTGGATTGTCGCCGGGCTCGACGACGCCGTGATGCTCGTCAACGATCCGCCGAACGATGGCGAGTCCGAGCCCAGTACCTCCGCGTCGTCGCGTAAAGAATGGATCGAACAGATGCGGCAAATCCTCGGCCGCAAGCCCGGGGCCTGAATCGGCGACGCAATACTCGATCCATCGGCTTCCGCCTTCATCCACCGTCGCCCGCGTGGTGACGATCACCTCCGATCCCCTAGGCGCATGCTGCAGCGCATTTTCGATCAGATTGACGTGCACCTGCACCAAGCGGTCGTAGTTCATCATCACCAGGGCGTCTTCCGATACCCGATTGACGAGAGTGACACCCACGGCCTCGGCAGCCGCCCGGCAGGAGCGGAGGGCCTCCACGAGTCCCTTGGCCACCGATTCAACCGCGCGATCATCCGGTGATGTGCGGCCATATTCGAGCAAGGCGGACATCAGTTTGTTCAGCCGGTTCACCTCGCGACGCAACACGCTGCTGAAGCGCGGATTGATCTGGCCGAGTTTTGCATTCGCTTCGATCGCATCAAGGGTGGAGGAAATCCCGAACAGGGGATTGCGCACCTCATGCGCGACGCCGGCCACCAACTGCCCCATAGTCGCCAGAGTTTCGCTGCGCCGCAGTTTCGCCTGCAACGCTTCCCGTTCCCGTTCGGCTTGCTTACGGTCGGCAATCTCCTGGCGCAGGTCTCCCACGCTCTGCTGCAACTCTCGCTCATTCGCCTCCAGCAGATCCCGCGAAACCGTGGTCTCCTGCAACCGTTCGGTCATGAGATTGAATTGTTCGGCAAGCCTGCCGAATTCGTCGCGGCTACGGATGTCGATACGATGATCGAGATCGCCCGCCCTGATCGCTTTGGTGCCGTCGGCAAGCCTCTTCAGGGGTCGATTGGTCGCGAGGGCGAGCCATATTCCAACGGCCAGCGCCACCAGGAAATAGGCAGGAATGAGGTATCGGAGCGTCGCCTTCACATGTTCGATGGCGGTGTCCGCCTTGTCCTGGGGCTCCGACAGATTGCTTGTCAGCATCGGCTGGATCTGATCGTCAAAAATGTCGTCTATTTGTTCGGCGAGTTGGGCGAACCGTCGCGCATCCGCGCTGATCCGGGTCTCGCCGGCGATCAGCGCCCTGGTGTTGGCGAATACCTTTAGATGCCGCCCGCGCAATCCTTCGTGGAGTTGCCGGTCCCGGTCCACCGAGATCAATTCGCGATACCGGGCCAGGGCATTGTGCTGCTCGCCAACCTTCTTAACCAGATACTGGCGTTCCGGATCGGCCGTCCGGTACTTGAACATGGTCAGCCAGAAACCAATTTCAGCGGTTTCGGCCTCGATGTTGGTGAGGGCTAGCAACCTGTCGTTCCTGTCGGGCCGGCCATCCGGTGCCGCCCCTTCGTGTTGGGCGTCGATCAGAGTGTCGATTTCCTCCAGCAGGGCCGTCGTGTCCCCGAATATCGCGTCGAGCCGGTCGCGCTCGTCCATCAGTTCTACGCCGGCAGCGACGAGCCTTTTTTGCTGTGCACGGACCTCGCGCCCCAATCCGCGTGCCCGATCGCTCGTAGCGAGTTGCATGTAGATGGCATGGCGTCCGGTAAAGTCCTCATCGTCCCGTGCTATCTCGGCTTTGACTTTGGGCTGGGGGTCCCGGACATAGCGCAACACCCCGTTCGTATATTCCTCGGCATTCTTCTCCATCTCCAGCGCGGCGATACTGAACGGCACGCTGACGCTGTCGAGCGTCGCCAAATAGCCGGCGACACTGTCCAGATTGCGGTAGACGTGCAGCAGCACCAGCAAGCCGAGCGTAACGATGATGGTGATGCTGGCGTAAATCTTGACCTTGAACATATCGCCCCTGCGACCGCAGAAGGACGCCAATATCCAGGTCCAAGCTGCGGAATGGCGGCCGGTAACAGGCCTTTTACGACGTCTTGATGCCGTAGCTCTTGATTTTCAGGTACAGCGTGCTGCGTGGGACGGCAAGGCGTAGCGCCGCCTGCGCCACCCTGCCCTCCTCTTCCGCCAGGACGCGTTCGATATGTTGCCGTTCGACCTCTTCGAGCGTGAGGTTGGTATCGGGGCTGGCCAAGGTCCCACCGGGCATGAGGTTGAAGCGCAGGTCATGCGGCTTGATGCGGTCGTGTTCACACAGCAATGTCGCACGCTCGAGCACATTTCGCAGTTCGCGTATGTTCCCAGGCCACCCATAGCTGCAGAGAGTTCCCATCGCCTCGTCGGATAGGTCCAGCTGGCGACCACGGCTGGCCGGAATTTGGGCTAGCAACGTGCTGGCAAGCACGGGAATATCCTCTATCCGATCGCGCAGGGCAGGAACCAGAAGCGGAATCGCGCTGATCCGAAAATAGAGATCGCTGCGAAAAGTGCCTTTCCCGACTTCCTCGGCCAGATCCTTGTGGGTGGCTGCAATGAGTGCAATGTCGATCTCGCGCTCGCGAACTGCGCCCAGGCGGCGAAAACGCTTTTCTTCCAGCGCCTTCAGCAATTTGGATTGCACGCGCATATCCATGTCGCCGATCTCGTCGAGGAACACGGTTCCGCCATCGGCGACTTCCAGCAACCCGCACTTGGCGATTACGGCGCCGGTGAAGGCGCCCTTTTCGTGCCCGAATAACTCGGCTTCGAGAAAGTCATGGGACAGTCCCGCGCAGTTGAGGTCGACGAACGGCTCTTCGGCGCGCGGACCATTGCGATGCAGCCATTTTGCAAGCTGGCTCTTGCCGCTGCCTGTCTCTCCCAGAATGAGGACTGGGCTCGATGTACCACGTATCTTGATCGCTTGAGCCGCCAGTTTTTCGATCGCCGCGCTTTGGCCGGCAAACGGATCGACACGTTCGCGGCTTTCACGGGTGGCGACGGCGCGCTGCTGACGCTGAAGCCGCTGATTGGCGAACAAGCGCTTCAGGATGGCATGCAGCACGGGCAGTTCGATAGGCTTGGTCAGGAATTGCTCGGCGCCTTCCTTGACCGCCTCAACCGCCAGTTCAATGGTGCCATAGGCCGTCAGCACGATGAGGGGAACACCGGGGTCGACCTGCTTGAATGCGCGCAACAGATCGAGGGCGGTGCCATCGTGTAACCGGTAATCGATAACCGCGGCGTCCGGTGTGGACGCCTGAAACAGCTCCTTCGCCTTCTGGCAGCTGTCGGCTTCGAAAACGCGGTATCCCTGCGATTCCAGAAAGGCATGCACCCCAAAACGAATGCTATCTTCATCGTCGACGATCAATATGCGCTTGCTTGACAAGGTGTGCCCTCCGCAGATTCCCGTTGCCCTATCGGGCAGGCTGCATCGGCATCGGGTCTGGATTATCCGCTCTTGTCCAGCACTCGATATAGCTCAGCATGATACGTAGATGTCCATTCCAATAACAGCCGGCCCGTGGTGGCCCTGCTTTTTCAACCAGCCAACGGCCTTCCTCTCAACAGGTTGCCGGATGCCGATGTTCGAGCGAGGCGGTCTTGACAGGCTGCGACGGCTTCGCCAGCCATGCGCCGCTCGAGGTCGGAACCACGCCGAGCCTGCGCAAGGCGCCCAAGAACTTGTTGGACTTGGAGACTTCATTCAATGCCGCCATCGCCACGCAATATTTTGAACAGGTGTTGGTAGGATGCTGGTGCAGCCGCCTTAGGATCTTGTCGGCAATGCCGTTGGCGTTGCCCGACTTGACTTCCACCAGGATCAGATCGCCGTCGATGGTTTGTGATCCCGAGGTGCCCGCAAACACAATTCCGGTATCGATCGTTACACGCTCGCCACCCTGCTTGGCCACGAGCGTCGCGCGCTGATAACGCATCGCGAGCGTGGGTTGCAGTTCACGCGTGAACTCGCGCCGGTAAAGGTCGCGATAACTGGAAGCGACGAACTGACGTGCCTCATCGTCCATCGTCCCGTACATTTCCACCGGACACTGAAGCCGCTCCTTGATCGTCATCCCGCGCATATGCTTGAGCTTGACTTCGACAAAGCAAAGATCTGCATCGACATATTTGCGCATCCGGACCTTGCAACGGATACGCCGCCCCTTGTGGTGATCAAAATAGGCGGAGCGTTCCGCATCGTCGAAATAACAGGTATCGTATGTGAAATTGCGCTTGCCGTCGATCTCCAGAATATCGAATTGCTGGATCAGTTCACCGATCGCCTGGTGGAGCATATCGGCACGCACCACATATTTGTTGTCACGCCGGTCCAGCATATCGGCCTTTGCGTCGAGTTGCTCGAGCCCAATCGGTCGATAGGGTTCAACCAGCCAGCGAGGAACAATGGTGCGAGGCGCCGGAAAATTGAACAAGGGCTGCATATCAGCCTGGGCCGCGGCATCTTGGCCAATGCTGCCTCCCATCGGAAAGCCTCTTTCTCTGGTGAACATGGCATAGCCTCTCCAGTTCTCATTGTCGCGAGCGCACGGGACGACCGGGCACTGCCTGTCTCGGCGCCGCTGTCAGGGCGTCACTTGTTGCGGAAGAAGACGTTGATCAAGGCGGTTTCGTTCACATAGTCGAATGCCTTGATTTCATAGTAGATCACCTCAACTCCCAGGCGTTTGCCAAGGTCAGTGCGCATCGCCGGCTCATCGGTAAGGGCGCGATGGTCGATCTCGTCGAGTACGATCTTCACGCCACTGACGGCTTGCAGGAAGCGGGGATGATCGAGAATGAATGCGCTGAGCAGCAGAAACACCACCACCGTGGCGACCAGCCCGAGCATCGTACCCGTTACTGAGCAGACCAGCGCGATGGCGATGGAGGCAAAGAAATAGCTGATTTCGACCTTGTCGAACTGCTCCGACCGCAGCCGGAACAAGGCCAGGATTGCAAAGAGGCCAAAACCGGCAGCGACACCGAACTCGACCGAAGACAGGATGATGAGGACCGAAAATGTCGCAACGTTGAACATCACCGCCGTCGTTGCGAATTCCTTATCGTAGCGACGGCGGTAGTACATGCCGAAGATCAGCAAAAGCACGGCAATGATGTCGATGCCGAACCGCATCAGCAGTTCGAGTGGTGGGATAGGCAGCGCCAATTGTGTTCTCCGCAACAGCATGAGGGACCTTGCGAATGCCTCCGCAAGATGTGTGCCAACAACGGGAAACTCTCGAAAAAACTATGAATATATAAGATATAACAATGAGTTGCTTTAGTTTCCGGCACACTGCTCATGGCGACCGGCCGTGAGGCTGTCATCTTGGAGAGAGCAGAATCCAGAATCTGGACTCATCATTTTCCAAATACTGTACTGCGAGCATAAGGACGGCAGGCGGGCGAATACCGGAACGGGTCGGCGCCGCCTTTCAGACAGCCCAAAGCGCGAACCCTGCTTTCGGTGACGAATGTGTATTATACGCAAGGAGGCCGCTAAATCGTTTGCCACCGGCATCGCCGACCTCCGACATCATAAAACGCCAAAAATCCCCGTCCTGGCCCGGCTGTGGCACGCCCTCACATTTGCTACCTTCACCGTCACCGTGGCGTTGTTGATCAGGACGACCTCGCGGCCCCAGTCGAACTGGTGGGCGTCGCCCTCTGCAAAACATAGCGGAATGAACGCCTGCGCCATGATCGCGCCGCGCTCTTGCTCCCAAGCTCGAGCGTATCGGCGTACCGCCGCAAGCCGCAGGCGCTGCTTCACCACCTGGCCCGTGGTGAAGAAGGCGGCGGCGATGGCCTCCTCGCTCAGGCCCTTGGTGTGCAGCTCAAGGAAAGCGCGGAATTGGTGGAGGGGATGGAGCGCCACGCGCTGGGTGTTCTCAGCCGGGCTGTCGTCCTCGGCGAGGATCGAAATCGAGGGCTCGCGCACGACACAGGGTACAGGCGTGGTCTTGGCCAGGCGCTTTTGCTTCACGAGCAATGCAAGCGCCTGATAGCGGCGGCCACCGGCCGGTACCTCGAACATGCCGGTTTCGGAGCCCTTGGCATCGAGCACCGGACGGACATTCAGGCTCTGCAGCAGCGTGCCGCGGCGGGCGATGTCCTCGGCCCGTTCCCCGTCTCAGCCATTCGACGCCTTCGACGCAGCCCCTGAAAGCCGCTGCCCGACTAGTCGGCCCCAGCTTTTGCTCGCCCGTCCAGCCAGGCGGCGAGGCCGTCCAGCGTCTGCAGTCCGTATCCCACCGCGCCGAAGCCGATGACTGCCTGGCGCCGTTCGCGGCTGGGGTGGAGCTGGCGCATGGTCAGCACCGTCTTGCCATCGGCCTGCTCGTCGAAGGTCACCGTGACGCGGAAACGGTTGGGGTCGTCCGGGTCGGGTGTGCCATGGTCCATCACGATCCGCTCGTTCGGCACGATTTCCAGGAAACGCATGAGGTTGGGGAAGCGCTGCTCCTTGCCTTCGAACATGCCGACCATATCGAAACGCCAGACCCCGCCCTCGCGGATATCGGCTTCGTGGCTCTCGATGTTGAGGGCGGTCGGGCCGAACCATTGGGCGAGTGCCTTGGGATCCATCCAAGCGGCAAAGACCTTGGCGCGCGGGTGGTTCAATAGCTTGACCAGCACGATCTCGCGGTCAAGCGACCAGGTCTCAAACTGGCTTGCCATGTCTTTCCTCGTCCTCTTCCGTCTTGTCCAGATAGGCTTCCAGTCGATCCAGCCGTTCGGCCCAGCGCCGGCGCTCCGCTTCCATCCAGTCCGCTGCCTCGTCGAAACGCGGCCGCACCAGCCGGCACCAGCGGCTGCGCCCGCGCTTTTCGCTGGCGATCAGCCCGCAATCTTCCAGCACCCTGAGATGCTGGGCGAACGAGGGCAGCGCCATGTCGAACGGCTCGGCCAGGACACTGACCGGCACCTCGCCCTCGGCAAGCCGCGACACCACCGCGCGGCGGGTCGGATCGCTGAGAGCATGAAAGGCAAGGTCGAGGGGGGTCGAATGGTAAGGCATGTGCATCCGTAAAGCGGTCGCGGATTCCGGTCAACGACAAAAAGGTACTTGCCTTAGTGTCTGCGTTCAAACATAAAGGTATCTGCCTTAGTATTTGGCTCGCACAGGGCGAGCATGCAACCACACGCAAGGAGGCCCCGGTGGCAGTTCGTGTCGATTTCAACCTCTCGCTCGACGGTTTCGCGACAACGACGGACCAGACGCCCGAGCAGCCGATGGGCGCCGACTGGATGCGCCTCGTCGGCGCCTACATCGCGACAAGGACGATGCGGGAGCGCGTGTTCAAGGACACCAGCGGTGAAGGCACGACCGGCATCGACGACAGATATGCCAGGGCCTATTTCGACAATATAGGTGCGGAGATCATGGGCGCCGGCATGTTCGGGCTGCACAGCTTCCCCGATGACCCGAACTGGAAGGGGTGGTGGGGCGACGAGCCACCGTTCCGTGTCCCAGTCTTCGTCCTGACCCACAGGAAGCGGCCCTCGATCGAAATGGCCGGCGGCACGACATTCCATTTCCTCGACGCCACGCCGGCCGAGGCGCTCCGGCAGGCCGTTGCCGTCGCGGGTGGAAAGGACGTGCGGATTGGCGGCGGCGCCAGCACCGTCCGCGATTTCCTCAAGGCGGGGCTCGTCGACCGCCTCCACGTCGCCATCGTCCCGATCCTGCTCGGACGCGGCATCCGCCTTTGGGACGATCTGCGTGGCTTCGAGCTTGGCTACACGGCGGAGTCGGAAACCGCAGAGAGCGGCACCATTCACCTGACATTCCGGCGCTAGCCGCCAGCCCATGGACAGCATGATCATGGACTGCCCACAGGCGTCCATGATGTCGGTTTTTCGAACGGCCAGCGCCGGCGCCGCCAGCTCGCTCCCGGCCCCGTATTTGACTGTCCGCAACGCGCCCCATTCCGGCCGTTCGATCTGTGAGTTTGAATTCCCGAAAGCAGACATACGCCGGCAAAGTGCTCGCATTGAATCACGTCAATCCGGGCGTTCTGGCACTCCTATTCGCCATGCAGGATCAAACCCGTCTCTCCACGACACTAACGCCTTGTGGGCGTAATGGGCTGTGCGTCTGTTCAGTGCCGCAACGGTGGTTGCACTCGCCCTGACGTATCGCACCGACTTTTCGAAGCGCGTCATAGGGTGATGCAGGATGATCGTATGCCGCGGCGAAAGCGGCATCACCACCTCGATGCCCGGGTCCGCCAGCGAACTCTTGTGAGTTAGGAATCTATGCCTAGGCACCGTTGGATCGAACCAAGTTACCGGACTGTCTGAGGTAATGAAGCCCGGCTCAACGGAGTACATAATAGTCATCGTCATTTCACTGAGCGTGGGCAGGCCATCCATCATAGCTCCAGGCAGCAAAAACTGCATGGGCGACGCCACCGCTTTTCGAAGGTTGCGCAGTTCCGCCTCAGAATTTGCGGTTGAGCCCAGGGCGACGGTCTTCGCCTCAGCTGCATCCAAGGTCTGCCGCCAAAGCGCCCGCTGGATCTCTCTCGCTTCAGGCGTGCGCCCGTGCATAGCTGCGATGAAGGCTATCAACTGCGATTGCCGAAGCCGAGGCAACTGGCGGTGGCCGGCTACAAAGTCTGTGATGAGTGTCTTTAGCCCCTGCTCAAGTTTCGCCAGCTCAAACTCTATCCGCAGATCCCGGGAACCATCGGGCCCGAAGATCGTGTAGATGTCAGTCTCGGTGAACAGGTTTTGGGGTGCTCGTTTGCGGCCGACGCCGCCACTAGGATCAAAGGTCCACACAAATGGCTGCATTCCCGCAGGCGTATTCGGATCGCACCAGGCGGAAAGGTAGCTCCTTGGGATATAGTGCTGCGATTTGTGGTTACGGGACTTAAGCACAGGCCGTCACCATGAGCTCACCTCATACTGGCGTTGCCTATGACAGCTGAAGGCTAAACAGCCTGCTCGACATTTGCGCACTAGCTCACTCTAACTTCAGTCGCTCCCACTCGCCAATCAACGTCCTGTACTTTTCATGAAAAACTGTCTCCTCGTTGCCCTGCAGCGGCGTCGTTTGCGGAGAGAAGAACGTACGACGCAGGGCATCGATAACACGCATATCAGCGGGGTCCGCGTCGGTTAGTACTTGTTGCATTACCCAGAGCCCTAGCCTCCCGCCTTCTTCTGAGAGCGGTGGCTCTTCACTGAAGTACGGGTATACCACGCGTGTGTATTCCCCCCGGACGCGCGCATGGAGTGCATCCCTTATCCGAACTGTGGCGCCCAAGCTTTCAATCCGCAGGCTGCCGTGCATGCTTGTAGGAACGATCTCTACAGGCTCGTTTGACCAACGCAGTTTTGCGCTAAGCAGTTCGAGGACTCCGTCGCTCAGTAGCGGATATAGTCTTTTGAAGTTCCTGTTCGACAGGATGCGATCCTGGGTCAACTGCGTTAGGTCACCTCGGCCAGAGATGTGCGTCTTAACGTCCGACCAAAAGGGTAGGTAGAAGTCGCCACCTCGACTTCTAGTACCGCCCGCCTCCTTTTTGCGATCAAGTCGGATGTCCTCTTTCAAAATGGATCGTCGCAGTGAATTGGGCGAATAGAACAACTGCAGCGCCTTTCGGAGAGGGATATCTAGAACAGACATACGTGCTCCACACTTTGATCGAAGTACAACTATCTTCTTGGCGTCCCGTCGACACAATGGGAAAGAGCATTGTTTTCACTAAATTTTAGTGCGACGACGCCCACTGCGGTACCGATTCTTGGTCCGCGCCAGCGGGTAAGGGAGAACATATGACAATCAAGCAGACCTTCTTCAATCTGGCTGACCTGCCAAAGCTTGCGGCGCGCACCTGGACACCCCTGCGGAGGGTGACGAAGTCTACGCTTAACGATCTCCCGCCTGGCGTCATTTCTGTAACCGAATTTCACGGGATAGCGACCGTTGCGGTTCATTCCGCTAAGTCAGCTGATGTAGACACGATGGGATGGGGCGATGTCGGGCTCAACCCGCATCGGGCAGGCATGGAATCATGGGGCTACCAGTCATCGGATGTGTTCCGCGGCTGGGGTGACACCGAGCTTGGCATCAACCTGGTCATTGCCCAACACCTCGAGGAGCCGAGCAAAGAGATTTGGCATCTGCATCCTGATCTGGTGGTGGCGCTCCGGCTCATTCGGGAAGGCGATCGCTGGTACCGGCCCGAAGAAGGGTGGCCGGAGGTCGTTCGCCTAACCCGCAACGATGCCGGCGAGCCGGTTTGCCTTGAGATCAAGACCGAATTCCTCAACGACTACCTCGTGGCGCGGGACATGCGTTTCTTTTGCTCTAGTTATACCGAACGGACGGCAGTGACCGAGAAAGACCCTGGCTATGGCTGGTCTCGCAAACCCATTAATGAGAAAAAAGGCCGAGATCAGCTCGAGTACATTACCGCGCCGGCGGGTTGGCCCCATCCTCACCGAACCTTCTTCACAAGGGGTGCCATATGGCGAACGGAGTGGCTGGACCCCGGTACGATCAGCACGCGCATCCGCGGCGATAAGGCGACCGATGAAGTCTCTTTTGTGACCAAGCCGGACGGTACCCGAGTGGCAGCAGGTCGGCTTGATGGAGATATCGGCTGGCTCTACTTTGACGCAGGAGTGGTCAATGCGCTTCTCCGACATCGCGGTGGACGGCTCCATTGGGCATCGAGAGATACCGGTGGTGTTGGTGCGACTTCGGACACAGTCCATTTTGGCGTAAACGACCTTGGCCTGATCACCGTTTTTGCCAAGGATATCAGCATGCTCAAGCCCTGGGAGCAGCGGACTTGGGCGGCCCACAATGTCACCCCCGATGGGGGCGTGTCAGAGGAGCTGTTCTCAGCGCAGATGATGGTGCAGCCGGCATCAACTAAGGCGCCCGAGGCCCTTATTGAAAAGGCTATTAATAACCTCGCTTCGAGCTTTCGCGAAAGGTACGGTCAGGAACTGCTGCGTGAGAATGCCCAAGTATCCGATATTCTCAGGCGGGCTCACCGGTTTCGCTGTGTGGAGACGGAGGGGCTGCTGGACCTTTCCAAGCAGGTGACGCGGCTGTTCACCGAACGCGTTGATGTTGATGCCGTACTTGCGCACTGCCCACCGCTCGCCAAGGGCGAGAAAAAGCCGGCGTCGCTAAAGGCTATTGAGCGGCTGTTGGGCACAATCCTACCCGAGGAACAGGCAAGGAAGATGATGGGGCCACTGTTTGGCCTTAACGATCTTCGCAATGCAGGATCGCACCTTGGTTCCAGTCTCGTGCAAAGTGGTCTTGAGCGCCTTGGCGTCGACGATAGAAAGCCACACGCCATGCAGGGCTTGCAACTGCTGGAGAGCGTGGTCAGTACGCTGCATGAGGTCGAGGGGGCGATTGCCGTTCCAAAGGCGTGACCGCCTCTGACAATAAGCAAGACTACCCGGCTCGTTTGATCGATCCGGGTAGTCAGAGCGGCTAGGCCGTTTCGGAATCGCCGCACCAAACAATCCGGCCTGAGCGCAACCAGAAATGCGATCTGCATCCTGTATTTCGCCAGACCGATGGTCGCAAAGTCGGCCGACCGTTTGCATTGACGGCAATGTCCCACCGAGGGTTCGCGCCATCGACGACGAGCATTTCGATAGTGGCGCCGCATGGACACATCATACCTACACTCCAGCGTTCGCCGTCGTCGATAGTGAGCACTAGGTCCCTGGAAAGGTCGTTGCCGCCCAGCGGCGGCTGTTCGGGTGCCGGAGTTCAAAAAGCGTCTGGTTGGTTGGTCCGCTTCAATTCTAAATGCGCCAAAACCAGACATTCCGCTTCCGGCCCCTCAGTTGCCCTTCGCGAGCGCTTCTTGTTGTTGAGATTGTTTCCAATCCCTTTCGAAAACGAAGTTGGACAAACGGGCAGCTTCAACCAGCCGCATCGAACGCCATACGGGCGACCTTGATTGCGGCTTGGCTTCGATTGGCCCATTGGACGAGGGATGCCAACGGTTCAAGAATTGTGGCGCCAAGGGGCGTCAGCCGGTACTCGACGCTTGGCGGCTTGGTGGGGAACACCGTGCGCGCGACCAGGCCGTCACGCTCCAAATCGCGAAGGGTCTGCGTCAGCATCCGCTTGGATATGTCCGGAATCGCCCGCAGGAAAGCGCTGAATCGGTGCGGGCCCACCGCGAGGGTGGCCAGGATCAGCGTCGACCATTTGTCACCGATGCGGTCCAGAACATCCCGCACCGGGCATTGGGAGTCGAGTGACCCGTCGGGCCGGCGCGCCAATACCAATCCGCTCGGTGTGGTATCAGGTGCCGGCACGGTTACTTCTGTCTCACCCTGTCCCAAAATTCTGCCTCCTTCACGACGGCATCGGTCTCACTTAATTACCTTGTGCCAGATATGAACCACAAGGAGAACGACCCATGCCCACGACGCCGAAGCTTTTCGTGACCGGCGCAGCCGGCCAGCTAGGCACGCTCGTCATCGACGCGCTGCTCGAGATGGTGCCTGCCCGTGCCATCGTGGCGGGCGTGCGGGATATCACCAAGGAAGCTGCAGCCAGGCTCCAGGACAGAGGCGTCGAGGTCCGTATTGCCGACTACTCCAGGCCGGAGACGCTGACGAGCGCGTTTGCCGGCGTGGATCGACTTCTCCTGATCTCCGGCAGCGAGATCGGCAAGCGAACGGTACAACACCGCAATGTCATCACCGCCGCCAAGGAGGCCGGCGTCGGCATGATCGCCTACACCAGCATCCTTCACGCGGATTCGTCTCCGCTGTTCCTCGCCGATGAGCATCGCCAGACGGAGGCCGCGCTGGCGGAGGCCGGCGTGCCGTTCACGCTGTTGCGGAACGGCTGGTATACCGAGGTCTTCACATGGCGCCTGCCCGCTGCCCTGAGCCAAGGCGTGCTCATCGGCGCAGCGGCAGAAGGGCGCATCTCGGCCGCTGCCCGCGCCGACTATGCCCTGGCTGCGGCGACGGTGCTGGCCGGAGAAGAGCATGCCGGCCGCATCTATGAATTGGCGGGTGACGCCTCCTTCGCACTGGCCCAATTGGCTGCCGTCGTGTCCGAAGCCTCGGGCAAACCGATCGTCTACCAGAACATGACCCCGGACGAATTCCGATCGGCGGCCGCCAGCGCGGGCGTACCGGAGATGTTTGCCGAGATCCTGTCGGACACCGATGCCGGCGTGGCAAAGGGGGCACTGCTCGATGAGGGCGGCGACCTGGCCCGGCTGATCGGGCGGCCGACGACCCCTTTCCAGGCCACAATCTCGGGGTTCGTCCACGATCAGCAAGCGGCCGGCCAGGCGCCGAGCCACACATAAACGGCCTCGTCTCCGCGCTGCATTTCTCCAGCTGCTTCCACGCCGGCGTGCTTCTGGCGCGCTGGCGTCTCGTGCGGCCCGAAGATCTGCTTCAATTGTCGCAGGTTACAAAAGCCATCCTAATTGCCGCTGTCTCGTGCTGCTGTATTTCATTCGCGATCTCGCCAATACCTTGGGGGCGCTGGCGCTAGGGTCGCCCGCTAAGTCCGGTCAAATCGCTCCCAACGATGGCGGTGAAGGAGCCTGCGACCTAAGCGCCGACAATTGTCTCTGAGCCACTTCAGTCCGGCCGCAACATGTTTTCGTCCCAACGAGAGCACCAGGAGCGCCACTGCCAAATAGGAGATCATGCTCGTACCGGGGACGGGGCCGGGAATCTGCACCAACGATACATCGTCCACCCGCAGCGGTGCCGTCAACAATCCGGGCAGGTTCGTAAAGACAAGGCTCGTTAAACCGGCAGGCAGGCTAACCGTGAGCGTATAGAGGTTGTATCCCCCCAAACCGAGTATCGTTACGTTGTAGGTTCCGAGGTAGGTCTGTCCACCGAGCTGGACGCTGAAGTTGAGGGTGCCTAGCGAAAGCGAAATCTGTGGCGCCAGGTAGAAACTCAATCGGTAAGAACCCGCAATCGGAATATTGATAGTTTGCGAAATTGTGCCGCCATTGAGGGCGAGCGAACCGAAATTGCCTCCTCCGTGCGCCGGTACCAACAACGTTCCCGCTGTTCGCCCGGATCCCCCGCCATACGTCCAACCGGAATTGTTTGTCTCAAAACCTCCGTTGGTAATGAGCTGTGCATGGGCTCGCACAAGCGAAACTGGCGAAAGAAGGAGGGCGAACACGACGAGCAGTGGTCCCCCTGCCCTGCGCAGTACATTCATGCCGTACCCCGGCCGCTATTCGTAGATCGACTCGCTCCGCAGGTTAACCCAAGGATGGAGAGGCTACAACCAGCCGATAGCGGCGATATGGCGTTGAGGAATCTTTTCTTATTTTCGAATATTCGACAGAGAAACGAATTCTTTCTTATTTGCTATTCTATATTTGAATGAAGATATTCTTAAATATAACTTTGCATGATTTTAATTATTCGCTGAGCATGGATTTAGAGCGTGCTTCATTTAGACGGAGGCATATCCGGATTTTGTAAGATAGTTATTGCATTCGCTTGGCGAGAAGGCGTGGAGCAGGTCTCCAACCTTTCGCCAAGCCGTCTCTACGGTTCTGGGTTCGGCCTTTCTGATTAGGTGTTTGAGCTTGGCGAAGAACTGTTCGATCGGATCGAGGTCGGGATTGTAGGGCGGCAGGAAGAGAAGGTGGGCGCCTGCCTGCCGGATGGCGCGTCGTGCCGCCTGGCCCTTGTGGCTGCCGAGGTTGTCGAGGATGACGATGTCGCCCCTGGCGAGGGTCGGGACGAGAACCCTCTGGACGTAGAGGGTGAAGATCTCGCCGTTGATCGGGCCATCGATGACCCAAGGTGCATCGACGCGATCGGCCCGGAGCGCTGCGATGAAAGTGAGCGTTTCCGAACGGCCGTGCGGTACGCGAGCTGGAAGGTGCTGTCCCCGCGGCGCCCAACCTCGTAACGGCGCCATGTTGGTCTTCACCCAGGTCTCGTCGATGAAGACGAGGCGGATGAGATTGATCCAGGCCTGATGTGCCTTCCAGCGAACCCGTCTCCGCCTTGAGTTTGCGCCACTTCGAGACGCAGGACGGGCTGATCTTCAGCGCCAGTCCAATGGAGCGGATCGTTTCCCCCGCCTCAAATCGAGCCCGTGCACGCCCGCAGAGATCTTCGGAATAAGGTCTCCTCATCCCTGCCGGCCGCCTTCTCCGGCAGAGATCATGCCGCCGCATAGGTTCATCGTATGCTGGCGTTGAATGTTCAAACGCCTTCATCCAGATCGGTTACTTCGACCGCGCGTCTACCAGCGAGCAGATCCTTTTGAGCACCCCGTGGAAGCATGAACTTCGGATCCTCGTCTGCAGCGAGCAATGACCTACTTATGGCGGTCAAACGATCGCATGGCCGCTGCTTCGTATGCGACGTTGCCGCAGTGGTGCTTTGGCGACAATTCGCAAATCATCCCCCATAGCTGGCGACAGCCGGCCCGAACATGCCGGGTTCCGGCTTGACGCCAAGGCCGGGGCGTTGCGGAACGGCGATGTGTCCCTCGACGATCCTTATCGGGTTGGCGCCGTCGTAATGGCCGTCAATATATTCCTGGGCGATCCAGGCCCCTTCGCAACGGCGCGGTTCGACTGTCGAAGCCAGATGCGTACATGCCGCCGCGATAATGTCGCCACCCCAGGCGTCGTCGCAGGTGTGGGGCAAGGATCGGATGGCACATATGTCACGCACCGTCGTCATCTTGGTCAGACCGCCGAGCCGGGTCACCTTGAAACCGAAGCCGTCGGCTATGCCCATGGAGACCGCCCGCAGCACGGCATTCTGATCCTCGGTGCTTTCGTCGAGATAGATGGGATGGCTGACCCTTCCCTTCAGGGTGGCGATCTCTTCCATGGTGTTGCAAGGCTGTTCGAGCACGAAAGGGATGGACTGGCACAAATGGCTGAGCTGCATGGCGGCAGCCACGGTCATGCCGCGATTGCCGTCGACGGCGATGCGCGCCTTGAAGCCGACCGCCTCCCAGACCTTGCGGACTGTTGCGACGTCCTGCTCGAGGCTGCGGCCGCCGATCTTGACCTGAAGGCGGGGATAGCCTGCCCTGACCTTGTCGGCGGCAATTCGCGCCGTTTCGTCCGGCTCGCCGACGATCAGGGAGTAGTAGCTCTCGACGCGATCCGTCAGCGCGCCGCCGAGCAGCGTCGAAACCGGAACGCCGAGCTGCTGGCCGAGGAGATCGAGGAAAGCGATATCGAGCGCGGCCTTGGCATAGCCGTGACCGTTCAAACGCTCATCCATGCGCTTGGCGAGCAGCCGAATGGACTGCACCTGCTGACCGATCAGGCCCGGAGCGATCTCGGCGATCGCTGCACGAGCACCGAGGGCATGCTGGGGCTGATAGACCGGGCCGATGGGACACGTCTCGCCCCAGCCCGTCAGCCCCTCCTCCGCCACCACTTCCACCAGAGTACTATCGAGCGATTGAACGTCATCGCTTGCCATCCGGTAGATCCCACCCTTCACGGGCAGAAGGACTTTATAGACGTTGATGGTCTTGATGCGCATTGTCGGGCTCAATATTCGTCGTTCAGGGCGTCAACAGCCGGAATTTCGCGGGAGCGCCGCGCGATATAATCACGCAGTTCCTCGTCTTTAGCCTGGTCCAACACCGGCTCCTGATAGTCGGCTAACAGATGCCTGGCGTGTTCGAGCGCCCGGCGGTTGATGTCCTTCTCGCCCTCGGCCTTCCACTGCTCGATCGAATTGTTGTCGAAGAGCTTTGGGATGAAGAACGCCGTCTGGAAATTGGCCTGCGTGTGCGGATGGCCAAGATAGTGTCCGCCCGGACCGACATCCCGCACGGCCTGCAGGGCTTCCTCGAAATCGTCCCACTGGATGCCCTGGGTCATGCGATATCCCATGGCGCAGACTTCGGCATCCACCACGAACTTGGCGATCGAGCAGTGCATGCCGGCCTCGTTCCAGCCGGCCGAGTGCCAGATATAGTTGGCGCCCGACATGAGGACCGCCATCATGGTCATGGCGCTTTCATAGCCGGCCTGGGCGTCGAAGACCTTGGCGCCGCCGAGCAGGTTCGACGTGCGCCAGGGGATATTGTAGCGCCGCGCCATCTGCCCGATCATGAAATTCATCAGGGAGATCTCGGGCGTGCCGGCCATCGGCGCCCCCGATTGCATCGAAACCGTCGACAGATAATGCCCATAGATCGCCGGGCATCCCTTGCGGATGACCTGGGTATAGGCCAGCGCCGAGAGCGCTTCGGCATTGAGCTGGGCGACCGCGGCAGCCGTCGACGCCGGCGTGTTCGCACCTCCCAGCACGAAAGGAGAGCACAATACCGGCTGGTTTCGCCGGCAGAATGCCCGCATCGCGCCCAACATGACCTGGTCCCATACCAGCGGCGAGTTGCCATTGCAGTTGCCGGTCGTCACCGCATGATTGTCCAGGAAGCCGGCGCCGAACAGGATATCACACATGTCGAGCACGTCCTCGGCATTCCTGGCCGAGGTGGTCATCCCCATGAAGATCTTGTCGGAATGCTTCATCGACGAATAGGTGATGTGGAGATGGCGGTGTGCGACCACGATGTCCATCGGCTCGACGATGTGATGCGCCGACGAATGCAGCGCCGGCATCATATGAGCGAGCTTATGAAAAGTGCCGAGATCCTCGTTCGTCGGCAGCCGCCTGACATCGTCGAGGTCGCGCAGATAGGGCGCGCCGGTCATCGGCACGAAGATGGAATTGGGACCGCCGAGTTCCACATTCTTGGCCGGGTTGCGCGCATGATAGGTGATATCGGGCGGGATGGTGGCGATCAGGTCCATCACCAGGCCGCGATCGAGATGAACGCGTTCGCCTCGTACATCCGCGCCCACCTTTTTCCAGTCTTCGAGGGCGACGGGATCGCGAAACACCACCCCGATCTCTTCGAGAATGGCCAAGGACGCCTGGTGGATGCGCTCGACCTGATCGGCATCCATCGGCTCGACCACGGGCAAGGCACGTTTGAGCGTGGGGAGCATGTCGACCTTGGGCGCCATTCGGATGGCGCGGCGGGCATCACGCCCGCTCCTTCGAGTTGTGCTCTCCTGAATGGTCACGCTCGCCTCCGCTTGTCTTAACAATACTGCGGCTAAGGCCTTGCAGTTACAGGGACTATTGCTGCAAGCTAGGGCGATGTCCTAATGCAAAAGTCTCACGCGCGTGTTGACTTAATTGCTGCCCCATTCGACCTTGGAAAGAAGCCCGGCTCAGCATGGTCCGCCGCTATTACGATCTGCCCTCTCTTACCACCCTGGCGGTTTTCGAAGCCTCGGCTCGGCATCTCTCGTTCAAGCTTGCCGCCCGCGAGCTCAATGTCACACCCGGTGCGGTGAGCCGGCAGATCAAGGCGATCGAGGACGAATTGGGTGTGCCGCTCTTTGCGCGCCTCGGTACCGGCGTAGCGCTGACGAGCGCGGGCGAGGATCTCTATGGGGTACTCTCGAACAGCTTTTCGCGAGCCGCCGAGGTCGTGCGGACGATCAAGCGGGGAGACCGCTCGAGGAACGTCACCATCGCCTGTACCGACGCCTTCGCCACGATGTGGCTGGTGCCCCGCATGCGCGGCTTCTGGCAGCGCTACCCCGAGATCACCGTCGACCACCTCATCTCCGACAATCCGCGCGATTTCCGCCGGGCCGAGGTCGAGTTGCGCGTGCGCTACGGACTTGGCTCCTGGGCGGACGAAACGGCCGAGCTTCTGTTCGACGACACCATCTATCCGGTTTGCGGCCGAGGTTTCGCCGCTGAGCATCGGGATGCAACTGCCGAAACGCTGGCCGAACTGCCGCTCGTTCACGTGGATTGGGTCGATCCGGAATGGTCGGATTGGGACGAGGTCCTGCGCCGGTCCAACATTCCGCACGGTCCCCTGCGGGGCCGGCGCTACGGGAAGTTCAGTGTCGCGCTTCAGGCCACCCAGGCCGACCAGGGCGTGGCCGTCGGCTGGCATCGACTGGTGCGGTCCCTGGTCGAGAAGGGGCGGCTCACGCGCCTGACGGACCTGGAAATACCGGCACCGGGCGGCTACTATCTGACCTGGAACGACAATAGGGTGCTGAGTCCGGCGGCCGAAACCCTTCGTAGCTGGCTGAGAGAGATCGCCGAGAGCGAACGGCAAGCCTTCAACTGAACGCGGGACCGGCGGGCAGAACGCGTTTCACCCTGGGCTTTGTTCCCTCACATTTCCCGGCCCGCGCGCCTTTGCAGCCACCACAGCTTCGCCTTGGCGCCAAGGGACATGAACGGTTCGGGATAGAGCTTGCGAGGCGCGGCTTCCGACAGCGTCTCCTCGACCATCGGCTCGCCGCTGCCGGCCGCCAAGTCGGCGATGAGCTTGCCATAGAGCGTGCCCTTGACCGTTCCCAGCCCGTTGCAGCAGCAGGCCGAATAGATGCCCCGCTCGACCTCGCCGAAGGCCGGCACGCTGTTGAGGGAAAGGCACAGATGCCCGGCCCAGCGAAACTCCGCCTGCACATCGGGCAGCATCGAGAACCGCTCGCGGAAGGAGCGGTCATGTGCCCGGCCAAAGTTTTTGACCAAATCTTCCGAAACCCGCATCGAGGGATTGTAGGTGCAGGAATTCCGCACCACGATCCGGTCTCCGAAGCGTCGGACGGTCGAGCCGAGCGGGTCGGCCGGGATGAGGCCCCAATAGTCCTCGCCGCCGAGCTGCGACATCTGTGACGAGCTCAGCTTTTGCGACATGCTCGCATAGAGGAAAATATGCATGAGGCGGCGGCGAAAGAAGCCAAAGCTCTCGACCTGCCCGTTTACCGTCATGATGATGCGGGGAGTCTCGACTTCGCCCTGCGGCGTCGACACCGTATGCGTCGCCCCGCTCTTGATCGAGACGACTGGCGAATTCTCGAAGATCTCGACCTTATCGGCGAGGCCGCGGGCGACACCGCGAATATAGGCTGCCGGCTGTATCATCACCGTGCCCGGCGTGAAGGTGCCTCCGGCATAGTAGGAGGTGCCGGTCACGCGGCGCAGATCGTCGGCGCCCAGTTTTTCGAACGGCTCGCCGAGGCTGGACAAATGCTGCTCGAACTCGGCCAGGACCCGCTGGCCTCGTTCCGTGGCGGCGCCATGATATTTGCCGGCCCGAATGAAATGAGGTTCCAGCCCGTATTCAGCGGCAGCACCGGCCGCGAATTCGATCGCGGCCCGGTTCATGCGGATCTGCTTGATGTCGTGGTCGCGGCCGCCCGCGTAGTTGTCGCTCGCCAGTTCGTGCGGCAGATCGATCATGAAGCCCGAATTACGGCCCGCGGCACCCCATCCGATCCGCTGCGCATCGAGGACGACGATGCGGGCGCCGGGCTGCAGCTGGCTCAGGCGGCGTACGGCTGCCATGCCGGCGAAGCCTCCGCCGATGACGACCCAATCGGCCCTGCGCCTGCCCTCCAGGACGCGCGGCGGTGGCGGTTTTGGCAGGAGTTCGTACCAGCCCGATCCGGCCAGGTCGGCCGGAGCCCTGATCGCAGTGTGGAGAGCCATGGCGAAGCCGGTTCAGTCGAGAGTCTTGGTCGCGCGGGGGTCGGAGATATCGGCCCAGACCGTCTTCAGCTCCGTGTACTGGTCATGGGCATGCAGGGACTTGTCGCGGCCGCCGAAACCCGATTGCTTGAAGCCGCCGAACGGCGTGGTGATGTCACCCTCGCCATAGCAGTTGATGGTCACGGTGCCGGCACGGATATCGCGCGCCATGCGATGCGCCTGGCCGAGATTGGCCGAGAAGACCGAGGCGGCAAGGCCATACTGGCTGTCGTTGGCGACGCGTACCGCCTCGTCGGCGCTTGCCACCGTGATGATCGACAGGACGGGGCCGAAGATCTCCTCCCTGGCGATCGTCATGCCCGGCTTGACGTCGTCGAAGATGGTCGGCTCGATGAAATAGCCCTTGCCGATCTTGCGGGCCTCGCCGCCGGCGATGATTTTCGCGCCCTCGGCCTTGCCCTTCTTGATGTAGTCCACGATCGTCTGGAACTGTTCCTTGGAGACGATAGCGCCGAGCCGGTTGGCCGGATCGAGCGGATCGCCGAGCGGCCAGTCTCTCAACTTGGCGATGATCTGCTCGACGAGCGCCTCCTTGATCTTCTCATGCACGATGAGCCGGGAATTGGACGAGCAGTTCTCGCCCATGTTCCAGAACACGGCCTGGGTGGCGTGCTGCGCCACGACATCGAGGCACTCGGCATCGTCCATGACGATGCAGGGGTTCTTGCCGCCGCATTCGAGCACGACGCGCTTCAGATTGCTCCTGGCCGAATATTCGAGGAATTTGCGGCCGATATCGGTGGAGCCCGTGAATGCGACCATGTCGATATCGGGATGCAGGCCAAGCGCCTGGCCAGTCACCTCGCCGGGGCCGGGCAGGATCTGCAGGACGCCGCTCGGCAGGCCGGCCTGGTGGGCGAGCTCGGCCATGCGCAGCGCCGACATGTTGGTCTGCTCGGCCGGCTTGACGATGACGGAATTGCCGGTGGCGAGCGCCGGCCCGATCTTCCAGGCCAGCATCAGGATCGGGAAATTCCAGGGCAGCACGCAGGCGACCACGCCGAGCGGCTGGCGCACGATCATCGAGACCACGTTGTCGCCCGAAGGCGAGGTCTGGCCGTAGACCTTGTCGGCGGCCTCGGCATGCCATTCCAGGCAATGCAGGGCCTCGGGAATATCGATCGTCTCGACGTCGAAGATCGGCTTGCCGCTCTCCAGCGTCTCGATGACGGCCAATTCGTGGGCGTTGTCCCGCAGCAGCTTGACGAAGCGCTTGAGCACGCTCTTGCGCTCGCTGGGATGGGCCCGCGACCAGGTGCCGGCCTCGAAGACCTGGCGAGCCTTCTCGACGGCGAGGTCCACGTCAGCCTTGCCACAGCTAGCGATCCTTGCGAGACGCTCGCCCGTCGCCGGATTGATGGAATCGAAGGTATCCGCGGACAGAGCCGGCCGCGCCTTGCCGTCGATCACCGCATTGGTCGGCAGCGGCAGGCTCTGGGCCAGGGCCGCGTACTCATCACGCGTTAAGAGCAACGACATTCGGGGCACCCTTCCTGATGGACTTGTTGTCGATGGAAGCGATCACTGCCTTGAGCGTGCGGATCGTATTCGCGAGTTCCCGCCGCTCGTCCTCTTCCAGCCCGCGCATCGGCTTGCGCACGGGCCCCGCCGGCAATCCCGCCAACTCGCAGCCATATTTGATGGCCTGGACGAATTTGCCGCCTTGCTCGAGCACGCGCATCAGCGGCAGCAGGGCGGACATGATCAGCCGGCCCTTGGCGAAGTCCCTTTCGACGACGCAAGCATTGTAGAGGGCGAGATGCTCCTCGGGCAGGCAATTGCCCGCGCCGCACACCCAGCCCCTGGCCCCCCAGACGAAGAATTCCAGCGCCTGGTCGTCCATGCCGCAGAACAGATCGATATGCGGATAGTCGCGCGCCAGGATGTGCAACTGGTTCACGCTGCCGCTGGACTCCTTGATGGCACGGAAATTGGTGTTGCGGCCGACGCGGTCGAGGAACTCGGTGTCCATCATCGTGCCGGTGCGGCCGGGGTAGTTGTAGAGCATGATCGGCATGTCGGCCGCCCGGTCGATCGCCAATGCATGGTTGGCGAGTTCCTGCTGCGTGGGCACCGCATAATAGGGCGAGCCGATCAGGATACCGTCATATTTCAGATCGCGGGCGATGAGCGCATATTCGATGCAATCCTCGGTCCGGATGGCGCCGACGCCGGCAGTCAGCGGCACACGGCCATGGGCGATCTTCGCGGCCAGCTTGAGCAGGCCCACCCGTTCGTCCCGTGACTGGGCATAGTACTCGCCCGTGGTTCCACCGACGATGACGCCGTGGACACCAGCCGCGATGAGATGCTCCAGGACGGTTTCGAAGCCGGCTCGATCGATCGACCCGTCCTCGTGGAATGGCGTGATGATCGGCGGGATGACGCCTTTGAAGGACATGGATTAGCTCCGCTGTAGCTCACGGAAGGATTGCGAAGAGACGCTACAGAAGTCCGGGCGCTTGGACAGTCGAAATAAAGTCAATCGGCAGGCTACTTTTTTGCGCCCGCTGGTTAGAGCAAATCCATGTTACGCATTTCTCACCTGATAAGGGTGACCTGAACAAAACTGAAAAGCTCGGCAATCCATGAATTGTCAAGCAACCATCACCAGGAGAGGGTACGATGTCGAAGATGCCGAGCTTCGAGGCTTCACGGCGACAATTTCTACAGTTGGGTGGTAGTGTGGCCCTGACGGCGGCGGGGTTTTCAACAACAGCTCTTGCTGATGCCTCGCGTCCGCTGGTCTATGCTTATGCGAATTGGTCCGATGCTCTCGCAATTACCTTTATCGGAAAGAAGCTGATCGAGGACAATTTTGGTTACAAGGTCCAGCCTCTGCAGGCCGATCCGGGCGTCATCTATGCCTCGCTCCAGTCCGGCAAGGTGGATGCCTTCTCGAATTCCTACATGCAGGGCACGGGCCCGCTGAAGGGCGACTACAAGGGCGGCCAGGCGGACTATGTGAAGAAAGTCGCCAGCGCGATCGAGATTCTCGGCGTCTCCGAAGGGCCGATGACGCAGGGCCTGGCGGTGCCCGACTATGTCGAGATCAACTCGATCGAGGAACTGAACGCGCACGCCGAGAAGTTCGGCGGC
This sequence comes from Labrys sp. E2SS-1L, assembly GCF_057073705.1. Classification (NCBI taxonomy): domain Bacteria; kingdom Pseudomonadati; phylum Pseudomonadota; class Alphaproteobacteria; order Hyphomicrobiales; family Xanthobacteraceae; genus Labrys; species Labrys sp. E2SS-1L. The sequence continues at coordinate 44,064 of NZ_CP172713.1, read as the reverse complement.
AGCATCGTCGGCATCGATGCGGGCTCCGGCCTGATGCAGTCGGCCGACAAGACCGTGAAAGCCTATGACCTCAAGCTCAAGCTCGTGGCGGGCAGCGAAGCGGCCATGGAAGCCGCTTTCGGCCGGGCCGTCGGCCGCAAGGACTGGATCGTCGTCACCACGTGGGAGCCGCTGCCGATGTGGACCCAGTACAAGATGCGCTACCTCAAGGACCCCAAGGCGACGATGATGGAAGAGCCGTTCTACTGCTTCCATGCCGTGCGCAAGGACTTCAAGGACAACTTCCCGAAGGCGCACGCATTCTTCCAGAAGTTCCACATTCCCAACGATCAGGAAGCGCTCGTCATGAGCTGGATCGACAAGGGAATGAAGCCCGAGGAAGCCGCTGCCAAGTGGATCGACGACAACAAGGGTAAGGGCCTCATCGAGCAGTGGATCGCCTAATTCTGCTTCTCACTTCGCCACGACGTTCGGGAGCGGATCTCTTCGTTCCTGAACGCCATCCCATTTGACGAGGGAGGGGTTGGATGGACGCCAGCAAACCGGCCATCGAAATCAAGGCACTGTACAAGCTCTACGGCCATAGCCCGCAGACAGCGCTGGACGCGCTGAGGGACGATCCGAGCGCCGCCAGCGTGCCAGGGCATTTCGTGGCCCTCAGGAACATCAATCTCTCGATCCAGCCGGGCAAGATCTGCGTGATCATGGGGCTTTCCGGCAGCGGCAAGTCCACGCTGCTGCGGTGTATCAACCGGCTCATCGATCCAACCGGTGGCCGGATCCTCATCGGCGGGCGCGAGATCACCGGCGCCGGCAAGAAGGATCTCCGGCAGATCCGCTCGAGCACGATAGGCATGGTGTTCCAGCATTTCGCGCTGCTCCCCCACATGTCCGTCGTCGACAATGTGGCTTTCGGGCTGCGCATTGCGGGCATGCCGCGCAGGGAGCGGCGGGCCAAGGCGTCCAGGGCGCTGGAACTGGTCGGCCTCAAGGATCTCGACAACCGCAAGCCTTCGAGCTTGAGCGGCGGCATGCGCCAGCGGGTCGGCCTCGCCCGTGCATTGGTGATGGATACGCCCATCCTGCTCATGGACGAACCCTTCAGCGCCCTCGATCCGCTCATCCGCGAGGAAATGCAGCAGGAACTGCTCCGCCTCCAGGCCACGCTCAACAAGACGATCGTCTTCGTCACCCATGATCCCAACGAAGCCGCGACGCTGGGCGACCGCATCGCCATCCTCCTGAAGGGCGAAGTCGTGCAGGAGGGATCGCCGATGGACATCGTGCTGTCGCCCGCCAACGACTATGTGCGCAACTTCGTCAAGGGCATCGACGTCTTCAAGGTGCTCACCGCCGGCCAGGTCATGGAGGCGGATGAGGGTTTCCAGGCCGCCGAATGGAAAAAGCAGGATGTCGTCAAGGTCGGCGCCGATGACCTCATCGCGCCCTACCTCGACCGGCTCTCGTCGGATTCGGGAACCCTGGCGGTGGTCCGGGACGATGGCAGCTTTGCCGGCCAGGTCACCGGCGCCTCCCTGCTCAAGGCGCTGGCGGCCAATATCTCGCCTCCGAACAGGAAGCCTCAGCCCGCTGCCGTCGCCGGCACGTCGAGCAGGAAAGGCGTGGCGGAGGCCATGCAGCGAGCAGTCTGATCATCGCGCCCAGCGCATGAACAAGGAGACGCGTGATGGATTTCTCGGAATTCGCCGACTCGATCGCCACGTCGATCGATGATTTCACTACCTATCTTTCGACGAACTACAGCTTCATCTTCGATTTCATCGGCTCGATCATCAACGGAATCAACGGTCCGCTGGCCACGGCACTCACCAGCGTTCCGGCCTGGGTCATCATCGCCGTCGCCGTCGTCGGCGGCATTCTGCTCGGGCGGATCACGCTCGCCGTTCTCGGCGGGGTAGGCCTCACCTTCATCCTTGCCATGAACCTCTGGGCGGCGGCGATGCTGACCCTCTCCCTCGTGCTGACCGCCGCCTTCATCGCCCTGCTGATCGGCATTCCCCTCGGCATGCTCATCGCCGAGTCCAAGAAGGTCAATGCGGTCGTCGAACCGGTCCTCGACTTCATGCAGACCATGCCGCCCTTCGTGCTGCTGGTCCCCGCGGTGTTCTTCTTCGGGGTCGGCACGGTTCCCGGCGTGATCGCCACGATCTTCTTCGCAATTCCTTTGCCGACGCGTCTCACGGCGCATGGCCTCAGGATGGTCGAAAGCGAAATGGTGGAGGCAGGGGAGGCCTTCGGCGCGGGCCGCATGACCATCCTGTTCCTGATCAAGCTGCCGCAGGCCTTCCGCTCGATCATGGCCGGCGTCAATCAATGCATCATGATGTCCCTGTCGATGGTCATCATCGCCTCGATGATCGGCGCGGGCGGGCTGGGCGACGAGATCATCCGTTCCATCTCCCGGCTTCAGGTCGGCAAGGGGGTGGAGGCGGGCCTGGCCGTGGTGGTTCTGGCGATCGTCATCGATCGCTTCTCCAAGCGCATCAGCCAGAAGGTCGATCCGACCGCCTGAGACGCCCTTCCGGCACGGGACCCATTGCGACGGTGCGGTCAGACCGCGCGGGGTTCCCGCGTCTTTGGCCGCGCCCATGAGACCTGTGCGGCGCGCGGGGAACTCAACCAAGACATGAGACTTTTGCAGCTTCAAGACACTGGAAACCAGCCCGATTTGAGGGAAACCTGCCCCAATTCCAGGCACATCGTTCACGGACATGGGAATGACTGACGATATCATCAAGACTGCAGTGATAACCGGCGCGGCGGGCGGCATCGGGCGCACGATTGCCCGCAAATTCATCGGGAACGGCTTTCGCGTGGTTCTCGGCGATGTTGACGCCGATCAGCTCGCTTCGCTCTGTACGGACCTCAACGCTGACGGCGAGGTGGCCTGGGCGGTGCCCGGGGATCTTCGAACCAAGGCCTATTGCGAAGATCTCGTCGATGCGGCGCTCGACAGGACCGGGCGGATCGACGTTCTGGTGAACAACGCCGGGATCATCACGCGCGGCAACATCCTCGAGACCTCGGACGACGACTGGATCAGGACCTTCGACGTCAATCTCACGGCGGTCTTCTATACCTGCCGCAGGGCGATCGGGCACATGAAGGCGGCAGGCGGCGGCGCCATCGTCAACATCGCGTCCTGCTGGGGTCTCTATCCCGGCCCGGGCCATCCAGCCTATTGCACCAGCAAGGGCGCAGTCGCCACGTTGTCGAAATGCCTGGGGCGCGACCATGCCCCCGATGGCATCCGGATCAACGCGGTATGCCCCAACGAGGTGAACACCCCGATGCTGCGCACCGGCTTCATCAAGCGCGGCTTCGATCCCGACACGGCCATCGACGAGCTCAACCGCAGCGTCCCCCTCGGCCGGATCGCCGAGCCGGAGGACATCGCCGACGTGGTCTGTTTCCTGTCGTCGGATGCGGCCCGCTACATCGCGGGCACCGCCGTCGAGGTCAATGGCGCCAAGCCGGTATATTGAGAGAAGTTCCATGTCGAAGAGACTTGAAGGCAAGGTTGCGATCATCACCGGCGGCGGGCGGGGCATCGGGCTGGGCATCACGCAGCGCTTTGCCGAGGAAGGCGCGCGCATCGCGATCGTGCAGCGAAACGCGCCCCCGCCCTCGATCCTGAGCGAACAGACGGTCTTCATCCAGGCCGATCTCACCCTCCCCGACGAGATAGCCGGTGCCGTGGACCGGACCGTCGAGCGCTTCGGCGGCCTCGATATCCTGGTGAACAATGCCGGCATCATGTTCGAGAAGACCGTCGAGGACATGTCCGAGGCAGATTGGGACCAGATGATGACGGTCAACCTCAAGGCGCCATTCCTGCTCACCAAGAGGGCCGTGCCGCTGATGCGGTCTCGCGGCGGTGGGAGCTTGATCAATATCGGCTCGATCGAGGGGATCGGCTCCAATCCCGGCCATCCGGCCTATTCAGCCTCGAAGGCCGGCATTCATGGCTTTACCGCTGCAGTCGCCGTCGATCATGGGCGGGACGGTATCCGCTGCAACGCGATCGCGCCGGGCTGGATCAATTCGGACCTCAGCGAGATCTACCTGGAAAGCATGCCCGACAGCGCGCGGATCCGACGCGAACTCCTGGCCATGCATCCGGCAGGCCGCCTTGGAGAGCCGCGCGACATCGGCAATCTCGCAGTATGGCTTGCATCCGATGAGAGTACATTCGCGACGGGGCAGGTCTTTGTCGTGGACGGAGGCCGCACCAAGAAGCTGCCACTGCCGATAGGCTGATTTTCATCCTGTTGTCGGCGGCTTGCGACCCTCGTTGCCAACTCACGCCGGTCGAACAATCGGTTCGGCCGGATGCCGTGGCGCCGAGCAACAATGCTCACCGCCTCATCTGGCTCATAGGCCTCCTGAACAAGGACAGGCTTTCCGGATGTTGACTAGCGCCGATGCCGCTCTGGTTCTCGACTCTTCCGTTTTCCGATTGTGGCTGGTCATAACCGGCACACTACCTCTCACTGAACGAGTGGAAGATCGTGGCCGCGAACTCGGGGAGTTGCTTTACACACTGATAGCGGGGTGCTCGCGCGGTGGCCGGACCTTTGAGTATCGGGGAGACCTCACGTCGCTGCCGCAACCGGCCGTGTAGTGGGATGGATCGCGTCCTTGTTACCTAATTCAGCAGGCGTGCGCGGTCGCTCCCATGAATCCCTATCGAGAGCTTCTTCTCACTGAAGGGTATGAGAAACTTCTCTCATTTCATTGACGCTCACGCTTGATTGTCTGCGTTGTAAAATACCCGGAATTTGCGACACATTACGCGGCAATAACCGATGCGTAAGAAGCTTTAGGAATTGCGCGACCGGCGGGCCTGCAGCTGCTTCCGTGACTTTCTCGGGACCGGTCTAGAGCATGTCCTGCGATCGATGAATCGATTGTGATGTGACAGGTGGCTTGTGAGCTGATTCAACATCTGCCTTGTGGGAGAGGTTGATGATGGGAAGAGCCCTGAGCGGAGATCTACGGTCACGGGTCCTGAAGGCCTCGGCAGAAGGCATGTCGGCGCGTCGGGCTGCAGCGCGGTTCGGTGTCGGCGTTTCGAGTGCGATCCGCTGGATAGCACGAGCGAAGGTAGGCGAGTTGGCGCCTCGGCGGCCTGGCCGTAACCGCTCCTCCAGCCTCGATGTGCATGAAGCCTTCATCGTCGGGCTGATCGAGGAACGTAAGGACATCACGCTCAACGAGATGGTGCGGCGGCTGGAGACCGAGCAATCGGTCGGGATCAGCCGCAGTGCCCTGAGCGCCTGGCTTCGTGGCCATGGCTGGACGTTCAAAAAAAGTCCGCACATGCACTGGAGCAGGATCGGCCCGACATCCTGAAACGCCGCCAGGCTTGGTTCGACGGTCAACTCGATCTCGATCCGGCAAGGCTCGTGTTCATCGATGAGACGGGGCTGTCGACGAAGATGGCGCGCTTGCGTGGAAGAGCGCCCCGTGGTGAGCGTTGCCGGGCGGGCGTTCCCCACGGTCATTGGAAAACGACCACTTTCACCGGCGCCCTGCGGTTGACCGGGATGACCGCGCCCTTCGTCTATGACGGCGCCATGAACGGCAACGCATTCCTTGCCTATGTCGAGCAGGTCCTGGTCCTGACCCTTGAGCCCGGCGACGTTGTCGTGATGGACAACCTGCCGGCCCACAAGACCGCCGGCGTGCGTAATGCGATCGAGACGGCAGGTGCGAGCCTGCTCTATCTGCCGCCCTACAGCCCCGACTTCAACCCAATTGAAAATGCGTTCTCCAAACTCAAGGCGCTGCTACGGGCAAAGGCCGAAAGGACCATCGATGCCCTATGGGAGGCAGTCGGCTCGATCATCCACCTCTTCAGCCCAGCCGAATGCGCGAACTACTTCCAGGCAGCGGGCTATGAACCAACTTAAACAAGATACGCTCTAGGTTCCATGCGGTCGCATAGTTGAGATTTTCCGAGGCTAGTCGCAATTAACTCGATCGAGTGCTATTTATTACGCGAATTGGCACTGCCCTTTTGCGCCCTCGCGTTCCCCGCTTCCGCGGCACTGTCTTTCCATGTTCTTCCCACCAAGTCGTCAGCGCTTGCATCGTAGGACCGAGGCCGCGGGCTTTTGTTGTGATCTCATATTCTACGCGCGGCGGCACCTCTGCGAAAACTGTGCGCGTCACGAGGCCGTCCTTCTCCAGTTCCCGAAGGCTCGCAGTCAGCATGTGCTGGGTGATGCCGGGGATCGCCTTTCGCAACTCGCCGAAGCGATAAATTCGCTGGTTTAGAAGCCACATGATCTCGAGCTTCCATTTGCCCGAGAGCATCGCGAATGCGCGGCGCATCTCGTCCTGCATGCTGAAATCGCTGTTATCCATTAGTCAGCTTTTCCATACTTACTGGCAATAATTCATCCTACTTGCCAATTTAATCCAACATAGCAAATTCAACATATTCAATCCACCACTGCGGTGACGCAGCGGCTGGAATGCCGCTGGATTAAACACACAGCGTCGCTGCGGTATCGCTACGATGAAGGAACTCTTATGACCTCAATATACATCTATTGGATCAGTACAGCCCTACTTTCATTGCTATATCTGTCATCGGCTTTCTTATACATCACCAAAAAAGACTTCGTGCGGCAGGCACAGGTCGATCTTGGCTACCATGCGCCTCACCTTGTGCCGTTCATGATCGTGGTGAAGATACTCGGCCCGATCGCGATCCTGTCGCGCGTCAGCTTGTCGCTCAGCGATCTCGCTTACGCCGGCATCTTCTACCACCTCATCCTGTCAGGAATGGCTCATCTCGGCGTGCGTAATGTCAAGGGTGCTCTGCCGGCAGCTATCGGTCTTGTGCTGCTAGCAGGTTCCTTCGTCACGCAGAACGCTGCACGCGAGGTGCCGTCCTCCTACGTCCAGGCCGCCGTCGTCCGATGACGCAGCCAGGACCGTCGCTCTCTTCATCAGGCGGCTCCAGTGAGTACGGCGATAGCCCGGCAACTTGGTTCGCACCGTCGCGCAAGCTGCACTGACACCCTCGTCTATAAACGCTTCACAAAGGACAAAAGCATGAGAATCTACGCTATCACCTTCGACTGCGAGAACCCTCAATCCCTGGCGGCTTGGTGGTCGCAAGCCCTCGGGATCGCGATCGGCGACGATTACGGCAACATCGTTTTGCTGCCGCCCACCGCCGACACACCCCTTTTGCTTTTCCAGAAGGCCACCGAAGTGCCGATCCAGCGGAACCGCGTGCATGCCGACTTTTCCACGCCCGACCTCGATGAAGAGACAGAACGTCTAGTCTTGCTCGGCGCATCGGTCGTCGAGAAGTTCAATCTGCCACAGATCCGCTACACGACCCTGACTGATCCGGATGGCAACAAGTTCGACCTCATCCAGGGATAGTCGAGCTAGATCGGCGCGGGCGGGCCTCGAATTCAACAGGGCGCGCCCGCGCAGCGAGAGTCAGCGAACTTCACTCACTTTCTTCTCTGACCTCGGTTTGCCTGGCCGGCATCCCGATAGCCCATTCAGCAAAAGGCCATATGCGCCAAGAAACCGGCGATAGCCATGAGAACGGCGGCCGAGCTGAGATCGATCATTGTCTCCATATGTTCAATTCCTCCTGGAACTATCGGCAGGTTCACGACGAGCGGATCTTTTTCAGACGCGAAGAAGTGTCTTGATGGCGCGGCGCTCATCCATGGCGCGGTAGCCCTCGGCGACATCGGCAAGCGGTAGCGTGAGATCGAAGACCTTGCCGGGATTGATCTTGCGCTCCAGCACCAGGTCCATCAGATGCGGCAGGAAGCGGCGCACCGGTGCCGGCCCACCCAGCAGGCTTTTCTGGGCGAAGAACAGGCCTTGGCCGTCGAGTTGGACGCCATGCGGCACGCCGACGAAACCGATATGGCCTCCGGGACGTGCGCAGGCGATCGCCTGCATCATGGATTCCTGGGTGCCGACGCATTCCAGTACCGATTCTGCACCGATATTGTTCGTCAGTTCCTTGATCCGGGCGACGCCCGCATCGCCGCGCTCCGAGACGATATCGGTGGCACCGAATTCGAGCGCGAGATCCTGGCGCGTCCTGTGCCGGCTCATGGCGATGATGCGCTCCGCTCCCATCTGCCTGGCCGCGAGGACGCCCATCAGCCCGACGGCACCGTCTCCCACGACGACAGCCGTCGATCCGGGCTCAACGCGCGCCGCATCGGCCGCATACCACCCTGTGCCGAGCACGTCGGATGCTGCGAGCAGGCTCGGTATGAGGTCGTCGTCAGGCATGGCCGCCGTCGCGACCAGCGTGCCATCGGCGAGCGGCACCCGCGCATACGGCGCTTGGGCATGGCTCATGAACTCGCGCTGTTCGCAGGAGGACTGGAAGCCGAAGCGGCAATGCGGGCAGGTATTGTCGGAAATGCAAAACGAGCCGACGACGAACTGGTCGGCCTTCACAGTCTTGACCGCGCTGCCGACTTCGACGACCACGCCGCAATATTCGTGGCCCATATGCATCGGCTCATCGACCGGCTGGAGCCCCCGATAGGGCCACAGATCCGAGCCGCAGATGCAGGACGCCGAGAGCTTGATGATGGCATCCGTGGGATGGAGGATTTTGGGCTCCTCGACTTGCTCGCAGCGGATGTCGCCGGGGCCATGAAGAACGGTTCCGAGCATGGGGTGCTCCTTTCGAAAGGTCTGGATCAGGCGATGCGCGCGATGCGCAGCGGGAACTTGCCGCGGATCAGCAGCGGCTCGCAGCCGCCGTCGAGACGGCCGAGCCGGATCAGGCCACGCGACCAGCGGTAGCTCGCGTAGAAAAAGGCGAGATTGCCCCAGGGCGCGTAGTAGCAAAGGTCGCCGGCACGCTCGTCGCCGAATGGGCCGCTACCCTCTTGGGTGAGCTTGCGTGGCAGGTAGCTGATCTTCTCGTTGTCGGCATAGTTGTCGATCGAGAGATCATCGAGCGGCAGCAGCGACGCGAAATCGTGCGCGGAGGGATTGTCTTCCAGTGTCGCCGTCATCGACTGACGATTGAACGAAATGCCAATCTTCATGGGCGCTGATCCTTGGGCGTATCCACGCGTCGTTCCGGCGAGACCGAGGGTGACTGTTGCAAGCAGTCCAGCCCGCAGAATGGTGCGACGGGTAATCGAGCCGGCATTCATGTCGCGATCCTTCGTTGGTCGATCGCGGCCGCGGCCGCAACAAATCCCGAGCCGAGCAGCAGGATGGCGCCGAGCGCGAACGGGCTCCACCACCCGAGGGCATCGAAGAGCAAACCGCCGAGGGCAGCCCCGAGCGTGATGGCGAGTTGGATGACGGCAACCTGCAGGCCGCCGCCGGCTTCGGCGTCATCGCGCAGAGCCCGGCTAAGCCACGTACCCCAGCCGACCGGCGCGGCCGTACCGAAGAAGCCCCAACCGATCAGCAGGATCGCAACGGCCACCGGCTTCGAGCCCAGCACGACCAACGCCGCAGCGATGAGCGCCATGACGAGCGGAATGGCGATCACGATGCTGTAGAGCCTCGCCCCCAACAATTGGCCAATGGCCCAGGTCCCCGCGACGCCAGCCAGCCCCATCAGCAGCAATATCGCCGAGAGCACGGACACGCCAACGCCGGTGACGCTTTCAAGGAACGGGCGCAGATAGGTGAAGAGCGCGAACTGTCCCATGAAGAGCAGGAAGATCGCGGCCATGCCAAGCGCCACCTGCCGGTGCAGCAACAGCCTGAAGACATTGCCGGATCTCTCGCGACCGCGCGGCGGCAGGGACGGCATGCCGATCCACTGCCAGATGAGCGCCAGCAAAGCCAAGGGCACCACGAGGAAGAAGGCGCCGCGCCAGCCGACATGGTCGCCGAGCAGGCTTCCCAGCGGTGCCGAGACCGTCGCCGCGATGGCATTGCCGGCATTGATCAGCGCCAGCCCCTTGGGCACGGACCCTTCCGGCACCAGGCGCATGACGATCGCCGTCGACATCGACCAGAACCCGCCGATGGCGATGCCGAGCAACGCACGTCCGATCATCAACACCGCGTAATTGGGCGCGAAGGTCACAATCAGGCCGGAAACGACCAACAGAAGGGAGAACGAGATCAACACGAGCTTGCGATCGAGCCGTCTCGTCAGGCCCGCAATGAACAGGCTGGTGACGACCGCGAAAATGCCGGAGATGGAGATCGCCTGCCCGACCCGCCCTTCGCTGATGCCGAGGTCGGCGGCAATGGGTGTCAGCAGGCTGACCGGCATGAATTCGGAAGCGATCAGGACGGCGACACACAACGCCATCGAGAGCACCGCTCCCCAGGCCATACCTGGTTTGACCAGCGCGTCATTATAGGTTGTGTGCATGATTCATCTTTCGTCACGGTGCGGTTGCCCACGCAGCCGCCTGCTTTCGAGATGATGTAGCAGGCCGAGATCGATCGGATTAGGCGCCATTAATCGCTTGGATTTATCGATAGGCAGCATAAATCTCCGGATGCCGATTGCGGCGTGTCGCGTGACGAGCCTTCGCCCAAGTGGCCAACAAAAATCTCCTCCACCCCCTCGACAGCTCAGGTTCAACGAATTGACGGCTTCGTGTTACTGGTGGGAGCCGAGGAACTCGACAATGATCCGGCGTTCATCGGCACTGTTGAAGCGCTGGGTCATTCGTGTGCCGCGAACCATCGCGGATGGATTCGCAAGGAATGTTTCCAGAGTCTCGGCGTTCCAGGTCACGTCGGAAGCCTTGAGGGCCGGCGAGTAGTTATAGCCCTGTACGCTGCCGGCCTTGCGGCCGATCAATCCTTGCAGAGTGGGGCCCACGCCGTTGCGCGGCGTCCCAACCTGGTGGCAGGCACCGCATCGCTGCTGAAACAGCTTTTGGCCCTGGGACGGGTTTTCCGCTTGCGCATGGGCAGCATTCGCACCCATGCCAATCGAAAGGGCCGCCATTGCGGCCGCTACAATCTTGCTCACCCTTGCAATCCCTTAAAATCGATCTTGGACAATGGCAGGCTGCGAATGCGCTTGCCGACGAGCGCAGACACCGCGTTCACGACAGCGGGTGGCACCCCTGGAAGGCCCGGCTCGCCGATGCCGCCCATCGGCGCCCCACTCTCGACGATCCGCACATGCACATGCGGCATGCGATCCGGCGTGAGAATGGAATAGCCGTCGTAGTTTCTTGCCTGCGGCATCCCGTCGACATAGACGACCTCTTCGAGCAGGGCCGAAGACAGCCCGAGCGTAACGGCCGAATGCACCTGAGCCTCGATGATGGCGGGATTGACGATGCTGCCGGGGTCGATGGCCACCCAGACGTCGTGAACCGCCACCTCGCCGTCTCGCAAGGACACTTCGGCGATGGTCGCGACTTCGCTACCAAAGGGCGAAGCCATGGCGACACCGCGGGCGCGCCGCGTACCGTCCTGTGCCGTGAAGGGGCCGCGGCGCCACCCTCCGGAGAGATCTGCCACGGCCTCCAGCAACGTCCTGTGGCGAGGACTGTCCGCAAGCAGGCGTCGGCGCAGCTCATAGGGATCCTGCCTGCCGGCATCGGCCATTTCATCGAAGAAGGTCTCGTAGAAAAAGTCGTTCATCGAATGACCGACCGAGCGCCAGAAACCGATGATCGCGGGATCGTCGACATGAATCTGCCCCACGCGCCGGTTCGGGATCGCATAGACCTTGCCGGCAATTCCCTCGACGGCGGAGCTGTCGACCTTATCAGGCTTACGGCCGAACCAACGCCCGGTCGGCCCTTCGCCCACCGCCACTGCCTGCAGGGCGACCGGCAGTCCTTCGGCATCGAGCCCGGCGCGGAAACGAGCGACGCCCATAGGCCGCAAGGCATCGCGCAGGAATTCCTCCTCACGGCTCCAGATCAACTTGACGGGGCGACCGGCCGCCTTTGCCAGCATGATGGCCTGCGGGAATGGATTGGCCGTCTGGTAGAGAAAGTGTCGACCGAAAAAGCCGCCGAGCATAGGCGAATGGATGATGACCTTGTCCGGCGCGATGCCGGCCACTTTCGCCGCCTCGGCCTGGAACATTTCCGGCGCCTGGTTCGGGAGCCAAAGTTCCAACGATCCGTCCTGGTTCCAGCGAGCGAGGGCGGATGGCGGCTCGAGCTGGCCGTGAACCAGATATGGTGCGTCATAGGTCGCTTCGACGATACGCGCAGCCGAGTGCAGGCCGGTGGCGACGTCACCCGCCGCTTCGAAGGCAATCCCGTCGCCTGCCGTCGCCTTCAGCATGGCCTTTCGAGTTTCCGACGAGAAGTCAGCCGGCATGGTGCGCAAGGTTCCAGGCGCGGCTTCGATCCAGCTCACCTGCAATGCCTCGACGGCACGGCGCGCCCGCCACCAGCTCGACGCCAGGACGGCGACGGCCCCTGCGAGCCGATGCACCGAGTGGACGCCGGGCATGGCCTTGACCTGTTCCTCGTTCGCGAACGCGCCGGGTTCGCCGCCGAGCCGGGGGCTGTGCTGAACGGCGGCGTGAAGCATGCCTTCGACCGCAAGATCGATGGCATAGCGGGCCTTGCCCGTGGATTTGTCGCGCACATCCAGGCGCGCTACCGGCTTGCCGATCCAGCGAAACTCCGATCGGCTTCTGAGTGGCACGTTCCCGGGAACAGTCAGTTCCGCAGCCGCAGCCGCGATATCTCCATAGGCAAGCGCGCGACCGGATGCAGCATGCACTACGCGCCCAGGCTCGGTGGTCAGCGTGGAGAGCGGCACGCCAAACCGCGTGGCCGCGGCCTGGAGCAACATCTGGCGGGCGGCGGCGCCGAGCCTGCGCATCGTCTCGTAGCTCATGCGCACCGACATGCTGCCGCCGGTGAAACGGGCACCGCCCGTCAGCAGATAATCGGCGCCCGGCGGCGCTCCTTCCACCACGAATTGCGTGGGCTCGACATCGAGTTCCTCGCCGACGATCTGCGCCATGGCCGTGAAGATGCCCTGCCCGCCCTCGATGAAGGCGCTGCGGAACAGGACCGTGCTGTCAGGGCGGATCTCCAGAAACGCATTCACCCTGGTCCCCGGCACAATGGGCGCTGCCGCCTGGGCATTGACGCGACCACCAGGCAGGATGGCCCCGAGCACCAGCCCGGCGAGCGAACCACCGATGAAGGCACGTCGGGACAAATTCAGCGGCTTGTCGACCTCGAGGGTCGAGGATGCAGTCTGAGGAGCGATGGCGTTCACGATGTCTTCCTCAGGCTTGCGCAGCCTGCCGGACGGCAGACGCAATGGCGTTGTAGGTTCCGCACCGGCACAGATTGACCATGGCGCCTGCGATTTCCTCGTCCGTGGGATGAGCGCTCTGCTTCAGAAGCGCCGTCGCCGCCATGACTTGTCCCGATTGGCAGTAGCCGCATTGCGGCGCCTGGTTCGCCACCCAGGCGTCGACGACTTTTCGGCCAACGGCATCGTCGGTGATCGCTTCGATGGTCGTGATCTGGGCGTTGGCCACGCTTTCGACCGGTGTCACGCAGGATCGCGTTGCCTGCCCGTCGACGAGAACCGTACAGGCGCCGCATTGCGCCAGCCCGCAACCATATTTGGTGCCGGTCATGCCCAGGCCGTCGCGCAACGCCCATAGCAAGGGGGTATCCGGCTCGACGTCGATCTGACGCTTCAATCCGTTGATGGTCAGCTCCATGCCTGTCTCCTTCGGACTGCTCGGCAAGATGGCGATGCGGGACAGACGAGTGCCCCTCCTGCTCCAAGCTAGCAGCCGATGGCAACGCGCATTAGTTGGCTCAATTCGCTTGCATTAATCGATGGGCGCCATAAATCTTCAGGTGGCTTATGGAGAGCGTCGATGGCCAAGGAAGACTTCAGCAACCTGTTGTGGTTCCTGGCCGTGGCCGAAGAACGCAGCTTCACCAAGGCTGCTGCCAAACTCGGCATTGCCCAGTCGACGCTCAGTCACACCATCAAGCAGCTCGAAGATCGCATGGGCATCCGGCTCCTGACGCGGACCACCCGCAATGTCGCGCCGACCGAAGCGGGCGAGCGCTTGCGCCAAACACTGGCTCCGCGCGTGTCCGAGATCGAGACCGAGATCGCAGCGCTCATGGAATTCCGTGACAAGCCGGCTGGCAAGATCCGCATAACGTTGTCGGACCATGCTTTGAATTCACTGGTATGGCCGAAACTCCGGCCTGTTCTGGCGTCCTATCCCGACATCAAGCTCGAGTTCAGCGTCGACAATGGTCTTCGCAACATCATCGAGGACGGCTTCGACGCCGGTATCCGGCTTGGAGAAAGCGTTGAGAAGGACATGATTGCCATCCGTATCGGGCCGGACTGGCGCATGGTCGCCGTCGCCTCGCCCCTCTACCTCGAGGCGCATACCCCGCCGGCGCATCCCCAAGACCTGATCCGGCATAATTGCATCAACATGCGCCAAGCCACGGCCGGCGGTCTGTATGCCTGGGAGTTTGGAAGAGACGGACAGGATTTGCGTGTCAGAGTGGATGGCCAGCTCACCTTCAGCACGTCCTATGCGATGATCGATGCGGCCTTGAGTGGCTTGGGCGTCGCCTTTTTGCCAGAGGACCTCGTCGAGTTCCATGTCGCCTCTGGAGATCTTGTCTTGTTGCTGGACGAATGGTCGCCCAAATTTGCGGGGTACTACATTTATTATCCAAGCCGGCGCCAAAACCTGCCCGCATTCAAAGTCATCGTGGACGCACTTCGGCATCGGAATGCTTGATCGTCACTCGCCGCTCGTTCGGCAGGCCGATGCTCCAAGATCTACGACCATTGCGGCTCGATGAATCGAGCTGAGCGGCTACCGGGAACGCAGCTGAGAGGAGCTCTCCTGCTCCGCGCGGTATGCGGAAACGTCGATGTGACGCCGAAGCGCGGCGGCTCTGAACGCTGTTATCGATCAACGATGCAATCATGCCGGTCGCTCCGAGCGGCTGTGTCGCAAACGGAGCATCGGGATCTGACAGCCGCGAGACGGTTTATCCGCAGGGCGCTTCAGCGGCATGACCGACCCTAGCGCACTGTCATCGAAGAGGAGTGCTATTGTGCCGCCTTAGTAGCCTATTCGCCTGATCGGATCGGAGCGATTGCCGTAGTGCGCCTTACCCGAAATGGAGGTATGCGTGTCCGACCCCACAAGCCGATGAGATCATGGTTGCCATCGCCGACCACGGCCGCCCGCTGCCGCGCGTCGGGCCTGACCAAGCCGAGTCCAAGGGCAAGAACGACCTGCGCTGAAGGCCGTCCCTCAACATGCCTCCGTCTTCCCTGGCGAGGCCGAATGCCGAGGAAGAACCACGGCAGATCAGAGCTGAAAGCCGCTGGTCTCATCCGGGCTTGAAGCCGATCACCATCGAATCTGGCCCCAACAGCCGCTCGACGCGCGTGGAGACGAAACCGGCGTCGTGCATCCAGGCCTGGCAGTCCGCGCCGGTGTAGTCGAAGCCTCCGCGGGTTTCGATCAGCATGTTGAGGCTCATCAGCAGGCCGAAGGCGTTCTCGCGGCGCTCATCGTCGATGACGGCGTCATAGGCGATCACAGCCCCGCCTTCCGGCAGTGCGGCGAAGGCCTTTTCCAACAGCATTTTCTTCTCGGTGAGATCCCAGTCGTGCAGGATATGTCCCATCACGATCACGTCCGCGGTCGGCATCGGGTCGTCGAAGAAACTACCGGCCTGAAAGCGGATCCGGTCGGCGAGGCCTTGCTGGGCGACAAACTCCTCGAAGATCGGCTGCACGGCAGGCAGGTCGAAGCCGATCGCCTTGAGATGCGGATGAGCCCGCGCGACCACCACCGGCACCATACCTTGCGCCGCACCCACATCGGCGAAAGTCGTGTATTTCGACCAGTCGAACTTGGCCGCGATCGCTTGCGCCGCTCCAGCGCTGATGCCGCTCATCGCCTTGAGAAAGCCGCGCAGCCGTTCCGGTTCCGCATAGATCGCGGCGAAGAAGTCCTCGCTGTGCTTGCCTTCGTTCTGCATTTCCCCCGTCTGCAGGGCTTCGGTGAGCGAACCCCAGAAGCCGTAGAGCCGGGCATTGGCCATTTCGAGGATGCCGCCGACATAGGATGGCTTGGCCTTGTCGAGGAAGAGGTCCGTATCGGGGGCATTGCGGTAGATGCCGTCCTCGCGTTCGAGCAGCTTCAGGGCCACCAGCGTATCGAGAAAGTCGCGAGCCGCGCGGGGATGCAGCTTCAGCCTGGCCTGCAGGGCCGGCAGGTTGGCCGGGCCGGCTGCGAGCTCGGTGAAGACCCCGAGTTCGACGGCGCTGAGCATCGCCTTGGAGGCCCAGAAGCCCATGCCAAGCTGCATGATGTGGTCCGGCGTCGTTGCGCCCATCGCTCGTCTCCTCGCAAATCTTATCGTTGATTGGCGTCCGGGTCCGGTGCAGAAACCGATGCGATCCGACAGCGGCCCGAAGCCGGAGACGTCCCGCTTGTCGCAGCACCATGCAAGGAAAATATATCGTTTTGCGATGGGATGGAATTATCAACAATCATAGGTTGCGATAACGATCGGGGGCCGGAGCAGAAACTGCCACTCGGCCTGCCCGCAAACGGTCTCGGCCGGCCCGAAGCCGCGTCCGCCCCGACACGTCCCTGGCTTTCGCAACTGGTTACGGGAACGACATCCCTGATTTGAATTTGCGATTGTAAGTGATGGATTTTGCTTGTGGGGCAATGGACCTGAGAACACGAGACCTCGCCAAGTCATTGCTTGAGCGAGGTCTTCATCTTCAAACTTGGTTGCGGGGGCCCGCAACGGCTTTCATCATAACACCGCCAACCCCTTGATTTCGTTCAGGATTGACGAATTCGAGAATGCCAAACAGCTCGCCGCGTAGCTCGGCATGGATCTCGCCACGCTTCTCACCCGGCGTGAGCACGATCTGACCGATGAGCGAACGCAGAGCTTCGGCCGCCTGTCTTCCGCCCTCGTCATTGGCAAGCACCTGCGTGAAGTGCTCCACCCGCTTGCGGTAGAGATTGGCGATGTTGGGATGCAGGTCGGGCACGTCGGTTGGTGCCTGCGCCAAGCGCGCGGTGATCTCGGCCTTCTGGCGCTCCAGGTCCTCCATGCGCGCCTTCATGGTCGGCTGGTATAGCCCATCCTCGATCGCCGCCATGATGCCGGCGATGGCACGTTCGATCTTGTCCAGCGCCTTGCGATCCTGCTCGCTCTGGGAGCGGCGCTCCTGGTTGAGCCGATTGGTCTCCTGGGCATAGGCCTTCACCGCCTCGGCCACGGCATCGGCCGAGACCAGCCTTTCCTTCAAGCCTGCAAGGACACGCTCCTCGATTTTCTCTTGCATGATTGTCCTGCCATTGTCGCATGTGCCGCGGCGCTGGTGGTTGAGGCAGCCAAAACGCTCTTTCGTGAACAGGCCGTAGCGTCCGCCGCAGCAGCCGCAGGTGAGCAGGCCGGAAAGAAGGGAGGCCGGCCTCTTCATGGTGTGCAGCCTTCTTGCCCTGGCATCGCGGATGCCGATGGTGACCGCCTCGAACTTGCTGGCGATGACCTTCTGCCTGTCCTTCACGGCGTGCCAGAGCTTGTCGTCGACAATCCTCAGATGCGGCACCTCGGTGCGGATCCATTTGGCCGACGGATTGATCCGCGACACGCGCTTGCCGCTGGTCGGATCCTTGATGAAGCGCAGGCGGTTCCAGACCAGCACGCCGGTATAGAGCTCGTTGTTGATGATGCCGGTGCCCCGGATCACATGGCCTCGCACGCTGGTGTCACCCCAGTGCCGGCCAAGAGGGCCGGGAATGCCCTCCTTGTTGAGATCGACGGCGATGGCCTTGGGACTTTTGCCCGTAGCGAATTCCTGGAAAATGCGTCGGACGATCTTGGCTTCCTCCGGCACGATCTCGCGATCGCCGCGGATCGGCTCGCCTTCAGCGTCCAGCTTCTTCATCACCCTGTAGCCGTAGCACAGCCCTCCTCCTGCCTTGCCCTTCTCTACCCTGCCCCGCAGGCCACGATGGGTTTTAAGGGCCAGGTCTTTGAGGAACAGGGCATTCATGGTGCCCTTGAGGCCGACATGAAGTTCGCTGATCTCGCCCTCCGCCAGAGTGACGATGGTGACACCTGCAAATTTGAGATGCTTGAACAAGGTGGCGACATCGGCCTGGTCGCGGCTGATGCGGTCGAGCGCCTCGGCGAGCACGATCTCGAACTGGCCGCGCTGGGCATCGCGCACCAACTGCTGGATGCCATGCCGCAAGATGGTGCTGGAACCGGAGATGGCCGCGTCCTGATAGGTCCCCGTCACGCTCCAACCTTCGCGCATTGCCTGCTCGCGGCAGAGGCGAAACTGATCCTCGATGGAGGCGTCCCGCTGGCTATCGGAGGAATAGCGGGCATAGAGCGCGACACGGGTCATGGTGGATCAACCTCTCTCTTTCCTAGTGGGGGCTCATCCTTCTTCCCCCTGCCCTTTTCCTTTCGGCGGCCCGGCCGATTGTCATTGGCCGCCCGGTGCTTTTCGAACGCTTCCCGGGCCAACTGCCGACCGACCACCCGTGCAATGTCGAGCACGATGCGATCCAGCTTCGCGGGACCGCTGTCCTCGCCGGCACGATTGGAGCCAGCGCGTTCGGTGTTGTCGTTGGACGGGGCCGAAGGTGTCGGCCCTGTCTTGGTTTCTTCTGCCATCAGGTCGCTCCCGTGAATGGATCGACCTGCCATCAGACGCCTTCGATGAACGAAGGAAAGCACGAAGTTCATGGCGTAGGGCCATGGCGTGCAATGACTTGCGCATTGCGGTTTTGCCTCATACGCCAGACTTACCGGAAGCGAGGCTGGAGAACCTTGATCTCGATCATCCAGCCCTTCGCAAATCGACATGTCTGACGTCGAAACCGCTACGCTGCCTTCTTCCTTCTGCCCTTGCTGGGTGCGGGAGGGGGTGGTGGCGGAGCGCTGATGGCCTTCCGGCCTTGTTGGCCGAGGCCGAGTTCCTTAGCCAGACGCGAGCGGGTGGCCGAATAATTCGGCGCAACCATGGGATAGTCCGAAGGCAGCCCCCACTTCTCCCGATACTGCTCTGGCGTCAGGCCATGGGCCGTTCGAAGATACCGGGTCAGCGACTTGAGTTTGCGCCCGTCTTCCAGACTGATCAGATAATCCGGGGTGATGGATTTCTTGATCGGAACGGCGGGTTTTGGCGGAGTATCAGCTTCAACCGGCCTGGGATTATTCAGACCGGTCAGGCTTCCATGCACAGCGCGGATCAGATCCGCAAGGGAAGCGGTGGCAACCTGGTTGTTGGCGACATAGGCCGAGACGATGTCGACCGTCAGGTCGACCAGACTTGTGTCTTCTTCGAGCATGTTCAGTCACTTTCTTTTTTGTGTCGATGTCGAAGTGAGTGACATTTTTCTTATATGCGCAGCTTTGTGGACCCGATCGCTA
Organism: Labrys sp. E2SS-1L; assembly: GCF_057073705.1. NCBI lineage: Bacteria > Pseudomonadati > Pseudomonadota > Alphaproteobacteria > Hyphomicrobiales > Xanthobacteraceae > Labrys > Labrys sp. E2SS-1L. Next base: position 24,625 of record NZ_CP172713.1, on the reverse strand, counting down.
CGCTGACGCAGATTCTCAGGCAAATTCCGGTAACTGTAAAGCTCATCTGCAAAAATGACCGCAATCTCAGCAGCACTGTTTCGATGATTTGTGAATTATTCCTCGACCATCGGTTTGCCCTGCCTCAATCAGGACAATTGCCGGCAGCCAGAGAACATCCGAATTACATTCGCCTGTCTCCGAACATCGAACCATCTGCCTAAAGCAGAACGAGCTGCTCGCTCTTGTCAGCCAGAACTCGCACCTGGTGACGTTCCCGCCACTCGGCAAATTCCATGGTGACGATCTCACACAAGGGTGCGACGCCGCGCCATTGATCGCGATAGATGCTGGTGTCGATGCCAATACCACAGTCCATGAACAGGCCCGTTCGCTGCTCAAACTCGACGCCTGCCCCTGAGGTCAGCCGCTCGAAGCAGGGACGCCCGGAATAGCGGAACGATGTCGAGCCTTGCGGCAGGAGGAATACGCCGTTGTCCGCAATCTGAGAGGCGACGTCGATCACCGCGAACTCGAAGGATTTAAAGCCACGGCGACCGCCCGATGTCGCCACCTTGCCGAAGGGCGGATTGGCAATCGCCCAGTCGAACATGGCTCCCTCAAGCTCGTCCTTCCGCCATTGCCGCCAGTCGAGCACATCGGCGCAGATCCAGCGCGCTTCCGGCAAGAGTTTGCGGCCGATCTCAACGAAACGCGGATTGATCTCGACGCAGGTCAGTTCCACCTCGCCCCGCCATTTGGAGCGCTGCTGAACCCAGTAGGCGAGACCACCGATCCCAGCACAGAGGTCAATGACCCGGCCCTGCCCTGGCTCAAGGGCAAAATCGGCCGCCAGATCCATCGGCGAGAAGAACGCGCCTGCAGCCGTGACATTGTTCTCTGCTATCGGATGCCAGTTCTCCAGGACGAAATCCTTCTCGTCCTCGCTCAGCACATCTTGCCTCAGCAAGGCTTCCGCCTCCGCGTGCACCTTCATCTCCGCTTTGCTCAACTTGCCCATCCTGCTGCTCTTTCCGTTGGATCGGCGAAGCAGGTGCCCGCCTGCTTCCCGAGCTCGTGCGGAACAGCGTGTGGGTGGGGGGCAAGCATGAATTGGGGAGGGGTTTCGCCCGCCCGCAGGGCGCCGCCCCTATCGGCGGCGAGATTGTCTGAGCGCAGCGAAGAGAATTTCGGGGAGACCCCAGTTCATGCTTGCTGGGGAGGGAGAGCAGCGTTCTCCCTCCCGTCTCTCACGAAATCACGGCAGAGCGTTTGTCGGCGCGCGTAAACCGGTTCCGGCAAATACCCAAGTTATGTCCGACATCTCAAGAAGCTAGGAAAATGATTTCCAAAGTGACCCGGTAAGATTTCTGAAAATCGCAGATCTGTAATTTGTGAAGCACGTCCCGCTCTGGAAGCGACCGGCTACATCCTTATTGTCAAGATCGTTCACTAAGACTGACGAGGAGCACCATCTGGTGGCTGCGTTTGTGCTCCCGCCACAAGCTGTTGCCGCTGTAATGCTGACAACTCTTCTTCATAAGCGTTCGCCTCATGAAACAAGCCGACCGATCGATCCTCCCAGTCTGGCCCCAGGATTTCGGCGGAGATCATATCCCGTTTTACGCCAATGTGATCAAGACGCGCTGTTATCGGCGGATGAGTGTCGATCGGGTGGCTGATCTCGCCGTCGTCAATTGCAACTGCAAGAAGGTGTCCCTTTACCCCCGTATATGTGTTGGAACAGTAGTGCTGGAAAAAATCAGAGAGGTTTCTATGGGTCCCTTCCTCGTTCGAGCCCGCAACGGCGTTGCTCAATACGTCACTCCACAACGGCGAATAGAGACCGACCTTCAATAAGGCAACTCCGAGGCCCATCGGACTGGCGGCACGCATTCCGACAATGTCAGCCTCGAACTCCCGCTCACGACCGATCCGGCTCGCTGCTTTTGAAAACTCATAGAGGCAAAGACTGAGTATCGCCTGAACCGGAATGGAATAGAAAGTACTCCATCCCCAGCTGGCCTGCGATGCGGTCAATGTACGTTCAAGCCGAACAAAGGCTGGCGCGAATTTGCGGGAGTAGACAGTATCCTTACCTATAAAATGTCCAAGCTCATGACCGATAACAGCAGCGAGCTCCTCTTTCCTCAGCACGCGGCAAAGAGGAAGGGAGAGATAGAGCGTTTCACCGTGGAGGATTTTGTCGCTGCCTGCCAGACTTATCGGTTCCGAGGTGACATAGAATGTCGGCTCCAACCCAACCACGACATGATCCGGCGAAGAAGCACTCAGGCGCCCTGCCAGTCCATCCAGGAAAGTGAAGAAAGAGGGTTCCTCCTCGCGAACCAAAGTGTGGCCCAGCACTGGCATGGGTGGGCGCTTGAGGAAAGCCAGCGAAGCCATCAGTACGGCGATGCCGACCAGTATCCCGCCTCCGCCAAGGATCAGGACCAGGTTGAAGTGAACACTGCCGAGTGTTTGCGTTTCCGCCCGAATAATCGTCGCCGCCACCAAGATACCCTGCAAGATGACGGCAAGGCCGACAGCCAAAGTCACGATACGCACGGTTGGGCCGAACAGGCTGGCAAGCGCATTCCTGTTGCGTCCCACGGCGAACGGCACGACCAGTGAAAGAACAATCGCCATGGCCCCCAGAAGAAGGGTCAAATAGATAGTGCTATCGAAGAAAGCGAAATCGGACGGCCTCGATTTCTGCGCGTGAACGATGAGCCAGGATAAGGCCGGCACGAGCGCGATCGAGACAATGAGGATAGCAACTCTCTTGAGGACAAACTGCACGTCTCAGAGCTTTCTGAACGGGATCGAGGAAGGGACGCGAAAGGGTAAATCATAGTACGGCTGCGCCCATTGCCCCAATCTCCAGACACCGTCCTTAATTGCGATTCAGCCTGTAATCATATTGCCTGGTACGACCAAAATTCGGATCGTTTCCCAGGCGAATGCCTCCGTTTCCTGTCCCAGAATTGAAGCTCTTTGGTGGACCACTTTCATCATCAACGCTCCATTTTGACGCTGGCGATGGTAATGCGGGATCGGCTGTCCTGGCCGGAAGTCCAGCATTGTACGACTTTTTATGGGTGAGCCTCTTGTTTCCCGCCAAGGCAGGGTTTGCGAGCAGCGAGCCTATAGCCACAGCTATAACCAGGACCATTTTCATTCAGTCACTCCAGAATTTCCTTAATTTCCATAGGTGTGTTGGTCGAGGCAGGCTCCATCAGCCGATATCGCCTACCTCTCCTTCAGAGCCTCGCTCGCGACCTCGACCAGGGGCGAGAAGACATATTCGAGGATCCTGCGGCTATCGGTCTTGATCTCCACGGTGGCGGCCATGCCGGGGGTGAGCGTTACGCGATGGCCATCGGCATCCATCACTTCGCGATCGGGGGTCAGCGTAACCGGGAACACCAGGTTCTGAGTGCGCTCTGCCCCAGCGAAGGTTGACTTTGCGATCTGAGCGGCCGGATTGCCCTCGAGCTGGGCGGCATCCGGCTCGGGAATGGCGTCGGTCGCGACTCTGGCGACCTTCGCATTGATGGTGCCATAGCGGGTGAACGGGAAGGACTGGATCTTCACCACCGCTTCCTGCCCTGGCCTGACGAAGCCGATATCGGTGTTGAGCACATAGACCTGGAGCTGAAGCTTGGAGTCGTCCGGCACGATCCGCATGACTTCCTGTCCGGGAACGACGACCTGGCCGATGGTACCGATGATGGAGGCCTGCACCGTGCCCGAGATTGGCGCCAGGATGGTCTTACGCTCACGCTGGGCCGTGGCCTTCGCAAGCTTCTGGGTGAGATCGTCGATCTGACGTTCGGCCTCTCCAAGTTTTGAGGCATTGTCGGAGACGAAGGTCTCGACCGTCTTGTCGATCTCGCGCGCCAGTACCTCGGCGCCGGATTCAGCCTCCGCCAGTTCGGCCTGGTGAATGGCCAACTGCGTGATCTGATACTTTAGGGTCTCGGTGGCATCGATGACGCTGGCTTTGGTCACCGCCTGCTTGGCCTCGGCCGTCGAGCGCATGGTGACACGCTCCTGAAGGGTGGCGATCAGGGACTGCTGGGTTTCGACGGTTTGCTGGCTGCGATCCCGCGCAATCAGCTTGGCCTGGCGCTGGGCCTGCAGCGAGGCGAGGCTCGAGCCGAGCTGGCTGAGGTCGGAATTGAGGATGTGCTGTTCGCGGCTGTGTAGAAGCTCGGGGATGTCATCGCTCCAGGCAATGGAGGGCGGCGGTGTCAGCTTGCGCTGATGGGCGGCCTCGATGGCCACGCGCCGCCGAGCCGCCTCGGCCTTGAAGGAGGCCAGGCTGCGGGTGAGGCCCGCTTCCTCCGCCAATTCCTCGGTGGCATCGAGCGCGAGGACTACCTCGCCCTGCTTGACATGGCTGCCGTCGACGGGTGGCAGGGTTTTGACCTTGCCGGCCTCCAGCGGCTGGATGATCTTGACCTTGCCGGTCGGCTCGAACTTGCCCTGCGCCACCGCGATGATGTCGATGCGGCCAAAATAGGACCAGAGCAGCGAGACCACCACGAAGGCGCAGATGATCACGATCAGGGCCATGCGCACCGGTGAAGGCGGCGTCTCCAGGATCTCCAGGGCCGGCGCCAGGAACTCCTGGTCGGAGCGACGCGGCTTGAGGCGCTTGGGCGGCCTGGGGATCGGCTGGCCGGCATTGGGCGGCGGAGACTGCGCGTTCATTCGGCAGCCTCCATCCTGTCGTTCTGCAGGGCCCACAGCCTGGCATAGACACCGTCGGGTCTGGCCAGCAGCTCGGCATGGCTTCCGATCTCGACGATGCGGCCATCCGCCATGCCGACGATACGGTTGCAGGGCCGGACAGCGGCGAGGCGATGGGCGATGATGATGACCGTGCGCCCCTGGACGATCTGGCGCATATTGGTCTGGATCACCCGCTCGCTCTCATAATCGAGTGCCGAGGTCGCCTCGTCGAAGATCAGGATCGGCGGATTGGTGGCCAGGGCTCTTGCAATGGCGATGCGCTGGCGCTGGCCGCCGGAGAGATTGGCGCCGCGCTCCTCGATGATGGTGTCATAGCCGGCCGGCAGCTTGGCGATGAACTCGTCCGCCCCGGCAAGCCTGGCGATGGCGATGACATTGGCCCGCGGCAGGGCCGGATTGGCGAAGGCGATGTTGTCGTGGATGGAGCGGTTGAACAGGAGGTTCTCCTGCAGGACCACGCCGATCTGGCTGCGCAGCCATGCCGGATCGACCTGGGAGAGATCGGCGCCGTCGAGCAGCACCTGGCCTTCCTCGGGCGTATAGAGACGCTGGATCAGCTTGGTCAGGGTCGACTTGCCCGATCCGGACGCGCCGACGATGCCGATGACCTCCCCGGGCTGGACGGAGAGCGAGACAGACTTCAACACTTCGGGTGACCCGGGCCGGTAGCGGAAGGTGACGTTCCTCAGTTCGATCAGGCCACGGGGCGGCGGCAGCACCAGGCTGGTCTGGGGCGAGCGCTCCATCGGCGTGTTGAGGATGTCGCCGAGCCGGTCCATCGAGATCTTGACCTGCTGGAAATCCTGCCAGATCTGGGACAGGCGCAGCACCGGCTGGGTCACCTGCCCAGCGATCATGTTGAAGGCGACGAGGGCCCCGACCGAGAGTTCGCCATCGATCACCGCCTTGGCCCCGAACAGCAGCAGCAAGGCGGTGGAGAACTTGGAGACGTATTGGATGGCGTTCTGGCCACCGGCGGCCAGCATGGTGGCGTCGAAGGAGGTCCGGACATAGGCGGCCAGGCGCTCGGACCATTGGGCGTGCATCACCGGCTCGACCGCCCCGGCCTTGACGGTCTGGATGCCGACCACCGCCTCGACCAGGAATTGCTGGGAGACGGCGCCGCGGTTGAACTTCTCCTCGATCATCTTGCGCAAAGAAGGACGCACCGCCACGGCGATTAGGATGTAGAGCGGGATCGAGCCGATGACGATGAGGGTGAGCTTCCACGAATAGGCCCAGAGCACCGCGATAAAGACGATGGTGAAGACGAGGTCGATGGCCGAGAACAATCCCTGGCCGGTCAGGAAGTTGCGGATAGTCTCTAGTTCCCGCACCCGGGCCACCGTCTGACCGGCCGAGCGTGTCTCGAAATACCCGAGTGGCAGGCGCAACAAATGGCCGAACAGCTTTTGGCCGAGTTCGACGTCGATGCGGTTGGTGGTGTGGGAGAGAGCGTAGCTGCGCAGATATTGCAGCACCACGTCGAACAGGCCGATGATGGCGATGCCGGCGACCAGCACGAACAGGGTGGAATAGCCCTTGTGGGAGAGAACCTTGTCGACCACGACCTGGAAGAACAAGGGCGTCACCAGGGCGAAGATCTGCACGAAGAGCGAAGCCAGCAGCACATGGGCGAGCGGCTTCCTGTAGCGCCAGAGCGAAGGCAGGAACCAGCCAAGGCCGAAGGAGCGTGGATCCGAGCCCGCCCCGCGCAGGCGCCGGCCGATCAGAACGACCTGGCCGCCGATCTCCGCGAGCAGGGCCTCCAGCTCAAGCTCTCGATCGATGCGGGTGATGGGATCGACCAGGCGGAACTTGCCACTGGGGTTCTTGCCGCCGAAGACCTGGAAGGAGCCATCGGCCACCCGCACGATCGCCGGCACTGGGATGGTCTCCAGGCGCTTGGGCGTAAGCCGGCCCACGATACGGGCCTTGAGGCCGATCATGGTGGCGGCGCGCACCAGGTCGCGCTCACCGGCCAGCCGCCCGGTCAAAGCGAGTTCTCCGGCCAGATGCTTGGGGTCGGCGGCGATGCGGAAGAAGGCGGCAATGCCGCACAGAGCCCTCAAGCCGGAATCGAGCGGCTCGGTTGGGGAAGCAGAGGCGGAAGCTTGGTCCATGAAGACTCGGAGAGAAATAACGGAAAACGCCGCAGGCCGGCGCGCCTATCGGGAAGAGGAACCCCAGCCGCCATGGGTAGGCTCGCTGCCGCCACCGGAAGCCAGGAACCCGCCTTGGAAGGGATCGTGGTGCGGACCGATCGTGGCTGAGCCCGACTGCGTCCAGGAGGCCAGCGTGTTGATCCAGCCGTCGAAGAAGCTGTGAAGGGCTTCGGACGCCGGTGTCGAGGCAGGCTGGGCGCGCGCTTCGCCAAACCAAGGTGAGGCGCCAGAGCTGCCGCGCACGGGCTCGTAAACGAAATGCGCTCCGTGATCGCCGGCGCTTCCACCGCGGCCGGGGCCGGCATTGTGCCAAACGGCGGACTGTTCGCCCTCAGCAGACGTATGGCCGGTTTGAGAGGGCGCGTCACGAAAAACGGACCAAAAGCGCTGACTGAAATCGCGAGACATGAGCAATGATCTGAAGTGGATAGAGGAAGCGCGGGAAGGGAAACTCTCCTTCCCGCGTCGACGCGTTTGTCAGTCGGGCTGCCAATGGCGAGCCCGACCGGGAGCACTCCTCAAGTGAAGTGGAAGTTGCTCTGCTGCAGGCTCGACACCGTGGTGTTCTTCAAGGTGATCACGTCGTTGGCGTCGGCCGTGATGATGGTGTCCGCGCCCGATTGCGTAGTGTGCGAGAGCAACGTCGCCCAGTCTGCAAAGACGTTATGGTCGATGTTGATCTGATCGGAGCCGGCGCCGGAAGCGCCGTAACCGGTGATCGTGCTGTGGCCGATATTGGAGGTGAACACGAACGTCTCCGACGTGCCGTTCACGCTGATCGTAGAGTTGGCGCCGACATTGATGACGTCGTTGGAGCCGGTCAGGGTAATGGAGGCATTGGCAGCCAGATTGACCGTGCTGTTGGAGATAGTCGCCTTCTCGTTGGCTTTGTAGACATTCAGCGTATTGCCAGTCCCCGTGGCCACGAACGTGCCACCATCCCAATCCATGTCGAGTTCGTTGTTGTTGCCATTCACCGTCATCGAGCCACCCGGCCCCATGCGCACGGTGCCATTCGCAATCGTCACCGTGTTGCCGGTACCTGAAGCGTTGGAGATCTGGCCGCCGGATCCAGTGACCTTGACCGTGTTGTTGCTGCCGAACAGGATGGCCTGGCTGTTGGCAGCGACATTTACGGTCGCCGAGCTCGCCGTCAGATTGTTGTTCACACCGCTGACGTTTACGACATTGGAGGTGCCGCCAGTGATGCTGAGACTGGCGGCATTGCTCAGATTGAAGACATTGCCCTTACCGGTAACAGTCGCCGTGTCGGTTCCCCCGCTCAGCGACAGGGTATTGAAGTCGCCGTTGATGGTGGCGGTCACATTGGCGCCACTGGCACTGGCCGTCAGGCCGTCTGCCTTCATGACAGCCGTTGCCGTGTTCGGGCCACCGGCGGTGGTTGGCGCCTTGGTGGTGACCACAGACATGTCCTGGCCATTGGCACTGACATTGTTCACCACCGTTTGCTTGAATGAACCATCGGCATTGTAGTCGGTGATGGTCTCAGTGATCGATCCGTCGATATGGGTAAGGGAACTGTCGATATGGTCGATAGTGCCGTTGTTGTCGGTATCAGCCTTCAACGTCGTGACCGTGCCATCTGCACTGATCGTTTCCGTTCCCTTCGCCACGACGGTACCGCTGGCATTGACGTCCTGGATGGTGCCAACCTGCGAGCCATCGATCTGGGTCTGCCAAGTCTCGGTATGCTCGAAGGTACCATTGCCGTCATAATCGGCCTGCAACGAGATCGACAGGCCATCAGCACTTGTGTTTTGGATTATCTTAGAGGCTACCGTTTTGTTGGAGGTAGCGACGGCCGAGTTCCATAGCACCCTGCCCTTGATCGGATCGAGCGCCTTGGCGGCCGAATCGTTGGTGACGGTCAGAGTGCTGGAACCGTCAATATTCTTCACCGTGGTGAAGGTTTGATGGGTGGCGAGGCTACCGGTCGAACTCCCTTCCCAGCTCGCGCGGCCGAAATTCCAGACCCCGCTATATCCCGCCCCTATTGCCGCCCGCGCAGTCCCATAGGAGTCTCCTGCTCCCAAGATACCACGACCATTGGTGAAGCGCGTATTGCTGCCCCGGAAATCCACCGTCGTCGTCGTTGTTTTGCCATCCGCGCTAACGGTGGTTGTCGTGCTCATCAACACGACATCCACAACCGTCGTGCCCCATTGGACGGAACCAAACCCATCGCTGGAGCTTATCGTGCTCGTCCGATAATCCTTGATTGTCTCCGAATAAGATCCATCGGCATTGTAGGACCGAGTGATGGCCCGTTTGTTATCGACGGTGCCATCGCCGTTATTATCCCAGGTAATATTGGTTTTTAGGCCATCGTAACTGGTTGTCGTCTTCATCTCGTTGAGCTTGGAGCCGTCCAACGCGTAGTTGGTGAGATATTCGTTACTGCTACCGTCAGCGAGTTGGAAGGTATTGTCGATCTGGTCGTAAACACCATCAAGGTTGATGTCGCGTTGGACGGTAAAGGTACGCTCGACGTCCTGGATGGCGGTGACAGTATTCTCGAAATGGCCATCCTGGAACTGATCGGTACGCCAGACGATGGTCTGGCCGCCGTCATAGGTCACGGTCTTGGTACTGTTGTACTTGTCAGCGCCACCGATGCCGTCCGTATCGATCCAGGACGAGACGGTGCGGCCATCGGCTGAGGTGTTTGTCACCGTCCGCGCCATCTGGGTCGTGCCGTTGTTGCTGATGACATCTCGCGATGTGCTGCCATCGGCATTGACGGTGGTGGTGTCGGTCTGACTCTGGTTAAGCGTACTCGATGACCAGGTGTTGGTGACGCTCAGCCCATTGCCGCTGGTGTTGGTGACGTAGCGGCCGGTTTCCACGCCCGCCTTTGAATAGACATGGGTAGCGGTCTTCGAACCATTGGCATTGAGGACGATCTGATTGGTCTCGCCGGCATCGAAGGAGCCATTGCCATCGAGGTCGAATTGCTTCGACACGTTCAGGCCATCGGCACTGGTGGTGATGACCGTCTTGTCCTTGGTGGTCACAGTATAAACAGGCGCTGCCGAGGTCGCCACGCCACCACTCAGATTTGCATCGATGATCATCTCCACGTTCGAACCGTCGGAATTGAGCACGACGACATCCGTGGTTTGCGTTTCGGCAAGGCCATCGCCGTTGGCGTCATACTGGATCGTGGTGGAAAGACCATTGGCGCTGACGGTCTTGTAGCTCCCGCGAGTTCCGCCATAGCTGCGCCCCGAGGCCGACTTCACGGTGCCGTCCATGCCCGATGTCGTCACCGAACCATCCGCATTGACCCGGGTGACCGTGGTCTGGTCGACAACGGCGTCACCGTTAAGATCCTTGGTCACGGTAGTGGTCAGTTGGTCGGCGCTTATGGTGGAGGTCGTCTTGTCGTGCAGGGTATTATTGGCGTTGTTGTTCGCGACCACCGTGGTCACCGAGCCATCGGCATTGTAGGTCTTCACATTGGTGTTGGTGCGATCGATTGTACCGTCACCATTGCCATCCATCTGCGATGTGACGGATAGCCCATTGGCGCTGGCGGTCGTGATGACCTTGCCGCGCAAGAACGTCGTGCCGAGATAGTCACTGTAGGTCTCGGTTTTCGAACCATCGGCATTGAGAACCGTCACGTCGGTGATCGTGTAGTTGACGGTTCCATCGCCCTCTGGATCGATGCTCAGTGTCGACGACAGTCCATTGGCGCTGACCACCTTGGTGGTCGTCGAAGGTGCAAGGCCGATTGTGTAGGTCTTGTCCAACGTGGTTACGGAGCCATCGGCATTCACCGTTACAACGCGGGATTGGTCGATATTACCGTCTCCGTCGACATCCGTGTTCACGCTGGTCGTGCGCTTGTCCCCGCTGATGGCGGTAGTCGTCTGGTGGATCAGTGTCCCATTGCCGGCCTTGGTGGAGACCGTCTCGCTGGTTGAGCCGTTGGCATTGAGGGTTTTGACGTCCGTGACGGTCTGATCCGTTGTGCCGTTGCCGTCGATATCCTTGGTCGTGGTAACGGAAAGCCCGTTGGCCGAAACCGTGGTTGCGGTGCGGCTCAAAAGAACCGTGCCGGCGCCATTATAGCTGGACACGGTCTCGGTTCGTGAACCATTGGCATTGATCACCGTGGTATCGGCGGTTTTGGCATCAAAGGTGCCATCCCCATTGATATCGTTCTGCGTGGTGACCGAAAGCCCGTTACCGCTGGTGGTAAAGACCTGCTTGCCGAGCAAAGCCCCATTGCCGCTGAATACCGACTTGGTCTCGGTCTTGGAGCCGTCGGCATTCAGAACGACGAGGTCGCTGGTCGAGCCATCATAGACGCCATCGCCAGTCAGGTCGCTCTGTACTGTCGTGCTCAGGCCGTTGGCGCTGGTCGTCGTCAGCACCTTGCTGATCAGGCTGCCATTGGCGGCGAAGTCGGAGACCGTGCTGGTCGTCGAGCCATCGACATTAGTGATGCGGACCCGCGTCTCATCGACGTGGTCATCGCCGTTGCCGTCAATGTTGACCGTCGATGTCAGCCGATCAGCGCTGTCGGTCGTCACGCTCTTCGAGAGCAAGGCCCCGGAGTTGCTGGTGACCGACACGGTCTCGGTGCGGCTGTTGTCGGCATTGAGAACGATGGCATCAACCGTTGTGCGGTCGGTCGTGCCGTTGCCGTCGAGATCGTCCTGCCTGGTCGAGGTCAAACCATTGGCCGTGGTCGTGATGATCGACTTTCCCGCCAGCGTACCGTTGGAACCGGTATTGGTTATTGTCTCGGTGCTCGAGCCATCCGCGTTCTTGACGATCACATCCGTATTGATGAGATCGTAGGTGCCATCGCCGTTGATATCCGTCTTGGTGGTCTTGGTCAGGCCATCGGCTGACGTCGTGGTCAGCGTGCGACTGATCAGCGTGCCGTTGGAAGCGAAGTTCGACACCGTCTTGGTGGTCGAACCGTCGGCGGCCGTCACGATCGAAACGGTCTGGTCGGTAGTGCCGTTGCCATCGGCATCTGTACTAATGGAAATCGTCTTCTTGTCAGCGCTGGTCGTGGTCACTGTCTGGCTGAGCAGGGTGCCGTTGCCGGACTTGTCCCAAACCGTCTGCGTCCTGGTGCCATCGCCGGCAATCACTGTGCCATCGAAGCGAATTTCATCGGCCGGTCCGTCGCTGTTCCAGTCGAAATATTCCGTATTGCTCAGCCCGTCGGCGCTGATGTTGGTGGTGTGAATGGTTCGCTCGGAGCCGTCGGCATTGTAATCGACGATCCAGGTCACGTGGGTGCCGTTCGCCGCCACGCTTCTCGAGATCTGCTCCACCGTGTCGAAGGTGCCGTTGCCGTCTTCGTCGACCTGGATGGTGGAGGTAGCGCGATCGGCGCTCGTGATCGTAACAGTCTTGTCGAGGACCGTGCCGTTGCTTCCCGTATCCGTGACAGTCTGTGTCCGGTTACCACTGCCATCCACCACGGTCACATCGGTCTCGATCTGATCGAAGCTACCCGAGCCTGCATGGTCGATCTTGGTGGTTTTGGACAGGCCATTCGCGCTGGCGATCACCTGGGTCTGGTTGATCGTGGTTCCATTGACCGCGAGGTTGCTGGTTGTGGTCGTGGTCGAGCCGTCCGCTTCCAGGTTTTTGAGCTGCCTCTGGTCGACGATGCCGTCACCGTTCTGATCGACTTCCGTCTTCACCCAATGCAGATCGGTCGAGCGCTCCGTCCTGGTCGAGTCCCGCAGCGAGCCATCGGCATTGTAATTGCTGACAGTCTCGATGTTGGAATAGGTCGCCCATTTGCTGTCGACAACCGTTTGCGAGCGATCGAACACGCCATCGCCATTGTCGTCATATTCGATGGTCTTGCTGGTGCCGGCGGCGTTCGCCGTGACAACATTCTCAAATGCCTTGGAGCCATCCTTGTTGTAGCCAAGGATATCTGTGGTGACCGAACCATCTGCGTTGGTGATCTTCGTCTGCTTAACTACATAACTGCCCGATTCCGTCGCCAGGGTGGCGTCACCAACCACACCCGTCGTGCCATCGGTTCTGGTAAAGGTCGTCGTACCGGTAATCTTCGAACCATCGTTGAAGGTTTGTCCGCTTCCGGTCGGGGTGAGGTCGATGGATTGGATGCCGAGGGAAGCAAGGCTTACCATCTGACCGTCGACCATCACCTTAAAATTGGCCCAGTTGGCATCGCCGGCGTCGAGCTTGCCGTTGTGATTGGTATCGAAGACGTTCTTCAGTGCCTCAAGGTCGCTATCGGCAGTCGAGTCCCACTCGGTAAAAGCATATTCCTTCGAATTGCTGATCTTGCCGTCTCCATCAGCATCGAAGATCAGAACGCCATCGCCCTTACCAGCCCAGGCCGTACGATGCTGATAGCCATCGCCTTTATCGTCTACAAATTGTGTCGAAGAAGACAGGGCCGTCACATTCAGGCCGTCGCCGTCGAGATCAAGAACGACAGGCTTGCTGCCCATGTTCTCGCCGCTGCTGGCGCTGGCGCGCCCTCCCATGCCATTGCTATTCATCCCCGGGCCCGCAGGGCCCGTGCCTGCAGTGGCACCACCACCCGAGGCGTTGCCTCCACTACCATGGCTAGTAGTGCCCCCCCCAAACGAAGTACTAGGTCCGGAGAACCCCAACGCGCGCGCGAGGCCACCGCCATCGGTGGCTGCTGGATTGGAGCCAGCGGGATTAAAGCGGTCCAGCCCAGTGTTTCGGTGCGGGTCAAGCCATGGATTAGACAAGGCACTCTGATTAGCTGCAAGCGCTTGATCATAGGTGTTATGATAAAAACCTGCAGCATCACGGAAGCCGGCATCCGTCTGGGTATTCAACGGATTGCTGCCCGGGGCTCCGACGGTTGGATGGCTGGATGGAGCGCTTCCGGCTAAGCTCTGTGGGGGCACTGATGTGTCCACACCAAAGGCGCTTAGAATGCCTCTGGCAGCTGCAGTAAGTGCACCGACGAGACCACCTGCGATCCCTAAACCAGCGCTAATTGCGCCCCCTAACGCATATGCAACCACTCCCAACGCATTGGAAGCTATACTCTCTAAGGCTCCTGAAATATTACCTATCGAAAGATTTGCGAAAAAGCCGGCCGCACCACGCAACGCGGATATTCCTACCCCAAGTAGGCCGCCAAATATAGATCTAATCCCAATAGACGCCCCGTCACCAAGATCACCTAATATCGAAGACTTATTATGAACACGGATGCCGCCGGCGATGTAAGTATGAAAGTCGGCTACCTCAAAATTGTAGGTACGCCATCCACGCTTAATCGATGGCACCAGGGCGATGTCACCTTCGAAGCCATAAAAGATTTCCTCTCCTTCTTCAAAGAGGTGGCGTGTTTCCTGCGAATATGCAATCAGGTTAGGGAAGCTGTTCAGGTGAACGTTGGCGTTCGAGTGAGCTTGTATGCCCGTCCGCGCACGGACCTCCACAGGCCGACCGTCAACCTGCCTTACGATGGCGCGGTCAGCTTCAAGGACGGCAGCAATAGTCAGCCAATCTCCGTTGTCGCTCAGCACAACATGCCCCGGAGTCATCCTCAAGCCATACAGGTCGATGATGGTATCCGTAAGATTACGGAAGAGACGGGTAACTTTTTTCGGCTGAAACCGTCCTTTGCCACCCTCGGCCTTTGGATCGAACGCCATGACCTCGTCACCAATAACGATTTCGTCGATTGGCTTTTCTGTTCCATCCGCCATGAGGATTGGAGTGCCGGCAAGAAAGCAATGCGGGAGACCTCCCTCCTCATCGTCGCCATAATTCTTGAGGTATGCTCGATCGGTGGGAAGAGGAAGGCCTTCAAAAGCTGGATAAGCTAGCGAATCGAAGACAAAAGACGCCTTCCTCGGGTCGGCTCCGTTCTCCGCCGCATACGCAAACCCGGCCACAAGTCCCGTGCTAAATCCAATAAGAGGAGCAACTGGCGAAAGAGGGCTTCTTTCGGCACCATACTGAGCACCTCGACCATATAATGCCCCGACGGACGTCGCACTAAGTCCCACACTAATTGATTTCGCAGCTGTGCTGGGTGGGTTATATGCCCCCCCAATGGCGGCACCCAATGACGCTCCAAATGCTGGCGCACTATAATCTTTGCCGACCTCACCAGCGACCTGTGAGGCAGTTCCCTTTATATCCATAGCATCCCCCAATCACTGACATTCACTAAAGAGCCAATACAGA
Source organism: Labrys sp. E2SS-1L (assembly GCF_057073705.1). Taxonomy (NCBI): domain Bacteria; kingdom Pseudomonadati; phylum Pseudomonadota; class Alphaproteobacteria; order Hyphomicrobiales; family Xanthobacteraceae; genus Labrys; species Labrys sp. E2SS-1L. The sequence continues at coordinate 9,506 of NZ_CP172713.1, read as the reverse complement.
AGGAAGACCGGCTCAATTTACCCAATCGACGACAATAGTTAGCAAAACAAGAATAATAATTATCGCCTTTATCCAGATAGATATATCTGATATAATAATTATTGCATAAAGACCAACAGCAAAAACCACACAAAACAATATTGATCTTAATATCTTATATGTATTTGCGTGTTTTATTTTTTCCAAAAAATGTATTATAGAGCCGTTCACTTGCATTTATTTTTCCTTACCTTACGGCGCACTTAGATCGTGTCAACATCGTCGAATAAGGTGCTTCCATCCAAGAGACGGGACTCCACACTGCCCATTCTATCTGGTCATCCGCGCAGGCAAAAAGAGCGACGCCGTCCGGAACGGCCACATTGAATACGAAACATCACTCAACTTTCTGCGCGCCGGCGAGGTCTTGATAATCAGGCAGATCGACCGCCTAACTCGATCAAACTGTGATCTCCATGATATCGTCCACTTCCTTGGGGCAGAGGCGCTCACCCTGCATGCGACCGAACAACCGATTGACGCCTCGACATGCCCAGCGCCTTCGCCATGTTTGAGGCCAATCTGTGACGGAGAACGGCAAATGAAAGCATAGCCTCTCTCATGCACATCAATTCTACAATAATCCCAATAGTGCCAAACTCATTCTTCAGGACCATACGCTTTATTAATGCAGCGAAATCTTACCGAAGCCGCGAGCTTCTAAAGATCTTAAAATCTTGCAAAGCCTTATACGCATTCCACATGCGATCGAGCCGCCTCACGAGGCACCGACCGGCGACAAGCACATTTGCAACCGACTCAAACCTTCATCCTTACTAAAGAGGCGTTACCCTATCTTGGATGATGGCTTGGAAGGCGCATCCTGATATAGGCTCGGGGGCAACTGATACTTACGATTTTGTAATTCGCAAATTTTATTTATGTTGGCAAGTGGAAAAACTCCATTTCTCTTGTATTTCTAGCCATTTTAATGTTGGAGGTAGATAATTACCATATCTGGTGGCAATTTTAGAGGAAATTTGAATACGAACTCAAATGAATTGTGGATCTCTTCTCTACATTTTGGACATCTCAAGAGATATTCAGGCACGAAAATCTCAAAACGCGCGCATTTCGGCACACAACGCTTCCCGGTACAATTCTCTTTTTATCGTGACAAGACGCACAATATAACGGACTTATTTCGGTTGACCGCCGATCCCACCAAGCATGCTTAGCGTAGGATCCGTTCTACTGGGCTTGGCCTTCGCGACCTTGAGGATTATGAGTTGTGCCTGATCTCCAAACCGACGCGCGATCGACAGCGCAGATCCGTATCCGCTAAAGTCAGCGCCCTTTCCGGCTATTTAGGCACCGTTGACAAACTTAAGATCTCGATCCTATTGACAACATTTCGTACTCGCAAGAGTCTCGATAATCTATTCTATTTGGAATAGTATACAAGTGAGCGAAGAAATTTCCGTCTACGCCAGTCTTCATTGGTTCCCCTCACCAGGTTCGGACTGGCGCCCGCGATTTCGAGCTTTGGCCAGTGGCAGCGCGAACGTCGAAGCATGGGAGGAAGCGGTCCGGCTGGCAGGCCATCGACTGAATTTTCAGCTCACCAATGCTCTGTCCGAGATCGTCGTCCGATTATTCAGTTACAGCCCACCGGATTTCATTCGAACCAGACCGGAGCGCATGGCCGTCCTGTCGTCATCGACGACCACCCATCTGTTACCCAGCCTCCGCGTCGGCGCATTGCGCCGGGGAATCTGGCTCGACATATATGAGTGCCCCTATGGGCAATATCGGCAGGATGCTTTCCAGGCACAAACAGCGCTGACAAGCTTCGAGCCTACCGCCGTCTTGTTTTCCATCGATGCTGTCGAGATCAGTAAGGGCATCCGCGATTGCCGTACCTCAGCTGAGAGCGAGGGGCTGGTGGAGAAGGTCTGCAGGGACCTCAATGGCTTGTGGGATGCCGTGAGGGAGAAGCGTCCTTGCCGTGTGATCCAGCAGGCGATACTGCCATCCCTACCCTCCAGCTTCGGCAACAATGAGCATCGTTTTGCCGCCTCGCCAAGCGCCTTCATCTCGAAAATTAATTCCCGGCTTCGGCCGCTTGCGGATATGGCAGGCATCGATCTTCTGGGGCTCGATGACCTGGCTGGGCGAGATGGATTAGCGGCCTGGCACGATCGTTCATTCTGGCTGAAAGCCAGGCAGGAAATCTCCCTTACCGCGGCACCTCGCTACGGCGACCATGTGGCCCGCCTCCTTGCCGCCCGTCAGGGTCGCACGGCAAAATGCTGTGTCATCGACCTCGACAATACGCTTTGGGGTGGCGTGATCGGCGATGAGGGGCCGTCCGGGATCGCCATCGGTCAGGGCAGCACGTTGGGCGAGGCTTTTCTCGATTTCCAGAGCTATCTGCTCGATCTTCGCCAGCGAGGCGTGATGCTGGCGGTGTGCTCCAAGAACGACGAGGCGATTGCGCGCGCGGCCTTTACGGCCAATCCAGAGATGCTCCTGAAGGAGAGGGACTTTGCTTGTTTTGTCGCCAATTGGCAGGACAAGCCAAGCAATCTTCGCTCGATCGCCGAGACCTTGTCCATCGGGCTTGATAGCCTGGTCTTCGTCGACGACAACCCCTTCGAGCGCGACCTGGTGCGCCGGGAGCTCCCGATGGTCAGTGTTCCCGAATTGCCGGAGGATCCCGCCGCTTATCCCGCCTGCCTTGCCGACGCCGGCTATTTCGAGGGCGTCGCCATGACCGATGAAGATTGGGCGCGAGCGGATTATTATGCGAGATCCCAAGCGCGGATTCAGGCCGCTTCGACGGCAACAGACCTCCGAAGTTATTTGGCCGACTTGGATATGATGCTGACATGGGCGGAAGTGGACGAAACGAGCCTCGGCCGGACGGTTCAGCTCATCAACAAAACCAATCAATTCAATCTGACAACGCGCCGTTACACGGAAACGGAAATTCGCGCGTTCATGGCTAAATCGAACTATGCCTGCCTGCAATTCCGCCTTGCGGATCGTTTTGGGGACAATGGCCTTATCGCAGTCGTGATCGGGAGCACGTCGAAAAACCGGCAATTCGTCATCGATAGCTGGTTGATGAGTTGTCGCGTGTTGGGTCGCGGAGTCGAGCAGGCAATGTTGAACGTGGTTGCCGAGGTGGCCAGTCGCATGGGAGCCTGCGATATCATCGGCACCTATCGGTCAACAGACAAGAATGCGATGGTGGCCGATCATTACAAGAAGCTGGGTTTCCGAACGCTCGAAGAAAATACCTATGGGCTTAAACTGGACTCGTTTATCCCTCATCCCAGCCAAATTCGGATTACGGAGCTGAAGTCGTGATTTCTGAAGCCGAAGTTTATAGCGCGATGAGGGAGATTTTCTCCGACGTCTTCATGCGCGATGACATTGAGATCTCACCAAGCCTGTCTGCCAAAGACGTCAAAGAGTGGGATTCTTTCAAAAACGTCGAGGTCATCCTGGCGACAGAAACCTACTTTACTGTCAAGCTGACCTCGGCGGAAATCGACAATTTGCGCACGCTCAGTGATCTGGTGCGTATCGCTGCACAACGCGGTCGCTTGCCGGCGCATCCGGCATAGTGGAATTCGTTTCAGCCGGGGCGATTGCTGCACTGGTTTTCACAACGCCATTGGCCCTGCTCGGGAATAGTTGCCTGATCAGGAAGCCTGAAAGGCCCGGATCAGGGGAGTCATGGTCTCAAGCGCATCGGCATTGTGGACGCGAGCCACGACGGCGGTTTGATCAGTGAGGATCCGCGGGAGCCGTTCCACTCTCATTTTTGCTTCGCTAGCCAGTTCGGCGCACAAGATCTCGCCTGCCGTCTTTGCCATTACATATTCCGCCATGCCCTGCGGCCTGGTCTCGACAGCTATGGTCGATGGATAGAAATAAGCGGGAACAGGACCGAGCGCCCGATAGACCTCATGGAAGGCATCGACGTAGAATCTCAAAAAACGACGATGCAGCTCGACATCGAAGCCAGGACCTTTCTGCACAAAGATCTGTGGGCTCGCGAAGTAATAAACGTGCGTGAGGCTGGGCAAGTCGCTGAGTTGAGATGAGGCGGGGTTTGTCGCGTCGAAATGGCGAAACTGGCAACCGATCTCCCCCGCTACGCGTTCGGCATCCTCTCTTCCCACAGCATAGGTAATGATCGGACGCCCTCCGCCGGCAGCGACAAGCTTGGCGGCGACTTCTCCCAGCCCCCTGGATCCTCCGAGTATCAGGGCCGAGGAGCCAGCAAACTCCGTCGGGGATATGCCTGCCGCCGCCGCCTCCATCGACGGGCCCACAACAGGGGGTTTACGTTCGAACGCGATGGTCCTGCCTGCGATACCGCTGCCGGCCACTTTGAGAACAACAATCGAAAACCGTTCGTCAGCGCGTTCGACATTGAACCCTATACCACCGTCACCAGGCGACTGCTCGATAAGGTCGACCTCCACCATCGACAGGATGGAGTTGAGGCCCGGATTGACCATGCCGACAAGCCGGGAGATCTGGCCAAGCGCCGAAACACGAGAGACACCGATCGCCACGCTCAACTTCGGATACGCAGCCCCGATATCTTCCAGACCGACAGGCGGGGAAAGCAAGTTGTAGACAGGTACTGCCGCGCTGCGGATTGGGCCGAATTTTAGGAAAATGGACAGAACGCCAATACTTCTGCATCGAACATCAATTTCCGCTCCGAATTCATCAGATTTAACAACAGAGCATTCAACATTTCTATCCAGTGCAATGAATTTCTCAAATTTTGCTTTAATACTAGAAATATTAGACAGAGATATATGCTCTGCCAGGCTATCTAACGCCCAAAGCAACACGTTCATACCATGAACAACAGGCTCACCAGCCTGTGTACGCCGCGCCAAGATGCAATCCATATGCATTGGGTTCGTATCGCCGGTTAATCGCGCAAACTGTTGTTGGTCAAATTCGTTAAAAACTCGGCTTTCCGACATAATCTAATCCATCCAGTCCCGTGCTTGCTGACAAGAAATATCTTGTGATGTATTTTGTGCCTTATCAAAGCCTATGTATGATTATATCACGCAGAATCTAAATTTATGGCATAAAGGATTTTACTTATTGTCATTTAACAATAATTCTCAAGAATTCGCTTATCCCATGGTCTAAAAGTGAAGGGCGATCGTCAAACCGAAAATCTGGAAGCGGGCCCATAGGTTCTCGGCCTCTTCTCAAATAAACTAGTCGGTCGATATCCGGTTGGAAGCCATTTTTAGAGAAAAACAATAAACGGTAGTCAACACCGACGTTTCACGAAGTTGGAAACTTTTACATCTCGAACCACACACTTTCCTAAGCTTGATAGCGATACGAAACCAGCCAAATCCTCGGATATCGTTGCGACTCTCAAAACTTAAATTACTCTGCTGAACACGATACACAAGTGAACGGAAATTGCCTAAGCGGGAAGAGCCAGCGTTACCAAAATTTGCATGCGCAATATGCAAGCTTTGAAGGCCGTAATGCCAGGATCGATAGGGTAGGTGCAAACTTGAAAAGATCGTCGATCAACGGACCGCTCGCAGCGGTTCCAATGAGAGCTGGAAAGGTCGGCCGCTTGCTGAGACGCGGTAGGCACACCGTGATCAAGGCGTTGCTGGCTGTCCCCACCGCTGTGTTTCGGCGTTTACCCTTTTCCGCACGGGAAAGAGTATTGACCTATCTCACGCCAAGACTTGCGCGTAGCGCATTGTTTCGCAATTCGGCGGTGCGGCGTTTCTACGTTGAATCGGCACATTTTGCTCTCGTCAAGGGAGAATTCGCCCGCGGTCTAGCAACTTGGGAATTGATCCTGGCCACCTGGCCGGACAAGGCAGTCGGCTACCGCGGCACTTCGGGTGCTCTGCGGGCGTTGGGGCGCCTGGACCGTGCAACCGATGTGATAGAAAACGGATTAGTCCGTTTCCCTGACGACGAGTTGATCATTGCTGAAGCAGCGAAAGTTGCCCAGCACTGGGGCAAGTGGCAACAGGCTTTCGAGTATTGGCAGCGCATTGTCCAGCGTCCCGGTGCGAGCCTGGAGTGGCTGCATCATTATGCCCTCGCCTTGATAACGCTGGGCCATTTCGACACTCTCGATACTCTTCTGCGGGATCTGCGCCCGCGTCATCCCGACTTCCACGGGTTCCTGGCCATGGAAGCATTACTGGAGGGCGCGCGACGAAATTACGATCGCTCCTTGGAATTGTGGCGCGAATTCCAACGCCGCCGCCCGGATGATCCCGTTGGTTGGGAGCACTATGGCCGCATACATCAGGCACGAGAACTAGCACGGCTTGAGATCGATCAAGATTCAAACTTGCAAGATGAAGCCAGCCCAGTCACAGGACCCGTGGAGATCGTGGTCATCGAGGATGAGCACCGCCGGGACTTGCTCATGAGCTTTGAGAGCATTGGGCGCGACTGTGAGTTCGGCCTCGTCCAGCGCCGCTTTGGTGCAGAACCCCTCGGCCTGTTGCGTTTCAACGCAGTCAGTTACGGCAGCCTCATTTCGGCACTGGCGCATCGATTTGCTGATATGGGAGCGCCCGAGACCACAGAGCTGATAACTCAACCAAACGGCGAGTTCTTCGTACAGGATCGGCGCTGGGGTCTGGGCATGCATACCTTCGTTTTTCAAGGGCAGCAGGCACCAGAAACTTTGTACACGAAGTTGTGTCAGCGCGTGAAATTTCTAAGAGATAAGCTTCTGTCGGATCTTTCTGAGGGACGAAAGATCGCCGTGTTTAATTCCGCCGACATCACTGAAGAAGAACTCCGGATTTTGTATCGGGCATTGAGGGCGATCGGACCTGTTACTCTTCTAAACGTAAGGCCACTCTCATCAAAGATGGACGGTTGGGCGGGGACAGATCCGGGTGATGTTCTCCAAATCGAACAGGCTTTGTTCGTCGGTTATCTGAGGCGTTCTGGCATTACGCAGGCCCTCACTTGGGATATCGCATTTGACGATTGGGTTAGTATTTGCACAAAGGTCAAGAACGCCGTCAATGCGCGAGATTTAGCGGTTCATGATCAGGCTTCGTAAATTGATGCGGCGCGCAGTGGGGGCGCATTCACCCAGGCATAGCGGCCCAGCGGATCAGTCGGGGATTCTGCCGACTAACGCATTCGAGGATTATGAATCACGGCCTCCAAGTATCCAGAATTGCATCGACGCCATTCCGGGTTGGAATAGCCAATTTCCTCCGGAATATGACGTCGTCGCTGGCAACCGCGTCCCTTTTTTGGATGATCGCATTCTTTGGGCCATCGAGCGCTTTGGAGGCGTTGCCGGTGCCGATGTTCTCGAGATTGGCCCCATGGAGGGCGGCCACACATACCTGCTTCACCAGAACGGCGCCACCATTACCGCCGTGGAAGCCAGCAAGCGGGCATTTCTGAAATGCCTTGTCACAAAGGAGATCACGAATCTATCCCGAGCCCGCTTCCTGCTTGGTGACGGTGTTCAGTATCTCGAGACTGTCGAAAAGCGTTACGATCTGATCGTCGCCTGCGCTGTGCTCTACCACATGCGCGATCCTATCCGTTTTCTGGAAGCTGCGGCGGCGCGGACAGATGCTCTTTATGTCTGGACCTCCTATATCGACGAAAGTGCTCTTCCGCCCGAGAAAAAGGCGTCCAATCGCTTCGATCCCATGCGAGAAATTCGCGACTTCAATGGGACATCCGTCACGCTCTATCGGCGTGACTACGCTAACGTCTACCTGAACCCCGACTTTTGCGGCGGAATCTACAACGAGCCACGATGGATGTCCCGTTCATCCATTCTCGATATTTTGAAGAGCTTAGGGTTCAATCACCTGGAAATAGCCCACGAGCAGCGCCCTTATCCCGCAGAGCATTGCTTTTCCATTTTCGCCCGACGTATTGGAAGTTGAAACATTCAAGGATACTTGGCGCACGGGCTTCAAATCGCGATCCGAGTGCCCGTCTGCGTCTCATGTCATTCAATCAGCGGATCGTGGCCTTCTGAGGCGAACACCTTCTCCGCCATCAATCTCAGGAATGAAATCTATGCCGGCCCGCTCCAGCGCTTGACGCAGTGCTTCAACCGTCACCGCGTTCGCTTTTAGAGGGCCAGACTGAGGTTCCAGTCTCTTAATCGTCGCAATGGAAACTTTTGACGCTTCAGCAAGAGCCTTCTGGTTCCAGTTTAACAGTGCCCGAGCCGCTCGTACCTGCTCACTTGAAAGCGTCATTAAATGAGCCCATTAGCATTATATGATGCCAAAAGAATTGACATTTGTTACCAGCGCGATAGCTTCCAGGTGGTAGCTACTCGTTCTCTATGTTGCCGAAGCGGCTGTGAAGGGTGGTAGGACACCCCGCACAGCCTGACCACAACCAAGCTGCAAGGAGCTCGGATCATGGCTGATTCCGACCATAGCATGACTTTGTCTTTCGTCACCCGCCGACGCCTGCTGGTGGGCACGGCGTTGACCACGCTGACTTGGCCATTTCAGGCCAAGGCGCAGGCAGCCGAACCGCAAACTGGTCACGGCAGCCCGGATCCTGCACTGCTGGCGTGGCAGGCGTGGAAAACCGAAGCGCTCAGGACCGAAGCGCTCTGCCACAAGCAGCAGCGGCTCGAGACGAAGCTGGTCCGAGAAATCGGCTTCCCCCGGACCACACTTCGCCTGCCGGCGAGCAGCGAAGCACTGGAATTCTTCTCGCCGGAAGACATCGAGGCCGTTTGTGGCTCAGCCCCTGAGATGGCTGACCTGAGTACTAAGGCCAAGGCGGAGTTGGCCGAGCATCAGGCGCGCTGGGACGTGGTCGATGAGCAGATCGGCTACTCGGCCACCAAGCAGGCGGAGGTGGAAGCCGGCGAGCGCGAACAAGAGCTCGTCGAGGCTTTGACCGCCACGCCGGCCACCTCGCTTGCTGGCATCGCGGGCAAGCTCGACATGATCTTCCACGAGGGCACGATCTGGGAGGACGACACCGAGTTCCCTCAGCCGCAGATCCGCTCGGCGCTGCGTGACCTGATCCGCCTTGGCCAGGCCCTGGAGCCAAATGTCGTCATGCCGGGCAGCGACCGTGAGACTTCTCGCGCTCGCCAGCATGTTTCTGGCGTATAGCCCGCTAGAGTGCCTTTCGCCTTCACAAGAGCTCGTTGCCCTCGCCTTTTGGCGGCAAAGATACTGGATCCGTGGTCCAACGGCCGATCTCGGATCCATGGCCCGATCTCTCTGATGCCAATCCAGATCCGGGACGAGGTGCCTGCGGGCTTTCCTGCTATTGATAGGATGGTCGAGCCAGGCCAGGAGTTCTCGCCGAGCGCGGGGGGCAGCCCTGCGTTTCGGCTATCATGGAATGTCGTGCTGCGACAATCAAAACACGACTTGAGTCTCCTCGTCTGCTCATCCAGATTGTCGAGCGAAAATCCTTTCGATCTGTCGAGATCCGTATGTGTTGATACCGGAGTGAAACTCCCC